>NZ_JBALDC010000050.1:0-510393 GCF_036917575.1 Nostoc sp. | reverse complement strand
ATGTTCACCAGCGAGAGATTCAAACTTGCCAACTCGAAGCTAATGAGCTAAAAGAACAAGTCACTCAAAATTATCGCTTCTATATTGATGAGCAAGAGAATCATCAAAAGACGCTCTACTTTTACAACGAAGAGAAAGCAAAAATATCCCAGCTAGTTCATGTTCACCAGCGAGAGATTCAAACTTGCCAACTCGAAGCTAATGAGCTAAAAGAACAAGTCACTCAAAATTATCGCTTCTATATTGATGAGCAACAAAGTCATCAACAAATACTCTGTCTCTACAATGAAGAAAAAGCTAGAGCAACTGAATTGCTTACCAAATATGATGCAGCCAACTCTGAACGAGAAATGTATTTGACTTTATACAATGAGGTTAAAGCAGAACTAAAACATGAGCGTCGTTCCAAAGCTAGTATTAAGGGATGGGAAACTCGCCGGAAAGCCGAGAATGAAAAACTGAAACGAGAAATTGCCCAGATGGTTGTGCTATTGCGTGACTCTTTAGCAAGTAAGGATGAAGCAGTAAACAGTCTTTACCTTGTAGCAGAGCGTATGGATAGAATTCAATCTCTAGTTGATTCAGTGGAAGAAGAAACAACTAACAATCCAATGGGGTTGGTACAAAAATTTAAACGCATCTGGCTGGCAATTAAAGACATACTTTCTGAATAAACAAGCATATCCATGAACAAAAAATCACTACCAACCACGCAAAAACAAGGTAAAGCGAGGCTGGGAGATCAAATTCGCAGTATTGCCGATCGCCTTAAACAAGAGACTGATGTACAGATACAAGCAACTTCTCGGATTTTAGGGGCTGCTGCTCAAATTGCCGAAAATCATGACCGACTTATTAATGAAGTAGTTGATATGGTTGAGTCAGACCTAAATGTAGAGAAACAGGTATATCAAAAGCATATTTACACTGTTGATATTCTAAAGCAACAGTTTAAAACATTACGGGATGCAAAGGCTTACTTTAATCTGAAAGTTACTAGTTGGGAATCATTAGCTAATAAATTAAATGCTGCATCTTCCCAAACAACGATAATTCAGAATAAACCTCAATCAAATCAGGGTTTGGCAGAAACTAATATAATAAATAGTGAATATAATTTTAATAATATTGAAAAATTTACAATTTTTTTAGAGCCTGATGTTGCAGAAATGTTTCCCAATTCGGAAGCAGTAAACGAAGCTCTGCGTTTTCTAATTAGAGTTACAATAAAAAATCGTTAAAGCATTTTATCATCTATATAGAAAAAAGATATTTTTATATATAGATGAGCATCTTTTTCTCCTCATACTGCTAACTAATTAGGCGTAACACCATTAGAGAGCGATCTGTAACTGGTACAGTTTGAGAGTTTGAAACTAATTTTCCCCGATCTAAAAAGCGAGGTTCATTAGTGTCAATTACTATCTCCCATACGTTGTCTTTAAAGTCATCGGGTAAAGCAAAATCAATTAACTCGTAGTGAGCGTTAAAAAACAGTAGAAAACTTTCATCAATAATCCGCTCACCACGATCCCCTGGAGTAGCAATTCCCTGCCCATTAAAAAAAATCTCCATTACTTTGGCATAGCTGATAAGCCACTGCTTCTCAGTCATTTCACTGCCATCAGAATTAAACCAAGCAATATCATTAATACCTAAACCGTAAATGGGGCGACCTTGAAACCACTTACGTCGTCGGAATACTGGATGCTGATGGCGAAAATTGATTAGTTCACGTGTAAAGTCTAATAAATCTGCGTTCGCTTTATGCAAATCCCAATGTCGCCAGGAAATTTCATTGTCTTGGCAGTAGACATTATTATTTCCCTTTTGACTACAGCCAATTTCATCCCCCTCTAATAGCATTGGGACACCTTGAGATAGCATTAGGGTTGCTAAAAAGTTTCGTCGTTGCCGTTCGCGCAAACGTATTACTTCTGGATCGTCGGTTTCACCTTCTGCACCACAATTCCAGGATCTATTATGGCTTTCACCATCTCTACTGTCTTCCCCGTTTGCCTCGTTATGCTTTTCGTTGTAGCTGACCAAATCATTCAACGTGAAACCATCATGAGCAGTTATGAAATTAATACTTGCATTTGGGTTGCGCCCATTTGTTTGATAGAGGTCAGGACTACCTGTGAAACAATAAGCAAATTGTCCTAAACTATCATCTGCACCACGCCAAAAATCTCTAACTGTATCCCGATATCTACCATTCCACTCAGACCAACGCAGTGGAAAATTCCCGACTTGATAGCCACCTTCTCCTAAGTCCCAAGGTTCAGCAATCAGCTTCACGTCTGCCAAGATTGGGTCTTGATGAATAATATCAAAGAAAGCTGATAGGTTATCTACTTCATATAATTCCCGCGCCAGTGCCGAGGCCAAATCAAAGCGGAAGCCATCTACATGCATTTCTATTACCCAATAGCGCAGGCTATCCATGATTAACTTCAGAACTTGAGCATGACGCACATTCAGAGAGTTACCGCAGCCTGTAAAGTCCGTGTAGTAGCGAGGGTCATCCTTTTCCAAACGGTAATATACAGAATTATCAATACCTCGCAAAGATAGCGTTGGCCCGAAATGATTTCCTTCGCCAGTATGGTTGTAAACTACATCTAATATCACTTCAATTCCGGCAAAATGTAGTGCCTTGACCATTTGCTTGAATTCGGTGACTTGTTCTCCCCCAGTTCCACTAGCACTGTAACTAGAAAAAGGAGCAAAATAATTGATGGAATCGTAGCCCCAGTAATTGCTTAATCCTTTTCCTTCTAAATGTCCCGGCTGAGATAGAAAGTGATGTACTGGCATCAACTCAACTGCTGTAATTCCTAATTGCAGTAAGTGTTGAATTGCAGCAGGATGCGCCAAACCAGCATAAGTGCCGCGCAACTCTTCTGGAATAGCTGGGTGTAGTTTAGTAAAACCTTTGACGTGAGTTTCATAAATAACAGTTTTATACCAAGGTGTAGCAAGCAGTTTATCGCCATCCCAATCAAAAGATTGATCGACCACAACACACTTGGGCATTATTTTGGCATTATCTAATTCAGAAAAAACTAAGTCTCTATCCTCAGCATCTAGAGAGTAACCAAAGAGAGAAGGATCGTTACTAAATTCACCGTCAATTGCCTTAGTATAGGGGTCAATTAATAGTTTGTTTGGATTAAATCGATGACCAACTTCCGGTGCCCACATTCCATGCACTCTAAACCCATACTTTTGACCTGGAGCAACTCCTGGTAAGTAACCATGCCAAACAAAATTGTTTTTTTCTGTCAAAGGCACACGGATTTCTTCGTCATCATTATCAAATAAACAAAGCTCTACCCCTGTAGCATTTTCCGAAAATAAAGCAAAGTTTGTCCCTTTCCCATCCCAAGTTGCACCTAAAGGATATACACTCCCTGGCCATAAATTTACATACATAAGTAAATCTTGAATAATTAGTTTTTCGACAAATATTATTGACTTCGACCTGTTTGAATAATTAGTTAAAATCTATTATTACTAACTATTCATTAAAATTACTAACATTACAATTTAACTTCTAAATAATATTATTTACTCTATCATTAGTAATAAAAATTTCTATTCCTTAAGTTGGAAAAATTAATGTAAATGACAACAGGCTGATTAAAACCGCTTTAAGTGTAACGCATAGCGCGATTTGCTTCGGTAAAGCGATGTCTATAGGAGCTAAAAAGCAAGGTTTAAAAATCCTTACTGTTGTGTCATCTTCACCGCAAGGCACGGCTCTTTACATGGCTCCAAATCATCCAGGTATCGAATTTCCTTCTGCGTTCTTCAAATGTATTTGCTTTAACAGTTTAACACATAGTGAATTGACAAATAGTTTCATCTGAACTGTGGAAATATGACGGCGTGTCTTTTGACACGATTTTACTATTACAGCAACAATGCTACGTGGTGACTGTTTTTACTTGGTGTGAAAAAGAACGTGAAAAATGATTTTTTGTTGCTAACAGTTGCTTTACCGAGTTTACTGATAGCGTCTCCTAGTTATGCGATTGAAAGTGAAATTGAGCAGATAAATACTAATAAATCAACCGAAGTCATTTTAGATATTCCGAGTTTGAGTGAAATTGAGCTACCTGTCACTAATGCTGAATTATTATCTCAACAATCTGTACCGATTGAAGTTAATTCCGAAAAAACTCAGCCAGAAACAGAACAAACTCCGAGTGATGATGCAGACATTACTATAGAAACGATCGCAGAACCAGATAATCTACCTCAATCTACTCCAACTTACGTCATAGATAAAGAAGAAATTCAAAAACAGGGCGCTACCAGTTTAGCTGATATTTTGAAAAGAATGCCTGGTTTTGCAATCAATGATGTCGGTCATGGTGCAGATACTCACACAGGTACATACTATCGGGGAGCCTCAATTAATCAGTCTGTATTTTTAATTAATGGCAGACCAATTAATAATAATGTCAACACTTATCATGGTGGAACTGATTTAAATAGTATTCCTGTAGAGGCGATTGAACGAGTAGAACTATATAGCGGTACAGCCTCCGCTTTATATGGTTCCTCAGCCTTTGGGGGAGTTGTGAATATTATTACTAAAGAAGGTTATGGCAAACCTAGATTAAGTGGTAGTGCAGAATTTGGCTCATTGAATTTAAATAATCAACAAGTGAGCTATAGTGGTTCATCTGATAAAGTCAAGTACAACTTTAGTTTTGAAAGATTCTTTACAGATAACCGTTATCCCGTTCCTGTAGGTGCAGCAAATCGTGATGAGAAAGGATTTTTATCAAATGCAGATACAGCGACAAGTACTTACTTTGGTAGCATTGGACTAGATTTAGATCAAAAAAATTATTTGAATTTAGATGTTACTAAACTCAGCAGTCGTCGCGGCTTAATTTATTTTGGGTTTCCTCTCCAAAGAGATAGATTAGACCACGATGGTTTGAACGTTGGCTTATCTTGGAAAACTCGGTTAGGTAATGGCGAAAACTCTAATATTACAACCTCAATTGGTTATAACCAAGATTATTTCAGTACTTACGGCCCTACAGGATCATTTTACCGTACAGGCGCTTTAGATACACAACAACTTACAGCTAGGGTAGATCATGAGTGGAAAATTACAGCCAATAATAAGTTGCGCTGGGGATTAGATTTAAAAAATACTGATTTAACTGGTGATGTTTTGAGTACAAATCCTAGTAGTATTGCCAATAACGAAACTGAAAACAGGAGTTTATTTAATGCAGCTTTATTCGCTGTCAATACTTGGAATATTAGCGATAGTTTTCTGATAGATTTAGGACTAAGGCAAAGCTTTGATAGTCAGTTTGGAAATTATTTTAACCCTAGTGTTGGTTTACGTTATGCCGTCACACCAATTGTAGCAGTGCGTGGAAGTTGGGCTGGGGGACAACGCAATCCTGGGTTAGATCAGTTGTATGTTTATGATACAGTTCATGGTTGGCAACCTAATCCTGATTTAAGCCCAGAAATTGGCTCAACTTGGACTGCGGGAGTAGATGTTAATTTCTCTCAAAATCTGATTGGACAGTTTACTTACTTTGGTAGTAGTATAAGCGATCGCTTGGGAGTTATCGCTGGAAAATGGGCAAACATTGGATTAGTAGATACCAATGGTTTAGAAGCTGCATTGCAATTAAAAATTGCGGCTGGCTGGTCAACTTTCCTCAACTATACTTATACAGATTCCCAAATAAAAACAGGGACAGAGAAAGGTTTACAATTAGGTTTGATTCCCTATTCTGTACTTCAAACTGGTGTGGGTTATCAAAATTCAGGTTGGCAAGCTAATTTGTATGTTACCTACAATAGTGGCGCTCGCAGATCCATCTTCGCTAACCCTGGTGACAAGCCTACAGATTTTGCACCGTCTTTTGTGAATTTAGATTTGAGCGGACGTATACCTTTAACTAGCAATTTAGGGCTGACAGTTTACTTAGAAAATCTACTCGGTGAGCAATATGAGCGAGTTAATCGCATATATAGCCCTGGATTTACTTTTCGTGTGGGTTTAAGCGCCAATTTTTAGGTATTGAATGTAGAGATTTTATCATTGCAAAGTCTCTACATTCTTGTGTCTTTTTACATAATTGGTAAAACCTAACATCCTACGAGGGTAGGATGTTAGGTTTTACAGCATTTTTTTGGTAAATATGATGACATATCGCCGTACAACATAGTGCGTTAAGCTAAAGCAATAATCAACCTACTTAAAATTTACTTTTAATCTCAAATCTGAAATTTAAAATTCCTATGAGAGCCAAAATTGAAAACAAAATACTTTTTATCCACCACGAAGATTTACCAGAATTTAAGAAGGGTGGTTCGGTGGTGAGAAACTCTTATTTTTGGGCGTTACGTTCAATTGCTGGTCGAGCTTCGCGTTATCGTGATTGGGAATACGAACCGGAGGTTTGGCTAGCACTTTCGCGAATGCTTTTATCGTTTGCAGAATCTGGATATTTAGGTATTAGAGAAACCTTGCTAGAGTTTCCCTTATCTCAAGGAGAAATTCCTAATTGGCTCCGAGATGTTTCCACTTGGGAGTAGGAATGTATAGCTGTCATTGTTGTTAACAAACTCCCTCAAAAACTTAGATAATTAGCAGTAGAAAAGCGATCGCTAAATAAGCTGAAGAAAAGTAGCAGGGCAAACCAATGAATAAAATTTTGGAAATCGCCCTTGGGTTTATTACCAGTATCGGCGGCTTTTTAGATGTAGGTGCGATCGCAACTGCTGCGGAAGCTGGATCTACTTATAGCTTTCAATTAATCTGGGCGTTTGTCTTAGGGACAATTTGTGTAATCTTTCTGGTGGAAATGTCTGGACGTTTAGCAGCAGTTAGCAAACATACATTAGCTGCGGCGGTGCGAGAACGATTTGGGTTCAACTTTTATATTATTCCAAGGGATTGCTTGCTTTGGTGCAGCACTGGAGGTAAGCCTTGATACAGCGTATATTATGGCTCAAGCTTTTGGTTGGAATTGGGGCGAAAATTTGAAACCAAAAGATGCTGCACGCTTTAGTTTAGTCTACACCGTGTTTGTCTTTCTCGCCTCATTACTGATGGTATTTGGGATCGATCCATTGCAATTGACTTTGTTTTCAATGGCAATTACAGCAGTGATTTTGCCGCCTGTGATTATACCTTTTTTGATTTTGATGAACGATGAATTATACGTTGGTAAGTATCGCAACGGCTGGATTAGTAACGGTGTTGTCATTTTTACAATGGCGCTGACATTTGTGCTCGCGATCGTTGCTATTCCACTGGAAATTATTGGAGGATAGGAAATGGATGTTATTAGAGATGTCCTGGATAACCAATTAGTTGACCGCAATCAACGCAAAATGGGTAAAGTTGATGGCGTAGTCATAGAGTTACACGATGCCTTCGGCGGGCAAAGCCTACGCCAACCACCGCGACTTGCTTATATAGAAGTAGGAGTAACAACCCTTGCCAAACGGCTAAATCCCCGCTTGGCATCTTTGGTAGCAGCAATTGCAAGTAAATGGGGCGCTAAACAAAGTGAACCATTTCGGATTCCCTGGTCAAAAGTGCGAGATATTGGTATTGATGTCGAAGTCGATGTTGAAGCTGAAGCAACACCAGCTTTAGGTTATGAAAAATGGCTGCGCGATCGCATCATCGCCCGAATTCCAGGAGGCAGATAATGGCAACTGGTGAAATTCATTTAGAATTACTGCTAGGTAAATCAGTATTAGACTCAACTGGCAAAGCCATCGGACGCATTGAGGAAGTACGCGCCGAACAACAAGGCGAAGAATGGATTATTAAGGAATATCTTATCGGTTACGCTGCGGTATTAGAACGGCTATCAGCTTGGACAATTGGGTTAAGAATTTTGCATCTATTGGGGGCACACAAAATCTACGGTGGTCATACAGTACCTTGGGATAAGCTAGATTTGACTGATCCTGATCAGCCGCGTTTGCGTTGCAGTCTAGATGCATTAAAGTCATTAGACGAGCAGCCGCAGGATACAGAGTAATATCGTGTCCGATTAAAGACTTATCATTAAGACCGCAGTTCTTAGCAGGGGGCAGGGGGAAAGAGGGTTTTCTGGTTTCTGCATAGATTACGGGAATTATAACTAATTAACCGGACATGATATAACTTGTCTTTTTTGTTAATCTCCTTTTTGACAACTTATAATTTTCATAGAGAATTGCTATAAGCAATGATGGATTGATTAAGGAAAAAGCTTAATTCCTGGATTTTTATGATGTGGCTTTCTGCTTACGGCTAACTACCTTGCCTGCTCCTAGCACAACACCAACCGCCAACACAGCTAGATCCATTCTAGGTTCAGGAACAACAGTGTTGTCTTCAGTGAAAGCTAAAAAGCCAGCCCCATTCAACCCACCTCTACCAGCAGGGATAAAGGTGTCAATAAAAGCTCCTGTCTTGCCGTCGTAACGCAATACATTGTTACTATTTAAACCATTAACGTAGAGGTTGCCGTCGGAACCGAAAATGGCCTTGATAGGATCGTTGAGTCCACCACTGCCAGCTGCGACAAAAGTATCGATAAAGGCTCCTGTCTTACCGTTAAAGCGCGAAATATTGTTAGCCTTAAAGTTAGTAACGTAGAGATTGCCGTCTGGGCCAAAAGTCAAGCCACCAGGTTCCGATCCTTTTTCCTCTATTGCAAAAGTGTCGATAAAAGCTCCGGTTTGCCCATTGTACCTTAAAATACTATCAGTAAGAACACTACTGACGTAGAGGTTCCCGTCTGAACCAAAGCTCAGACCAAAAGGTGCACTGAGTCCGCCGCTACCTGAGGGGACAAAGGCATTCATAAAAGCTCCGGTTTGCCCATTGTAGCGTAGAACACTATTACTAGTGCTGCTGTTAATACTGGTAACGTAGAGATTGCTGTCAGGTCCAAAAACCAAGTCTTCAGGTGAATCTAGTCCACCACTGTTTGAAGGAACGAAGCTACTAATGAAATTCCCTGTTTTTCCGTCGTAACGTTTGACGCTACCGCTCAAAATACTACTAACATAGAGATTTTTATCGGGCCCAATAGTTAAACCAGTTGTTCCCTGTAGTCCGCCACTACCTGAAGGAACAAAGTCATCAATGAATTCTCCCGTTTTTTCGTCGTAGCGCAGAATGGAGTTCTTATAATAACTCCCCACTAAAAGTGCTGCATCAGCTCTTGGGGCTATCCACCCTAGTAATACAAAGCTTATTAGTGGGAGGCTGATATAACCAAAGTTGAAAAATCTCATAATATTATTAGCTCCTACAACCATAATTACTTAGTACAGTTAATCATAAATTTGTAGCCTCTCGTTAGTCTTGCTTCCCCTGCCTCAACAGATAAATTTCCCTAATCCAAGCGTATTGGTCTTTACTGTAGTAACGATACAAGCTTGTGCATTACAGAAAACCACTCTTGCTAAAAAATATCTGCTAATCTTTCACCCAACTTATAGCGAAAGAAAGAGTTTGAGACTAAGTATCTCTGTAATCATGAAATGCGGACAAGTATTAACCTGCTGAATAACTGATATGCCGCAATATTTCGGAAAACTACCTACAACTAATCAACCTTGGACAAGCATCGGCAATGTAAAAGCTGTAACCTGGGACAATAATATTATTAATTTTGACTGTGGCGACTCACGCCTGACCATCAGCGTACTTACTCCGAATTTAATTCGTGTGCGTTTCGCACCGACTGGGGAATTTATGCCTCGCCGCTCTTGGGCAGTGACGCTGGATGATGCAGAATGGGCAATAATACCTTTTACGGTGCAAGAAACTGAAGCAACGATAGAAATTGAAACAGAACAGATTCGTATATGCGTCCAGCGGGAAAAATGTCGCATCGCCTGTTTTGACAAAGCTAATCGTCCCTTTGCTCAAGATGCAGAAATGGGTATAGGTTGGCGGATGGGTGCAGTTGCAGGGTGGAAAGAAATTGCAGCCGATGAGCATTTCTATGGCTTTGGTGAACGCACAGGTTTTCTGGATAAACTCAGCGAAGTAAAAACCAACTGGACAACGGATTCCTTAGATTATGATGCACTGACTGATGAAATGTACCAAGCAATTCCATTTTTTATGGCTTTGCGTCCAGAGGTAAGCTATGGCATCTTTTTCAATACCACTTTTTGGAGTCAGTTCGATATCGGTGCTGAACAACCAGGTATTTGGAAGATGGAAACTCGTGGCGGTGAATTGGATTATTACATTATCTATGGCCCCGAACCAGCCCAAATCCTGGAGACTTATACTCAACTAACTGGGAGAATGCCATTACCGCCGAAATGGGCACTAGGTTATCATCAATGCCGTTGGAGTTACGAATCAGAAACGGTTGTGCGGGAACTAGCAAAGGAATTTCGCCAACGCCGCATTCCCTGCGATGTTATTCACTTGGATATTGACTATATGCGGGGCTTTCGAGTGTTTACTTGGAGTCCTCAACGCTTTGCCAACGCGGCAAAACTCATTAGTGATTTAGCAGAGGATGGTTTTAAAACTGTTACAATTATCGATCCTGGTGTGAAGTATGAACCAGAAGGTAATTATCACGTTTTTGATCAAGGCATAGAAAACGACTATTTTGTGCGTAAAGCTGATGGTACATTGTTCCACGGCTACGTTTGGCCTGAGAAAGCTGTTTTTCCTGATTTTTTACGTCCTGATGTGAGTAACTGGTGGGCTGATTTACACAAAAGCTTAACTGATGTTGGTGTGGCAGGTATTTGGAATGATATGAATGAACCCGCCATAAACGATCGCCCTTTCGGCGATGAAGGTGAAAAAATTTGGTTTCCCCTAGATGCGCCGCAGGGAGGCAAGGGAGCAGAGGGGCAGGGGAGCAGAGGGGCAGAGGAAAATTTACCTACGTCCACTCATCTAGAAGTGCATAACTTGTATGGGTTGATGATGGCTAAAGCTTCCTATGAAGGGTTGGAACGGCATCGAAATTCACAGCGATCTTTTGTGTTAACGCGATCGGGTTATGCTGGTGTGCAACGCTGGTCTTCTGTGTGGATGGGAGATAACCAATCGTTGTGGGAGCATTTAGAAATGTCTCTGCCGATGCTTTGCAACATGGGACTTTCAGGTGTGGGGTTTGTGGGTTGCGATATTGGCGGGTTTGCTGGTAACGCCACTGCTGAATTATTCGCTCGGTGGATGCAAGTAGGAATGCTTTACCCATTGATGCGCGGTCACTCGGCAATGTCTACTGCTCGTCATGAACCTTGGGTATTTGGCGATCGCGTTGAAAATATCTGTCGAGAATACATTAATCTACGTTACCAACTACTTCCCTATATTTACAGTCTTTTCTGGGAAGCCGCAACAACGGGCGCACCGATTTTAAGACCATTATTGTACCATTTCCCTAACGATCCGAAAACCTATAGCCTCTACGATCAAGTATTGCTAGGTGCATCGCTGATGGCTGCACCAATTTACCGCCCTGGAGTTGAGCATCGAGCTGTCTACTTACCCGTTGGCACTTGGTATGATTGGTGGAGTGGCGATCGCTATGAAGGTCCGACTCACATTCTTGCTCATGCACCACTAGAAAGAATGCCACTGTATGTCCGTAGCGGCGCGATCATCCCTATGCAACCTATCAGCCAATACGTTGCTCAAGCCCCACTTGACGAGATCCGATTACGGATTTGGCCTGGTAACAACGAATATCAGTTATTTGAAGATGATGGACAGACAAACAAGTATCAAGACAAAAACTTTTCCATAACAAATATCAGCGTATTCACTGAGTCTAATCAAACAGTGGTGGAAATTGCAGCAAGAGTTGGCGAATGGACACCTCCACTGCGTCAAGTAATTGTAGAACTTGTTGGTGTTGGAGAACAACGCTTCCAAGACGATGGTAAACGTCAAACTCTGCGCTTTTGACAGATTGGGGATTGGACATTGAAAAGAGGCAGAGGGGAAAATTCTTCTTTCTTGCTTCTTTCCCAGTCCCCAGTCCCCAGTCTAACCACGATTATTTCCTATTTTAAATTGTGCAAAGAAAATATGCATAAGGGTAGATGAAAAATCAATCAAGGCGTAACATACAATACAAAGAACATAAATGATCAAATCGTAAGAAATACGTAGTTTTACCACGCTAGATAGATGCGGTTAGAAAACACTCAATGTTAAATATTAACCGCTTGCGGCTGCAAGATAGATTTAAAATTTCTACAAATACACTTGTGGCAAGAGTCGCAAGTGCGATCGCTATTTTTGTCGGTAGCTTGGTATTAGTTGGCTGGTGTTTTGGTATTGAAGTTCTTAAGCGCGGCTTCCCTGATAGTCCTGCCACAATGAAAGTCAACACAGCGCTATGTTTTGTGTTGTGTGGTGTGTCGCTGTGGCTATTTTCAAAAGCAGAGCAGGGGAGCAAGGAAATAGGGGAGCAGAGGAGCACAGGGGAAAGAATAATTCAAAATTATCCGCACAGTTCCACAGCCCCGTTGCCCGTACTTACTCTTCTCATCTCTCAGGTCTGTGCAATAGCTGTCACCACAATTGCAGCACTCACTCTTTGTCAATATCTGTTCGGTTGGAATCTCGGCATTGATGAGCTGGTGTTCCGCGATTCGCAAACTAGTATAGCGACATTGTATCCGGGGCGAATGGGGGTGAACACAGCATTGAACTTTATACTGGTCAGTGTCGCTTTACAGATTTTGATTCATCCAAAAACCCACCGCAGTTATTGGTATGCCCAAATTATCGCTCTGATTGCTACTTTAATTTCCTTTCAAGCGCTGATGGGCTATGCCTACAAAGTGAAAGTTCTCTACAGACTTGCCCCTTATACAACATCAATGGCGTTACACACAGCGATGTTGTTCCTCTTGCTAAGTATGGGTATTCTGTGGGTGCGGGCAGAACAGGGATTAATGAGGGTAGTTACAAGTGATAGTTACGGCGGCTTACTTGCACGTCGTTTACTAGTTGCTGCGATCGCAGTACCTTTTATATTGGGATGGGTAATTGTTGAAGGGCAACAGGCAGGACAATACGATGCCGCATTTGCAGTATCGGTGTTTGCGATCGTTGTGATTGTAATTTTTACTATTTTGATTTGGCAAAGTGCCAGGGTTATCGAACGCCTCAGCGAGCAACATGACCTTGCCCAGAAAGCACTGAGAACCTACGAAGCTAAACTGGGAAGCTTTGCAGATTCTAACGTCATCGGCATTCTGTTTGGCGATGTATATGGTGGTATCCAGCAGGCAAACGACGAATTATTGAGGATGATTGGTTACACGCAGGAGGATTTGTCAGCAGGTAAGTTAAATTGGAGCAATATCACACCACCAGAGTATCTATATTTGGATGAGCGAGGTGTTGCCGAAGCTCAAGGAAACACTAACGCTACTTGTACGCCCTACGAGAAAGAATATATTCACAAGGATGGTAGGCGCATCCCGGTTTTAGTTGGTTACGTACTACTAGGAGAAAACCGCGAAGAGTCAGTAGCCTTTATCCTCGATTTAAGCGATCGCAAACAAGCAGAAGCAGAGCAACAAAAATTAGCATCGCTGGTAGAAAATAGCTCTGACTTTATCAGCATTGCCACCCTTGAGGGTCAATTACTCTACATAAATGATGCAGGTCAAAAGTTGGTAGGGTTTGCCAACTTGAATGAAGTAAAGCAAAAAGCAGTATTAGATTACTTCATGCCCAAAGACAAAGTTTATTTCCAAAAATATATACTGCCGACTGTGCTACTACAAGGGCGTTGGCAAGGAGAATTTTGCTTTCGGCATCTCCAAACAGGTCAACCGATACCAGTTGATTACAACATCTTCACTGTTACAGATAACAAAACAGGTCAGCCAATTGCCTTAGCAACTGTGACTAGCGACATCAGCGAGCAAAAACAGACTCAGGAAAAAATCTTACAGCTAAACAGGGATTTACAGCGCCGCATTACTGAATTACAAACTTTGTTGGAAGTAATTCCTATTGGAATTGGCATTGCCGAAGATCCAGAATGCCAAAATATCAAGGTCAACCCTTCTTTTGGCAAGCAGTTGGGGATATCGTCAGATACAAATGCCTCCCTCAGTACTTCCTTGGAGGAAAGACCAACAAGCTTTAAAATTTACCGCCAGGGAAGGGAACTGTCAGCAGAAGAACTCCCAATGCAGTACTCTGCTACTCATGGTGTGGAAGTTCTCGATTGTGAACTTGATGTCGTTCATGAAAATGGCAAAATTGTCAAGCTGTTAGAGTACGTTGCACCCCTGTTTGACGAAGAAGGTAAAACCAGAGGAAGCATTGGTGCATTTTTAGATATTACGGAGCGCAAACAGGCAGAAGAAGTACTCCTAAATCAGCAAAAATGGCTGGAGGATGTGTTAAATCTGATGCCAAGACCGTTGCTGTTTATCGAACCAGGAACGGCGCGGGTAACTTTTGCCAATCGCTCTGCGGACAAATTAGCTGGGGGCGAATTTCCCAAAGGTATACCCTCCGAAGATTATCACACAGTTTACTACTATACAGATACAGCTGGCGATCGCATCCCCAATGAACTTATGCCAGGAGTGCGGGTTGCTCGTGGCGAACGCCTAAATGGATTGGAGGTGGACTGGCACACCCCCGATGGTGTCCGCTCTCTACTGATATTTGCTGATACCTTGCCAGCAATGCACGGTCATCCGGCTACCTGTATCTTGGTGTTCCAAGAAATCAGCAACTTAAAACGGGTAGAAAAAGCGCTCTCATTAGGTTACAAAAGGCTAAATTTACTATTTGACACAGCCAACGATTTACTATCAAGCCAGGAACCAATACTACTAATCGATAGCGTCTACCAAAAACTAAGAGACCAAATTGGTTTAGATATTTACTTTAACTATTTGGTTGAGGATAACTCTCAGGTAATGCGGCTAGAGTCTTACAGTGGCATTTCCCAGGAAATGGCACAGAAAGTTGAGTGGTTAACATTTGGTCAAGGGGTTTGTGGTGGTGTAGCGCTCTCACGCCATCCCATAGCTGTAGAAAATGTGCAGCAATCAACTGACCCGCAAACAGAATTGATTCGCTCTTTAAGTCTTACTGCTTATTATGCCTACCCATTGATCGCCCAAGGACGGCTATTAGGTACTCTTTCTTTTGGCAGCCGCACTTTATTGAGCTTCACCGACAATCAAAAAGGGATGATACAAGCAGTATGCGACCAAATAGCGATCGCAATGGAACGGGCTAGTTTAATTGCTTCTTTGCAACAACAAACTGAGCAGTTGCAAGAAGTCAACCAAATGAAGGATGAGTTTCTAGGAATATTGTCCCACGAATTGCGATCGCCCCTGAATGCCATCCTTGGCTGGGCGCAATTGCTGCAACGAAGCAAGCTCAGTGATACCCAAATGGCTAGAGCAATGGAGACAATTGAGCGCAACGCTAAAGCGCAAACCCAGTTAATTGAAGACTTGCTGGATATATCGCGGATGAATAGAGGCAAGTTACGTCTCAATGTTAGTACTTGTAATTTAGTTCTCATAATTGAGTCAGCCATCAAGACTGTTAGTTTAGCCGCCCAGTCCAAGGAAATCGATTTGAGATTTTCTCTGATTCCCTCAAAAGAAACGCCATCAGATTCGGGATTAGGAGTTAATCACGAAAATCTGGAATTTTCACCAGCACAATCCCAAACCAATCAACATTCAGAGGACAGCAAACTAAGCGAAAATTCTCAATATTTAGTTTCCGGGGATTTCGAGCGCTTGCAACAAATTATCTGGAATCTGCTATCCAATGCCATCAAATTTACACCCGTTGGAGGAAGGGTAGAGGTGCAATTGTTAGTGGTTAGTGGACAAGAAAAACAACAGACAACGGATAAATATGCCCAAATTCAGGTAATTGATACAGGCATTGGTATCAGCCCTAATTTTCTTACTTACGTCTTTGATCGCTTTCGTCAAGCTGATAGTTCTAACACTAGAACTTATGGTGGATTAGGACTAGGATTAGCGATCGTCCGTCATTTAGTAGAATTACATGGTGGTACTGTCCGCGCAGATAGCCCAGGTAAAGAACAAGGAGCGACGTTTACAGTCAAACTACCACTACTCAAGAGTGCCCACCTCCGTCCTTTTGCCCCTCTGCCCTCCTCTGTGCCTTTGCCTCCCTCCCTACTTGGTGTGCGCGTGCTGGTTGCAGACGAGCAAGCCGATAGCCGTGAATTCATCACCACAGTCCTCGAACAGTACCAAGCCGAAGTTAAAGCTGTAGCATCAGTAAAAGAAGCATTGCAGTTAATTACACAGTGGAAACCAGATGCTTTAGTCAGCGACATCAGTATACTCCAGGAAGATGGTTATTCTTTGATCCGTAAAGTGCGATCGCAATCACCAGAACTAGGGGGAAATATTCCAGCCGCAGCTTTGATAGCTGATACTAGGGCCGAGGATCGGATGCGAGCTATACAAGAGGGTTATCAACTGCATTTACCAAAACCTATTGAAGCAGCTGAGTTAGCTACAGTAGTCGCTAGACTTGTTGGACGGACTTAGAAATGGAGCATTGGGAAATATGAATTAAATTCTGCCTAATGCCTTTTTATCAAGTGAGAATGATCTGAAAAAGAATAGTGATTATACGTAATTCCTGAAGTTATTTTTATATTTATAATAAATTTATCCGTATTTTCAATGTATAGCCGTAGTCACATAGGTTAGGACATTTTAAAAGAGTGAAAGCTAGGAATAGTAATAGTTTTACCTCCAGCATAGCTGCCTCCTGCCTCCTGCCTCCTACTATATTGTCAAAGTGTTAACAAAAACTTAGTATTGGGTATCTATTGCTCTGGAAAATTGCTTGAGTTAGACATTTCCTAAATGCTAACGTCTACAAGGTGACACAGGATTTGGAGTGGTTTTTTTTAACTATGAAGCACAGACACAAAGTAGCTTTTAGCTTGACATCGTTGATCGGTCTCAATTTAATATCTAGCTTAGTTATATTTGATGAGGTGAATGCCGCGCCACCGAGAACCCCAGACAAAAGTGTAAATTGCGAGATTTTAGTTGTGGGTGGTGGACTTTCTGGTGTAGCCACAGCTTATGAGGGTTTGCTAGCAGGGCGAACAGTTTGTTTGACAGAAATTACTGACTGGCTGGGAGGGCAAATTTCTGCTCAAGGAACATCTGCATTAGACGAACGCCCAACTCAACGAGCTTTGAAATTCTATTCTCGCGGCTATCTGGAATTGCGAAACCGCATTGGACGTAAATACGGTAAGCTTAACCCCGGTGACTGCTGGGTAAGTGAATCGTGTTTTCTTCCCCGCGATGCTCACACTATTTTGACCCAGATGCTTAAAGATGCAGAGAAGCAGGGTCAAGGAAAATTGCAATGGTTTCCCAACACAGTAATTAAGGATTTGGAAATCGCTGCTGATGGCAAAATAATTAATAGTGCGATCGCAATTCAACATCAACCACCAAAAGGCGCACCACCTCTCAATACTTTTACGTTATCTCAAAGCATTGAAGATGCTTATCGCTACGAAAACTCGTCTCGGTTTACTAAAACTATTGTCCGTTTCATCCCCAAAGCAACGGAAGGGAATGCTCCTAAATGGTATGTCGTAGACGCTAGCGAAACTGGAGAAATTATCGCCCTTGCTGATGTTCCTTACCGATTAGGTATTGATGCGCGTTCTTACTTAGAACCTTCTGCTTCTAGCACTAACAACGATTCTTATTGTCCTCAAGGCTTTACCTACACCTTTACAATGGAGGCCACTAAGGAACCGCAACCGCAGACAATGCCTGCCTTTTATCCACAATATGCGCCATATTTTAGCTATGAGTTGAAGCGACTGGCTAACTTTGATTTAGTTTTTACCTATCGTCGCATTTGGAGTCCAAACAAAGGGAAATCAGAAAAATTCGGTGGTGTAAGTTTTACTGCACCTACACCAGGGGATATCTCAATGCAAAACTGGACTTGGGGTAACGATTACCGCCCCGGAACAGCTCAGGATAACCTAATTTACAACCGCCAACAGTTACAAGCGACTGGACAGTTAGAGCCAGGAGGGTGGATGGGAGGACTACGGACAGAAGCCCTCCACAAGGCTGAGGAAAATGCTTTATCTTTCTATTATTGGTTGGTAGCTGGGACTACAGATTCTCAACTAGGGGACGGTGTAAAGCAGCAACAACCCAATAACCGCTTTGTTTCCGGTTTAAATTCCCCAATGGGGACAATACATGGTTTATCAAAATATCCTTATATGCGAGAAGGACGGCGGATCATTGGCCGCCCCAGTTGGGGACAAGCTGAAGGCTTTAGTATTGGGGAAATTGATATTTCCCGCCGAGATTATAATGATGAGTATTACTCAAAGACTCTGCCAGCAGATATGTATCGTCAGCTACGAGCAGCAGTTGCAGGTTTAGAAGCAATATCAGTAATTGACGGTAAAGTTCCACCAGATAAAGCAATGCGACGGACTCGTTCTACCATCTTTCCCGATGCTGTGGGTATTGGTCACTACGCCATAGATTTCCATCCTTGCATGGTGAATAGTCCTCCAGAAGCCCCTGGGAATACAGAACGTCCAGGCGAAAGACGTGGTGCTGGTCAAGCTTATCCCTTCCAAATTGCTCTAAGGGCGATGATTCCCCAGAAAATCGATAATTTGCTAGTAGGTGGTAAAAGCATTGCTACTAGTCATATTGCTGCTGCTGCCTATCGAGTACACTCCTTTGAATGGTCATCTGGCGCAGCTGCGGGAACAACTGCTAGTTTTGCACTCAAAAATGCGATCGCACCTTACCAACTAGTTGATGACTTACCTAAACAAGAGCCACAATTAGAAGCACTCAAACGGCTTTTGCAACAAAATGGCAATCCTACTGCTTTCCCAGATACATCTATCTTTAACGAAAACTGGGATAATTGGAAATAGAGACTGTGGACTGGGGACTAGGAATAGAAAATTGAATTCTTACCAATACACAATACCTAACTCCTAATATCAAGTTTGGCTGATTACTTGTAATAAAATCTATCAATGTAGATTAGGTTGTAGCAAGATCCCCCTAGTGGTACAGCAGTGAAACCCAACATGAACAGGGAGCAAATGTTGAGTTTCGTTTCTTAACACAACCTACAAATATTACAAGTGTTTAACTCTTAACTTCTCAATCTCCAGTCCCCAGTCCCCAGTCCCCAGTCCCCAATCCCCAGTCCCCAGTCCCCAATCCCCAGTCCCCAATCCCCAGTCCCCAGTCCCCAGTCCCCAGTCCCCAATACCCAGTCCCCAATACCCAGTCCCCAGTCCCCAGTCCCCAGTCCCCAGTCCCCAATACCCAGACAATGAACTAAACTAATTACTTGTAGTGTAGTTTTGTAAAATTATCTTGACCAATTATTTTATGGTTACGACACTTTCAGCAGATGTTTACGGGATGGCCACAGCCCCAACTGTAGCTCCTGAACGGTCTAATCAAGTCACCCGTAAGACTTATCCGAATTACAAAGTGATTGTATTAAACGATGATTTTAATACATTTCAACACGTATCTGAATGTTTGATGAAATATATACCGGGGATGAGTGGCGATCGCGCGTGGGATCTGACTAATCAGGTACACTATGAAGGTCAAGCGATCGTCTGGGTTGGGCCCCAAGAACCAGCGGAACTCTATCACCAGCAGCTGCGCCGAGCAGGTTTGACAATGGCACCTTTAGAAGCAGCTTAATTATCATGGGCAAACCCACCGCAGATCCTCTCCGCACAACTTCACAAAAAGCCGCCAGACTGGTTTGGAATCACTCAACACACCTTTCTGGTCTTATCCCCATTTTAGAACGTCTTTGTCAGCACGATGGTATCCAAACTGTGACGCCAGGAGTAATTGGGCGGTCAAAAGGTCACTGTCCAAAAATGCAACTGCGCGTTTCAGTACCCATTCGCGGCGGCTATAAAGTCATTGCCCGACAGGGAAAAACGGTACAAGAAGTCTTTATTTTAACAACTTTGCCCCAGGATCAACTAGAAACTGCATTAGCGATCGCTATGAAATGTTAATCATGCCCCATGCCCAATCATTATTCCTCAACCCGATGTACTGCAAATTTGTGTAGCGGCAGACTAACAATACAAGAAAAAGTTAAGAAATATGACAGAGCCGTAGTTATTTTCAAAGTCATGACTACAGATTCCCAACCGGGTAAAACTATTTTTTCTATGCCAAAAGCTACACAGTAAACTAGCCAGTAACTAAAGCTCATTCTAAACAGAATCCGTTCTGTTTCTTCCATTTCATTTGTTTGCTCCTTACTGCTCCACAGTAACAACAGTCCAATAATGCAAGCTACAAAGGAAACAGCAACTACAAATTCGTGACAAAATATATTTAACGAATGCATTTGTGTTTATTCCCACATTTTTCAGTTGAAACTCAGTCTAAAGGAATATTCCTTGCAGAGATACAAATTATTTACAAACCTCAATAGATTCAAGAGCGCTGAGTGAAAAATTTGGTATTGTAACTCAGTACTCATAACTTAATTAACCTTGATAATTAGTTGCCAAAATTAAAGCATTTGCAATAATTATTGCTTCATGTATAAGAAAGGTTTAAGTATTTATCAAAAATATATAACCCTGAAATATTATTAGCTTGTTAGGTCGGATGCAAAATAAAAATAATATATATTTGGTTAGCTTAACTTTGGAGCCGAAATAAAGCTGTGTAAATAATCAAAGGTTTGTAGAGACGCTACGCGTAGCTTGCTTCCCCAAAGGCATACACTACACACTAAATATTAATATTTTTTACATTACTTAATACTACTTTTATTTATTTTTGCCTACTTACATCAACGATTTCTGTAGATTAGGTTATGAAAGGATAAAGCAGCCACAGTCGGTGGCAAAGCTCTAAAATTAAAAAGTATTAAATCAAGTTGAGGACATCATGGCTGCAAAAGTAGAAATTTACACTTGGAGGACTTGCCCGTTTTGCGTTCGTGCTAAAAGTTTGCTGAAAAATAAGGGAGTTGAATTTATCGAATACAGCATTGATGGAGATGAAGCAGCCAGAAACAAAATGGCTCAAAGAGCAAATGGACGCCGTTCTTTACCGCAAATTTTCATCAACGACGATCATGTTGGTGGCTGTGATGATATCCACGCTTTAGAAAGTCAAGGCAAGCTGGATGATCTACTAACTTCTAGCAATAGCGTATAAGTTCAGAAGGTATTGCGCTAGCGACAAACCACTACAAATTACACGGCAGTCGCTATAACTCCAGAAAAACAACGTATTGCTTTATCTACGGGTTTCCTCACAAAACCAATCTGTCCACAAGACTTTACCCTCCAGGTTCTACTCAGCAGTAAATATGTACATCAATTGGTGAGAGCATCAAGAGATAATAATTGAATAACCATTTAATTTCTTGGTGATTGAGGTATAAAGGGTGAAACTGGCTTTTATCATTGATCCTATCCATCTACTTGACCCGTGTCATGATACCAGTGTTGCCCTAATTGAAGCAGCCCAAATCCTGGGACATGAAGTTTGGGTGACTCAAGCAAATCTGCTGAGTGTGGTGGAGGGCAAAGCTTGGGCTGTTTTACAGCGAGTTGAAATTGTACCAGTACAGTTAGTCGAGGGACGTTGGGTAGCGGCGAATCCTTGGTATAAGTTGAGCGATTCCTCCTTAACTTCTTTAGAGACAATGGACGCCGTATTTATGCGGACAGATCCACCTGTCAATGATTCTTACCTATATGCCACCTATATTCTCGATTATATTAACCAAAATAAAACTCTGTTGATTAACAGTGCCAGTGGCATCCGAGGGGCAAATGAAAAAATGTACGCCCTCCAGTTTACCAAAGTGATTCCAGAAACGATTGTCAGTGCTGATAAGCAATTTATCCGGCAATTTGTAGAAGCAAAGGGGGCAGCAGTTCTCAAACCGTTGGGTAACAAAGCTGGCGAAGGAATTTTGTTTTTGCAATCAGGCGATCGCAATTTTAACTCTATTGTTGAACTCAGTACCCTTCAAGGTAAGGTGCCAGTAATGGTGCAAACCTATTTACCACAAGCAAAAGAGGGAGATAAGCGAATTATCCTGCTTAATGGTGAACCAATTGGTGCGCTCAATCGCCTCTCTAGTGGAACTGATTTTCGCAATAATATGGCAACTGGTGGTACAGTCGCTCAAACCGAAATTACCCCAAGAGAGTATGAAATTTGTACCCAAGTAGCTGAACGTTTACGCCAAGATGGCTTAATTTTTGTGGGTATTGACGTTATCGGTGGCTACTTAACTGAAGTTAACGTTACTAGTCCTACTGGAATTCGTGAAATTGACCGCCTAGATGGTACTCGCCTTGGTCATCAGGTTATTCAATGGATTGAACAGACACTAAAAATTCAAAAATAATTTACATTTATTGTTTAGTTTTATGTCCTATTCTTCAACAAACAGACTTCTTTCGGACATGCCCAAATTCATTCTATAAACTAGCGTTGACAAGTTTTTTTACCAATTGGCAAAATTGGGGATGGCAAAAGATTGCTTATCCCTGCCTTTGGTAAAACCCTGGTGGAAGTAGCAGATTTTATACAGCATTCAGCCTGAACTGAGACTGCTAAGTTAATCTAATCAAATCAAAATCTTTCAATTCCTTGGTGTACGTCGGTTTCTCAGAAAATCAGGTATATCTAATCCAGGTTTTTCTTTTGGTTCTGGAATTGGAGTTGGAGTTGGAGTTGGACTTGGAGTTGAGGTTGGGGGATTAACAGGGGGTTGCTGTGTTGTTTGCCGCTTCGAGGTATTAGGCGCTACTCGAACGTTAGGCACACTTTGTTGTACCGCAGCTTGCACTTCACCTGTAAATCCGGTAGCAATTACAGTAATTCTTACCTCACCTTGGAGCCTGTCATCAATTACAGCCCCAAAAATAATATTGGCATTGGGATCAACTACTTCATAGATTGCTTCTGCGGCTGCATTCACTTCATGCAAAGTCAGGTCAGTACCACCTGTGATATTAAATACAACTCCTCTAGCGCCTTCAATAGAACACTCTAATAATGGTGAAGAAATAGCTGCGATCGCTGCTTCTCTAGCTCTGGATTTTCCAGAGCTAACGCCTATTCCCATCAATGCCGAACCCGCATCTGCCATCACAGCTCGGACATCAGCAAAGTCAACATTTACCAAACCGGGGATTGTGATGATATCAGAAATACCTTGCACCCCTTGACGCAGCACATCATCTGCATAGCGAAAAGCTTCTTGCACAGGCGTTTGTTCGGGGATCACTTCCAGCAGTTTGTTGTTGGGAATAATAATCAATGTATCTACTCTACTTTTTAGTCCTTCAATACCTTGTTCTGCTTGACTGGTGCGGCGGCGTCCCTCAAAAACAAATGGACGTGTGACTACACCAACAGTAAGAGCGCCCATTTCTTTGGCCACTTCTGCCACGATTGGTGCTGCACCCGTCCCAGTACCACCCCCCATACCAGCAGTGATAAAGACTAAATCTGCACCCTCTAAAGCTGTGGCAATTTCGTCCCGTGATTCCTCAGCTGCCTTTTGACCAATGGCAGGATTACCACCTGCTCCTAAACCCCGTGTTAACTTCTGTCCAATTTGCAATCGACTTGGAGCACCAGCTAAGGTAAGAGCTTGGGCATCAGTGTTAATTGACCAAAACTCTACCCCAGAGACATCAGACTCGATCATGCGGTTAACAGCATTGCCACCACCACCACCAACACCAATCACTTTGATGTTGGCGACTCGACCAGGAACAATCTCGCCAATTCGGCTATTTTCTGGAGAAATCTTCTTATTATCGTGATTTTGCCCGAAGTTCAGCCCAGAGTTATTAAAGGGATTGGTCGAGTTAACTGCCAGAGAGAACCCCGGCTGTCCCGTAGATTGGGAATTTTTATAGTTAAGTCCTTGGTTATTATCAAGTGTCATTGTATTTGTGAAAGGGTAGATAAACGACTTTTTCAGGTGTTATTCACCTCAGAGTCAACTTTAGTTTGACAATGCCACAATACTATGGCGTTGTTCTTTATTGTTTTCACTACTGCCAAGCCTAACAGAATTGGCGGTGCGAAAATTTGCTATAGGATAAGCTGTTAACACAGCCGATTGCACAGCCAATTCTAGAGAAGTATACCTATATTTATCTAAAATTGACTTGTATAACTTCAACCAGACATTAATCTCTTGATTATTCTCAGCGGCGGGCATAACTTGTAAAGACACACTACAGCGTATCTTCTCTGCCTCAATAATATTGTTAATAGGTTTCATCATTGGGGATGATTGCAACTTTAGATACAAAATTTACCTTCTACTTACTTATCCTTAAGGTTAAACTAAGCCAGAATTGACTTGTCAGACTATACCTGATTAATTTGTTGTTTGGGTGGTCTTAATGGACACTTTGTTGAGCAATAATCTATCCTACAAGAACCCTGACTAGTGCGGCCAATAAATCAAGATTTCCTAAGAGATTTCGTCACCTAATAGGAATTACAGCACAGAGCAGTCCAAACTTATTGCCCAGAAGCAATGCTTACGCAATCGTTGGTTGGCATTTTTCGTTACAGATGGAAACTTCGGTAAACTGTCTTTGGAAGTGTCCTCAACAGACCAAAGTCAGAGCCTTTCGCCTCTACACTTGAATGACGGCGTAAACCGTTCTCATTAGTGCTCTCTGCTCAAAAGTCTGAATCCGAATTAAAAGCTCAAGCAACTTTCTTGTTTTTGGACTGGGTTTAGTCAAAAAATGTCTGGACAGAAGGCGTTTTGCACGCCATAGACCATCATTAAATTGTCTGATATCTTGCACCCTACTATGGGACTTTGATTTGATTTCTGAAAACATACTGAGATTGAAAAGCCTGTTTTATAAAGGTTTTCTCGGAAATATTGTTTAAAAATCAGATATGAGTCCTATATTAGATGTTAGGGTAACAATTAAGGGTCTGTTACTCCCAATGGAGATTTCATGATTGATCTTCTCATTTTAATTAGAAGTTAATGCCGATTTTCGTGTGATTTGCTAAAAAACTGAAAATAATACCTACATTTATCAGCATAAAGCTTCTTAATTTACTAGAAGCTATCAAAATAATAAACTTGCTAAATGTTTTTAGGGATTTTGGGAGTTAATTTTTGGTCCTTTTGGTTCATCTGTACTAATGGAAAATCAGGATTTTTCAGATCAATATACTCTATTTGACTGGAATTAAATTTTGTTGTTAAATGGCGCATTTGGGCAAGTACCTTAATTTGTTCAGATAACTGGGGACCTGGTACACCGAGATGCACGTTTCCTAATTCTGTTTTCAAAATTAAATTTGTTGGATTTTGGCAATCAATTTCTATAACTTTCACGGGACTTTGGCTCACAGCTTCATGGAGTTGAGTCCAGTAAAGGCAGTATTGATTTGGCGAACCAATTACTCTGAGATTGGGTAATTTTTTAGTGGGATTCAGTGATGTATATTTTTCTAAAGGCATCCAGGCCCCACTTGCATCTAGTAAGCCGATTATTACTTTTTTGTTGCCACGTGTTTGAGTTACCGCTACAGGTACTCGTTCTTGGATTTCTATAATTAATCCAGGAGGAAACAGGCGTCGTCTGACGATCGCTTGGGCAATAGTTGGTTGTCTCTTCAAAGAGTTAGCGATCGCTAACGGTTCAATCCGCCACAAAGACTGAGGATAAGACAGCACCAACAATGACTGAGCTGCTTGATCCGACAGTAATTTATTACCTGATTTCATCACTATTTGTTTAGGAGCCTTTAGCACCCACATCGGTTGGACTACCACCCACAACAATCCACCCGCCAAACCAGTAATGGCAAAAGTTCGCCAAATAGCTTGAATAATTCTCATCCGCCGCTGCCGACGCAATTTCTGACGACGCTGGGCTAGATGCGTGCGGGAAACTGATATTATGCCAGCCATTCACACCCCTTTTTGGTTGCAATCTAAATTCCTTGACAAGCTTGTATCATTATTAATTTCAGTAAACACTGCTAGCATCTTTTAGCCGCTCTCCTCAAGACTTTTTTTATTTTTAGTAATACTTTACAGTAACTACGCAAGGATTATGGCGCTATTAAGGAGGCAGGAGGACGAAGACAGGAGGCAGCAGGGTAATCCCTATAAAGAAATTTAGGGATTTAATAAGGACATTGTATTTTTTGTGCTGTGCGTCTCAAAATACATTTTTTTACCTTTGTTCATAAATAAATTTAGGAGCTTGCACCCTAAAGGAAAAAAATCTTTTCTCCTGCCTCCAGCCCTCTGCTTTTCTTCGGTGATTATTCCTATTAAAGTTTACGGTGTCCATTTTTAACTGACTGTAGTCTTTTTGACAAGTTATTTTTGAAGATTTTCCCTAGAATATTACAAAATATTAATTGAGATGTATGGAATTTTGTATTGTTGACAAATAGAATGTTAAATGATATACCAATATTCCTATATCTCTGTATACCTTGCTATAATTCATACCAGTTAGGTTCGTTACCTATCCAAACTGAGAACCATGAATTTTTGTAGCTTTTTTTACTCACTTACTAGTCCATATAATTTTGTGGCAGGTCAAACAGAAGCGAAAGATTGTCAAAACTTAAATAGTAGGTGTAAAAAGGACAGATATGCTTAAAGACTGAACGGTCGAATGGTACGAATAAAAGATGAAATCCTTACCAGGCAAAGGTATAGGGGATAAGGTGTAGGTTCAAAAAAAATCAAGAAAAGTAAAAATAAGTGTGAACATAAATAAATTTTTTTGCTACGCGACGCTGGCGCGAACGTCACTATACCCCACACCCTACACCCCACACCCAAGAGCTTTGCAGATAATGGGTTTGCATTATCTTAGTACCATTCGTTATTAGGGTCAATTAAATCTCTACCATACTACTGACAGTAATCTGGTAATAAGTGCTGTCTTTTGCAAGACACTACTACCTTGCGAGTTAATCCTGTGTCTACATCCTAGATCAGGATTAATTGTATAGAAAATCCAAACTAAACTGCATCTACATAAACCTCTACATACATGAAAACGACATTAAATCTGTCACGTTTTTATAAAGCATGTAACCCTAGCTACACGCTAAATATAAGTAACGTACTAGATCAGCAGTATTACATAGATTTTGCTGATGTACGTGGTTGCAAGATTGTCGAAGAATTGCAACGAACGATCATTCGTATTTCTCCTGACGAGCCAACCTGTCAGTTATTTACGGGTCATATCGGCTGCGGTAAGTCAACGGAATTGCAGCGCCTCAAAACAGAACTAGAATTGGCAGGATTTCATGTGGTTTATTTTGAGTCCAGTCAAGACTTAGATATGGCAGATATTGATATCAGCGATATTTTGCTGAGTGTAGCCCGTCAAGTCAGTGCCAGTTTAGAAGGGATTAGCATCAAACTCAAACCTGGCTACTTTACCAATTTGTTTAAAGAAGTAGGCGATTTTTTGCAAAGCCCCATAGAGCTTTCTGGACAAGCAGAGTTGTCCTTGGGTATTGCCAAAATTACCGCGAAAACTAAAGATAGCACCCAGATGCGGAATCAACTGAGGCAATATCTGGAACCACGTACCAATAGTATTTTGCAGGCGATTAACGAAGAGATTTTAGAAAAGGCTGTTGAACAGCTAAAACTAAGGGGTCAAAAAGGACTGGTAGTGATTGTGGATAATTTGGATCGAGTGGATATGCGTCCCTTAGCATCGGGGCGATCGCAACCAGAATATCTGTTCATTGACCGAGGCGAACAGTTACGCCGACTTAAATGCCACCTAGTTTACACAATTCCCCTAACGTTAATTTTCTCCAATGAGTATGAGACATTGAAAAATCGTTTGGGGGGAGGAATTGCACCAAAAGTACTACCGATGGTATTACTGCGACAAAGAGATGGCAGTGACTATGAACCAGGAATGTCACTAGTGCGCCAGTTAGTTCTAGCTAGAGCTTTTCCAGAAGTTCCTTTGAATAGCAGACTGTTATTAATTACAGAATTATTCGATCACTCCCAAACCTTGGATCGTCTATGTCGTGTTAGTGGTGGTCACATTCGTAACTTATTAGGCTTACTTTATAGCTGCCTGCAACGACAAGATCCGCCTTTTTCTAGGGATTGCTTAGAAGCAGTGATTAAGGACTACCGTGACGATCTGCTATTAGCTATTGATGAGTCCCAGTGGGAATTATTGTTTGAAGTGGTACAGCAACAGAGAGTTAAAGGTGAGTCCGACTATCAAAGCTTACTAAGAAGCATGTATCTGTTTGAATATCGCGATCCTGTAGGGCGTTGGTTTGGCATCAGTCCAGCCTTGGCAGAAACAGAAAAAGTTTTGGCTTGGCAACAAAAGAAATAATAGTCAATTGTCATTTGTTATTGGTCATTTGTTAGTGAACTAATGACCAATGCCCCATATCCAATGCTCAATGCCCCATATCCAATGCTCAATGCTCCATATCCAATGACTAATGACAAACAGCTACACGTCTACACCAAAGAAAATCAGCATACTTTGCAAAGACTGATCAGAGCGATCGCACTTTCTGAAGGTCAATTTGCTCTGATTTTAGTTAGATGCAACTATAGGCAATTACGTGAGCAAATGTTAGAAAATATTCGCTCGAACACCAAAGAAATTAATATCAGAGAAATCGTTCTCAATCCATCGACTACTTCTTTACACAGCACAGTAATTTCAGACCTATCTTTAGATAATCCTGCTGTCCTTACAGACTCTTTACCGTCTGCTGTAATGATTTTCGGTATTGAGTCAATTACCGACTTAGAAAACTTACTTACAGGTATCAACCAAGCACGAGATATCTATGCTGCTACTTTTCCATTTCCAGTAGTATTGTGGCTACAAGATGATGTGGCATCATTGCTTTCAAGATTAGCGCCTGATTTCAAAAGCTGGGCTGTAACCACTATTAAATTTGAAATGGCCAAAGCAGATTTAATTGCTTTGATCTCTCAAGAGGAAGAATCTCTATTTGACAAAGTTTTAGAAGCAGGTGCTGAAACGTTTTTATCTAATGCCTTCCTAAATTTAGATCCCAAATCCCAACACCGCCACGAAATAGAATCAGCCCGTAATGATTTACTCCGCCTGTATAACGTTAAATTAACACCAGGATTAGAAGCTAGTTTAGAATTTGTGTTGGGGCGAGATAAATACGCTAACGATCAAATTAATGGTGCTTTAGCTAATTATCAAAGAAGCCTAGCATTATGGCAGCAGGAAACAAGGAGACTAGCAGAGTGGGAGAGTAATTCTTCTTTGCCCCTCTTATGTCCTCAACCTATGCCCCCCTCATCTTTACTCAAGCAAGCAATAGTACTATTCCACCTGGGGCTTTGTTATCACCGAATGGCAGACTTATACCACAATACTAGTAGCTATTGCGAACATGCTCTGTCGTGGTTTAAACAATGCTTGGAGCTATTAGAGGAGGTACAAAGAGAAGACTTAGTTGCTAAATTCATTTTGCCTGCTTGTGAAATGCTGCAACGTCTACAAGCCTGGGATGACTTAAAAGAATTAGCTCAAAAGTCATTACAGTTACATAAAACTTATGGAACTCCTGCACAAGTTGCTCAAAATTATGGTTTTTTGGCAAATGTGGCGGCTTCAGAATCGAATTGGGTACTGGCTCATGAATTAGCAAATACAGCACTTTCTATCTCCGAAGAAGTAACACAAGTTTCTCTGCAAGACGCTTTGCAAAGACGACGACAAGAAAGTTGGCATCTTCTGTTGCTAGCACGTACACAACGGCATTTGGGTGAGTGCGAGGAAGCTATCAATAACTTAGAATGGGCGAGGGTAGTTTGTGAGCTACAACATCAGCCATTACTTTACTTAGAGATTTTAGAAGAACTGCGATCGCTTTACTTTTTTGAGTGTCATAACTATACAGAAGCCTTTAAGCTGAAGCAAGAAAAAATTAAAATAGAACATCAGTATGGCTTTCGTGCCTTTATCGGAGCAAGTCAATTACAGCCACAACGTCCCAGAATTAATCCAGTACTAGAACCTCACAAAATACCGTTTATTCCTGAAGAAATTGCTCAAGAAATATCTGCTTCTGGACGGCAACAAGATGTCAATCGCTTCATTGAAAGAATTGCCCGCGCTGACTACAAACTCACAGTTATTTATGGACCATCTGGTGTAGGTAAAAGTTCAATACTCAAAGCTGGTTTAGTCCCAGCACTCAAGGGAAAAGTTATCGGTGAACGCATTCCTATACCAATTGTTTTATCTGTTTATACTGATTGGATAACAATTTTGAGCAGCAGTATCAACCAAGCACTAGCATACACGGGAATATCGGTTAATATTGACTCTACACCCACCATAATACTAGAAAGAATCCGGTTAGCATCTGAGCGCAATTATACAATAGTTATCATATTAGATCAGTTTGAAGAATTTTTCTTTATTAGTAATCCTTCAACACAAAGAATAGAATTTTATAAATTTTTTAGTGAATGTTTAAATATTTCTTATGTCAAAATTATTCTTTCATTACGAGAAGATTACTTACACCATTTATTAGAATTTGAACGTTTGAGTCAGAAAAATAGTACTGGTTTCTATGACTTAGGAGTGATTAATAAAAATATTCTTGATAAGGATATTCGCTATTATTTAGGAAAATTCTCTAGCCAAGATGCCAAAGCCATAATTCACAGTCTTACTCAACGTTCACATTATGAACTAAGTGAGGAATTAGTTAACCGATTAGTCCAGGATTTGACAGGAGAGCTAGACGAAGTACATCCAATTGAATTACAAATAGTCGGCGCTCAACTACAAATAGAAAACATTACGACACTTGCAGAATATAAGCTTTGTGGTGGCTCGGCAAAATTGGTGGAACGCTGGTTGGGGGAAGTTATCAAAGACTGCGGTCAAGAGAACGAAGAGTTAAGTTGGAAATTATTATTTGAGTTAACAGATGAAAAGGGGACACGGCCTTTAAAAACTAAAGCTGATTTAGCGGCTGCATTAGTTAATAATTATGATATAGATACGATATCAAGTTTTGACAAAGTTGGAGAACTGATTTTAGAAATATTGGTAGGTTCAGGATTGGTATTGCGAGTCAGAGAAGAGTTAGGCGATCGCTACCAGTTGGTTCATGATTATTTAGTTGAACCAATTCGCCAAAAGAACAACTATGGTATGCTCGTCGAATTAGAAAAAATCAAACTTGAAAAAACTAGAGCGGAAGCAGCTCAACAACTTAGTCAAAAGCAACTCAATTTGGTATTGCAACGACGACTGCGGGAAGCACGGATAGCAGGTGCAATCCTAGCAATTATGGGGGGAACAATAGCAGCGTTATGGTGGCAAGCCGACTTACAAAAAAGAGCAGCAGTCCGCCAAACTCTGCGAGCTGAACAAAGTGAAACCAACCTGAAAATTAGTGGAATCGCTGCTGCTAGCGAAGCTTTGTTTGCCTCTAATAAAGAATTTGATGCTCTATTAGAAGGTTTGCGGGCTTGGAGAGGACTTAAACAAGCAGAGATCGTGCAGCCAGATACCCGAATGCGGGTAGTGACAGCCTTGCAACAAGCAGTTTATGGGGTAACGGAGGTTAACCGCCTGGAAGGGCACACTGATGTTGTCTGGGGAGTAACTTTCAGCCCGGATGGTCAAACTCTAGCATCAGGTAGCCTAGATCAAACAGTGAAACTTTGGCGTCCTGATGGAACTTTACTCCAAACCCTCAAAGGTCACACTGATGCTGTTAATTGTGTAAGTTTCAGCCCTGATGGTCAAACCCTAGCGTCGGCCAGTCTCGATAAAACAGTGCAAATCTGGCACAAAAACCCGATTACAGGTGAATTTGACCCCAAGCCATATCAAACCCTGAAAGGTGACGGTGATTGGGTTTATAGTGTTAATTTCAGTCCTGATGGCGAATTGTTAGCTACTGCCAGTAAGGATAAAACCGTAAAACTCTGGCGCAAAGATGGTAGCTTAGTAAAAATACTGAGAGGACATCAAGGGTCTGTTAACTGGGTCAACTTCAGTCCTGATAGTCAATTCATTGCCTCGGCCAGCGACGACAAGACAGTAAAAATCTGGCGACGCGACGGTAGCCTTGTCACAACTTTGCAGGGACATCAGAAAGCTGTGACTGTAGCTGTTTTCAGCCCAGACGGTAAATTTTTGGCGTCAACAGGTTTAGATAAGACAGTGAAACTTTGGCAAAGGGAAAGTAACAGCACTAAAGACGGTTTTGACTTTCGTCCTTACAAAACTTTACGACAGCATAGCAGGCCTGTGTGGAGTTTGAGCTTTAGTTCCGATAGTAAAAAGTTAGCTTCCGCAGGTGAAGATAAAACTATAAACCTCTGGAGTATTACTGGTACTTTACTCAAAACCTTCAAAGGACACAGCGATTATGTTGTCAGTTTAGCTTTCAGTCCAAATAACAAATTACTAGCCTCAGGAAGTTACGACAAAAACGTGAAACTATGGAGTTTAGATGCGCCAACACCGTCTATTCTTCAAGGGCATCAAAAGCGAGTTTTGAGCGTTGCTTGGAGTCCCGATGGCCGGATGCTAGCTTCTGGTAGTCGCGATCGCACTGTCAAACTTTGGCAACGATACACCAGTGATGGCGAGGTTAAAACCCGACTTTACAAAACTTTAATGGGGCATAAAAATGAAGTTAGTAGTGTCAGTTTTGACCCCAAAGGTGAAATGCTGGCTTCCGGAAGTTTTGACAAAACAGTGAAACTTTGGCGGTTGGACGGTACTTTAATCATGACTCTCCACGGGCATAGCAACAGTGTGATGAGCGTGAATTTTAGTCCTGATGGTCAGTTTTTGGCATCAGCTAGCAAAGATAAAACAGTGAAACTTTGGAACCGTGAGGGCAAGTTGCTCAAAACTTTAGTGGGGCATCAAGATTCGGTAAATAGCGTCAACTTCAGCCATAATAGTCAGGTTCTAGCCTCTGCCAGTGATGACCAAACTGTTAAACTTTGGCGGTTGGACGGTACATTGTTAAAAACTTTCTCACCCCATGACAGCAGGGTGACAGGTATCAGCTTTAGTCCAACTGATGAGTTACTGGCTTCTGCCAGCTGGGATAACACCGTAAAACTGTGGCGACGGGATGGGACGTTATTAAAAACCTTATTAAAAGGGTACAGCGATAGCGTCAATGCCGTGACTTTTAGCCCCAATGGTGAATTACTCGCTGCCGCTAGTTGGGACAGTACAGTGAAACTCTGGAGTCCTGAAGGCAAGTTAATTAAAAGTCTTAATGGACATCGCGCTGGAGTATTAAGTGTCAGTTTTAGCCCAGATGGTCAAACATTAGCATCAGCAAGTACTGACAACACGATAATTCTGTGGAATTTAAATCTTGACGATCTGCTTGTTCGTGGTTGCGACTGGGTGGGCGATTACCTCAAACACAACCGCAATCTTGAGGAGCGCGATCGCCTTCTTTGTGATGGCATAACCCGGACAAACCCTTTTTAATTACAAATTACGAATTAGGTTGAAGCCTCAATGAGCAACCGCTCTTGGTTTAGCGGTTGATGAGGCGATCAAAATTATTAATTCAGAACTAGAAATAAATTTCGAGCTAATCAGCCGCATGAGCGATCACTCTCTAAAAGTTCATGGCTATTTTCTTCGGGAGCCTCTTGTGGCAAATTCGCTAAAAAGGCTTGTAGCCTCATGCGCTCAATATAAGGCCAGCCTCCCTCAGACTCAATATCTTTCAACAGTGAGTAAAGTTGGCGGCGGTTAACAGGCAAACTCTCTTGAAAAACACCATCCCGGATCTCTCGGTGTAACTGCTCTAATTGCCGCAGCAAAGCCAAAAGAGCTACAGTATCGCCTTCACAAGCTGTAGTGGCATCATACACTACAGTTGCGATCGCTTGCAGTTTCCCAGACAACTTCTCTAATTCAATATTTTTGTGAGCGTTCATGCCATCCTTTGCGTATAAATGAGGTCAACTCAAATTTACCGGAGATTTTTAATTTTCCCTAATTTGTTCAGTTGTCTCCCTGTTACCGCATCTCCCATTTGTCCTAGTTAGGGGTGAATATAACTAGATTTGTATCTTTATCAAAAGCAATTGCGATCGCTCCAAAAAGAGCGTAGTAACCTTTAGCATAGGCTTTACAGAAGCTAGATGCGATCAAACGAGACTTTCTTTGATTTTGAGAACTTTGATTTTGAGTTAAAAAAAATCGTATGATCTGGCTGATTTACCTATCCAAAAATGGCCTGTATGTAGTGGCGTCACATACATGATACAAAAAGACTTGGGCGACGCTTTTGCTGATGGCAAAAGCAAAGTGCGAAGCAGACACCCCTATTCGCACTTTTCGAGGCAAGCATTTATGCAGCTCTGTATGAGACTTCCTCATCCACCCGTCCAACTCTAACAAATGCCACCAACAGTAAAACTGCTGGTTTTTTGCTTTCCTAGTGACATACATCCAAAATGGATGCAGTGTGCTAGTTAGTCTGGGGTTTACACCCCAAGCTCAAGAGAGCGACACGTTTAACTACGTTTAGCAGAGAAAAGTTTGAGCAGCAGCTGACAACTAGATACCCGAACACTTGCTTCAACTGGTTTAATCAGAGTAAAGCCGTGTCCGAACAAAGGTAGCTTTTCGCAGAGTAGCGGCTTCTCATCAGAGATCAAAGCTTCAATGCAGTTTTACAACTTAGATATTAATTTTTGAGATTGAGGTTGACCATGAGGTATCGCGCTTTAATTGTTGCATTCTTGGCTTTGTGCCTGGGGCTAATAACCGCTTGTAGTGATGCTCCTGCTAGCAGTAGTGGTAGAGATGTACTCACTTACGATCAAATTCGCGGCACTGGCTTGGCTAACAAATGCCCCCAACTAACAGAAACAAGCCGTGGTTCCATTCCTATTGATTCTAGCCAGTCTTATACCATCAAAGAACTTTGCTTGGAACCAACTAGCTTCTTCATTAAAGAAGAACCTGCGAATAAACGCCAAGAAGCAGAATTTGTTGCCGGCAAATTGTTGACCAGATACACTTCCACCATTGACCAGGTGCAAGGTAATCTAAAAGTCAATGCAGATAATAGCCTGACCTTTAAGGAAACTGATGGTCTTGACTTTCAAGCGATCACTGTGCAACTTCCTGGTGGTGAGCGAGTACCTTTTCTCTTCACCATCAAAAACTTGGTTGCTCAAAGCCAACCTAGCTTGACCAGTATTAACACCTCTACGGACTTTGAAGGCAGCTTCAAAGTTCCTTCCTATCGTGGTGCTGCTTTCCTAGATCCCAAAGGTCGTGGTGTCGTTAGTGGCTACGATAATGCTGTGGCTCTCCCCGCCCAAGCAGATGATGAAGAACTTACTCGCACTAACGTCAAGCGGGCTGAGAATCTCAATGGTAAGATTTCTCTGCAAATCGCTAAAATAGACAGTTCTAGCGGTGAAATTGCTGGCACTTTCCAGAGTGACCAGCCATCTGATACAGATTTAGGTGCTGGCGAACCTAAAGAAGTCAAGATTCGTGGTCTATTTTATGGACGGGTTGAATTGACTCGTGGCTAAATCCTTGAAAGTAAAGCAACTGACTGGCACTCAAAACGACAATTCTGTAGTTATCAGACTTGATCGCAAAAGTTAACTTATCTACCCTCTTTTTTCAAGAGGGTAGATAGGTTTTTTACAAAAATCGGGAAAAGTTAAATCTGAGCAAAATAGCTCTGGCAATTGGGAAAATTTTTATCTCTCAGTCTTATGGGTGACTTGATTCATCCTTTAACCTTTTCCCTTTCATTAAAAAAATATAGACTTCATTACAAAAAAGGGTAAGATGCCCTTTTTTTATTGGCTTGCGTAAATATACATAAGATTTTTGGAAATTATTAGTGATTTTTAACTATTGGATAAATTTTAGTTGAAAGAGCACGTAATTTCACTGTAAATCTAACTTTTACTCATTAAACAAAAGCTCAACTACAGTTGTTTTGTTTCTCTAAATTAACTTCACTATTAAATAATTCAAGTTAAGTACAATTTCGGTTTTATATTTAGTGATTAATTTTATATTTTATTTTTATGTGGTTCTAAAACAGCTACAGGTCATACCAAAGATAGAAAACTAACTAAATAGCGATTTCGCCCATTTAAATTTTGCTCGATTATCAAGTAACCTATGGAATTTGAAAAGGAAGTCTTTTTTATCTTCCATAGTATTTACTAGAAAATATAGCGCAATATTTCCTTTGATATCGTGCGATCGCAGCTGAATTTAAAAGAGAATAATTGATTCTTTATTTGCTCAATAAACCGGGTGCTATGCCTACCACAGTCACCACTGAACTAAAACACGAAATTTGGCAGCTGTTGCGAGAATATCAGCAATCTCCGTCAGAAAACATCCGCAATCAACTGGTAAAACTCAATTTTGGACTGGTGAGAAAAGAAGCTCACTACTGGACAAATCAATGTCATGAAACCTACGATGATTTGCTCCAGGTTGGATGTTTGGGTTTAATCAGAGCCATTGAAAGATTTGAAATTTCTAAGGGACATGCCTTCAGTTCTTACGCTCTTCCCTATATTCGGGGTGAAATTCAACACTATCTCCGAGATAAAGGTGTCACTGTGCGAATTCCTCGGAGATGGTTAGCACTCCAACAGCAAGCAATAGGAGTATCACGTTCTTGGCGTGAAAAACACAATCGTCAACCAACCGACTCGGAATTAGCCGCTGCACTAAAAATTTCTCCAAATGAATGGCAAGAAATTAAATTAGCATGGGTAAATCGCGCTCCTTTGAGTCTTGATGTGCCAATCCAAGATGGAGAAGAAGGTTCTACCTGCTTGGGAGAATTGGTTCCGGATCCTCACTATCGCAGCTTTCAACTGGCACAAGAAGACCAACTTCGCTTACAACAAGCGTTGGTTCAGCTAGAAAAACGTACCCGCGATGTGTTGGAATGTGTATTTTTGCAAGATTTGACCCAAAAACAAGTTGCAGAACATCTGGGCATCAGTGTAGTAACAGTTTCCCGTAGAGTCAAGAAAGGACTGGATTTGATGAAAGAGCTTATGGGTGTGGCAGAAGATTGACTTCTAGCAAACACTAAACCGCAGTTATACTGGCTAGGCAGTGCTAAAAATAACCCTTAAAATGTAAAAAATTAGGTTATAAAGGGAACATACTTTGCCTTAGATCCAAATTTTAGGCATGTTGATTTCCAATTTTCCAATGGCTTTTGAGAAAGGTTCATGGGTAGAACTTCAAAAATTACAATTGCAGCTATTTTAACTTTGGCGATCGCTGGATGTGCTTCTGAAGATACACAACAAGCTATCAATCCCGTGCCAATTCCCAAAATAGCCAAAAAGTCGCCACCAGCGGCTCAATCATTTAAGAATCCAGTGATACCTGCCAAACAGGTCTCACAAGTTAATCTTGCATCTGTTAACTTGATTCAATCCACTAATGCTACAGAGCGGGCACGGTTAGTTCAGGTATCAAAAAATCGAAGCGATCCTTTTGCCCAACTTTTCGAGCAGACGGTTCTTGGAATGCCTAAAACATTTGGAAGACCAGTTCCCGTGTTGCCGAAGCTACCTACTGCATCAATAGCAGGACGAAAACTTCCAACACGCAGCATAGCTTTAAACAGACCTGTTACCGTATCGCCGAAGCTACCTACTGCATCAATAGCAGGACGAAAACTTCCAACACGCAGCATAGCTTTAAACAGACCTGTTACCGTATCGCCGAAGCTATCTACTGCATCATTAGCAGGACGAAAACTTCCAACACGTAGCATAGCTTTAAATCCAAAGAAAAATAACGTTTCTTCTGTACCAAAAAAAGTCAATCCTACCTTGACTTCAATGTTGCCTAAAGTTTTGCCTCAAGTTGTCCCCAACCCCACTTTAGTCTCTGTATTGCCACCGCCAGCACAGCCTGAGTTAGCAAGGGCAGTAGTTGTGACTGGTGTAGTTCTAATTAGCAAGGAACCACAAGCAATCATCAAAGTACCCGATGAGCCGACAAGTCGGTACGTACAGGCGGGACAGCGATTAGCAAATGGCGTACTGATTAAACGTATTGAAATGAATCAGGGCTACAATCCCGTTGTGATTTTGGAACAATATGGTATTGAAGTTGCCAAAATGGTAGGGGAAGGGGCTGTAAAATCAACGCCGTCAGCTGCATCTGCTAGCGGCAATTCTATTTCAGCGACAACACCCCCCCCAAAATACCTTTAATGTGGGAGCTTCATAAAGATGGAGACTAAGGAAAAAGTCGAATTCCCTGGTTTGCCTTTAGCTGTATATAGAGAAATAGCAGCTCATTTACGTCAAGTTGAAGGGGTGGAAGTGGATTTAATTCCTCAGTCATCCCAACAGTTTGATTACAATCAAAGTCAAATTGCTGGCTTGAGCCTTTCGTGGACAGCAAACTCTAGCTTAGAAAATCGGCAACGAGTTAACCAGATTTTGGCTTACTATCAAAATCGCTATATGAATTCTATTTGATTTGTGAGAATTGCAACCCGCAGAACCCCGACTTCTTTAATAAGTGGGGGTTCTTGTTGTTCGCGAATCATTCTAAAATTCATTCCACAGAGCAGCGATCGCAGTAAGCATTATTTCACACAAGTTCATAAAAATACTGTCTAACGCCCTCACAACACGCAGCAAGGTGAGGATTTTAAAAAGCAACGTTATGATAATTAATGCATTAATCGAGCTTGGGTCTAATAATAAATAAGTTGGCGCAAATAAACTTTCAGAGTACGGAGACAATTAATTGCCTCTCTAAAGCAGTCAAAAACCATTGCTCTTGACTGTATATTTAGGTGCTGCGTCCAACCAAAATCAGCCGTTGTACAAATTTCCATAAGGATAATTGAAGTGACTAGGACTAATTCAGACTTTCTTTCTTCCAGCGATCCGGCGATCGCAGGGTTAATCAATGACGAACTACAGCGTCAGCGAGACCATTTGGAGTTGATTGCTAGTGAAAACTTTACGTCTGCTGCTGTACTGGCGGCTCAAGGTTCGGTACTGACAAATAAATATGCTGAGGGATTACCTGGTAAACGCTACTATGGCGGTTGTGAGTTTATCGATAAAATTGAACAACTAGCGATCAACCGTGCTAAACAGATATTTGGCGCTGCTCATGCGAATGTGCAACCTCATTCTGGTGCACAGGCCAATTTTGCTGTGTTCCTGTCGCTGCTGGAACCAGGAGACAAAATTATGGGAATGGATTTGTCTCATGGGGGACATCTCACCCACGGTTCCCCTGTAAATTTCTCAGGTAAGTGGTTCCAAGTTAGCCACTATGGTGTTAGTCAACAAACAGAACAACTTGACTATGACCAAATTCGGGAGCTGGCGCTGAGGGAGCGTCCTAAGCTGCTGATTTGTGGTTATTCAGCTTATCCCCGTGTAATTGACTTTGAAAAGTTCCGTAGTATTGCTGATGAAATCGGCGCTTACTTACTTGCCGATATTGCTCACATTGCTGGTTTAGTTGCTAGTGGTCTTCATCCCGATCCCATTCCTCATTGTCATGTAGTAACAACAACTACCCATAAGACTTTACGCGGCCCTAGAGGTGGTTTAATTTTGACAGGTGACGCAGAACTAGGTAAAAAGTTAGATAAATCTGTTTTTCCTGGCAGCCAAGGCGGACCATTGGAACACGTTATTGCTGCTAAAGCAGTAGCTTTTGGAGAAGCCCTCAAGCCTGAATTCAAAACTTATTCTGCCCAAGTGATTGAAAATGCTCGTGCTTTGGCCGAACAATTGCAAAATCGTGGTCTAAAGTTAGTATCTAACGGCACTGATAATCATTTAATACTGGTAGATTTACGTTCTGTGAGTCTAACTGGTAAGCAGGCAGATCAGCTAGTAAGTACTGTGAATATTACTGCTAACAAGAATACTATTCCCTTTGATCCGCAGTCGCCATTTGTGACTAGTGGTCTGAGGTTAGGTTCGCCAGCAATGACAACGCGAGGCTTGGGAGTAGCAGAATTTACCGAGATTGGAAATATTATTGCTGATCGCCTGCTTTCTCCAAATTCCGACGTAGTAACCCAAGATTGTCGGCAACGGGTAGCGGCTTTATGCGATCGCTTTCCCTTATATCCTCACTTAGAAATTCCTGTACCAGCCCTAGCATAATTGGGTATAGGGAAGAGACAAAAAGACAAGGGAGAAGGGGAAAGACAAGGAAAAAACTTGTTCAATAATTCTCCCTTGCTCTCTCATCTTCCCCTGCTCTCCCTCTTTCAAGGGTAGGGATTTTTTATTTGGTTATTTTTTGACTGTTTCAGCCAATGCTTAAATCCTGAAACGACCAAACCACGTTAAACAGTTGAGAAAATTCTCAACTATTTTCGAGATTCTAAAAAACCTACTCTTGAAAGCTACTCCCCCTACCTCCCCTGCTCCCTCATCCCCCACTCCATACTTCCCTTCCCCAATCCAATGAGTGCAGAAATTATTTGTGTTGGTACTGAACTATTGCTAGGAGATATCCTCAACGGCAATGCTCAATTTTTAGCGCAGCAATTAGCGCAGTTAGGTATTCCCCACTACTATCAAACAGTGGTTGGGGATAATCCAGAACGGTTGAAGCAAGTTATAGAAATTGCTATTTCCAGAGCACAAATTCTCATTTTCACTGGTGGACTCGGCCCAACACCAGATGATCTAACTTGCGAAACGATCGCCGATTTTTTTGAAGTCCCGTTGGTAGAACGTTCTGACATCATTGAAGACATAACCCAGAAATTCGCAGGGCGAGGTCGGGTTATGTCACCAAGTAACCGCAAGCAGGCTTTGATTCCCCAAGGTGCAGAAATTCTCCCCAACCCCACTGGAACAGCACCCGGTATCATTTGGCAACCTCGTCCTGAAATCACGATTTTTACCTTTCCCGGTGTTCCCAGTGAAATGCACCTGATGTGGGAAGAAACAGCTGTGCCATTTCTCAAAAGTCAAGGTTGGGGTAAAGAAATTATTTACAGTCGAAGTTTAAAGTTTTGGGGTATTGGTGAATCTGCTTTGGCGGAAAAAGTTACTTCCTATTTGAAATTGCCAAATCCCACAGTTGCCCCTTATGCAGGTAAAGGGGAAGTAAGATTGCGAGTTTCTGCCAAAGCAACTTCCGAAGCAGCAGCAGAAGAATTAATTACGCCCATTGAAAAACAACTTACAGAAATCGCCGGACTGGATTTCTACGGAGTTAATAATGATACTCTTGCTTCCGTAGTGGGTCAGTTATTGCGGGCATCAAAAGAAACGCTTTCGGTGGCAGAATCTTGTACTGGTGGCGGTTTAGGGCAAATGTTGACTGAGATTTCTGGGAGTTCTGATTATTTCTGGGGTGGAGTAATTTCTTATGACAATTCGGTGAAGGTTGGACTATTGGGGGTTAACCCAGAAGATTTAGATAAATTTGGGGCTGTAAGTGCTACTGTTGCAGAGCAAATGGCTGTTGGAGTCAAAACCCGCCTTGCAACAACTTGGGGATTGAGTATCACTGGTATTGCTGGCCCAACTGGAGGGACAGATACAAAGCCAGTGGGTTTGGTTTATGTCGGTTTGGCTGGACCAAAGGATGAAGTAGCAAGTTTTGAGTATCAGTTTGGCACAATGCGAGGACGCACTCTAATTCGTCATGTGAGTGCGAATGCAGCGTTGGATAATTTACGCCGGAAGTTGTTGATGAGGTAGCAGGTATATTATGTTTGTCATACAGATTGTATGACAAACGAACCTAACAATGCGAATTAATGCGCGATTAGATAGCGAGTATGCTGACAAACTAGCCTTTATTCAACAGCAGACTAATCAGGTAATAACGGATGTGATTAAGTCTGCTCTTGAATTGTATTACCAATTGTAGAGATGATTTAGTATCAGTTTTAGGGACAAAAGATTTGGTTGATAATATTTTAAATGGACAAGAGAAGATAAATACAGAACAAGCTCGTAAGCTAGGAGAGCTTTTTAATGTAGACTCTAGTTTATTTATAGAGTAATAACTAAGCTCATAGTTCGTAATTGGACTTTAGCTAGGCTAAAGCCCAAGGACTGGTTAAGACGCTAGTAATTCTGGCTGAGGTATTAAACTTTGGAGAGTATGACGCAACTGAGCGATCGCTTGGATTTGATAATCAGTAGTTTCCTGGAATTGACCCAAAGATTCTCCTATTTCTTGCAGCTTTTGCCGTAATCCATCTAGAGAATCCTGAATTGGTTGTAGTGCTTCTTGATAAAGATTCACTCGACCATAGTATTCAGCAGTTGTTCTTCGTAGGGATAGCAAATTCTCCTCGATCGCTTTCAATTCTTGGCGCTTTTCATCTAGATTGTGAGTTTGATTGTCAATCATTCCCTGATTTAGCTCAACACCAGAACGAATCTGCTCAATTTCACGTTCTAGCTTTTGAATTTCCTGTGAATATTGTTGTCGCTGGGTTTCAATTTGTAACAGAATCGGTTCTAAATTAATTTTGTTGTTACTTTCTTCTTCAGTAACAATATGCCCTTGCCGCCGTTGCAGTACAGTTTGATGTTGTTTAAGAAACTTCTGGTGCTGTAGCATATTGCGGCGTTGTCCCACCAAACTGGAATTTAGCATCTGATAAAAATCTTTTTCATCAGTTAGTTCTAGTTCCAAATTAATGTGGTCATGGTCAGATGCGTGATTTAATTTAGTTTGAAGTTCTTCTATACCTTCTTGTTTATATTTCAGTTCTTGTTCTTGATCGTGAACAAAGCTAGCGTCGATTTCTAACTTATGCTGCAAGTCTTGCACTATCTTTTGTAGTTCTTCTAAAGGCATTTTATTCAAAGCCTCCACATCAGCTTGCTTACCGAGAACTACATCACCAGATGTTGCAGCTAAAGAGTGGATTTGTTGATATAATTCTTCAGCGTTTCGTAACTGCTCTTTGAGGAGCCGAGCATACTCTTGCTTGCTGGTAAGGTCTGCTGTATTTATTTTTAGTTGGGCTGTTTGCTGAACTAAAGAATTTTGTGCTTGTTGCAATGCATTTTGGCGATCGCTAAAAGTTTGTGATAAGCACTCAACTTCTTCTTGCTGTTGGGTGATCGCACTTTTATGCTCCTCCAGTTTTTGCCAGTGCGGGGTAAGAGTCGTTTGCTGCTTTTCGACCAATTCAAAGGCTAGATGCAGGTGTTCTCTAACCGTTTCCGTAGGAGTAACACGACTAGACAAGCGATTGAGTAACTCACTGATTACTCGACTTTGCTCCTCATCCAAAACCGTCCCTTGTTGAAAATCTGCTTGGCGTTCTTCCAGGCGACGCTGCTCACCCCGTAAATGCTCCCAAGCGCCTTCCAACTCTTGGCGGTTGCGCTCAATTTCTCCTTGTAATCGTTCAATTTCCTGGCGGGAGGTGTCAACTTCCTGTTTTTGCTCCTCTAGGTGTTGTACCTCATCCTCCAATTGTTGCAGCTGTTCTAAGCGTACCTCCATGTCCATTTCACGGCGGTTCAACTCTTGCGCCTGAAACGTTAGTGATTGTTTCCACTGATCGATCTCATCTTCCTTGAGCTTAAATTTCTCCAACTGGCGGGAAAAATTCTGCAAAATGTTGACGAGTGGACGCCCTGCTTCTTGAATTCGCTGCACTTGACGATTCGGATTCAGTTCAACCAATACCAAAGCACCATCATTTAATTTGCTTGCCTCTTCAGCAGCAATCACCTCTTCCGACACAGTACTCCAATTCTGGTCAGTTCGCTGACAAGCTAGCAGTTTCAATTCAGTTTTGCCACCGCCACTGAGTAAACCACCTTTCTGTTTTTGTACTTCTGCTAAATACAGCACACCGTTAGTCCTTTATTGATGCACTTAAAGTTCGTGTTTTGAGATATACCTTAAATAATTCTGTTAACTTGTCTTACTGAACCAGGGTTTCAAAAAACAAGACAGACAAAACTATAGACGCAAGATGTCACGTCTTGATACTTATGGAAGCGATCTGATCGCGCCTTTATATTTTGTACTGATGACAATGATGATGACTTCCGTGTTAACACTAGCTTTGTCAAAGTGTATTACGAAAGATAAAGGTTTATAGCTTAATGTATTCCCTAATGAAAATCAGAATAAAGTAAAAATCTTTTCAATACTCCATAATCAATACTTAAAGAAGAAGTCATAATTCACGATTTGGAATTCAGCAATACTAAGGAGTACTTTTTAGCTAAATGCAGGGAAATTTAAATGAAATTGATATTTGCAGTATTCTGCAATTGATTGAATTGGGACAGCGAACTGGGCAACTATGGGTGGAAGCTTATAGCTCTCACCATAACAACAAACTGGGCAAAGATGGAGCAAACATTTATCGTCCTAAACAACAGTCTTGGTTCGTTTTTTTCCTTAATGGTCAAATTATCTATTGCCAAGAAGGCGAGAGTAGTTTATCCAGAATTAGCGATTATTTACGTCATTATCGAGTTGAAATGCAACTCACCGACAAACAAATTGCCTCCCTACCACCAACCGACGCGCCAGAGTACGCCTATCTTTGGGCACTTTTGGAGCGGAATATCATCAACCCAAAAATAGCTGGTAGTATCATTTACGGTTTGGTGCATGAAACTCTCTTTGACCTGCTGAGTTTACGCCAAGGTAACTTCATTTTCCATCAAGGTGCGGCACTTGCTCCGCAATTAAACACTTTTGAGATTGCTCCATTTGTGACAAAAATTACCAAGCAGCTGCAAGAATGGAAGCAACTCTATCCACACATTCAGTCTCCAGAACAATTGCCAGTGCTATCTGACAAAGTTCAGCTACAATCTTCTTTACCAGAAGCAACCGTGAATAAGCTACAACATTGGGCTGATCGTAAAACATCTTTGCGACAACTGGCTCGCCATCTCAACCGAGACATTTTGACCGTCGCTAAGGCAATATATCCTTATGTACAACAAAGTTGGCTACAACTAGTATATTCAGAGACTAATCAACCAGATATATACACGGATAGCTGGAAATTGCAGGGAAAACCGACGGGGCGGATAGTATGTATTGACGATGCGATCGCCATCGGTGAGACTATAAATTCCATCTTACAACCACAAGGTTATGAAGCGATCACTCTCACCAATCCGTTAGAGGCACTGAGTCTGGTTTTTCAAATCAAACCTGATTTAATTTTATGCGACATTGCCATGTCGGAATTGGAAGGGTACGAGGTTTGCGCCATGCTGCGACATTCAACAGCATTTCGGCTCACACCGATTATCATGCTTACTGGGAAAGATGGGTTCATGGATCGAGTCAAAGCTAAGATGGTTGGGGCAACAGATTATTTAACAAAACCGTTTACAGACACTGAGTTACTGATGCTCGTAGATAAATATATCAATAACCAATGAAAATTGGGCATTGGGGAGCCAGTGCGTTGGGCAGGCAATGCCCGACTTATTCGCGTAGCGTCTCCCCTTCTCCCAAAGGGAGAGGCTAGCGCCAAGGGAGAAGCAACTGGCGTCATGGGGCATTAATTATTTTTCCCTTATCTCTGGAGTTTCTGGGGCATATAAAGAGATCAAAGATTTGTTGATCTACTAAAAGATGAGTAAAAAGATGTTATCACAGAGTCAGCTAACTCAGTGAAACGTCAACAACCAGGAAAATAGTGAGAACCTAAAACTAATTTATACAGTTAATACTCGCAAAGGAGTCAGGGAATGTTCCAATTAGGAACGTCTAAATCAGGAGGTAAATAAACACTTATGAGCACAGTTCTGATTGTGGAAGACAGTATCGCGCAAAGGGAGATGATTACAGACCTCCTGAAAGCAACTGGCCTAACAGTTACCCATGCTAGTGATGGATTAGAAGCATTAGAGGCAATTCAAATAGCACCTCCAGATTTAGTGGTATTAGATATTGTCATGCCCCGGATGAACGGCTACGAAGTTTGTCGGCGGTTAAAATCCGATCCAAAAACCCAAAATGTCCCAGTGGTTATGTGTTCTTCTAAAGGTGAAGAATTCGATCGCTATTGGGGCATGAAGCAGGGTGCAGACGCTTACATAGCCAAACCCTTTCAACCAACTGAGTTGGTAGGAACAGTCAAACAACTGCTGCGAGGATAAGGATAAAAACAACATGGTCAGCAAACCGGACTTTTTAAGTGGCAGCGGTCAAGACCACTTTCGACCAGAATTACAAGTAGAAAGTCCTGAAGGTGAGTTACATTTGAGGTTTTACATTCCCTCGCATCAGGAGTTTGCACTACAAGCAACTGGCATCCGGGAGGTAATTGAACTAAGTCCTGATAGAATCACTCCGATTCCTAATGCTTCTCCTTTACTTTTGGGTACTCTAAATTTACGAGGTCGAGTTATTTGGGTGGCTGATTTGGGTCAATTTCTGGGGGAAGCAGGTGCATTAAACACGGATAGGGCTGAAATTTCGGTGATTGCCATTGAAGAGCAAGACACAATAGTGGGTTTAGCAGTAGAGGAAATCGGTGGTATGGACTGGTTGGATGTCCAGAATCTTATGCCACCAACTAGTGTTCCAGATACTATGGCTCCCTTTTTACGTGGAGAATGGTCATTAGGAGCTAAAAGCAACCAGTGTCTACGACTGCTCGATCAAATGGCAATTGTACGGAGTGCTAGGTGGGCAGGATGAAATTGGAGGAGGAAATGGCAGCAAGTATTGATAATTACGAGCCAACATATCAACAGGCGATGACCGCCTATATTCAAAGAAATTATGAGGTTGCGGCCACTTTAGTTGACCAAGTGGTACAAAATTTACCAAATGACCCCAATACCCATTTATTGCGGGGTCACATCTACTATGTTTTACAGCAGTACGATGTAGCAAAAGAAGAATATCAACAAGTATTAAGCTTGACTAACGATCTAGAAGTTATTGGTTTTGCCAAGAATGGAATTGACAATATCAATCAATATTTACAGTCATTCAGTGGGCAAATCGAGCCACCAGAAAGTCAAGAAGAAATAAATTCCTCAGAGATATCTGATGTACTAACATATAGCGAATCAGAATTAGAAGATTTAGGTGCTAATCAGGAGTTTGACAGCGGTCGCCTTGATTTGAACTTTTTTGGAGAGCATCAAGAAAGTGTAAATGGTATTGAGGAGATATCTTCAAAAACTCCATTTGATATACCCACAGAAGATAGTATCAGAACAGAAAAAATATCAGATTCTTCTATAGCTTTTGGTGACGATCCTTTTGCTATGAATGAAGAATCACAAGAACAAAAATTAAATACAAACTGGGAGGATAATACAGAATTAGAGTTACCTGCTTTTTGGCAAGAAGGTATATCAGAAGATATTTCCGAAGAATCATTAGCAAGTAGCCCCTTCTCAGATAATGGGATATCTGCTTACGGAAATTCAAATATTGACAATAATAACTATTCATCTTCTAATTTACAAACTGGTAATAGCGAGAGTAACTCTCCTGATTTATTGTTGAGTGAGCCAAAGCTTCCAGAGGAGAGGAATGGAAATTTAGAATATAAAAAATCTCCTTTTGGAGACGAAACTTTACTGATTGTTGCAGAAGACCTGAGAAATGATTCGTCAACAACAAATAAGTTGGAATCCGGCAATCAAGATAATGTGTCTGAAACCGAATCCAATAACTGGTTATTAGCAAAAAAAGTAAAGGCGGAATCAGCTTTTCAGCCGAGTTTACCTGATAAAGAATCATCTTTTAATAGTAATTCACCGCGTCAGGAAAAGCAGTTTCAATCAGGCGAATTAATCGGTAAAAATAGCTTCGATGACGATGATAATTTTGATATGGAAGCATTTGAGTCTGCCTTTGGCTCAGAGAGTTTAAACTCTTATGAAGATTCAAGCAATATACTGAATGCAGAAAATTCTAAGAGCAATATCGAGTTTTTAGATGACTTTGAGGAATTTGATGATTTAGGCAATATTCCAGGGTTTGACTTGATCGAAGGAGATTCTAACTTCGGTAATGCAGCAATGGATTCTGCTCCAGCAGAAACTAATCACACTGGATGCCTTCAAAGCGCAGAGGCTTTTTTAAATAATGCACCTCCTAGCGATCGCGAAGAAGAACTGTTCTCAATGACTGGTTCTCATGAAGCCGTTCCAGTCTTTACCCAAACAGATGTCTCCAAACTAGAACCCAACGTCAGCGTCGAGCAAGGATGGTTAGCACCATTAGAAAATGCTTCTATCGAACGGAAACAATGGCTAATTGCTGGAAGTGTAGGCATTGTCTCAGCGCTGGTTGTAGCCACAGTTAGCTTTGTCGCTACCACATTTTCGCCACCCCAACAGCGAGAATCAGTACGAAACACAGGTTGGGCAATGTCACTAGCAGCAGGGATTGCAGGTTTTGCTACCGCAGGCTTCATGGGAAATCTGGCGCTTAAACAAATTCGGCGCACAACTAATGACCTCCAAGCTCAGTTTGAAGCTGTACGTCAAGGAAATCTGAATGCTCAAGCCACAGTGTTTTCCGAAGATGAATTGGGGCATTTAGCTACTGGCTTTAATGAAATGGCGCGGGTAATTTTCACAACCACAAGTGAAGCCCAACGCAAAGCCGATGAACAAGAGGAAGCTAAAGAAAATCTGCAACGTCAAGTGATTCGGCTCTTAGATGATGTGGAAGGAGCTGCTAGAGGCGATTTAACAGTCCAAGCGGAAGTGACAGCCGACGTACTAGGAGCCGTAGCCGACGCATTTAACCTGACAATTCAAAACCTGCGGGATATCGTTCAACAGGTAAAAGTGGCGGCGAAGGATGTGACAAAAGGTGCAACCAACTCCGAAACCTTTGCCAGAGCTTTATCTAGTGATGCTTTACGCCAAGCAGAAGAGTTAGCAGTAACGCTGAATTCTGTACAGGTGATGACTGACTCGATTCAACGGGTAGCAGAGGCGGCGCGAGAAGCCGAAACCGTTGCACGTGATGCTAGTGCGATCGCCTTGAAAGGTGGCGAAGCAGTAGAAAATACCGTAGCAGGGATTTTAGAAATTCGAGAAACTGTTGCCGAAACCACTCGCAAAGTGAAGCGGTTGGCGGAATCTTCCCAAGAAATTTCTAAAATTGTGGCGTTGATTTCTCAAATTGCTTCCAGAACAAATTTGTTAGCACTCAATGCTAGTATTGAGGCGGCAAGAGCCGGAGAAGCTGGACGCGGGTTTGCGATCGTTGCAGATGAAGTGCGCCAGCTAGCAGATAAATCTGCTAAATCCCTCAAGGAAATTGAACAAATTGTGATGCAAATCCAAAGCGAAACAGGCTCAGTAATGACCGCGATGGAAGAAGGCACACAACAAGTAATTAAAGGGACAAAATTGGCAGAAGATGCCAAGCGATCGCTCGAAAACATTATTCAAGTAGCGAATCGTATTGATATTCTGGTGCGCTCCATTACTAGCGATACTGTGGAACAAACGGAAACCTCCCGCGCCGTCGCTCATGTAATGCAATCAGTAGAACTGACCGCACAAGAAACTTCCCAAGAAGCACAGCGAGTTTCAGGTGCCCTACAACACTTAGTAGGTGTATCCCGTGACTTGATTGCCTCCGTTGAACGTTTCCGAGTAGAAACTATGGAAACCAGATAAATTGTCATTTGTTCTTTGTCTTTTGTTATTTGCTAATGACCAATGACCAATGACTAATGACTAATAACTAATGACTAATGACTCTTGACTAAAAAACTATGCTGCCGGAACAACAACAGCGGATTTTGGGTTACTTTATTGAAGAAGCCAGGGATCACCTGAATACCATTGAGCAGGGCTTACTGAATTTAGAGGGTACCCTGAACGACCCGGAAATGATCAGTGAAGTCTTCCGGGCGGCTCACTCCATCAAAGGAGGAGCGGCGATGCTTGGATTGAGTAGCATCCAGCATACCTCCCACCGTCTGGAAGATTGTTTCAAAATTCTCAAAGATAATCCGGTTCAGATTGATCAAAAGTTAGAGTCTTTATTTCTTGGTGTTTCTGATACCCTAAAATCGCTGTTAGAGCATTTGAGTGGGCCTTATGGTCTTTCTGAAGATGCAGCTAATACTTTGATGTCAGAAACTGAGCCAGTCTTTCAATGGCTGTATCAGCATCTGGAACTACTTGTAGAACAAGCAAACAGTGGAGTAGCCAGCACTTCTAAGGCAACAGAACTTACAACCTCTACAGAGAATGTCTCTACACTGACAGAACTTTTCCTGCGGCAAGATATTCCCAGTTCGGCAGAAGACACCCATCAGGAATCTCCAGACTCGGTAGCACCCCACGAGGCGCGAGACGCTCGCAGAGTCGTTAACGCTGCGCTAGATGCTCGCGGACTCGCTAACGCTATGCTATCGCCAGTCACCGCTAAAGAAAATAATAACTGGAGCGAGTTTCAAGCCCAAGTGCTGCAAACACTGCGGGAAATGTTGCAATTATTTAAGCAAGCTACAACACCTGCAACTCGGCAAAACCTCCAGCAATGCTGTCACCAGTTAGTAAAACTTGGTGAAACTTGGAATTTGTCCAAGTGGTGTGGTTTGTGTCAAGCAGCAGCCAGTGCGATCGGCAATTCCGAAAATACTTATCTGACTTTAGCTAAAATTGTCATTACCGAAATCAAACAAGCTCAAGAATTAGTTCTGCAAGGTAGAGAAGCTGAAATTGCAATTAGTCAGCAACTAGAAGCACTTTTGAGCTTTGCAGAAATTGAGTTATTAGAAATTACCCCTGATTTGTTTGATGAACAGTCTGCGGCTTTCACAGAATCCAAACCAATTGTATCTGCTAACACCGAGCCTTTTGTCATAACTAACCTAGCCCAGACAACTGAAGAACTGAATCTAGACAACGATAGTAGCGATAGTACAGCATTAGCGAGTTCAGGAGCGTCTAGCTACGCCAACGTCTCCGAAGAACGCCCCACTTTTAAGTTACAAGGAACACCATTAAACGAGAGCAGAAACACTAGTCTTACTTTCACCACACATGACGAAGCACATCCAATCAGTAACAATCTTGACCCCAATGGCCCAGAAGTAGGAATAGCTGAGTTAAATACCCTTGCCGATTTATTTGACGGTGAGACTCCCGAACTAGATGAAAGTTGGCATCAAGAAGAAACCTTAGATATTGTTGCTATCGATGACTTTGGAATTGATTTGAGTAGGACTGAGGCTGAAGAGGCTCATAACGATTTATCTGATTTACTCTCCTTTAATGAAGATATAAGCAACACGTTGCACCCAACAACCACACCCACAACAGAAGATTTATCCCTGTTATTTGGCGACCATTTCCTAGAAAAAGATAATTCAGAACCGCAAAATCAACAAACATCTGCCACACCTCTAGAGTTGAGCGATATTAATGAATTTGAGATAATTTTAGACTCAGATTCTTCCGAAATTTTACAAGAATTTATTGATATTCCTAGTGATATAAACCAAACCAATAGTGAAATTGTCCAAAATAGTGAACTCGAAGATTTATTGACACTGGGGTTAGATGATGAACTCTTGCCAACAAGCAAAGTTACTCAACCAGAAACTGAGCCGTTCAACAGGTTGGAACTATCTACTAATCAACAAAACAATTTTGATAACTTATTCTTAGAAACTAAAAATGTAAATTGGGTAGAAGAAATTACCCCTAGTGACTACATAAAATTACCTCAGCCAACAGACATGTCTTTGGACAACTTGTTTGCTGAAATGGAAGAACAGCCACAACTATCGACAAGTGAACTAGAAATCAGTGATTTATTTGATACACCTCCAATAACCGAACCTGAGTTTTCTCAATCAGAAAATGATCTGAGTAACTTCTGGAATCAGGGAACCACAGAAAAAAAGGATGAATTCGATTCCTTAATTGAGCAGAATCGAGAAAGGGCATTAGATGAAAGTTTCTTTACTGCGGCGGCTGATGACATTTTTGCTGATAATCAGCAGTCCATACCTTCTCCTATAGTCAGTTTTGATATAGAAGAAGATTTTGATATCAATTTCCAGCATCAAGAACAGCTAGATTTGATATTATCAGATTCTGGAGATAATTTATTTGATGAATTAACATCAAGTAGTTTAACTAGTTATCCAATAAACAATGATACCTCCACGCCTGAAATAGCTTTGTTAGCGCAGCATCCGGAGGAAGAAATTCTCAGACCACAACAACCAGAATCTTTAGATGTTGTTCCAGAATTTACTAATCAGACCCCAGATATATCTGCTGTTAATCTAGAAGCTAATTCATTAGGCTCTTTTGATAAGAATCCACAACTGCTGTTTGAAGATGTTGCTACAAATGAATTGACCTATATTCAGATGGACACCACAGAGAATACTGTGCATGAACTATCAAAAACCATTAGCTTTGGGGAAAATTCAGATTCAGCATCACCTGAAGAACAGCCAGGTGATTTGTTTGGCTCTTTCGATGAAAATCCACAACTGCTGTTTGAAGTCGTCGCGACAAATGAATTAACTTTTATTCAGATGGACACCACAGAGAATACTGTGGATGAACGATCAAAAACCATCAGTTTTGGGGAAAATTCAGATTCAGCATTACCTGAAGAACAGCAAGGTGATTTGTTTGGCTCTTTCGATGAAAATCCACAACTGTTGTTTGATGATGTTGCTACAAATGAATTGACTTATATTCAGATGGACACCACAGAGAATATTGTGGATGAACTATCAGAAACCATCAGTTTTGAGGAAACTTCAGATTCAGAACTTTCTCCAGCACAGCTAGATGAATTGTTTGGCTTTTTCGATGAAAATCCACAACTGCTGTTTGAAGTCGTCGCGACAAATGAATTGACTTATATTCAGATGGACACCACAGAGAATACTGTGGATGAACGATCAGAAACCATTAGCTTTGGGGAAAATTCAGATTCAGCATTACCTGAAGAACAGCCAGGTGATTTGTTTGGCTCTTTCGATGAAAATCCACAACTGCTGTTTGAAGTCGTCACGACAAATGAATTAACTTATATTCAGATGGGCACCACAGAGAATACTGTGGATGAACGATCAGAAACCATCAGCTTTGGGGAAAATTCAGATTCAGAATTTTCTCTAGAACAGCTAGATGATTTATTTGACTCTGAAGATGTCGCGACAAATGAATTCACCTATATTCAGATGGATACCACAGAGAATACTGTGGATGAACTATCAAAAACCGTCAGCTTTGGAGAAAGTTCAGATTCAGTATCACCCGAAGAACAGCCAGGTGATTTATTTAGCTCTTTCGATGAAAATCCACAACTTCTGTTTGGAGATGTTGAGACAAATGAATTGACCTATATTCAGATAGACACCACAGAGAATACTGTGGATGAACTATCAGAAACTATCAGTTTGAGAAAAATTTCAGATTCAACCCAGCCAAGCCCAGAAGTTTTAGAAAATGAGGAAAATAATAATTTAGAAACTACCTTTGATTTAAGAGAAAACACATTTTTTGAAAATAATTTATTATTTCCAAAAACCACTGAAATAGTTACTCAAGAAGATGAATTTGCAGACTTGGCAGCATTATTAGGAGAGGAAGTAGCACCTATCCCCAAAGCTAAGAAGATACCAGAAGTAGATTTTGCTGCTCTGGAAGAATTGCTAAGTACAGATAACAATAGCAATGTCTACGACGGGCCAAGCCAACGCCAGCCTTTCAAGACTCAACCAGTCTTAGCTAAAAATGCTATTCCATCACCATTCATAAAAGATGAATTTGGTGACTTGGAGAAGTTGCTGGCAGAAGCGAATCAAACAATATCCTATTCTCCTGTAGTAAAATCAAACACCAGCAAAACTACTGGCCCCTCTACTCGTAGGGCTACGAGATTTGAAGAAACGATGAAGGTTCCAGTTAAGCAACTGGACGATATGAGTAATTTAGTTGGGGAGTTGGTAGTAAATCGCAATACCTTAGAACAGGATCATGAACGACTGCGACAGTCATTAGATAACTTGTTGATTCAGGTACAACAACTATCAGATGTAGGTGCAAGGATGCAGGAGTTGTACGAGCGATCGCTACTAGAAGCGTCTCTGTTAGCTGGACGTAAAAAGAAAGACCCCGGCTTACAAGCCTCTGATTCCAATGCTGACAGAGGTTTTAGCGAGCTAGAAATGGATCGTTTTACTCCTTTCCATACACTCTCACAGCAGATGATTGAGCGGATTGTACGAGTGCGTGAGTCGGCTAGTGACATTGATTTTGTTACCGAAGAAACCGAACGAGTCGCAAGGCAGTTCCGCCAAGTAACCACCCAGTTACAAGAGGGATTAACTAGAGCGCGAATGGTGCCATTTGCTCAAACTATCGATCGCTGGCGGCGAGGAGTGCGCGACAACGCCATTAAGTGTGGCAAACAAGTAGAGCTGGTGATCGAAGGTGGCGATACCTTAATTGACAAGATGATTTTGGATCATCTTACCGATCCACTGACTCACATGTTGAATAATGCGATCGCTCACGGTATTGAAACGCCAGAAGAGAGGCAAGTTGCTGGTAAACCACCTGTAGGAATCATTACTATCCGTGCCTTCCACCAAGGCAACCAAACGATCATATCTGTAGGCGATGATGGCGCAGGTATCGATTCTGCAAGGGTTAAGGCTAAAGCGGTAAAGATTGGCATGATTACAGAAGCGCAGGCAAAAGCGATGTCTCGTCTGGAAGTCTACGATCTGCTGTTCCAGTCTGGTTTTACGATCAAAGACCAAGCAGATGAGATTTCTGGTCGTGGTGTGGGTATGGACGTAGTGCGCTCCGAAATTAGCGAAATTCGGGGAACAGTGAACACCGATTCTGCGATCGGTAAGGGAACCATCTTCACCATTCGTTTACCACTGACTCTAAGTATTTGTAAAGCTCTCTGCTGCGTCTCCGATCGCGCCAGGATTGCCTTCCCGATGGACGGTGTAGAAGATACGCTAGATATACCAGTCAAAAATATTCAGTACGATGCCAATGGGCAATCATTTATTTCCTGGCGCGATACGGTGTTACCATTCCGACCTCTAAAGGAACTTTTAACCTTCAATCGCCAAATCAGTCGCGGTAATGTCTATGGCGGCACCAGAGATGATGATATGGTTTCTGTGGTTGTGGTGCGATCGGCAAATACCCTGATTGCTCTACAGATTGACCTGGTATTGAGCGAACAAGAAATTGTAATTAAGCAATTTGAAGGACCAGCACCTAAACCCATTGGTGTAGCTGGTGCTACAGTCTTGGGTGATGGTCGGATTATGCCCATTGCTGACGTTCTGGAAATAATTGACATCTTCCAAGGACGGATTTCTACACAAACTGGTGGCAATTCTTGGCAACAGAAAGGGATTCCCACAGATACCTCTCCTACAAAGATTGACCCGACAGTGCTGATTGTTGATGACTCGATTACAGTCCGAGAACTACTCTCCCTAACGTTTAATAAGGCAGGTTATCGCGTAGAACAGGCGCGTGACGGTCAGGAAGCTTGGGATAAACTCCGCTCCGGTCTTCCTTGCGATATCGTATTTTGCGACATCGAAATGCCCCGCTGTGATGGTCTGGAGTTACTCTCTCGCATCCAGAAAGACTCCAACCTCAACCACTTACCAATTGCTATGCTTACCTCGCGAGGTGCAGACAAGCACAGACAAATTGCCGCTCAACTCGGTGCTAGTGGCTACTTTACCAAGCCATATCTTGAAGAAGCTTTACTTGAAGCCGCAGCACGGATGCTGAAAGGAGAGAAACTCGTTAGCTAAACCAACCAAAAGACTTAGATTTTAGGGAAAACTTTACGCGCTTCTACCTGCGTTAAAGCTGATACTAGTTATTCATAGTACAATTGTTCTATAAACAAAAATAGCACGTGTTGGTCCCGTCAAAAGCCGGGGCTTTCCCTTTGAGAACAATTAGAGTGAATACCCCAAGTCTTGGGTCTATCTTTGTAGTATGTAAAGAAGCACTTTGACCTAAGACTATGCCTTCTTCTAAAAAATCTCTCACTTACCCAACCAGCCATCAGAGCAATCAAGCTGATAATTACCACGGTACTTCAGTCGCAGACCCTTACCGTTGGTTAGAAGATCCTGACTCCGAAGAAACAAGAACTTGGATTGAAGCACAAAATCAAGTTACGTTTGGCTACCTGAGTGAAATTCCTGTTAGGGAAAAAATTAAACAGCGCCTCACCAAACTTTGGGATTATGAAAAATACGGTATTCCTTTTAAAGAAGGCGAATCTCTGCGAGACGGTTCCACCGAACGCTACTTTTATTTCAAAAATGACGGACTGCAAAATCAAAGTGTCCTTCATACCTTGAAAACCCTCGATGACCAACCCAAAGTTTTACTCGATCCCAATAAACTCTCAGAAGATGGTACTGTTGCTCTTTCGGGATTGTCAATTAGCGAGGATGGTAAACTTCTAGCTTATGGTTTATCCTCCTCTGGTTCTGATTGGCAAGAGTGGAAAGTCCGCGATGTTGAAACTGGTGAAGACCTCCAAGATTATTTGAAGTGGATTAAATTTTCTGGCGCATCTTGGACACACGATAATCAAGGTTTCTTCTACAGTCGCTACGATGAACCGAATGAAAAAACTCAATTAGAAGATGTTAACTATTATCAAAAGCTCTACTATCATCAACTGGGTAAATCTCAATCAGAAGACGTACTAATTTATCATCGTCCTGACCAAAAGGAATGGGGTTTTAGTGGTGGCGTTACTGAAGATGGACACTATTTAATAATTTCAATTTGGCTAGGTACTGACTCTAAAAATTTGGTTTTATTCAAAGATTTAACTAACTCTAATGCAGAAGTTGTAGAACTAATTAACCAATTTGAGGCAGATTATAGCTTTATCGACAATGATGATAGCGTCTTTTATTTTCGTACAGATTTAAATGCACCAAGGGGAAGGGTTATTGCGATTGACACCAAAAACCCTGCACCCGAAAATTGGCAAGAAATCATTCCGCAATCTGTGGAAACTTTGGAAAGTGTTGGTATACTTAATAATCAGTTCGTTGCTGATTACCTCAAAGATGCCCACACTCGAATCAAAATTTTTGACCTTCAAGGTGCATTTATTCGAGACGTAGAATTACCCGGACTAGGTTCAGCCGGAGGCTTTGGTGGTAAACGTTATGATACTGACACTTTTTATAGTTTTACGAGCTTTACCATACCAGGCACTATTTATCGCTACGACATGGTAACAGGAAAAAGTGAGGTTTTCCGCCAGCCGCAGGTAGATTTTAATCCTGATGATTACGAAACAAAACAAGTCTTTTATCACAGCCAAGATGGTACTAAAGTACCAATGTTTATTACGCACAAAAAGGGCATTAAATTAGATGGAAATAACCCTACTTATCTTTATGCTTATGGTGGTTTTAATGCTTCAATGACACCTGGTTTTTCAGTGAGTCTGTTGGTGTGGATGGAGATGGGTGGTGTCTATGCTATGCCTAATATCCGCGGTGGTGGAGAATACGGTGAAGAATGGCATCAAGCAGGAATGAAAGATAAAAAGCAGAATGTCTTTGATGACTTTATTGGGGCTGCTGAATGGCTGATTGGTAATAAGTATACTAAAACTGAGAAGCTAGCGATCGCAGGTGGTAGTAACGGCGGTTTATTAGTGGGTGCTTGTATAACGCAACGTCCCGATTTGTTTGGTGCAGCAATACCCGCCGTCGGCGTTATGGATATGTTGCGGTTCCATAAATTTACCATCGGTTGGGCTTGGACTTCTGAATATGGTTCAGCGGATAATCCAGAAGAGTTTCCAGCACTATATGCTTATTCGCCATTACATAACATCACACCAGATACAGCTTACCCAGCAACCTTAATTACCACAGCCGATCATGACGATCGCGTTGTCCCTGCTCATAGTTTCAAATTTGCTGCTGCTTTACAAGAGGCTCACGCAGGTGATGCGCCAACGCTAATTAGAATTGAGACTAAAGCAGGACATGGCGCAGGTAAACCCACGGCTAAAATTATCGAAGAAGCCGCAGACAAATGGGCTTTTTTGGTACGTGCTTTAAATGTTGAAGTTTAAAGGTTGATTTATTTGTAGGGTGCGTTGACGCAGTGTAACGCACCACATTATTTCCATAAGCTCAATTATTTCAGTGCATCTAAATTCAGAACAATTGACGGAGCATTAGCACTGATCAAGTTACCACCTTTGAATAAAAACTTGTCACCAATGACATTTTTTGTCTCTGGTGCATATTCCCAAGGATCTTGTGCAACCCAAACTACCTGAACTAGGCGTGTCCACATCCGATCTGTCTTCTCAGCAGTGGAAATAACTGTTTCCACCACATGAGTTACGCGATGACCATGATTGTAATGGTTTTGGCACAAGAGAATGCGATCGCCTTGAACTGCTCTCTTTGCATCCTTTTCTTTTCGTGCCAATATCTTATTGATTTCCTCTTCGCTTATTCCTTTCTTCTTGTCTTCGTTCATTGCCCAATGTAAATAGAAGGGAGGAGCATCAATTTTACAATATTCTTTGTAAGACCAGTGTTTTCTTCCACTAACAGTATGATTGACAAGCTTGAGGTATTTAATATTTAGATAATTACCAGTTGTTTCTAAAGAAGCTTCTTTGATTGGTGTCGTGAGTTGGATTTTTGGAGATAAACTTTGAGCCATAAAAGAATTACCTGACAAAGCAGGAGTCAAAACTACAGTTATATGGTTCCCTAGAATTATCCCTAAATTGCAGTAATAGGTATTAAAAATCAAACCTCTTTATACATCTTTGTTAATTCGTAAGTTTCCTAAACAAATTAAACGATAATTGTAGAGAATACGGGAGAGAGCGTAGTTTACCGCCGTAGGCATCGCCTAAATTACCTTCTGTTAAAATATATCTTAAAATTATTCATAAACTCTACTTCGATGCTGAATTAAAATCATCGCTTATTGATTTAAATTCTTATCTATTTCATAAATGAAACGATATTAATCTTGGCAAAGGGTGAAGGTAAACAATTATTTACTTTCACCCTTAATGTTTTGCTCCATCTAAGCAAAAGTTTAATATCTTTATCCTTCTTATATAGTTAAAACGCGACAGATTGGGCTGTACCAGTCAAATCTATTGTTGTATAGGTTTGTCTTTGCCCCTGGTTGAATTTAGGAATTACAGAAAAGAGGTTTGTTGTTGTGATTCCCTTAGTTTGAACTGGCGCTGAGATGCTTTTTCCAAGGTTTACACGCGGTAAGACCAAGGTAAACACGGTGTTACCTCTATCTACTGTCTTACGGATAGTTACAGTTACTAGTGTACCAATTTCTGTTTCTACACTACGGATCTGCTCAGTGCCTTGAAAGTTTAATGTCTGTTGCTTATCTGTATAGGTAAAAAGAGGCTTGCCAATAAAGCTTGTCGTTGAGTAAGTAATGCTGACATTCTTACCTTGAAACTGGTATAAGTTTGGTACTGCTTCTGAGGCTTGAGCTGATAATACAGGTATTGCTGTTAACAGCATACCTAATGTAAACGATCCAATTAAGTTTGTTGTTTGCATCTCTCAAAAAGTTGTTGCTTTGACGGAGATACCCGCTCTAATGGAATTACAACAGGCATCAAATCAATTTCAAAAAGCATATTCCGAAAATCGTGTCAAATGGAACACATTGTAAAGGTTGTTAATATACTTACTTATAATAATTTCTGAGATTACGTCAAAATTTTATCTGTAAATCTGATTAACCTCAGTAGATTTAACGATAAAAATCCAGATCACCATCTTAATTAACCAAACAAATTGCTTAAGCGACTTGTTAAAGGTAGGCAAACTTCCGCCACAGTCTACTAGCAACTTGAGTTAGATTTAGATTTTGAAATACCCTTTGGGGTTTTATTTTTAAATTGGAAATTTTGTATTGCTTATGAAACGGCGATCTTACATGCTTCTAGGATTTTTCTTCAGCCTGCTTTTAACTATCGTGCCTTTATCAGGCAATTTCACTAATGCTGCAACACCAACAGCAGTTACACCTGTCTCTGCTGTCTCATTCACTCAAGGAGTGCAAAAAACGGTATTAGACAACGGTTTAACGGTACTAACCAAAGAAGTCCATACCGCTCCAGTGGTGAGTGTGCAAGTTTGGTATAAAGTTGGTTCGCGCAACGAGGTTAAGGGAGAGAATGGCATTTCTCACCAGCTAGAACATTTGATGTTCAAAGGTACAAATGACCGTCCAGTACAGTTTGGACGGTTGTTTAGTGCTTTGGGTAGCCAGTTCAATGCTTTTACTAGTTATGACGAAACAGCTTACTTTGGCACAGTGCAGCGAGACAAATTAGAAGCACTGCTGACACTGGAAGCCGATCGCATGGAAAACTCCTTAGTTGGGCCTGAACAACTCACCAGTGAAAAGCGGGTAGTGATCTCCGAGTTACAGGGGTACGAAAATTCACCAGGTTATCGCCTGAGTAAGACAGTGATGCGAGCTGCTTTCCCCAATCGAGCCTATGGTTTATCGGTGGGAGGCACAAAAGCCGATGTAGAAAAATTCACGGTGGAGCAGGTACGGAATTATTACCAAACCTATTACAGTCCAGAAAATGCCACGTTGGTGATTACCGGAGATTTTGCCACAAAACCTGCACTCAAAGTTGTCCAAGAAACTTTTGGTAAGTTATCGCAACGAGCAAAAAAGAATACGCCACTCCATAATGCCAGCAGAGCAATTAATAATTCTTCGGCATCTTCTTCGATTGCCGACGCTTCCCCATCTACTCCTGTTGCGAAAAAAGCGCCAATTCTCCTCAAGCAACCTGGAAGTGCAGCACTATTGCAAGCAGTATATCCTCTGCCAGATATCAAACATCCTGATGTCCCAGCAATTGATTTGATGGATGCTATTCTCACAGGTGGGCGTAGCTCTCGGCTTTATCAGGCTTTGGTAGAATCTGGACTGGCGAGTTCAGTGAGTGGCAGTGCTGCTGAACTGATCGAACCGGGTTGGTATGAAATTAATGCTACAGCAGCTCCTGGTCAAGAGTTGGGTAAAATCGCCCAGGTACTCCAGGAATCTTTAGCAAAATTGCAACAGCAGCCTGTCACCTCAGAAGAGTTGAACCGAGCGAAAACGCAACTGCAAGCCTCGTATATTTTGGGAAATCAAGATATTACTAGTCAGGCTAATCAACTGGGATATAACCAAACGATCGCAGGGGATTATCGTTTTATTGAAAGGTATCTGGCTGCGATCGCTAAAGTTACCCCAGATCAAGTCCAGAAAGCAGCGAAAACTTACCTCAATCCGGCTCAACAAACTATCGGCTTCTTTGAGCCGACTCAACCAGATGGTAAACCAGGAACTTCTAACGCTGGCTCTGGACGCACTGTGGAAAATTTCAGCCCTGGTAAGCCTGTAGATCCAGCAGAACTGGCAAAATATTTGCCACCTGCTACATCAGAGACAGATTCTAATAAACAATCACTACCAGAAGAGTTTACCTTAAAGAATGGTTTGAAGGTTCTGCTGTTGAGCGATCGCAACCTTCCCACCATTAATCTGAGTGGACAAGTTGACGCTGGTACTGAATTTGACGGCAATCAAAAAGCTGGATTAGCGAATCTAACTGCAAATAACTTAATGAATGGGACGCAGACTAAAAATGCTCTGACCCTAGCAAAAACCTTAGAAGACCTGGGAGCTGGTTTGAGCTTCAGTGCTAGCCGCGAGGGAACTAGCGTTAGTGGTGAGGGACTTTCAGCAAATCTGCCAATATTGATTCAAACTTTGGCAGATGTGTTAGAAAACGCCACTTTTCCAGCCGATCAGTTAGAACTGAGTCGCCAAAGGGCATTGACAGGCCTGAAAGTCCAGCTAGATGACCCTAGAGGTTTGGGAAGACAAGTATTTCAGCAGGCAATTTATCCTGAAAATCATCCATTCCACAGCTTTCCCACAGCCGAGAGTTTAAAGACTATTACTCGTGATGATTTGCTTGGTTTCTACCAGACACACTACCGACCAGATACCACGACGATCGCAATAGTTGGAGACTTCGATCGAGTTAAGGTAAAAACTTTGCTAAATGAGGTGTTTGGTAAATGGCAAGCCACAGGTAAGCCACCTATTCTCAAAATCCAATCCGTACCATTTCCGCAAACTTTGACACAACTAAACAAAGTAATTCCCGGTAAAGCTGAGGCTGTGACATACATTGGCTACAATGGTATCTCTCGCAAAGATCCGCGTTATTATGCGGCACTAGTGCTAAATCAAATTTTGGGTGGTGATACCTTAGCTAGCCGCCTCGGTACGGAAGTGCGCGATCGCCAAGGTCTAACTTATGGTATATATAGTGGTTTTGCCGCCGGGATCAATCCGGGGCCCTTCTTGATTCAAATGCAAACTGCTCCTGGAGATGCTCAAAAAGCGATCGCCAGTACTCTCGCTTTACTAAAACAGTTACGCGAGCAAGGAGTTACTGAAGCTGAATTCAACACAGCAAAACGCTCAATTACCAATAGCTACCCTGTGGATTTAGCTAATCCTAGTAATGTATCAGAGATCATTTTGGATAATGCTGTTTTAGGGCTTTCACAGTCAGAAATCCGAGAGTTTCCTCAGCGGATTCAAGCAGTTTCTATGACTGATATGCAACAGGCAATTGAAAATTTAATTAAGCCAGAAAATCTGGTGATTGTCACTGCCGGCCCTGGAGATGCTGTAACCAAAGGCAACTAATTAGATCGGATAATACAGCAATCCTACTATGTGATTGGTAAAAATTCCAAGCTAAGATGCCCGACTTTTTTGAGAAGTCGGGCATCTTAATTAGACTATTGTTGACGAACTATTTCGGATTGCTAATTATTACCTCCTGCCCCCCTGCCTGATTCAAATTGAATAAGACACTGGAAAGGATTTTGCATCCTTTGGCTTCACATACACTCGCTGTAGAGGTTCTAACTTTAAGTCGTTAAAGCGATCGCGTGTTAAATGCGCCGTCAATACTTGTCCATCATCGAAAGTTAATTCCACCTGAATTTCCCAACCCAAATGTATCAATCGGCTTATCGTTGCAGGTGTAGTAGTACCGTTAGCGGTCTTTTCTAAAATCACATCTTGCGGACGCAAAAAGACTTGTGGGTGTGGCGCATCAAACCCGCTGCTTTGAAAAATCTTCGAGGTGCTGGGTAATACATTCACCGGGCCGATGAAGCTCATTACAAATGCCGTGGCGGGATTATCGTAAATTTCTGCTGGTGTCCCCACCTGTTCCACACGTCCTTTATTCATCACCACAACTTCATCGGAGACTTCCATTGCTTCCTCTTGATCGTGGGTAACGAAAACTGTGGTAACATGAACCTCATCATGGAGGCGGCGTAACCATGCCCGTAAATCTTTGCGGACTTTCGCATCAAGTGCGCCAAAGGGTTCATCTAGCAATAAAACTTCCGGTTCTACTGCCAGCGCCCTTGCTAATGCTACCCGTTGTCTTTGACCACCAGAAAGTTGTGATGGATAGCGATCGCCTAGTCCAGTCAATTGCACCAATTCAAGTAACTGTTCTACCCGTCCCTTAATTTTCTTTGGCTGTGCCTTACGAATTTCTAAGCCAAAGGCAATATTCTGCCTGACAGTCAGATGCTTGAATAGGGCATAGTGCTGAAACACAAAGCCAATATTTCGCTGTTGCACGCTTTGGTATGTAGCGTCCTTACCGGTAAGCAGGATTTTGCCGCTATCTGGCATTTCTAAACCTGAAATTAACCGTAGTAGCGTAGATTTTCCTGATCCCGATGGCCCGAGTAATGCAACTAGCGAACCACTCTTAATTTCTAGGCTGACTTGATCAACTGCCTTGAAACTCCCAAATTGTTTGGAAACGTTTTCAACTACTATACCCACTGCTACTATACCTCTGCAACTAAATCTACAGATCCTTGGTAGGATTACTGTGTCCTACATATACCATATATCGTTATTTATGGATGAACAAGATTTAGCTACCGCTGCTGCTGCAATCGAGGAAGCTACAATGAGGAGCGGGTTACAAAAATTATTTTGTAGTGGTTGTGCTGGCAATTTCTGATAGAAATTTACTTTTTATATCAGATAACATCCCGACGTTTAGATATTTGAAGTTTTCAAATGTCCTTACCTGTAGAAATAAGTCTCTATAGGGATCGCAGGTGATAGTCGATATAACCGTTTTTAAACCAAATTAAACACGCCTGATAAATTAAGCAGATAGGACTTGATTATAATACTATGAGAGTAATAAAAGAGCGTTATTTTATTAACTGAAGCTATGGCAACCTCTAATGCTATAGCCCTATTGAATCATTCGTGATAAACAAGATACCCCGACTTCTTTAAGAAGTCGGGGATATCGGTGTTGCAATTCTTATAAATCAAACAGGATTGCTATATCTAATACCTACTTACTAACAAGAATTAATCTGCATCTGCAACGGAGTATCCATTACAAACATAATCAGAACGAACCCAACCCGTTATTTCACCCTTTCTGATTCTAAACCACACAAAACTATCTTGACTATTTGTGCGATCTAGCACGTTAATATTCGTGTTATTGGAAAGTTCCGTAATCTTTCTATTACTCTTTCCAGGTCCGTTACGCAGTGAGAGATTACCATCGGACTCATTAGTACAAACATGAGCAGAATAACCTTCAGCAGATATAGAATTTCTGCCACCAATTCCGGGTCCGATTTCTTCTGCTGCTGCTGCTGGTAATATCGCAGTGATAATTAATGCACCTGCAAGAAAAAATTTCAACATGATTGATATCCTTTTTTAAGAAACGAATTTTGAAATTGAATTAAAAAAGTAAAAAATTACTGAATCATAACATCAAGAAATTCAGGTCTGTAAGCATAGACGTATTCCAACACCTGGCTCAAATCCTGACGGTTCGTTAATGCCACACATCCTGATGTACCGTCTTCGCCGTTGTTTTTCTCAAATGATGGATCGTAATGAATCCCCAAAGAAGAACGCCCAGTACTAAATAGGGGCTGTATGGGAAGAAAGCGATCGCCCGCTTCAGCAATTGAGCCGCGAGTAGTTGCTGTAGCAACTTTGTATATTCCGTTAGGTAATGGTGCTTCCGTTCCAGAGCGGTTACGATCTCTGGTTTGGGTATTCGCCCTTCCAGATACACTTATGTATCCACCAATCAACTGCCCATTTGCGAACAATTTCAATTCATAAAGTGGATTTCCTAGCAAATTTACTTGCCCTGTAGGCGTTAGAGTCATGTAGTTACTATTTCTCTGATACCCCAATCCAGTTGATATTTTTCGTGACTTCTGGTTATCCTTATTCAACTCCTGAATAGCTATATTTTTTGATAGATCAGATATAGAGCTTTCGGGTAATGGATAATTATTTTCACCAGACATAAAAGATTTTACAGGATTATAACTGTTGATTTTCTCTCCAGTAACTGATGCTAATTTATCTGCGAGATTGGTTTTTTCAGATGATTGTAATGAATTGATATTTGTTGGTACTTCAACTTCTGTATTTCCATTGCTACTTGCAATAGCTAAACAGGTTAAAGACATCACCATGTATCTAAAAAACATGAAATTTATTAACTTGTTTACCTGTTTTGAATATAAACTGGCTTTTTAGTCTATAGCCTCAGGAATAATTCTGATTTGTATAATTTTTGTTCAATTGTAATTTATGTAATTATTAGTAACTTTAAATTAATGTTTAGCTTTATATGGCAAGTAACACGTACAGAAAAATCTACTTAACTTAGGCAGAATAAAAATAAGTATTTTAATCAGAAAAAAAGGAAAAAAGTTTTCCAAATCGCTTTCTTAGGAATTTTTGGAACTTCCGAAATATCTCTTTTCCCAGGTAGTTTCACCACTAGCACCCCAATTTACTTAGATTTTAGTAGGAGATTTGCCGAATCTGACCCTAAGAAGTGCAGAATGTGGGTTAAACCCCTAGAATTTGGGAAATTTTCCATTAGCCAAATTCTCCATTCCCATCTCGCTTTTCGTATCGAAACATTAAGGAATATTGCATTTAAGCAGAAACCTGGAGGTAAAGCGCCAAATCACTAGAAAGACCGTGGTAGTATGCTCTCGGTAAATGTGAAGATTGGGAGAAAGACCTTTGACACTACGGGTTGCTGTTATTGGGTCAGGCCCTGCTGGTTCATCTGCCGCAGAAACACTGGCAGCCTCTGGGATTGAAACCTACCTGTTTGAGCGGAAGCTAGACAATGCAAAGCCTTGCGGGGGTGCAATTCCTCTATGTATGGTGAGTGAATTTGACTTACCACCAGAGATTATCGATCGCCGGGTACGGAAGATGAAAATGATTTCGCCTTCCAATCGTGAGGTTGATATTAATCTGATAAATGAAGATGAATATATAGGAATGTGCCGCCGGGAAGTGTTAGATGGGTTTTTGCGCGATCGCGCGGCAAAAGTAGGCGCAAATTTAATTAATGCCACTGTTCATAAACTCGATATACCAGGAAACAATACTGATCCCTATACCATTCATTACATTGACCATACAGACGGTATATCACAGGGTATTGCCAAAACTCTGAAAGTGGATCTAATTATCGGGGCAGATGGGGCTAATTCCCGCGTTGCCAAAGAGATGGACGCTGGGGATTACAATTATGCGATCGCTTTCCAAGAGCGAATTCGCTTACCCGAAGACAAAATGGCCTATTATAACGACCTCGCCGAAATGTATGTCGGTGATGACGTTTCTACCGATTTCTACGCTTGGGTTTTCCCCAAATATGACCACGTAGCTGTTGGTACTGGTACAATGCACATCAATAAAGCTAGCATCAAACAGTTACAAGCTGGCATCCGCGCCCGTGCTTCTGAGAAGCTAGCAGGCGGTAAAATCATCAAAGTCGAAGCCCACCCCATTCCTGAACATCCCCGTCCCCGTCGTGTTGTCGGTCGCATCGCTTTAGTGGGAGATGCTGCTGGTTACGTTACCAAGTCCTCTGGTGAAGGTATCTATTTTGCCGCTAAATCTGGGCGGATGTGTGCCGAAACTATTGTAGAAGCATCTAATAGTGGTAGCCGTATTCCGACAGAAGGCGACCTAAAAGTTTACCTGAAGCGTTGGGATAAAAGATATGGACTCACTTACAAGGTGTTGGACATTCTGCAAACCGTATTCTATCGTTCCGACGCTACCCGTGAGGCTTTTGTGGAAATGTGCGATGACCTCGATGTACAAAGGCTAACATTCGATAGTTATTTGTATAAGACGGTTGTCCCAGCTAATCCCATCACCCAACTGAAAATTACTGCCAAAACTATTGGTAGTCTAATTCGGGGTAATGCCCTTGCACCTTAATTGCGTGCAAAGCACTGGAAATTACAACAAATACATTACTCAATTTTGTGGGGTGGACATCCTGCACGCTCATGAATCAGGGCGGGCAAGATGGCTACCCCACAATGTTGTATATAGCAGGAGGCAGGAGGCAGGAGGCAGGGGGCAGGAGGTAGAACCAAGAGTTACGGTGTCCAAAAATTGCAACTTGTAGGCGCGATAGCTTAATACAGCTTTGCGTAAAATCGTAGCGTTTTTAATACAGGGGGATACATTGGCATTGTTAGTCGATACATTGGCATTGTTAGTCGATACATTGGCATTGTCAGTCAATGCATTGGCATTGTCAGCCGATACATTGGCATTGTCAGTCGATGCATTGGCATTGTCAGCCGATACATTGGCATTGTCAGTCGATGCATTAGCATTGTCAGCCGATGCATTGGCATTGTTAGTCGATACATTGGCATTGTCAGCCGATGCATTGGCATTGCAGGGTATTGCCTTTCATTAATTCGTCGTGAATTAATGAAATGCTGTACTTAGTAAATAAAGTCAGGTCAGCAACAGGTCTGGCGTTGGCGTAGCCCGTCGTAGACATCGCTCTCAAAACAATTTAGGTATGCTGTATTCTGAACTTCAGCGATAAATTGCTTTTTGAATAAATGCTTAATCTTATTTCCTATTTGTTTTTGGCTCAAGCATCGCCTTCTCCTGCACCACAAGAAATCTTCGTTCCTCAACAAACAAGACCTTTAACAGGACATCTTGACGAAGTACCAGTATTTAACAGTAATAACCCAGAAGTAGTTAAGAGTGAAGGAATTCTGCTGTCTACATTTCCTCCTCAAGGCAAAAAAGTGCCCAGCGCCCACCTGAACTTTCCATTTCAGGGACGGTTTGATTTATTTTCTCACCATATTGCGAGAGCGATTGAGACTCCAAATGATTTGCGGACTCTTTATTTAGGGGTGATTGTTTACAATCCGAGCGATCGCTCTGCAACTGTCAATATATTGCAAGCAGCTAGTTATCTTAGTCAACCTGATGCACCTTTTATCAAACTTCCCGCCATGCAATCAAATAATTCGGGAAACATTTATGCTGGCCCAGGCGATCGCGTCATGAATGATCTGCTGCGAGTCAGACGGCAGTCAGGATGGCCAGCCCAGTTGGTAATTCCACCAAAACAAAGCCGGATGTTAATGAATCATCCTATTCCAGTGCGGACTTTAACCCCGCCATTAAATGGACGTTCTACTTTGTTGCATTTGTATAGTAATAGTCCAGTTTATCTGGCGAACCTAGCCATGTTTGCCAAACCCAATCCCGATGGTAGTGAACGAGCGCCTACTTTAGAAGAATGGGAGAACTTGTTAGAAAATGGTGATTTTGCAGGGCCGCGTGAACCTGCCCCCAGTCCTCCAGATAAGCTTGCAGGGGCAAAAGAAATTTACGGACGGGTAGCGGGGGTAGCTGTTGGCTCTCGTTGGCAAGCACAAGTTACCAACGAAAATAGTTCATATTTAACAATTCCCGAATCAGGACAAGCTTTTTCCTACGGTTTAAGTACCCTTTTGGCAGGCAAAATGGGTACTGGACAAAACCAAACTGCTAAATTAGTGGCGCGTTATCCTGGTACTGCTTACGAAGCTCACGGTAACTACGGCATTGAATACAACATCTCTCTACCATTAATCAACAATACAGATAAGCCGCAAACTATAAAGGTGCTTTTCCAAACGCCGATCAAAGAAGATGAGTTAAGTAAACCAGGGCTTCGCTTTTTTTCACCACCCCAACCATCTGTCTTTTTTCGAGGTACAGTTCGTATTCGCTACAATGACGATAATGGCTTACCCAGAACCCAATATTGGCATTTAGTTCAACAACGGGGACAGATGGGAGAACCGCTTGCTCAATTAAAAATACTACCCGGCCAGCGACGACTGGTAGAAGTAGATTTTCTCTACCCACCTGATGCCACGCCTCCTCAAATGCTGACAATTCAAACTGTAGACCAAACTTAACAATTCAAAATTAAAGACATTACTTAAGAGGATTTAAACCCCGACTGAAACTGCTATATATAAAGCTTCTCAGTCCTATGGAATACAGGTCTTTGGTTTAGTGCAATTTCTGATAAAACAGATGTTGAACTGAATCTGCTGGGGCAAAATAGAAAACATGACAATTGAATCTAATTCCTCTAATCTACCAACCCCAGAACCAGCACCCGAAAACGATTTGCAACCGGATGACTTTGACGGGAGTCCAACTGAGAAAAACCTCAGTTCAGAAGTACTAGCTACACAACAAGCTCTAGCGGCGATCGCATCTTTGAAATCTCCGCAATATACAACTGCTCTCCAACAAGCCCATTCTGATCTCAATCAACCTACTACCAAGCAATTTCTAGTTAAGCCGAGGGCATTGGTAATTATTTTAATAGCGATCGCCATCACCTTCACTGGAGTTATCCTCAATAACTGGATTATCGGCATTATTGGAACGCTAATAACTTTGCTCTTATCCCTAGCGATATTATTGCCTTGGTTCCAAGAAGTTTTAAACAACTGGTTTTCACCCCAAGAACGCACCTTGTTTGTGGCATTTTTGGGATTACTAGTAGCTATTGTTGGCTTGATTCGGTTTACAGGTGTAGGCGATCGCTTGCTTGTTTTAGGACACCAGATTAACTGGGACATTGCTGGAACTCTAGCAGATTGGTTTGGTGCTTTGGGGCAAATTCTGATCGCTGTCATCGCCGTTTACGTGGCGTGGCGACAATATGTCATTTCTAAAGACTTGACAATTCAGCAAAACCTGCTGACAGTTCAGCAAAATATTATTACCCAGCAACAGACAATTGATTCCTATTTTCAAGGCGTTTCAGACTTAGTATTAGATCAAGAAGGATTATTAGAAGATTGGCCCCAAGAAAGAGCGATCGCAGAAGGACGCACTGCGGCAATTTTAAGTAGTGTAGATGGCAGTGGTAAAGCAAAAATTCTCCGCTTTCTCTCCCGTTCCAAGTTGCTCTCACCCTTACAACGCGATCGGCTATTAGGTCGAGCTATTCTCGACGGGAGTGGCGGATATGCAGAAGACCGCCTAGAAGGTGTGCGTGTCATTGATTTAGGGGTAACGCTAGCAGGAGCAGACCTTTCTGGTACTGATTTGCGTTGGACTGACCTGAGCGAAGCTAATCTTGTCCGCGCTAATCTGAGCAGTTGTGATTTAGTAAAAGCCAACCTCTCGCGCACAATTTTATATAGTGCTAATCTCAGTAGTGCCGACATCAACGGGATTCGTCTATTCTATGGTGTAGTGGATAAAGCATCACCCCGTAGTCGTACTCAACCACCAAATTATCAAACTGGCGAACACACTGGCGCTGTGGTAGAAAATGCCGATTTCACGAATGTACAACGGATGTCTGAGTCTGCACGTAACTACTGTTGCACTTGGGGTGGCGAAAAAACTAGAAGTACTATTCCCGGCGGTTGTGAAGGTATTCCTAATAAGTTGGGAAGATAATTATAAGACTAGATAAAAAATTAGTTAGCCGCATTAAAAATCTGCTGTGCAGTTAAATTTAATTGGGGAAAGGTAGGTGATGAAATCGCGGTGTTACCTTGAAACGCTGTCATTTGATATTCACCATCAACTAATTCGCAGACAAAAATAGTGGGTTGTTTAGGATTGCCAATGAACTTTCTTGCACCCAATGCAGCATAATCAGCAATCCAATATTCGGGAATGCCCATTTCTTCATAATCTCCAAATTTATTATAGTAATCATCTCGCCAGTTGGTTGAAACAACTTCGATGACTATTGGAACCGATGCTGCTTGGCTTACTGTTGACTGTTTTTGAAAAAGCGGTTCATTGTCAACCCTAAAAGAGGGTCGAAATTTAATTTTTTGTAGGTTGGGTTAAGGAACGAGACCCAACAAGCGCGGAAACGTTGGGTTTCGATCCGCTTAACCCAACCTACAGTTAGTATTTCTAACGCAAACGCTCCCCTCCCCTTGGTAAGGGGAGGGGTTGGGGGTGGGGTATTAAGGACTTTTGCAAGAAGTCTATTAAACGATAATATCGCTTGCCACTAGTAGTGGTGATCCTTCAAGCTGAATCTCGAAATTAGCCGATAGATTACTATCAGTATTACCTTGGAGAATATCTTTTGAATAACGGATCTGGCCGCGTGCGGTGAATGCGCCACTTCCTATGTAAGTGAAGGCTTGGTCGCCCGCTATATTGGTATTAGCGTCTATGCCAGATAAATCGATTCGATCTCCTGGTAAGTTACCGTTTCCAACAAAATCTTTGATAATATCTCGTGACAAACCAGGTTGACTATCTGAAACTGAGTCGAACTGGAAAACATCGTTGCCATCACCTCCATAGAGAGTGTCAGTCCCAGCACCCCCATTGAGTAAATCATTGCCACCATAGCCAAAGAGACCATCAGTGTCCCCTTGCCCATAGAGGTAATCGTTGCCTGCAACGCCATCGAGATCATCTCCTTGAATGACATCGAAGCCAATATTCCCATAGATAGTATCGTTCCCAGCACCACCATTGATGAAATAGCTGCTAGGAGAAACAGTACCGAGAAAGTCGTTACCGTCGAATCCGTTTATGGAAACAATATCAAAATAACTACTCGGAAGAAAATTATCTCCTATAGGATCATCTATCTTAAAGTAAATTAGACTGTCAGGCCCTGGAGTACCGTTAAGAGGATTTGTATCTGCGAATTCTGCCATTGATGAGTTTCTCCTTAACTTAGAGGGTAAAAAAATTACCTCATCATTTCCCCATCATCAAACGGCGTTGCTGATTAAAAGTATGAATTTGGTTTCCTCCAAAGGCGCAAAGGAAACAGTTTAAAACATGGAGTTTTACACTTTCATTCAGCAACGCCGAGAAAATAAGTTGGAGAAATAACGAGTAGGAAGAGATAACAGAACCACACCTGATTTGAACAGGTCTTTGCTATTAACTCTGAAGATTTGAGAAGCAGTGGATTTATTGATAATGTTGACATCAAAATAGTGCCAAGAGTTATGTTACATCGTTTTGCAATTTTGTAACATCACCCTTACTAACGAATTATTAAGCAGTTCACATACTTCTCACCAGAGAGTGCCACGTCTTCCCCAATCTCTAACTCTAGCGACCTGCAACAAATATCTGTTCTGCGGTCAAATTCAGGTCTGGAAATGTTTGGGAGATGAGGCGTTCTGTTCCCCTAAATTGTTGTCCTTGATAAGTTCCATCGACTAACTGATAAATCGTGATCACAGGTTCTTTGGATAAGCCGATGTAGCGTTTGCCTCCTAGCCCTAGATAATCTACGATCCAATACTCTCCAATACCTAAAGCTTCGTAGTCTTCCACTTTCCGGGCATAGTCATTTTGCCAATTGGTACTGACAACCTCTACGACCAATTTAACAGATTTGCCTAGTGTAATCACTGGCTCAGTTCTCCATAATGGCTCATTCGCCAAAGTCGTCTGATCGAGAATCACAACATCGGGTCTAAAAGCTGAATTCTGACCTAATGGTTTAATCAGGCATTTCATGGGAATAAACCAAGGCAAATTGAGCAGATCAATTGCTACATTGAGCTTACGATTAATTAACCCAGCTACCTGTTCATGAAGTCCAGTGGGTTCCAAGTCGATTAGTTGTCCGTCGATTAACTCGTAGCGTACATCATCCACATAACCAGCAACGAATGCCTCAGAGCTAAGAGTACCTGTATTAATAGTGGCTGAGACCATCAAAATTTGTCCTTTCGGGTTCAGAACTAGAGCAGCAATATCTGCTTTTAATTATTCTAGCTAGCTCTACTGATGGGCTACCGCTTCAGACTACTGGCTTTAGTTCATCCCAAACGAAAGGATTTTTTTAGTAGGATGTTATTATACAGCCCAGTAATTCTCGCCTTCAGGTAAGGTAAAGATTTCAACGCCATCTTCAGTTACAGCTAAGGTATGCTCACATTGAGCAGAAAGCTTGCGATCGCGCGTGACAGCAGTCCATTTATCGCCCAGAACTTCGACTTCGTAAGTACCTTCGTTTATCATTGGCTCAATGGTAAAAACCATCCCTTGTCTGAGGCGCTTGCCCTTACCACGTGTACCATAGTGGGGCACATCCGGCGCAGTATGGAAAATATTACTGATGCCGTGGCCAACGAAATCTCGCACCACAGAAAAGCCTTGGGCTTCAGCATACTCTTGAATGGCTGCACCAATATCGCCAATGCGTGCCTCAGGTTTAACTTCAGCAATACCCAAGCGCAAACACTCTTCTGTCACCTCTACCAGCTTTCTCGTTTTTGGAGAAGGTGTACCAACAAAAAATGTCTTCGATGTATCGCCGTGATAACCTTCAACAATCGGTGTGACATCAATATTAATAATGTCACCATCTTTGAGGATTTGCTTGGCATTAGGAATGCCGTGACAAATCACCTCATTTACACTAGTGCAAATCGACTTAGGATAACCCTTATAGCCGAGGGGGGCGCTTTTTGCTCCATGCGCTTGCGTCCAACGTTCGGCTTCATCATTTAGTTCAAGAGTGCTAACCCCTGGCTTCACAAAGGGTTCCAAATGCTGGAGAAGTTTAGCAGCTAAACGCCCAGCTTGACGCATTTTGTCTAATTCTCTTTGGGATAAAATAACAATTAGTTCGGTTTTCATTAACTTTTATCTAAAATATCTTTCATAAACATAGTTAACCCTGTCTGTGCAGCTCTTTGTGCCGCATCAGCAACCTTTAAGGTATACAAGCTCTCCTCTGGGGTAACGTACAAAGGAGTGCCATCAAAAAGATGGTCTAACACCATACTCGTGTCTTTGGCGAACAAACCCCGGCGAGGGCCAACCTCTATAGAAGATGTTGTTTCCCCTGGCTGGACGAATATTCCGGTGTCGCCATCAAAAATTAAACCACCTTTTTCACCGTGAACTTCAAACTTGCGTTCTGATTGCCAAATGCTTTCGCCTTTGCCGTATACTACTTGGGCTAAAAGTCCACTGTCAAAGCACAGTTGACTAGTACACAAGCAGCTTTGATAGTATTCCGCTTCTATTTCCCAATATCGCTGGTGACAGTTAACACTAAATACTTTACCAAATAAATCGGTAAGACGATGTAGACGAGATAAAGCACCAATTAAGGGAAAACCGAAAAACTCGTGATTATAAGTCCATTTGCGGGGTGCAGGATTTTGGGGATTGATGGTGCTGTAGCGAGCATAAAAAATTTCACCAATTTTGGCTAAGTTTTGCTTCAAAGCTTGATGCAACCCACCCAAAAGTTCTAGATGTTCAACGTGTAGAAGTTTTTGTTGTGCTTTTGCTAAGTCAATTAGTTCCTCGGCTTCGATTACATCCAACGAAAGAGGATACTCTACAATCACATGTTTGCCGTTGGTAAGTGCTGCACGAGCGATCGCTCCATGATCTCGATTAATAGTGCAGATTGCTACTAAGTCTATATCTTCACGCTCTACTAGCTCTTGCCAAGTACTCAAAACTTCAATTTGGCACTCTCTAGCAAAGGTTTCGGTTTTTTCTTTTGTATGACCAACAACTGCAATTAACTGCGATCGCTCATCATGGAGCAATGCTTCAGCCCGAAACTTTGCCGCATACCCAGTACCTACCAAACCTACACGCACTCTTGCTTTTTCCAAAGCTGCTTCTGAATTATACATGATCCTCACTAGTTCTGTTTTTAATCTTCCCACGCTTCTAGTGGTAAGATTCTCTGTTTATCGGTTTTACCAGTCTAGACTCTACAATATTCGTCCTACTCCTCAAGGACAAATAAGACTTTGTTTGAAGCTATATACCGCTTTTCCATCACTCTCAGAAAACAATAATCGAAGCAGAAAACTGAAATGTTATATTTGTTTGATCCATAACGGGGGCGTTTAATCAGATTAGAAAATTAAACAGTCTTACTTTTATAAAGGAGTTGAAGGATCTCTTCTGAGTAAATCCTACAAAATATAGGTAACATTAACCTTACTCATATTTACTTTTCTGGAATATAATTTTTTCTAATCACAACCTGCGTTGGGTCGAAAATAATATAAATAAAACTTATCAGGATTAAGTAACTAAATTTCATTACTAATCGGGTTCAATTTCTAGGTACATCGCTTAATTTTTCTCGTAGTATCAGAATTGAAGCAAATTTAAACTAGCGGCTAATTCCACAGAACAGCCGTGCCTTTGCCTTAAGATAACTTATACTGCCGTTTGCAAAAGAGAGGATTACTCAATGCCAAGTTATAAAGTGACACTAATCAACGATGCCGAAGGGTTGAACCAAACACTTGACGTTGATGATGATGTCTATATTCTAGATGCTGCCGAAGAAGCTGGTCTTGACTTGCCTTATTCTTGCCGCGCTGGTGCTTGCTCGACCTGTGCAGGTAAAATCGTCAAGGGTACTGTCGATCAAAGTGACCAGTCATTCTTAGATGATGAACAAATAGAAAAGGGATATGTACTGACTTGTGTCGCTTACCCAACCTCTGACATAACAATTGAAACTCACAAAGAAGAAGACCTTTACTAAGAGTTAAGCTACTCAATCATAAACTTGCAAGAGTTACTAATGTTGACCAAATAGAAGTAGGGCATCTATAACTTATATCCTTGTAATGCCGTGCCTACCTCTGAAAGAGACTTTGAAAAAAAGTCTAATTTTATATTGAGCAGGAACACAGTGAATGTTGCGTTCCTGCTTAATTTTTTTGTCTCTTTTTAACTCGTGACTCCTAGATTTTGGTGCAACTTCAATGCCGATTAGCTTAAAGCTTAGTCTCTTTTTTGAGAATTTGAATCTGAGTACCAGGATAATAAAATTGGAGAATTTTTGGACTTGGCCAACCTAGTTTTGCTAAATTTTGAGCGCCAGTTTGACTCAAGCCGACTCCATGTCCTAATCCACCACCAATAAAAGCGTATCCCCAAAGTTCCGGTTTACCTTTGTTCAGGGGTTCTATGTAAAAAAGCGTACTTACCGGGGCTGCAAAAGCACTGCGAACTTCGTCTTTGTGGAGAATAAAGGTGTTGCGATCGGTTTTAATTGCAAGTTCAAGGATACGTCCACTCTGGCTTCGCTTCACTACTGCCATAGCCTGAATTGTCTTAAATTTGGCATAAGGACTGTTTTTCACCTGTAAAAATTTCTGCAAGTCCTTGATAATATCCTTTAAAGGGGTTTCCTTGTGCCAACGAAACATATCCCACTTGCTTTCATTAAATCCTTGTTGCGTGTTAATAAATTTTTGGAAGTTCTTTTCATCTGCTAAACTCTGCTTAGACAAGTCCCAAAACTTAGTCGGGGCATCCAGTACAGGACGCAAATAGGGACGATCGTCGCCATTCCAGACATCGCTAAAGGAAGCGGTAACGCCACCAGTGGTAGAAGAATACAGGGCGTCTACGAGTTCATTTTTATAAGTTAGTACTTTACCCCTAGTTGAGGCGATCGCTTGGTCTGTTTTGGCCCCTGCTCCCTTCAGCCCATAATAAACTTGGCAGTGAGTATCAGCACACAACTGATAATTATCTGCGGCAAACCTACGTAAATTTCTCAAAGCATAAGTCCGAGCAAGAATTGCCTGAGCTTCTAGCGCTGCCTTTGGTGCATCCGTACCTATTTCGTAAGGTACAACCCCACGCAAATAAGTTTCTAAAGGTACTTGGTTAACTAGAGTATATGTGCCATAAGCATTTGGCTGCAAATTTATTCGACCGGCATAAAGACGAGCAAACTCTGGTTTTTCGCTTTTATTTACCCGAATCAAGTTTTTATCAGTGCTAATTTCTAAGTCACTCGGGCTATAGCGATTACCATCTATCACCCAACTCACTCGCGGCACTTGTTTGACAATTTTAGTATCAAGATATACTCTTTCTTGAGTAGAAGCTTGGATGTTTTGTAATAACAAGCGTCGCAGTAAAGGAGTGCTGTAAACATCTCGTTTTGCCCAAACCTGCCAGCGTTCTGGCTGGGCTATTTCCACTTCCATTCCCTGAGAACGCCATTTATTAGCACTGTCTTCCGCATTTTCAAAGGTGCGGTATGTGCCCAAAACTACTACTTCTTCGACTGCTGACTGGGGTAAAGCTTGCATGACTGTCTCCAGCTTTACAGGATTCTTAGTAAACAGGATTTGCTGCTTATTGCCCGCTTGAAATTTTAACTTTAAGCGATCGCCTTTTACGGGTTCCAGTTGCAGCTTGGCTGTAGGCTGATCGCCAAATCGCTGCACAATCCCAATTTTCAGTTCTATATCCTGGATGTTGCTCTCAGGCCCTGATGCCGCAGTCAGTCCCAATAGACAAAATATTGTAAGCACAGTGTGGGGAAAACGCCAAAACGAAAATTTCATCGCTACCCGATAGGGAAGCGATAGCGAGTACTCAAGCGTTTTCTGCCCCTTAATGCGTCGTTGGAGCTGATTTTCCAATTGCTTTGTAGTGCGGTTTTTTTGTCGCATGAATGCTCCAATGATACCATTACCAATTTTGCTCTAAACACTAGTTGCAAAACAAAGTCATAACGACTATGATTTACATAGAGACAAAAAACAGAATTAGTTGGATAAACTCTTTATGGTAAAAGTCCAAGAAATTCCATTAAATCAGATAAAACGGCCATTACCCCGTACAAACGATCCAAATAAAGTACAAGCCTTAATGGAATCGATTGCGGAGATTGGGCAGCAAGAACCTATTGATGTCCTAGAAGTAGATGGACAATATTATGGTTTTTCTGGTTGTCATCGGTATGAAGCTTGCCAGCGTTTAGGCAAAGAAACCGTTTTAGCCAGAGTCCGTAAAGCACCCCGTAGCGTTTTGAAGATGCACTTGGCATAGAGAATGGGGCATGAAGCATGGAGAATAGGGACTTAGAGTATTCCTAATGCCCTGTTTAGCCAATGCCCAATTTCCAATCCCCAATTACATATAACCTAATTAGGAGAAAATTATGTCATCGAAAGTAACAGTTAAAAATGTAAATATCGGCATTGACGAGGCGAGTAGGGCTAAAATTGCCGATGGTTTATCTCACCTGTTGGCTGACACTTATACACTGTATCTGAAAACTCATAACTTTCATTGGAATGTAACGGGGCCGATGTTTCAAACATTGCATTTGATGTTTGAGACCCAGTATACAGAATTAGCCTTAGCAGTTGATTTAATAGCCGAGAGAATTAGAGCGCTTGGCTATCCTGCACCAGGAACCTACAGCGAATATGCAAAACTGAGTTCGATTCCAGAAACTCCCGGAGTTCCGAAAGCTGTGGAGATGATTCGCGAACTTGTAGAAGGACAAGAAGCCGTAGTCAGAACTGCACGGTCTATTTTCCCTGTGATAGAGGAAGTTAACGACGAACCTACCGCCGATTTATTGACTCAGCGGATGCAAGTACATGAAAAAACAGCTTGGATGTTGAGAAGTTTACTGGAAGAATAGGAATTAGGGAATAGGGAATAGGGAATAGGGAATGGGGCATCGGGAATAGAGAAAAAACTTAATCGCCAATACCCATGCTCAATCCCCAATACCCAGTCCCCAATTACCTAGTAACCAATACCCAATGCTCCATTCCCAAAAGTTGCAAGATTTAATGCAACAGGTAGGTATTTCTAGTTTTAAAGGGCTGAGTCGTGCGGCTGGTGTCTCAGAGCGTCAACTTTTGCGCTTACGCCAAGGAAAGCTAGAGCAAATGCGGGTAGATGTGCTGCTCAAGCTGTCGCCAGTGCTACAGATGTCATTGAATGAATTAATTGCAACTTTTTCAACGGTGGAGTTGTTACCACCGAAAACAGCGCCGACTCAGGAATTATTACAAGAAATTACACATTTAAGAAAAGAGTACGATCGCTCGCAGCTTCAATTAGAGCAACAGCGAGAATTATTGCTACAAGAACTCCAGCAGTCGAGTTTGCAACTGCTGGAGTCTTTATTATTGCAATGGCCCACAGCAGCACAGAAAGCGCAGGAGAATCCCCAGTTAGCAGCAGTCAAAATAGTACCGTTGGTGCAGAAACCCCTGGAAAAGCTTTTACAGGCGTGGGGAGTGGAAGCGATCGCACTTGTGGGAGCAGAATTACCTTACGATCCCCAACTGCACCAATTACTGGAGGGAACTGCACAACCTGGAGAAATAGTCAAAGTACGCTACACTGGCTACCTTCAAGGTGAGAAACTACTTTACAGAGCCAAAGTGAGTCCTGTTTGAGGGAGTAACAAATTCATAACTCTTTACTTTTTGTCTTATCTGTCGAGAAATGACAAATATTGGGAATACTAAGATAGCAGAGGCGATCGCCTTCAGAAAACTTGTTTTAAAGCTTTGGTGTCGGTTCTAGCTCAATATGCTTGGGTTAAGGGAGACAGGGCTTGGTGGGGGGACAAGCAAGAGGGGGAAGACAAGGGAGAAATTTCTTCTTATCTTTGTCCTCCTTGTCTCCCTTGTTTTCCTTGTCCCAGTAAATAGAAGATGCTTAACCCAAGCGTATTGGGTTCTAGCTTGCTTGGCGTTGTTGAAATCTAAATTTTTGGCTCTAGAGCGGTAGTCCAGAGGTTAATTATTTCAATTATGTAAGTAATTGGACATAAATAAATGTAGATCCTAGTTACTGTCATAAGGAAGGAAGGGAGGAAAAGTTATTGCTAGACTCAGTTTAGCTACACGAGCGCTGCGACTGGTTAAATTTTGAATTGCTTAATAACAGCTATTTTCATGAGATTTATTGGAGAATCTCAGTTTTGCAAAAATCTTTGGTAAATAATCTGAAAAGCACTAACTTCAGCTTGTATGTAAATAAGTATATATCTAAATCCATAAAATGCAAGTAAGTCAGCATTGAAAAATAAATATAGATGATAAAACATCAATTGAACGAACAGTTTATAAATTGGTCATATTAACATTTTTACAAAACTAAATATACCAGTTATTTATAATGCTGACTTACTTAGCTGGCTTATTTATATAGTCGGAAAACTATACTTAATTAAGTAATAATTTTTAAAAATTACAAATAACTAAATTCAAGTTTTTATAATTAATATTTATCAATTCTGATTAATTATCAATAATTACTCAATATTTAATCTTAAATTTTATTTTACAAGCATTTTTAAATACCCTATAATAGCGAAATCAGAACATTATTTACACAAGTCAGAGTATCATAATTATGATAGAACAAGTAAAAGTTATTAAGCTCAGTGGGAATTTGAACGCCACAACTTCACAAGACTTTCGACAAAAAATCACTGATATTTTAGAAAACGGTGCAAAAATTGTGTTAGTTGATTTTAAAGATGTAACATTTATGGATAGTTCAGGTTTGGGAGCTTTAGTATTAGCTTTTAAAACCTTGCGAGCAGCGGATACGAAGCTTGTTCTTTGCTCAATTAATGAACAAGTCAGGATATTATTTGAACTGACTAATATGGATAAAGTATTTGAAATTTTTCCAAATCAAGATGCATTTAATCAGGTTTTAGTCTCTAATCTGTAATTAATCAAACTTCATTTGCAAAATAGATAAATCATCATCAAAAGCATCTTTGGAGTTCAGAGCTATTAAATAACTGAGTACGCAATCGAGTTGGCTATCAACAGGATCTTGTAAGCTAACTAGTAGCTGAATAAAAGCATCCAAACTCCAAAGTGTGCCGTCTGATTTAGTTATTTCATAAGCGCCATCACTAAAAATATAAAGGGTACTGAATTTTTCGATATTGCAAAATCCATCAACATATTTTGCCTCTGGAAACATGCCAACTGGCATACCAGGGGTTTTCAATAGTTTAACTTCAGACTTTCTCGGAGATATACCAGTTACTAAAACTGCTGGTGGATGACCTGCACTAGCATAAATTAACTGGCGGTTAATTCGGTTGTAAACTCCATACCAAATCGTAAAGTATTTATCATTTTGATAGTTCATCTGAAAAGTATCATTTAAAGCCTTTAATACATCACTAGGTTGATAGTAATCAAGACTTTTGAGCGCACGAGAACGCAGCAGATTAAGCACTGAAACAGAGGGAAGAGTAGCTTTGAGTCCATGTCCAGCAGTATCAAGTAAGTAAATTGCCAGATAGTCATCATCAAGCCAATAGTAATCGAAACAGTCACCGCCAAGTTGTCGTGAGGGAATGAATCGGAAATTTATATTGAAGGGTTCAGTCATGGAAAAAGGTAGCAGCGATCGCACATATTCTGCTGCTTCTGACATTTCTGATTCTAAAAGCAACTTTTGAGCTTGCAAATCTCTACTTAATTGATGCAGGCGTAATCCCGCTCTTACCCTCGCTTGTAATTCATTATGCTCAATAGGTTTAGAGATAAAATCATCAGCACCAGCATCTAGACCTTTGACGCAATCGGCAACGGAATCTAAAGATGTTAATAAAATAAAAAATGTGGTAGAAAATTTGGGGTCTGCCTTAATGTGGTGGCAAACTTCCAAACCATTTAATCCTGGCATAATCCAATCACAAATAATTAGTGCTGGACGATAAGCTAATGCCTTTTCTATTCCTTCTTCGCCGCTACTGGCAGTAATTACTTCATAACCTTGTTTTTCCAACATCCTCTTCAGGAGTATTTTTATTGAATAGTCGTCATCAATTATTAGTATTTGAAACATATAAATTTGTTGAAAACACTCATTAATAATTTTTTGTCAAAATAGAAAATAAAAATATGTATCAATACAGAAATGCTGCTATAGTGCTTATCGTACCCTGCGGGTACTGCTTCTCTCAAGTGAAGATGCCAACGCGAACGGAGAACTCGTAGAGTAGCCGCTATACGTCTATGTATGCAATATACTTTGACTCCTCTGTTTTAAAAACAGAGAGTACACCGCGTTGTAGCAACAGACGTAAAGAGTTGAGGGTTTGGTCTTTATTAGACTCAAATGAGAAGCACTATAACTCATTTCTATTTACTCATCGAATTTACAACTGTTTAACAGTCATAAAATACAGCAGATTGCAAGTAAGTGAAGCAGCGCGGTCTTCTCCCAAAGGGAGAGGCTAGCGCCAAGGGGGTTTCCACGCCACTTGCTTCAACGGGGGGAACCCCCTTGGCGCAGTGGCTCCCCATGAGCGACTGCTGTTAGCGCAGCGTTAGCGACGCAGGAGCGTCACCCGCTTTCTTAAGGTACAAAATCCAGGACTGATTTATCAGATATAAAGAGTTTCTACCTCTTCCCTCCTGCCTCCAAATCCGTAACTTTGTACATCATGCAAATGAAAACTGCTGTATTATGGCGCTCCCAAAGGATTTAGCCATAAAAGAATGTTGCTTTTTAACTGGTTTAAGTCGCGGTATGCTTCTTGCTTGAACCATTGCCCTAAAGCGTCAAAGAAAGTAAAAGATGTTCCCGTTTGCCATTTAATATCTTGACCTAAAGGTGTTGTATGATTTCCTGGTAACGTTTGCGCTGTCACCATCTCATCAAAACGTTCTTGTAAGATTTTGGTTAAAGCTACCGATTGATCGATGGTGTCATTACTAAATTTTATTAATAAATTGCGCCGGATATTGTAACGTTCTTGGACAAGTTTGTTAGTTTCTAATGGCGAGGGGGTAAACTCGATTTTCAAAGTAGAATTGAACTGCTCCACTAGAGGGATAGCTTCTTTAGCGGCATAGTTGTTAAAGGATATTAAAATATTGCCTGCACGTTCTACTTTAAAAAGGCTACCAATCAGCAAATGGAGTTTACAGCCCATACTGTGTCCAACACCATAGATGGGCAAGTAAAGCTTGCGTAATGCCCCAGAATCATGCAATCGTTCGAGGGTGCGGTCAAAATTTAACAGCACGGAATTGGCGATCGCAGTATGATCTAATGTGTTGACAAAAGGCGTAGCAATTACAACATAGCCTTTACTTGCCAGTTGTTCGAGTAACCAGCGATAAGTGATGTGCGGTGCAGTGGCGACAAATGCACCTCCTAAAAAATGAACGATACCTATGGGATTTCGGGGAATAATTACCCAGTTCCCTCTAATTTCTTTCCAGTCCATGCGGATAAGCGATCGCTTTACGATTATTCTTTATGTTAGACCGGAGATCGCAACCGTGGGAAGGATTATGGAAAAAAGCCATTGAGAATATTTTACTAGTAGATTAGCAGCCAACTCACCCAGCAACCTCTATGAATTTATCAGCAGCATCTACGCTTTCTCCAACTCTGACTGAGTACTGAGTGAATTTAAGAGGCTTTCTAAATTTCTATACAAAACTTAATTACGAATTACGAATTATCTTAACGTTGAGTCTGTAATCTTTTCATCTCGTATTGTACATCTAATGCAATTTGTAATGCTTCATTAAGTAACCTTCCATGCTCAGTAGCCTCTTCTGTTACTTGCATAGCTGTTAAAGTTGCTAAGTTGTTAACAAATAGTTCTGTATTACTCAAGATAAAATTCTTATTCTCTCTCAAAATTCTTTCTGTCTTCAAAGCACGAATTAAATCAGCTTTGGTAAGTTTAAGTGCTTCGAGCGCACGCTCTCTTTCCTTTATAATTACTTCTGGATTACCAGCTTCTTCTATTTGGTCATTGATATCTATAACATTAATAACAGTATTATATCTCTTCACCTCCTTTAACAGAATTTGCAAAGATTTTGTCATCTTAGCTTTAACAATCTTACTTCTGCTTTTCCAGATCAGATATAAGATGCTTTGCGTCATACCACCAACCAAAAGTCCTAAAAAAATTAATAATATCCATGATGGAATTGTTATCCATCTAATAAACATTTTGATAATTATATCAAAAAAAATATAGATGAAAATAAATGTAGAAAATCCTAGAAAAACTACAGTTGCTCCTTCAGAACTTTTAAGCTTTTGTATATATATATATGCTAATCTCTTAAAAGTGTTTGTAATGATGAAAAGTTCTTCATTAACAGGTAAATTAGTCAGCTTTTGTAGATCGTTCTGACTAATTTCCAAGCTTTGTAAATCATCCCGCACAGCTTTTAAACCCTTGCCAGAATAGTTATTTCATCTAATATAGCAATCAAATTTCTAGAATGCTGGTATTTTGTCTAAACTTTTTCAGGCAAGTTAATACTTATAGGCAATGTCAATAAGGTTTGTACAATATGATACTCTTTTGCCAGAATAATTATTTACAGCAGAATTGAGGAGTAAAACACGCTTTATACTTAGGTAACATACTTAGCTTATGTACCTGCTAAACTTGAAATTTGCTGTATACTATAATAAACAAGACTCTCAAATTATAGTTTCAATTATTACAATTTAAATTAAATTACTATCTAATAGTCAGGATATAAAAACAAAACTATTTCTGAACTTTATCATCTCTCTTTTTTCTATGTACTCTGCGCCTCTGCGGTAGATTAAAATTGATAACCAGATATAGTAGATTTAAAATTGGTGAGGTTGACAAGCTAAGTCTGTTACCCAGATATAAAATGATATTTTAATTCAAAATTAGGCTGTATCTCACCTATAAATCTGAATAAATAGGGAATAACCACTGACAGCAAGAATAAAAAGGATAGCAGCAGGAAAAATTACTACATCCCTGACAATAAATAAAATCCAATCTTTTCTTAGTTCTTGTTTAAACTTGAGTTCTCGCAGTTTTCGCTCAAGTTCTAAGTCTTCTTGTGACTGCAAGTTTACAGGTGACAAAACTAGCGGATTGTCGCCTTTGCTGGCAATTATTTTTGATAAATCTGTTATATCTGTCATGTTGTTTAGATACCAATAATTTTAGTTTCAGGATTTTGGTTATCATCTGCAACCCAGATAGATTTGCCTTTTTAATTGGCTTCTATAGCTACTTCTAGTAGTGCGTAGGCATCCAGGTAAGAGCATCTCAATATATTACGCCAGATTATTTGGTGTATTCCTCAAGTTCTGGCGAAAATCTAAATTTATTTAAATTTGTTGAGTTTTTGCTTGTGTAGTCATTTCTATTTTAGTTATACTTCACCACGTTTCGGGTTCATTGATCAAATCCAATACTTCTTATTGAACCAGTGTCGAACAAAAAATATCTAAAGCATCCTGGTGATTTCTCAAGACAATTTAGTGAAAAAAGAGCCAGAGAACTAACTCTCTGGCTCAAAGCTGGAGACAAAAAAATCATCAAATAAAGGCTGACTTGGGTAAGAACCTAAATTCTTCCCAGGTTATGCAGCCCTAAAATAGCACCTACTCCCAAGATATGACCAAAGGCGGTAGTCGCTAAAAGGGCTGGTACACCAAAATTACTCAAGAAATTGGCTGAGGGTAGTTTTGGTTCTGCGTCGGGATACTTGATGGTAGATTTACCAAAGGCAATGGCAATGATATTAGCAATAATCATAATCAGTCCAACTGTAGGACTCCATTGCAGAGGTGTGGTTGCAGCAGCGAGTAAGGTTGAAGTCAACACCTGATTTGCTCCTGAAATTTATTAATGGTTGAAATCATAATCTGAAATTTTCCGAAGCAAATTCAATAAATCACCCGATTTTGCATCAATATTTAACAGTTATTATTACTACTTAACGTAAGTTGCTAGTTAATGTCCATCCATAAACTGTATTTATATTGATACAAAAAACCAGGTTTTAAGTAGTGCTAAATACCAAAAAAAATCTTGTACTTAAGTAAAGGCGCTTTTTGATAACTAGCAACCTGGGTTATTAGTCCTTTGCACCAATAAACCTGTCCAATTCTTATTTCCCTAAATTGCTACGCAGCTTGGCGATGTCACGATGCGGGGGAATACCAAATAGTTTTTTATATTCTCGGCTGAAATAAGACGGGTCATCGTAACCGACGCGAAAGCTGGCGATCGCGACGTCCATGTTCTCGCCGAGCATCAGACGGCGCGCTTCCTGAAGCCGTATTTGTTTCTGGAACTGCAAGGGACTCATTGCCGTAACAGACTTGAAATGAGAGTGAAAGCCTGACACGCTCATGGCGAGTGAGCGGGCTGTATCTTCGATCTTCAGCGGCTGTGAAATGTTCTCGCGGATTTGCCTGACGACCCTAGAGATGCGCTGCGCGTCGCCTTCGGTAGTGATCAGCTGGCTGAGGCGCGCGCCTTGTTTTCCTTTTAAAAGCCGATAGATGATCTCGCGGATGATCAGCGGCGCGAGAAACTTCATTTCGTCCGGCGTGTCAAATAGTTTCACCAATTTGACGACCGCTTCCAGCAAATCGGCATCAACCGGGCTGACATCCATCGCCTTGACTCCGGTGCCGCTTTTTTTAGTTTCGATGCCAGATTCAATCATCACCGCAGCGACAAGTGCCGGATCGAGGTCTATCCGAAGATTCAAATAAGGTTTTTCCTCAGACGCTTCGACGACATTACTCATAATCGGCAGATCAAGCGTTGAGATTAAGTAATGACCGGAATCATAGTGAAATACAGTTGACTTTCTTGGCACCCGTCCGTTTGTTGACAGAAACCGAATTGGAATAATTGGAATTTGTGGTAGCGGAAGCTTTGTTATCAGTGCCGCTAAGATTGATCCACGAATGAAAGCGATCGCAACTGTCAGCATGTACGATATGGGAGCAGCCAACCGAAATGCACTTAACCATTCGCTGACCCTTGAGCAGAGAAAGAAAATCCAGTCGGAGGCTGCGGAGCAACGTTATGTAGAGTTTACCGATGGTGAAACCAAATATACGGGTGGGACTGTACATAAGTTAGATGAAAACACAGACCCCATCCAGCGTGAGTTTTATGATTTTTACCGTACACCGCGAGGTGAATACACTCCAAAAGGAGGATCACCGGAACTCACAACGCACCCGACGTTAAGCAGTAACGTTAAGTTTATGAATTTTTATCCGTTTAATGACATAGAAACGATTTCCCCTCGTCCTATGCTTTTCATCACGGGTGATAAGGCTCACTCAAGAGAGTTTAGTGAGGATGCCTACAAACGTGCAGCCAAACCCAAAGAATTGTATATCATTCCGAATGCAGGACACGTTGATTTATATGACAGAGTTGAGTTAATTCCCTTTGATAAACTTACATCATTTTTTACTGAACATTGAAAGTAACGTTCGTTTGGGATAAGAACCGAAGAATTATTGAATAAACCGTCGCTTGAGATACAACGACGGTTTATTTTCAAGTAATTTAAACAATAATTGAAACAAATCTTTGTCACGATGATTGAATTCGTATTTGCACTCGAATGAGTGCAAATAAAAGTTCTGTTAAAGATTGACTCTCGATTTTTAAGAAGCGGTCTAACTATTTGACTGTGGTAGCTAGTTTGAATTTCAATATCTAAAATAAGCAACTTATTAGTCTTGATTTATACTTAGATAACAGTAATTCGGATAAAATTATTTCAATTCATCCATAGTAATTCGGGCAGTAGTTAGGAATAAAAAGATCCCCGACTTTTGAAGGATACAGTTGAAGTCAAAAATTTAAAGAGCGGATTCACCTTTCGGTAGATTTAGACAGAATCATCAAAATTGTATATTTGAATGAGATAACACATAATTTGCTACAAAACCTCATGCTAAATCAGTAATTTCCAGAGCAACAGATGAAATTTTGATTGAATTATAGTTAATTTGTTCTTTAAGTTCCTCAAAAGCCATGACATCCCCTGAGCCTCAAACTGATTTTGGAGAAAAAACTCCACAAACGTCATTTGAGCCACCTTCTGGAAAACGGCGGTGGCTTTGGTTAAGTTTAGCCGCACTCCTATTTTTAGGGGGCGGAGGAACTTTAGTTTGGCGTTTACTCACTCCGCAAAATTCAGCACCTTCAAATGCTAATGCTCAACCTCAAGGGGTAAGAGTCAAAATATCAACAGTACAAAGCGGCATCATTGAGGAAAGTTCAGATTTTATTGCTAGTCTACAATCCCTACGCTCAGTCACGCTCCAGCCGAAAATTCTGGGTCAAGTTACCCAGATACTTGTCAAATCGGGAGATCCAATCGTCGAAGGAGCTGCAATTCTCCAAGTAGATCCTACACCACAGGCTGCGATCGCTAGGAATAATACTGTGCCTCAAGCATTTTTCGTGCAACTGGCAAATGCCCGCGCTACACTCAAATCTTTAGAAGCAGAACGACCATCCTACGTTGCAAATGTGCAATTGTACCAGCAGAACTATGATAAGTTTGTCAGCCTAGCTGAACAAGGAGCCGTGTCTCGACAGACTAGCAATCTGTTTGCTAATCGGCTTGCCAATGCTAAGACTAGTTTGGATGCAATTGATTCCAGGATTCAAGCACAACGAGCCACCATTTTGCAGGCTGAAAAATCCTTGCAGCAATCTAATGTAAATACTCAAACACAACAGCCCCAGTCTGACAAAATTACCGCTCCCTTTAGTGGCACAGTTGGCAACATCCCAGTGAAAGTCGGTGATTTAGTTAATACTTCTACACCATTAGTTAATATCAAGCAAAATCGACCTTTAGAAGTGAATATCTCTGTACCACTACAGCAAGGGCCTCAATTGCGTAAAGGTATGCCAGTAGAGTTGATGAACACACAAGGGCAAAAGCTTGGTAGAAGTAGAATATTTTTTATTGCACCTAATGCCAGCAATGAAACACAAACGATATTGATTAAAGCACTTTTTGACAACACTAACGGTCAGCTACGTGCAGATCAATTGGTCAGGACTAGAGTGTTCTGGAATCAGCGCCCCGGAGTTTTAATTCCTACAACAGCAATGACTCGTGTAAGTGGAGACACTTTTGTTTATGTAGTTGAAACAGAAATATCTCCCCAAGGTGTATCCCAACAAATAGCTCGGCAAAGGCGAGTGAAGCTAGGCGAGATCAAAGGTAATAATTACCAAGTTATTGAAGGATTACAGCCAGAAGATAAAGTTATTATTTCAGGGTTGCTTAATGTTAGGGATGGTGTTGCGATCGTTCCAGAATTTTAATTAAGAAAGTAGAAGAGAAGTCTCAATCTTGTCTCCTACCAATCTTCACCCAAGAGCGCGTGTATCTTCACCTCTTGCAAAGTATTTTCATTTCTCCCGCCTGAGAGTTACTTAAATTCGCTGGCGGGATTTTGGCTGGAATGAAGTCTACAGTTTTAGCAGCGATCGCTAAATTTAACCTTGGAACAGTACTCTAAGAGCAGATAATCACTTTAGTGAACCAAAATAAAACTCAATTAATCTATGGCATCAATAGCCGGTAAGGTTGCAATTATCACTGGTGCATCGCGGGGAATTGGACGAGCGATCGCACTAAAATTAGCTGGTAACGGCGCATCTATTGTCGTCAACTATGCAGGTAATGCAGGCAAAGCAGAAGAAGTTGTTGCAGAAATTGAAAAGTTGGGAGTAAAGGCAGTTGCTATCCAAGCTGATATTAGCAAAGTGCCTGACATCCAAAGGTTATTTGAGCAAACTCTGGAACGCTTCGGTAAAATCGATATTTTGGTCAACAATGCCGGAATTGCTTTCTATAAACCAATTACTGAGGTCACAGAAGAAGATTTCGACGCGATTTTTGCCATCAATGTTAAAGGCACTTATTTTGCTTGCCAACAAGCCGTGCAACACATGGCAGAAGGGGGACGGATTATCAACTTTTCCTCATCAACTACGGTGATGATGTTGCCAACTTATAGTGCCTATGTAGGAACTAAGGGTGCTGTTGAACAAATTACGCGGGTACTAGCTAAAGAATTGGGTGCAAAGGCGATCGCAGTTAATGTTATTTCTCCTGGCCCCACCGATACAGAACTATTCCGAGAAGGTAAAACACAAGAACAGATAGATCGTTTAGCCCAAATGGCTGCTTTTAATAAACTCGGAGATGTGCAAGAAATCGCCGATGTCGTAGCATTTCTCGCTAGCGATGAAGCCAGGTGGATCACTGGACAAAACATTCGTGTCAACGGTGGGATCGCGTGAGGAAAGTTTCAAAACCTCAGCCAGTAATGTACAACCTCGTAATAGAAATTTAAGCGATGAATTCCAATATCAATCTTTTCACACCAGTTCAGATCGGCCCTTACACCCTACCAAACCGGATCGTAATGGCACCGATGACGCGTTTACGAGCAATTGCAAGCATACCCAACTCGCTAATGGCAACTTACTACACCCAACGCGCTAGTGCTGGGCTGATCGTTACCGAATGTACAATGGTTTCACCTCTTAGTTTAGGATACACTAACTGCCCTGGAATTTACTTAGAAGAACAAGTCGCAGGATGGCGGTTGATAACTAATGCAGTACATGAACAAGGGGGTAGAATTTTTTTGCAACTTTGGCATTCTGGGAGAGTTTCTCACTCAGCTTTACTCAGTGGGAAGTTGCCAGTTGCTCCTAGTGCGATCGCTGGGATTGGCTCACTCCACACACCCATAGGTAAAGTATCGTTAGAAACTCCCCGTGCTTTAGAGAGTGTAGAAATTTCTGAGATTGTTGAGCAATTCCGCAAAGGTGCCGAAAATGCTTTGACGGCTGGTTTTGATGGGATTGAACTTCACGGTGCATTTGGCTATTTAATCGACCAATTCCTCCAAGATGGCTCGAACCAGCGTACAGATGAGTATGGCGGTTCCGTAGAAAAACGTAGCCGATTCCTCTTAGAAGTTGTGGAAGCAGTCGCTAGCGTTTGGGGTGCAAATCGGGTTGGTATCAAACTTTCGCCAAGTAACACTTTTTATGGAATGTATGACTCCAACCCTCAAGAAACTTTTGGTTATGCGATCAATGCTCTTAACCCCTTTGGACTTGCCTATCTTCACCTGATGGAACCGAACGAAGTCGATTTAAAAACCCGCGAAGTCATGAACCCTGTTACACCCTACTTCCGCCAAGTATTCCAAGGTACTTTGATTACCAATGGTGGCTACGATCGCCCAACAGGAGATAGTATTCTTACTAGTGGCAATGCAGATTTAGTTTCTTTTGGCAAGTTATATCTTGCTAATCCTGACTTACCAAAACGCTTAGAACTTAACGCACATTTGAACACCCCAGATCCAAAAACATTTTATGCCTCTGACGCCACAGGATACACCGACTATCCATTTTTAGAACTTCAGACCAATTAAAGGAATCACAGTCATCTCTAAATCAAACATATAATTTGTCAGTTGCAAAACTTGTCGGTTTTATATTTGTCCAAATAGGAGAACACGCCCGTGCTACCTGACGATGAAAACGAATTGCTAAATGTGGGCTGAAAAAGTTTGTATTAATATCGCGTCCGGCTGATCAGTTATAATTCCCTTTCTCTATGCAGAAAGTACGACGAACAGAAGTTACAAGACCCAGAAATAAAATTTGCTTTATATCTGGTTCTTGAGTTTAAAAACTGTAGTTCATTAACTTGCAAACTGCTTTCATGAAGCTGTCTTTTAAGCACATAAATGCGAAGTATCTCATATCGTGTCCGGTTAAAGACTTATCATTAAGACCGCAGAGGGGCAGAGGTGCAGAGAAGAGGGGTTTTTGGATTTTCTGCATAGAGAAAGGGAATTATAACTAATTAGCCGGACTTGATATCAAGAGATACTTTACATTCTTGCTTTATATACAACTTATACAATCAATTAACAGGTTATTAACATACCTTTATGCATTGATGCTACTTTAATGCCTTATTCTCAAAGATATCAAAAGATTTACAAAATATTTAATATTTGAGTGTATTACTAACTAAAATTTCAATAGTTCTTAATAATACATTAGTTAATATAAATAATGATTAACTTTTTACAATGCTTTTTTAGTATTATCGTTTAATATTTCAATGACTACAGAAGTTACGTGCTCTCTATATAAATTCTAGATTTGCTAGCTATTGCTAAGTTTCAAATATTTCGGAGATATTTTTGTGTCAGTTATTAAAATTGCACACGAGCAGACCCATGCATACCAAAGATTTTCAAAACAGTATTCTAATTTAGGAATTGAAGGGACATATTATCTTGCGTTCGCCGATATTCCCCAACTCATTCAAAACCCTACTTGCGGTTTACTAGCTCTAGATTTTGGGTGTGGAGCAGGGCGATCGACTCGGTTTCTCAAGTCTTTGGGATGGAATGCGATCGGTGTTGATATCAATGCCGAAATGTTAACCCAAGCTCGTCAAATCGATCCAACCGGAACATACTATTTGATTGATGCATTGCCGTTGCCTTTTGCAGATGCTAACTTCAATCTGATTTTTCAAAGTTTTGTCTTGCTCGAATATTCCTCTATTTCTCAGATGATAGAAACACTCCAAGAATGCGATCGCCTACTAAAAAATGATGGCATGGCGATCGTCATAACTTGTTCAGAGGAATATTACTCCCATGATTGGCTGTCGTTTCAAAATGATTTTCCAGAGAATCATAGCCTTCAGTCAGGGGAAAAAGTTCGAGTCTCGATTCGGGGAACAGAGATAGTCTTATATGACTACTACTGGACAGATCGAGACTACCGAATTGCGTTTGAGCAGGCGGGGTTTGAGGTCATTCAAGCGCAACGACCTCTTGCTCAAGGAAACGAACCCTTTACCTGGGTAAGTGAACTAGAGCATCCATGTTGGGTGATTTATTCACTCAAGAAACGTACTAACTAAAAAAAAAGGAGACTTTACCCATGACTGGAGTATTACCTATCAAAGCTGAACTAGAAAATCGGCCTTCTGTAATGTCTACCCTTGAAGGGAATAATGTGGTGCAAGCTGTGCTTGACGATATTCACCAAACCCTTGGTAATACAGGGGGTGAAGTTTACTTCAGTGGTGTCGATGAGCGTCGTTTTATGGAGTCCGATCCAGACAACATTGTTTCCCGTTGGCGTCAACTAATAGCTCAAGGAATTGAAACACGAGTACTTACCCGATTTGGTGATGCTTTCACCCTTAAAGACTCCAAATCCCAACATCGTTGGATTCCAGAGCATTTCTTTAATCCCACCACTATTTGTGTCTACGGCGATAAGGTCGCCACAATTCTTTGGGGTTCTCCGGCTCAGGTATTATTAGTGCAAGATTTTGCCTTTGCTGACGCACAGCGCAAACAGTTTCTCTGTATGTGGGAACAAGCAGAAATTCCAACAACAGAAAGCAGCACAATAGAAGCAAAGCATCTCTTGGCTGAACGGACAATCAAACGATTTGGCGGTCGAGTCAGCTACATTAGTGGCAAAGATCAACAGCTTTTTCGAGATTTTCGCCTATTAGACAAAACACAGACTTACGGTAACAGCTTTTATTATGTCTGCCAAGCAGCTAATGGACTCGGGCCAGATCGCCTCGGACTGAAGTACTTTGATGGTCGGATGCTGGCTGGTATCGGTATTGGTAATCGCTTCTCACTCGGAGGTAACTGGCACTTCCATGTTGTTAACCCGATGGGAGAATTCGATCCACAGAGCTTACAGCGTCTATGTCGGCATTTATTAGAGCTAAGTGGCGTTCCTGTGTTCGTGAAAAAGTTAACCACAGAAGAACGCGATCGCCTTCTGGGCATTGGCTTTTCACCAATCGAGGACTATCCCTGGCACGCCCAGGCTATGGAAGAAGATGATACCTTTGCTGAACAAATCCTCGATGTCAATGCCGTTTTGGAAAAGCTAAAGGTACATCAACGCAGTGGTCTTAAGACCAACTATCGCTACTTCTGCTCTAAGTTTGGAGAGCAAACCACATCGGAGTTTCTGGGCGAAGAGAATGCTGCTGAAGCACATGATATCGTCAATAAGTTCTTTGATTATTTGGATATCAAGCAGTTGCACATTTCCCAGACCTCAGACTACGACAACATTATTCATTACCCGCCATTGGGCAACAACGGCAAAATGTACTTCTCACGGTTGATTCGGATTGGCGGTAAGGCTGCGGCTTTCTTTGCTATGGAGCCTGTAAGTGATGATACAGTGGGGCTTTATGCTAGTATCACCCTGCATCAAGAGTTTCCTAACCTTTCGGAGTACTTGATTGTGGAATGCTGTCGGCTCCTGCAAAAAGCAGGATATCGCTATTTAAATTTAGGTGGCTCGGAAACAAGTGGATTGTTTAGCTTCAAAGAGAAGTTCTCACCTGTAGAATACAAGAAGCTTCAATGGGTGGTTTATAAGGTTTAGGTTATTCCTGTTGTGCCCTGGCAAGAAAAAATAGTTATGATTTTTGGGAATTTGATTGCATGAGAATTTTAGACTTCAGATTGAAAATAAATTTCATTAATCAACAATGGAATAAAGTTATTTCAATCAATGATCTCAATTTTTCTTTATTGAAAGAAAAAGTTATTATCTTAACAAACTAGATTAAAGAGTACTAATGTTGCTTATTTTGGCAACATATACTGATTTAATTGGGATTTCAATGCAAAACTTTGCCCCTTGTCCTGGCTCAGAAATACACTCTATCTTGCCACCGTGTTTATCCACTATAATTTGGTAGCTAATAGATAATCCCAAACCCGTGCCTTTACCCACGGGTTTTGTGGTGAAGAAAGGATCGAATAGCTTCTGTTTTACACTTGCGCTGATTCCAGGGCCATTATCTTGAATAGAGATAGTTATCCAATCAGGATTTAATACTTTAGTACAAATGATAATCGTACTAGGGTAGTTTTTGATTTCTGCTACTGTTCTTTTATCGTTGTGCTTGTCTAAGGCATCAATAGCATTACTAAGAATGTTCATAAATACTTGGTTCAATTGTCCGGCATAACATTCTACTGTTGGTAATTCTCCATACTCTTTGTAAATCTCAATCGCAGGATGTTCTGATTTTGTCTTCAAACGATTATGCAAAATTAACAGTGTGCTATCTATTCCCTCATGAATGTTGACAGGTTTCATCTCCGCTTCGTCCAGTCGAGAGAAGTTACGTAAAGTAAGCACAATTTCGCAGATGCGCTCAGTACCGACTCTCATCGAAGAAAGGGTTTTGGGCATATCTTCTATCAGAAAATCAAGTTCAACTTCTGCGATCAAATTTTGAATATCTGGTACTGGATTTGGATAAACATCTTGATAAAGCTCGATTAAACTAATTAGATCCTGGGTGTAGTTATCAATATGAGTGAGGTTCCCGTGGATAAAATTAACGGGGTTATTGATTTCGTGTGCCACACCAGCAACAAGTTGACCGAGGCTAGACATTTTCTCAGTTTGAATTAACTGTCCTTGGGTGTGCTGTAAATCTTGTAAAGTTTTTTCCAGTTCAGCCGCTTGCTGGCGCAAAGTTGCTTCCGAATCGCGTAATGCTTCTTCTACTTGCTTGCGATCGCTAATATCCCGTAAAAAAACAATATATTCTTGGCACTGGTGATTGATTTTGTGTGAAATTGTTGTTTCAATAATTTGTTTATCTTGTGGGGATTTTTCTAATATTTGCTCACTTCTACTTTGCCAAAAAGCAGGGGTATCGCCTAATTGCGGAAAAAAATCATCAAGATGACGCCCCAGCAGTTGATTGACATTTATTCCAAATAATGCGTCAGCAGCCGAGTTAGCTTGAGTGATTGCGCCATTTTCATCCAGTACTAAAACTGTATCTAGGACAGTATCTAAGGCAGTAATGAAGCGACTTTCAGCCACTTCGCGGGCTTCGGCAATCGATGCAATTTGTGGTAAAGTAGTCCAGCAAGCGATCGCTACTGCCATAAATGAGATTACCATCAGCAGAATGAAAAAAAGATTTTTATCTGCACCACTAGGAAGTTTTTCAAACTGCTCCTTAATCACCCAGGTAATAGTAGCAGTACTAGAAATTAATGCTACTAAAATTCCTACCTGAAACCCGACAAAATCTTTAATCTGGGTACTGTATGACTGTCGGCGTTGTATCCACCATCTCACATCGAAAGGTGCAAAAGGAATTCGCCTGATAGCCGCATCAGCTACCAAAACTACCATAGGTAACAGTAGCCCAGCAGCTAAATTTTGCCATCTCCAGGCTAAACCACCAACTACTAAAGCTACTAGCTCCACAAAACAAAAGCCCAAGGATAACCAAGGCCATCGTATTCCAGGCTGTCCGCGGTTCAACCATAGCCCAAAGTGGAATGTGATAATACATAACAAATAGCTAATAGTGATAGTTATCACTAAATTATTAAGATCGCCCGAAATTAAATAAAACAAACTAAATATAAAAGCAAATATTAAACTAGGTTGTAATACCCCTTGACGAGAAACAACTGTAAAGACTGGAGACATATACCCGTCTAAAGCTAGTTGGTACAAAATACGAGGAGTATTAGCTACCCCGATAGCAGCACCAAGAAGGCAACTAGAGCAAATCAATAACGTCACAATTAGTGAAGCTGCTTGACCCCAAAAAGGTGAAGCTGCTACAAAAGTCTTGAACAAATCGCCTTCTAACTCTGGGTTACTACCTAAACGCATCAACACCCAAGAGCCACACACAGAAATGATCGCGATCAAATAACCAGCTACTGATAATAAACGTAAAGTTTGATGGGGTTTTTGACTATCCGCTACAAACGCCGCACCTGTTTCAACACTATAAACAGCGTAAACGGCGAAGAAAAACCACTTCGGCCATTCAACAGCCGAAAAACTAGGCAAACTGCCAGCAAACAAACCAGGACTTTGTGGCGAAAACGCTAACCAGCCTATGCCTTGAACAGAAAACAGAAGCACTAATCCTACTGCTGGAATAATAAAACACAAATGCACAATCGCCAAAGCGCGTGTACCACTAAACGCGATACTGAATAGAAGTAGTGTGAAGCCAATTTTCATCAGCATCTCTGGACAATGAATGCCCCAAGGTTCAAGCTGAACTTTGATTAATTCTGTAAGAATGACGCCGTTGATGGGAAATGAAACCCAACCAACAAAATATCCTAGTGCTGCGTAGCGTCCTAAAAACGGAAAATTTTTCAGCAGTCTGCTGGTGTAATTAGGTGTTCCTCCTGATACATCCGGCCATTGCCTGCCCAACGCTTGCACCTGAAAGCACAGCATTACACCTATAATCGTTGCTGGTATCCACACAAACAAGGCTTGCATTCCTAGCCCAGAAGTTATAAATGGTGCAGAGGTAAACCATGAAAGTAAGCCAGACAAACCAAAGCCAAAAGTTTCAATAGCAGTTAAGGAACGCGGAAGCTTCATGACTGATTTGTAATTTTTTTCCACACCCAAAACTGACTGGGTAGGCATAATTAGTTAAAAATGACACTACAAGCGTTTAAATAACATATTTTTATTTGTTGGAATAAGGGTGAGAATGCTGAAAACTTCAAGATTAGCTCATATTATGACTATTTTGATCGGTAATTATCCACAACCTTCTAAATGTTGCATTGCTTGTTTGATTACTTTTACTGAGATAGCTGTCTCTATTAGTTTGAATATTTCAGTACTTTGTATTTAGTAGGCCTGTAGGAGAATTCTTGGAGATAGACCACATTTTACAGATAACTCTGGAGCTTCTGACTTCTTTTTCTTAGAAGTTTCAAAAGTCAAGAGTCCAACAGACTGTATATTTGCTTTTGAGACCTAAGTTCTATACCTCACTGAGTTACAAACTATTGTATTTTTATTCTTGGAAAGAATACTTAGATTTACATGACTTTGAGCTTTATACTGTTTCTTTGTGAAACTGCAATATATTTTACCCCCTTTTTCAAGGAGAGCCAGCAGGGGGATTTTATAAAGTGCATCTTCAAACAGAATTGCTATTAACTTAATTGTCTTGCTTGATAAACATAGTAAATAACATGAATTCTCCAAAAGAACGTAACCATTTTCAAGACCAAAAACCTATTTATTTAGAGTTAAACTTTCAGATTATTTGTGCAGTTGTATTGATTGCTGTTATCGGAGTTTCTAGCGTGACTCCGGCTTTTCCGAAGTTAGCTAAAGACTTAAATATCAATCCGAAGAATTTGGGTTTACTGATTACAGCATTTACATTCCCATCTCTGATTTTAGGGCCAGTTATTGGTATTTTTGCCGATAGATGGGGCAGAAAGAGAATTATTGTTCCTTCACTATTTATATTTGGCATAGCTGGTACTGCTTGCGCCTTTGCCCGTGATTTTAATTTATTACTGTGGTTACGTTTGCTGCAAGGAATTGGTGTTGCTTCTTTGCTTTCTCTAAGTATCACCTTAATCGGCGATTTATACACAGGAGATAGACGAACTACGGCGATGGGTTACAATGCCAGTATTAGCAGCATTGGCACAGCAAGTTATCCAATAATTGGTGGCGCATTAGCAACAATGGGCTGGTATTACCCCTTTATGCTGCCCATATTAGCGATTCCTCTTGGGTTACTGGTGTTGTTTGCACTTAAGAATCCTGAACCAAAAGGCGATCGCAATCTCAAAGAGTATTTGAGTAATGCCGTAAAAGTTCTGAAAAATCGTCAGCTATTTGGACTTTTTATTGCCAGTGCTGCTAACTTTGTTTTCCTTTATGGCGCTTATGTCACATATTTACCACAGCTAATTAACGATACTTTCAAAGCGCCGCCCACCATTATTGGATTGCTACTTTCTAGTGTTTCTTTAGCAATTACCATTACAGCTTCCCAGTTAGGTAGATTAGCGAGAAGATTTACCGCCACAAATTTAATTAGTGCATCTTATGTTTTTTATGCTTTAGCGATGTTAATAGTTCCTTTTGTGTCAAATATCTGGTTATTATTAATTCCGTGTACAATTTTTGGGATTGGACTTGGTATTAATTTTCCTAGCATCCAAACACTTTTAGCAGATTTAGCACCAAGAGAATATTTGGCGACGATTATATCGGTAAATGGGACATTCTATGGATTAGGACAAACATTAGGGCCTTTATTGATGGGCTATGCCTTTGGTTTTGGCGGAATTAGTAGTGTGTTTTTCGCCGCAACTGGTTTTGCAGTTTTGATATTTTTTGTGTTTAGGTATTGCACTTGTAAGTGATTCGTAATTCGTTTAAGAAGTGAGAGTCTTCTCAATCCGACGGTCAGGGATGAGCCACATGACCGCAACTAAAGCGTATAATGCACAGGCAAACCATGAATTGACAAAGGCAAGTGGAATTGCCACAGCATAAAAAACCACCGATATCTTTTCTTTAAAGTTTCCAGTGACTGCGATCGCTAGAGGCGAATCCTTGCCGTGGTGAGAAACTAGGGTCTGAGTAAGAATGAAGTAAGCGATCGCAGTTAACAACAAAACCGTACCATAAAAGACAACTGGTATGGGGGCAAAGTGATTCTCGCCCATCCAGCCAGTGACAAAGGGAATTAGCGATAACCAAAACAGCAGATGTAGATTAGCCCAAAGGATACGGCCATTAACGTGTCGGACTGCTTGTAGTAGGTGATGGTGATTGTTCCAGTAGATGCCGATATAAATAAAACTCAACACATAGCTAAGAAATACCGGGATCAACGGACGTAGCGCCGCTAAATTAAATCCATGCGGCACTTTGATTTCCAGTACCATAATGGTGATGATGATGGCAATCACCCCATCGCTGAATGCTTCTAATCTCCCTTTTACCATGTACGCATTCCTTTTCTATTTACTTGAAAGTAAGTTGTGACACTCTGTACTTTATCGTACCAAGTAGTCGTCATTGATGAAGATTGGCTACGCCAACGCAAAATATTTAATTCTCACTCGCCAATTTCCGCCGTAATTCCCGAATAGCAGGGCTAGTATTACGCTCGTAGGTAATTTTTAAAGACTCTGTGACTACCTATAACACATTGATGTTGGGGAAATAACGGCTCTTGGTTTCAATAGTGTAGCGATCGCTTAGTTGTTCATTGAGTGCTTGATAATCTTGCCAACTTACGAGTAGGCGTACTACTGCGCCTGGGGGCAAATGAATTGTATCAGGTGTAACCACAGCAAACATACAACTGAACCTCCACCTCAACTGTAATGCTTTAAATATCAATTGCTGCGGCTGAAAAATACAGCAGCTATAACAATTAAACCTAAAAGTGCTAGAGGAACCCAGAGATTAGGGACATCCGACAAACTCATAAAGGACTTCCAAATAATTAGGGTACATGAGGCAGATGGCAATAGACAGTCGCTACTTTATAAATCAACTTTTAGGTAAGCCTTTTTTTAACTTCTTCAGCCAAATTTTCTAGTAATACTTCTACTTGCTCGCCTGTTTTCAAATCTTTAAGTGAAGATTTTTGCGCTGCTGCTTCTTCAGAACCAATAATTACACAGAATTGAATTCCTTGTTTGTCTGCTAATTGAAATTGTTTACCCAATGGACGTTTATCAAAGTTAGTTATTACATTAATTCCCGTCTGACGCAGATGTTGAGAAACTTTTAAATAAGTGGGCATTAAATCTTCTTGCATATTCACTACCATCACTTGGGCTGGTGTAGCAGCTAAGGTACTTAGAATTCCAGCTTTTAACAAGCGACTAATTAAACGAGTTAAGCCAATAGAAATGCCGACACCAGGCATTTTCTCACCCAAAAATACTCCGACTAATTCTTCATATCTACCACCAGAACAAATACTACCTAAAGCTTCATGTCCTAATAGAGTTGTTTCGTAAACTGTGCCGGTATAGTAATCAAGGCCACGGGCAATGGATAAATCAATACAGAAACGGTTTTCGGCAACTCCAAGATTACGCACTCCAGTAATTACCGTTTCTAATTCTGTAACTCCTAAGCTCAATTGTTCGGTTTCTGACAGATTTTGAGCAAGGTGCTTGAGCTTATCTAAGACTTCATCAACTGAACCGTCTATTTTGATAAACTCAATAATTTTTTGTGCCTGTTCGGCTGAAATTCCTTCTTTTTCCAAATCTTGTTTTACTTTACTTTCACCAATTTTTTCTAGAGTGTCAACAATACCAATACACGATTTTATTTGATTTTCGGCAATTCCCAATGATTTAAAGAAACCAGTAAGAACTTTTCGGTTATTAATGCGAATCAGAAAATCACCAATATGAATTGCTTCAAATATCTCCGTGATAATTGCAGGCATCTGAGCATCATAAAGCAAGCTAAGTTCACGACGAGCAACTACATCAATATCGCACTGACGGAACTGACGAAAACGCCCATCTTTCGCCCGTTCTCCCCGAAAAACTATATCGGTTTGATAACGAGCAAAAGGAAAGGTTAATTCATTCAAGTGACGGGCAATATACGCCGCTAAAGGAACTGTTTGATCGAACTTTAAAGCTCTTGCTTCTGAACCAGTTTCGCCTGATTTATCTCTCTCAGCTTGTCGATTTGGTGGCAAGATGGGATCAATTCCATAAATGATATTGTCCCCTTGATTACCTTTAGCTTGTAGCACTTCTAAACGTTCTACAGCAGGTGTTTCGATGGGCGTAAATCCATAGCTTTCAAAAACTCTACGGATGATATCTAACAAATATAATTCTAGACGCTTTTCGCTAGGCAGAAATTCTGGAAACCCGCTAGGGGTAGAAAAGTTTATTTTGTCACCTTTGGCCATGCGTGTACCTTACTAAGTTGAAATTTGAGATGAAAGCCTAACGACTGAAGTCATAGCTATACAAACGCCGATCAGTCATTTTCTAGTCCTTCCCAAAGTTGAGCCACCGGGATAGTTTGCCCAGTCATGGCTTCGTGCCAAGCTTGCCGGAAATCTGCTAAGACTTCTGCTTGAGATTGATCGTTTAGAATTTCTTCTTCTGGAATTAGAACAATAACTTCTACGCGGCTGTTTTTATCTGTGATTAGAGGATAATCTAATGTTAGCTGTCCTTGCTCATTAATCTTGCCATGACTTTAAATGCTTTCATTGCTACTCCAAGATGCTAAGTAGTAGTGGTTAGGTTAATGTCCAAGGCTTCAAGTTGCCGATCAATCCAAGCCGTTGCTGTCGCCTCATCGGTTTCGTTGGCGGAACCTCTGTGCAAGAGAATCTCTTTTTATACTCCTGTTTTAGCAATTTCTCTTCAATCACAGCTTTTATTTTTGCTAGCAAATTGCTATCCTGAATTTTTTCAAGAGCTTTTTCAAAGCTTTTCCTAAATTCGACTTTCACGCTTTCGGCTCCAAAAGTTGAAAGATGGATTCACGGCTAACTAGTTTGGTTGTTTCACCTTCAGCGATCGCTTGTTCCATTGCCACATCTTCAATAATTTCTGCCAGAAATTCAGAGACTTCTTTTCGATTGTCATGAATTAATCGTAGAGACTGGGGACTAGGGACTGGGGGCTGGGGACTGGGAAAAAGGAATAAAGGTGTACTGAGTTTTTTCACACAATCAAATATGAGTCCTATAGAATCTACGTAAAGGCTTAGTCAGTTATAGAGTGTAACGCTATTGTAGAAACTGACCAATAAATTTTCTTAATACTAGACAACAAATTGTTAAGAACAGACTTGTGTTCTGAACGAATGGACTTGTGTTCTGAACGAAAAGACTTGTGTTCTGAACTAAAACTATCAAAATTATTCCAGGTGCTTTGGTTCTCGTGGACGAAACTGTGGCAAAAGCGATCGCCTTTGGTAAAACAGATATTTTGAACAGGATGAGAATGCGATGCCTTCTCTACGAGACGCTTTGCGAACGGCGGGTAATGAGTTGCATAGTGATGATTGCCATTGGTCACTCCTCATTCCCAAACCACCAAGGGTCATTAGTCGCGTTAGTTTTAATCAAAATAGCTTTTTTTCGCATGAACCGTTTTAGCGCCGCCGCACCTATGCGCGATCCTCCCAAACCGGAGAATTTGAAGGGGTTTTTCTCTCCCTCATGCATGATGGCGGTGAGTCCAGCATCGTTGATACTAATAGCACCTACATCTATCTGGTAAGCAACTTCTAAAGCTTCTGTTTCTGAGGCAAATATAGCAGCACTTAATCCATAGATTGAGTCATTGGCTAAAGATACTGCTTCACCTACTGTGGAAAAAGGCATGACTGGCATAATCGGGCCAAAAGTCGTTTCGGTCATGACTTTCATGGAATGATTAACTTGGGTAAGCACTGTCGGACGACACCACCAACCCCCTCCAAAATCTTCTATTACACCGCCGCAGTGAATTACTGCTCCTTTTTCAACTGCATCTAGAAGATGATCGCTAATAATAGCTGCTTGTTTTTCGGCGATAATCGGGCCAATTTCTCCACTTTCGACTGTGGGATAGGCTAGCTTAAGGCGATGTGCTTTGGCTACTAGTTGATGGTAAAACTTTTCAAATATGGAGTCTGCAACGTAAATTCGCTCAATTGAGAAGTATGACTGTCCGGTGTTGACAACGGAAGCCCACAATATTGCTGAAGTTGCTAATTCTAAGTTGGCTGATTCTAAAACGATCGCAGGATCTTTTCCTGCTAATTCCAAAAAAGCTGGAATAAATTGTTTTGCAGCCGCCTGTGCAACTTTTATCCCTGTGGCTACACTGCCTGTAAAGCATACCAAATCTACATTTTCAATCAAAACAGATCCAGTTGCGCCTGCTCCTTCCACAAAAGTTAATACCTCGTGCAGTTTGGGAACCGTGTTGAGTGCTGTAATCAGTGGTGCTACGAAGCGAGGAGTAATTTCACTGGGTTTGACAATCACAGCACAACCTGCCAACAATGCCGGAATAGTATCAACAGTAGACAGTGATAGAGGAAAATTCCCCGGACTAATTACCCCAACCAATGGATAAGGAACGGATGTTTGTTGCAAGGCAATAAAGGGAATGGCTGTATTTTTTGCAGATTCTTGCAGGACTTCCGGTGCTAACCGACACCAGCGATCGATACTGGAGAGGAAGGAATCTATTTCTAATACCGAGGTTGACAATCTTCCTGTATCATTTACCAAAGCTTCCGTGAGGCGATCGCGTCCAGATAATATCGCATTCTTCCACTGCTGTAAAGCTTCAATTCTCCCTTCTAAACCTAACTGCTGCCAGCGAACTTGTGCCCTGCGCGTCCGCTTACATTGTTGTACCAGCAGCCTTGGAGGCGGCGGAATAATTACGTAGTCAAATTTACCAGTTCGGGGATTGCGGACTTCTATTGGTTTTGTCATTGGTCATTTGTCATTTGTTATTACTTCCTAATCCCCAAATTTCCATTCCCAAATTCAAATCATCCCCAGGTTTATTAAGCACTCAATGGTGGTTTGCTGTGTTTACAGAAAGTATTTGCGGTCTACTTCTCTTTCCAGCATAGTATTAGGGGGGTAAAAGTGTAATTGGCGATCGCTTGTTTGATTAACTGCATTGCAGGTAACTTGCAATGGGAAAGCGCAGTCCGATTCTAAATTAGTGGACATGGAAAATTGAGAGTCATAACAAATGACCAATGACAAATTTAGAGAATGCGATCGCCACCCCAGAGCGATCGTACAAGTCTATCTGTCAATTCCGATCCAAACATCTGTGCGGCAAATTTATTACCTGGATCGCGTTCAGCACTAATACGCCGGAGTGCTAAATCACGAGCAGCTAAAGCCTCACGTGCATCTTCGGTTACAGGTTCGGCTGCATCTACCCAAGTTAACCAGCGATCAAGTGTTTCGCGTGCAAGTGTGCGAGTTAGTTCCAGGGTTTCAAGAGTAGGTGCACCTGTGTAGCAAAGACTAACAGGCGATTGAAATAGGCGAATATACACACTTTTGCTAGTAAATACCTCAAGCCGCGAATCTGACTGTAACTTTAAGAATGTTTGATTAACTGGCTCATAGTAGCGATCAAGATGTGCCAAATCGGTTAAAAGTTCAGTTCGGGCAATGTAATCTATATAAAAGAAAATATTTCCATTTGGAAGTGTGCCAAACTCAAAGGCCAAATGAGGAATCTGAATATGCGACTTTAACCAAGTGGTGAGGCGCATAGTGCTAAAGTTTGATTTTTCAGGGTTTCCTAGCCACGAATGCACTAGCCAGTCAATTTCTTTCCCAGAAAAAGCGGTGAGCGAACCCTTCATATTGCCATCAAGACTACTGTATTGCTGTAAATTTTCTACAGAAGGGTCTGGATGTAACTGAAAACGAGCTTCTAGTTTTTGGTAAAGTTCGTTTGTCAAACCCCACAACTGTTCAAATAAGGTTGTACTGCCTACATTAGGTTGCTGCTCAAGCACTGTTTGTATGTACCCTTTTGAGATAACGAATACAAACAAAGCATAATGTTAAAACAAAACACAAGCATCTAGCTTCTGTCAGAGTTTTTCTGAGGTTAACTTACCGAAAACTTGGGTCTAAAGCCTCAATTGAGTAGCGGGTCTGAATCCCTCACTCATTGATTTTGACCGGAAGCAGAGCGTCTTTGGCTTTGCTGCTGAATTCTGAATTCTTTTTCAATTATTGTTTGCTTCTCCTGTCTTTGGATAAACTTAATTTAAATAAAAAACTCCAGGTAGAAGAGAGAATGTCAAATTTCCGCGATCGCACAGAGTCAAACACCGATAAAATATTACTCATCGGAGTTACTGGCGGCACAGGTGGAAATGTCGTCAAGGGATTTCTCGAACAGGGAGTTACCAACCTGCGAGTCATTACGAGAGAAATTGATCTTAATCGTCCAACTCTTGCAAAGCTCAACGATGCCAAAGTTGAACTGATAAAAGCTAACCTCGACGATGAAGCCTCTCTCATCGCAGCATTTGCAGGAATTTCGGCTGTTTACTGCCATGCTACTTCTGCGGATTCTCCTAAAATTGACCCCTTAGAGGTGGAGAGGGCAAAGCGAGTTGCACAAGTTGCAAAACTTGCTGACATCAAACACTTTGTCTACAATTCCGCAGGTGGGGTAGACAGGAATTCAGGAATTCCCCGCATTGAGCAAAAGTACCAAGTAGAGAAAATTCTCAAAGCAGCTGGCTTACCGACTACTATGTTGAGAGCTTGCTTGTTTATGGAGGAGTTTTGGAAGAAGTACACGCGACCTTCCATCCTCAAAGGTAGTTTCCCATTTTCCATTCAGCCAGATAGACCCCTTCATCTAATTACAACCAAGGACATGGGGCGCGTTGCTGCCTACGTAATTAAACATCCCACTAAGTACATCGGTCAAGAAATTGAGTTAGCTGGCGATATGTTGACTCCTCTTCAGATGGCAGAAGCATTTTCCCAAGCGCAGGGGATGAAAGTTATTCATAAAGAGACACCCGCCTGGATTTTCTTACTCCTGCTGCAAAAGGAACTATTCGATTTGATTCAGTGGTATCGCAAACAAGGTTATCAAGCCGATGTCCAGTATTTACGAGAACAGGAATTTCCTGGACTTTTGACCACATTTAGGGAATTTCTGGCGGAAACCAACTGGGCAAACGCAGAACTCACCTACGAGAGTCTACGATTGGACTAGTACACTGTGGCGAAAGTTTGCCTTAAGAGTGAAGCTTGGAGTTCACAAAAGGAAGTTTCAAACTTTTTTCTTGGATGTTGTAACTAAGTAGGTGAAAAAAACACAACTATGTTAAGAATCAATGAGGCTAAAACCCTTTTGCCTCCTGCCTCCTGCCTCCTGCCTCCTGCCTCATCCCAACTACAAATATTTACACGGTTCTACTTAGTATTAATAGAAAATCCTCGACGCGTAGGTTTAATATTAGCTAACTCCACCTGAAAACTTACTTTGTCGCTCATTTCCCCGCTTCTCGCTTCCAAAGTCCACTTACCAGGACGTAAATTCCAAAATAAAGAATTAGCTGAGTTTGTATCTAACTTCTCGCCATTTAACCACCACTCCACTGGTGCAGATTTATTTCCCGCTAGCTTAAATTCGAGTTTTTGCTTTGCTTCTTCACCAGGATAAAGTAAAAATAAATCGCCATGATGCGGAGATAAAATTCTCAAATTGGTAGAAGTAAAATTTGACTGCTGTTGTTTTGCCAACCATTCATCATACTCTGGTGGCAAATTGAATTGATTCTCACGTTCGTAATTACTTTTATCTTCAGGATAGAAATATTCCTGCACCACTGAGGTACAATCTGGTGTGGGTCGTAATCCAGAAATTGCACAGACAGGTAATTGCACTAAACCTTCTGGAGATGGAAAACCTGCTGGTTCTTGATGTTCGTGCAGATGTAACATAATTCGATTCCATAAGGGTGCTGCGCCTGTCACACCTGAAACCTGTCGCATCGGTTCGCCAGTGAAATTGCCTACCCAAGTAGCGACGGTGTAATCTGTAGTGAAGCCAACTGTCCAAGTATCCCGAAAATTGGAAGAAGTGCCAGTTTTAACAGCAACAGGAAAGGGTAAATTTAACACCGAGTTTACACCAAATGCTGTTGCACGAGCATAACTGTCACTGAGTATATTGGTGATTAATTGCCATATTGTCAGATTTTGAATTTGAGGTTTGGGATTTGGGATTGGGGAATCGGAAAATGTGCTTACTAAAGGGGTAGCATTTCCTTGTCGTGCTATGGTTAAGTATGCACGGGCTAATTCCCAGAGGCTGACTTCGCCACTACCTAGAGTCAAACCCAAACCATAATATTCTGGAGTTTGATTGAGGTGTTCAAATCCCAGTTGATGCAGTCGTTCTAAAAAAGTTTCTACACCTACTTTTTCTAACACGCGCACTGCGGGTACATTTAAAGAATTTGCTAAAGCGATTCGCACCCGTACAGGGCCAAGAAACCTTTCGGTGTAATCTATAGGGCTGTAAAGTTTTGCGCCGGGAATTGCATAATGAGCGGGTACATCTGCCAAAATGGTATTTGGACGAATGACACTTTTTTCTAAAGCTAGTTCATAAACGAAAGGCTTAAGGGTAGAACCTGGTTGACGTAGTGCTTGCACTCCATCATTGCGTCCCAGTTTGGCTTGATTAAAGTAATCAGGTGAACCGACATAAGCTAAAACTTCACCAGTGTGGTTATCAATCACCAACGCAGCTGCATCATGGACATTATTAGCGGCTAAGGAAGAAATTACCTGCTGTACCTGTGCTTCGACAAACTGCTGCAAAGGGCGATTTATAGTCGTGAGAATAGGGGAATTTTGTTCTACTTGCGTCTTATCAAACTGATTGGCTAACCAAAATAAAAAGTGTGGTGCAGCGATAATTCCCCCTTGGCGAGACTGAAGCACAACCTTTTCGGTGTGTGTTCGGGCTGCGATCGCTCCACTAATATACTTTTCCTGTACCATCCGATTAAGGACGTATTTTTGTCGCTGCTTCAGCCGTTCCCAATGCTCATAAGGATTAAAATATGTGGGATTATTGGGAATAGCAGCTAATAAACTAGCTTGGGCAAGATTCAATTCACTAGCTGGGATGGAAAAATAAGTCCGCGCGGCGGCTTCCACACCATATATATTGCCTCCCATTGGTAGGCGATTGATATATGCAGAGAGAATTTCATCTTTGTTCATCCCTGCTGCTAACCGCCAAGATAGCCAAATCTCACTCAGTTTACCAGAGAAGCTGCGGGGCACAGGATCTAACATCCGCGCCAACTGCATAGTAATTGTGGAAGCACCGGAAACAATTCTTTTGGCGTGGATGGCTTCTTTGCTAGCGCGGATAACAGCTTTCACATCCAACGCCCCATGATGGTAAAAGCTGCCATCTTCAGCGGCTAAAATAGCATGAGTAAAATGAGGCGAAACCTGATTGAGTGGTACTACTGATGTATGCTCTTGGTCACGGGTGAGCAATGTTCCTAATGGTAAACCATTGCGATCGCTAAATTGCATTGCCAAGTGATTTTGGGCAATATCTGCGGCACGAATGGGCGCAAAATAAGGGAGTAAGCGTACCACCAGACAGATTAGCAGCACAGCCAGGATAACTTTACTAGTGTGCTTAACTTGAGTTAGCGATCGTAAAATTAGTTTCATCAGGGAATCCCCTGTCCAAGAAAACCTACCTTAATCTTGACGCAGCGATTACATATACATCAGTAAATATTTCAAATCCTTAATAATTAATTTTTACTAACTCAGCAGATGTAAATTAGTGTTTGCAAAATTTAAATACTTGTTTATAGTTAAAAATTGTAGTCATTTTTGGAACAATAACACTAGATTAGTTATCTATGTAAATAAACATACGTTATGTTTAACTTTAAGTATAAATAACTAGTCATATTGCGTCCTTTATTAGTCTTGGCATTGCCCATTCTATGAGAGAATGCAAATTTTTATTCGCTATAGTTCATAAACTTTTTATTTTTAATTACTAGAAAGATGATTATCAGAGTTTTACTGCGCTTCCAGCAGAAAATAATCTATCGCGTTCTTATGGTTATTAGTAGTTACTTAAAAAAAATTAGGCGTTCTTCAAGCCGAAGGAGAACAATACAGTTTCTTCTTATATTTACATTTCTATTAGGAATGGCAGGGTGTAATTTCTTTGGTATCAATTCAAGTAAAGAACAACTTCCAACAGTATCCCCACTCACACCACCAAAATTACCAGACTGGATTGAACAAATTAGTCCCATTGGAGATGCAAAACCCCTCAACCAAATCCGCATCCGTTTTAAAGAAGCTTTAATTCCAGTTGAAAATCTTGATAGTCCAGAACAGCAAAAAATATTACAAAAATTTGCTCTTTGGCCGCCTTTACCCGGTGAATTTCGCTTTTTAACACCGCGTATGGTGGGATTTCAAGCTGAGAAAGCATTACCAATAGCAACACGATTTCAAGTCACTCTCAAAGCAGGTTTAGCCGATTTAAAAAATCATCGCCTAGACAAAGATTTACCTTGGACTTTCAACACCGAATCTATTAAATTAACTAATCTACCTGGTGTTAATCCCATTGAAAAAGCTGATATTGAACCAATTGATTTACAACAAAAATTACAGTTTACTTCTAATGTCGAATTGGATTTGGCTTCTGTACAAGAACATTTACAGTTAATTCCCGCAGGTAAAAAAAAGGGTACGGGTTTTAAAGTTGAGTTAAACAAAGAAGAAAAACCATCAAAGAATGAAGAAGACCCTTTAGAAAAATTTGATCCTTCAGCCCGCAATTGGATTTATAATCTCATCCCACAGCAAAATCTCGAAAAAGCAACCAGTTATCGCCTGGTATTTTCTCCAGGAATACGTCCTGCTTATGGCAATCTTCTTACAGAGAAAGAGTTTGCAACGAAGTTAGCAACTTATTCGCCTTTGGCATTTCAGAAAATTAACTTTTACGGACAGCCAGATGCAGGGGGAACTTTTGGAAGATTTATTAAAGGTAGTCCACAGCTAGAATTTAATAACGTTTTATTGTCAGATTCAGCTAAAGAAAATATTACCATTAATCCAGCACCAAAAGAAATTTCGAGAATTTTGCAAGTTAATGATGAAGATAAAATTGTCGGCATCAATCCTTATGCGTTAGAACCTGACAAGACTTATACAATTACTATCGGCGGAAATCTCAAAGATAAATTTGAGCAGACTTTGGGTAAACCCGTCACACTTAAATATGATACTGGAGATTTAGCTGGAGATATCTGGGTACCATCAGATTTGAATATTTTTCCTACAAGTAAAGATTTACAGCTAAATATTAGTACGGGAAATCTGCCAGAATCTAAATATAAAGCCGCTTATCGAGTAGTTCAACCGACAGATTTAGTTTATTTTAATAATAGTAGTGATTTATTACCACAACCTACTGAATGGCAAAGCTTTAAGGTATCAGGTAAGAAAAATAAATCAGTTGATATTGCTGTTCCTCTCCGAGAAAAAATAAGTGTTGCTACGGGAATGTTAGCTTATGGAGTCCAAGCCCGCACTAATAAATATCAGGAGAATGGAAAGGAACTGTGGCGCGAACCTACGACTTATGGCTTAGTTGAATTGACAAATTTGGGCGTATTTACTCAGTGGTTTCCTGAGTCAGGGTTAATTCGTGTCAATCATCTTACAGATGGTTCGCCAGTTAAAAATAGCGCTATCGAAATTTATCAATCAAAATTACAAGCAAAATCTCGCCCCGAACCTTTACCTTGTACAACAGGTAAAACTGATGAAAATGGAATTTTTAGAATTGTTCGTGAAGGATTACAGCAATGTTATTCTGGGAATGAAAGTTCTAGCAAATCACCACAACTATTAGTAATTGCCCGTGAAACTCAAGATTGGGCATTCGCTAGAACTGAAGAATATAGCGGTGTTTATGGCTATGGCATTGATGCGGGTTGGCAAGATAGTAAGCCAGAATCACGCGGGGTAATTTTCTCAGATAGACAGTTATATCAACCAGGTGAAAAGGCTTGGTTAACTGGTTTTGCAGACTTTTTGCAAAATGGTGTAATTCAGCAAGATAAAAATGCTGCTTACCAATTAACTTTGGTAAACCCCGATGGACAAAAAACCAGCTTAGGTACGCAAACCACAAATGAATTTGGCAGTTTTTCTCTGGAACTGCCAATCAAAACTACTCAGCGCTTGGGCTACTATACAATCCAGGCGAAAGGTAAAAACGGGCAAGAAATTTCTGGAGAATTTCGAGTAGCTGAGTTTAAGCCACCCAATTTTAAAGTCGAACTCAACTTAGATAAAGAATTTGCATACATTGATGAGAAAGTGAATATTAATGCTACAAGCAATTATTTGTTTGGTGCGCCTGTGGAAGGTGGAGAAGCAAAATATTTTATCACTCGTCAGCAGGCTGATTTTGTTCCTAAAGGTTGGGAAGGATTTACTTTTGGTAGGCAATGGTTATGGCCAGAGGAAACGCCTACTATATCTAGTGATGTATTGCAAACTAATGCCCAACTAGATGCTAATGGTAAAAGTAGTCAAACTGTGAATGTGGCTAATGATTTACCATATCCGATGACTTACCAAGTGGATGTGCAAGTTGCAGATGTTTCTAATCTGTCTGTAGCGAATTCCAAAACTTTTACAGCTTTACCGAGTAATCGCCTCATTGGGTTAAAAAGTAATTTTATCGCTGATGCTGGTAAACCTTTTCCCATTGAAGTGATTGTTACTGATCCTACAGGAAAACCAATTACAGGTCAACGGGTGCGTCTGGAATTACAACAGATTAAATACAGCAGCGTCACGCAGTTGGTGGAAGGTAGCCGAACACCAAAAAATCAAGTTGAATATAAAACAGTAGGACAAGCAGAAATTACATCTGCGAGTAATCCGCAATCGGTAAATTTAACAGCGCCGGAATCTGCTTCATATCGGATTAGAGTTAATTTTAGCGATGCTAAAGGTGAATTAAGTGCTACAGATTTACAAATTTGGGCAACTGGAGAAAATCCAGTATTTTGGGGTTCTAGAGAAGAAGATATTTTAGAAGTTAAATTAGATAAAAAAGAATTCAAACCTGGTGAAACTGCTACTGCCCTAATTCAATCTCCTTATGCAGATGCAGAATTGTACTTTGCAGTGATTAAAGATAAACCCCTTTATCAGCAGATTATTAAAGTTCAGGGAGGTGCACCACAAATTCAGTTTCAAGTTACGCCAGAAATGCTGCCAAATGCAGCCATTGAAGCTGTCTTAGTAAGACAAGGTAAACCTATAAATCAAGTGGAAGCGGGAAGTTTAGAAAACTTGGTGAAGATTGGTTTTACACCTTTTAAAGTTAATTTAGAAGATAAGTATTTAAAACTGCAAGTTAAACCAGCGCAAGCATCATTAGAACCGGGTGTAGAGGAAACAGTACAACTAGAACTGAAAGACAATCAAGGAAACCCCACCAAAGGACAGTTTACAGTCATGGTGGTAAACGAAGCGGTGTTACAACTTTCTGGTTATCGTCCGCCAGATTTGGTAGATACAGTTTATGCAGAACAGCCAATATCTACCCGCTTTAGCGATAATCGCCCAGATGTCATATTACAAGCACAAGATGTAGCTAAACCGAAAGGTTGGGGTTATGGCGGTGGTTTCTCAACTGGTGCAGCCAATACTCGCACTCGCACCGATTTTCAAGCCTTAGCTTACTACAACGGTTCTGTCCTTACCGATGCAAATGGTAATGCACAGATAACCTTTAAACTCCCGGATGACTTAACTACATGGCGGGTGATGGCTGTCGCCACCGATGGAAATCTGCGTTTTGGGAATGGGGACGCGACGTTTATCAGCACCAAGCCACTGCTAACTAATGCCATCTTGCCACAATTTGCCCGTCCAGGCGATCGCATCCTCGCCGGTTTATCTGTAACTAACAACACTGGGAATACAGGAAATCTCTCAATTAATGGCGAACTTAGCGGTACGGTGAAGTTTGCTGATAAAAACCCCACAGCAAATTCTTTGCAAACTAAAGCTGAATCTGCAACTCATGCTTATCGCTTTCCCATGCTGGCAGATAGTGTGGGAGTTGGTAAAGTTCGCTTTACCACTCAGCTAAATGGTACAGCCGCAGATGCTTTTGAAGTACCTTTGGAAATTAAGCCAATTGAAATTACAGAACAAGTCGTTGAATCTGGTGTCACTGAAAAACAGGTGAAGATTCCCCTGAATGTTGATAAAAATACCTTCCCTGATGCGGGAGGTTTAGATATTCAGTTGGCGAGTACTTTGATTCCAGAAATTAAAGCACCAGCAAAACAAGTTTTAGAAGATGATGATTTACCATTTACAGAACCGGCGGCGAGTCAGTTAATAATCGCGGCAAATCTGCAAACTATTGCCCAAAAATATGGTCAGACATTTGCAGAATTTAATCCTAGCCAACAAGCTAATCAAGCAATTGAAAAATTACAAAAACTCCAAATAGCCGATGGTGGTTTTGCTGCTTTCCCCGGACAAGAAAAATCCGACCCTTGGGTTTCTTCATATACGGGAGAATCTTTAGCTAAAGCCAGTCAGGTATTCCCTAGTTTAGTCGATTCTGGAATGCTGTCTCGCCTGAAAGCTTATCTGCAAAAAGTTCTGGCTAATCCTGGAGAATATGAGTTTTGCAAACAACTACTCTGTAAAAGGCAACTGCAACTTAATGCTTTAATCGCTTTAGCAGAATTGGGAGATAAACGCAATACTTTCCTTACAGATATTTATGAACAGCGCAATAACTTTGATGTAGCAACTCAAATTAAACTAACACGATACTTATCTCAATTCCCAGAATGGCAAGATGAATCTCAACAATTAGTGAACAAGCTGCAACAGAATATTTATGAAACTGGCCGCACAGCAGTTGTAAGTTTACCAACTAGTTGGGGATGGATGAGTTCATCTACCACGACGCAAGCGCAAGCTTTACGTTTATTTATTGCCAAACAAAGCAAACCCGAAGTTATAGATAAGTTATTCCAAAGTCTTCTGGCATTACGACGCGATGGTACATGGCAAACTAACTATAATAATGCCCAAGCTTTAACAGCTTTGGTAGATTATAGTCAACTGCAACCCACACCACCTAATTTTGTTGCCACAGTGGAATTAGCTAGTAATAAGTTAGGAGAAAATCGGTTTAATGGCTACCAAAATCCTAGCTTACAGCTAAATGTGCCGATGAATAAATTACCTCGTGGGCGTAATGATTTAACGTTGCAAAAATCAGGTAATGGCACTTTGCACTATCTGGTTGCTTATAATTATCGCTTGCAAGGTAATCAAGCAGGCAGGTTTAACGGACTACGCATAACACGAGATATTAGTCAAGTAAATGAAGAGAAAGTTTTGCAAAAAACAGGTCTTTACGCTTTTGATAAACCCTTGACTTTAGCCTCTGGACAGGTGTTTGATATTGGTTTAGAAATCATCGCCGATCATTCTGTAGATCATCTGGTGATAAAAGATCCGTTACCATCAGGTTTTGAAGCGGTGGATGCGAGTTTTCAAACTGCTACAGCTGCATTACAAGCAAAAGCCGATAGCTGGGAACTTGGTTTTAAGAATGTGTACCGCGATCGCATTATCGCCTATGCCGACCACTTAGAACCAGGAGTTTATAGCCTCCATTATTTAGTCCGTTCTGTTACTCCTGGTACATTTTCTTGGCCTGGTGCCCAAGTTCACTTGCAATATGCGCCAGAAGAATTTGGGCGTACTGCTGAGTCTACATTAATAGTGGAGGATGGGAAGTAATTATTTATGTCATCTGAGATAAGAGAAAGCGATCGCATTATCGCCTATGCCGACCACCTAGAACCAGAAGTTTATAACCTCCATTACTTAGTCCACTGTGTTAGTCCTAGTACATTTTCGTGATCTGATTCCCAAGTACATTTGCAATATGCACCAGAAGAATTTGGGTGTACTGCTGAGTCCACAGTGGCACTGGAGTATGGAAAGTCATTATTGATACTGTATCTAGCTATAACAAATATAAAAATCTTTCCAAGTATATACGAGCCTGCTTTCAAATCTTAGCTAGGGTAGAACGCTTAACTGGCCAATTTGGTTTTTCTGGGCAAAGGAAACGCTTATATAAAACTATTTATTAACAAGCGTACTTACGTAAAAGCTGCGTATATTACATAGAGATTACACAGAGATGTTGAAGTTCAAATCAAAATCAATAACAGTAAATTAGCTGGTTACAATTTAGCATTAGCCTCAATACGATATAACACAACACATCTAAAATCCCGATGTAGATGCGAGATTTCTCGTGTCTCCAAAGACTAATTATCTACATACTCTTAACCAAACCCTATTTAAATATAACAAACTAGACATTATTTGCTATTAAAATAGTGGGTTTTGAGCTAATGACTATCAAAAAAACTCTGGGAATTGAACAACTAAAGTTTGGGCAGTAACAAAGTCGGAAAGTTACTTATGCTTCAATATTAAACATTGAAAATCGGCACAATTAAAAATGCAACAAATACTAGCATTGATTGAACAAAGAAAACAAGATTTTGCTCAATTGCCCTTGTTTAATTATATGCAAAATCAAAGTATACATCCCAGACAAAGGTTAGCTTGGGCACCATGTGCTGCTCATTTTATTATGAATTTTGGAGAACTGAATAAGTATTTTTTGCGAGTAGAACCAACAACAGATCCAATTCAGAGATTAATTAACAATCATACTTATGAAGATGACCATCACTGGCTATGGTTTTTGGAAGATTTGAAAAATCTAGAACTTGACAAATCTTTGCAATTTAGTGATGCATTAAAATTTCTTTGGAGTGAAGAAACTAAGAATGCTCGCTGGTTGAACTATCAACTCTATCGATATACTTCACAAGCTACTCCTATTCAAAAAATAATAGTCATTGAAGTTACTGAAGCAACGGGTAACATAATGTTTTCCATAGCAGCAGAGATTGGCAAAGAAATTAAAGCAATTACCCAAAAACCATGCCGATATTTTGCAGATTTCCATTTGGATGTTGAAACTGGTCACACGACAGGTTCATCTGGAATAGATCAATTGCTACAAGATATTCAACTATCAGAAGCAACCCGACAAGAAGCTTTTGAACTGATTGAGAACTTATTTACAGTTTTTACCCAATTTACAAATAGTCTTTTGGTATATGCCAAAACCCATCAAATTGAGCAACCATTGAAAGCTGTATAAGTTAAGGAACCAGCTTCTTAAAATTGACAATTAACACCTACTTAAAGCCATAAGGATGAATTTTACTATGTCACAGCAGTATGTACAAAATATTGTAATTGTTGGTGGTGGTTCAGCAGGTTGGATGACAGCAGCTTATTTGAGTAAAGCCTTGAAAAAAAATGTTCAGATTACTCTGGTAGAGTCTTCTAATATTACAAAAATTGGAGTTGGTGAAGCAACTTTTAGTAGCATCAAGTCATTTTTTGATTTTCTGGAATTAAAAGAGTATGAATGGATGCCAAAATGCAATGCTACTTATAAGATGGGGATTAAATTTGTTGATTGGAATTCAGATAGAAGACACTTTTACCACCCTTTTGAAAGATTTGATTTTATTGATGGATTCAGTATCTCTGAATGGTGGTTGAAACTTAAGAGTGCCAATGAGCCATTTGATTACTCTTGCTTCATGGCACCGACGCTGTGCGATCATCAAAGGTCTCCTAGATATCTGAACGGCAAAATCTTTGATCAAAGAGTTGAACATTTATTTTCAGAGAAACATTTTTCTGAAAAAAATCTCATAACACTTGCTGATGCTGAAGGGCAGTATCCTTACGCTTACCATTTTGATGCGAATCTAATTGCTAGGTTTTTGAAAGACTATTCAAAAAAAAGGGGCGTGAAACAAATTGTTGATGATGTGTTAGATGTAAATTTAACTGAGGATGGAAGCATAGATAGTCTCAAAACTAACGAGCATGGTATTATTAGTGGAGACCTTTTCATTGACTGTACTGGTTTCCGTGGTCTTTTAATTAACAAAGCTCTTGGTGAGCCATTCATTTCTTATTCAGAGTCGTTACTGTGCGATCGCGCGATCGCTATGCAGATACCAGCTGATATTCAGAAAAATGGCATCAACCCTTACACAACTGCAACTGCTCTTTCATCAGGTTGGGTCTGGAATATACCATTGTATGGCAGAAATGGTACAGGGTATGTTTATTCCAGCGCCTTCATCTCTGCGGATGAAGCAGAACAAGAATTTCGTCAGCATCTAGGAAATATCGCTGATAATTGCAAAGCCTCTCATATCCAGATGAGGATTGGACGTAACAGAAACTCATGGGTGAAAAACTGTGTAGCAATAGGGCTTTCCAGTGGATTTGTTGAACCATTAGAATCTACTGGGATATTTTTTATTCAGCATGGAATAGAAGAATTAGTCAATCACTTTCCGAAGAAGTCGTTCAATGAAGAATTGATCCGCAACTATAATAGAGCGATCGCTAACTGTCTAGATGGTGTTCGGGACTTTTTGGTACTCCATTACTTTGCTAGCGATCGAGCAGATACAAAGTTTTGGCAAGCAACTAAGCAAGAAATTAAAGTTCCTACGCAACTGCAAGAAAAGTTAAAGTTGTGGAGAAGCAGATTACCAAATAAAAAGAATATCAATCCATATTTTCATGGCTTCGAGACATACTCTTATTCGGTAATGTTACTTGGACTCAATCATAAGCCTGAAGGCAGTTTACCTCTGTTAGAGCATCTTGACGACGAGAAGGCCCTAGCTAAATTTAAGGCAATTAAGGAAAAAGCTAATTACCTAAGCAAAAATCTGCCCTCTCAATATGAATACTTAACTTATATAATCAAGTCTCAAGAACATTCAGAATACCTCAGCGACAATCATTTCCTGACTTCATCAGTTAGCGATAGTACATATCAAATTCCTGTACCAATTTAATATAGGACTTACGCAAACAATAATCAAAGCTTTGATTTTCAGGTAGAGGCAATTGATGAATTGCCCCTACTCTGTGTACTTTTCTGTGACTCTGGTAATAATTTAGGAGCATCCAAGATGACAGCAAAACAAATATGCGTGATTGGGACAGGAGTAAGCGGATTAGTCTCAGCCAAGACATTTCTTGAAGAAGGTTACGAAGTTACATTGTTCGAGAAGCGGCAGGGAATTGGTGGTGTGTGGGAAAGGTCGAGAAATTACCCAGGACTGTCGAGCCAAAATCCCAGAGACACCTATGCTTTCTCAGACTATCCTATGCCTGCTTCTTATCCAGAATGGCCTTCAGGAGAGCAAATATGCGCTTACCTTGAATCCTATGCCCAACACTTTGGTATCACAGAAAAAATTCAGTTCGGTGCAAAAGTAACTGAAGTAGAGCGCAAATCAAGAAATACTCCTGGATGGATTGTTAGTGTTAGCTTTCAAAAAGATGGTAAGGAAATCAAAAAACAAAATTACGAGTTCGACTTTGTAATTGTGTGTAATGGTCTTTGTGATATTCCTTACATTCCTAACTTGCCGGGAATGGAAGAGTTCATTGCCGCCGGAGGTGAGGTAATACATACTAACAACTTTAATGACGGCTCTGTAATTGAGAGCAAGCGAGTGGTTGTTGTCGGTTTTGGCAAATCAGCCACTGATTTAGCGAATTTTGCAGCTAGCAAGGCCAAGGAATGTACCCTTGTGTTCCGTCAAGCGCTGTGGAAAGTTCCTAACTTCTTTCTTGGTCTGCTGAACATCAAGTATATTTTCCTGACCCGGTTTGCAGAAACTTGGATACCCTATCATAAACTTCAAGGATGGGAAAAGTGGCTGCATAGTTTTGGCAAGCCACTAGTGTGGGCATTCTGGCGATTAAATGAGATTATCCTGCGCTTACAGTTTCCCCTTGATGCTTGTGGGATGGTACCTAAACAACCGATGAACAAATTGATCGGCTGTAGTATCGGCTTGGCACCTAAAGGCTTTTTTGAGCATGTACGTGCAGGTAAAATCCGTGCTGTGAAGACAAAGATCAACAAGTTTTTTGCTAGTGGTGTTGAGTTGGATAACGGTGAACAAATACAGGCAGATGTTGTTGTCTTTGGCACAGGTTTTCTTCAGGATATCCCCTTTTTAGAAGATAAATACCGCAGACATGTATTTGATGAAGAAGGCACTATCCATCTTTACCGCCATCTCATTCACCCTCATGTTCCACAGATGGGTTTTGTTGGTTATAACTATACTTTTTGTGCTCAGTTATCAGCAGAAATTGGTGCTAGATGGTTATTAGAGTATGTCAAAGAAAATATATCTTTACCATCTTCGCAACAGATGCTAGATGATGTCACAGCAGAGTTGGAATGGAGGAAGAAAGATAGACCTTATGCTTTCCTCAGTGGAGCATGTTTAATTCCTTTTACATTCCATTACATTGATGAGTTACTTCAGGATATGGGTTTGAGTAGCCGCCGTCAACCAGACAACTTGGTTGGAGAGTTTCTGATGCCAATAAATCCATCTGTTTACAAGCATCTGGGCAAGGAATTACAAGCAAAACAAAAACAACATCCATCTCTCAATGATGTTGCGATCGCCGCCTCCGGTAGGGCGTAGCCCATCGCAGCAAGTGTAGAAGTCAGAAAGCGTTCGTTGATATCTCGCTAATACGAGTCATTACAAAGAATATCTACCTCTAAATCTCAAAATTTACGAGCACTAACTTTTTCTCGATCCATACCTCCGTATCGTTTCTTTCATGGAGCTTTCCAAGTTGAAGGACGTTGGGGGTGTGATTTATTTTGAGGATATAAAAATTGGCTTACTTGCAGTGTCGGTGAATTATCCTCCTAACGATGCGGTTAAATATTCACGTTTTTCTGAAATGATTCAACTGTCAGCACCTAATCGCAACGATGTATACGAAGGGCTACGCCTACGCAATTGAGATTCACTCTTTAATGTATAGTCAAAGGAATTCCGTTATCTTTTGGTTTTAACTTGAGAATAAATGGCACAGCTTTCAATACCCAATCGGACACGGGTGTATAATTAGCAGCTTCTTCTCCAAAGCTAATAGAGAGCATATCTGTATGAATAATCCCTGGATTGAGAGGTATAGCTGCCATCCCACTCGGCAATTCTTGTGCCAAAGAACGAGTTAATCCTTCTATTGCCCACTTGGAAGCACAATATGGTGCAACTTGGGCTGAAGTAGAACGTCCCCAGCCAGAACTAAAGTTAACAATAATACCCCGTTTGTTTTTTACCATTGCTGGTACGAAATGGCGAATTATATTCACTACTCCTTTAATATTGACATCTATTAAATTAGAAAATTCTTCAGATGGTATTTCCCACAAAGGTGCTGGGTAATTAGTAATTGCTGCATTGTTAATCACTATATCTGGCGGTTCGTATTTTTGAAGTACGTCTCGGGCCCATTTTTTTACAACCTGTTCACTTGCCACATCTACAGATGTGAAATCGTTAGGTGCGCTAAACTTCTGGCGTATTTTATCGATAGCATCTGATGAACGAGCGCAACCAATAACAGTATGTCCCTCTTTAATAAAACCTTCGGTCATCGCATAACCTAGACCTTTGCTGATACCTGTAATTAAGATGAGCTTAGTCATATTTTTCTGCTATTCCTGCTTTCTTAGAAATAATTCGTGGAAAAAAATAACCACTACCTCTTGCTGTGACGATCAACTGTGGCATCTCAAGACGTGTCTGCAAAATCTGGCAGATGCTAGCTTCATCGTCTACTACCAGGATCTTTTCTTTATGTCCTGACAAGTTTCTCAATCCTCCTCGACTGCGAGAACTCTTAAACCTTCATTATCTGCTTATTAAGGCTCAAAAACGCAAAATAATCTTTACTTTTAGAGAATGATTGAGAAGCGATCGCTGTAAGCCATCTATTTAGTAGAATGTTCTAGTTCCGCAATGATTCATACCGTCATTATGCAACGCGAAGTTTTTCAGTAACGGTAGCTTGTCTCACTGCTGCATTGGAATCTCAATCACAAACTCAGTTCCTTCTCCCGGAGTTGATTTGCAGCTTAACTGACCTTTGTGCTTGTCTATTACCACTTGATAGCTAATTGACAACCCCAACCCCGTACCACTTCCTACTGCCTTTGTGGTAAAAAATGGATCGAATATTTTCTGCTGCACCTGTGCAGTCATACCATAACCGTTATCAGCAATCTGAATCTTCAACGTGTTTACTTCTCCTAGTTCAGTATGAATGCGAATCTGAGGATTTTTGCTGGGAGAATTTTCTCCATTGTTGTAGTCCTCTAAAGCATCGATCGCATTACTTAAAATATTCATAAACACTTGGTTGAGTTGACCAGCATAGCAAAGAATATCCGGCAGTTGTGCGTATTCTTTAAAGACCTTGATTTCTGGGCGATCGCTTTTTTCTTTGAGGCGGTGCTGCAAAATCATTAAGGTACTGTCGATGCCTTCATGAATATTTACAGGCTTCATTTCCGATTCATCTAGACGAGAGAAATTACGTAAGCTCAGAATAATATTTCGGATACGGGAACTTCCCACCTTCATGGATTCGAGCACCTTTGGAAGGTCTTCTGTCAGGAATTCTATATCCATTTCCTCAATTTTTTGCTCCACTATTGCTGAGGGCTGAGGATATTGTTGCTGATAGATATTAATCAAATCTAGCAATTTTTGAACATAATCACTGGCATGATTAATATTACCATGAATAAAATTGATCGGGTTATTAATTTCATGCGCAATTCCCGCCACCATTTGCCCTAAAGAAGACATTTTCTCACTTTGGATTAATTGACTTTGGGTACTTTGTAATTCATCTAGGGCTTCTTGCAGATGCTGATTTTTTTCGTTAAGTTCTGCTGTTCTTACTACCACCCTTTCCTCTAGTATATGACTGTATTCCTCCAATTGCTCATTCGCTCCAGCCAAATTATTGTAGAGAATGGCATTTTCTAAAGAGATTGCAGCTTGGATAGTTAAGAGTTTGAGAACTTCTAAGCGATCGCGTGTAAATGCTCCTGTAGTTAAATTATTTTCTAGATAAATCAGTCCCAGCAATTTACCTTGATTAAGCATTGGAATACATAATACGCTTTTTGGTTCCTCACGGGTAATATAATTATCTACCGCAAAATAAGCTTTATCTTTAATGTCATCAATTACTAATATTTCTTGGGTTCGTTTAACATAATTAATCAAAGAGATAGGAATAAGATCGCTGGACTCGAAAGGAATAGATAAAAACTCTGTATGAGTATCTCTAAAAGTAGAACCAGAACTAATTGCAGCAATAGTTAAGTCTAAGTTATTAGCTTCACTCAAGATCAGCACACATTTGGAAGCTCCTGCATTCTCCATCACAACTTCCATTAAAGTAGAAAGAAGTGCCTCTAATTCAATCTCTCCAGACACTGCTTGAGAAGCTTTAATAACAGTTTGCAAATCTAGCATATCGGAAATACTAGTATGAGAACCAATCACAGTTTCATTCGTTACCAGAGTAGATTTATTGCTAAGTGTAGATAGGTGTAAGCTCAGTTCGGGTAAATTATTTTCACTGTAAGAATAGCTAAGTTCTTCTTGCTGAGTTATGGAAATAAGTAATTGAGGATAGCGTTTTTGCAAGTCATAAACTTTGGCTAATGCTCCCCAGCGAACATAGCAATAGTAGGCATCAGTGAGGTATAGTTGGGCGATTCTTTGTTTGCCCCATTCCAGATAAAATTTAGCAGCTAATTCACAGGCAAGAGCTTCTTCGTTAATGTACTCATTTTCTTTGCTAAGGGAAATAGCACGTTCATAATTATCTATCGCTTCAAGGTATTCACCAAGAACTCGATGCCGTTCTGCTTCAACTAAATAAAATTTATGTAAATAATTCATTGGAGCATGATGTGCCCAATATGCTATTTTTTCCTGATTAACTATAACTTTTTGGATAGTTCTTTGTTGTCTATCTTCATCAACATCAGGGTACAAAGCAAGCTGTACTAATGAATCATAAAAATAGAATTGAGCACTGATTATCATTCCTAGACCAGCATATAAATACTGTTCTGCTTTCAGAGAATTTTCAAGTGCTTGGGAATAATCTCTAAATAGATAACATAATTGCAGCTTACAAATAAATAAGTAAATAATTGCAACTCCATCATTAGCCGCTATATGAATCGGCAACATTGTTTTCTCATTATATGCCTCACCAATTAAACAGCAAGATTTTTCTGAAGAACCTAACAAGTTCAATACCATCTGTCGATATATTTCATTCCAATGAAAAACTCGCTCTTGCTTTATTTTTTTTATAGCATTGCTATGCGTTGCCATTTCCTGCTCAAGAGAAATCAACTCTTTACCAATAAAATATGCATAATATGAGTATGTATAAAGACAATAAGCCCCAAATTCTAAATCTCCTGTTTCCAAATTATTAGAATAAACTTCTATTAAAGGTTTTAATGTATTTCTAACATGTTCTTTCCAGGGTTTTATGAGTTGATTAAATGTTTGAATTACCTTCAGCATAACTTCTTGAGTTTGGAATTTGAGCAACATACTTTCAGCCAGTTTGCCAAATCGATAGCCAGACTCAATATCTCCCACTACACTACACAATATAATCCCATAAGCAACATACACGAATGCAGATAAAGATGCATTGCCATATTTAATCGATAAGTTGATCTGATTCAGAACTATTAATGGAAACAATCTAGGAACAGATGTGTAGGCAAAAGCAGTTATATTAGATAATATACGTATCACTACTAATGACCAAGAGTCCGTCATTTGGGGTAAGTTAATTAAGTCTTCAATACTCCTGCCGCTTAAATGCGATGCTGTGTTTGCTAATGCTATTTGAACATCAGACTGTTGAGGATTAGAGGGAAAGTCTACTCCTAGTAATTTTAAAAATGCTAGTGCAAGATTAACAGCTTCTAGTGCTTGACCCTGTGCGCCATAAGCCTGAATTTTTACTTCATAGACTTTCACTTTTTCTAAGAGTGTTTTAGCTTTTACTAATACCACCTTTGCTAATTTCTCCATCTGCTCAAAGTCGCCAGCCAAGTATGCTGCTTCTGTTGCTATTTCATACAAAGCTAGAGTTAGCTCATATTTTATCTCCCAACTATCATCTGCTAGTAGCTCAATTCCAGTAGTTAAATATTTAAGTGCTGATGAGTAAGCTGTTGATACTAAAGCTTTACGTCCAGCAATTAGACTCATTTCAGCTAACTCATTACGTTTAGCTTGATGGGTGATAAATTCAGCTGCAATATTGAAATGATTGACAAGCTCAAAAATATTTTCTTCCCGTTCTATAACTGGGGTATTTTTCAAGAGAAGCAGCCCAATTTTTAAGTGCATCTGCTTGATTTCGTCTTTAGGAATTAGAGAATAAGCTGCTTGCTGAACTCTATCATGTACGAATTTATATCTAGGTATTTGGGAATTATTTGCTGAAAAATTTTCTGATTCTCTAGTTGAAAAACTTAATAGTTGTCTATTATTCTCTGGAGCAAAATTATAACCCTCTTTTTGAGGAATAATTAATCCTTCAAGTAATGCTTGCCATAAATCAAATGCAGTATCTATTACAGATTTTTCATTGATTAGTGACAATGTTTTTAAGTCAAACTCGTTACCAATACAAGCAGATATTTTTAATACATTTTGGGCATTTTGGGGCAACTTTTCTATTTGTATGCCCATAAACTTTACAACATCATCAGTAAGAGATAAAGTTTTAATTTTGGTAATATCATACTTCCAATAACCAGCATCAAAATCTAATTCAATTAATCCGTCATCATATAGTAGTTTGATAAATTGAGATGTAAAGAAAGGGTTCCCTTTTGTTTTGAAAAACACCATTTGAGTCAGAGGTACAGCAATGACTTCTGGACAACGCAGCGTATCAGCAATTAGATGATTTAAATCAATCTGATTTAAAGGCAAGAGTTTAATTGTATTAATTACTCCTCCTGTAGTGATAATTTGTTGTAGTGTTAAATGTAGCGGATGTAGATTTGAAACTTCATTATCCCTATAGGCACCAATTAGTAGTAAACTACCTTTGTTTTCAGATAGATTCTCTGTATCTTTAGCAAAGCCAGAAGAAGTTCCATCCATTAATAATTGAATAAACTTCAAGGAAGCCGTATCAGCCCATTGCAAATCATCTAGAAAGATGACCAGAGGATGACCTTTAGTAGAGAATACTTGGATAAATCTCTGGAACAATAAATTGAAGCGATTTTGAGCAGCGCTACCTGTAAGTTCAGCAGATGCAGGCTGTTTGCCAATAATTATTTCAAGTTCAGGGATTACATTAATGATTACCTGAGATTGGGTACTCAATGCCGATAAGATTTTAGTTTTCCACTGTTGAATTTGGGTATCTGTTTCGGAGAGTATTTGCTCAATTAAATCCCGCAAAGCTTGCACCAATCCTGACAAGGGGATATCACGTTGGAATTGGTCAAATTTTCCTTTAATGAAGTAACTACGCTGTTTTGCAATGGGTTTGTGGACTTCATTTACCACAGCAGTTTTACCAATCCCTGAGTAACCAGAGACTAAAATCATTTCTGTACTTCCCTTTGTCACTCGGTCAAAAGTAGCGAGGAGAATTTCAATCTCTCTTTGACGACCATAAAGTTTTTCAGGAATGGCAAAATGATTTGAGATATCTCGACTTCCTAATTCAATGGCTGTAATATTTCCTTTCTCTTGCCATTGGTTTTGACATTTCTCCAAATCATACCTGAGTCCATGAGCACTCTGATATCGGTCTTCGGCATTTTTTGCCATCAGCTTGCCGATTATATCAGATAAAATTGTGGGAATATTAGAGTTAATATAGCTGGCTTTTGGCGGTTCTTTGGCAATGTGAGAGTAGACTAACTCCATTGGCTCAGTGGTACTAAAGGGTAACTGCCCTGTCAAGAGTTGAAAGAAGGTGACACCTAAGGAATAAAAGTCAGTACGGTAGTCTATACCTCGATTCATCCGTCCTGTTTGTTCAGGGGAAATATAAGCTAGAGTTCCTTCTAAGACGTTGGGATTTGTGATAAATTGAATTTCTTTTGGTAATAGAGTAGCAATACTAAAATCGATGATTTTGGTTTTACCTGTTATCGGATGAATCAAAATATTAGCAGGTTTAATATCTTTGTGAATGATGCGATGCTGATGTAGCTGTTCTAAAGTTGCACTAATTTCAATGGCAATATCAAAAAACTCACTCAATGAAACAGAAGTTTTTCCTTGATTCTGCTCTTTTTGCTGCCAGATATTAAGGGCAATACTTCCAAAATCTTCCATTACTATAATATATCTGTTCTCATATTTTTCTAAGCTTGTTGGTTTGACTATGCCTGAAATTTCCAGATTTTTAGTAATGGTGTATTGATTATGAAACTGATTAATTTCAGCAAAATTAGGATTTTCATTCCGCATCAGTTTTAAAATAACTGATTGGCTGTCTTTTTGTCTTATAGCTTGATAAACTAAAGTTTTTTTACCTGAATACAATTGCTTAATAATGCGATAGCCAAGTATTAGAAATAGTTCGTTTGATTCTATTGACATTGCATCTAGTTATGATAATGTTCTTTCTCTTGTTTAGTATACCCAAGACATAGTTACTACTATCAGTGAACAGGGCGATTTTATAATATACTAAAGATTAAGTTTATTAATCACCAATTTATAGCAAATTATAGGTATAGCAAATATAGGAATCTGGTTTTATTCCTGAATTTACTTGCGTGGAGAAGGAACAGAGAACAGGGTACAGAGTACAGAAAAAAAGGGATAGATACGTACTTAATCTTGTTCAAAAATAAAATAGGAATCCTATATTCATTTTGCTGTGTGTATAGGTAGAGAACATACTTGTAATGCTTTCTGGTCTTGGCAAAATACATTAGACCTCTTGCATAAGTCGAATAGACCCCCCTTAATCCCACGCCACTTGCTACAACGGAGGGAACCTCCGCAACGCAGTGGCTCCCCGATATATTGGGGGGAAACTTAAAATCTTGCCCCCTCTCCAACACATCGGGGAGCCAGTGCGCCCTTGCGGTTTCCCGACTTGAAGCAAGTGGCGTGAGGGTTGGGGAAGGGTGATTCAAGGATTTTTGCAAGAGGTCTATTTTACAAACTAGATCATGTATAACAAGCAAGAATTTACGTAAGTTATAACCAAATTACAAAAACGATGTCTGCGACAAGACGAAGCATCTACGCACCCATACATTAACCATGCAATTTTTCAGACTTTGCTACTACCCATTGTGTTACAGCCGCCATTGCTCGCCAACCTAAAAATTTACCAATAGGTTCCGCCCGTTGGATGGCAATACGAGTTAAGTCGCCACCGACTCGTTCATGCCATTGAAATAAAGTCTGCTCACCTTCTACCGTGACAACATTCGCTACTAAACGCCCACCCGGCCGCAATGCTTGCCAACAAACATCAAAAAGTCCCATTGCTGTCACCCCACCACCAATAAAAATGGCGTTTGGTGTTGGTAAATCTTTCAGGGCATGGGGCGCTTTACCTGCAATGATTTGCAGATTTGGAGTTCCGAGAGTGGTGGCATTATCGGCAATGTACAGCAGTCTAGAAGAGTTTTGTTCGATCGCGATCGCCCGACATCGAGGATCGCTCCGCATCCATTCAATTGAAATTGAGCCGCAACCCGCACCTACATCCCACAATAATTCTCCCGGTGTAGGTGCTAAAGCTGCAAGCGTGATTGCCCTAACTTCACGCTTCGTTAATTGGCCATCGTGGTGGTAGGCTTTATCTGGTAATCCCGGTAATCTTGGTAATGGCATAACCCCAGCATCAGCAATACAATCCACTGCGATCGCATTCAACACTGCAACTTCAGTTTCACTCCAAGATGCAGCCATACCTTCCACAATTCTTTCATCAGCGCCGCCCATACGCTCCAATACGGTAATTTTACTGCCACCATAGCCGCGATTTGTCAAAATTTGAGCAACGAGCGCTGGTGTGTCTTTCCCCTGGCTCAAAATCAACAGCCGCGCTCCCGGATAAATGTAAGACTGGATTAGGGAAGATGGACGACCATTCAAACTCAAAGTTTCTACCTCAGTTAAAGACCATCCCACCCTGGCACAGGCGAGGCTGAAGGCTGAAGGTGCGGGGATAATCGTCATTTCAGAGACGGGAATTCGCCGGATTAAGGTGACACCAATGCCGTAACACATCGGATCGCCGCTTGCGAGTACGCAGATTGACTCACCCCGACGTTGGATGATTTCTTCTACTGAATCACTAATGGGAGATGTCCAGACTAGTTTTTCACGTCGATCGTCTGTAGGGAGCATTGCTAAATGGCGATCGCCTCCCACAATTACTTTGGCTTGATCGAGTAAAGAAAGAGCGATCGCACTTAACCCCTGTAATCCATCTTCCCCAATACCAACAATAGAAAGCCATTTCATGATTAATTAAGTAGGTTGGTGTGAATATTTATCGTTGGGATGAGGCAGAAGGCAGGAGGCAGGAGGGAAGAGGGTTTGAGTCTATTTAATTTTTATTAACATAGTTTGGTTTTTCCACATCCTTCTACTTACTTCATAAAATTGTTGGCAGAAACTTTTAACTGACAATTCCGAGATTGTTGTAGATTTCGATGAGATTACCATCAGGATCGCGCAAATGAGCTGTGCGGATTCCCCAGCTTGGGCGATCTTGTGGTGGAGTCACAACGACTGCATTTTGAGCCTTTACTTGCTCGTAGACTTCATCCACATTATCGACTGCGAAAATCAACATAATTTTATCTCGATTGGCAACGTATGAAGGCTGTTCAATTCTTGGGACTACTTCAGCCATTAATTCTTTTTTGAACAAACCCAGCTTGAGATATCCAGCATTAAATTCAGCATATCCGCTATCTTCATCGCCCCAATCAACATCAAATTTCAGCAGATCCCGGTAGAACAGAAAAGAATCTTTGTAGTTGGAGACAAGCAGTCTCAGGTGTGTTAGCTGAAGCTTCATATCTGTTGCGTTAGTCTACTAACTGTGAATTCTAGGTTCTGGGTGCAAAGTTGCCAGCAACTCGCTTTCGACAATTGCTAATTCATCAAGCCGTTGCATGACAATTTCTTTGTCGAAATAAGTAGCAGCTAAAACCCAATATATACCGTAGTGACGCGCTTCGGATGCCATTAGCCCACGATAAAATTTTGCTAACTCTGGCTCTGGACAGTGAGCAGCTAATAGTCCTAAGCGTTCGTGAGAGCGAGCTTCAATTAAACCAGTAACTAGTAAAGAATCCAGAAATCGCTGAGGTTCTTTGGGGCGGACAGCAGCTTTTAAAAGAGCGCCGTAAGGAGGTGGTGGTAAGGGGGCTAGGGGAATATGCCGACGTTCTAACCATTGGTTAACTAACTCAAAGTGTTCTAATTCTTCACGGGCGATCGCAGTTAACTCCCGAACCATTTTAGTATTGGAAGGGTAGCGAAACATCATATTCAAAGCCACGCCTGCTGCTTTGCGTTCACAGTGGGAGTGGTCGAGTAAGATAATGTCTAAATTAGCGATCGCTTGTTCAACCCAAGCAGAACTAGTAGGCTGTTTCAGGGCGTTGATAATCGGTAACTGAATAAGCACAGAGTCACAAAACTCCAGAATTTAAATTTGGCTGAGTATTATAGCAAATTGATTTTAACGGAATATTTTGCAAATAAAGTTAAATAACTGCTTTGCACTAAAAAACCTTGGATAAGCTAATGCGCCTGTATATAGCCGTAGTCACATAGGTTAGGACATAATGACAAGCGTCAATGCTAGTAATCTGCCAACCCAAAGATGCGCTTTTTCGGGCTGGGGAAAGGGGAAAGGGAAAAGGGTAAGGGATTTAAAACCTTTCCCCCTGCCCCTTATCCCCAAAGGGGGCCCCACCTTCCCCCTTACCCTTTACCCCGCCAAGTCACGAAAGCGAACTACTAGGAATAGTAATAGTTCTACCTCCAGCCTCCTGCCCCCTGCCCCCTGCCCCCTTCATTCCTGCTGCTGCCGTTTCTCGATTTCTTGAGTAGAAATCATACTGCTGGCTTTCTCTACATCTACCATCATCAAAACTGCTCCTTGCATTTCCATGCCAAGCAGCGGAGTAATTGTCACATAACATTCTATTTGCCTACCCCGACGATTGGTAGCATTGAGGATCATTTCTTGAAACTGCTTTTTCCCGGATAGGCATTCCCGAATCGGCGATCGCAATTGCTCGACGGGTAGCCCAATATCTAAGCTGAAGATAGATTTGCCGGTCACTTCATCAGTTCGCAAGCCCCATAAATCTTCTAATATGTAATTCCAAATAGAAATATTAAAGTTGTTGTCAATTACCACTATTCCCGTTTGCAGACTTTTGAGAATAGAGGTGAGGAAAATATTTGTGCGATTGAGTTCTGTGGTGCGTTTGTTCAGTTCGTGATTAATTGTTTGTAATTCTTCATTAGTAGATTGGAGTTCTTCATTCATCGTCTCCAATTCTTCATTGGTAGATTGGAGTTCTTCGTTGGTAGTTTCTAATTCTTCATTAGTAGATTGTAATTCTTCGTTGGTAGTTTCTAATTCTTCATTGGTAGATTGGAGTTCTTCGTTAGCAGTTTCTAATTCTTCTTGGGAACGTTGCAGGGCATCTTGGAGTTTAATATAACGAGTGACATCATGAAAGGAGATACTGACTCCTAAAAAGCTAGTGTCTGTTTCTTGTAAAGGCGTAATTTGTACATTTAGATATTGGATTTCTGTGTTAGACAAATAGCGCTCTACATTTGTTACGCTCACAGGGCGGCGTTCGGTATAAGCCCGTTCAATTAGCGATCGCAATTCAACAGGCCGATAGGAAAGTTCTAGATCGTGGAAGGGACGAGTTAAATCTTTGGGTAAAAGGGAGAACAAAATCCGCGCTTGCTCGTTCACCATTACCAGAGTGCCATTGATATCAATGACTATTTGGGCGATTGGGGCTGTGTCAAAACCTATATCTCGCAATCGCAGATTTGGATCTATACGACTGCTTGATTCGTCATCTGCGGAATTTGTCATAACTAAAAGGCGATCGCGTAAATTAGCCGTCGATATTTTAGTAAATATCCGGTTTTTCAAGTTCAACGGTGTAAACAAACTAGAATGCATCAATAGCATCTCTGCTTTTCCCAATAACAGATAGCCATTATTATTAAGTGCAAAATGAAACCGGGTCAGAATTCGCCCTTGAGTCTCAGAATTAAAATACATTAATGTATTGCGGCTGACTAATAAATCTAAGCGTGAAATGGGCGCATCCTGAAGCAAATCGTGGCGACCAAAAATCACTGAGCGGCGCAAGTCTTGGCGGAAAACATAGCGGTTTCTGACAATTTCAAAATATTTCTGCCGCAGTTCTTCTGGCACAGATTCGACATCTTTTGCTGAATAAACGGCTTGCCTAGCTTGGTTGAGAGCATCTTCATCTACATCTGTGGCGTAGATTTTCACTCGTCGGCGAAATTCCTCTGCTCCCAATACTTGGGCCATCAATATTGCCAAAGTATAAGCTTCTTCCCCAGAAGCACAGCCAGCGCTCCAGATGCGGATTTGCTCTCCTTCTTTTTTATTCTTAATCAGATTAGGCAGTATTTGCTCTGCTATCTCTTCCCAAGCTAATGAATCTCGAAAAAAAGCAGTGACGTTAATTAAAATGGTATTGAAAAGATGATTGAATTCTTCTGGATAAACTTCTAGATAGTCTTGATAGTCTTCAAAATTTTCTATGGTTAATGACTGCATCCGCTTGAGTACCCGACGTATCAAAGTCGAGCGCTTATAGCCTGTAAAATCAAATCCCCGGCTTTGTCTGAGATAAACCAGTAGATTTTCAAATTTAGGATCTTTTTCTGCGGAAGTCATAGTTTAGGAGAGCAGGGGGAGCAGGGGAGGCAGGGGGAGCAGGGGGAGCAGGGGGAGCAGGGGGAGCAGGGGAAGCAGGGGAGGCAGGGGAGCAGGGGGCAGGGAGCAGGGAGCAGGGGGAGCAGGGGAGGCAGGGGCTAGTAAGTCAAAAGCTAAAAGTAAAAAGTGAGCTACTGCTCGACTAGGGTTCACCGGCAGAAAGGAGCTAGCCGCACAGCAAGGGTCTCCCGACTTGAGTGGACTGGCGTCAAGTGGCGTTAGCGACGTAGGAGTGTCACCTGTAAGGGTAAAAAGAAAATAATTAAGAGTTCATTAGCTCTTTTTTGCCCTTTAACTCTTGACTTTTAACTTCATCTTGGGCGCAGTGAGCAAAGGAGTGGAGTTCTGATTTGCGTCCACAAGTATCAAAGACTCATTCACGAGTATCAAAGCCTCATTAATGGAGTTCTGAGCTTCATTAACGGAGTTCTGAGCTTCATTAATGGAGTTCAAAGCCTCATTAACGGAGTTCTGAGCTTCATTAATGGAGTTCAAAGCCTCATTAAATTATATTGACACTAAGTTGGTTGCACTCTGATACATACAGCAGCTTACAAGTTAATAAAGTATAAAAATACCCCACCCTAACCCTCCCCTTAGAAAGGGGAGGGAACTAGATTATAAATTTCCCCCAAATAGCCGTAGTCACATAGGTTAGGACATAAGGATGGGGTAAATGCTAGAGTTAGCAATGGTTTTACCTCCTGCCTCCTGCCCTCTGCCTCCTGCCTCCTGCTATACATCGGAGGATTAAGGGGGGTAAGAATGTACTTCATTTAGATGCAAAATGCTGTATCTCCTCTGCTTTTTTGTCCCTATGCCTCTCAGTTTAGTTAAATTTTCCTAAGACTAAACTTACCAAAGTGGTAGAAATTTCATCAATAGGAAGAATAAAATCTACATTGCCAGTTTGAATTGCGGCGGAGGGCATTCCAGGAAACTCGGCGGTTTTTACGTCTTGGACAATCACAGTACCGCCCACTTTTTTAATTGCTTTTACTCCCATTGCGCCGTCGCTACCCGTTCCAGTTAGCACAAGAGCGATGACTCTGTCTTTGTAACTAGCTGCAACTGATTCAAATAATAAATCAGCCGAAGGACGTAAAAAATGTACTAATTCCGACTGTGATAAGGAAACTGTACCGTCACGGTTAACCAGCAAATGACGATTGGGTGGAGCAACGTAAGCCGTTCCTGGAGTAAGGGAATCTCCTTCTTTTGCTTGTTTGACGATAATATCTGTATGGCGATTAATAATTTCTGCCATGAATGACGGATGTTTGGGAGCCAGGTGTTGCACAATAACGATCGCGGCTGGAAATTCTGCTTTTAGAGTTGATAGCACTTTGACTATAGCAGTCAGTCCGCCTGCTGAGGCTGCGATCGCCACTATATCAAAGGCAACATTCTTAAAGTGAGGTGGATGATTTTTGGCATTTTCTGCCATCTCAATCATGATTTTGTGCCTATGACTGTCTGTGTAACTTCTTTAATTACAATAATATTAATAAAGTTAAAATTTTTTCTTTTTATTTATACTTTACATTGTACTCTAAACTACTTCAGCATTTTTTTGCCTTTACCAATCAAATTCACAAGTTAATCTTCCTGCTCTAGAATACGTTTCGCCTCCAGAAGTTGCTGCTTATGTTCCTCACTAACTGTTGGGTATTGCAGATTAAGTTCTTCTAATTTTGTGCAGATGATATTGGCAACACTCAGGCGGGTAAACCATTTGCGATCGGCAGGAATAATATACCACGGCGCCCATTTAGTACTAGTATTATTAAAAACATCTTCATAAGCATTCATATAATCATCCCAAAAAGCTCGTTCTCGGACATCGTTATCTGAAAACTTCCAATTTTTTTCAGGAGAGTTAATCCGTTCTAAAAAGCGCTTTTTCTGCTCTGACTTAGAGACATTTAGAAAAAACTTCAGAATGATTACACCATTATCAACCAAATATTTTTCAAAGTTATTGATTTCTTCAAAACGCTGTTTCCATATCTTTTTTCCATCAGGGAAGTGAGGAAGTTGTTGTTTTTGCAACATTTCTGGATGGACGCGAACCACTAGCACTTCTTCATAGTATGAACGGTTGAATATGCCAATTCTTCCTCTTTCTGGCAGAGCTTTCATTGAGCGCCACAAGTAATCATGGTCTAATTCTTCCGCACTGGGGCCCTTAAAACTAAACACCTGAAATCCCTGCGGATTAACGCCAGAAGTCACGTGTTTAATAGTACTGTCTTTCCCAGCAGCATCCAATGCCTGAAAAATAATCAATAGAGCATAGGTATTTTGAGCATAGAGAATATTTTGGTAATTAGCTAATCGTTCAATATCTACCTGTAATTTAGTGGCAGCATCAGTTTTTTTATGAAAATCAGTCTTATAAGCTGGGTCATAGTTTTTTTTCAGATAAATCTTTGAACCTGGCGGAACAATGAAAGCATCATGATTCATGTATAAAATCTCCTAGCAGCTAATTAATACACAAGCATATTTTGCAGCATTAATTCTTGAAAGTTATAATTTATTAATAATAATACCGATTTGAAAAAAAATGAGACAAACACACCATTTGTAGAGACGCGATGAATCGCGTCTTTACTCAAAAATGTGTTGCAATCATTAATTGAATTGGTATAAGAATTCAGTACCCAAGATTCAAGAGTCAGAATTGAGCGATGATTTAGAATAATCGGAAAAACCAGGATAAGTAGGTCAGCAGAATAAAACCAAACTATATTAACAAAAATGAATGAGGCTAAAATCCTCTTCCCTCCTGCCTTCTGCCTTATCCCAACGATAAATATTTACGCCCACCTACTTATACATAGCCTAGCGAATCAAAAGACAAATGCGTGAAAATAATTCGTAATTTGTAATTAATTGATTTATAGGAAAAAATATATTCTTTACTCAAAGTAAGCGAATTTTGGCGTTGAATAATTATAAATTACTCGTCCATCTCTTTTAATGTAGCTAATGCCGATGGAGATAACCGACTGAGATAGCGGAATATCCAGTATTTAAAGATAGTGTTTAAAATTACCGGAAATGTCGCAATAAAGAAAAAGATTACATTTCTATCGTCTGGTAAACCTAAATGATCTGCGAATCCTGAAAGAAGGACTTCCCAGCCATCTGGCGAGTGAAATCCGACAAATATATCTGTAAACAGAATAATTAAAAAAGCCTTAGCACTATCGCTGAGACCATAGACAATATTATCCATAAAAGACTTAAGAATCAATATTTCTCTTTTGTTCATAGCGATAACAATACCAAAAGAAAATAGTGATATTAAATCAGCAAAAACATTACCAAGATTACCATTACTTTTTCTCTGAAATTCTTCAGATATTTCAACTGCTTTGCTTTTGATTTTATCTTGTACTATCTCTGAAGAAAGGGATGGTGCATGATCGAGCAAATATTCAAATCTCAGTGCTTCTTGAAAATTATGTAATTCATGGAGCGCTTCTTTCTCCATATCAGAATTAAGGAAAATTTTAGTGATGTTATCTCCTCTAACTCTTTCTAATATTGGAGATACTATAAATTCTTTAGATAAAAATTGAGTTAAAAGCGGTACAGTAATTAGAAGTACCAAAAGTTTCAAAGCAATTATTGTTCTATTTTTGGAAATACGATAATTTTTGATAAACTCTTCTTCTGTTTGCGGTGTTAAATCAGTTTGGATTTTATTAATATTTCTGCCAATAGAGCTTGGAATTTTCCCAGTTTTTTCAATTTGAGGTTTAACTTTAATTTCATCTATATTAGGTATTTTTAACCTTTTTTTAACTTCTTTTTCATTGATGTTTAAAGGCTGATAATTTGAAGATAATGGAAGCTCGTTAATTGTTTCATATTTCATGGCGTATTTTTCTATTACTTCATCAATCACCTTCAATTTTTCTAACAAGACAGGATTAGAGATATTAATAATTCCACGACTAAGTTGGAATTCTGCAAGCCTGAATTTAATAATAGTTAGGTTTTTATTCAGATATACTTGCCAATAAGACATTACATTTTCAGTATAATTGACTGATTGTAAAGATATTTTTTTGTTATCAAAATGTTCGCTCTCAATATTTTTAATTCTCTGAGCTGCTTGATAAGCTTCTAAAAGTGCCCTTTCTGGTGTATCTGACAGCCATCGACTAAGCGATCGCAAATATTTTTGGAGATTTTTGCGGAGTAATTTTGCTGTTCTGCTAAGTGAGTTTTTCATTACATATATGACTATTTAGATAATGTGTATTATAGTTATATAATCAAAAAAAATGGGTAATAACAGCTAAACAGTTAGTCCAAACAAGATTCAGGTAATACTTCTTGATGCGATATCTAAGGGCGGGCTACGCTTACGCTAGCAATTTTATATTACCTGTAAACTCAGATGGATTAGCATAAATTGACACTGGTTATTTATATTGATAGTTTATCGATTACAATGTCATCATTAATACCATTTGTCAGTGTTTCTGCCTCACATAAAAGCCTTGATTGTAACATTTCACAATTGAGGCAAATCTTCTACTATGCAGAGTTTATCACTCTCAAAGAAAATAAAAAGTAGAGATATTGCTTTCTCATCTCCCTTATCCCCCTCATTTCCCTGATCCCCACTCCCAATTTTTAAATTATGAGTTTGAGTCTATGCATGATTGTGAAAAACGAAGCAGCAACACTGCCTAAATGTCTGAGCAGTGTGAGAAAGGTAGTGGATGAAATGATAGTCTTGGATACAGGCTCAATCGATCGCACTCCCAATATTGCCCAACAACTCGGTGCAAAAGTCCATCATTTTAAATGGTGTAATGACTTCAGTGCTGCCCGCAATGCAGCTCTCAAATATGTCACTAGTGATTGGATTTTGGTATTAGATGCTGATGAAACTCTGACTCCAGCAATTGTACCGCAGTTACGAGAGGCGATCGCTACAGATGAATATTTGCTCATCAACCTCGTGCGTCAGGAAGTTGGTGCAGAACAATCTCCCTATTCTATGGTTTCCAGGCTATTCCGCAATCATCCAGATATTCATTTTGACCGTCCTTACCATGCCTTGGTAGATGATAGTGTCTCAAAAATTTTAACCAGAGAACCCCATTGGCAAATAGGTTATTTACCTGGCGTTGCCCTTGTACACACAGGATATCAAAAAAGTGCGATCGCTCAAAATAACAAATATGCCAAAGCCGCGACAGCGATGGAAGGGTTTTTTGCAACTCATCCCCACGATCCCTATGTTTGCAGTAAATTAGGAGCGTTGTATGTGCAAACCGGGAAAATTTCTCAAGGTATGGATTTGCTCAGACATGGAATCACCGTTGCTGAAGACAACTATGATATTTTATATGAACTCCACTATCATTTAGGAATAGCTTACAGTCGGTTACAAAAATCCCCACAGGCGATTTCTCACTATCAAGCTGCGATCAAATTGCCAATTTATCCGATGCTCAAACTAGGAGCATACAACAACTTGGGTAACTTACTCAAAGCAGCAGGAGATTTCAACGGTGCGAAAACTGCTTATATCACAGCTTTAAAAATCGATCCCACTTTTGTTTTTGGACATTATAATTTGGCGATGACATTTAAAGCTTTGGGTTTATTTGCAGATGCGATCGTATATTATCAACACGCAATCACCTTAAATCCTAACTATGCCGAAGCATATCAAAATTTAGGGGTAGTGTTGCTGAAAATTGGTAATCATCAAGATAGTTTAACAGCTTTTCAAAAAGCGATCGCCCTTCACGAAAAGTATAATCCCGAAGAGGCGAAAAGGCTACGCCAGGGATTGCAGGAGATGAAATTGATGTAGAGGTGAAGGGGCATGAAGGAGAATAACAAATGACAAATGACATTAAGATATTATTATCAATATTTCAGAGGTTTCAATGAGCCAAACCATTGATGAACGGATACGTTGGACAAGTGCAGACTTAGAGTTATTGCCAGATAACGGTAATCGCTACGAAATTATCGATGGAGAATTATTTGTGACTAGGGCACCGCATTGGGGACATCAAAAAGCTATTGGTAATATTTATGCAGAATTAAGAACTTGGTCACTCTCAACAGGTCTTGGTGAAGCTGTTCCTAATCCAGGAATTATTTTTACTGATGCAGATAATGTTATTCCTGATGTAGTTTGGATAAGTAAAGAACGCCTCGTTATTTTACTTGATAATGAAGGACATTTAACAGGAGCGCCAGAACTGGTTGTAGAAGTACTTTCCCCTGGAGTCCAAAACGAGCGACGCGATCGCGAAATCAAGCTAAAATTATATGCTTCTAGAGGAGTTCAAGAATATTGGATTTTGAACTGGCAATTACAACAAGTTGAAGTCTATCGCCGAGAAAAAGCAGTCCTGAAATTAGTGGCAACATTATTCGCAACAGATGACCTCTCTTCACCTCTTTTACCAAATTTTGTTTGCACTGTGGGGCAATTGTTTGTATAGAATGTGCAGAACTTCAACCTTGAAAATCAACTCCACCTATTCTGAGTCGAAAAGGTGGAGTTAAAAAGTTGGAGAGTTGATAAATTCTCCTTACAAATGACAAATGACAACTAACTAAATACGCGACTTGACAAATTTCTCTAATCTATCCATTCCCTTTTCAATCGTCGCCATATCTGTGGCGTAGGAAAGGCGAATGTTGTCATCAGCGCCAAAAGCAATTCCGGGAATAACTGCAACTTGATGTTTTTCCAACAAAGCGTCACAAAATTCTAAGGATTTTAAACCAGTTTTGCTGATATCAGGAAACAGATAAAAAGCGCCAGATGGTGAGGCGGTACTCAATCCGGGAATGGCGTTGAGTCTTTCTAACATTACCTGTCGGCGTTTGGCGAAGGCTTGGCGCATTTCTTCGACACAATCTTGAGGACTTTGTAGCGCTGCGATCGCACCATATTGGGCAAAGGTACACACGTTAGATGTACTATGCCCTTGGATGGTACTGGCTGCTTTAATAATTTCCACAGGCCCCGCTAAATAACCAAGTCTCCACCCAGTCATGGAATAAGCCTTCGCAAACCCATTACTAATCAAAGCGCGGTCAAAAATTTCCTTCCCCAAAGAACCGATGCTGATATGTTCTGCACCGTCGTAGAGAATCTTTTCGTAAATCTCATCAGAGACAACAAAGATATCTGCATCAACTACTACCTGCGCCAGTGCTTTGATTTCATCTGGTGTGTAAACCATCCCTGTAGGATTAGATGGGGAGTTGAGGATAAATAACTTTGTCTTTGGCGTGATTGCTTTACGGAGTTGTTCGGGAGTAATTTTATAACCTGTCGTTGCATCTGTAGGGACAATTACTGAAATCCCACCAACCAAAGTCACCATTTCAGGATAACTTAGCCAGTAGGGAGCAGGGATAATTACTTCATCACCTGGATCGATTAATGCCACTATTAAATTGTACAGAGAATGCTTACCGCCATTGGTGACGATGACATTCTCTGACTTGTAATCAAGACCGTTATCAATTTTAAGCTTGTGGGCGATCGCTTCCCTTAACTTTGGTTCTCCGGCGGCGGCACCGTACTTGGTTTTGCCTTCATCCAAAGCTTTGACTGCTGCGGCTTTAATATGCGCCGGGGTATCAAAATCTGGTTCTCCAGCGCTAAAACTACAAACATCTATTCCCTCTACCTTCAATGCCTTAGCCTTGGCTGCGATCGCTAAGGTTAATGAAGGTGTTACCTGACTTACTCTTGCTGCCAGCTTCATTCTTACTATTTTTGGCAAATCTTTCACTTATTTAAGGATATCCTAGAATCCCTACCAAGATTTGCTTTTTCTGAATTCATTGATAATCGAAGATTGGGGAGATGAAGAAGTAAGGGAGCAAATGACTAATGACAAATGATTAATGACTCCGCAAAACAGTTTGATTATTGACTCTTGATAATGTATCGTATATAACTTGAATTTTAGTGGAAACTAACTGTTTTTATGCAGATTAAGAAACTTTTGATTGCATCTTCTCTGCTAATTACTGGTCTTTTTATACCTAATGCTGCCATTGCTCAAAATCGCGGTACTCCAGGTAAATTTGATTTTTATGTCCTGACACTCTCTTGGTCGCCGGATTATTGTGTGACAAATGGTAATCGTGACCAGCAGCAGTGCGGTTCTGGAAGGAAACTTGGTTTTGTATTACATGGTTTGTGGCCGCAATATCAAACTGGTTATCCTGCTAATTGTTCCACGCAAAAACTACCGCCGGAAGTAAAGCGGCGGTTTCCCAATTTGTATCCTAGTAATAAACTTTACGATCATGAGTGGGAAAAACATGGTACTTGTTCGGGGAAAACTCCTGCGGAATATTTGGGATTGAGTAAACAATTAAAAGATGCGATCGCTATTCCCGCAACTTATAATCGTCTTAATAAACCCGTGCGTACCACAATTGCAAATTTTAAAAATTCATTTGTGAGTGCGAATAATCAAATTACTGCTGATGGTGTAGCACCTTTTTGTTCAGGTTCGGGAAGATTTTTGCAAGAAGTCTTCTTTTGTTATTCCAAAAACGGTGAACCTGGTATTTGTAGCGCCGAGATTTTGAAGCGATCGCAAAAAAGTTGTGGTCAGCCAGATTTCTTACTGAGAAACGTTAGATAACAATAGGGCATTGGGCATTGGGCATTAAGGAAATAATTGTTGTAACTCCCCAGTCCCCAGTCCCCAATCCCCAATCCCTAATCCCCAATCCCTAAGCTATCGTCACATCTGGCGACAAGTAAACATCCTGAATCGTATGAAACAGTTTTACACCTTCCTCAAAGGGGCGTTGGAAAGTTTTTCGCCCAGAAATTAATCCTGAACCACCAGCGCGTTTGTTGATTACGGCGGTGCGTATTGCTTCGGCGAAATCATTTTTACCAGTCGCGCCACCAGAATTAATCAACCCCACACGCCCAGAGTAACAATTTAGTACTTGGTAACGAGTTAAATCAATTGGGTGATCGGTTGTCAGTTCTGTGTAAACGCGCTCATCAGTTTTGCCGTAACTTTTGCCAGTGGCTTTGGCAACAGCACCGTAACCATTGTTATTTTCGGGTAACTTTTGTTTAATGATATCGGCTTCAATCGTCACACCCAAATGATTCGCCTGTCCGGTGAGGTCAGCCGCAAGGTGGTAATCTTTATCTTGTTTAAAAGCGTTATTCCGCAGATAACACCAGAGTATAGTCACTAAACCGAGTTCATGGGCGCGTTTAAAAGCTCGGCTAATTTCTTGAATTTGCCTGGTAGACTGCTCTGAACCAAAGTAAATTGTCGCACCGACGGCGGTGGCCCCTAAATTCCAAGCTTGTTCCACATCAGCAAACAATACCTGGTCAAATTGGTTGGGGAAAGTCAGTAATTCGTTGTGATTGATTTTGGCAATAAAGGGAATTTTGTGGGCATACTTGCGCGAAACTATACCTAATGTCCCCAAGGTGGTAGCAACCGCATTGCAACCTGCGGCGATCGCTAATTTGACAATATTTTCTGGATCGAAGTAAATCGGATTGGGTGCAAAAGATGCGCCAGCCGAGTGTTCAATCCCTTGGTCTACCGGTAGAATCGAGAGATAACCTGTGTTTGCCAGACGACCAGTAGAATAAAGTAACTGGAGATTACGCAATACTTGAGGATTGCGATCGCTGTTAAGCCAGATTCGATCTACAAAATCTGGGCCCGGCAAATGTATTAAATCACGAGAAACTTTTGCTTTATGGGTAAGCAGGTCTTCAGCCTCTTTACCTAGCAATGACTCAATAGAATTAGCCTCTTTGAGCGTTGTAGTCATAGTATTATCTTCAATAACTGAGCAAATGACCTTGCTTTTAAGATAGCATTTCTAATATTGCTAACTTGGTTGTACGGAGATTAGTAATATGTCTTCTTTCTGAAGATATAGCAATTTTATTGTAGAAGTGAAAATTAAAAGGCTCCAATTACTCACTTACTTTTAAGAAGTTGGGAATCTTGTTGTGAATAATTAGGTAGAGCTATACTACCGTAAGTATAAGTTGTTGATTAACATTGAATCGTGATTTTTCTAACATTCTTCGCGTCAGTTTATGGTCTTTCATATAATCACAAGCCTGACGATGATTACCATTAAAAAATATCGCCGCAACCAGTACCGTAGTGAAAAGTTCCTGCATCACTCATCTTTCGATGAATATCTTCACAGTATTCAATAGCTTTCAGTAGGGTTATCGATGATAGCATAGATTGCAATTGTTTCATTTAATATATGCCCCTCCGAATTTACTGACTGGAGGGGATTTTATTGCTTGAGTGGTCACGTGTGTTAGCAAAGCTTACCGTAGGTATCGCACTCCCGCACAACTAGCAACTTGGATTAGTAATAGTTAAGTACAGTTTTGCGTAAAAGCGTAGCGTTTTTAATGCAGGGGAACGCATTAACAATGCAAGCCGACGCATTGGCATTGGAGGGTATTGCCTTCTTTAATTCGCAGAGTTCTTTTGCCACGCTAACGCTTTATCTCACTACCTCTCGATCGCTACATTAGGCAAGCGACTCCATTCATTCCAAGAACCATCATAATTCCGAACATTCGGATAGCCCAATAAATATTTCAAGACAAACCAGGTATATCCAGAACGTCCACCGATGGCACAGTAGGGAAATACTTCTTTATCAGGTGTAATGCCCTTACTATCATAAAGACTTTTTAATTCGTTGAATGATTTAAAAGTTCCATCCTCGTTGAGAGTTAAGATATGCTCCAGATGCACTGCACCGGGAATATGTCCAGTACGTTCGCCTGCTTTTGGTGGCTGATCGAAAAACCACTCACCGCAGTATTCTTGCAGTGTTCGGACATCCAACAACACGCAATTGCTTTTACCTATCGATGCCTGAACTTCATTGTGTAATACTCGCAGATGAGCATCAGTACCTCTGGCATGGTAATCAGTAGAAGCAAACGTAGATAATTCAGTTGCTAGTGGACGACCTTCTGATTTCCATTTCTGGTAGCCGCCATTGAGAACTCGTATATTCTCATGACCAAAGACTTTAAACAACCAAAAAATCCAGGCTCCTGTTCCCGGATAACTGCCATAAGCAATCACTGTGGTATCATTTGTGATGCCTGAACGTGCCATCAGCTTTTCAAAAGCGATCGCATCCAAATTCATCTTCAAATCGGGCAATAGTAAGTCTGTAAAGATGTTCCAAAAGACAGCACCAGGTATGTGAGCATTTTTGTACGGTTCTGGACTCATATCCACTTCAATAATGCGGATATTTGGATCGTTGAGATGATTTGCAAGCCACTGGGTATCAACGATAACAGATGGATTGGCGTATTGAGACACTTGTATTTCTCCTGTAATAGCGTGAAAAGAATTGAAAGTTGTGTTTCCTCAACGATTTAGTTGTGGTTGGTAAATACGATGTGTGATGTCCGATGCACTAAAGTTGTGGAAATAGAGAATAAAGAAAAGCCAATCAGTGGGTGGAATACTGCTAAAGGCAAAAAATGCAAGTGAATTGTGAGAAATTGCAGTCCCAGCAGCACAGGCAAACTTGCTGTCAGGTTTCGGACTCTTCGAGGAAACGGAATTAAAAACACCCATATCAACAAAATTAATGAGAGTCCGCCATATCCTCGCACGATCCAAATATGAAGATTCCACCAATCAGAGTTGTAAAAGTAAGCCAGTCCAACACTGAGTACTTGGGTTATTAAACAGAGATTGAAAAGCACTGCTGCGATCAAAAAACTGATTTGAATCCAGCGTCCGGATATTTGTGTATCATCAATGCCAGAATTTACAGTCATCTGAAGTAATTCCAAAAACCAAACAAATTAGTCATTGGTCATTAGTCATTAATAAAGAGTTTTTTGGTACATACCTCACAACAAAGTGGGCAAAAAAACTAAAAACTAAAGACTAATAACTAATGACTCCGCGAAGCGGTTTGATGTGACTAAAGCTAAGATAGGTTTAGTTGCGATACTGCGCCTAGACCTCGAACGAGTACACTTTGCAAATCATGGTTGCCTTACAAGCTCTAATTCATGGAATTGCTCAAGCTGAAGATGAACAGACTTTGCGATCGCACATATCCGCTCAAATGAGTGAGTATTTTTCAGCTACACGATGTGGACTGTTTTTCTTTGCCCAAATTTCTTTAGTTGACAGTAAGATTCAAAAAGCACTGCAAATGGCCTTATCACCTCAACACAATCCAGTTACACGCTACTTGCTAGAACGCCATGCCCCTGTTCATGAAGCTTTGGTAGTAGAACCGAAAACATGGAAGTTGATTTGTCCTCGTGCTGATCACTGGCACGTTATGGCAGGGCCAATTGTCAACAATGGTGAATTAGTGGGTGTGGTAGGTTTGACGCGTCAGCAAGGAATGCCTGCATTTGATTCACAAAATCTTACAGATTTGAGTGCGCTTTGTCTACACATTTCTACTTGGGTAGCAATGGCGCAATTGCAACAACCACTATTACAGAGAAAGCGTTTAACACCTCGTGAAATGCAAATTGCTGACTTGGTGGCTCAAGGACAAACCAATGCCGAAATTAGCGCTGAACTTTGGATTACTGAAAACTCTGTCAAGCAAGCCTTAAAAAGGATGTTTCGCAAGCTTGAGGTTTCATCTCGTGCTCACATGGTTGCAAAACTTTCCACAGTTTCAAAATAAATGACCTTTTATTAGCTTCATTAATCTTGGATTTCTCTACTCATGTCATTGAAAAAAGGCAGGAGCCAAAATTGTCTGAGAGTACCTAAATTTATTTATTAAAAACAAAAAATATGTATTTTATTAAGTAATACCAATTTGAAAAAAGAATGCGACAAATAGATCATTTGTAGAGACGCGATGAATCGCGTCTTTATCTAAAGATGTGTTGTAATCATTAATTGAATTGGTATAAGTGCAAGAAATACAGCATCCTTGTTAAATCTCTGTTCGCCTGACGCTCACGGCGAAAGCCTAAATTTATTTATGGCAATTTCTTCAGTATAGCTGCCCCCTGATAACCATTTCTAGCAAATATTCAAGTGAAACGTTATCAGGGGTGTATTTTCTGATTGAGGCATCCACTTATGCTGCAATTGTCTCCATCTGCTGAGAGGTTTTCTGCAACATCGGGGTAATTAGATCGGTGGGCACAGGACAACTGAAGTAATAACCCTGACCTTCATCACATCCCTGCATTTTCAGGTAGTCAAGCTGTTCTTGGGTTTCCACACCCTCTGCTGTGATGTTCAATCGGAGATTTTTTGCCAGGGCAATAATCGCATTTGTGACGGCAGCACTATCAGGATTCGACGTGACATCCTGTACAAATGACCGATCAATCTTGAGCATATTCACAGGAAAGCGCTTCAAGTAATTGAGGGAGGAATAACCAGTACCGAAGTCATCTAGAGCCAACAATATACCCAGTTCTCGTAATTGTTTTAAGGTTTTAACCGATCGCTCCATATCAGCCATCAAGAAGCTTTCTGTCACTTCCAATTCTAGGTAAGATACATCAAGTCCAGTTTCCTTAAGAATTTGACTGACGACCTCAACCAGATTCGGTAGTTCAAACTGTCGAGCTGACAGATTTACAGATATCCGAATTGGATTAAATCCAGCAAGCTGCCAAGCATGATTTTGGGCACAAGCAGTTCGTAAGACCCATTCACCAATTGGTAGGATTAAACCATTGGCTTCTGCAATGGGAATAAACTTTGTTGGAGAAATTAAACCTAATGTAGGATGCTGCCAGCGAATCAACGCTTCCACAGCTATAATTTGTCCACTGTGTAAATCAATCAGAGGTTGATAATAAACCACCAGTTCATTGCGCTCAAGCGCTCTACGTAATTCGTTTTCTAAAGTTATTCGCTCCTGCAACTGAGCATTAATTTCCGGTGAATAGAATTCGTATTTGCTACGCCCTTGCAGCTTCGCCTGGTACAGTGCGATATGAGCATGCTGCAAAAGTTGATCGATGTTATTACGCTCATTTATTCCATTAATGGTGATACCGATGCTGGCGGTGATATGAATCAAGTTACCCTCTATAGAAAAGGGTTTACTCAGGGTGCTTAATAGCATCTGAGATAGCTTAATCACACTTTCAAAAGAAGCAATGTTTATGCGGGCAATGGCAAATTCATCTCCACTCAAATGGGCAAGAATATCTGTTTGTGCCATGCAGAGTGATAACCTCTGAGCAACTGCTCTTAACAACAAATTTATTGTTTGATGCTTCAACCCATGACTCATCGCAGTGAAATCATCAATACTTAGTAAAAACACGGCTACAAAGCGCTGGTTGTTTTCAGATTGAGATAAAATCTGATAGAGGCGATCGCACAAGAAATCACGATTGGGCAATCCAGTTAGATCGTCATAATTACTGATGTAGTGAATTAATTCATCTAATTTGTGAAGAGTTTGTGAGGTATCCGCCATCAATGTACCGGCTTCGTCAGCAAATTCTGTGGGCAATTCAGGTAAGGTTTTGGTATTTAGATAATTTTGCAATGCCGCAGAAGTCAAAATCACCGGTTTGAGGAGGTGGTGTAGCGCGTAGAGGGTGGCTGCTGTACCCGCTAAGGTAGCCAACAGAGCAACAAGCATAACTCGAATCGCCATCTCTAAGGAATAGGAGTTTGAGATGACGAAACTTAAGAGTAAGCTAAGAAGCGGTATGTGAGTACCCAAAAATGCCACGAACAAAATTTTAGCGGTGTAACTTTTTTTGAGTAGTGGAAAACGAGCTAAAAATGAGTATAAATAGAGCTTGTGACTGAGCTTCATAAATTCTATTCGATAGTTGGTAAATTAGTTCCGAGCTATTCTGGTAAAAAAGTATTTATGATTTGCAATCCAGTGCAATTAGCTCTTATGGAACCCAACCCTGATCAGGTCATATATTATGCTTCCCAATATTGGTTTATGTTTTATATGTCTAATGATAAAGTTTCTGTAAAACTTCTTTCTAAGCAATTTCGTAATAAATACTTAAATTATGTTGATTGTTATTAGTTTGTTTTCAAGTGATATAAAAGCAGAAATTATCTAATACTCTTATTTAATTGGCGACAAATAATTTCTTCTAACTAATGGTAGAGACGCAACAGATTATTTATTGTTTTGTACTGAAAAGAGTAGATTTGTAACTTGCTCTAATACCTTTAATGCTGTTAATGAACCTCGAATCAAGCGAGTAGCAGCAAGTGGTTGTCGAAGCATGGCGATCGCTAATCGCAAAGGGTTTAGAGAACCATCAGAGTTAATTGCTGGTGTCAAATCGGGGATATTATGCTGACAATCGTCGCTGACTACTCGCAGCATTGCCACAGACACCCCAACCGCATTGAAAAATTCTAAAGCGGTAAATCCTTCCATATCAACAACATCAGCCGCCAAAGTCTCACCTAAACGGCGTTTTTCGGGCGCAGACCAAATTACGCGATCGCTCGTTAGTGACTTGACTAAAGATACTTTATCTGATATTAAAGAGTGCAATTGTGCGATAAAAGTGCGATCGCATTCTTGCTGTTTCCCCTGATAAACACAATCTTGATACAGCACAATATCACCAACTGTATAGCGATCGCTCAAGCTGCCACATATACCCATAATCAGCACTCTGGATTTTGGAGTTAGAAATTCTCCTTGTTGCAGGTATTTGAGTAAAGGCTTCATCCCAACAGGTATAGCTACTACCGTTGGGATGGAAGTAGTAACGCCGCTTAATCCGCGACACACAGCTTTATATTCTGCTCCCTGAGGCACCAAAATTGTGTTGATGGGTAAAAAATTAGACACTAGCTCTCTCAATAGTTTCAAATTTTAACAGTTAAATTAATATCGGGAGTATACGGGCGTGGTGCGATTTTTCTTTATCTTAGAGAGCGATTACCACGAGCTACGTCTACGCAGTTTGTCAAATAGGATTGCTCGCTATTGCTGCGTAGCCACTAAAGAAAGCTTTGGCTTGTCGCTCTGTATCCAAAGCTTTCTCCTAAAAGGATGATACTGGATAGGAAACTCAAGGCTGTATGTCCAAATCTGTTTATGGAAGATTTTCAAGCTTTTATTCCTTGTAGCTTTCCATAAAGCTCTGGCAAAATAATCTAGTTTGCTCTTTGAAGTTTCCTTTTGCATTCAAGATTGGGTAATATCTGAGTCACAATAAGTAATATTGCCGTTTGGTATAGCAGGAGGCAGGAGGCAGAGGGCAGGAGGCAGGAGGTAAAACTATTGCTAACTCTCTTCTTTCACCCCATCCTTATGTCCTAAAGAGTGTGACTAAGGCTATAGTAACCAAAATTCGCAAACCGAAGATGATTGCTGTAGCATGACTAAATAATTGTGTCACCCACACGATAATTTTCCAAGATGGTAAAGCTTCATAACTCAAAATCCGCACGAGAACTCTTCAATATTTCTAAATTGGCGATTCAATTTTCGTGGCTGACGGTGAGTTTTTGGATTGCTGTAACGGTAGCTGGTGTGCTGGCTTTCAGTTCCCTTAAATATGCCTTGTTTCCAGATATTACTTTTCCAGTGGTGGTTGTAAATGCTACAGTTCCCCTGACAACTGCCCTGGATACAGAAGCCAGGCTCACCAAACCCCTAGAAGAACGCCTCCGTTCCCTTCAAGGACTGGAGGTTATCCGCTCATCCACCTATCCTAGTCAAACAGCCGTTAGCCTCTCTTTTGCCGTTGGGACGAATTTAGAAACATCGACCAAAAAGGTTGAAACTGCCCTGAAGCAGCTAACTTTGCCTCAAGGAGCGACTTCTAAAATTATTCCCCTGAATCTAAACGAGTCAGCCGCCATTAGCTATGCCATAGAGAGTTCCACGCGGAATCTCAAAGATTTGACGAAATTAGCACAAGATGAGATTGTTAGTGCGATCGCTAAATTACCAGGAGTATTAAAAGTCTCACTGCTAGGTGCTGCTACCGCAACTCCTCCGGTAAATCCAGGGAATGCAAGTGCAACGGTTCCCCAAGGTGGGGCGACATTAGTCAGATTTAACGGTGAAGATGCACTTGCATTTCAGGTAATCAAACGCGGTAGTGCTAATACTTTGGAAGTAGTAAGTCGAGTTGAGAAAGAAGTTCAAAGGCTACGCTCTACCCTCAAGGATGTTAACCTCACTTTAGCTGCGACCCAAGCAGAATATATCCGCCAAGCCACCCAGTCAACAATCGATGCTTTGCTGGAAGCAGTCTTGTTGTCAATAGTAGTAATTTTTCCTTTTTTGTGGAATTGGCGGGCAACTCTGATTTCTGCCTTGGCGATTCCTACGTCTTTGTTGGCGACATTTATCGTTATGGCGATTTTCGGCTTCAACCTGGAAACAATCACCCTGCTGGCTTTAGCTTTGGTGATTGGTAGCATTGTCGATGATGCGATCGTCGATGTGGAAAACATCATGCGACACGTTGAAGATGGGGAAACTCCTCGCCAAGCAGCGCTTTTAGCTACAAATGAGATTGGGTTGACAGTTACCGCCGCCACTTTAACAGCAGTAGCAGTTTTTCTACCCATAGGTTTGATGGGTGGGGTAATTGGTCAGTTCTTCAAGCCTTTCGGTATTACTGTATCAGCCGCGATGCTTGCTTCTATGCTAGTTGCTCGGACTTTATCTCCAGTTCTGGCTATCTACTGGTTGAAACCTAAATCATCCCTCTCCCCGCGTCGGGAAGCAAAAATCTGGGTAGCGTTTACCCAATCTTACAGAAACTTGCTGAGTTGGTCTTTAAATCACCGCAAGATAGTTATCGGGTTAGCTGCACTCAGTTTCATTGCAGGAATAGCACTGATTCCACTAATTCCTAAAGGGTTTATTCCCAAACTTGATCGCGGCGAATTTAATATTGTTTATACGGCTCCTTTGCCGAGTATTCCTAGTGGAGCAGAAGGGCAAGGGGGCAGAGGAGCAGGGCAACAAGGGATAAATCTCAGTCCCCAGTCCCCAATCCCTAATTCCCAATCCCCAATTCCCAACCCTTTAAATGATTCTCTTGAGGTTGCGAAGAAATTAGAAAATGTAGTTAGAAAATCACCGCCAGTTGAAACGGTATTTACAACTGTAGGCTCTCGTGAAGGTGAACCAAATAAAGGGACACTATATGTAAAGTTAAAGAAAAACCGCACAATCACAACTGCGGAATTACAAGACCAATTACGCTCCTCATTGCCTACTCTTTCTGGGGTAACTACCAGTGTTGAAGATATTCAATTTGTTGATTCCGGCGGTCAAAAACCCCTACAAATAGCATTACAAGGTGATAACCTTCAAGCTTTGAGCAAAGCAGTCAAAGCAATTAAAGAAAGGATTCAAAGGCTACCGGGATTCGCTGATGTTACAGTTACAGGTGAAACAAATCCACAGGGCACAGTTTTTCAGATTGAGCGTCTGAATAATCAGCGCGTAGCCTACATCAGTGCTAATCTTGGCAAGGATCTGTCTTTGGGTAATGCCACCGACAAAGTGGTAGCTGAAGCAAATGCGGTGTTACCATCTAATGTTTCTTTAAATTTAGGGGGAGACTCTGCTAACCAAAGTAAGGTTTTTAGCAGTTTCGGCAGTACTTTAGCTCTATCTGCCCTATGTATTGTTGTGGTACTAATTTTACTATTCAAAAGCTGGGTAGACCCTCTAGTTATTGGTGTCTCTTTGCCTTTAGCACTAGTGGGGGCAATGTTGGCGCTACTAATTACCAAGAGCGACTTTGGCATGATCTCATTGATCGGTTTCGTCTTTTTGCTAGGGCTGGCAAATAAAAATGCAATTTTGCTTGTAGATTACATCAATCAGTTACGCAACGCTGGCTTAGAGCGCACCGAGGCGATTCTTAAGACCGGACTAGTGCGCCTCAGACCAATTATGATGACCACAGCTTCCACTATTTTAGGGATGCTACCGATCGCTTTAGGTTTGGGTGCTGGTTCCGAATTGCGATCGCCGATGGCTGTAGCGATCGCAGGTGGACTAGTAACTTCAACTATCCTCAGTTTGATTGTTGTGCCAGTAGTCTACACTATTTTGGATGATTGGTTTCCCCGTTTTGAAAACAGAGGGAGCAGAGAAGCAGGGGAGCAGGGGGGAAGTTGATGCAGGTTTTTGTCACGGGGGGTACGGGTTTTATTGGTGCTCATTTAGTACGGTTGTTGCTGCAACAGAGATATGCAGTCAAAGTGCTGGTACGCTCAAGCAGCAATTTGGAGAATTTACGCGGTTTAGAGGTAGAAATTGTCAAAGGCGATTTGAACGATCCAAATCTCTGGCAACAGATGGTAGGTTGTCAATATCTATTTCATGTCGCAGCCCATTATTCCCTCTGGCAGACAGACCGGGAGTTACTGCATCGTTACAATGTCCTGGGTACACGCAATGTGTTGGCAGCAGCTCGCAAAGCTAACATTGAGCGCACCGTCTACACAAGTTCAGTGGCAGCGATTGGGGTAGGATCGTCAGGGGAAGTTGTAGATGAAACACATCAGAGTCCCTTAGAAAAGTTGGTAGGTAACTACAAAAAGTCTAAATTTTTGGCTGAACAAGAAGCTATACAAGCTGCTGCTAAAGGTCAAGAAGTAATTATAGTCAATCCCACCAGCCCCATTGGCTCGTTGGATATCAAACCTACCCCGACAGGTGATATAATACTGCGGTTTTTACGACGGCAAATGCCTTTTTACTTGGATACTGGTCTAAATTTTATCGATGTGCAAGATGTGGCGTGGGGGCATTTACTGGCTTTGCAGCGAGGTAAATCAGGCGATCGCTATATCTTAGGTCATCAAAATCTCAGTCTCAAAGAACTACTCGAACAACTTGCCGATATCACCGGGTTGAGCGCACCTCAACAAAAAGTACCCGCTTGGCTACCCCTAAGTGTTGCCTGGGTTGATGAAAAGATTCTCGCACCATTAGGGAAATCGCCCTCAGTGCCATTGGATGGCGTTCGGATGGCGAAACAACCGATGTATTACAATGCTGCCAAGGCTGTACGAGAATTGGGTCTACCCCAATCTTCGCTAAACGCCGCACTCAAAGATGCTGTGGATTGGTTTGTTGCTCAGGGATATGTTAACCCCTTTGGGGAATTCCAAATTCAAAATTCACGCATTCAAAATTGAAGACCTCATAGATAAATCTAGGGGTTGAGAAAGAGGTGTATTTATCTTTAAAAGAGGAGCGATCGCAACAATGGCAGTTAATCTACAACAAGCTATAGATATTGGGAAGTATCTTGTTACTCAGCGTTTGAAAGGACGTAAACGCTTTCCCTTAGTATTAATGTTGGAACCTCTTTTTCGGTGTAATCTCGCTTGTAATGGTTGTGGTAAAATCCAACATCCAAAGGAAATATTAAAGCAAAATCTCACCCCAGAACAGTGTTTTACCGCAGTGGAAGAGTGCGGCGCACCAGTTGTCTCAATTCCTGGAGGAGAACCTCTGCTGCATCCGCAGATTGATCAGATTGTTCAGGGATTAATTGAGCGCAAGAAATATATTTACTTGTGTACCAATGGTTTGTTGTTAGAAAAGAGCCTGCATAAGTTTCACCCTTCCCCTTACCTGACTTTCAGTGTGCATTTAGATGGAATGCGGGAATTACACGATCGCTGCGTCGATCGCCAAGGTGTTTTTGATATTGCTGTCAAAGCTATTCGTGCCGCTAAAGCTAAAGGCTTTCGTGTCACCACTAACACCACTATCTTTGAAGGTACTAAACCTAAAGATATGCAAGAGTTCTTCAACTTTCTGGAAACACTAAATACTGACGGGATGATGATTTCTCCCGGTTACAGTTACGAGTGGGCGCCAGATCAAGATCATTTTCTCCACCGCGAACAAACCCGCGCCCTCTTCCGAGAAATTCTGGCTCCATACAAAAGTGGTGCAAAAAACTGGAACTTCAATCATAATCCGTTGTTTCTAGATTTTCTCACTGGTGAGAAGGACTACGAATGTACGCCTTGGGGTAGCCCTAGTTATAGCGTTCTCGGTTGGCAAAAACCTTGCTATCTGCTGAACGAAGGTTATTACTCCACCTTTAAGGAATTACTTGCACAAACTGACTGGAGTCAATACGGCCAGAAGAGTGGTAATCCCAAGTGTGCCGATTGTATGGTTCACTGCGGCTACGAACCTACCGCCGCAATGGATGCAATGCAGCCGCAAAATATGGCACGTGCCCTTAGCAGTGTGTTTGGTAAAAATTAGAAAGTAGTAAATACTACATAATAAGGGTGCGATGCTTACGCACCCTTTAAGGATTCTGATTGCACTGGAATATGCCTAATAACATACGATATTCAAAAGAGAATGCTTATATGAACTACCCCTGGCTAACTTCGTTTGAGCCAGGGGTTTCTACATCCCCTGGCATAGCCTGAGATTTTTGACGCTTCGCACGATCGATTTGCTTCATACTTCCGGCAGTTTTACGGGTGTGTGAAGTAGAGATACAGCCATCCACATCTGAGAAGCTAGTTCCTAGCTCCTGTAGATTATTCGAGTACCAAGCAAGCATAACTTCAGCAGCAGCAATGTCGCGCTGCTGAGTATATCCGCAGTTTAAGCAAAGATGAACTCTTTGGTCTAAAGTCTTCTTTTCTTGATGTCCACATTTAGGGCAAGTTTGAGATGGTTTTACCTTACGTGTCGGTACTTCAAAATACTTCCCGCCAACATCATCTAACTTAGCTTTTAGGACATCTTTTATCATGCCCATACCGACATCAAGTATCGATTTATTCAGCCCAGATTTTTGCTTTTTGTATTTGCCAATATAAGCTTTAGCACTCATATTTTTAACTTCTAGTTTCTCTGTGACTACCGTGCTGTTACCGCTAATTATCCGTGTAGTCTCATGATGCACCCAATTTTGGCGCTGATTGGCAACTTTTCTATTCAGTCTACTAACCTGCTTTTGGGCTTTTTTCCATCGTCTAGAAGCCTTAATCTTTTTCTTGAAATTAGGTGAACGTTTCCGATGTTTAGCCTTACTCAAGCGTTTGTTTTCAGCGTCTACTTTCCTCAAAAATCGAGGTGCTGGGACTAATCCATTTTCCACGCCATTAGTCCAAGCAATAGCATCGTTACATCCTAGATCAATAGCGATTATTCCTGTATCAGTTTCGCGGCTATTTTTCAACAAGTCTTGATCAATCTCTAGAACAATGCTTGCATACCACTTACCATTACGGTAAAGAATATCCATTGCTTTAGGGTGTCCCCAAAGTCTAGCTTTGCCCCGCATCTGTATCTGACCAATCTTCGCTAATTCTAAATAGCCATTATCGCCAGTACTGTGTGCTTTCCATCCCGTAAATGATGGGTAACTCCACCCTGAATAATGCCTAATTGATTTGAATCTTGGATACTTGTTTAATCCTTTGAAGAAACGTTGAAACGCAAAATCAACACGCTTTAGAGTCGCCTGTAGTGTTTGAGAATTACACTCTTTATATTCTACCCAGACTTCTTTGAAATCTGGTAAACAGTTCTGTTGCTCAAAGTATGAAACAGATTTACCAAATCTTTTATAAGAGTTGATTCTATTGTGCAATGCAGCGTTGTAGATTTCCTTGTGCAACTTTCGATGATAATGCAATATTGCATTCACCTCATTGGTTGGATATAGCCTAAAAGTTGCTCTACGTAACGCCACCTTGAATTACCTCCTGTTGGGTTTATTGACTTATGATATAATTTCATAGTCTTATTCAGTTGTCAAGATGGAAACTCAATTCAGAAAAGCTGCTCATGCTGTTTTTAACATTCAGTTTTACATAGTATTTGTCACCAAATATCGTAAAAGTGTTATCAATGAAGCGATTTTCTCTAAACTGCAAGAAGTGTTTAATCGAGTGTGCGAAAAAAGAAAGTGTGAATTGATAGAGTTCAATGGTGAAGATGATCATGTACATTTATTGGTAGATGCACATCCAGACAATAATATTTCGCAGTTAGTTAGTTCCCTGAAGTCTGCATCAAGTCGTATTATTAGGAAAGAGTTTGAAATTTATCTAAAACAGTTTTATTGGAAAAAGGAAGATCCTAGTTTTTGGACAGATGCTTACTGCGTTGTTTCGACTGGTGGCGCACCACTAGAAGTAGTCATTGAATATATCAAAGCACAGCAAAAACCTAAAATGTAGTAATTGTCAAAAACTCAACTGCCCCATCACTTCTTTTACCTGCGGTAAAATTCAGCAATAGGGCGTTTCATTTTTGACTCGCTTACATCCCCTCCCTGCCTTTGGCGCTAGGTTGGGGAATTACGTGATACAGTTAAAGATATTGCGATCGCTCCCTCAGCCAAATTCGCCGAAAATAATCAGGGAAAACACTCATGCCATTTGTATCTGTTCGTGACCTGCAAATGTATTATGAGATTCGGGGCACAGATCAACGCTTGCTCAGTATTAGTGGTACTGGAGGTGACTTGCGCCGCTTACCCACTATTTTTGACTCACCGCTTGGTCAACACTTTGAAATCCTAGCTTACGATCAGCGTGGTCTTGGCCAAACCTCGAAACCCGATATTCCCTATACCGTAGCAGATTACGCCGCTGATGCTGACTCTTTGCTGAATGCAGTAGGGTGGGAGAACTGCGATGTCATAGGGATTTCCTTTGGAGGTATGGTAGCCCAAGAGTTGACACTACGCTATCCGCACCGCGTTAAACGTCTTGTTTTGGCGTGTAGTAGCAGTGGCGGTGCTGGTGGGTTGTCATATCCATTGCATGAACTTGTGAACCTCCCTGGTGAAGAACTGGCTCGTCGGCAGATAACAGTTGCTGATACCCGTTGGCAAGACCAGGCTTGGCTTTCTAGCCGAACTACACAATTTGAGGAACTAGTGAAGCTGACACTAGCGGCTTCTCAAGAGGGTGCAGACGAACTAAGTCGTCAAGTTGGGCGTCTTCGGCAGCTTGAGGCTCGTGCTGCTCACGATACCTATAATCGACTTTCTCAGCTGGATATTCCTGTTTATATCTGCGGCGGTCTTTATGATGGCATATCTCCTCCTGCCAATCTTGAGGCAATGCACAAACAGATACCAGGTGCTTATTTAGAGTTTTTCAAAGGTGGTCATCGCTTCCTTTACCAAGACCCCCAAGCATTCAAGCGGATCATAGCGTTTCTGCAAGATAAATTCGTAAGAATTCAGCACCCAGTAGTCAGAAGTCAGAATTTCTAAGGAGTTTAGTATAACTAGGAGATTCATTTACCAAATATGACTCTGATTCTTTAACTATTCTGACGAATGTATTCTGACTCCTGAATTCTTACATAAATTCGATTAGGGAATTGCATTAACAATGCAAAAAATTACATTTAGCTTATGCCTCTTCAAACTATTTTTGGCTAATTGTTGGAGGAGTAATTGCCGCATATTGTTCAGGTGTTAGTACAGCTTCCTGAATATTGACTTGTTTAGGAATCACACCATATTTATAGAAGTAATCTGCAACTCGTTGTTGTTCCTTGATTAACTCTGGAGAAATAGCTCTCAATCCATAGGGGCGGCGGTTAACTACCGTTTGCATAATGTCGGGAGGTAGTTTTTGGTATGGTGCGATTAGCTTTGCTGTTTCTTGGGGATGTACCTCAGCCCAGCGCTGGATTTTATCAATCTCCTCAATCACTATCCGCAATACTCCAGGATTGTCAACCGCAAATTGCCTCCTACCAATATAGTATCCACCAGGGGTGTCAAGTCCTTGGGCAGTCTTGATCACTCGGATCTTACCTGCTTTTTCAGCCAGAGCCAAATAAGGATCGCCAGCCACCCAAACGGGAATTTTTCCTTCTAGAAAAGCACTACTAGCTTCTACGGTGGGTATACTCAAAATTTGAAGATCACTAGGTTTCAAACCTGCATCTTCCAAAGCTCTGAAGACGAAATAGTGAGATGCAGAAGCTTTTTGAAAGACTATTTTTTGTCCTTTGAGATCCTTGACGGTCTTAATGGGAGAATTCGGTGGGACAGCGATTACACTTGATATGCCCGTTTTTTCAGTGCGTCGGGAACCAACAACATAAACGATTTGAGCGCCAGCAGCTTGGGCGAAGATGGGCGGTGTTTCCCCAACGGAACCCAAATCGATTTTACCGACATTCATCGCTTCCATCAGTTGTGGCCCTTGGACAAATTGTGCCCACTCCACCTTTACTCCTAGAGGTTCCAGACGCTTTTCTAATACTTTAGTTGTTCTAATCAAATCGCCTGCTGATTGATACCCCATGCGAAGTACTTTGGTCTTGATTCCAGATGAATTGGTTTCAGATACATTTGTAGCAGAAGACGGGGTTTGAGCTTTTTGCCCTTCGGCTGTGCAACTAACTAATGTTAACGAAGTTGCCAAGGTTAACAACCCAGGTGCTAAAAGCAGCGTGAAACGGCGAAAGATGTTTATATACTGAGGTTTAACTGTAGCGGTCATAAGCTTTTTGTCACAAAAGTTTTAGAGGCATTATTTACCTGGCTTTACTTGGAACACCGGTAAACGCGAACAACTGTTGCTCTTTGGGTGCAGCCAAACTTTCACCCAAGTAACGATGAATACCTACTCCCATGTCTCCTGTCGCAGTAAGTTTGAAGTTCACTTCTTCAAATCCATATTCACGGAAAAATTTACGAACAGTCTCAGAGTGGGCAATACCCTTAGAGTGTCCACGAGTCCAAATCACAAAAGCACCTTGTTTGCTCAGAAAACTCAGGTTTGCCAGCAAGCGATTGAGTTCAGCTTCGTCTGCAAGATTGCCGAATACACCGCATACAATCACAATGTCTGCTGGTACTGCTCCTACATAGTTAGAGGAAATAGTTGCATCACCATTAATGAACTCAATTTGTTTTGTCAAACCCAACGATTCTATTGTTTCTTGTCCACGTTCAACTAGTTGGGGATTTAGCTCCACCAGTCGGGCATAAACATCTTTTGCCCGTTGGTGATTTGATAGCGTTCCTAGCAAATCTCGTCCATCCCCCGCGCAAACACTAACCACACGGATTAACCCTGGTTGGGACAAATTCAAGCTGTAGGAAATGTATTCCTGCACAATTTGCAGGCGTTGTTGCAATTTCGGTTCGTTTTTGTAGAGGTCGTGCCATTCAAACCAGTCTTTTACCATAAGAGGTGATTTCCATTAACTATGAGGAAAGCAAAGTGATCAACACACCGTGCAATCTTAATCTACGGCAAACATATCGATTAACCGTATATTTAGGTTAAACGCAGACTAGCATGGAAATTAATTTAAAATCAAGTCTTTTTTCTTTGGTTTGTGAATCCTGCAATTTAACAATTGAAAGCTCTTTTAACAGCTTTATATTCCAATCTCGGAAAACTCCTAGAAATACCGGACTGGAGTTGATGCGACAAAATCAACATTGAACTAAGTCAAGTCGGCAAGAAAAATTCAATTTATATGAATAAATATAAATTGTCCGTAGGGTATGTTATGCCGTTGGCTAACGCAGCTTGAATCCTTGATAGTTAGGTTGTGCCGCGCGACAATACAACGCCAGTCTTTTAATATGAAGAGATGTCAATACAGTTAGGTTAGCTTGTAGAGCACTAGAATATACCTGTATCAATATATATTTAGTTGTATAAAATACAAGTAAATTGCCTATCTCATCAGCTTTTTAGCTGTTTTTTACTAGATAGTTATCTCCGTGCCGATCTGCTAACCTCTGATAACTAAAGACATAATAATATTAAGTTATGTAACAGAAATTAACAAACATAACAATAATTTGTAATAAATAATGGTACGGCAGCATTGTATAAAGAGAACTTGGAAGTAAAAAACAACATCTTAATCAGGTTTTCCAGTCATTCATAGAAGTTTGAAGTTTTTTAACAAAAGTTTTAATATGAGAGCCTGGAGATCGTAAACTTATTTCTGGTGATGTCTGTTTTAAACCTTTCGTAACTCGTCAGGCAGTGCTGACATCAAAAATCAACTGAACCATTCAGTTTGAGTCTGATTATTCTTAACTAAGCAAATTAGGAGATTTCACGCAATGGTTTTAGATGCATTTGCCAAAGTAGTTTCCCAAGCTGATACACGCGGCGAATATCTATCCGATGCACAATTGGATGCATTGAGCGAACTAGTCAAAGAAGGTAACAAGCGTACAGATGCAGTTAACCGCATTACCAGCAATGCATCTGCTCTTGTTGCTGCTGCGGCTCGTGATTTGTGGGCAGAACAACCCCAATTGATCACTCCTGGTGGTAATGCTTACACCAGCCGCCGTGCAGCTGCTTGCATCAGAGACTTAGACATCATTCTTCGCTATATCACCTACGCTATCTTTGCTGGCGATTCCAGTGTACTAGATGACCGTGCCCTCAATGGTTTGCGGGAAACCTATTTAGCATTGGGAACTCCAGGAGCATCAGTTGCCGTTGGTATTCAGAAGCTGAAACAAGCTTCGCTGGCCATTGTCAACGATCCAAATAACATCACCAGAGGAGATTGCAGCGCTTTATCATCTGAAATAGCTAGCTATTTCGATCGTGCTGCTGCTGCTGTGGCTTAAGCCAAGCATTGCTGATGTTGACTAAATAATTGTCTGTCTATAGGACAAAACAAAACAAAATTTCAATCAAATAGTTTCTGAAAGGGAAATAGCAAAATGTCAAAAACACCTCTAACTGAAGCAATTGCATCGGCTGATTCTCAAGGTCGCTATCTCAGCAGCACTGAAATTCAAGTAGCTTTTGGTCGGTTCCGCCAAGCGCCGGCTAGCTTACAAGCAGCAAAAGCATTGAGCGGCAATGCTCAACGCTTGACCGAAGGTGCAGCTCAAGCGGTGTATAACAAATACCCTTACACCACTCAACAGCAAGGCCCTAACTTCGCAGCTGATTCACGCGGCAAAGCCAAATGTGTACGTGATATCGGTTACTACTTGCGGATTATCACATACGCTTTAGTTGTTGGTGGTACAGGCCCCTTGGATGATTTCTTGATTTCTGGCTTGGCTGAAATCAACCGCACTTTTGAACTGTCTCCTAGCTGGTACATTGAAGCTCTCAAGTACATCAAAGCTAACCACGGTTTAAGCGGCGATCCAGGTGTTGAAGCAAATTCCTACATCGACTATGTAATCAATACTCTAAGCTAGAGTGTTTCTTTAGCCCGGAGAGGAAATCAGCTCTTATGACAAGTAAGTTCTATGAGTTGTTTACCTCTCCGGGCAGTTTTTTGAGAAAAGCTAGCTGAAAACCCTGGAGAAAGAGGAACGTAGTTCTGTATTTTTTGCTTTAGAACAGGGATGGAAGCTACCGACGTAGCACGGTACTTGCTACAACTTTAAGAAAGTTCGCAATTCAGTGCCCCTTTTTAAGCCACCGTCAATCGGCACAATATTTTTATCAGTACAAGATTTAAAAACCTACCCTCGGACTGGGGGAAAGTATACGCCCGAAATAACGTAAGGAGATATCACTACCCTCTGTGGTAAATGTGGTAGAAGCAGCGATCGCAATCTTCTTCCTTGACGCTAGCGCAAGTTAGCGAGTTCGCGTCCACTACAGGGAAGGAAGCTACGCGCAGTGTCTGGCAGAAAAAGTTTGGAGGTTTATTTCTACCCCATGAGTAACTGCCAAACCCGTAGGGTGAGCCTGGGAACCTGTGGAAACAGAATATTAAGGCAGCAATGTCTTAAAGATCGCCTTACTTTCGGTAAGGTGAGTGTCAATTTAAAAAAAACTGTTAAAAAACTAGAAAAATTTTTTCAAAAAAGTTTTCAGTTTTGCAGTTAAAACTGAGGAGGTTAAAGATGGCAGCTTTAGGACAAGCAGCAAGGTTAGGGATTGGAGCATTTGAAAATTCAGCACCAGTAGAACTACGTCCAGATAGAACAGAAGCGGATGTTGCGGTGGTAATCCGGGCGGCTTACCGTCAGGTTTTGGGTAATGCATATCTACTAGAAGGAGAGCGTCTAGAGAGTGCAGAATCACTGTTGCAGCAAGGTGAAATCACCGTTAGGGGATTTGTACAAGCCATTGCTCAATCGGAACTGTATCGGGATAAGTTTTTCCACTCCAACTCCCAAAATCGGTTTATCGAGTTGAATTATAAGCATTTATTGGGGCGTGCCCCGGAAGATGAGTCAGAGATTTCGTTCCATGTTGAGCTTTACAACTCAGAAGGTTACGAAGCTGAAATTAATTCCTACATTGACTCATTAGAATATCAAGATAGTTTTGGTGAAAATATTGTGCCCTACTATCGAGGCTTTAAAAGTCAAGTAGGACAAAAAAACGTTGGCTATAGCCGACTGTTCCAACTGTATCGGGGTTATGCCAATAGCGATCGCGCTCAAGGACAAAAACAAGGACGGCTAACCTGGGAAGTGGCTAAAAATCTAGCTTCACCCATTTACCCAGTCTCTGCTGGAGCTTTAACAGGTCTCTCTACAGGTGGTCGCGGCGAAACATACCGCATCAGAGTGCTACAAGCAGCTTCCCCATACTCTGCTGTAGTACGGCGCAGTACTGCGGAATTAATTGTACCCTACGAACAACTTTCTAGCAAATTGCAGCAGTTGAATCGTAAGGGCAGTAAGGTTATTAGCATTACAGCCGTATAAATAAGGACTGGGGACTGGGGACTGGGGACTGGGGACTAGGGACTAGGAGTTGGGGACTGAGCAAAGAAAGGGGATAATCAATACCCAATACTCAGTACCCAATCCCCGATTCCTAATCCCCAGTCCCCAATTATTAATTACAAAAGGAAAATTACCAATGGCCGTTACAACAGCAGCTTCCCGTCTGGGAACAGAACCGTTTACCGATCAATCCCCTGTGGAATTGCGTCCGAATGCAACCAAAGAAGACATAGAAAGAGTAATTGCTGCCGTCTATCGTCAAGTCTTGGGCAACAACTACATATTGGCATCTGACCGCTTGATCAGTGCTGAATCTATCCTGCGTGATGGCAAAAGTACAGTGCAAGAGTTTGTGCGTCAAGTAGCTAAATCAGAACTATACAAATCCAAATTTTTCTACGACAACTTCCAAACTCGTGTCATCGAACTGAACTACAAACATTTGTTGGGTCGTGCCCCTTATGATGAGTCTGATGTCGTTTTTCACTTAGACTTGTATCAAACCAAGGGATATGAAGCCGACATTGATTCTTATATCGATTCTCCAGAGTATCAATCTAACTTTGGTGAAAATATAGTGCCTTACTATCGCGGCTTTGAAACCCAAACAGGACAAAAAACTGTCGGATTTACCCGGATATTTCAACTTTATCGCGGCTATGCCAGTAGCGATACCTCCCAACTCAAAGGCAAAGACTCCCGGCTTGCTAGCGAACTAGGTCGCAATAGTGCATCCGTCATTGTTCCTCCCTCTGGTGCTTCCTCAGGCTTTTCATACGTTGCTTCTGAAAAAGGCGTTACCCCCAGCAGTACTTTTGGTGGTGCGGGAACCTTTGGTAAAGAAGGCAGACTTTACCGCATTGAAGTAGCAGGTGTTTTTGGATCTGGATATCCTAGCACACGCCGCGTCAATCAAGCGGTGGTTATACCTTATGAAGAACTATCTAGTTACTTCCAGAGAGTGTTAAAACAAGGTGGTAAAATAGCTAGTGTGAAACCTCTTTAGTGTCAATAGTCATTAGTCAATAGTCATTAATTAAAGGCAAATGACTAATGACGATCTAGAATTAGGAATTAATTTTATGATTGGAGCAATTAGTAGTACATCAACGAGTAATCGCTACTTTCGGTATGAAGTAGTGGGTCTACGCCAAGTTGAAGAAAATGAAAAAACCAACTATCCGATTCGTTCTAGTGCTACTGTGTTTTTCACAGTACCTGAGAACCGGATGAATCAAGAAATGCAGCGAATTAGTCGTTTGGGTGGCAAAATAGTCAGCATTCAGCCATTGAACGCTGTACCTCAAACAAACAGCGAAGAAAGCGCTCCTTCTTGATAAATGAATTCTAGTTCGCAGAAATTTGAAGATTTATCACCGACAGGTAACTCTGGCGATGGTGAATCTTTAACAGTAGAGCAAGCGATCGCTAATCTTGAGAGTGCAGATTTAGGTCTGCGCTTTTATGCTGCCTGGTGGTTAGGTAGGTTTCGGATATGTGAAGCAGGTGCGGTTATAGGATTGATTAAAGCGTTAGAGGATGAAGCTGACAGAACACCAGAAGGCGGATATCCTCTACGACGGAACGCAGCTAGAGCTTTAGGGAAACTAGGCGATCGCCAGGCAGTCTCACCTTTAATTGCGTGTTTAGACTGCTCAGATTTTTATGTCCGGGAAGCAGCGGTACAATCTTTAGAAATGCTGGGCGATTGTATTTGTATTCCCGCCCTGAGCAAGCTATTACAAGTAGGTTTGCAGGGAGAGCAGCTAATATCAAAACAGCCTGATTTATCTCAACCCTATGAAGCCATTTTAGAAGCCTTGGGAGCCTTGAGAGCGACTGAGTGCATCCCTTTGGTAAAACCATTTTTAGAGCATCCAATTGAATTGGTGCAATATGCAGCTGCACGAGCGATGTATCAATTAACCCAAGAACCAATTTATGGAGAACGGTTAGTAAAAGCTCTCGCAGGAGAGAAATTGCAATTGCGTCGAGCAGTGTTAGCAGACTTGGGAGCGATTGGCTATTTAGCCGCAGCAGATGCGATCGCTGAAACTCTTGCTGAAAACAGCTTGAAGTTAATTTCTCTGAAAGGATTACTAGAACATCAAGTTAATCACACAGCAACAAACACTTTGTCAGCAGGTGCAATTAAAGTTATAAATTTGATGGACTCACTGTTATAGTCATAATTTTTTAGAAATTAGTTGTTATTAATACGTTTAAATCAAATGTTTACTACAGATAAACCCCCAAGCTAACTGTAAAATCAGGGCTAGGGGGTTTATGTATGATGTCAAATACGGAGAACTTAAGCTACAATTGGCAGATCCTTAATGACTCATGAAAAATTATTATGAACAACAGTGACCTTGCCCAAATATTAATCCGTGCTGTGGAAGAAGCAGACTCCTCGGATCGCTTATTAGACGCAGTTCAGGAGTTAGCGGCAGCTGGTATCGAGGAATCTGTTCCCACTTTGATTGCAGCTTTGGGATACAACAATCCAGGGGCGGCAGTGGCGGCAGTAGATGGACTAATTGCGATCGGGGAAGCCGCAGTGCCATCACTATTGGAACTAATTGATGATTACAACTATAGTGCTAGAGCCTGGGCGATTCGTGCCTTAGCGGGAATTGGCGATGTTAGGGCACTGGATACCTTATTAGAGGCAGCAAAAAACGATTTTTCCTTAAGTGTGCGGCGGGCAGCTGCCAGAGGATTAGGCACTTTGCGCTGGCATCAACTACCTGCTGAAAAAGTGGAATCTGTTCAGACTCAGGTATTAGAGGCGTTATTACTAATTTCTCAAGATCCAGAATGGATAGTGCGCTATGCAGCAGTGACGAGTTTAGAAACATTAGCGATCGCTATAGCACTCACTTTACCCGATCAAGCGTCGCGGATTACAAATCAACTTCAGCAAATGCTTGATACCGATGCTGATGTGGGAGTTCACACCCGTGTAAAGTTTGCCCTGCAAAAAATTCAGCCGCAACAACATCAAGAAGTATTTGCACCGAAAAGAAAGCTAGAAGATACTGAAGTGTCTGAAATACCTCATCGTGGTGCTGGCAGACAGTAAATTACTATACACCAACCGTGCTTGCGGTATGGTGTTAGGTATTCTAATTTATCAGGGATAGCCTTCAGAACTCCGTAGGTTTCCAAATCTTTCTCGTGCGACGTGTACCTTTTACCTTGGTTTTTGTAAAACTAATTAGGCGATAAAGATTGAATTTCTGCTTGGATATTGCCACGAGCAGATGGTTCAGCGAACTCTGACATTAAAGGCGTAAAATAGATATGCGATCGCTGTAAAAATCTTTCTAAAATCTGTTGACGACCTGTGATATAATCTGTCTCTGCTACCCACCCATATTCCTGACGAATGGCATAGGCGTATTCTTGATAATCAACTGAGTTAGTAGCCAAAATCGCTAAATCTGCGTCAAGTAGGACTTGGCTATCATAGTCATTTACCGCCGCTTGGTGGTCTTTAGTGTTCAGAATCAGACGCATGACATTAGTTATCGTACTTTCTGGAATACCCAAGTTACTCAGCAACTCAAAAGCATAGTCTGCACTTCGTTCTTCGTTATCTTTAGCTTCAGTGTCATACACTACATCATGAAACCAGGCAGCTAGTTGAACAGTAGCTAGGTTATTCGTGTAGCCTTGCAAAATCTGAATTGTGCTGAGGACGCGATCGATGTGTTTCAGTGTATGGTAATAACGACCAGGGGTAGAATAAGCTTCAACCAAGAGATTGAAGACTTTCTCAGCCGCTACTTGGTCAACGCCAAAGGGTTTGAGTGTGTGTTGCCAGTTATAAAATAAAATATCCATAAAGTTTTCTGTAGGCATAGAGGCAGTATACCCATTCTGAGTATTAGAAAAAATAAGTACATACTGAGAAAACAGCAGTAAAAGACTTTAACTTTGCTATGAGAATTGGAATTTAAATGCACCTTATGCACACCTCTCCTTCCTCAATCATGGTTTTATAGCAGGAGGCAGGAGGCAGCTATGCTGGAGGCAGATCGCTTTTAGCGTCTCCCCTTGGGAGAAGGCAGGAGGTAAAACTATTGCTATTCCTAGCTTTCACTCTTTTAAAATGTCCTAACCTATGTGACTACGGCTATATCTGGGGTTGTGGGTGTTTTCTTTGCCATCAAGATATGTAATTAGTATTCAACCCAATCTAATCTCAGAGACTTTGCGGAATATAACTTAATTATGAGTATTATATAATACAAAAATGTTAATTCTTAGACATTAATTTTTTATTGTTCAGATGCTAGCTAAAATCATCCTTACCGTTATCCAAGGACAATTATTAAGACAGTAATATTATTTTGACTGCCGTACTATCTACATCATCGGTAAAAGATGGAATATTTTTTAATTGCCAGTCCCTAGAAAGCACGGCGTAAGTACATGATTCAAAATCAATGGAATCCTTGCGCTATGTAAATTACGAATTCTGAATAATGGTGACAGCTAAATGAAAGCGTCAAAATAGAAGACACAGGCTTTGTAGAAAAAGCCTTGCCTTAATTAACGGAGTTTATTATCAGTGGTATTACAAGTACAGACAAGCACCTACGAAGTTAAAACCCAAGAAATTGCTAAACAACTTCTATCCGCAACGCAGGAAAATCGTTCGTTTTTTTCTTCCCTGCGGGATCAAATGCGTTGGGATGATAAATTACTAGCTTGGGCGATGAGTAATCCTGGCTTGCGGGTGCAACTATTTCGCTTTATAGATACGCTACCTGCTTTGCACAGTAAATCAGAAATTGCCTCACATTTACAAGAATATTTAGGTGATGAGTCGGTAGAATTACCGTCAGCTTTGAAGGGAATGCTAAACTTTGCTAACTCCGACTCAATGCCTGGACAAGTTGCTGCTACAACTGTTGGGACAGCAGTTGAGACTCTTGCCCATAAATATATTTCTGGGGAAAATATTAAACAAGTCATCAAAACAGTTGAACGACTGCGAAAAGAGAAAATGGCTTTCACTATCGATTTACTTGGTGAAGCCGTAATTACCGAAGCGGAAGCGCAGTCTTATCTAGAACGCTATCTAGAATTAATCCAACAATTGGTAGAAGCATCAAAGAATTGGGCAGTTATCCCGGCGATTGATGAGGCTGATGGCGAAGCAATCCCAAAAGTTCAGGTTTCTGTGAAGTTAACGGCGTTTTATTCGCAATTTGACCCATTAGATGCTAAAGGTAGTGAGGATAAAGTTAGCGATCGCATTCGTATTCTCTTGCGTCGTGCTAAAGAATTAGGTGCAGCTGTGCATTTTGATATGGAACAGTATGCCTATAAAGACATAACTCTCAGCATCTTGAAAAAACTATTATTAGAAGAAGAATTTCGGCAACGCACAGATATTGGCATAACAATTCAAGCATATCTGCGTGATAGCGAACAAGATACTGTAGACTTAATTTCATGGTTGAAAGGACGTGGTTATCCTCTGACAATTCGTTTGGTAAAAGGCGCATATTGGGATCAAGAAACCATCAAAGCAGCGCAGAAGCATTGGAAACAGCCAGTTTACAACGACAAAGCCGCAACTGATGCTAACTTTGAAACTATCACTCAGTTGTTGTTAGAAAATCATCAATATGTTTATTCTGCCATTGGTAGCCATAATGTGCGATCGCACTCTCGCGCTATTGCCATAGCTGAAAGTTTAAATGTCCCTCGCCGTCGTTTTGAATTACAAGTCCTCTACGGTATGGGTGATAAAGTTGCCAAGGCGTTGGTTGATAAAGGTTATCGGGTAAGAGTTTACTGTCCCTACGGTGAATTATTGCCTGGGATGGCGTATTTAATTCGGCGGTTGTTGGAAAATACAGCTAATAGTTCTTTTTTACGGCAAAATCTCGAAAATCGTCCGATTGAGGAATTATTAGCGCCGCCGATTATCAAAGAGGAGAAGAAGTCTTTAACTCCTCACTCTCATTTCCTCGGTGCTGCTGATACCGATTATGCGGTGGATGAGGTGAGAAGGAAAGGTGTGCAAGCTTTCCAAAGCGTTCGTCAACAATTGGGTAAAACTTATCTACCGCTAATTAATGGCGAGTATGTTAATCCACCAGAATTTGTTGATTCTCTCAATCCTTCTAAGTTCAGTGAGGTAATTGGTAAAGTTGGGTTGATTAGCGTTGAACAAGCAGAACAGGCGATGCAAGCTGCCAAAGCAGCCTTTCCTGGGTGGAAGAAAACACCAGCTAAACAACGCGCTGATATTTTGCGCAAAGCGGGTGATTTGATGGAAGAACGCCGCGCTGAACTTTCTGTTTGGATAGTTTTGGAAGTTGGGAAACCAGTTAAGGAAGCTGATGGAGAGGTTTCGGAAGCGATAGATTTCTGTCGGTACTACGCTGACGAGATTGAGCGGTTAGATAAAGGTGTGAATTATGACATACCTGGTGAAACAAATCATTATATTTACCAGCCACGGGGTATTGCTGTAGTAATTTCCCCCTGGAATTTTCCGCTAGCGATCGCTTGTGGAATGACTGTTGCAGCTTTGGTTTCCGGCAATTGCACTCTCCTTAAACCTGCGGAAACATCTTCTGTGATTGCCGCAAAACTCACAGAAATCTTAGTAGATGCTGGGTTTCCCAAAGGTGTATTTCAATACGTACCTGGCAAGGGTTCGCAAGTCGGCGCTCATTTGGTAAATCATCCAGATACTCATGTAATTGCTTTTACGGGTTCCCAGGAAGTAGGTTGTAAAATTTATGCAGAAGCGGCAATTTTGAAACCCGGACAAAAGCACATGAAACGGGTGATTGCGGAAATGGGTGGTAAGAATGCCATTATTGTCGATGAAAGTGCTGATTTAGACCAAGCTGTTGTGGGAGTAGTACAGTCAGCATTTGGTTATAGCGGCCAAAAATGTTCTGCTGCTTCCAGAGTAATTGTGCTGCAACCGATTTACGATGCCTTTGTGCAACGGTTGGTAGAAGCAACAAAATCTTTGAACATTGGGGAAGCAGAGTTACCGAGTACACAAGTTGGGCCAGTAATTGATGCTAATGCCCGCGATCGCATCCGCGAGTATATTGAGAAGGGTAAGGCAGAAGCAGAAGTGGCGTTGGAATTACCAGCACCCGAACAAGGATATTTTATCGGCCCAGTTATTTTTAGTGAAGTATCGCCAAATGCGGTAATTTCACAGGAAGAAATTTTTGGCCCTGTGCTGGCGATAATTCGGGTGAAAGATTTTCAAGAAGCGTTGGCAGTCGCCAACGGTACAAACTACGCCTTAACTGGCGGACTTTATTCTCGAACGCCTTCGCACATTCAGCAGGCGCAGACAGAGTTTGAAGTCGGGAATTTGTACATTAATCGCAATATTACCGGAGCGATCGTTGGACGGCAACCCTTTGGTGGATTCAAACTTTCGGGAGTAGGTTCTAAAGCTGGCGGGCCTGATTACTTGCTGCAATTTTTAGAACCACGCGCAGTGACAGAAAATATTCAACGTCAAGGTTTTGCACCAATTGAAGGAGCAGATTAAACTAATGTGAATTCCACGGCTCATATAGTGTCTGTCTAATTAGCCAAATTAAAACACCTCTCCCTGATTTTACTATGTAAAACCCTCTTTCTTTGACTTACAGAGGGTTAAAGTAGGGAGAGGTGCATTAAACTCCAATACGCTTGGGTTAAGGCTAAAACTCTTTATCAAAGTCAACTTTTTTTAATGAACCGCAGAGGCGCAGAGGAAACAGAGAGAAGAGAGAAAATGCTTAACCCAAGCGGATTGTATAAAACTCACTTTAAACTACAATAGGTAATAACATCATAGAGAGTTTAATGAGTAATTTAGTTATAAAAGTTGCTGAATTACCTGAAGATTTTCCGGTAATTAAAGCAATTAGAAAATCAGTTTTTCAAGAAGAACAAGGGGTAGATCCTGCTTTAGAATTTGATGGAAAAGATGAAATATCCGATCATCTAATTGCTTATTTAAATCTGGAAGCTGTGGGTACAGCCAGAATTAGATATTTAGATGATAAAACTGCCAAAATAGAAAGGTTAGCTGTTTTAGCAAAAGTTAGAGGACAGGGTATTGGTAAGAAAATTATGGAAAATGCCTTACAGGTGATAGCTAACCAAAATATTCCAGAAGTCGTGATTCATGCTCAAGAATATGTAAAGAATTTATACAAAAAACTTGATTTTTTAGAAGAAGGAGAAATATTTGAAGAAGCTAGTATTCCTCATGTTAAAATGAGAAAAAGTTTACATAGTAAAAGTAAAAATGTATAGTAATTTTTTTCACTAATTGTTCCTAAAAAAATGCATTTTTAGGAGCAATTAACTCAAATATTTCATCAGGATTGACTCTAGCTGGACTATCCGAACTGGCTTAACGAGGTATTCATTAAAACTACCTGGTAGCATGGCAATTTCCTCCTCTAAAGGTTCGCTAGAGGTCATCATTACAATCGGTAAATGTTTCCGATAAGGCTCTTGTCTAAGGATATTCAGCAAATTCCAGATATGAACATCCTTTGCTAACTGTAAATCAAAAAAAACTAAATTCGGTTGGAAGCTTTCTACCTGTTTTAAAAAGTCGTTACCATTATCTATCCACTTAACTTGGTAGCCAATTGTGTGGAGATAATCTTGCAACACTGTTGCTATATTTTCCTCTTCTTCTACAAGCAAAATAGTTTTATTTGTGGGGATGACTCGAGAAGAAGAGAATAAAGAGGAGGAGGTAAAATTTGCTTCCTCTTCTGTATCATCTATCTCATTTGTATCATTTCCCGGATGCTCTGGATTTGGTAGAAACAGAGTGAACTGACTGCCTTTTCCTAAAGTTGATGTAAAAGTCACATCTCCACCATGTAAACGCGCTAATTTACGCGTCAAGGCTAAACCCAAACCAGTACCTTCATACTGCCGATTTAATTGGCTGTCAAGCTGTTTAAACGGTTCAAAAAGAAATTCAAACTGACTTGAGTCTATACCAATGCCAGTATCTGAAACTGTAAATGTTATCCCTTGTGGTACTTTTTTAATTACCAGCGATACTTCACCTGCTGGAGTGAATTTAATCGCATTGGTTAGCAGGTTGAGTAGCATTTGCTTGATGCGCCGCTCATCAGCAACGCAAATATCAGCTTTTCGGTCAATTTTATGTGTAAGTTGCAATCCCTTTTCTGAGGCGCGATCGCGCACTGTCCAGATGGCATAATTACATATATCTGCCACTGATAAAGATGATAGTAACAATTCTTCTTTACCTGCTTCTACCTTAGATAAGTCAAGGATATCGTTAATCACTGCCAGCAGGTGTTCGCCACTACTATATATACAACTTATATATTCGTTCTGCTTTTCATTCAGAGAACCAACTATTTCTTGTTGTAGTAATTGTGACAAACCCATAATCGTATTCAGAGGCGTCCGCAACTCATGGCTCATGGTTGCTAAAAATTCACTTTTTGCACGATTGGCAGCTTCTGCTGCTTCTTGAGAAGCACGTAGTTTCAATTCTGTTTGCTTACGTTCAGTAATATCCTCAATCATCGCTAGAAAAAACTCAGGTTTACCATTGCTGCCTGGTATAACAGAAACAGAGATATGAGTCCAAACTAAGTTACCATTTTTATGTAGGCAGCGTCTTTCTATCTCAATTCGATGTCTTTCGGCAAGTTGTTCCTGATGTTTAGAAGGTTGTAAAGCGTCTCTGGAAGTTCTTTTTAAGTCCGTGCGAATTCCTGACATCAATTGTTTGTAAAGTTTTAAATCCTCTTTTTTTATAGAAATGTAATCTGTAAAGCACTTGCCGTATAACTCTTCTCGGCTGTATCCTAAAATATCGCACAGTGCCAGATTAGTATCGACTATCTGCGCTTTCATATCTATAAGTCCAATGCCGATAGAGGAACGCTCAAAAATCGCCCGAAATTGTGCCTCACTTTGTCGCAGTGCTTCCTGTACGACGTTTCGCTCCTTCGCTTCTATTGCCAGCGTCACAAAATCTGCAATTGAGCCAGCAAAACTCTCTTCTTCTAAAGTCCATTGGCGACCTTCGCCGATGTGTTCGTGACACACTACGCCTACCAAATGACCCTCTAGCCAAATTGGTGCATCTAGTAGAGATGTGATACCCGAAACTGAAAGATAAGACTCTGATAATTCTTGGGTTCTGATGTCGTTTCTGGCATCATCTGCGGCAATGGTACGTTCCTCTTCTAAAGCCTGAAAATAAGCAGGAAAATTTGTTTTTAAAAGCGAGTTACCAAAGGTATGCTCCTTAGTCTTCACATTATATAAATTGATACATTCAATTTTTGAACGTTCTTCATTATATAACCATACTCCCACTCGCTCTACTAACAGTGTCTGAGCAGCAGTTTCTGTGATTTCCCTCAACACCGCATCGAGATTACCTTGCTGAAATGTCTTGCTTCTTGCCAGTTGCACCAGTGTCTGGCTTTGTTTTCGCCGACTATTTTCTCTAGTTCGTAAAGCCTCTTGGGCCTGGTTGTGCTTTGTAATATCTATAGCTGACACCACCTGCATTACTTGCCCTCAAGAAGAAATAATTTGGACTTGCAGTTCTACTGAAAAAGTAGAACTATCTTTGTATAACTACAATTACTTGATATGGTTTTTCATAACCGGAATGTATAACTTTTTTAATCAAATTTTATGATTCTGGCTAATAAGTTCTAAACTAGATTTTGCTCATTAGTTCTATTACTTCATACCAGCGATTTTTGCCAGGGGATAATTAGCATTTAAAGTAATTCTACTATCAAGTAATTTTACTATCAAGTAATATAAGTAGTATATTACTTTTAGCTTAGGAGTGAGGAGTGGTAAAGACTCTTTCCAATATCCAATCTCCAGTTCAATTTCTTGCTTAGTACTGACTAGCAAAATACCCTTGATTCTCCTATAGAAAGATATATAATGTCTCAAATTCTGCCAAAATTAAGGCAACGGCAGCTATTGCAAAGGTGGAGTGATGACAGATACTGATATAAGAATTGTTTCTCTGATTCCCGGTGGAACAGAGATTTTAGCGACACTAGGGTTGGTTGATGCGATTGTGGGGCGATCGCACGAATGCGATTACCCTCCAGAAATCCTCAATCGCCCCATTTGTACCCAAGCGCGTTTAGACAGTGATACCTCCAGCAGCCAAATTCACGACGACGTGAACAGTTTATTGCAATCTGCTCTTAGCATTTATGAAATCAAAACAGATGTTTTAGAGCAATTGCAGCCTACCCACATTATCACTCAAGACCAGTGCGACGTTTGTGCTGTCAGCTTAGACGATGTTGAAAAGGCAGTTGCTACACTCATTGAGAGTAAACCTCAGATTATTTCTTTACAACCCAATAGTCTCCAGGATGTTTGGGCTGATATTGAGCGAATCGGCAACACCTTTGGCGTAGACTCAGTAAAAGTCTTAGAAAATTTAGAAGCTCGCGTCAAAATTTGTCAGCAAAAAACCCAAGGACTTTCTTCAGATGAATTACTTACTGTCGCCTGTATTGAGTGGCCCGATCCTTTGATGATCGCCGCTAATTGGATTCCGGAATTAGTTAACTTAGCCGGAGGACACTCTCTATTTTGCACTACAGGTCAGCCTTCTGTGACCTTGCCGTGGGAAACACTATTAACAACGAATCCAGATGTAATTGTTTTTATGCCTTGTGGCTTTGATTTAAATCGCACTCGCCAAGAAGCTAAGTTATTAACTCAACGCCCAGAGTGGGAAAAACTACACGCTAGCGAAACTGGTAGAGTCTACATTACCGATGGCAATTCTTACTTCAATCGTCCAGGGCCGCGACTAGTAGATTCTCTAGAAATTTTGGCAGAAATTTTGCATCCAGAAATTTTTCAATACGGCTATAAAGGAACTGCTTGGGAACATTTGTAAAGAAGAATTTAGAACTCAGGAGTCAGAATTCAGTATGAATTCAAGTCCGGTTAAGTGAGATTGGTTTAAAACCTTGCTGCGTTCCAATCCCCCACAAAGACTAATTCTGATTCCTGGATTCTGGATTCTAAATTCTTTTCTAAGGTGTTTGCTCAGAATCTGCTGATGGTTCATTGTTAAATAACAGCAGGCGTGCAGCAAGAATGGCAAATCCGACAGCCGCGATCGCTTTTAACACGCGTGTAGGTAATAATTCGGCTACTGCGCCCCCTGCTAAAGATCCCAGCAGGCTTGTCAACAGCAATGCGCCTGCTGCACCAAAAAATACTGCACGCGGAGAATTAGAACGTCCTGAAAGTGCGATCGCTGCTAGCTGACTTTTGTCACCCAATTCTGATAAAAAAACCGTAATAAAGCTCAGTCCTAATAGATGCCAATCCATATAATTAAGGGGAAGTGGGGAATTTTACCAACGACCTTGTACAGACAAGGGTTAATCGCGTCTCTAATGAATAATAAATACATCCCAAAACAGCATTAGAGAAATTATTAACAACATCACGCCTGCTGATTTTTCTACAGTTTTCGGGCTGAGTCGGTTGGCTATCCAACTACCTAAAAGTACGCCTAATAAGCTGGTGGTTATCAGCGCCGCCGCAGATCCGATAAATACCACCCACGGCGAATGAGATTGTGCGCTCATTAACAGAGTGGATAGCTGAGTCTTATCTCCAATTTCTGCTAGAAAAATGGTTACAAAAGTCGTACCAAAAACTACTAGCGCTGATTGCTGCTTTTGAGGACTATCGGCAATTACAGGCTCAACTGATGGAGCGATCGCAGGAGTTAAGTTAAAATCATTGCTGTCTTCTCGTTTTAGCTCGATCTCAGTATGAGATATGCCAGAAATCTCCAAAGGTGCAGAATCAAGTTTCACAAGCAGTAGTTTTGGTTGCTAGGGTATTTTCATATTTATATGATTTTCTCATATTTTTATCATAAATTGCAACCTTACACAAAAAAAGGAGGGTTGGGTGTCAAAGGCCAATAGCTTTGTCAAAGCGTAGTATTTCTAAACTGCGATCACCATAAACTCCTTCTATTTGCTGGCGACAGCAGTCAATAGCAAAATCGTTGACTTCTTCGGGTTCAACCCCATACATATCTTGAAACACTTCTGATTCCACACGACAGAAGCGCGGACGATTGGGATAAATGCGACATTCTCGCGTGGTATGGTCGAAATTAACGCACCATCCCCCTTCGCCTACCATGCTGAGGTAGAGTTCTAATTCTGGTGGAGAGAGATACTCTTCCAAGTCTGGACGATCTGCTGGGTCGAGATTACAGCAGGCTCCACATTGCTTTAGACATTGCCAAGTTGACATTTTGAATTGGGGAATGGTGGGGACTGGGGATTAGGGATTAGGTATTAGAGATTGAGGATTGGGTATTGAGAAAGATTTTCTCAGTCCCCAGTCCCTAATACGCTTGGCTTTGTGGAAATTTATCTGTTAAGGCAAGCATGGTAAGCAGGGATTGCCTTGCTGCATCTAAATTTCTCAATTACGAATGGGCGAAAAAGCGAATTGCGAATTGGTACAATTCCCAAGCTGTGCAGCAAGCTTGGGTGTTGACTACGGATTTTGCCGAAGCCCCAACAAATTTCCGTCAATATCCTTGAAGACAGACAATTGAACTCCGTGACCAACATCTGTAATTGGCTCAACTTCAACTCCTTTTTCAATAAGGCTTTGACGAGCAGCAGCTATATTGCTTACAACAAAGGTACTAACAGTACTACCTGCAACAACAGAATTACTTAAGTTCAATCCAATTGCAAAATTCCCAATATCAGGGATACTTAACTGTCTCCAGCTAGGCGTGTCATATTTGTCTTCAGGAACTAAACCGAGTTTGTCCTTGTACCACTTGACACTAGCTTCTAGATTGGTAACGTCTACTTTAGTGACAAAACTATATTCACCAAAAGTGTTTTTCAATGTCATAATCTACTGTCTTAATCCAAAACTTTTACAGTATAGATATTATCAACTTTTTTAAAGGTTAAAACAACTGTAAATCAATCGGAAAATAGTAGTTTGTTATTTAGACGCAGATCGTGGAAATTTATCTTAAATCAAATCTTCTGCTTTAGTTCAGTAGTTATCCTTTTGAATGTTGCCTCTGTTATAATCCCGCATTTCTCACAAGCTTGAGGGAAAGAAGCGGCAGAGGGGAAAGAACTTGTACATGAACTCTCTCCTGCTCCTCTGCCCCAATACGCTTGGGTTAAGCGTGCTTTTTTCTCCCCCTACTTCCCCTGCGTCCCCTGCTTTAAAAGATAAATTTCCTTAATCTAAGCGTATTGCCCCAGTCCCCAGTACCGAGTCCCCAATCTCCAGTCACCAGTTCCTAATCCCTTTATTTTACGTTTTTATATCTTTTGTTATAATTTTGTTAAGTAAATTAAATCTAACAGCCCGTAGCCAGATATGATCGATTGCGGGTTTTGTAATTTAAGTTATTGAATTTTTTAAGACAATTGAGAGGAGAAAAGGAAAAATGTTTGACGCTGTGTTTAACGCTTTTACCAGTATCAATTGGGAAGTTATTTTCCAATTGCTGTCCGTGGCGCTAATTGTAATTGCTGGGCCAGTGGTAATCTTTTTGCTGGCATTTCGCAACGGCAACCTATAAGGGTGCTGAGTGCTGATTAAGGGTTAAAAGTGAAGAGTTAGGAGTGAGGAATTAAATTTTATTCTCAACTCATAACTTATAGCTCATAAATCAGCACTCACAGTGTCAAAGTCACAAGTAAAAAGTTAATTAAGAACTGCTAACTGATAACTGATAACGCCAGAAGAGCAGCTTGGATGATATTGTCATACTGTGGTTGAGAGATATCAACTTCTTTGGCATTTTGACGATTAGTGCCCAGCAAACCAATTGTATGTCCGGGCTGCATGGCTAATACTTTCCCTTCAGAATTTTTAATTCTTAATTCTGCTTCAATACCGTTTTTATAGAAACCACAAGTATATTGTCGCTGGTTGTACTCAAATATGGTGCTTGACTGGATAGGTGGCGAAACCAAAAATTGTTGAAGCCGAATTGGTAATCTGACACCAATTAACTCTAGCTCGATACTGGTGTTACCGTTAAAGTAATTTTCTCGCAGTTTGTAAGCGATATCCACTGGCGATGGTAGTTGGAAATAGTCGCCCCAACGCCAAGCGATCGCTTTGATTTTATACTCCTGATTATCTATAGTTTGGGCAACTGTCAGTTTAATATGACCCTTGCCAACGATTTTTTGTTCAACCACTTGGACATTAGATGTCCAGAAAACTGGATCTGGGTTGTCCATACCGCAGGGGTGTAGAGCATTAAGCTGTTGATAAAGCTGCTGATTGATGTGATTGAGATTGATTTCGGCATCAATTTTGAGCAGAGGTTTGAGATGCTGGGGTTCAAGACACTGGTTAGCAAATTTAATCAAACGCGATCGCAACACTTGTAAATTCTCTGCTGGTAGAGAGAATCCCCCGGCTGCTTTGTGTCCGCCAAATTTGCCTAGTAAATCCTGACAATATTCCAAAGCTTCAAACACATGAAACTCTGGAATTGAGCGTGCAGAACCGCGTATATGTCCTTCATCTTCATAAGTCCCGATAAACACGGGAACACCATACCGTTCCACCAAACGAGAGGCGACTATGCCAATAACACCGTGATGCCAATTGGGTTGAACAACAATTAATACACGGTCTTTTTGTAGAGACGTAACAAATTCTGTTTCTACATAAGCGATCGCTTCTTGTTCAATTTGCTGACACATTTCCTGACGAGAGGCGTTGATTTGTTCGCACTGCATTGCTCTTTCCAGCGCCACCCCCATATCATCTGTAGTCAGCAATTCAATCACAGTTTGGGGATTACCAATTCGACCAATAGCATTAATTCTTGGCCCCAGGCGAAAACCGATATCTTCAGGCTTGAGGGATTTGGGACTGGGGACTGGGAACTGGGGATTAGGGACTGGGGATAGGAGCTTTTCTCCTGCTCTCTCATCTCCCCTCGCCTGTACGCCGCCTACCTGAATTAACGCCTGTACCCCAGGTAAATTGGATTTGGGTAAATGCTGTAAACCACGTTTTACCCAACGGCGATTCACGCCAGTTAAGGGGGCTAAATCTGCGATCGTTCCCAGTGTAAATAGGGCTAGCATCGGCTGAATTAAGCCCTTAGTTTCTCCTAGCTGTTGTGCTAAAGAAACTGCCAAGATGTAGGCAACACCAACACCAGCAACACCCCGATAAGGTGAAGATTCAGCTATTAGTTTGGGGTTGAGGATAGCGTTAGCTGGCGGTAATTTTTGGGGAATATCATGATGATCGGTGATAATCACTGCAAGACCAAGTTCTCTAGCTCTAGCAACTGGTTCAAACGCAGAGATGCCATTATCTACAGTCAGAATTAGCCCCACACCTTCGCTATGAAATTCTTCAACTATGCGTTTATTAATACCATAGCCTTCGTGCATCCGGCTGGGGATAGCATAATCTACTTGTGCGCCTAAAGTGCGGAGACTACGTAAAAGTAGAGCAGTGCTGGTCATTCCATCAGCATCGTAGTCACCACAAATAGCAATTTTTGTTTGAGAAGCGATCGCATTTTGCAACAATTCCAAACTAATCGCTAAATCTGGGAAATCTTCCAACGGCGAAGGTAAGACTAAAGACTCTGGAGCTAAAAATGCTTGTATCTGTTCTGGTGTTTCCATACCCCGATTAATCAACAACTGGCTGACAATTGGGGAAATATTTGTCAAAACCGCCAGATTTTGGGCAAATTCTGGTTTTTGTGGATAAATCTGCCAGCGCTGATTGGGTAAGCGCCTGTGAGGCTTTGATACTTCAGATACAGCTTGGTCTAGCACAATAAAAGTTAGGAATTCTCAGTTATGAGTGTTGAATTGAAAGTTATTTCTTAACTCATAACTAATAACATTAATTTGCGATCTAAAACACGTTTATCCTACCATCATCCATAATATATAACGAGCGATCGCCTGGAGAGTGCAAAGTCGGACGCAGTTCCAGCCGCAATGTGCCAAAGTTAGGTTTGGAGACAATTGCTTGTAATGATAGACCTATTTCACTCCAAAATATCAGAGATGTATTTGGCTCTGTACCTTCTATTTCTTCTAAATTTAATTTCTGTCCTGGACTCAAGGAAATTGCATCAGTCCCGGAGGGTTTTTGAATTTTAATCAGGTTAGGTGTGCTATTTATAACTTCAACTCGGATGTGTTGCCCAGGTGTAAACTGAATTGGGTGCGACCCACACTTAGATGCACAAGTTCGAGCTAAAGTGGCACTGGGATTATTAATTAATGCAACTATAACGGTAGCTGTAACTAAAGCAAATGACAAAGGCTTAAACATAATACACAGTATAAGTACTAAACTGAAATATTACTTCGATTTAGTACTGTCAAGCCTCAGCATATTTTCCAGAATTAGAACTGTGATGTGTTTTTAACCGAAGCGTCCACTGATATAATCTTCAGCTTCTTTGGTTTGAGGAGAACTGAACATTTGGACTGTAGGATTAAACTCAACTAATTTGCCGCGACGTTTGCCATGCTCGTCAATTTCTGTATTGAAGAAAGCCGTGAAGTCTGCAACTCTGGAAGCTTGCTGCATATTGTGTGTCACCATAATGATGGTGTATTGTTCTTTTAGTTCTAAGCAGAGTTCTTCTACTTGGCGGCTAGAAATTGGGTCGAGAGCAGAACATGGTTCATCCATCAATAATACATCTGGCTTCATCGCGATCGCTCTTGCTATGCAAAGTCGTTGTTGTTGTCCGCCAGATAATGCAGTTCCCTTCTCTTTGAGTTTATCTTTGACTTCATTCCAGATAGCAGCACGTCTGAGGGAATCTTCTACCAATTCATCAATGTTACCTTTATAACCGTTAGCACGCGGGCCAAAGGAAATATTTTCGTAGATTGACTTGGGGAAGGGATTCGGTCTTTGAAAAACCATGCCGACTTGGCGGCGTAATTTTACAGAATTTACCTTCGGATCGTAAATGTTGCGATCGCGATAATTCAGTCTACCCTCAACCTTAGCACCAGGAATTAAATCATTCATCCGGTTGAAGCAACGCAGTAAGGTACTTTTACCGCATCCTGAAGGCCCAATAAAAGCAATAATTTGTTTTTCAGGAATCTTTAGATACACATCTAAAAGCGCCAGGAATCCTCCATAAAACACCTTTACACCTTCAACATTGAATACGCTATTACCTTGGTCTATTGTGGCACTATCTGATTGACTTCTACTATTGCTATAAATCATGAAAGTGTATCTCCTAATCTCTGTGAATATATCCAATTAGATATTTAATTACCTAATTTATTGAGAAGCGTTGTCTAATATAAATTGCTACACCATTTAAAACTAAAATCAAGAGTAACAACGCAATAATTGTGGCTGCTGCTGCACTAGCAAAACCCGGTTCAGGACGAGTTATGTAACTGTAAATTTGAATGGGTAATGCCATAAATCTCTGGAACAAACCAGGGTTAAAGGTGAGAAAACCCACAGCACCTACAACAATCAGAGATGCGGCATCACCAATAGCGCGGGATATAGAGATAATCACCCCCGTCAGAATACCGGGAATAGCATAGGGTATGACATGATTGCTGATAGTTCGCCATTTTGTGACACCTAATCCGTAAGAAGCATTTCTTAAAGAATCCGGTACAGCGCGAATTGCTTCTCTAGCTGTCACAATAATTACTGGTAAAGACAGCAAAGATAAAGTCAATGCACCAGAAATCAAAGCGGGGCCAAAGCCAAGCAAATAATTGAAAACTCCTAAACCCAGCAATCCATAGACAATAGAAGGCACACCCGCCAGATTACTGATATTAATCTCAATAATTACTGTCCACCAAGCTTTAGGTGCATACTCTTCTAAATATAAAGCTGCTCCTACACCAATTGGAACAGTCACTAAAATCACAACACATCCTAAAAGAACGCTGCTGATAATCGCCGGACGAATACCACCTTGGTCAGGAAAACGAGAAGGAGTTTCTGTAAGAAAGCCGGGTGATAAAAATCTGCCTAATCCGTCTCGCAAAATATCAAAAAGTAGCAATGCTAAGACAAATAAACCAATTAGCAATCCTAACAAAAAGAGTACTTCAAATACTTTACCTAGTGTCTCTCTATTTTCAACATTATCGGTAAATTCTGCCGCAGAATCTAAAGAATTATCTCGTTGATAACTTGTAGCCATATCTATTTAGTCGTATTTTTCTTTAAAGCGATTAGCAACCCAATAACTAACAATATTCAAAGCTAGCGTGAGTAGAAATAAAACAGCGCCTACAGCATATAATGTCTTGAAATTGAGACTACCACGCGGACTATCTCCACCAGAAATTTGCGCCATGTAAGCTGTCATGGTTTCTACTGATTCCATGAAGTTAACAGTTAATCTTGGTTGTTGTCCGGCGGCGATGAGGACAGTCATTGTTTCACCCACAGCGCGAGAAATACCCAAAATAATCGAGGCGATGATTCCAGAAAGCGCGGCTGGTAGAACTACTTTAAAAATTGTTTCCAGTTTAGTGATACCTAAAGCATAAGCTCCTTCTCGCAAAGAACGTGGAACTGCTCGGATAGCATCTAAGCTGATAGAACCAACAGTAGGAGTAATCATTACCCCCATCATTAACCCCGCACTCAAAGCATTGAATATTTCCAGAGGGATAAGATTCCGCAGCAATGGTGTAAGGAACAACAGCGCGAAGTAACCATAAACTACTGTGGGTATTCCTGCTAAAAGTTCTACTGCTGGACGTAAAATTGCAGCCACTTTGGGTTCAGCATATTCACTCAAATAAATAGCAGAAGATAAACCTAAAGGAATCGCAACTGCCATAGCAATAGCTGTAGTCAATAAAGTGCCATTAATCAATGGCCAAACGCCAAAATGCTTATCTGCAAATAAAGGTGTCCATTTTGTATCAAAAAAGAATTGGGCAAAGGAAACTTCTTGGAAAAAGCCGAATGTCTCTTGAAAAATAATTATGACAATCCCAAAGGTAGTCAGAACCGAGACTAAAGCACAAGCAAATAAAATCGCCGCAATAATCTTTTCGGAAATATCTTCAGATGCATTTTTATCCAGTGACTCTCTGGATTTTAAATTAGGAGCGTCTTGATAATTTGTATTTTGCATAGACAACTAACTTATCACTAAAATTCAACTACAATGACTGAGACTTTATTTAAATAAAGTTTGTGATTGGTTCACCTGGTTTTGCTTTTTTAAACTTTGTCCCAGTTTCGCCAGTAGCAAATTTTTGTTTGACTTTGAGGTAAGCTTCATCAGGTAATGCTACATAACCAACGCTATCTACCCACTTCCAAGAATTTTCTAGATAAAAATCTACAAATTCTTTGACTGCTGGTTTAGTATCTAAGGATTTTTTACTAACATAGATGAAGAGAGGACGAGACAAAGGTGTATAGATATTTTTAATTACGTTATCTACCGGAACTGGTTTTTCACACTTTCCTGTAGGGCTTTCCACAGCAACTAGATTCAGTTTGTCTTGATTTTGAATATAGTAAGATATGCCTACATAACCCAAAGCTGTTACATCACCTGACACTCCTTGTACGAGAAGATTTTGATTTTGAGTAGCAGTGTAGTCTGTACGGCCATTTTTGGCTTTGCCAGTCACAGCTTGAGTCATATAATCGAATGTTCCCGTATCAGAAGATGGAGCATACAGCTTCAGCTTTTCGTTAGGAAACTTAGAATTAACTTGATTCCATTTCAATATTTTGCCATCTGATTTGCCGCCCCAAATCTTACCTAGTTCCTTAATAGTAAGACATTTAGCAAAGTTATTTTGACGGTTGGCAATCACGGCAATACCATCTAAAGCTACAGGCAACTCGACAAATTTAATATTCTTACTTTGACATTTTTTGATTTCTTCATCTCTAATGGTGCGAGAAGCACCAGCAATATCAATATCGCCATTACAAAATTTACTGAAACCGCCACCAGTACCACTTGAGGCAACGCTGACTTTAGCTTCAGGTTTGACTTTACCGTATTCTTCTGCAACTGCTAAAGAAATAGGAAAACCTACAGCTGCACCATCAAGACTTACCTGATTTTTCTTTTCCTCACTGCTGCTACAGGCATTGATAGTCGTGGCAATAATCATTAAAAACGTCAGCATCAAGCTATTTTTAAATCTGCTATGAAAGCTCATAAATTATTAATTGAGGTAAAGTGATTGAGATTTATTTATGTTTGCTTGGCTATCTACTAGAAAAATATACAATATCATGATTTGCTGGCAGCATAAATTTTGTCAAAAATTGCCCCATTTCCAAAAAATTTGCTTTGAATAATATCCCAACCACCTAAATCTTGAGATGTGAATAAAGTTTTAATTGGTGGATGTTGTGATGCTACTTCTTGATTAACAGAAGGGTTAACAGGACGATATTGTAGTTTGGCAAATTCCCGTTGAGCTTCTGTGGAGTAAAGAAAATCAACAAATGCTTGTGCAACTTCTCTGGTACTGTGTTTATCAACGTTTTTATCAACTACTGCTACAGGATTGTCAATAGAAATATTGACTTGGGGTACAACATAAGGTAGTTTATTCCCATTTTTTCCTGCTAAAATTACCTCATTCTCGTAGTTGATTAAGACATCACCTTGATTTTGTTGGAAAAATACATTGCTAGCTTCACGAGCATCTTTCGTCAGAATAGGAGTGTTTTTATAAACTTTGGTGACGTAATCTAACGCTGTCGCTTCATCACCTCCAGTTAGACTCACGGAACCCCAAAAAGCCAAGAATTCCCAGATAGCAATACCAGAAGTTTTTGGGTTAGCGGCAATCACTTTCACGCCATCTTTTGCCAAATCTGCCCAAGTATTAATACCTTTGGGATTTCCTTCGCGGGTGACGATCGCAGCAACAGATCTACTAACAATACCACTTCTCGGAGCTTTGGTTTCCCAACCTGATTTAATCAAACCTGCAAGAGCAATTTTGCTGACATCTAGGGGAAGCGCCAAATGTACTATATCTGCTTCTTGGGAACCGTCAATTACAGCAGCCGCTTGAGCGCCAGAACCACCATAACTTTGCTCAAATGTAACGTTTTGGTTGTGTTCTTGCTTCCACTTTTCGATAAATTTAGGAATTATCTGGTCATGAGCGGCTTTGGTGACAGAGAAAGATACGAGTTTTAATTTAACATCATTTTTGCTAGCTGAACTGCTTCCCGAACAAGAGGCAACTGCTATACTGAAAAAAATACTTATTAAAAACAGGCTCACAAAGCTTTGGATACTGCGTCCATCCAACCAACTTCTAATTGCGTGTTGATACGATAGTTGCATAGTCCGCAAGGCTTTCATGGCATAAGCCTGTATTCCCTCACTTAGGAATTTATTTAATTTTGTTGGTTGTTGCGACTTGCTCATTGGAATCACCCCTAAATCTACGGTATTTCTACATGGATACCGTGATTATGAGAATTATAGGGTATATAGAATAATATTTATCATCTGGATTATTTTTTTTTACTAAGTGAACGTCTGATGTGAATTAGAAACGCCGCTTATTCTACAAGGGTTTCTAGATTCACTCAAAATCATAGTTTTGGGATTACCTATGAAATGACAAGGGTTTCAAAGCTTAATTCACATTAAACGGAAGTGAGCAATTTATCATCAAAATCTGATTTACCAAGGCATTTCAAAAAATGGGTTTTTCTGCTGGAGAGCGAAACAATCCAGATGCATACATACTATTTGATAAAAAATATGTTGCGAGTAATACAAAACAGTAGTAGAAACTCGATTTTTTTAGCCGTCAAACTGTTTGTAAAATAAAGTAGCCGCATTAAAGCATCTTGAATATGATAATTTAAGTATTCACTAACTGAGTCAGGCGTTTCAGGATACGTAGCACGTCATATAACTCATTTCTAGGGTTTCACATCAAAAAACCCTTTGACCTTTGCTTGGATTGTTTGCGTCATAACTTTTGGGCACTGGAGTAGAGTAAATTAATTGGCTTTATCTTACTCATTAGTTGCTGCTTCTAGCCAAACTTCCACTTCATCTGCTAGCAACTTTTGGGCTGCATCCATCATTGAGGTTGCGATGTCTTTCAGGTCTTCGCGATTGTTTAAGTAAGTTTTCAAAGCTTCCATTGGGTCAATGCTGCTACTTGCGCTCAATTCAGGAATTCGGGGTCTGGCTAATTGACTCACTAATTCTGCTTGAATGGTGTAGGTGTGAGCGGGACTTAAAGCAGTATGTAGAGAAGAACTGTCAATTACATCCATCTGTTCGGAGCGGAGTTTGTAAATTAGCCGCACTACAGTATCTTGAATATCATACTTGGCGATCGCTTTCATTAACACTACTTGCGGCTCATCTGCTTTTGAGACATCCACTTCAATGGTGCGGAAAGTCCGAACTGTCAAAGGACAAAATTCCCACTCAGCCCTTCCCCGCTCTAGTTCCAGCATTACATAACCTTTGTCTTCTTTTTCTTCGCTGAAATCTACTCGCTCAATACTCCCTGGATAAATTACAGGCGGGTTGTTGGATTTATTCAAATTTTGGTGGCGGTGAACGTGTCCCAACGCTACATAATCAAAACAAGGTCGCGTCAGCAAAGATAGGGGTAGGGTAAAGCCTTTACCTACTGCCAAAAAGCGTTCTGCGCCCAAGCTAGCATTGTCAGCCATCAAGTGAGCCAAAAGGATAGTAGGTACATCTGGGTCAAGACGGCGAACTTCCCCTTCTAAAACAACTCGCAGACGTTCCGTTAATAGTTCGTTGACTTCTGCCAAAGACAAACCTTCAGTCTCTTGGCGAGTCATCAGAGTTGAACGGGTTAACCAAGGAAGAGTGATTACCTGCACTTTACCATTGCGGGTTTGAATACAGTGAGTAGTTAATGTGTCACCGACAACAAACCCTGGCACTCCCAAAGTGCGGTAAATATTTAAACTCGCCCCTCCCTGTCCTTGGGAATGTTGGTCGTGGTTGCCTACCAACAGCACTGTTGGAATATTGGCATCCATAAGACGGCGAAATTGGCTGGCAAAAGCTTGTTGTACATAAGGCGGTGGTGTCGCATCCGGGAAAGCATCGCCACCAAATATCACTATATCAACAGCATCTGTCAGCGCTCTGTCAATACATATAGACAAGGTGTTGACAAAATCCTCCAATCGTGTATTCAATCCAGTTGTGGGATTAATTCGTCCGTGGGAGAAGCCGCTTCCCATGTGGATGTCGGAGAGGTGGAGGATTTTAATCATATTTGTCCTTTGTTCTTTGTCTACATATTAATGACAAATAGCTATTGAGAACTGTTTAAATGTCTCAAACTTACCAATGACTCGTCAATATTCTACGTTTTTCCCTTGGGCTTATTGTATTTTTTACCACTTTAGTCTGATAAGAATTGTATAAAAATATGCGCCCTCTCCCAAAAATTACTTAAAAACCACATTCCACATCCCCAACTGTCAAAATCAGTTTTTTCAGATTTTTAACCCAGTTAAATGTTGTATTTAATACGAAAAACCTCAAATCAGGATTGCGATCGCGTATTGTCAGTTAATTGCGGTGTGAATGTGACAGTTCTATTGAGCGATCGCAAATCTTAGTTTTTGGTTGATAGCGATACCGCCACATGACAAAGCTAGTGATGAACAAAACCAACGGTGCAAGTCCGACAAAGACGTAGAAAATTCGGGATGGCAGTCCCCAGAAAGTACCATAGTGCAGAGGGACAAAGGAATTGATAATGCGATCGCCTAACGATATCTTCAAAGAACTATCCACTCGCAAAACTTTATCACTATATCGATCAAGATAAACATAGCTCTGACCATAGTCCTTATTTTCTTGGGGAAGCTTAAAGCGAACCATGAAGGCATCTTCTGGTTTAACTGGAAAGTAAATTCTCCAGAGCGCTCCATCCGATAAAGCAGCTTGAGCAGTTTTTAATTGTTCTGGAAGTCTGAGCGGGGATTTACCAGCAATGGGCTGGTCGAAGTTGCTAATTTCTGACTGGAAGACCAATAGACTACCAGTCAGACCAACGAGAATTGCAATTAGTCCCACTGCTAAACCAATGTAGCGGTGTAGTTTGAAAACTAGATGACGAAAGGATTTTTCTTGCATGGTAGATGCTCTACAACTAGTAGTCTGCCAACCCAAAGATGCGCTTTTTCGGGCTGGGCAAAGGGGAAAGGGAACTGGGTTTGGGATTTAAAACCTTTCCCCCTGCCCCTTATCCCCAGAGGGGACCCCACCTTCCCCCTTACCCAATAAAGAGCTTTCGTCACGAAAGCGAACTACTAGAGAAACAATTTGATTGTTAGTGCCAAATATTGTTGGCTTTTGGCACTAGCAATCAAAATTCTAAAGAAACTGTACCTTGCACAGTAAACGGATCGCCTAGTAGACCCGTAGACTCAAAATAGTACAAGTCAAACAAGTTTTTGAAATTTAGTGCAGCACGGAACCTATCTCGCTTGTAAAAAATCGCGGCATCAGTGGTGACATAGCTGGGTAATATATATCGCGAATCATTTGGGAGATTTGCTTCTCTGTCACCAACATAAAATACTCCGACTCCAAAGCTTAATCCTTGCAAACTACCAGATTGAATTTCGTATTTTGTCCATAAGCTAGCAGAATGTTTTGGTACGTTATCAAGCTCGTCACCAACTGGATAGTCGTTATCTTCTGTGATTATTGAATTTGTAAAAGCATAGTTAGCAACAATGTTCCATCCCGGCAAAATTTCACCGGTCACGTCAAATTCAATACCCCGGCTACGCTGTTCACCAACTTGAACAAAAAATCCTAATGCTCGACGGGCTAGATCAGGATCGCCAGTAAGGATATTGGAACGGGTCAAGTCATACAAAGACAAGGTTGTAGAAAGCTTGTCATTAAAATCTACTTTCACACCCACTTCATACTGTGTGCCACGTCCTGGTTGAAACAAGTTACCATTAAAATCTTGTCCACCCTGTGGGGTAAACGAGCGACTGTAGCTAGCGTAGAGCGAAATTGGCTCTACAGGTTGATAGACGATCCCAACTCTTGGGCTAAAGGCTTGCTGTTGTGGGGACTCGGTCAATTCCTCACCAATATTCCCTGCTTTTGAATTTGCAATATCGTAGCGTCCCCCCAAAACCAGTTTTAAATTTTCTGCCAGGGTCACTTGATCTTGGATATAAAAGCCGTATGAGTCTGATTTATATAAATTGGCAAATGTATATGTATCATTTACTCCGAGCTTGGCTCGTTGACCATATACAGGGTTGTACAGATCAAGCTGGTCAAAAGGTCCACCACCACCACCAACTTCTGACGATGTTCCCCATTGGTAATTAAAGCCAGTTATCAGTTGATGCCCAATGCTGCCTGTCTGAAATTTGCCAACTGTATAAGTGTCAAAATTATAGTTATCATCCGTGGCTAGATTGTATGAATAGTATCTATCCACAGTCCGGAAATCTGGCCCAAATTCACCAGCATCAACTAAAGCTCTATCAGTTACACTGTGAGAAAACAAGAAACTACTGTGTAGCTGCCAGTCTTCGCTGAAACGATGCTCAAGGTCGTAGCTAGCTTGATATGCACTTATTTCTGTTCTTTTAGGATCTGGCCAGGACGGATTAAGATTGCGAGGGAGTCTGCCATTCGGATTAGGTAATAGAGTACCCTGATATGGGAGACCAAAATTACCATTATCTTTGCTTCGATCTTTATATTCGCCTGCTAGGGTAAGTTTGGTGCGATCGCTGATTTGCCAGCTAATAGTAGGGGCGACAACGTATTGTTGCTCATCGTAGAAATCAACAAAACTCTCTGTAGTCTGAGCAGCAACGTTGAGACGGTACAGTACAGTTTTACTGTCATTCAGGGGGCCGGAAAAATCTATTGCACCGCTATAAGCATTGTAGCTGCCAGCAGAGGCTTCGATGAAATAGTAAGGTTCTGCTAAAGGTTTTTTGGTCACAAGATTCACAACACCACCCAGGGAACCTTGACCGTAGAGAACAGAGGCAGGTCCTTTTAGAACCTCAATCCGCTCGATATTAGCAAAATTAAAACCACCAGCTATATTGTTGGTGTTTTTCAATCCATTTGTAATGATATTGTCTTGCGAAAGAAAACCTCGAATCTGAGGGAGTGCATTATTCCCACGGGATGAAGAATTACCTGATTGCCTAGCACCGGGTACGTTTCTTAGTGCTTCACCCAAATTCGTTATCCGCTGATCCTCTATCAACTGCCGGGGAACTACCTGAATCGACTGGGGAATATCACGCAAGGGTGTATCAGTTTTGGTTCCCACTGAGGTATTTGACACGCGATAGCCATCTTGTTCCCCCGTGACTACCAACTCAATCGGCTGATCATTGCTTGGCGATGGTTGTTCTGGCTGTGTCTGGTTTGTTGGCTTTTGTTGAGCTTGTGGTGTTTGTGGTTGTTGCCCAGAAGCCGCACTTGCAACACCAAAAACTAAACCTTCCCTTGGACTATCATACAACTCCACAACTGGTAAACCCGCTTCACCCGTTACTGTCAGCCGGATAGTATTGGCATCTAAGTTAGTGGCAGTTATAGCAGTGATTCCCTGTGCTAGTTGCTGTTGGCTAAATTTGTTACCTGATGGCAGAAACAATTGAGCATTTTTAATATCAACAATAAAGTTATTACCTTGACTCTTGACAGCTATTTGTAATTTTTCCGATGCAGTTGTTTCTAAAATTACGTCAATTCCTTTATTTGTGGTGTTCACCTTCACTTGAGTGATTTTCACCACTAAATCATTCTCTATATTTTGAGATAACAAGTCTTTGGCATCGGTTGAGAGTGGTTGGGAATCAATGACTGTAGGTATTTCAGTAATTAGTTGACTCTGTTTTGACTCAGCCAAAGCTCCTTGAGTCAGTAATAGGGGGATAAAAATCCCAATCCCTAGATTAAAAATAAAAAATCGCCAAGGTTGTTGCAAGATATTGCTCCTCACACAAATTTAGTCCAAATTTTTATTAAAAATAATTTGCAACTATTTTAAGGAGCTTACGTATTTACAGGACAACAAATCTAGGCCATAGAGGACAAAAATTAGGCCATAAAGGACAAGTTTTAACTGCTCAAGGCGATAGTGTAGCATTAGTTTTTACCCCCCTTAATCCCCCCGTTTACAAGCGGTAAACAGAAATCTAGTTCCCTCTGCTGTATGAGGCTACGGTGTACACACAAGTCGTAAAATTCCACCTGACACTTGGTTTCGTCCTCTAGCAATAGGATTGTGCGATCGCTCTGGAAGCCTGTCATTGCGAGGAGGAACGACGAAGCAATCGTTTAAACCACGGGATTATGTGATTACTTAGCTCCGTTATCACTGCGCTCGTAATGACAATTTAAGGGGTCTATAACGCCTGAAACCCTTTCAGATAGTACTTGTGTGTACACCGTAGGCTGTATGAGGGGAGGGTTAGGGTGGGGTAAAACCTACCGTTCAATCCAGACATAGAAAACAAAATCATCATTCTACAACAATCTTTCCAGCTGGACAAGCACCAGGGGTAACACCAAACTTGTGCTTAAAAGCGATTGTAAGTAGAAGGTAAAAGCCTCAACAGTAGAGAGTTTGCGTTGTTGGCATTTTATACTTAATTATGTCCACTTACTTATTAACCTATCTCAGGTCTGTTAAAACTTCCGTTGAAGTAAAACCGCAACCAACCCAAGAATAATCTATCAAGAGCGATTTACATCAGCACAGATCAACGCATACAAATTATTTCAACAAGGGAGATCGTGAAATTGCTGGCTTTATAATCTAATTCTCTGCTTTCAACTCAGCCAGTTCTCTTGTCTGCGGGGAGCGATTTTTTTTGTAGCGATACCACCACATGACAAAGCTAGTGATGAACAAAACCAACGGTGCAAGTCCGACAAAGACGTAGAAAATTCGGGATGGCAGTCCCCAGAAAGTGCCGAAGTGTAGAGGCACAAAGGAGTTGACGATGCGATCGCCTAACGATATCTGCAAAGAACTATGGACTCGTAAAACTTTACCACTGTATTGGTCGAGATAAACATCATAGTCTACATCTTTTTGAGTCTGCTTAAAGTTGACCGTTAAGACTTCTTCTGGTTTACTTGGAAAAGAAATACTCCTGAGCGAGCCATTTGGTAAAGCAGCTTGAGCGATTTTTAATTGCTCTTTTAGTAGGAGTGGAGACTTCCCGGCAATAGGGACAGAAACCGGACTTGCTTGCTGCTGGTTAGAGAAGGTTAGAGTATAGATCATCGGGTTAACGAACTCACTGAAGCTCCAGCAAAATCCTGTGAAAAATGTGAAGATGAGGAATACTACTGTAATCACCCCAGCAACTTTGTGAACATCAAAGTTAACCCGCTTGGGATGAGCATTCCACTTGATTTTGAATCCAGATATCAATTTGCGCCAACCAGGCCAAAGGATAATCCCTGTAATGCTCATGAAAGACATCAGTAAACCAATGATGCCCAGAAACTTATAGCCCCAGTCACCTGCTAAAAGACTATAGTGGAGTGGGTAGACGATTTCAAAAAACTTTTGTACAAAGCTTGACTTTAAATTTAAATTATTACCGAAAATTGCTCCTGTGTAAGGGTTAACGTAATTTTCTGTCCAGTCATTTTCTTTGGTTTTCAGCACAACATTCATCGGCTCACTTGGCTTTGTGGGCAGGTAAACCGACTGGAGAGTTACATCTGGTTGATTGCTATATGTCTTTTTTACAGTATTTATTACAACTTCAATGGGCAGTGGTTGACCTTGAGGGGTAATTGTATAAATTGGGCGCTGTTGAGCAAAGTTTTCTATTTCGGTGTGGAAGACCAATAGACTACCAGTCAAGCCGACAATAATTGCAATCAGTCCCACAGCTAAACCAGTGTAGCGGTGTAGAATAAATACCAAGTTGTGGAGTTTTTTAGAGTTCATAGCTGATGTTCGTTGGTTTAGTTTTTGTTACTCTCCTAAAAAGACTTGTGTGTACACAGTAGCCTTTTTAGGGGGCTAGGTCAGCTTAAAACTCCCACGAAATTGTACCCTGTACGGTGAACGGCTCACCAGGGAAAACACGCAGCTGGTTAAGGGCAGTGTCAAAGTAGTCTACATCAAACAGATTTTTGAAATTGAGCTGTGTGCGTAACCGTCCTCGTTTGTAGAAGATGGCAGCATCGGTTGTGAAATAGCTGGGCAATTTAAAGCTATTTTCCAAATCGGCTTGCCTGTCGCCGACAAAGAAAAAGCCCAGACCAAACCCCAACCCTTGCAAGGAACCTTTTTGAATTTCATAGGTTGTCCACAGGTTAAAAGAATTTTCTGGCGTATTGCTCAATTTCTTACCAATAATACTAGAATCGGTATCATCTGTAATCTGAGCATCAGTATAGGCATAGCCACCATAGAATTTCCATCCCGGCAAGATTTCACCGGACAGGCCCAGTTCAATTCCCCGGCTGCGCTGTTCGCCAATTTGGATCTGAAAGTTAACATGAGTTGGATCTGGATCGGCCGTGAGAATATTGGACTTGGTCAGGTCGTAAAAGGCAAGGGTTGCCGATAGTTTGCTGCTAATATCTGCCTTGATGCCCACTTCATACTGAGTACCGCGTTCGGGTTCAAACAGATTGCCATAAAAATCTTGTCCAGTGTTTGGAGTAAAGGAGCGGCTGTAGCTGGCATACAGTGAAATCGGCTCTATGGGCTGATAGACGATGCCAAAACGAGGAGTGAAGGCATCACTCGATTTGCTGCTTTCTGTGTTGGCTAAGTCATCTCTATCTGTGGATCTGGAGGTATCAAACCGACCACCTAGCAGCAACTTCAGATTATTAGTCAAATTGACCTGATCCTGAACATAAACGCCCAGTGTATCACTCGAACTGGAATACTTATATTGAGAACTGACAACAGTACCTAACGGCTGACCATACACAGGATTGAACAGGTCAATGGATGGCGCAGTGGTATACTTACCGCTTGATTCAAGGGTGTCGGTTCGACTGAGATCGACTCCAAATAGTAATTGATGGCGAACGGAGCCAGTGGAGAATTTACCAATCACATCTGTTGTCAAGTTATAGGCATTGTAATACTCTTTATAGTCGGTAATACCAATACGATCCAGGGTTCGCTTGTCGTCCTCAAGATTGACAGGAAAGGCAAGTTTGTCAAAACTGTATCGAAAAAACGTTGCATTGAAAGCGTTTCGGAATGACCAATTGTCGCTCAACTGATGTTCCAGTTTGTATCCTACTCTACCCGTCTTCCCTTCTTGATTACTGTCAGTTTCACCAATGTAGCGATTAAGCGGTATTTTACCATTGGGGTTGGCAAGGACAGTGCCTTCGGCGGGTAAACCCCGCACGGCATTTTCAGTTTTTTGGTCAGTGTAATCTCCCTCTAGAGTCAAGTTGGTTTTCTCACTAATGTCCCAACGCAGGACAGGCGCAATGAAAAACACTCTGTTGTTGAAAAAATCAGTGGTTGCCTCTCTATCCAGGTAAGACGTATTCAGTCGATATAGTAATGTCTTTGAGTCATTCAGTGGTCCAGACAGATCCACAGCACCCCGGTAAAGATCATCACTGCCAACGGTTGCTTCAATGGCATAAAAAGGGTCGCGCAGAGGCTGTTTGGTAATCACATTCAGCGTCCCACCTGGACTGCCCTCACCAAACAGAACTGAAGCTGGACCTTTGAGCAATTCAATTCGCTCAATATTAGATACTTCAATCGAATTAGCCGCAAATCCAGTTGGCAACCCATTCCTGATCGCATTGCCCTCAAACCCTCGAGTCAGAAATCGGATACCTACATTACCAGTATTGGCACCACCGGCACCGGTCAGAGTCAAACCAGTGATGTTTTTGAGCGCCTCATAAGTACTGGTAGCTTGTTGATCGCGCAGAACCTCTTGAGGAATTACCTGAATCGATTGGGGAATGTCACGCAGGGGCGTATCGGTTCTGGTGGCGGCGGAAGCATTGGGTACGCGATACCCATCTTGCTCCCCTGTCACCACCAACTCAATCGGTTCATCACCAGAAGCTGATGGTTGCTGTGGCTGTGTCTGGTTTGGTGGCTGTTGAGGTTCCGGCTGTTGTGAAGGTGGTTGTTGCCCAAGTTGCCCAGAAGCAGCCGCACTCGCAACACCAAAAACCAAACCTTCCTTCGGGCTATCATACAACTCCACAACTGGTAAACCCGCTTCACCCGTTACTGTCAGCCGGATAGTATTGGCATCAAAGTTAGTGGCAGTTATAGCAGTGATTCCCTGTGCTGGTTGCTGTTGGCTAAATTTGTTACCTGATGGTAGAAACAATTGAGCATTTTTAATATCAACAATGAAGTTATTACCTTGACTCTTGACAGCTATTTGTAATTTCTCTGATGCAGTTGTTTCTAAAATTACGTCAATTCCTTTATTTGTGGTGTTCACCTTAATTTGAGTGATTTTCACCACTAAATCATTCTCTATATTTTGAGATAACAAGTCTTTGGCATCGGTTGAGAGCGGTTGGGAATCAATGACTGTAGGTATTTCAGTGATGACTTGACTCTGTTTTGACTCAGCCAATGCTCCTTGAGTCATTAATAGGGGGACAAAAATCCCAATCCCTAGATTAAAAATAAAAAATCGCCAAGGTTGTTGCAAGATATTGCTCCTCACACAAATTTAGTCCAAATTTTTATTAAAAATAATTTGCAACTATTTTAAGGAGCTTACGTATTTACAGGACAACAAATCTAGGCCATGGAGGACAAAAATTAGGCCATAAAGGACAAGTTTTAACTTGTCGCGGTGATGGTGTAGTATTAACTTTTACTATCTTATTCCCATATCTAATCTGGTAGGGTGCGTAAGAGAGTGGCATAACACACACTACAAAACTTATTCCCAATCCCAATCCTTATTATTCCATAGAATAAAAAATCATCATCCCATAACAATCTTTTTCCCGGCTCGACAAGCACCAGGGGTAATACCAAACTTATGCTTAAAAGCGTTTCTAAAATGACCTAGATGTGAGTAACCAACCACATTTACCACTTCTTCCACAGTCATTTTGCCCTCTTGTAAAAACTGCTTTGCTTGTTCCAAACGGTAATCCCGCAAACAAGCAAATGCAGTTGTCCCAAAAATCTCACGAAAGCCAAGTTTTAGCTTCATATGATGCAGCCCAACAAGTTGTGCTAAGTCCATAAGTGAAGGTGGCTCGATCTGATTTTGAATTAAAATTTCCTTAGCCTGGTAAATCCTTTCCACATCAACAGGCTTGAGACTAGTAACTGGATACTGTCCCTGTTCAATTTCGACAAACTGAGTCAATTGCCACGATAGAAGTTCGATAACTTTGCTTTCTAAATACATCCGCTTCATCATCCCCTGATGAGGAGAATGCAAAATTTGCTCTAAGGCTAAATGCATTTGGTGGGTGATTTGACCAACTTGACGATGGAATAGAGGCAGAGTATCAGACTCTAGCAATACTTGTAATGGTTCGGGTAGAACTTCTGAACCTGTAGCAAATGACCTGAAGAAATCAAAATTGAAGAGAATTAAAATTGTTAGTTCTGTACCTACTGCCACTTCGTCAATTTGTTTAATATCTGACAAATAAAATAAATAGTTTTTACCAGCTTGGTGTATATAATCAGCTTTGAAGGATTTATCTTGATTTCCAGAAATCAATATCCTACCACTTCCTGCCAGGGAAAACCTTGCTACAATCCATTGATGACTGTCAAACAAGGTTTCTACACTTAAGTCTTTAAGCCATGTGCCATCATACAGTAGCAGACGGACTCCGTGTCGCAGTTGAACTTCTCGATAACTGCCTGTAACATAGCGATCGCTATATTTGACAATGCGATCGTAACCTTCAGTGTTGTAGACAACCTCATAACCCTTGCGGCTTTCTATATGCTGTTGATGGTATTGTGCTGATGTAATTATCTTCATAGCCTTTGACTGCTCAACCACAAGTATTTTTAGTATCTTGCAGAATGGCGACTTTATTTTTAGTCGAAGCAGCTCGCTTAGTTGCTTTCATTACGATCTTGGCTGTTGCACTAAGTCCTTGACATGAGTTGCTGAATCTTGTTGTAATGCACGACGATTGCGATCGCAACACCCTCTACTACACTTAACTGAGCGATCGCCGCATCTAGGCTATACAGCGTCTTGAAAGTGGGTACACTAGAGGGGTTGCTAAAGGTGTCGCCCAACCACAGCATACAGGGATTTAGCTAAAAGTTTTCTTGGAAGAGCAATCGCAAGGAAGAGAATCATCAAACAAAACTGCTTCGTCTAAGGAAAGTTGGCGTAACAACTCCTAAGAAATCGTGCCTTGTGCTAGGAAATTCTACTTCGCCTAGTCGTGGAATCTCTCTAATCGTCCTGAAATCGCGTAGTACTTTTGCGAACGCAGATTCATTTTGTATCTGTTGAGAGCATACTTCAGTAGCCCTTGCAATAAGTGCAACACCGAACCAAATAGAGCCTGTAACCAGCAGAATTTTCAATATTTGCCTTAACACCATTTGTCACACTTACATTTACTCTCCATCTGCCATTAACTCTTAATAAACCAGCAAGTAGCTGCTATTTACTGATAATTTAATCATGCAATTAAGAATGAACTTATACGAAGTAGGTAAGCAATTACAAATAATTATCAGAATTTCTGAGAAAAGGCTAAATTAAAACCTTTTCCGTTTTCCCAAACTACACTCTTAGATGAAGAGTGCTTATCCGAACTGTATTGGGATCACACCCACCGTACCGTAACTGGTGAATTGCCTGGTGCAGCCCATCAGTAAGCATTACATACATCTGCGATCGTCAAGGGAGCAATGCCAGCTATCTACATCTATTACGAATAGCACGCTTGATAATCCCAAAACACTTATGATTTAAGCAGTTTGTAATTGCTTGCCTAAATTTGTTGTGTAACAGTATTATCTAACCGCAAAGGCTCAGAGTAAGCAGAGAAGGGGAGAGTTGGGGGAAATTCTTCTTTTATTCTATTCCCCACTCCCTACTTCCCCTTAAATATGAATTCCACATTCAGTTTTTTCACTTCCCCGCCAACGTCCGGCGCGTTCGTCTTCGCCTTGACCTACTTTGGTGGTAATGGGTTGGTCGCCTATGCTGGGATAACCTTGGTCGTGGAGGGGGTTGTAGATGACTCCGTGTTCAGCCACGTAAACCCAGCTGTCTTGGCGTGTCCATCTGGCTATGGGATTTACTTTCAGCCGACCTTTACCGTCTAATTCAAATATGGGCATATTTGCACGGGTTACTGCTTGGTCACGGCGGCGTCCGGTAATCCAAGCAACGCTGTTGAGTTCGTCTAGACCCCGTAATAATGGTTCAATTTTTGTAATATTGTGGAATTGGGCAATATCCTTATCCCAGAGTTTGTCACCGTATTTGGCTTCAAAAGCTTCGCGGGTGTCTACATCTGGAGTTTTGTAAGTTTGCAAATCCAGGTTATAGATTTGTATGGCTTTGGCTACTAATTCTAAGCTTTCAGGGAAGTGGTGCAAGGTATCGAGAAAGATCACAGGAACGGGATGCTTCAGTTCACTGTAAAGAATATGAGTAATTATCATGTCATCCACGTTAAAGGCGCTTGTTTGCACCAGTCCCGTTGGGATATTCTCTATAGACCATGCCAGTATTTCTTTGGGAGTGGCAGTTTCAAATTGCTCATTTAATTTTTCTAAGTCAAAAGCGATCGCTTGGTTTCTAGATGCTGTGGAGACTGTCATGATAATTTTCTTTTCAAATATTTCTACCTTGATTAATATCGATCTTACTCCATTAATACGCCTATTCCGCTCGGATATAAGGTAATTATTCTGTGCGGAAATTACTACATTTTGAGCATGGGGAATGAGACAATAAAAATAACTATTTATAGTTACTTAGTAAAAATTATACAAAAACTTAGATAAGAGGATTTATGAAGAAACTTTACGGTAATTTAAGTTTTACATGACTTTTATAGATATTTATACTGATTTTGATATGGTTAAGGAACTATTAATAAAAAGGATTTTACTTAAATGAACAATGCAAAATTCAGCAATCCATTAGGCCAATCTATAATTATGGGCGCTTTAATGATGTTAACTAGCGTTGGGATTATTACAATCATGAACTTTTTCTAAGATTAAGATTTCTCATTTTAGCAATAAGACTTCACATAGTCCCGCTCAAAACTGAGTGGGACTTTTATTTTTTTCATCCAAATCAATCAGTATGTATTAATTTTCTGTTGTAACTTTCGGCAGAGAATAATTCTGAAGCCGTGTTATTACGTAGTTTTGCAGTCAGAGAATTTAGAATAGGGATGCGATCGCTATTTCCTTTACCCTAGTAGTTCGCTTTCGTGACGAAAGCTCTTTATTGGGTAAGGGGGAAGGTGGGGCCCCCTCTGGGGATAAGGGGCAGGGGGAAAGGTTTTAAATCCCAAACCCAGTTCCCTTTCCCCTTTCCCCAGCCCGAAAAAGCGCATCTTTGGGTTGGCAGACTACTAGTGCCCGACTGGCGCTTTTGCTCCTGCACCGCCTTTACCCAGAAATAGCAACAGAGGTAATGAGCAAAGGAACCCTATACCTACCACTCGAAAGCAATCTGCATAAGACAAAACCGCAGCTTGAATATCTACTGTTTGACTTAATAAAGCTAGTGCTTGTTGTTGCGCTGTTGTCGCATCTATACCTTGACTTTGAAGTGCCCCATTGAGGAAGTCAAGGCGCTGACTGGTTTCTGGGTCATAAGGAGTAAGTTTTGTTAAGAGGATGGCTCGATGAAAAGCTTCTCGTCGGTCAAGCAAAGTGGTGAGTAGAGCAATGCCTATGCTACCACCCAGTTGTCGGGTGAGGTTGTAGAAACCAGAGCCGGCAGAAATATCCTGTTTGGGTAGCGGGCCTAAAACTGCCAAACTCAAAGGGAGAAACATCAACACAGTAAAAGCCCCACGCCATACCAATGGCCAAAATAAATCATCTATGCCAGTTTGTGGGGTAATTGCTGCTAGTTGAAACATGACTCCAGACGATCCGACAGCGCCCATTGCAATTAAAAATCGGGCATCAATTTTACTAGACAGTTTGCCTAATAAAACCATAACGATCGCAGACGCTAAAGCACCGGGTGCTAACAATAGTCCTGTCTGCGTTGCCGTAAAGTGCAGCACACTCTGAGCAAATATCGGCACAGCAAAGAGTGTACCATAAAGCCCCATACCCACCACTGCTGAGAGAACGCTTCCCGCAGCTAAAGAACGGTGGCGCAAAACTCTCAAATCCACAGCAGGGTGATCTGTTTTCAGTTCTCGCCAAATAAACAATCCCAAACCGATAATACTGGCGATCGCTAACGTCGTAATAAAATCGGAAGAAAACCAGTCGTCTTTCTCTCCTTCCTCTAACAAAGTTTGCATACAGCCAATAGCAATAACTAAAAACCCGATCCCGAACCAATCGACGGCTTGGCTTTGTTTCTCTCTCTTCTCTTTATCTTTGGGTAAAAATGCCAAGGACATCGCCACTGCAATGATCCCGAAGGGAATATTAACAAAGAAAATCCAGCGCCAGCCCAAACCATCTACCAAGAATCCCCCTAAAGTTGGGCCAATTGCTGGGCCAGAAATTACACCTACCCCAAAAACTGCCTGGGCCAAACCTTGTTCAGCAGGTGGAAAAGTCTCGAACAAAATTGCTTGGGCTTTAGCTAGCAACCCGCCACCACATAAACCTTGAAGAATTCGAGAAAAAACTAGCATTGGCAGATTAAATGCCAAACCGCATAAAACCGAGGCCAGGGTAAAGCCAATCAACGAGAAGATAAAGTAGGTTTTGCGTCCAAAGTAATCTCCTAGCCATGCCGATAAGGGAATTAAAACGACATTTGCGATCCCATATCCAGTTACCACCCAACCTACTTCACTGACAGTCGCACCCAAACTAGCCTGTATATCTGTCAGGGCAACGTTAACAATACTAGTATCAATTACTTCTAATATCGCACCAATAGAAGCCGTAAAGGCGATCGCCCACTTCAATGGGCCGTGGACATAACCAAATTCGTCAAAACTAGAACCTTTAATGTTGGTAGCCATTATTTAGCACAAAATAATATTTGGGAGATGTTAAGCAATGCCTTGGTTTTGCTACGCTGACGCCAAAGCTCAAATTAAGTATTGTATATATACGCTACGGTAGCGTATCATATAAAAATGGTCAAGAGAGTTTTTCCTCAAATGTGGCAGAAATACTTATGCTAAAGATGGATGGTCATTGTTGCTGTTTTAGTGCATGAGAATTGGGTTATAAGGCTTATTTGTTTCTCAGATAAAGCAAATGGCCAAGAAGATATTGCTTGGGGATGATATTTTTATGAGTAAGCAAATCAACATCACCTCTGGACGCCCACGCAGCATCCACGCCGATCAAGCGATTTTGCAAGCGACTTTGGATCTGCTTGCAGAGGTAGGATATGAAAGCATGAGTATAGAAGCGATCGCTTCTCGTGCTGGAGTTGGTAAAACAACCATCTATCGGCGTTACACTTCCAAAGAAGAATTAGTTGCAGACGCGATAGAAAGTCTCAGAGATGATTTAGCGATCCCCGATACTGGCAGCTTTTGGGGAGACATGGATATCCTGATTAAGAATGCCGCCAAAAAAATAGATAGTCCCCTTGGTCGTCAGACACTTGCCTTGATCGTTAGTACAGCGTCTAGAAATCCTCAGTTTGCTGAGGTCTATTGGACAAAATATACGAAACTCCGACGTGAAGCCTTTTCTAAAGTACTTGAGCGTGCCAAATCTAGAGGCGAAATTCATAAAAATGCAGACGTAGACTTAATTATCGACCTTGTAAGCGGTTCACTATATTATGCACTGATCTTCAAACCCACAACTGAGCCAGTAGAAGCATACATGCGCCGCACCATGAATCTTCTCCTCAAAGGGATTGGGAATGGGAAATAGAGAGACTTGGGGGACAAGGGGAATAACCAGTCCCCAGTCCCCAATCCCCAGTCCCCAGTCCCCAATCCCCAGTCCCCAATCCCCAGTCCCCAATCCCCAGTCCCCAGTCCCCAATCCCCAATCCCCAATCCCCAGTCTCAACTTGTTGCCAAAATAACTTTTCATCATCCGTCATAAATGAGATGATGGAGAAATTAGAGAAAAAGGTAAACAATTGTTATTTTTCTCCTTCCGCTTCTGGTTGCAGAATGGCATTACAGTATTGAATGAGAGTTGTCAAGCGATCGCTAATCGTTTGAAGTCTCGTTTGGGCAGTAGATGCTTGCCGCGCTCCTTGGAAAAACATCACATCTATTGCCAACAGGCGCAATTGCTTGCTCATCTCCGTTTGATAAGACTGCACTCGCCAGTTTTCATCAGCCAAAGGCACAATCTGTTGCCCGAAAAATTGCTGCAACGTGGCTGCACGCTGCCGCAGTTCTAGTGCAACGATTTGGGTAGTTGTGGCATCGGAGCGTAATTGCTCTAACAAAGTTACGAATGCCAGATATTTCTCACGATTTAAAGACATCCAGTGCTAGTTAAGATAGTATTAATGTCAAGTAATTTTTCTTTTACAATAAACTTTCTAAAAGACTTATTAGCACTAAAAGCCTCAAATCGTAATTTGGGGCTTTGTTTGCCATCAATGAATTTTCTTTCTTTCTTTAACGATTCTTGAAATTCAAACTGGATGACTACCACTGGCAATTGGAGAATCGTCCTTACACTGCTTTTTCCAACCCGTCTTTGGGCAACAGCATCTTTATCAGGGCGATGCTGCTAGTTTTATTTATCATTCACTTATCTACCGATCCTCTCTAAACCCAAATTGTATGAGCAGTATAGCGATAAATTCATCAGTTGACCTTGCCATTCCCGAATGGTTAAAAAAATGTTTGAAGGAGTCATCGACAAGTAGCGGCGCAGGAGAAGATGACCGAAGGCATAATGATGCCGTCTTAATTGGTCGAGCATTTGAATTTGCTTACCAATTGCATGAAGGTCAATATCGCAAATCAGGAGAACCATACATTGCTCATCCCATTGCTGTGGCTGAATTGCTGCGTGACTTGGGAGGTAGTGCTGCTATGATAGCAGCTGGATTTCTCCATGATGTCGTTGAAGATACAGAAGTTACAAGTCAAGAAATAGAAGAACGCTTTGGCCCAGAAGTGAGGCTATTGGTCGAAGGTGTCACCAAGCTTTCTAAAATCAATTTCACCAGCAAAACCGAAAGCCAAGCCGAAAACTTCCGGCGAATGTTTTTGGCAATGGCGCAAGATATTCGGGTAATTGTGGTGAAATTGGCAGATCGTTTGCATAATATGCGAACTTTACAATATATGTCAGAGGCCAGCCGCCGCCGCAGTGCCCAGGAAACACGAGATATATTTGCACCCTTAGCCAATCGCTTGGGGATTTGGCGAATTAAATGGGAACTGGAAGATTTGGCTTTTAAGTATTTGGAACCAGAAGCTTACCGCCAAATGCAAGAGCATGTTTCTGAAAAGCGGACGGCGCGAGAAGAGAAATTGGCTAGAGCTACGAATATGTTGCAAGAGCGTTTGCAGCAAGCCGAAATCCACTTTCAAGAGATTAGCGGTCGCCCCAAGCACCTTTATAGCATTTACCAAAAAATGCACCGCCAGCAAAAGGAATTTCATGAGATTTACGATTTGGCGGCACTGCGGATTATTGTTCAAACCAATCAGGATTGTTATCGAGCGTTGGCGGTGGTTCATGATGTTTTTCGTCCAATTCCTGGGAGATTTAAGGACTATATTGGACTGCCAAAGCCTAATCGTTACCAATCATTGCACACTGGGGTGATTGGATTAACAGGTCGTCCTTTGGAGGTGCAAATTCGGACAATCGAAATGCATCATATTGCCGAGTATGGGATTGCCGCCCATTGGAAGTATAAAGAGACAGGAGGTTCTAGCATTAGTCATTTGACAGACACAGATGACAAGTTTACTTGGCTGCGGCAACTGCTGGAATGGCAAACCGATCTCAAGGATGCACAAGAATACCTTGATAGCGTCAAAGATAATCTATTTGAAGATGATGTATATGTTTTTACCCCGAAAGGAGATGTTGTTCCTTTAAGTCCTGGTGCTACCACTATAGATTTTGCTTATCGCATTCATACAGAAGTGGGAAACCATTGTTCAGGGGCGCGGGTGAATGGGCGAATGGTACCGCTATCAACGCGGCTACAAAATGGCGATATTGTAGAAGTTCTCACCCAAAAGAACTGTCATCCGAGTTTGGATTGGTTGAACTTTGTCAGAACTTCAGCAGCGAAATATCGCATAAAACAATGGTACAAGCGATCGCGCCGCGAAGAAAATGTCGCGCGTGGACGAGAGTTGTTAGAAAAGGAACTTGGCAAAACTGGTTTTGATAGTCTCTTAAAGTCAGATGCGATGCAGATTGTCGCCGAAAAGTGTAATTACCACAGCGTAGAAGATTTACTTGCTGGTTTGGGTTACGGAGAGATTACCTTGAACCTAGTGCTAAATCGCTGGCGAGAAGTAGCCAAGGGACAACAACCAGTTTCCAATGTGTCGCTATTTATTCCCAAAGAACCAGCCACATCAAAAGCTTTGCGAGATGCACCTTTAACTACCTCACGTTCCACTGATTCGCCAATTTTTGGGGTGGAAGGTTTGGTGTATTATTTAGCTGGGTGTTGTACCCCGATTCCTGGCGAACCAATTATTGGTGTGGTGACGCGAGGTAGGGGGATTTCAATTCATCGCCAAGGCTGCCATAATCTGGAAACTGTGGAGTTTGAGCGCTTAGTACCAGTTAGGTGGAACCCAGCCGCCGAAAATAGTGGCCGTCCGCATACGTACCCAGTAGATGTTCAAATTGAAGCTCTTGACCGCGTTGGGGTGCTAAAGGATATTTTATCACGGTTAAGTGACCAAGGTATCAATGTCCGTCATGCCCAGGTGAAAACCTCTACTGGTCAACCAGCATTGATCGACTTAGGAATAGATATACGCGATCGCTCTCAACTAGAGCAAGTGTTCGTGCAAATTAAGAAAATGAGCGACATTTTGACTATCCGCCGCGTTGGTCAAACTGACGAGTAGATGTACCAATTTTAGGTGCGTTAACGCAGTGTAACGCACCAGTTTAAGTTGCAATTTTACTCTCAAGTTTTGATTTTAGGAAAGCAACAGTCATACCGGGACGATTGCTTCCAATGGGAAAATTACTGTAAATGTAGACCCCTTTCCTAGCTGTGAATCTACTTTAATTTCACCATCCATTAACTGAACCAATTGAGAAACTATTGCTAAACCTAATCCTGTACCATCAGAACTTTGCACTTGGGGAGAAGTTACTTCCCGAAAATAGGGATTGAAGATTTGTGCTTGAGCATCCAAAGAAATACCAATACCACTATCAGTAATAGAGATAGCCCATTGCTGTTGAGATATCGTCCAGCACTCTAGATGAATTGAACCAGATTCTGTGTAGCGAATTGCATTACTCAGCAGATTTGTCAGAATTTGTTGAAGCCGAAGAGGATCTGTGTTAACTTGACTTGGGGCGCGATCGCATTCAACAACCAAGGATAATTCTTTCGCACGCGCTAATGGTTCAATTATCTCTAAAACAAAGTTAATTAAACTACGCACATCGGTTAAAGTCGGCTGCAATTTCATCTGTCCGGCATTACAACGCGAAATTTCCAGAGTATCGTTAATTAACCGCACAAGAAGTCTACCACTTTTGAGAACTCGCTCGATACTTTCAAGATTTGTATAGGTGTCCTTGAATTCTGATTGTTGACGCTGCTGGCGCAGAAATAAGTCTGCGTAACCGATAATTGAAGTCAGGGGCGTTTTCAGTTCATGAGCCAAATGAGAGAGACTCTCTTTATTAGCGCGAACCAAACGAGTTAGCTCTTGGTTAGTTAACCGCAACTGACTTTGGAGTTGTTTAAGCTCTTGTAATCGTCCTTGAGTATAACTATTAAAGCATCGCGCGATCGCTTCATCAATTACTGTATCAATCAAGCGAACAGCCCTTAGCACTTCTTGTGCAGATCCTTGTAATAAATCTTCTTCTAAAAACGAAAAAATCACAAACCGGAGTAAACGATACTCTCGCGCAATTTCCTCTGGTTCAAATCCCTGTTGGGCGCGAAGTCTACCATGTTCTAAACTAGCATCTACTACTGTCTGCAAATCGCTGGCTTCAGATTCAGAAAGTACTGTTGCTAATGCTTTCAAAACGCGGGGTAAGCTATCCTTTACAGCTTTGAAAGTAAGTTCATTAGTAGCTTCAATTTGTTCATCTTGGTAAACCGCTTCTACCCATTGATCGAGAATGGCATCACTTTTTGCAATTAAAGTCTGACTAAAATCCATCTTTTGCCCAACCAAATACAGTCAGCGCGAAGCCCCTTGCGCTAGAGCTAGCTTAGTGCATTTGATGTCAATTTTGCAACTGATGGAAGATAGAGGTTAAGAATAAGACAGCTTATTGTTGAACTAATTAGTTTATGGAAATAAATTTTAGCTTGATGCAAAGAAAATAAATTTAAAAACCCTACAATTGTTAAAAAATTTCGATACATATTGCTTTGTAAGATAAAGATAAATAAATTATCTGTGGTTTTATCTCAAAAATATATATTTTTAGAGTCCATCCGACCGATGTAGTATATATCTTAATAAAAACAAATGGTTAATATTGATTAATATATATTATTAGTTACAATCCCCATGCAAAAGCTATTTCCTGGAGAGGTATTCGCCAACACTGCTGATTTTGACACTGGTATTCGCCAACTGTTACCGCGATACGATGAGATGCTGGAGGTAATTACCCGTTGTCTGCCTTCTACGAGTCGGCGTATTTTAGAATTAGGCTGTGGTACAGGCGAACTTAGTCTCAAGATACTTAACCGCTTTCCAGATGCCCAAGTAATTGCCCTAGATTACTCACCTCGAATGTTGCAATTTGCCCAAGATAAAATTACAGCATCTGGATATCAACAACGCTGGACTGGTATACAAGCAGATTTTGGCGACTGGGCAAATAATCCAGAGAAATTGGATATTGGTGGCGAATTTGATGCTTGTGTCTCATCTTTGGCAATTCACCATCTCCAAGATGAAATGAAATTGAAGTTATTTGAGCGAATTGCAGCTAGCCTCACTCAAGACGGCTGTTTTTGGAATGCAGACCCTACTTTACCAGAATCACCAGCTTTAGCAGAAATTTACAAGGTAGCACGAGAGGAATGGGCAGTTGAACAGGGAATTAATTTGACAGAGATCCGTGCTAAACGTGCTACCAGCACTACTCAAGGTTACTCTAGTCAAGACCAGCTAGCTAGCTTAGAGACTCATTTACAAATGTTGAGCAAAGCGGGATTTAAGATAGTTGCAGTACCTTGGAAATATTATGGTCTAGCAGTGTTTGGCGGCTGTTTATGAAAATTCTCGATTTTGGATGCCTAAATTTGAGATTAGCCTGTCTCCAATAGGCATTTATTGCATTAACAGCTTGATAGTAACAAAACAGTAATAAATAATATTATTTCTCGCGATCGGAACTAATATATAAACGCATTAGGTCTGTAAAGGAGGTCTTGCTAACTCACACAAGAGTTTTGGCTGAAACTTGCAGTAATTAAGCTAACTTTGTGTTTTTATACAATATTTCCACATCGTAAGTACCCATGAGAGTACGATCAATCCTTTACAGACCTATCCAAAAATACAGAGTAGAAAATTTTCTTCAGAAAAGAAACCAGGAATACACGATTTGGATTCGTTTTTCTGCTTTTTTCTCCAGTGGAGTTAAAGCCACTGTTTGCCATCACTTAGTTTCAAAAGGAGAATATCTTGGATGGCTCGAAATAAAAAGAAATCAGTCGGTTTCAAGCATGAGCAATCACCATACTCTAGATGCCCTATTTGTTGTATTATCCCACCCCATATACTAAAAAATGTTGTGGTGAATGGCAATCCCCAGCAACGTACTTGGGCATTTCATACATTAAATATTTCGGCACAATTTTTAGGACGGAGAAACGTCGTAGGTAATATCTCATTTGCGCCTTCTCCTGGTGAGAAGCGCCGCACCATCTACGATGCCAAAAATGGGCAGCAACTTCCTGGTACGCTGGTGCGTGCTGAAGGCGATCCTCCCAGCAGCGATCCAACAGTGAATGAAGCCTACGATGCTGCGGGTGCTACTTATGACTTGTTTCATGAGATGTTTGATCGCAATTCCATTGACGATAAAGGACTACGTTTAGACTCCACTGTGCATTATGGTGTCAAATATGACAATGCCTTTTGGAACGGCGACCAAATGGTTTATGGTGATGGCGACGGAGAACTATTTCAACGCTTCACGAAATCAATTGATGTGATTGGGCATGAGTTAACTCACGGTATAACCCAGTACGAAGCAGGCTTACAGTATTATGGCGAACCTGGGGCACTGAATGAGTCATTTTCTGATGTCTTTGGTTCTTTAGTGAAACAAAAGACTAAAAATCAGACTGCACAAGAAGCAGATTGGCTCATTGGTGAAGGCCTTTTGGTATCGACTGTCAAAGGTGTTGCCCTCCGCTCCATGAAAACACCTGGAACAGCTTATGATGACCCTGTAATGGGTAAAGATCCTCAACCAGCCCATGTGAAAGATAAATATACTGGTACTGAAGATAATGCTGGGGTGCATATCAACTCAGGAATCCCTAACTATGCCTTTTATCTAGCGGCTGTTGAGATTGGTGGCTATGCCTGGGAAAAAGCTGGTAAAATCTGGTATATAGCTTTACGCGATCGCCTACGTCCTAATGCAGATTTTAAAAAAGCTGCCAGTGTCACCATTCAAATTGCTGGCGAACTGTATGGTAATGACAGTAATGAGCAAAAAGCTGTACAAAACGCTTGGAAAAAAGTAGGAGTTATTTAGAGTTAGGAGTGAGGAGTTTTTTGACTCTCAACTTCTAACTTTTTTAGATGTATTGTTTGTTATTGCTAAACTGGGAGGTAAAAACTATCATCTCCCAGTCTTTGTATTTTCTCCTAACTAAGTAGCACAACGTAAAGCAAAAAAATGCGGATATCGTTTGAACGCACGGGCGGCTTTGCTGGGATTACCAAGAAAACCACCGTTGATACAGACACTCTCCCGCCAAATGAAGCCAGCACACTTCCCCGACTGGTGGAAGCAGCTGATTTATTTAGGCTACCAGAACTGATTACTTCGCCAACTCCCCAAAGCGATCGCTTTCAGTATAAGTTAACAGTAGAAGATAACGGTAAACAGCATACAGTGACTGTCAGTGAGTCAGCATTGCCAGGAACCTTAAGACCCCTGATTGAATGGCTACAGGCGATATCACAGAAAAGGTAAAAAGTAAAATAATTACTTATAGGTCTATGACCCTGTAGAATATCTCATTAATAATCGAAATTGTGGCGAAGTGTTAGTAACGTAATTCGTAATTATGAATTACTTAATTCATTTTTATTAATTACTTTCAGGGTTTAGTTCATTGATTTCTTTGCACTTAGCCTCTGCGGCTTGATATGCTGCCAGATAGTCTTGACCACCTAACATTACATCACCGTAATATTCATAAGGTGGATCGCTATAGATTGGCAATGGATCGTCTTCTGGATAATCTTCTTTTGATTCTTCAATGATCGCTTTCAGTTTTTTAACAGTCAGACTATGTGCTGCAAAATACCAGATTTCTTGGGGATTTTTATTCAGGTGAGGTAATGTGGGATCGATAATGCGGATATCGGAGGCGTTGCCTAGTTCAATCCAACTGTGTTCAATCGGTCTGTATGGCTTCCCAGCAAAAACTAAAAATCCCTGAATGTACCTTGCTCCCTCAGTAGATAATGCTGCTTTATAAGCATTATCAAATGGAGTGCTAGCTTTGCTGTTTATTTGTTCAGCAATTTTGATTGACAGCGTTTCATCCAATAGTTTGTTCATCAATAGCAAGGATCAGAGCAGCCATGAAAACATATTACCACTGCTACTTACCGTTTTGCTTGGGTATAGGGCATTGATTATTTACTAATGACAAATGACCAATTCTATTTTGTTTAAAGTATGGTAGTCGTTTAGGTTGGTTAATTGACCCAGGCGATCGTTCGGTTTTAGTTTATCCACCAAAGCAGCAACCAGAACTTTTACAATAATCACAATGAATATTACCAGTTCCCGATTTAATTAGTGGTTTTCAATTAACTGTAGGGCAAGTATTTGGATGGTTGAAGTTGTAAGCAATTGTATAAATTCATATCTAGCTTTGGGAATACTAAAGGTAGTAATTTACTCAAGTTATAGCTAGATAATGGATTTCGTGAATTTAATAAAAACGGGTAATAGTTGGAAATTTGCGACTGAAGCTGATTTAGAAGATTTTGTCTGGGCGAATTTAAAGGAACTTTTCGGATTAATTCCATTAAAGCGGCAATATTATGTTAAAGGTCAAATTTGCGATATTTTAGCCTTGAATGAGAAGAGACAGTTAGTAGTGCTGGAATTGAAAAACGGTGAAGACAGATATATTGTTCAGCAGCTAACTCGATATTATGACGCTTTGCAGGAGGTAAAACCTTTAGAAGACGAAATAGACTATCAACAACCTATTAACTTGATAGCAATTAAGCCTAATTTTCATAGAGATAATTTTATAGATAAGAAATATCATCATTTATCTATTGATTTTTTTGAATTTACAGTTGTATCAGATGATTTTAATTATTATTTACAGATAAAAAAATTAGATTTAGATAATGAAAAAGTTTCAAAAATAGAAATTCCTCATCAGGACAGAGAGAGAAATGAAGATATACCTCAACCTTCTAGAGGACTGATGAACCGTCTAGCTAAATGCTCTTCTGAACAACAAGAAGGAATATTGAAAATTCGTCAAAAGGTTCTTAGCTTTGATAAACGGATGGAAGAAATATCTTCTGGTGTTAGTTTTAAATATGGGAATGGTAATAGTAAAACAAGTAAGTTTTGTGCTGAATTTTACTTTGATAGTAAAGGAATCCCAATTATATTTTTATGGTTAGGTTTAAAAAATAATAGTAGTGACCGCATAAGTAGAGCAAGAATTTGGACAGATTGGCAAGGTAATGCTTTGTTAGAAGGATATGTACCAAGTGGAATTGGTGCAAAGATTAATTTATCCAAAAAAACATTTTCAACTAGAATAAAAATAATGAATGAAATAGTATCAAATAAAGGTTCTAGGGATCATAAAGAATATAAAATCATGATTCAACATTCTAAAGATAGAAACAGAATAGCTAGGAAACTTAATAACTCGGAACCTTTAATATATAAGGAAAGGCAATTACTAGAAATTGATATTAATGAATATACTCATGTTATTGGGGGTGGAACACTTAATACATATAAATTTGATTACTATGATTCTCTAAATGGATTAGTTGAGTTAGCTTTAGAAAAATGGCGAAAAAGGCTATAAGCAAAGTATCACTATTGTAATCTTAAACATTTCAGCAGATTACTATAGTCGATATTGCTTTAGAAACTTGGCTAAAAAGACTTTAAGAAAAGCTACATTGACAGCATTTATAACTTTTCCTAATTAGTAATATTATTAAATATTATTACGATTTTTGTCATATATTAATATTTGTAGCCCTCCTTGCAGATATTTATATATTTGTTTAGCGGCGAATTCTATTTACCAGAATAATAAAACCCATGAGTCAAATAATCTGGATCGCAAGACACGCTAACCGCCTCGATTTCGTAAACCCTGATTGGTTTCTTACCGCCGAACGACGCTACGATCCACCTTTGTCTGATGATGGTATGGTGCAGGCACAGCAGTTAGCTAAACGATTGAAAAAAGAAAAGATTGGACATATTTTCGCTTCTCCTTTCCTGCGAACTATACAAACGGCAAACGCAGTTGCAGAAATGCTCAACTTGCCAATTAAACTCGAAACAGGCTTGAGTGAATGGCTAAACCCAGTTTGGATGACGGAAGAACCCGAAAGACTCTCAACTCCAGTATTAGCAGAGTTATTCCCCAGAATTGACACCAGCTATACTTCGCGCATCGCCGCCAAATATCCTGAAACTCGCGAAAAAGTGCGAGAACGTTCTGGACAAACTGCTAGATGTTTAGCTACTGAGTTCCTCCCAGACAATATCCTACTATTAGCACATGGTGCATCTGTGTTGGGCGGAGCAATGGGGCTAGTGGGGGAAATTGCCAAAACAGAAGTTAAAGCTTCTTTATGTTCTCTAGTAAAAGTGGTACGCCAAGACCCAGAATGGTTATTAGAACTAACGGGAGATACTTCCCATTTAACCCACGTAGAAGAAGTTATTCGATTTGCTTAAACCTCTGATCGAGATTTGCGTTCATGGCTTCTGGTACGTTGGGTATATCCTACAAAAAAAGTAATTAATTCGCGAATAAATTTTATGACTTTATTGCTAGCAGGAGACATTGGCGGGACGAAAACTATTCTGCAATTAGTTGAAACATCAGATTCATCAGCTTTACATACTATTTTTCGAGAAAGTTACCACAGTGCTGATTTTCCCGATTTAGTACCGATAGTGCAGCAGTTTTTGCTCAAAGCTAATACACCCCTACCAGAAAAAGCTTGTTTTGCGATCGCAGGCCCTATTGTCAAAAATACTGCCCAACTAACCAATTTAGTCTGGTTCCTGGATACTGAACGTCTCCAAGAAGAATTGGGTATCCCGTACATTTCTTTGATTAACGACTTTGCAGCGATTGGTTATGGCATTTCAGGTTTAGAAAAACAAGACTTGCACGCGTTGCAAGTTGGCAATTATAAACCGGAAGCCCCGGTTGCAATTATTGGTGCTGGTACTGGTTTAGGGCAAGGATTTTTAATTAAACAAGGAAACGACTATCAAGTTTTTTCTTCAGAAGGTGGACACGCTGACTTTGCTCCTCGCAATGAGATCGAGTTTCAACTGTTAAAATACCTATTGGGTAAACATGATATCCAGCGCCTTTCTGTGGAACGCGTCGTTTCTGGAATGGGAATTGTGGCAATTTACCAATTTTTGCGCGATCGCAAATTTGCCACTGAATCACCAGATATTGCCGAAGTCGTCAGAACTTGGGAACAAGAAGCGGGAAAGGAAGAGAAAAGTGTTGATGCTGGTGCTGTCATTGGTGAAGCTGCATTGCAAGGTAGCGATCGCCTCTCAGAACAAACTTTGCAATTATTTATAGACGCTTATGGTGCAGAAGCCGGCAATCTCGCCTTGAAACTCCTACCTTACGGTGGCTTATACATCGCTGGTGGTATTGCGCCCAAAATCCTGCCTTTAATCCAAAGTAGCGGTTTTTTATTAAATTTCACCCAAAAAGGTAGGATGCGCCGCCTCCTAGAAGATATCCCTGTGTATGTTATCCTCAACCCGCAAGTTGGCCTAATAGGTGCTGCTTTATGTGCTGCTAAGTTATAACAGCTGGCATCATCAGTGAGATCAGTATCTCAAAAGGCAAAAAATATGACAGTTAAAAGTCTGTTGCCACTAATAGTCGCCACCATTGTCTATGGTGGCTCTGTTTTGGTGGAAGCGCGTCAACCCAAGCCTCCGGTAGCTGTTGTCAAACCAACCGTTTCTCAACCCGTGCAGCCACAATGGAAGTTATACACTGCTCCCGATGGACGCTTTACAATTTTGATGCCGGGAAATCCCAACAGAAATAGCGAATACCAAAAAACTTATATGGGGGAAATTACTTTAAAAATATTTGTTGCTCAACCACCAAAACAGCAAGTAGCATACATAGTTGCTTACAATGATTTTCCTTATAGTTACGGTCAAATGACTGATCCTGAAGCTGTACTTAATAATGCACGAGATATGGCTTTAAAGACTACAAAAAGTAATTTAATTAGTCAACGAAACATTCGGAGTTCCAATAATCATCCCGGCAAAGAAATTGAGTACATCAATTCTGGAGGGAAAATTACTATAAATAGAATGTATGTTGCTGAAGGAAGACTATATCAAGTAATGGCAATAACTACAAAGAAGCAGCAGAAGACATTAGCTAAAACTATTACTGGATATTTAAATTCCTTTCATGTAGTTTTAAAAAAGTGAAATAATTAAAAGCTTTACTATATTAGCCTTGTAATCGAATTGCAGGGTTAATAAATAGGTATGTTTTAACATACAGCAGTTTTCTTTTGCATGAAGTACAAAGGTAAGGATTTTGAGGTAGGAAGCAGGTAGCTAATACCTCACTTGCTGACGCTCAAGGTGAAAAACGACTTTTATACGAAGATTTAGGAGTAAAATAATACTGGATTTTAAATGTCCAGAATGTCCAAGTTATGGCTTTTGCTATTGAAAATCAGGGTAGTAGGCGGATTACAGAATCTCAGGTATTACCAGGATTAGCAATTTCTTTATTAAACGATGCATTACGCCAAACTCGTCAAATAAATCAAAGTCAAGTTGGTGCTTGGTTATTAACCCAATTTCAGCAATAATTACAAACTGCTTTGGGGTAGGAAATAGAGAATGGGGACAAAGAAAAGTATACAGAGCAACTAAAGCCCGATCGCACTAAGTAGGTGGGCGTAAATATTTATCGTTGGGATAAGGCAGGAGGCAGGAGGCAGAAGGCAGGAGGGAAGAGAATTTTAGCCTCGTTCATTTTTGTTAATATAGTTTGGTTTTATTCTGCTGACCTACTTATAGCAATCCTATCTGATTTGTGAGAATTGCCAGCCGTAGATTCTCAGTTTCTCAAAAAGTCAGGAATCTTGTTTCTCACGAATAGTTCAGGATTGCACTAATATGCTGTGGCTAAAGTCACCCTTTTAGGTGAAGACATACAGAAATACGAATGTCTAATATGAAGAAAGATTAAGCAACTGTAAAGCTTATTATGCGTCTGGTTGTTAATTAACTGATAAAAATTTAATCCCAAAGCTTTAAAAAGTCCGTACTTTCCACTTTTTATCTAACTAAAAAATACTTTTAAACAGCAAGATTTACAGGTTTCTCTAATATGGCTACGCACATAGAAATTCCAGTTATTGGCAAAGTTAAACATCCATTGCGCTGGCTAATTGGGCTGATGGCGGGAAGTGCCTTGGTTGTGGGTACTGTAATAACTTACACTTTGGTAAATCAAGGAGCAAATAAAGAAAATATTGCTCAATTAACTGTGCCAGTAGCAGCACAAAACGTGACGTTGCGGATTACAGCTAGTGGCAAAGTCGTGCCAGTTCAGAGTGTAAATATTAGTCCGAAGAATCCTGGAGTACTGTCGCAATTATACGTCGAACAAGGCGATCGCATTCAACAAGGGCAAATTCTCGCCCGGATGGATAGCGCCAGTATTGAAGCTCAAAGGAGCCAATACCGTGCTAACTTAGCCCAAAGTCAAGCACAGCTAGCCCAAGCTAAGGCTGGTAGTCGTCCTCAAGAAATCGCTCAAGCTAAGGCGCGATTAGCACAAGCTCAAGCCCAATTAGCCGCAGCTAAGGCTGGTAATCGTCCCCAAGAGATTGCTCAATCTCAATCCCAAGTGGATGCGGCTCAAGCAAAGGCGAATTATACCAGTGGACAGGTAAAGCGTTTTCAATACCTATACGAACAGGGAGCAGAGAATAAACAATTACTCGATCAAGCCATCAGCGATGACAAAAGTGCTAGAGCCAGTTTAGAAGAAATTAAAAAACGATTGTCGTTAGTCCAAAGTGGCACTCGCAGTGAGGAAATCGACCAACGCCAAGCTGCTGTTAACGAAGCACGGGCAGCATTGGTACTGTTAGAAGATGGAACCCGAACTGAAGAAATTGCCCAGCGTCAAGCTGCTGTTGCATCTGCTGAGGCTCAGTTAAAGGGTGTACAAGTGCAATTAGAAGATACTATTATTCGCGCTCCTCTGTCGGGAATTGTTACCCAAAAATATGCCGAACCAGGTGCGTTTGTCACACCCACAACTTCTGCTTCTACTAGTGCGTCGGCAACTTCTAGTTCAATTGTCGCTGTAGCACGCGGTTTAGAAATATTAGCTCAAGTTCCCGAAGCCGATCTTGGCAGAATGAAACAGGGACAGCAGGTGGAAATTGTCGCCGATGCCTATCCCGACCAAGTTTTTAAAGGTCATGTGCGCCTGATTGCTCCCGAAGCAGTGGTGGAACAAGGTGTGACATCTTTCCAGGTGCGGGTTGCTCTCGATACTGGCATAGATAAACTGCGTTCTGGCTTAAATGTGGATCTGACTTTTTTAGGCGATCGCGTTAATAATGCCTTGGTATTACCAACGGTGTCAATTGTCACCGAAAAAGGTAAAACTGGCGTACTCGTACCCGATGCAAAGAATAAACCCCAGTTCCGCGAAGTTACAGTTGGGGCACAAATTCAAGACCAAACTCAGATTTTAGAGGGAGTTAAAGCAGGCGATCGCATTTTTGTTAACCCACCCAAAGACTACAAAATCGAAAAGACTAAAGAACAAAATAATTCGTAATTCGTAATTCGTAATTCGTAATTATATTAAGATATGAATTTTATCGAAAGCATGAATATGGCGGGGAAAACCCTGCTGTCAAATAAACTGCGTAGCGCCCTGACAATGTTGGGTATAGTTATTGGCAACGCCTCAGTGATTGCCATGATTGGGATTGGCGAAGGTGGGCAAAAGTACGTGAATAAACAACTGGAGTCATTAGGGCCAAATGTGCTGTTTGTACTGCCAGGTAATCGCGAAACTCAGCGCATCTCCTTTGAAGTGCCAAAAACTTTAGTGTTACAAGATGCAGAAGCGATCGCCTCTCAAGTACCAACTGTAGTAGGAGTTGCACCCGAATTAAACGGAAGACAGGTAATTACTTACCGCAACAGAAACACCGATGTCAACATCATTGGTACAACTCCCTCCTTCCTATCAGTGCGGGATTTTGAAACTGCTAAAGGTAGGTTTTTCTCTGAGGTGGACATCAAGCGAAGTAACCAAGTGGTTGTGCTAGGTGGAGACTTGACAGAAAAATTATTTGGTAATAGTAACGCTATAGGTCAGCAATTGCGAATTGGAAATACCAGTTTTCAAGTGATTGGGACATTAATAACTAAAGGTTCCAGTGTGGGAGCAGATTATGATAATGCTGCCTTAATACCAATCACCACATCTGCAAACCGACTTGTAGGCAAGAATTCTCCCTATGGTATCGCCTTAGATTACCTCGTTGCTGCTGCTCGTGATTCCGAGAGTGTGGATGCAGCAGAATTTCAAATTACTAATTTGCTGCGTTTACGGCACAAAATTAATGGTGAAGATGACTTTACTCTTCGCTCTCAAAAGGATGCTTTGCAAACAGTTGGTCAAATCACAGGTGCATTGACAATTATGCTAGCTGCGATCGCCAGCATATCTTTGTTTGTCGGCGGCATTGGCATTATGAATATTATGCTAGTCTCCGTCACCGAACGCACCCAAGAAATCGGATTGCGAAAAGCGATTGGCGCAACTGAGCAAGATATTTTGCTACAGTTCATCATTGAGGCAGTAATAGTTTCCGCAGCTGGCGGCTTAGTCGGGACTGCGATTGGTATCAGTGGCATCTTATTAGTGGGAGCCTTGACTCCTTTAGAAGCGAGTCTTTCTCCTGTAGCAATTACTATGGCAGTTGGTGTCTCTGGAGGTATTGGTTTATTTTTTGGCGTTGTTCCTGCACGTCGCGCTGCTAAACTCGACCCCATTGTGGCTTTGAGAAGTGCCTAGTGATGGGAATGGGGAATTAAAAATGAATATAGGCTTTTTGAGTTATAAGGAGTTTGTTGAAAAATAAAATATAAGTCCTAATACGGTTCGATTAAGCGATAAATCATCACAAAGTTTTGTAGAGACGGCGATTCATCGCGTCTCTTGCCTTAACCGAACAGTATTGATATGAGTTCTACAGTTGAGCGATCAATAAAGGCTTCGATGTGCGATCGCAACAATCCATTGGAGTAATTTTGCTGAAAAACGGGAAGACTATGGTTACTCCCGAATGGGAAATTTCTATAAAAATCTTCAACAGCAAAATGCTCAAAAAATCTCTGTTTAACTGTTTAATTTTACCTTTTTCTCTAATACCCTGGCTCTGTGTCGGAACGCTTTTTGATTCCCAAGCCAATGCTTTACCAGGGCAAAGTACAGAAGAGGTAAGCACTTGGATTAAAGCACATCCGACACTCCGCCCCAGAAGCGGAGAGCGATTATTTGTGCAAAAGACTGATACGGCTGCTCAACGATTCACTTTTCAAGCGTCGGTATTGCCTCCTGGTAGAGTGGAGTTTTCTAAAGACCGGGGCACAATTCGGACTGAACGGATTACTATGTATGATGCTATTAACGGCATGACATTTGCACGTCTCCAAGAATCTTTGCGGGTAATTTATGGTTTGGAGATTTATCAAGATTACGATCGCGCTCAAGTCGTGTATGAATATCCCAACCAGAACGTAGTTAATTCCGCACGTCTGGCCAATACTCCGATTCGGGAAGCTTTAAAGGGAGAATTACGAGTAGGCGATCGCTATGTATATTGGGTGGAAGTTGCCCAACCCAAGACTGGCAAAGCTTTTACCGGTCAAATGACCGTTTTGCTCAAAACTGACCTAGACAAGCTAGAAAATGAACTGCAAATTCGCTAATAGGCATGGAGCAGCTATGCTGGAGGCAGAAGTTTTTGAATGCGTGAATTTTGAATTGATTTCTCCCTCATCTCTTCCCCAACTCCATCTGAGATAAGGTTTGCCATATACCCGAAAAGATACTTTCAGCTGCTAAGGAAATTCGTAGTAAATCTTCTTTGAGTAGTGGCGGCCAATCAACCCCAGCTTTACGCCCTGCGCCAAATAACTGTTGCGCCTTAATACTTAACTGATAAAGGGCCAAAGCCAGTTCTCGGTCTAGGCTTTTTGCATCTTTGAGGGCTTCAAACACCACTTTCAATGCCAACAAAATCGAAGTAATCTGACCAGGTATCGGCGGTTTGCCCTGTTTCATACGTGTTAACAGCGCATCTGGGTTTTCTTCGGTTGTAATTGTCTGATCTATGAGGAGTTTCCTAGCTGTTTCGTAATTCATGTAGTCAGTTTAGCGCACATTCTGCTTCAGCAGTAATACTTAATTAAAAAGTTATAAAACCGCTTTTTAGTTATTTATAGCAATCTCTGATGATTTGTGAAATGATAAGCATGGGGAAAATGAGCGGGAATTGACAATGGTCTAAATTAACCAGATCAACTGAATATAATATCTTTGAAAAATACACCTTACTAGGAATCAAAAGTAAAATGATCTCACCGAATTTACTAGAAATTGAGCGCTCTATCCTTGCCTTATCTGTAGAAGAACAACTTTGGCTGTTAGAAAGTATTGCTCGACAAATCAGAGAAAATGAGTATGTAAAGAATAAATTAGCTGATGCTAATAATTTAGATAAACAACTGCAAGTGACGGCTACTGAGCCAAAGATTGAAACAAAAAATGCTGCGATAAATGATGAGTTTGCAATTTCTGAAATACTCTGATATCTGTGAATAAATATTATGAAATTGCCAGACCTAAAAAGTTAAATATACGAGTTATCGGTGAGCGATCGCTTAAATTTGCTAACTGCGATCGCAGTCTCTAAATTAATCATTTACATAGCAAAAGTAGTTTTATTCAGTAATAGTATAAGTAATTTGAGTAATATATACTACTCAAATTATTATTTACACGGTTAAGTGGCGATCGCAAAATCAGATTATTAGCCAAAATCCCCATAATTAAAATGAGGAGATTTGCTTATTAACTTTTAATTTTGTTTCATCTATCTTTACGATTAACACTCATTATGGTATGTAACTGTGGTAAATACGCTCTGATGATGTTGCTGATTATCAGTTAATAGAGACAATCTCGCAAAAACAAATATCAAGGGTGCTTATTACATTGTTTAAAGTTATGTAGCCTTTTGATTACGGACTATCAACCACTGCGGTAGACTATGCGTTGATTATGATTCTTTCGCAGAGAAGAACACTCGAAAGGAGCCGTTTATTCAATGTCTCATTCTGTAAAAATCTACGATACCTGCATTGGCTGCACCCAATGCGTCCGCGCTTGCCCTACTGATGTACTTGAGATGGTTCCTTGGGATGGCTGTAAAGCTGCTCAAATTGCCTCTTCACCTCGTACAGAAGACTGCGTGGGCTGTAAGCGTTGCGAAACCGCTTGTCCCACCGACTTTTTGAGCATCCGGGTTTACCTGGGCGCTGAAACAACTCGCAGTATGGGTCTAGCTTACTAAAAAGCTGAGTCACCGAAGATTTGAGCGGCGGAAACCGCCGTTCAAACTTCTCGCTGAGTCACCGAAGATTTGATCGGTGGAAACCGCCGCTACAAACTTCTCACTGAATGCTGAGACAAAAGAAGTAAGTAAATTAGAAACACAATTTCTTGATTCTTCACTCAGCACTCGAAACTTGGCATTCAAGATTTTAAATGCTTACAATCGCAAGCACCTTTAGCAAGCATTTTTAGAGCGGATACAATCTCTCGGTATCTAAATCTTAGAAGCCGTATTTGTACCGTCAGGTCAAAAGCCGACCGTAAATCCGCTGTCAAAACCCAAAATCTATAACAATACCTAGTAGTTCGCTTTCGTGACGAAAGCTCTTTATTGGGTAAGGGGGAAGGGGGAAAGGTTTTAAATCCCTTACCCTTTTCCCTTTCCCCTTTCCCCAGCCCTCACAAGCGTATCTTTGGGTTGGCAGACTACTAGTAGTAGAGGGAGTAAATTACTCCCTTTTTTATTTGCAAAACGTCCACTTTATGCTACCGACTATACTGGATTAAATCATCCTGAAAAAAAGTGGTGTGAACAATGTGTGGAATTGTTGGATATATAGGCACTCAAGCGGCGACAGAGATTTTACTGGCTGGACTAGAAAAACTAGAGTACAGGGGCTATGATTCGGCTGGAATCGCCACTGTTTGGGAAGGTGAGGTAAATTGTGTGCGGGCAAAGGGTAAACTCCATAACCTGCGTTCTAAACTCGAACAAATAGAAACTCCTGCCCCAATTGGTATTGGTCATACACGCTGGGCAACTCATGGTAAACCAGAAGAGTACAATGCCCATCCCCATTTGGATACAGCAAAGCGAGTGGCTGTGGTGCAAAATGGCATTATCGAAAACTACCGCGAGTTACGCGAGGAACTCAAAGCAAAAGGACACGAATTTCGTTCTGAAACTGATACCGAAGTTATTCCTCATTTAATAGCCGAATTTTTAAAGAATTTTCCTCCTTCATCTTCCTCATCTCCCTTACTAGATGCAATTCGCCAAGCCGTTAATCACCTAAAAGGGGCGTTTGCGATCGCAGTTATTTCTGCTGACTACCCTGATGAATTGATTGTTGTTCGCCAACAAGCACCTTTGGTAATTGGTTTTGGGCAAGGGGAGTTGTTTTGTGCGTCTGATACCCCAGCGATCGTTGCCTACACCCGTGCAGTGCTACCTCTGGAAAATGGAGAAATTGCCCGCCTCACACCTTTAGGCGTTGAGATTTACAATTTTGCTGGCGACAGGTTGAAAAAACAACCCCGATTGCTCAACTTCAATCCTGCAATGGTAGAAAAGCAGGGCTTCAAACACTTCATGCTCAAAGAAATCCATGAGCAACCAGGGGTAGTAAGAGCTAGTTTAGACGCATACTTTAATCCAGCCAAATCTACCGAATCGCCAATCAATCTTGGTTTACCTGAAGATTTCTACAACGATTTAGAACAAATTCAGATTCTCGCTTGTGGTACAAGTTGGCACGCAGCATTAATCGGAAAATATTTACTCGAACAACTAGCAGGAATATCAACTCAAGTACATTATGCTTCTGAGTATCGCTATGCACCATCACCCGTGACAGCGAATACCTTGATTATTGGTGTTACTCAATCAGGTGAAACCGCCGATACCTTAGCAGCTTTGGCGATGGAAAAAGAACGTCGCCAGGGGAAAGACCTCAAATATCAAGCGCGACTACTAGGGATTACCAATCGCCCCGAAAGCAGCCTCGGTCATTTAGTGCCGCATATTATCAGCACCCTAGCGGGAATTGAAATTGGGGTAGCAGCGACGAAAACTTTTACCGCTCAACTGATGGCGTTTTATGCTTTGGCATTGGATTTAGCAGCTCGTCGCCAGACTGTTTCAAAAGATATATTAGATCAAATTATTAATGGGTTACGGCAGATTCCTAAAGAAATTGAGGCAACTTTAGAAAGTCAAGAACGTTTAACAGAACAGCTAGCACACGAATTCGCTGAAACCAAAGATTTCATTTTTGTGGGAAGAGGAATTAACTTTCCGATTGCTTTAGAAGGCGCGTTGAAATTAAAAGAAATCAGCTATATTCATGCCGAAGGGTATCCGGCTGGAGAGATGAAACATGGGCCCATCGCACTTTTAGATGCGAAAGTACCAGTAGTTGCGATCGCAATCCCTGGTAGTGTTTACGAAAAAGTTATTTCTAATGCCCAAGAAGCCAAAGCCAGAGATTCTCGGTTAATTGGCGTGACTCCCGTCAACGATGGCGAAGCTGCGGAAATCTTTAACGATCTTCTTCCCATCTCTCATGTAGAAGAATTACTTTCTCCGATTCTGACAGTAGTTCCTTTGCAACTATTGGCTTATCACATCGCCGCTCGTCGCGGTTTGGATGTCGATCAGCCCAGAAATTTGGCCAAGTCTGTAACGGTGGAATAGTCTATTAATAGAGGTAGTAGCGTTTAATCGCTACTACAAGCCAATGTGCAATTCCTCATAATTTTTTGAGGACTACCTCAAAAAAAACCTTTGTTGTAGTCATTGTAAAAATGAGCTAGTCTAGCTAATCGGGCTATATATGGCAAGAAGAGGAAGTAAATGGTTAACAGCATCTCTACAGTGGATCTGTTTTGTGGTGCTGGAGGACTAACTCATGGGTTTGAGCAAGCAGGTCTTCCAGTCAAAGCTGGATATGATATTGATCGAGCTTGTAAATTTCCATACGAGCACAATAATAAAGCAAAATTTATACTGCAAGATGTAGAATATCTTAACGGTTCTGATTTGGCAAAGCATTTTTATGGCAGCAGTATTAGAGTTTTAGCAGGATTTCGTTTTTTGAGATTTTGAAGGACTATTTTCTTAAGTTCAGGTCTAATTTGATCGTAGGAAACCTCTTTACTGCTAAGTTCATCAAATATTGTTTCAATAGCATTTCACCTTGTTGCTTCCGCCAGATTATAGAGCAATAAAAACCCACTTGCTTTCAAAGTTTTTATTAGCTCAGAATCAATTTATCTGATTTTTGGGTTTCCTTCTTTACCTTGCATACTTAATTTAGTAGTGGCCTCTTCTAATGTCTTTAAAAAAATAAAATATTTGCTTACTTCTTTAGAGCGTTCATTGAAATCCTGAAATAATGCACTGGTCATAATTTACCGAGAAGTTGATCGCGCACATACTCGATACGCCGAATTACTTTAAGTCTGGAGTTACTTACATCTGACGTGGTGTAATCCTTGAATTCTGGTGAGTCAAGCCAATTCATTGATTTAGGTTTAAGATTGCTTTTTTCTCTTAGAGCAAGTGCAACACCTACGGAAATTGCCTCAAATCTAATTCTTGGTGTTCTTACATGTCCTTCTTTTTTGCTAAATCCATTTGGCAAATATTGTTCAACAAAATCTAACATTGCGTGAAATTAATTTCGCATAGCTTCTCTGTCTATTCCACTATGGTTATGTTTCTCTAGATATTCATTCAAAAAAAGATTAACGCGTCTTTCAAATTTATTGTAGTTATCTAGGTACGCGAAGAAACGTAACACAAATTCCTCTGGTTCACGTTTATTAATAAGTGCTTCTAAGAAGGGACATAGCTTGCGAAATCGTTAACATCCATGTGTTGCGACTACCTAGTACAGCTCTTGATAACTTGCCAATACTCTACAGCGATTTGTCATAGCCTTACAGTATAACCCTAGATTTCAAAAACTCTTACAGCTTGCTTGTCTACTAGGGGGACGACACACTACACGAGCAGATAAAACAACTATTTAACTGCTGTTTAGCTGCTACATATAATGATTAATGGCTATCAATACATGAAGAAGACATGAAGAATATATAAAGAGAATTACTGACATTATACTGATCGGCAAATAATGTGAAGAGTATGCAAAGATATGTCTTTAAGTGTGGACATCTCAGTAAATCTTCAGATATGGTTATCAAAGTGTTATTTAGATGTTCCTTATTTTTAAGCTACACACCTGCGGGTAATAGCCCACAACAACTGCATAAAAATTCTTTCCCCTATCGAAAGTGAATTATTCTCTATATTTACGACAGTAGGGCTATGCTTTGATGAGAAATATGAAGTGTGAGTTTTAGGCATTCAAGCTTGATTTTTCCACTCTTTATCAGTGATGGCTGGGTTGATCGGCGGATCAAGAATGAGAGAAAAAGCGTGAAAACATCTGTTTTTATAAATACACGCTCATAAATATGTACAATGCTTAAGACTTAGATAGTCGTAAATAGCATTATTAACGGATACACAAATAACGAATGAAAAAGGAAATGGGGAATTAGGTAAAGAATTTAACTTTGAACCTTCTGCCTTTTTCAAGTCAGTTAGATAAGTCATACTTACAAGCTTATCAATAGGGTAAATCTTCGAGAAAATTGCTAGCCCTCAAGGGTGACATAAATGTATGTCGAAAGCATTAACTCTCGGTAATTTCTGTGTGTCCTTAAATAACATTAACAACAAGTTAATAGCTAAAGTTACTCAACAAATCGATTTAGGAAGATAAAAGTTATGGTAAATATCATTGGAACCAACGGTAAAGATACTCTACTGGGTAGTCAGGGTGCAGATACAATTAACGCTAAAGTGGGTGATGATATCATCGATGGCAAAAATGGCAACGACCTTTTAAGCGGTGATGCCGGAAATGATATTCTCTTTGGTGGTGCAGGGAATGATACTCTTCTTGGTGGTACAGATAACGACTCCCTGCATGGTGGTACTGGTAACGACTCCCTGCGTGGTGGTACTGGTAATAACCTGGTGCAAGGTGATGAGGGAAATGATACCCTTGATGCTGCCTATTCTTCTGGAAATAACATCCTCAGTGGAGATGCTGGGGATGACTACCTTGATATTAGCTATTCTGTTGGCAACAATACGGTTTTAGGCAAAGACGGCAATGATTCTTTTTACGCAGATGAAGTTCAGGGTAGAAACACTCTAAATGGAGGCGCTGGTAATGACACCTTCTATTTGTCCGCCTCAAAAACTGCCCCCTCTTCATTAACGACTCAAAGCGTAAATGGAGAAACTGGTGACGATTACTTGTCTGTATATTACACCAGTGCTACTACAGGAATCACTTCAAGTTTCGATGCTACTACTAACATTGGCTCGATTCGGGCTGGCACAAATCAGATTAACTACAACAATATCGAACAATTAGAAATTAGAGGTACAACCTACGCTGACTTTATTGTTGGGAGCAATGGCAACGATTTACTTTTCGGAGGCAGTAGTGGCAATGATTCAAATTATGGCAATGATACGATTTTTGGTGGTGAAGGTAACGATTGCTTAAATGTTGATTATTCAACAAGCGATAACATCCTTAACGGTGGTGCTGGTAACGATCAATTCAGTGCTACTTCTTCAACAGGTGATAACCTGTTCTCTGGGGATGATGGCAATGATAATCTCTCTGCCTCTAAGACAGATGGCAATAACACCCTTTACGGTGGTGCTGGTGACGATCAATTAGATGCTAACTATTCAACAGGCGATAACATCCTCAATGGAGGAGATGGCAATGATTCTCTTAGTGCCTCTCGCGACTACGACTATTCTGCCTCTTTTACCTCCGGTAATAACACTCTCAATGGTGGTGCTGGTGACGATCAATTGAGTATTAACTATTCAACGGGTAATAACATCCTTAATGGGGGGGATGGCAATGATTCTTTCTTTGCCTCTGGCTACTACGACGACGAAAAAGCCTATGGCACGTTTGGTAATAACATTTTCAATGGAGGGAATGGTAATGATTCCTTCTCTTTCGTCTTATATACTTCCCCACCTTCTTTAGCGACTCAAACAGTAGATGGGGAAACAGGTAACGATTTGTTGAGCGTTTCGTATATCTATCCTAATGGGGGAATCACTTCAACATTCGATGCTGCTACTAACACTGGCTCGATTAGTGCGGGCACGGATTTGATTAACTACAAGAATATAGAAGGATTACATATCTCAGGTACAGTTTACAATGACTTGATTGTGGGCAGTAATGGCAACGATACCATCTCGCTCTACGGAAGTAGTAGTGGCAATGATACTATCGATGGGGGAAAAGGTGATGATTTATTGGAAGCCTATTATTACAGTAATTCTAGCGGGGGTAAGGGAATCACTTCAACTTTCAATGCCGTTACTAACACTGGCTCCATTACATCAGGCACGAATCAGGTTAGCTACAAGAATATTGAACGATTAAATATTTCAGGTACAGCCTACGATGACTTGATTGTGGGGGGCAATGGCAACGATACACTCACCGGATGCGATCGCGGCAAAGATACCATAGATGGAGGCAGTGGTAACGATTTGTTGTCCTTCTATAACTATTCTATCAGTCAAGGAATCACTTCAACTTTCAATGCTGCTACTAACACTGGTTCGATTACAGCAGGCCCGAATCAGGTTAGCTACAAGAATATCGAACAATTAAATATCTCAGGTACAAACTACGATGATTTGATTGTAGGGAGCAATGGCAACGATACCCTTGCTGCGGGACGCGGAAATAACACGATTCTCGGCGGTGCAGGTAAGGATTACTTGACTGCTGACTATTCAAATGGTAATAATTTGCTCTCCGGTGGTGATGATAATGATTCTCTTAACGTCTCTGGCTCCTACGACGACTACCGAGGCGATTTTGATCTCGATGCTATCTCTGGTAAAAACACCCTCGAAGGTGGCGCTGGTGACGATAACTTAGTTACTAATTATTCATCAGGCAATAACCTACTCTCTGGGGGCGATGGCAATGATACTTTGACAGCCGCTGGTTCAGCCTCCTTATATTCCTCATACGGAGCTTATACTGTCTCTGGGAATAACACGCTCAGTGGTGGTGCTAATGACGATCGCTTGATTGTTGACTATTCATCAGGCAATAATCTATTAGATGGAGGTGATGGTAATGATACTCTTACAGCCTCTGGCGCTTCTGGTAAAAACACCTTCAAAGGTGGTAAAGGTAATGATAGTTTGTATGGAGGAGCTGGTACAGATACCTTTGTTTTCAATAGTTTCAATGAAGGCGTTGATAGCATTTTTAACTTCAACGCGACTAATGAACTGATTCAGGTATCGGCTGCTGGTTTTGGTGGGGCGTTATCATCAGGTTTACTTTTGGCTAGCTCTTTTACCCTTGGAGCATCTGCAACAACGAGCAATCAGCGATTTATCTATGACAATACCACAGGCGCACTATATTTTGACCAAGATGGCAGTGCGGCTGGATTTACTCAGGTAAAATTTGCACAACTATCTGGTGGAGTGTCACTAAGTCAAAACAACCTTCTAGTTGTTTAATCCTTTACGCTACAGTCAAATAGAAATCTTCAGAATGCGAGGTGCTTAATATAGCACCTCGTATTCGCTTCATTAATGGTATTAAACCACGCAGTAGAATAATTATTTCAATCAGTGCAAATAGCGAGACGATGTAATGTGCTTCGTTCGCCGCCAAGAGCAAGCAATTGCCCATCTATTTTAAGAGCGATCGCTGATAAATTATTGAGAGATCTACAAAAAGCCTTAAATTGAGTATATCGATTCAGTTTAAATAGCTCTAGAAGTGTGGTGTCCATAAAAAAAGCCAGTCAGATTACTCAAGTCTTAAAAAATCAGCACAGAGCTAAGGAAGCTTTTAGCGTAGTACCAAGATTAACCAACCGTCGCTACGCACTCATAGCATTAATCCTCTGCTTGATAATTGTTGCTTGCACTAACACATATTAATCCTCCCCTTTCCCATTTAATAAGTTATCCAGTGAAACTACAGATTTAAGGATTTGGTGGGATAAAGGTTTTACTCAGGAAGAGGATGAAGCTCTCAAGCAACTAGTTAGCGAGTGGGAAAAACAAACTGGCAACAAAATCAAGCTTTCTTTATATTCCACAGATGAGCTAACACGGAAAATTAAAAGAGAAATTCAGGCTGGCAACCTACCTGATATTGTTACCAGTTATACTGCCGATCGATAAATTATTCCTCGTTTAAGTTGGGAAGGCAAACTAGCAGATGTATCAGATGTAATTGAGCCACTTAAAAGTTTTTATCCAGAAAAAATCATCAAAACTGTTCAGTTTCATAACAATGTTACTCAAAAGTGAAGCTACTATGCTCTGCCAATGAGCCAAGCAACTATTCACATTTTCTACTGGCGAGATTTGCTAAAGCAAATAGGTCGTCAAGAAAGTGATATACCAAAAGATTGGGATAGTTTTTGGGAGTTTTGGAAACAAATACAGGATGATTTGCGGACAAAACAAATACCAAATAAAAAACAGAATATTTATGGGTTAGGATTTACCTTCGGCATGAGTCATGCTGATACATACTACTTGTTTGAGCATATTTTAGAAGCATACGATGTGCAAATTCTCGACTCCAAGGGTAAACTCCTGATCGATGACCCAAAGGTGAGACAAAAAATTGTCCTATCCTTGATGACTGTAGGTATAGTAGGAGGATTTGCTTTTCTCAGTGCAAAGGAAGCTCTGAAGCAAGCTGCTTTTGAACGACTCAGTGCTGCTCTGAATTCCTTGTAAAATTTGCGCTGATACAGTCCCAGCAAACCTCCAGCACGCTGCTCATCTATCAGCAGGCGATCGCGGATTGTTTTCAAATGCTCTGGATCGTCCTTTGCTTCCCATTTTTATAATCCTTTAGAATTAAAGTCAGGATTCGTATGTGCAGACGGGCTTGGTGTAGGTTGGTATGATCAAGCGGGTAAACCATTTATTTATCGCAATACTGTCCCATTTTGGAACGATCCGAATTTGAAAGAGCTAAGTCAATATATACAATCTAATTGTACTGTAGGTTATACTCGACTAGCTGGAATAGGTGAACCGCTTGATATCAGCAATTGTCAACCATTTCGTAATGGAAAGCTGTTGTTTGTCCATAATGGCGGTATATCTAACTTTCAACAAATACTCTATAGACCGATACGCGATCGCCTTAGTGATTCTACATATCATTTAATTAAAGGTCTAACAGACTCGGAACACATTTTCGCTCTGTTTGTAGAAATGTGGCAGTCTTCTTTTGATAGCACTCTGTTGTCAGCCCTTTCGAGTACACTACAAACATTGACTGACTTGGCTCAAAAATTCGACACCAGTTTTAGTACCAATATAATTGTCAGCGATGGTCAAGCACTTGCAGCAGTTCGCTACGCTTATGGCACAGAAGCGCCTACTCTTTATTGGTCTTATGATGATGTAATTCACCCAACGCAAGTGATTGTTGCGTCTGAACCTTTATCTAACCAAAATTGGACAGCCTTTCCTGAGCAAAGTACTCTATTTGTGCAATCGAAGTCATTGATACCAACAATTAGTCTTTTGGAGAGATCCGCTTAATTTTCTAGGGGTGGGTTGATTTTTGGGCGTTGCATAAATGCAGGATGAATAAGCCGTAACTTTTGTTTGATTTAGGGAGTTGAACGCTCCAAGAGTTTGTGCTTAGATAAATTTATTTGCTCATTATCTTTCTAAAGATTTACTATGCTTGATTGCCGTTTTACCTGTAGATAGAAGAGATTCATGCTTGAGAAGGGTAAGATTTGATTGCGTAGCTAAAGGGCTGGTTTAGATTTAATCCAACCCAATTGCAACTATCTTTTGAATCAATTTAGGAAGCAGGAATTATGCGTTGGCAATTGGGTCGTAGGAGTACAAATGTTGAAGATCAGCGTGGGACGAGAGTTTCTGCTCCTGTTGTAGGTGGAGGTATTGGAGCAGTACTCATATCGGTAGTCGTTTTGCTTTTGGGTGGCGATCCGAGTGTGATTTGGGAACAAGATCGGACATCGAATGATAATCCTGTGGCTGAGTCACCGCAATCAACAGGCTCTAAAGCTCAAGACCAGATGGCAGATTTTGTATCTGTAGTACTGGCTGATACAGAAGATACATGGAGCGAGCTGTTTCGGCAAAACGGACAAACTTATGTACAACCTAAGTTAGTTCTTTACTCAGATGCAGTGCAGTCTGCTTGTGGATTTACACGTTCAGTAGTTGGGCCATTTTATTGTCCGCGCGATCGCAAAGTATATATCGATTTAAGTTTTTATCGCGATTTGAAAACTCAATACCAAGCACCGGGAGATTTTGCTCAAGCATACGTGATTGCTCATGAAGTTGGGCATCATGTCCAGAATCTACTAGGAATTTCAGAGAAAGTTGGATTATTGCAGAATAAAGCAAGTCAGACCCAAGCAAATCAGCTTTCTGTACGATTAGAATTACAAGCAGACTGTTTTGCAGGGGTTTGGGCACATCATGCACAGCGCTCACGGCAAATTCTGGAGAGAGGCGATATTGAAGAAGCATTAAATGCTGCTAGCAGTATTGGAGATGACCGCTTACAAGAACAAGCTAGAGGGTATGCGGTTCCAGAATCTTTTACACATGGTAGTTCAAGCCAAAGAGTTCGCTGGTTTAAGCAAGGTATTCAGACTGGTGATACTCAACAATGTAATACCTTTGGTAAGACAAATATTTAAAAGAGAACGCAAAGAAGGACTTTTACAAAAGCGCAAAATTGCAGAGATATAATCCCTTTCTGTTCGTGCTGCTTTGTCAACACCCGCCGTAGTGTATCTCTGCGTAACGGGATATTAAACCGAAGGCAGGAGACAGAAGGCAGATCGCTTTTAGCGTCTCCCCTTGGGAGAAGGCAGAAGGCAGAAGAGAAGAAAATGGTTAGGGATTCAGACCCCCACCAAATAAATACCACTTCTTCAGAGATTTCAGTGTTCTTGACTCAGACCCTTGCTCCCTGCGCTCGCAGCAAAGGACAGAAGACAGTATTCCAACTGAGCCTCATGCCTCCTGCCCTCTGCCTTTTTTGTTAAAGTATTGACTCAACACCTGGAAGCAAGCTACTCTGCCTTAAGCCGCTTTGTGCGGCAGTTGCTACCTTAGAGACGCTGCACGAACGGGAACGCTAAGAGCGAACAAGTCGGGGAACCACAAGGGCGCACTGCCTTGTCTATGCGGTTCTTTCAATCGCAATCAATCAAAACAATGGCGTATTTTATAACACCAAATTTTTGGCAAGCCTCTTCAATAAAATTTAAGATTTAACATTAGATAAAAAGAGTTTTTACCTGCTGCTTCCTGCCTCAAAACCTATAACTTTGTACTTTATGCAAAAGAAAACTGCTATAAATATAAAAATTGCTGTATTTTTACTGCTAGTTTATTCATTGTTTTTTAAATATTCAATTGCTGCCTCTAATCTTGAGGGGTAACTTTCAGCAAACTTTTCAAACCAAAGTCCTTCTGAAGAAAGTGGATCTACTTTAGCTAACCATTGTTTTGCCTGCACTTTCAAAGTCTCTAGTTGTTTAGCTTTAAGTTGTTCTTGTCGAATTCGTTCTTGTTCTAGTTCTTGCTGTTTTTTTAATTCAATCGCAGCATCCTCTTCGATAAAATCAGCCTTAACATCTGCCAAAAGCTTATCTATAAAAGATGCCGACTTTGGCGATGATGGGATAAAAGATTTGGCTGTGGCTGATTTTGACTGTTGCTGTGGTTGTACTTCTTTGTATTCAGTTTGGAGTTCAGCTAATAGCTTATCAATGGAATCCATTTTGGCAATTCCTAAATATGTATAGCTAGTCATTAATGGCATTGAGCAGCACTTCTGATAAACTCAAATCTTCCATATCTTCCATAGTAATTGTGTCACAGATATCAAACTTGGCACCAGCGCTTTGAAGTTCATCATCTAAGACTTTGAGAAAGCGGGTAGCTTGTTGATCTGTGCCAACTTGAATAAAAGAAATAGCTAATTCTTCATCTCGGTCGATACGACGAGAAGCTTCAATAATCACCCTCATAACTGCTTTGCGATCATCCGGCTCACCATCAGTAACTACTAAAATTGTTTCACCATTTGGCTTGGTTTGACCGGCTGCTTTGCGTTGAAGGTAATCATCAGTTGCATGTTTTAATACACTTGCCAAGTCAGTTGTACCAGAGGGATCGTTTTCTCGAAAAATTTGTGATACTTTACTGGATGTGACATTTTCGTATCGCTTGAATTTGCCAGAAAACACGTAGATAGTTATGCCATCTGGGTCAAATTGTTCACACTTACTAGCTAAAGCTAAAGTTGATTCTTGGGCCGCAACCCATCTAGTTCTACCACCCTTTTGATCTTGGGTTGCCATACTACCGCTTTTGTCAATAATCAAGGTATAGTCACGATTTTCTAGCATATATTCAATTCTCCAATTAAGAATTAACAGTTACTAAACTACAGGCGAGCGATAAATACATTAGTCAGTTATTGCGTTTGTCAATACATCTACAAGGCTCATGTCTTCTAATTCGTCTAAAGTGACGGTATCACAAATATCAAATTTAGCGCCGACACCTTGTAACTGGTCATCCAAAGCTTTGAGGAACTTAGTTGCTTGGGCATCTGAACCCACTTGAATGATTGAAATTCCTAATTCTTCATCACGTTCCATCTGGCGAGTAGCATGAATGATGACTTCAAACACAGCCTTGCGATCGTCTGGTTCACCATCGGTAATAACTAAAATTGTCTCTCCATTTGGCTTGGTTTTACCAGCTGCTTTGCGTTGAAAGTAGTTATTGAGGGCATCCTGGAGTACACCTGCTAAGTTTGTTGTGCCAGAAGGGTCATTTTCAAGAAATATCTGGGCAACTTTGGCTGAGGTTACATCATCGTAGCGTTTAAATCTCCCAGAAAACACGTAAACGGTGATGCCATCGGGGTCAAACTGTTCAGCCTTTCTGGCCAAAGCCAGAGTAGACTCTTGGGCGATTTCCCATCTACTTCTACCACCTACTTGGTCGGGTGTAGACATACTACCGCTTTTGTCAATGATTAAGGTATAGTCGCGATCGCTCATCATAATCTTCCTCTGATTGTTACCCTGATGGTTATAGTCTAATCTACGAATTTGACGATACCGCAAGCATTTTAAGGTTTTGTATCAATTATGCTACTCAAAAAGACCGCGCCACAGTTGATGAATGCAATCGCCTAACCAAACCTAATCTTTTTATTTCCCTAGAGAACAAAATCTTCCCAGCCCCTAATCCCCTGTTGCATCAATATTTAGTCTGGGAATAATAAATTATACTCACGCTGACACACACAGGAGCTAAACAGCTTTTGTTTAGCTCAATTTTAGAGATAAATTCGGGTATGAACCATCCTAGATTTTTAAATAAACCCGCGTCAAAACAAAACACACAGCAGCAAAACTTTTCTTTGGCATTTTTGTATCAGACAATCAACGGTATATCTGACCCAATTTTTGTCAAAGACCGTCAATATCGCTGGGTATTACTTAACGATACCTACTGTGATTTCGTCGGTCATAGCCGAGAAGAATTAATTGGCAAGTCAGACTATGATTTTTTTTTGCAAGCAGAAGCTGATGTGTTTCGGGAAAAAGATGAATTGGTTTTCACCACAAATATTACTGATGAGAACCAGAATATTTTTACTGATGCTCAGGGTATAACCCATCTCATCTCTACAAAAAGGTCTTGCTTTGAGGATGAGACTGGTAATAAATTTCTGGTGGGTAGTATTCGTGACATCATTTTACACAATGAAGCCGAGATTGCGGTTGTGACTGGCAGAGGTAATGATATTACCAATCTGATGGAAACCTTAGAAGAACTCCAGGTAGTTGAAGAAGAACTGCGTCAACAAAATGAAGAATTAGCGATCGCTCCTGAAACGGCTCAATTAGAGCATCACTTACACCGCATGAATGCTGTACTCCAAGCTCAACAAGAAGCTTCCATCGACGGAATTTTAATTATTGATGAAAATCGTACAGTTACATCATCCAATCAGAAATTCTCTCAGTTATGGCAAATTCCTGCTGCACTCCTCGAAACACGCGACGATCGCCAACTTCTAGGATGGGTACTAAACAAACTAGTAAATCCAGAAGAATTTCTGGCTAAGGTGGAGTATCTTTACCAGCATTCAGAGGAAAGCAGCCGTGATGAAATTTTCCTCAAGTCTGGAAAGATTTTTGAGCGCTATTCTGCACCCGTGCGTAAACAGCAAGAAGCTTGTAGTGAGACATCACCTTTAGAAGACTATTACGGTAGGATTTGGTATTTTCGCGACATTACCGAATACAAGCAAGCAGAGGCACAACTTAGGGCTTCACAGCAAAGACTGGCATTGCTAATTGAACAAACACCCTTAGCCATTATTGAATGGAATACCAACTTTCAAGTTCAGACATGGAATCGGGCAGCAGAAAGAATCTTTGGCTATACCACAGAGGAAATGCTGGGAAATCATTTTGAGATCATAGTACCTGAAAACGCTAGAAAGCACGTAAAAGAGATTCTCATTGCCCTGTTAACACAACAAGGAGGGAGTTTTAGTGTTAATGAGAACGTCACTAAAGATGGTAAGACGATAATCGGTGAGTGGTATAACAACCCGTTAGTGGCTGCTGATGGTCGGGTGCTTGGTGTTGCCTCAATGGTGTTAGACATCACAGAACGCAAACGATCTGAAGAGGAACAGCAAAAATTTGTCGCCTTGATTGAAAACAGCAACGACTTTATTGGTATTGCTTCAATGGAAGGACAAATTCTCTATGTGAACCCTGCCGGACTCAAGATGGTGGGACTTAATAGCCTGGAAGCAGCCAAAACCAAATCCTTGATTGATTTTTATTCCCCAGAAGCTTTTGCAGAGTTCATACAGCGAATTACTCCTTTAATATTTCAACATGGTTCCTGGCAAGGCGAGTTTCGCTTTAGGCATTTTCAAACAGGTATAGAAATTCCCACTGATTGCAGCCTGTTTATAGTTAAACATCCTGAAACAGGAGAGCCTTTTTGTCGGGTAGCTATTATTAGGGATATCACAGAACGTAAACAAGCCAAGGAAGCCTTGCTAAAGTCGGAAGCGCAACTACGACAACAAGCCCAAAAACTTAAAGTTGCACTCCGCAAACTTCAACACACCCAGACTCACTTAATTCAAACTGAAAAGATGTCCAGTTTGGGTCAACTAGTGGCAGGAGTGGCACACGAAATCAACAACCCAGTAAATTTTATTTATGGCAACCTCAGCCCTGCCAAGGAATACACCCAAGATTTACTTTCACTTTTGCAACTTTACCAAAGTCATTATCCTGAACCTGTGCTAGAAATTCAGGATTTTGCAGACCAAATCGAACTAGACTTTTTAAAATCAGATTTGCCACAAATAATCAATTCAATGAAAGTTGGGGCAGACCGTATTCGCGAGATTGTACTTTCTCTGCGAACGTTTTCGCGCTTGGATGAAGCCGAAATGAAAGTTGTTGATATCCATGAGGGAATCGACAGTACCTTGATGATTTTGCAAAACCGCCTCAAAGGTAATGACCAACGTCCGACAATCGAAATAATCAAAAAATACGGCAAGCTACCTTTAGTTGAATGTTACGCAGGGCAGCTAAATCAAGTATTTATGAATATTTTGTCAAATGCGATCGATGCCTTGGAAGAGTCATTGATCATTTGTCCTATGCCTTGGGAAAATGCCCTAAACATAGAAGAGCAAAGAACTTCCCCACAAATTTGCATTCGTACCCAACTACAACAGCCAAATCAGGTAATAATTAGGATTACCGACAATGGATTAGGAATACCAGAAGATGTTAAAAAACAACTATTTGACCCCTTCTTTACCACCAAACCCATCGGTCAAGGTACAGGAATGGGTCTTGCCATTAGCTACCAAATCATTACAGAAAGACATGGCGGTTTTTTAGAATGTTTTTCGCAGCTAGGACAAGGCGCTGAGTTTGTGATTAAGATTCCCCTGATCCAGGATACATCAACATAATTCCTAATTGATAATACTCGCCTCTAGCGATAAGCAAGCTACGTTATACCAATTCAAAAATCAAAATTCATCCATTAAGAAAGCTAGACAGAACATAAAAAATGTCCCTATGTATCTGTCGCATTCTTTTTTCAAATTGGTATAATTCGTAATTTTAAAAGCTTGATCCCGTGAGTAAAAAAATAATTTCTGCTGCCAACAGCTACTTTCTTTCAAAAAGTAGTAATTACGAATTACGAATTACGAATTAGTAATTATCTAAATGCCTCCACTTCTTCAGGAACCTTCATTTGGTCGAGAATTCCCCAAATTTCTTGTAACATCGGCTCTAAACCGGTGCGAGTCACCGCAGAAATCACAAAAACCGGGGCGTAGGAGAGATGATTGAGTTGGGTGGCTAACGCCTCCAAATCCACAGTTTCCCGATCGACTGCATCAATTTTATTCAGCGCCAAAATTTGCGGACGTTCTGCTAAACCCCGTCCATAAGCTTGTAATTCTTCCTTAATTGTGTAGTAGTCTCTAACCACATCATCACTAGTAGCATCAATCAAGTGAAGTAGCACCCGCGTGCGCTCGATGTGGCGCAAGAAATCATGTCCTAGCCCTGCGCCATGAGCTGCTCCTTCAATTAGTCCGGGAATGTCAGCGAAAACAGTACCATCACCAGTAGGTTTCCGCACTACACCCAAATTTGGGATGAGAGTAGTAAAAGGGTAATCTGCGATTTTTGGACGTGCTGCTGATAAAGATGAAATTAAAGTGGATTTACCAGCATTTGGTAAGCCAATAATCCCCACTTCTGCCAAAAGTTTTAACTCTAGGCGCAGCTGCTTTATTTCCCCTGGTAATCCTGGGAGGGCATATTCTGGGGCGCGGTTACGGTTACTCAAGAAATGCTGATTTCCCAGTCCACCTTTACCACCTTGGGCAATCAGCAAAGTCTGCTGAGGCTCAATTAAATCCCCCAGCAGTTCGCCAGTTTCAGCATCATAAATGGTTGTACCGCAGGGAACTTCGATAATTAAATCCTTTCCTGCTGCTCCAGTGCAGTTATTTGGCCCGCCACGAGTACCCTTTTCTCCTTGGAAGCGATGGTTGTATCTGAAGTCCAACAAAGTTTGGAGGTTTTCTTCAGCAACGAAAAATATCGAACCACCTCGTCCTCCATTACCACCAGAAGGGCCGCCAGTCGGCACGTATTTCTCTCGCCGGAAAGCGACAATACCATCGCCGCCCTTACCAGCTTCAACTTCAATTTTTGCTTGATCGATAAATTGCATCTTTCTAGAGTCCTGTTAGCGGATAGCTGGCGTTGAGCCAGTGCTGAATTATAGGCGAGTTATAAATTATAAGTTTTAAAATCTTATTCCTCACTATTTACTTGTAACTTAGACTCTTTACTCCCCTGCCCCTTTTGCTCAAGATGTGGGAATATATAAAGAAAGTTGTAGCTAACCGTCTACGTAGAGGTTTAAAGTGGATACCATTGCAATTCCTGCTCTGAATCGGCCAGTGGATGCCACGGTAGAGATTCCCGGCTCTAAAAGTCTTACCAATCGAGCGTTGCTTGTCGCGGCATTAGCACAAGGTGATTCCATTTTAGAAAATGCCTTATTTAGTGAAGACAGCGAGTATTTTGCCAAATGCGTAGAGCAGTTGGGCATTCCCATTACTTTGAATCCTCAACTGGCACAAATTAAAGTGGGCGGCAGGGGAGGGCAGATTCCGGCTAAACAGGCAGATTTATTTGTGGGTTTGGCAGGTACAGCAGCACGGTTTATTTCGGCGCTGGTGGCACTGGGGAATGGCGAATATCGCCTAGATGGGGTTCCCCGGATGCGAGAACGACCGATGGGTGACATGCTAACGGTGCTGCAAACGGGTGGAGCAACTGTTAACTTTGAGGGAAACTCCGGGTTTATGCCCTACACCCTCTATAGTCAGGGATTCGCTGGCGGAAATTTTCGGTTGAAAGCCAACCAAACAAGTCAGCAACTTTCGGCATTGCTAATGATTGCGCCTTATGCTCAACAAGACACAATTATTGAGGTTGAAGGTACGTTGGTTTCTCAGTCTTACGTCAAAATGACTTGTCGTCTGATGGCAGATTTTGGCGTGGAGGTGATTGAAATCGGCGATAATCAATTTCAGATTAAAGCAGGTCAACGTTACCAAGCTCGACATTACACAGTAGAACCCGATGCGTCAAATGCTTCTTACTTTTTTGCCGCCGCCGCCGTCACGGGTGGACGGGTGCGGGTAAAACATTTGACCAAACAATCTTGTCAAGGTGATATTCTGTGGCTGAATGTTTTAGAACAGATGGGTTGCCAAATTAAGGATTCGGATGATTATACCGAAGTGACGGGGCCGAAGCAATTGCAAGGCATCGACATTGATATGAATGATATATCGGATCTAGTGCAAACATTAGGAGCGATCGCCCCCTTTGCCAGTTCTCCAATTACCATTCGTAACGTGGAACATATTCGATATAAAGAAACTGACCGAATTAAAGCTGTGGTTACAGAGTTGCGGCGGTTAGGTGTTGAGGTTGAAGAATTTGCAGATAGACTAAAAATTCAGCCTGGGCCCATTACCCCGGCGGCTATTGAAACCTATCACGATCATCGAATGGCGATGGCTTTTGCTGTCACTGGCTTGAAAGTTCCAGGGATTGTAATTAAAGATCCTGGTTGCACAGCGAAGACTTTTCCAGATTACTTTACCCGATTCTTCCAAATGTTAGAACAATAAGAGCTATTTTTGCTAAACTTACTTTTTCAGTGCCAAAGTTAAGCCATCTGCGATCGCTACTAAACTAAGACTTACTCGCTGGTCTTGATGTAGCTTTTGATTAAAGGCACGAATTCTTTTAGTTCTATTATCTTGCACCTGGGGATCGGCAACTCTACCTGACCAGAGAACATTATCAATCGCAATCAATCCCCCCGGACGCACTAATTGCAGCGATCGCTCATAATAGCCATCATAGTTGCTCTTATCTGCATCGATGAAGGCAAAATCAAAAGTTTCTGCTTCTGTTGCCAGTAGCCGATCCAATGTCTGCAAAGCTGGGGCAATGTGCAGTTGAATTTTATCCGCCACTCCTGCTTGCTGCCAATAGCGCCGAGCGATCGTTGTAAATTCTTCACTGTTCTCACAGGCTACCACCTTACCGTCTCTCGGTAACGCCAACGCCACCACCAGGGAACTATAACCTGTAAATACTCCAATTTCCAAAGTTTTCTTAGCTGCCAACAACTGCACCAGTAACGCCAAAAACTGCCCTTGTTCGGGAGCAATTTGCATTCTCCCTATTGGATACTGGGCTGTTTCCTGTCTTAGTTGGGTTAAAATTTCTGGTTCTCGGAGAGAGATTGACAGTAAATAATCGTAGAGGTTTTGTTCGAGTCCTAATGTTTTAATTGTCATGGGCATTGGGCTAATGGCACTAAGAAAAGGGAAAATCGTTGAGGCAGCAGGGGTGCTCTTGTGCAAAGGAGCAGGGGAGAAAGAAGTTTTAAGCAATTGCGTTCGGATATTTAGAAATTCCCCTCTGCGCCCCTGCCAAGAACTGCTCCTGGAGCATCCTTACGCTGCATACCCTTCAGCTTAACAAGCGTGCCATTCGGCATTGGGCATGGAGAATAGGGGATGAGTCTTTTATCTCCCGGTTCGCCCATTTTTTCGGGAGTTAGCAGAAAGGCTACTCAGGGGTAAAAGAACGTGAGTTCGACGGTTATAAAAAACCAAAAAGCTTGCGAGATATAAAGCGCGAGAAACTGGGTATTAAAGAGCGATGCCTGCGGTATTTGCTAGCCTATGCTAAGATTGATTGAGAATGGAGAAAAAAGTTACAAAAAAACGTTGAGACTAAATAATATCAAATAAAAATCACGTCTCGGCTGTCTTGAAAAGTTCTGAACGCAGGAAGCCTCTGTTAAGACTTTCCGCTATGTCTACCATTGTATCTCGCCCGGAGGCAGAGCGTCTCCGGCTTTGCTCGACATCACAGAAATTTTCTGGGACGTAGATGATTTATTGCAACCAGTGGGAGAACTTGTAGCAACAAGTACCACAGTTACCATTCACACTCATGATAGCGTCGTAGTCGCTCAAGGATGCATTTTCATTCGTGATCACAATAGTATAGCGAAAGCCTTGATGGTTAGGACATCAACACATGATAAAACTTAGCCACCAAAAGACTTTTCACCCAGTCCCCAGTCCCTAGTAGTTCGCTTTCGTGACGAAAGCTCTTTATTGGGTAAGGGGGAAGGTGGGGCCCCCTCTGGGGATAAGGGGCAGGGGGAAAGGTTTTAAATCCCTTACCCTTTTCCCTTTCCCCTTTCCCCAGCCCGAAAAAGCGCATCTTTGGGTTGGCAGACTACTAGTCCCCAGTCCCTTGCTATAATTGCGTTTCATGGTAGTGGTTATAAGACTTTTAAAGAGTTTTACACGTTGCACGTGCTACAAAGCTGGCGTGAGGCGTTTCCCAACAGTTATTTTTTCTCCTTCGTAAGCTAGGGCTTGATCGCCTGCTTGGGCAAATGCTTGGGCGAGTTCAAGCAGCTTTTGTCGCTCTTGCTCGTTAACGATACCAGCTGGAGGCGGCATTCGTTTTTCTTTAATTTGGCGCACCGTTTCGTGTCGTAAGGAGAGCGCTTGATTTGGATAACTCAGCATTAATAAAGGATTCTGTTTAGCTGCGTTATCTGGACTATGGCAAACAGTACAAGCGTGTTGACGTAAATTAACCTCAAATGCACGATAAGCAGCATCAACTTCAGCAACGTGTGGGTTCGATGGAGAAAATAAACGGGTATATAGTGTTACATAAGGTTGCTTTTTGCCATGAGCATCATTCCAAACCCATTTACCATCCCATACATGATTTACTACTGGTCTTTGTGAGTCAACCACAGCTGAACGTAGCGCCCCTTTGAGCTTTTTCTGTTCTAGAAACAAAAGTAATTCAGTACTTTGCTGGTAAGAATTCCACTTTTTTGATGAGTGCCAAAAAGGATAAGGATAAGCACCAATATCAAGCTGATTGCGGAACTGAATGGGAAGGTGAATCACAATTAAATTGTTTACCTGCTCAACTTTTGGTTCACCTTTGAACATAAAAGTAGCTAGGTATATGCGACGCCAAACAAATGGATCAAATTCAGTTGTTTGATTATCTTTGAGATTGTAATTACCGACTTTGCTTTGAGCGCCCCACAAGAAGGGTGCATTCATGGTTTCGCGGAGAGTTGTTAGCTTAACGAGTTTGTCAGCGCATGAGTTAAAAGCAGCTAAATTTTTAGTATCAGAGACAACGGGACAAGCAGCAATAATTTCTTTACCGATTTTCTTAGCTAGTTCTATGTCCGGCGATGCTTCTTGTGCTGATACTATATTTTTGGGATTGAGTGCTTGTGTTGTAAATATCAAGAGCGCGATCGCTACCGCTATGCTCGATAACATAGATCGCATAGATGCAGCCCGCCGCAGGCATCGAGAGTAAAATCTCCGAAGATCAGACATTGTAGAACTCTGAAACTAAATAGGATTTAAACCAATTCGCAATTACGTTATGTGACGGGGATTTAGATTTAGGCATCAAAACGTTTTGCCGTCATTAGGTAGGGGACTTAAACCCCCAAACTTAGTTAAGTAAATATAGAGACGCGAAATATCGTGTCTCTATATTTTCTAAACAGTCAAAGCTTTAAACTGTGATTCTTGTACCATCAAACTTGGTGAAGGTGAAACCTGAAAATTTTTCGCGGAATGTTAGCTTCTCATCTCTGAGAATACTAATTGCGATCGCTTCGCCAAGCGCTAAGGAAGCTGCTGCATCCGTGCGCCAGTGAATGCCAGCACTATCACGACCCAAGCCAATATTCGCTGCCAGTTTGTTCAATTCGCCGCCCACGGTCAGCAGTGGGCCTTGATAGGGAATCAACTTGGTGGGATCTTTGGGATCGGGTACCACCGGATTCGGAATCACATAACTCTCATCAAATAGTGCTTTCAAAATCGTGACACTGGCACCTGCCGCTACCGAAGCGCCCCCTGGATAAGAAGAGTGGAATGGTGCCCCTTCCGGAAAAGCTTGCGGTAGCAGATAGGATTTGTTTTTGCTGAAGAAGCGATCGAGTGCTTCTGACTTGAAAACATCGGGGTGAATCGGATAGTTTGTTTTATTCACCTTGTTGTTGTGAACCAACCCACCATAAGCCTCTGCTCGCAGACGACGGTGAACATAGTACTTCTGCCAATAAGCCGCTCTGATTGCATGTGGACTAACCCAAGCGATGAGAGATTGTGAATACCCTGGACCAAATGTCGCAGAACCACCCACTTGGGTATTCGAGTTGTTATAAGGATTACCGGGATTGTAAGGTGAGCCAACGCCACCTGCTAGGATGTCATTAATGACTGGCTTGGCGAGTAGAATTAGAGCAGCATTTGCATAGACGGGTGGTGGTGTGTGGGCAATCTCTGACTGGTCGCGCCCGTTGATAAAGTAACGACGCGTTGAGTCAAACTTAATCGTTCGACCAGGATCGCCACCATTTTGCACCAGCAACCACTCATTATAGTTGGTTTGAAAAGTGTTTTCGGGAATAGCCAGGGGAACACGGTTAAGCTGAACATAACTCTGTGTTCCTGCGGGCACAGGACGCAGTAAAAACTGGGAGACATAAGGCCCTACATCTACCCCTGGTAACGTGTGGTAAGTCGTTCCACCAGAGGCATCAACATAAATCGCGGTACCTCTAAATAGAAGTTCGGGTGTAACCTGTCCGTTCTGTTTAGGCCCTTTGAATGCTGACAACCGATTCAGATCCTGAACTGCTGCCACAATCAGCGGGTTAGTTGTATTATTGCGGAACTCGCTAAAGGGTACATCCTGCAACAGTTGTTGCCAAGCAATTTCGAGGAATTCAGCCGCCTGCTCTGCACTATCAAGAGTAGGTGGCACTGGAATTGTCAATTGGCTCGGATTCAGCCCACTCAAGCTAACCGCTAATGGACCGAGCGGTTGTACCAGCTTCCGTTTGCCACCCAGGATGATATTTTCATACTCATTGGGATCATCGGAGTTCAACGCATTAATAAAAGATTGATAAGCCTTCAGATCCACTTCGCCCAGGTTGTTATGGGGTAATCCTCGTGTATCCGTCGCAATTTTGTTAGCATACTTCGCCTCATCTCCATTGGTGGGATGAGGAGGAATAGGAATTTCCCAATTAACCTTAGCTGCTCTTGTACGTACTTGAAAAGCTCTATTACGAAAGTTACTATAGTTAAACGTTGCAGCAGGTTTTTGGGCCTGGACAACATTTCCTCCTTTCTTCAAGGAAAAGGATGAGCTGAAAACCCCTGTCACAACACTAGCTACACTAAACAAACCGGCGCGACCAAGAAATAAACGTCTGCTACCGCGACCGAGAAATAATCTTCTACTACCTGCGCTAGTTTGAGGTTGCTTAGTTTTTGTTATTTCACTATGAGCCTGAGCATTTTTTTCAGAATCTTGATGAGAATTGGGATCTGCTTGCATCTAAGTTGTTCTCCACTAGTAAAAAACTACATAAAAATCAATTCAGAGGGAATGGACAATCCTACGCGCTAATAGTGGTATTGGAATAAAAACCAGAGGTTGAGCCGCTCTGGCTTTGCGCTTTATGCCTCGTTAAAAGCAATTTCGGCATAATTCTTTTTTTAAACTGGGCTTTATATCGTGTCTTGTTAAAGACTTATCATTAAGACTGCAAAGAGACTGCAAGTTCACAGGGGAGGGGTTTTAGGCTTGACCCATAGAACCAGCAATTATAATTAATTAGCCGGACTTGATATCAAACCCACACCTGAAGTTTTTTACCTGTTCCCTGTTCCCTGCCCCGTACCTCTGTGGTACGGAGCAGGAGAAGGATAGGGGTCTGTAAAGATAACCTGGCCTGCAAGTTACCACTCCTAATACTCATATATGCATTGACTACTGCTATTCAATGCTTAATTCCCAATTCCTATACGGTTGTGTGAGCAATTCAACAGGAAAATCAGAGGTTAAAATATCGGGCGTTGCTGCGATCGCCTTTGATGGAGCATAGCCCAAACAATTGCTGTCTGCACAACTAAAATTTACCGCTTATTTCCCGTCAAAATATAAAATACGATAAATCTATTGAGTTACCGTATTTTATAATCACTAAGTTAGACTTTCTCACAAACAATCATGAAAATCAAGTAGTTTTTACAACAATTTGTTATGATTACAACTCAATCGGCAGCAAAGGCTGAAGCGACCACTTCCAGATAGTGTTGAGTTTGCACTACATAATTTTGAGCGAATTTGGATAGCTGATGGCTCTACGCTAGAAGCTTTATTTTCCCAAACATCAATAGCACCAAAGAATAACTCCCGGTTCGCCCATTTTATCGGGAGTTAGAAGAAAGCCTACTCAGGGGTAAAAGATTGCCCACCAAGTTGGGTGTAAATGTAGTCGGAAACTCAAGGAAAACAAAAATACGTTGCTGTAACGGAGATAAGCAAAGCGATCGCTGAGGATATTTTGAATCATGCCAAATCTTAAAGAAGATGATAACGCCTTGCGTCAGGTATTGACCCAAGCCAAAACCATCGCTGTTGTAGGTCACTCTGATAAACGCGATCGCACTAGTTATCAAATCGCCCAATTCTTGCGGCAAAAAGGCTATATAGTCTATGCCGTCAATCCCCTAATTAAAAAAATTGACGGTCAACCCAGTTATCCTGCACTCTCGGAATTACCCGAACCCGTAGATATTGTTAACGTGTTTCGCCGTTCTGAGTACTTGCCAGAAATTATAAATGAAGCAATTTCTATCAATGCGAAAACTGTATGGACACAACTGGATATCTGGCATCAACCATCAGCACAAAAAGCTATAGATGCAGGACTAAATGTGGTTATGGATGCTTGTATTAAAATTGAATATCTGCGGTTGAGAGTAGGTTCAACAGGAGATGTTTAAGTAGAACGATGTAAAGAAACTAAGCTATTTTAAGAAAAATTAAATAGACTCAAACCCTCTTCCCTCCTGCCTCATCCCAACGATAAATATTCACACTAACGGGACTTAGTTTTGCATCCAGAATTCTGTGTACAAATAACTCTAACAATCATGCAGATTGTAATTATTATGCAAAAAGCACTCGCACAAATATTTTATGTGTAGAGATATTGCATACTAAGTGTTTATTTGAGTTACTTGCTTAAACCCTTCTAGAATAAAAACATATTGTAGGTAATTTTATTACTAAAGTTATTTTTATTGTCGGAGGTTATGATGAGCCGTCCAATAATTCTTGGTATTGTCGGCGACAGCGCGGCTGGTAAAACAACACTAACGCGAGGAATTGCTCAGGTACTCGGCCCAGAAAATGTCACAATTATCTGTACAGATGATTATCACCGTTACGATCGCCAACAACGTGCAGAAATTGGCATCACTGCCCTTCACGCCGACTGCAATCACTTAGATATTATGCAGCAACATCTGTCGCTGCTACGCACAGGACAACCAATTCTTAAGCCAGTTTACAGCCATAAAACTGGCAAATTCGAGCCACCGCACTATATCAAGCCGAATAAATTCGTGATTATTGAAGGATTACTCGGTTATTCTACCCGTGCTGCTCGTGATTCCTACGACGTGAAAGTTTACCTTGCACCCCCTGAAGAACTACGCACTAAGTGGAAAATCAAACGAGATACGCAAAAGCGCGGCTATACTGTCCAACAGGTAATAGCGGAATTAGAAAAGCGCGAACCAGATTCAGCAGAGTTTATCCGTCCGCAGCGACAATGGTCTGATATAGTGATTAGTTTTTATCCACCCACTGGGGAAGATGATGAAACCAATGGACACCTGAATGTTCGTCTGGTACTTCGTCCGACAATTCCTCACCCAGATTTTACTCAGATTATCAACTCTGGCTATGGTAATTCTGACTCTGCGATTCGTCTAGGGCTAGACAGGGATATGAGTAAACCTGTAGATGTCTTAGAAGTTGATGGTCATGCCACTTTAGAACAGGTAAATAAGCTAGAGCATATTATTTGTTCTGATATGCCTCATTTACGAAGTATTTGCGATCGCGAAAGTAATCCAGAACTGGGTAAAATTGCTGGTACAACCGGAGAAGCACTCCAAAGTTATCCTCTGGCTCTGACTCAGTTGATCATTACCTACCACATGCTGAAAGCAACACAAATTCATCAGTAATTAGGGAAAATTAAAGAGTTAAAAGAATTTGCGATCGCCTATAGTGTTGGTCTGCTGAATTATGCGATGCTTACTGCGGTAAACTACGCACTTTGTTTACTTAAACTTCAGATGCACAAATACGCCCTTCAATCGGCTCATACTCATCTTCTAGCAACCAGAGTTGAGCCTCTTCGTAACTTGAACAAGTAAATATGACTTTATAGCCTTCGGCGGGATCGTATACACAACACTTTCCCTCCCGATCAACAAGAAGTAACAACACATAGGGAGGCGACAGCATTGCATCAATCCAGACTTCGGCAAACTCCCAATTATTCTTCACCGGGTCGGGTGCGGGGAATGACGTGGTATCGATTTTCTGCATCAATTTTCACCTCTGCATAAAAGCGATCGCGCTATGAAGGCGAGATGTGTCGAAAGCATAAAACTGCTAAAGATTAAAGATTTTCTCAAATAAAGATGATTTTAAGAGCAAACAGGGGATAAATAAGGATAGTTTGATGTCTGGTGACGATTTTCTTAGTTTCCTATGACCTATTGCCTCAGAATTGCTGACCTACCTACAAATGAGCGTCCGCGTGAGCGATTAATGACGCATGGTGCAAAAATTTTAGCCACAGCAGAGTTAATCGCAATTCTTTTAGGCACTGGTCAAGGGCCAGGAAAACTATCTGCTGTGGGTTTGGGACAATATATCTTGAGCGAATTAGGCAAACACCAACGCGATCCTTTGGTGGTTCTGCGAGAAGTTAGTCCTGCTGAGTTAATGCAAATTTCTGGTGTTGGCCCAGCGAAGGCGACAAGTATTTTAGCAGCAATAGAATTGGGTAAACGCGCTTTTCAATCTCGTCCCAACGATGGCACATTAATTGATAGCCCACTTGCTGCTGCTGCTACCCTCAGTCAAGATTTGATGTGGCAAACACAAGAACGTTTTGCAGTGGTGCTATTAGATGTCAAGAATCGCTTATTGGGTACGCAAGTAATTACCATTGGTACTGCAACCGAAACCCTAGCCTCTCCCCGTGATATTTTTCGAGAAGTTATTCGTCAAGGCGCAACGCGGGTAATAGTAGCCCACAACCATCCATCTGGGAACCTTGAACCCAGCCAGGAAGACATAGAATTGACGCGCCAGTTGTTAGCAGGGGCGCAGCTTTTGGCCATTCCGGTACTAGATCATCTGATTTTGGGCAATGGCAATCATCAAAGTTTACGGGAATTGACAACCTTGTGGGATGAGCATCCACAGGGGGATTAGTGAAAAAGCAGGGGGAGAAATCAATTCAAAATTCAAAATTCAAAATTAAAGAACTTTGTCTCCTGCCTCCTGCACCCTGCCTTAATTATTTACGCCGACCTACTACTTGCTTTCCTGCATATTTCTAACTAGTTTAGTCACTAGCTTTCTGGGAGTAAATCTTACAGATTCAGCGAGTAGCTTATTTTTAATTCCAGGAATGACAACAGGTTTATTTTCAAATAGACCATGATAGCCGATTTGGGCTACTGTTTCCGCAGTCATAATTTTTTGACCGCTTACCAACTTTGAGTCTTCCATTGCAGCTCTTTGTTGAAAACCAGATTCTGTAGGCCCTGGACAAAGTGCTGTTACAGAAACGCCTGTGCCTTCTAATTCATTAGCGATCGCTTCTGAGAACGATAAGACATAGGCTTTACTGGCATAGTATACTGCCATTAGCGGCCCTGGTTGAAAAGCAGCAGTAGAGGCCAAGTTTAATATTTTTCCAGACCCCCGCTTAACCATACCTTTGAGAAATAACTTGGTTAAATGTGTCAGACATAAAATATTGACCTGTAACAATTGCATTTCAGCATTCAGGTCAATTTCGTTAAATAATCCGTATGTAGCAAACCCCGCATTGTTCACCAGCACATCAATATTAATCGATGCTTGTTCTAGCTCCGTGAAAATTTCTTCTGGGGCTGACGGGTTAGATAAATCTTTGGAAATAACTTTGACATTAATGCCAAATCTATTTTTCAATTCATCGGCGATTTTATTCAGCTTGTCCACACTTCTAGCTATCAATACAAGATTGTAACCATCTTGGGCAAATAATTTCACAAATTCATAACCAATGCCGCTAGATGCACCAGTAATAAGAGCCGTTTGTTTGCGATTACTCTGCATAATTTTCCTCTGTTAACAGCTTGAAATAAATAGATATCTGGTATAAATAACTATGTGTTAATCCAGAATCTTTATAGAGACGAAGGCTGCATCTCTCCATTCTTTTTAACTCATGTCTTTTAATAATCATTATTTATTAGTCATTATTAACCAAGCTCTTTAACCTTAATTATTCTCTTTAGAAAATAATTAAGAAGTGCTGAGTAAACAAAACTAATCACTGATTACACAACAACAAGCACTTATTTATTGCCATTGGGAAATTTCCAAACGAACTGCCGCATTTGTTCCAAAAACCTTTTGCCCGCGTTCAGGTAAGGAAACATACGCAACAAATACACCTGAACTGGATTCTGAAGTCGGATTTAACTTTGTTACTGGCTCTTTTTGATCGGAATTCCAACAGTATTGAGCCTCATAAGTGCTATTTAATTCGGCAATATCAGTAATTAGATAGTCAGACCATAGAGGTACTTGGTCGAGATGATGGTCCTGTAACCAATTTTTCTCTTGTTTTGTGAAGGAATGTAGTGCCAAACGCAGGGCATATCTACAGGTATTATCGTCATTGGCTGAGTTTCTTGGGATTAAGAAAGCTGTAAATAAAGGAACAGGTTTATCTGTTCGGGTTAACTCTTGTGTAATTGGGCAATAATGAGCGATCGCTTGCTCATATATAGGAATAGGAAGACCACGCAAAGCCACCCTAGTTTCCAGTTGATAAAAATTATTGTCCAGGTCTGTTAACTCAACATTGCTTAGAGACAGTTTTACCTGAATATCACCAAACAAAAAGCGTTGCAGGTTTTGATAACCTTCTTCCGAGTTCACCATGCCATAACGTCCACCATGAGAACGGTGAATATAAGCACGATTAGCACCCGTGATGTAAGCTTTATCAATCTGAACTAGACCATCACTTTTGACTCCGACAGTTTTGCGTGAAAGACCAAAACCTTCTTCATAATCATGAGCATTAGTACCGATAATACAAAAAACGCGATTTGGCAAAAATGCGTCCCCGATATTTTGTAGTGTTTCTGACTTAAAGTCTTTGGGTAACTGATCAGTTGGCTGGGCATTAGGTGTTAAATACTGATACATTCTCTGAGGGCCAAAGTCATCAGAATTATTTAATCTGAGGGTGTCTCTCAGATTTTCGATTAAGCCGTCTCCAATATCAAAAACAATGCCACCATGAGGTGTACCGTAAGTAAAGAATTTGTCAATGTGATTGATAGCTGCGTCTTTTGTTTCTGGATAAATCTTTTGAATCAAACTGCGACAAACAAGACCTCCCATTGAGTGGGCAACCAGATAAATTTTATTCGCACCAGTCGTTTCCTTAACATTTTGAATTAGGTCTCTTAAACCCTTTGCTATCTCCTCCATTTCTTGTCTGACTACACTTGAGGAGCCAAAACTAGGTGTAGATATATCATAAAATCGATAAATCCAAATAGTTTTATAAAGTTGGTCGGACAATCTTTTAATCTGATTGCTGACATTCTGATTGTCAACAATCGGTTGATAACCATGATCGGTCATTAGCCGCAGTAATGGACTCTCGAAAAAAAACTTTCGAGGATTTTCATTCTCATCTACTCGAATATGAGTTGAACCACTATTGAATCCATAAAAAGGATCGTCAACTGTTTGCTCAACGTCTTTTGGTGTACCTGCATATCCACGAACAAAAATGATTGGTAAATATTGCATATATATCCTTCCTATTTAATAAATATTCTTTCTCGTTCCTAGATTTAACCTGGAAACGAGAAAAAATATCCAGACAAGTTATCTTAGTACAACGTTTTATTAATTCGTAGCGAATTCTCTGCCACCCTAGAGCGTTCAAAACACTACGATTTTACATAAAACTGTACTAAGTACAACATTTCATTAATTCGTACCGAATTCTTTGCGTACCTTTGCGCTTACCTCTGCGCTCCTTTGCGTTTAAATTTCAACCCTCAATTCGCCACGATTTCACATAAAGCTGTACTCAGAACGTTTTCACAAACTCAATTAGCGCTTTTTTATCTTCATCTGGCAGATTTGAGCCAAAATAATGACCCTCATCTTCCACAAAGTCAGGAGATTTGTTGGCTCTTAAAAGCACGCGTGCCAACTTACCCTTAATTCCACCGCCCGGTTTCAAATCTTGGAAAAGACTACCGAGATTAAGAGATGTAATTGCCTCTCTCATATTGATGCTTGCCAGCAAATTCACAGGCGTACCTTTAGGAACAGGAAGCCTAAATCTCGGATTTGGATCTCCTGGAGGAAGCTCTAATTTCGTATTTCGGTCTGTCCTGCTGATAATTCCCTCACGCTTTTCAGGCCAGAGCAGCTTTTCCATAGCATCAGTATAAGCTTCTACACGTCCTTTCACTGAAGGATCTTCGTTGTAAAGTCCTAGCGTATTGTTGTGAAGAAGTGGTGCTGTTGCCCAAATGCTCACTAGTGAAGGTGTACGGTAATATCCCAAACCGCCGTCAGGTATCTTAAATTCGATGGGTTTTTTCTGATCGAAGGGGTTATACAGCGTCAAAGTACCTGGTGAAGACAGTTCTTTGTAAGTCTTCGACGAGAACTGATCCCAAATATGCCCTTTAGTGGCATTTGTCCCTAGCGATCGCGCCGCATTGGTTCCAATTAAAGTAACTGGATAACGCTGGTCATCAGACAAGAAGTTGTGGTCGAGAAAATTACTACTGAGTACAGACTCTTCATACCATTTTTGAGCCTGTTCGGGGTCAGCAGCAATTTCAGCCGATGGCTTTTTGCTGGAATGGCAACTAGCACAAGTGCTGGCAAAAACCTGCTTGCCACGTTTGAGAACTTCCTCATCTTGAGTCAAGAACCGTTCACCACCTGCTGCATCTTTCAAGTGCATCGGCTGGATAGTTTTTAAGAATGCTTCGGCATCAGCCATACGTGTTTCTGTCTGTCTCCAGCCTTCGCACTCCTTGCGTGCCTTTTCGATGTCAAAAGGTTTTTGGGGAGTTCTGCCTAATAAAGGCTCATGGAGACTTGTCCAGTAATCGCCGCACATCCCAATGTTGACGTAGACGCGTAATGAGGCAATTGGCACTCCTGTAGAGTCTGCACCATCCTTGAGAATATGATTAACATCCTTGGTTGAACCATCGTTCATCACCTCTGGATATTTGGGGCGATCGCCTAAATTAAAAATGGCATTGATCGCATTCGGATTGTTGATGTGATCGGTGGCAATCCGAGAAGTATCAGAGGTTCCCGGTTTTTGAGAGTCAAGTACTTGCTTAACAAAACTATTGTCCGCAACGCTGGATGCAAATAATTTGTTTTCCTTGATGTACTGATTACCCAATGCTGGTACGAGGTTTTCCCATTTCGGGTGTTCTTTATCTTTGGGTGGATTGAGCGGATTTAATCCTACGTGACAAATGGCACAAGACTGCCCAATCACATAGGGAGGCTCCATTTGTGAGGTTTTGACATATTCAACAGGGTTCCATTTTCCTGAGTCGAAGTTGGGGTTTTGGAATTTACGTAACCCAATAACACCAGTTGAAAGTGGGTCTTTACACTTATCTAGCCACAAACCATATTCATCTGGCGCTGTTGCTTTTTCACATCCAGGATCGTTAATTGCGCCATAACGTTGCAATCGCTCGTCATGCGCACGCGAGTCAATCAGCTTTAGCAGGTCTACACCACCAAGCGTTCGCTTTGCTAAATCGCGATAGTACTTGGCGTTACCGCCAGTCCATAAGTACCAAGTACAACGACCCCGCTTTTCGGCATCTGTCAAATTCTCCTTCGTATAATCTGGGAGATAACCGATACCTTCACAGTTATCAGGATATTCAGATACACCCGTATCCGAATACTCAGTACTTATGGACATAGGTGTTTCACTATACTCATCAGCTAGAGCTGTAGGCGTTCCATAAAAGCCGCAGACTATAAACATAGTCACGAACAGGAGGAGCAGACAGCCCTTAAAAATTAGACTTGTCTTTTTCATAAAACTCTCTGGTTGTAACACCTAAACCTTTTCCACTGGACCTCACTTTTACAGAGGTACACTAATGCTTCATCACTAATTTCCCATTTTCCAGATTTAGTCTTAGGAGATTTTGATGATTTATGTACCTTACTGAGGTTCGTTATATATGAAGTTACTACACAAATTTGCAAAACGTCATCAATAAACTTTTATACATTTATAAATCAAAAATTTAAAAAATTGTAAATTTACAATGGTGTTCAAGAACCAATTTGCTATGGTGATATCGATTTCCTACCTACTTGGTTAGGTTTGTAACAAATTGTGAGCAGCTACTTTTAAGGTTGCCTTAACCTTTTAAGAGAAATAAAAGACAGAAATTTTCACTTTTTTTAAGAATTGCTCGGTGAATTCCATCGCTTTACAAACTGCAAAAGTCTTTATATAACTGTAAAAACCAATAAGGATAAATATCGATGCTGAAGTTGGTAGGTAAATTTAAGTAACAAAAACTTAATATTTAGTATTGGCGCAGCGATCGCATCCGAAATTCTCCACTGGAGATTTGTAGAGATAAAAAACTACCCTCTTAGAGACACTAGAAATAATAGTTCTCTAGCGAGACTGTTAGTGCTGCGAAGAATTCACCAAGCCGAATCCTATTGCCGAAACAAGAGAAGACAGAGGAACACATGGAAAACGATATTATCTTTGAGCCATTGAGATTTCGTAATCTCACAGTAAAAAATCGCATATTTCGCTCAAGCATTTCTGGAAGATGGGATAACTATGATGGTTCAGGTACTCAAGCCCGAATCAACTGGGAAGAAAAGTTTGCTCGTGGTGGTGTAGGAGCTATTATTACTTCCTTTGTCCCAGTCGCCATCCGGGGACGAATTATGCCCAATTACGCCACCATTGACTGCGATGAGCGCATTCCTTTTTGGCGAAAAGTAGGTGAAAAAGTCCACGAATCTGACTGTAAATTGATCTTGCAATTAAGTCATTCTGGGCGACAGCAAGATATTAGTGGTGTAGAAAACTCCGGAAAAAAAGCGTTAAGTTCCACCAGCCAAACTGAGCCGTTTCACGGCTTTCTGTGTCAAGCGATGACGCTAGCAGAGATAAAAGAAACAATCCAATACTTTGCTAATGGTGCTAGACGCGCCCGTGAAGCAGGTTTGGATGGAGTGGAATTGCACAGTGCTAATGGATATCTTTTTAACCAATTTCTCAGTTCTGGAATTAACGACCGTCAAGATGAATATGGTGGTTCATTAGAGAATCGAGCGCGGTTTTTGCTAGATGTAATTAGAGCAATCCGCAAAGAAGTAGGCGACGATTTTCACCTGCAATTCAAAATTAGTGCCGTTGACTATAACAACGCCGTCACCTTTTGGGAAAAACCAGGTAATACCATAGAAGATTCTATCCAAGTTTGTAAATGGGCAGAAGAAGCTGGGGCTGATGGGGTTCATGTGTCAACTGGTAGCTTGTTTCCTCACCCACTCAATCCCATTGGTGATTTTAATTTCGATATCATTACTAAAACCTATGATTCCATGTTGTCAAGTGGTATAAAGACTACACGCAACTACATTTTATTTCGCAAAGCATTTTTGCATCCACTTTTCAATCTTTTATGGAACCGTGTGAAAAAGCAATTGCCTCCTCAAGCATTTAGTGGTGATGATGTAAAAGACCCCAAAATCAAGCAGCTACTGATAGAGAACCAAGGCAAAAACTTACTAGATTCCAGAGAAATTAAAAAGCACGTTAATATTCCCGTATTATGTACAGGTGGTTTACAACAGGCTTCTTATATTCGTCAGGCAATTGACGAGCATTATTGCGATGGCGTTACAATGGCTCGTACTTTAATTGCTAACAACGATTTAGTTAAATCTTTTAAAGCAGGTAAAGATTTGGCAGATAAACCCTGTACCTATTGCAATAAATGCCTGTTGAATGTAATTGAAAATCCCTTGGGTTGTTACGAGCAGGATCGCTTCAATAGTTATGAAGAGATGATGGAAGAAGTCATGTCAGTTTTTCATCAGACTCAGCTTGTCAATTCATCTAGATAAAAAAGCGATGCGTACCACATCGACAATTTCGCTTATAAATAATCTCGACAATATAGGGAGTGTTTCATGACTGAACAAACAAACCCTACCTTACTCCCGACCTTAATCAAGGGAGTCTTCCAGAGGATTTGGGTTGTGATTGTAGGTATTGTAGCAGTAGCAGTATTTTTCCTTTGGCCTGTTTTGTCTAACTCCCCAGTGGATTATGCCGATATTGAAAACCACTTTAAATATGGTTCAATCGGCAGCGAACCAGTCAATGGCATCCCTTACTGGATTTGGAAAGTTTTACCAGAATTATTTTCAGATAAATTATCTGGAAAAGGTTATACTTCTCTAGGATTTATCAAAGAACCTGATAAAGATTTGCCTATAGGTTTTTCGCAACGACGAGTCTTTATCGATAGAGTTGGGTTAAATTGTGCTGTATGTCATACAGGAACGCTGCGAAATACCCCTAATAGCGAACATCAAATCATCACGACAATGCCTGCTAATGTGGTTAATTTGCAGGGATATATCAAATTCTTATCAACAGTTGGTGCAGATGAGCGCTTTACCGCTAACCGGATGTTACCAGAAATAGAAAAAATCAGTGGTGGTCTTAATCCCATTGAAAAATTACTTTATCGCTTCATTGCAATTCCTCAAACTAGAGATGCACTAATTAATCAGGCATCTCGACTTAAGTTTGTTGAAAAACAACCAGATTGGGGCCCAGGAAGAGTAGATACTTTTAATCCTTATAAAGCAATTCAATTCCATTTTCCAATGGATAAATTGCGTGAGGACGAACTAATTGGTACTTCAGATTTCCCTTCTGTTTGGAATCAAAAACCCCGTGAAGGATTGCAGTTACATTGGGATGGTAATAACACTTCCGTTGATGAACGAAATAAGAGTGCGGCTTTAGGCGCTGGAGTCACACCCACAACGATTGATTTGCCTCGAATTCAAAGAGTTGCCGATTGGCTTTGGGAACTACCACCACCAAAATATCCCTACGAAGTTAACGAAACTATAGCAGCCAAAGGAGAACAGCTTTTTGAAAGTAATTGTGCTAGTTGTCATGCTTTTGGTGGTGCTTATACAGGCAAAGTTGTACCAATCCAAGAAATTGGGACAGATCCCCATCGTCTTGACTCATATACCTACAAAACGATGTCTAACCAAAATACTCTGTATACAGGCTATCCGTGGCGCTTTAATCATTTCCGCAAAACGAATGGCTATGCAAATATGCCTCTTGATGGTGTTTGGTTACGCAGCCCTTATCTACACAATGGCTCAGTCCCTACCTTACGAGATTTGTTAGAAACACCAGAAAATAGACCAAAAGAATTTTATCGTGGCTACGATGTGATTGACAGAGCAAAAGTTGGTTTTGTATCTGATGTCGGTGTAGAAGACGGTAAGAAATACTTTAAGTTCAATACAACAAAAGTTGGAAATAGTAATAGTGGCCACTTATACGGCACTGATCTTCCTACAGAAGATAAAAATGCACTAGTTGAGTACATGAAAAAGCTTTAAAAGGAGAGAAAAATGAATAATTACGCTAAATGGTTTAGTCGCGTTACTTGGCTTGGCATTATTGCTAATATGTTTTTTGTCATTCCCTCTTGCTTCTTTCCAGAATTAATGCTGACGTTTCTTCAGATGCATATACCAGTGCCAATTATCTGGGTTCGCGCTGCGGGAATGCTGTTATTTATTATTAGTGCATTTTATATTCCTGGAGCACTTGATCCGTACCGATATCAGGCAACCGCCTGGATATCAATATTTCCTTCAAGAGCTTTTGGCTCGACATTTTTCATTTTTGCGGTACTTTTCTTTGGTCAAGATAAGGGATTTTTATCTATTGCCTTTGTAGACCTATTTTTTGGATTAACGGAAGTAATTCTTCTCACACTAGCAATGCGCGATCAAAATGCGATCGCTACAACTCCAGTGAAGCAATTCTCCTAATTTTATCCCTAGTTTAGTGTGGGTATCTTGCCTACACTACAAACAGATTCTTCTGCAAAGGAGCAAAAGAGTGCCATGACAATACTCAAAAATAAAATGGGTAGGGTAATCGCAAGCATTGTTTTAATTGCGATCCTTTTAGCTGGTGTAGTTGGGTATGTGGGATGGTACAACCTTTTTCGAGAGGTTCCCACATATTATGAATCGCCTGAAGAACACTTTAAATATGGTTCTATTGGTACAGAAGAAGCGCAAGGTGTTCCCTATTGGATTTGGCTGGTACTACCACGAATATTCCCTGATAAATTACCAGGGGCAGGTGGTTATACTTCCTTGGGAATCACATGGGAAGAGGGTAAAGAAATGCCAGTTGGGTTTACGAAAAAAACCATTGGCTTTCCTCGTGTTGGTATAACTTGCGCTGTTTGTCATACTGCTACTTATAGAAAAACAGAGAAAGATAAACCCACAATTGTGGCCGCGGCTCCTGCTAATAAGTTTGATTCACAAGGCTATTTACGATTTTTGAGTGCAACTGCTGGCGATCCTAGATTTACAGCAGATTACATCCTTGACGAAATCAAATATAACTATGAGCTTTCGTGGTTAGAAAATTTACTTTATCGCTATGTGTTAATTCCTCAAACTAAGAAAGCGCTGCTGCAACAAAAAGAAGACTATAGTTGGACAGATTCTCGTCCTAACTGGGGCCCTGGTCGGATTGATCCTTTTAATCCGGTTAAATTCAATACTTTGAAATTGCCCAAAGATAGCACTATCGGCAACTCTGATATGATGCCTCTTTGGAATCAAAAGATACACAAAGGGTTTGCACTTCATTGGGATGGGTTAGAAACTTCACTAACGGAAACTGTTCAAACTGGAGCAATTGGTGATGGTGCTACTAAAAAATCACTTCCTGTAGCTGATTTACAACGAGTAGAAGATTTTATTCAAGAACTACCACCTCCCAAATATCCATTTACAGTTGATGAGCAAGTGGCTGCAAAAGGAAATCAAATTTTTGCTAATACTTGTGCATCTTGTCACGCTTTTGGTGGGGAAAGAACAGGTACTGTTATCCCTGTAGAAGAAGTGGGAACTGACCGCCATCGATTAGATATGTGGACACAAGAAGGAGCAGACACTTACAATCGTTTTGGTGATGGCTATCCTTGGGACTTTAAAAATTTACGCAAAACCAATGGGTATGTATCTGTTTCCCTAGATGGATTATGGTTAAGAGCGCCATATTTACATAATGGTTCAGTTCCATCTCTACAAGATTTGTTAGAAAAACCAGAGAATCGTCCTCAAGTTTTCTATCGGGGATATGATGTCTACGATCTGAAAAAAGTGGGTTTTATTACTGAGGGAGATGAAGCCAAGGCTATAGGTTTTAAATACGATACGACTGTAACTGCTAATTCCAATCAGGGGCATATTTATGGCACTGATTTATCTGATGAGAATAAAAAAGCTTTGATTGAGTATCTGAAAACTCTGTAATTCAATTTGTTGCTACATTCTGATGTGATTCATCAACTTTCTGACGTTAATCATTTACGAGCAAGCGTTAAAAAACTGAATTGGAGATAATCGTGAAACCATATTTACCACACAAAGATCCTGATGTTAATGTCCGAATCAATTTGCTAGATAAAAATCGACAAGAATACAAATTTAATTATAATCATCTAGCTCCTCTACCAGTCATTGATAAAGTTCCTCATAAAGAAAACTTCTCGGCGGAATATACTGCTAAACGTTTGGCAAGTATGGCAACTCTTGTACCAAATATGCTAGCTGCCAAAGCTAGAAATTTCTTAGATCCATTAGATGAATTGGAAGAATATGAAGAACTGTTGTCACTACTCCCAAAACCCGATGTTATAAAAAATTACAAAACTGACTCTTGTTTTGCAGAACAACGACTCTCTGGAGCAAACCCATTAGCTATCCAAAGAATAGATGTATTACCTGATAATTTGGCTGTTACAGATTCCCATTTACAAAAGGTTGCAGGTACAGAATTGACGTTGGAAAAGGCACTCAAGGAAGGCAAGCTATATTTCTTAGATTACCCTTTGTTATCTGATATTAAAGGTGGTGTCTACGAGAATGTTAAAAAGTACCTTCCCAAGCCACAAGCTCTATTTTACTGGCAAAGTAATCATAGTTCTAATGGCGGTTCTCTAGTGCCTGTTGCCATCCAGATTAATCATGACTCTGGTGCAAAAAGTGTGATTTATACACCAGATGATCCCCATTTAGATTGGTTTTTGGCAAAAACCTGCGTTCAAATTGCTGATGGCAATCATCAAGAATTGGGTAGTCATTTTTCCTATACCCATGCAGTTATGGCTCCGTTTGCAATTGTAACTGCGCGGCAACTAGCAGAAAATCATCCCATCGCTTTACTGTTAAAACCCCACTTCCGTTTTATGCTATTTGATAACGATTTGGGGCGCACTCAATTTTTACAACCTGGAGGCCCAGTTGATGAGTTTATGGCAGGTTCATTAGCGGAGTCTCTTGGATTTGTGGCGAAAGTTTATGAAGAATGGAGTGTTGAAAAGTTTACCTTTCCTCGGTTAATAAAAAGTCGCAAAACGGATGATCCAGAAATTTTACCGCACTTTCCTTTCCGAGACGATGGCATATTAATTTGGAATGCCGTCGAAAAGTTTGTGGCTGAATACTTGCAACTCTATTACAAAACCTCACAGGATATTAGTGATGACTATGAGTTGCAAAATTGGGCTAGAGAATTAGTGGCTCAAGATGGTGGTAGAGTCAAGGGAATGCCAGCCAAGATTGAGACTCTAGAACAACTGATTGAAATCATCAGTGTGGTAGTATTCACTTGCGCTCCTCTACACTCCGCTTTGAATTTTTCTCAGTACGAATATATGGCTTTTGTACCGAATATGCCTTATGCAGCCTACCACCCAATTCCAGAAACTAAAGGTGTGGACTTGGAAACTATTATGAAGATACTTCCTCCCTTTAAACAAGCTGCTGACCAGGTGATGTGGACTGAGATTTTAACATCGTACCACTATGACAAATTGGGTTTTTATGATGAGGAGTTTGCCGATCCATTGGCACAGGAAATTGTGGTGCAATTTCAACAAAATTTGCATGAAATAGAACGGCAAATAGATATTAGAAATCAAACTCGTCCCATACCTTACAATTACTTCAAGCCTTCGGAAATTATTAACAGTATCAATACTTGAACTGAGGATTGGGGACACTTAGACCCCGAATTTTTCTTCGCTGAAATTGAAGAATTTTGAAGGACGCCCATTGAACTAATCTCAAAAAAAGAGGAATAACAATGTCAAATCAGCAAGTAACTGTCACCGCTCGATTAAAAGTAAAGCCAGGTTTGGAGGAGGGATTCAAACAGGAATTTCAATCTGTAATAGCTGTTACCCTTACAGAAGAAGGTTGTATTAATTACGATTTACATCAATCTGTTGAAGATCCATCTTTATTTCTGTTACATGAAAACTGGGTCAGCCAGGAAATTTTGGCTCAACACCTAGAGATGCCGTATATTAAAGCTTTGAGCGAAAAATCAGGACAATTTTTGGTTGAGCCGCCGGAAGTTCGGTTATGGCAGCAGATTGCAAACAATCCCTAGTTGGTGATAATAATGACATCAAGGGTGTTACTGTATGGTGCAACTGGCTATGCTGGAAAACTCATTGCTGAATCTGCTAAAAATAACGGGCTGGAATTAATTTTAGCTGGACGCAATCAAAGTTCACTAGCAGCAGTAGCCAATGAATTAAGTTTGGACTTTCGGGTTTTTGGCTTAGACAATCCGCAAGCGATCGCTCGCTCTCTTAAGGATATAATTGCTGTCATCAACTGCTCTGGGCCTTTCTCCAAAACCTCAAAGCCACTTGTCGATGCTTGTCTCCAAACTAAAACTCATTATTTGGACATAGCTGGCGAAGTACCTGAATTTCAGGCGCTACTAGCACGAGATACTGAAGCTAAAAGTGCAGGGATAATGCTTCTCCCTGGTGTGGGATTTGGGGTTGTCCCTACTGATTGTGTAGCTGCTTACCTCAAACATAAGTTAGCGAGCGCAACACGGCTGATTTTAATCTATGAAACAGTGGGCGGTGTATCTCAAGGAACCGCAAATACAGTACTGCCAACTTTACATCATATTGGGGTAATGCGAGAAGCAGGTAAGCTCATTGCATCTCGTCCAGCATTGAAAAAACGTAAAGTTGATTTTGGTTATGGCCCGGTGACAGCAGTAACAAATCCTTGGCGTGCTGATATTATCACTGCGTTCCAAACTACGGGTATTCCCAATATCGAGGTTTATACTGTATTTCCTAATCCTGTGCGCTTCCTAATGGAGTCGAGCCAGTATTTGGGATGGTTATTTAACTCGTCTTTATTCCAAAGTGCTTTAGCAAGTCTAATTAAAACTTTACCTACTGGCCCAACGGTAGCAGAACGTGCCAAGGGTCAAGCTAGAGTAATTGGTATTGTTGAGGATGAAACTGGTCAACAAGTAAGTGCAAAGCTCTTAGGGCCGGAAGCATACGATTTTACGGTATTAACGGCTATAGCAGTTATCAAACGGGTAATTAAAGGCGAAGTTAAGGTTGGATTCCAGACTCCTGCATCCGTATATGGGGCAGATTTTGTTCTTGAGATTCCCGGAGTTATCGGTTTCAATTAAGAGGTTGTTTGAAAAGTCGAGAATGTTGTAAAAAAGCTTTGTCAGTAGAAGCTGTGAATAGAGAGTGGTATGAGTAAAGCTTACCCTAGCATTATCTGCCTATTGTCTACTATTAATGTAAACCCCCTATCGGAGGTAATCTAAAGTTAAAAAATAGGTATTTGATAATTTTGAATTTTTGAAAACAATTTTCAAAAATGAGGCTACAGATTCAAGAGATGGAAACTTATACCAATTCAATTAATGATTGCAATACATCCTTGGGTAAAGACACGATGAATCGCGTTTCTACAAATGGTCTATTTGTCGCATTCTTTTTTTAAATTGGTATTAACTTGAATCTGATACCTTTTAATTACGAATTGCTATTAATCTCTATCGCAAATTCGCTGGCACTTGTTCAGGAACTACCCAATAATAAATAGTTTTGCCTTCTACATTCAGCGTTTGCTGTGGTTTCCAATCACCCATATCAAAGGCGTGTGAGACAATGCGAGTCCCAGGTTTGAGTTCTTTTAATAACTTGGGACGGAGTTTGACGTTGATTTCTGGCAGTAAATAAAGTGTAACTACTGTTGCTTCACTAAAATTAGTGTTGAACAAATCTTGTTGGACAAACTTCACGCGATCCGTTACTCCTGCCTTCTTAGCATTCTCATTAGCTTCTTGGATGCGTTCAGGATTAATATCTATGCCGACACCGCGCGTCCCAAACTTTTGTGCCGCAGTATTGACAATTCTTCCATCGCCACTACCAAGATCGAAAAGCAGATCATTTTTACCCACTTTTGCCACTTTCAACATTGCATCTACCACTGGCTGTGGTGTAGGTACATAGGGAACATCTCCAGGGCGTTCTTGTGGTTGAGTTGTGGGAGTTGTCGCAGATGGTGTTTCAGTTTGAGTCTCACCCGTTAAAGTAGAAGGTTGTTGTGTCTCGGACTCCAAATCTTGTTGTGGTGGCGTACACCCAGCAATTCCCAAGCTGGTAACACTAACGCCTGTAACCAGTAAAAACAGAGTTTTTTTTAAGTTCATGAATTTTCTCCTTTTTCAATAGTTATTGGGTATTGGGCATTGGGTATTGATTATTCTCTTCCATCTTCACGTCCTACCTTGGCGGTAGTTGTTCCAGAACAACAGGGGAATACCTGTTGCCACCACCAAAACACCTGCGATCGCTCCCACACCTGTATAAACCAAGCTGGAGTACAGCAAGTAAACGCAGATGGCACAAAAGAGTAATGGAGTGAAAGGATAAAATGGCACACGGAAAGGGCGAACTATGTGAGGTTCGCGGATGCGCAATACCAGCAGTGATATACCGGAAAGTAGGAAGAAGAACCAAAATATCGGGGCAGTGTAATCCACCATTGTTTCAAAGCCTTTGCGGGTGAGCGTGCCTAAAAAAACCAATGCTAAGGCGATCGCTGCTTGCAAGAATAAAGCATAGGTAGGACTGCTAGGACGTTGCTGCCAGCGTCCCATAAAACCAAATAGCGAAAAATCCTGTCCCAATGCGTAATTGGTGCGCGCTCCAGTAAAGATTGTGGCGTTGGTTGCTCCCAAAGTAGCGATCGCAATCAGCACGCTAATAAACAAAGCTCCCGATTCACCCCAAACAGAACGCATTAAATCTGCGGCTACTGCTTCTGATTGTGCCATGTTTGCTAATCCCAGTCCCCGCAGGTAAGCCAGATTGATTAGTAGATAAATGGCAGTGATAATACCAATACTCCACATGAGCGATCGCACAATATTACGTCGTCCATCTTGAATTTCTGCGGAGATATAAGCCGCCTCATTCCAACCACCATAAGATAGCAACACAAATACCATCGCCAGTCCCCAGGTTCCTGATGATGCAGATTCTACAGGGGTGACAGAATTAGGAATGGCAGTAAGCCCAACAATTACTACCAGTAACAAACCTAGAACTTTCGCAACACTCAGTAAGTTTTGTGTCCACTTACCCTGTTGCAAACCGATGATGTTCAAAGCAGTTAAAAATGCGATCGCAATGGCTGCATATATAGAAGACGAAAACGTGCCTAGTCGCCATATCTGAGAAACATAATCGCCAAAAACAAATGCCAAAAGAGCAATGGAACCAGTTTGAATCACTGTCATCCGCGCCCAGGCAAATAAAAAGGCGACTCCCCGCCCGAATGCACGTTTCAAATAATAGTAGACACCACCAACATCGGGATATACAGTGGCTAACTCTGCATAGCACAGTCCTCCGACCAGAGATACTATACCACCCATTAGCCAAAAAAGCAGTACAGCAATATTGCTACCGGCTTGACTGGCTACTAGAGCCGGAGTTTCAAAAATTCCCGCTCCGATGACAACACCGACAATTAGAGCCACTGCGTCTGGTAATGTCAGGGATGGTTTAGGTGTTGCTACTTCAGTTGATGTTGTTTGAGCGAGCAAATTGTAGTTTTTACGTCTACTCACATTACTTCCTTATTAGTGTTGAGTTGAGACTTTTGGCTTTGTTTTATAGTCTTTGTTCAACAGAGGAATCACCTATGTAGTCCAGATTTAGGAACTCACAATTCAATAAGATTTTAAATCACTGTTTTAGCTGTACTTTTATGGTTGACAATAAATGTGATCAGAAAGTGACAGTCATCAGTGATACAGGATATTTCAAGTTGGTAGGGTACACAAGCTAAGTCTGTTACCCAGGTATAAAGCGTGTTTTACTCCTGAATTTTTAATTATGCTGTATGTCTTCAAACTGTAATATGCATCTGCTCAGATTAAGATTAACCTCCCTGCGTAGCTTGCCGCATAGGCATCACTCTAAATTCTTTTGCTAGACAACATCATTCTGCAAATATGGTAGAAAATCTGAATTGGTAAAACGTCTTTCACTAGTGAGATTTATAGTCATTTGAAGAATGATATGATCATGAAGGGTAATCGTGCCTTATTTGATTAAAAAGCTGGTACTGCTATGTGTAATTTTTATAGCGCAAACGTTTCATTGATTTAAAATGGATGCTTTCTTTACACCCTGCTGTACTACAGACAGCGATCGCTCCATATCGATTAAGTAGGAATGCACATCTGTGCGCTGTTAATTAATAAATAATATATCAATTTTATATCCCTAATTCTTTAGTATCTGCGACTGGGAAAAAATAAAATATCTATTACTTCACCTACTACCGATTTATTTATCTCTATCTTGAAGTAGCTTTCTCATTTCCATTTGTTCTTGTTGTTGGCGTAACTCCTCTAGCTGTTCCATCCTGGATTGTTGTACCTGCTGATTAGTAATAGCTGGTAGATGTGGGTTAGTTTTACCCGCGAAAATAGCTACATCTTGGTAGTATTTGTTAAATATTTATACCTTGTGTCCACACCATTCACTAACTATCTTTTCATCAATCTCTAAGTTGTAAACAGCATGGGTAATAAACGTGTGCCTTATGTTGTAGGGCGGTAAATACTTTGTGAGTTTATCTTGTTGAATCAATATCGGAACAATGTCGGTAAATGGATTTTTTTACTCTTCATTCCAGGCGACGCAAAAAGTAACTTCAATTAATGCTAAAAGTGTGAGATTAAGTTTTATACTAAATGATATACAAATATATAGGGTAAACCGTACTTTTCACTACATAAATATATATATTATTATTTAAACAGTTACAAATTAGGTCTAATTAATCAGAACTAAGACTTACGCAAGATTATGAAAAAATGAACCGCATACTCATAGGGATAAGCAAGCTACGCGTTAGCGTCTTGCAGGTAAGGCAAGAGGGTTTCAAAGAGTTATTGCGTAAGTCATAAGAATTTTGAAGAAGAATTCAGGAGTCAAAATAAATCAGTGGGTGATTCAAACCCGCCACTGATTGTAGACTACAAAATCGTAAGTTTTGTGGGGGTCTTAAACCCATTTATTCATTTGCCAGTTGCACAGAATTAAATTTCTTATTCTAGCTTCTAAATTCTGACTTTTGTTCTGAGAAATTATTCTAAAAACTATCAACAACGAGGTAAGTTTATGTCTCAAAATACAGTTACCCACTTAATTCACGATCGCAATGCCCGTGGTCACGTTAAAATGGGCTGGCTAGATACTTATCACACATTTTCTTTTGGTAGTTTTTACGATCCCAACCGCATGGGATTTCGCTCTCTGCGGGTAATTAACGACGATCGCATCACCCCTGGTGTTGGATTCCCTACCCACGGTCATCGTGACATGGAAATCCTCACTTATGTCCTAGAAGGTGCAGTAGAGCATAAAGATAGCTTGGGTACAGGTTCGGTGATTCGCCCTGGTGATGTACAGATCATGAGTGCTGGTACTGGAATCAGCCACAGCGAATCTAATCCCTCACCAACTGAACCACTTCATTTACTACAAATCTGGATTCTTCCCGATCAACAAGGATTGACACCAAGATATGAACAAAAAGCTTTTCCTTTAGAAGAAAAGCGTGGCAAATTACGCTTAATTGCTGCTAAAGATGGGCGCGATGGTGCTGTAACAATTCACCAAGATGTTGATTTATACACATCTGTTTTAGAAGATGGTGATGTTGTTAATTATCAAGTCAAACCCGGTCGCTATGCCTGGTTACAAATAGCCCAAGGTATAGTCAACTTAAATGGTGAAGAACTCAGAGCCGGTGATGGTGTGCAAATCAACGGCGAAGAACAGCTAGAAATTAGCACTAACATCGGCGGCGAAATCTTGCTTTTCGATTTAGGCTAATATTGCAGCCAAAAGGGCGGTTAGAAACCGCGTCTAAACAAACAAAACCTGCTTTTGCAGGTTATAACAAGGGGCTTAAGCCCCTTGTTTTGTCTTATATCATATCCGCATAATTATACCAATTTGAAAAAAGAATGCGACAATACTAGAACTTACGCATTGTCAAAAAACTAGTCTAACTAAACGAGTTTCTAAATTTGAGTGGCGAGACGCTTGTCTTATTCTTAAATAATTTATTAAACGACTGCGGATGTTCAAAACCGAGCCGATACGCGATTTCGCTGACTGAAAGCGATGTTGTAGATAACGATTCTTTGGCTTTTTCGATTAATTTATTGTGGATATGCTGTTGGGCGTTTTGTCCCGTCAGCGTTCTTAACATATCGCTTAAATAATTCGGCGATACATTTAATTTATCGGCAATATATTTGACGGTTGGAATTCCCGATTGTAATTCATTATGTCTGTCAAAATACTCGTTTAATAAATCTTCCAGTTTCACCAGCAAATCACTACTCGCTTTTTTGCGGGTGATAAATTGCCGATGATAAAATCTGTTTGAATAATTAAGCAGTAATTCAAGTTGTGAAACAATCACATCCTGACTAAAGTTATCAATATTGGAACGATATTCCTGCTCCATATTTTCGATAATATCGTTTATGATTGCTTCTTCTTTTTGAGAGAGGTGCAAAGCTTCATTGACCGAATAGTTGAAATACTCGTATCGCTTGATCGTTTTGGCTAGCGATGTATTCCATAAAAAGTCGGGATGGATTAGTAGTGACCATCCCCTACGCTTTGATGCTGCATCTTTATCAATCTCCACTCCGAAAACCTGACCGGGCGACATAAAAAACATTACGCCTTCATCAAAATCATACTCCTGCTGACCGTATTTATATTTAGTGTTCGGTGTTCTTTTGAGCGCGATTGTGTAGAAATCAAAGACAAAATTTATTAATTCTTGGGGAGGCACATATTTAATGGATTTTAAATTAATCACGCTGATTAAAAAATGCTCAGGTTTAGGAAGCTCCAGCATCCGATGATATTCGGCGATCGTTTTAAATCTACGCGGTTGTGTGTTTGTCATATCGAAATGTAATTATTGCTGGTTGTAAGCAACCGCGAAATCTTTCGCAAAATCTTTCAGCTTTACTTTACCCAATATTGGTCTATGGCGGAAATAGTCTTCATACAATCTGCCTCCACGCCTAGCGGCATTCATTCCCACAAAACCCTGTGCAGTTTGCGGGTTCATTCCTGATTCCAATAGACCATTTAAAAATTGTTCGTCAGAAATTTCCAGCCATTTGAGATCGGAATTTCCGATGGCTTCGCCCAGAATTTCGGCGATTTCGTTTGGCGAAACTTCATCGCTTGCAATATAACGAATTTCTTTACCATTAAAAGGTTTTTCAATTTCTTCGGCAATCACAGCAGCAATATCTAAAGGGGAGACCCACGGTTCTTTTTCATCGTCGCGATAGTTGCCGAAAATCGCGCCTTGTGATTTTATGGTTTGGATAAAGGTATACATGTAAGTGTAAAAACCGACTGGGCGCACGAATTTAATAAAGACCTCTTTTGGCAGCTCTCTTAAAATATTTTCGACATTGTAATGAAACCGGAGCAAGCCAACTCCTTTGTCAGCACCGATGCTGCTCAGATGCACGACACGTTTTACGCCCGATTGTTCAATGGCTTGTTTGTAGTTTTTGCCAATCTCGGTGATAGCCGCGATCACATCAACATTCGGGTCGAAGAAAGCATCGGGGGCAAGCGATTCCATCACATAAACGACATCTGCGCCTTTAAAAGTCGCTGATAGAAAGCCAGCGTCTTCCATTGTGCCAATGGCAGCTTTTGCGCCTAGAGCTTCAATATCTTTGTGCCTTTCGGCTTTGCTGCTGATAACCGTCACGTGATGCCCTTTTTTCACTAACTCTTGTGTCAGTGGTTTACTAATATTTCCTAAAGAACCTGTCACTATAACTTTCATAAATATTTACTCACAAACTATTTCTAAATTGAAATTTGAATTTCTCTATTTATGGTAAATAATTTTTTATCTTTAAACTTAGCCGAATTATCGGTAATTGTATCCAAAATGTGGAATTTTCTGACGTGACAAAACTAAATAGTTGCAATCATGGCGATGCCTGCGGTGGTCACGTAGCTCTGTCGTACCACTTAATAGCGGGACGCTACGCGAACGTGGAAGCAAGCTAGCAAGAGCATCTTGTAGAGAAGTGCGGGCTATGTCAACACATTTGCTGATTTAGCGATCGCATTTGTTGATTTGGCGATCGCATTTGTTGATTTGACGAACGCATTTGTTGATTTAACGAACGCATTTGTTGATTTGGCGAACGCATTTGTTGATTTAACGAACGCATTTGTTGATTTGGCGATCGCATTTGTTGATTCGGCGAACGCATTTGTTGATTCGGCGATCGCATTTGTTGATTCGGCGATCGCATTTGTTGATTTAGCGATCGCATTTGTTGATTTAGCGATCGCATTTGTTGATTTGGCGTGGACATAATGCACCCTACTGGCGTGTCATTACTCAAATGTTGCAATAAATTTTCTTGTGGGATGGGTGTCCTCACCCGTCTGGGCGGGCAAGATGCCCACCCCACAAGAGCTAAATTTTATGCACCATTTTAGCCAATACGCGCTGCTACGAAATTACTATTGAAACCTATGCTGGTCATACTTGTGTGTACACTGTAGGCTTGCGGGGAACTTGGGGCAGACAGACAAAGCGTAGCTTTGGCTCTTTGGGGTTCTTCGGGTTTGATAAGTAATCAACCAGACATGATATTAGTCCGCGCAGACGGACTTTACCTGTGTAAAATGAGACTGTTGGAAAACAATATCCAAATCACGGTTATACTTTCTCATAAAACCACCAAAATACTTGGGGGCAATGGCCAAAAAGTTCTTCGTTTGGGAAAGATGTATCAGACTTTAATAACTATTAGAGGTGGCTGTAATGCCGACGATTCATTTTGTGGATGGTGAAAAAGGCGGGGTAGGAAAGTCTCTCTTTGCCAGGACAATGATTCAGTATTGTCTGGATAAGAGAATCCCATTTGTACCAGTAGAGACAGATAGATCGAATCCAGATGTAGCAGGGGTATATAAGGAGATATGTAAATATGCTGTGTTTAGTGAGAATGAACGACAGGCAAATAAGGCAGATAGGATATTTGAGTGGGCGATAGAGAAGCCAGTAATTGTGAATTTAGCCGCACAATCGCATAGAGCAGTACAAGGGTGGATTGAATCTAATCAATTAATTGAATTAGGAAGTTCGCAGGGAGTGATGTTTTGCAAATGGTTTGTATCGACAGGAGGATACGACAGCATTAACCTATTTACTCAGTCAGTGAATACTTACGGTGAGAAAATCCCTCATATTCTAGTGAGGAATTTAGGGCTGTGTGATGATTGGGAACATTTAGACTTAGACTCCAACTATCAAAACATAGTCAATAAATATCAGATAAAAGTTATAGATTTTCCGAAGTTAGCATATAGAGAAAGAAACATAATTGACCAAAATCGCCTGACATTTGCAGAAGCTAGAGAGTATAAAGAATTTGGGATAATTGGAAAACAGAGAATAGTGAATTTTCTGAAGCTTGCTTATGGTGCTTTTGAGAAAGTAGGTATCTGGTATGAAAAAGTTGAATAGCAGTCATTAGTACCAATGATTTCAGACAAACCTTAGCAGAAGATTGGATGGGGTGCGATGGCGTACCCGCCTGCCGTGAGCGATCGCTTTACAAATTTGACTACAATCCTTAAAAAGAGTAGCAAAAATCTAAATGTCTAAAAAGCCCGATTCGCAGTTCCAAAATCTCTTTAGTTCACCCAAATCAACAAACTGGGACGAAAGATTAGCTCAAATAGCTTATCGCTTTAACCGAGAATATCAACGTGAAACCTTTGAACTTCCAGCAGAAGTACAGGCGATGCCGATATACGGCGAATGGATTGCTGGAAGTTTCTCAGGGAGAATTGCTTCCCCTTTTTGGGAAATTGTTAAACCTCAAAAAAACCAACACTGCATAGATATTGGCTGTGGGATCAGCTTTTTAATCTATCCTTGGCGGGATTGGCAAGCATTTTTTCATGGGCAAGAAATCAGTAATGTGGCACGCGATACCCTGAATTCTCGCGGCCCACAGTTGAATTCTAAACTGTTCAAAGGTGTTGAATTGGGAGCAGCTCATCAGTTAAACTACCCATCAGAGCAGTTTGATCTAGCGATCTCCACAGGATTTAGCTGCTATTTTCCCCTCGAATATTGGGATGCTGTACTAAGAGAAGTCAAGCGGGTGTTAAAACCAGGTGGACATTTTGTATTTGACGTTCTCAATCCAGAACAGCCTTTAGCGGAAGATTGGGCAGTTCTGGAAACCTATTTAGGGGCTGAGGTGTTTTTAGAACCTTTGGCTAAGTGGGAAAAAATGATTAAGACCACTGGTGCTAAAGTCGTAACCCATAAAACAGGGGAATTATTCGAGTTGTATAAGGTGCGATTTTAAAAATCTTATTACTCAGGCATAAGTGGACTTGATGGATCTAAAGAAGTTGTAAAAACAAAATAGATTACCCCAGTGCCGAGAATCATCACGGCGAGACTGAACAGTAACACCCATCGGTCTGTTGGTTCGTAAGTATCTTCTTCAATATCACGACGGACAGCAAAATAATGTCCTGTTGAGAGCCACACCGTAATTAAACCCACCAGTGAGAAGACTAAACCTAACTTCCAGCCGTTACCAGGACGAGGTACCAAAGGTACTTGGAAGGCACGCAAACGCACGATGACGACACCAAAACCTAAAAGAGCGATCCCTGTCCGCATCCAAGCGAGGTAGGTACGCTCATTTGCCAAGTGATCTCGAATTCTGGACGGATTCAGTCGTCCTGGCTTTTTTTTATCTTTATCTTCTTCTGAGGGTTTCAATTTTAACTGCATCAATAACACCCTTATCCCCAAAGCAGCTTTTATCAAAAAAATGCGCAGGTAGTAGGAAATCTCTTTCCAGATAACTTGCACCCAGCGCAATAGTTGCGCTATTGAAATATGCTTGTTGTGATTATACATTTTTCCAAAACTTATTTTAATGCAGATATCGAAATAAAACAAGCTTGAGCGGATAATTCGGAACTGATAATTAATCTTATAGAGCAACTATAAGTAATAAGATTCATAAAGAAAACAGCCAATATCAGAGAGATTTTTCACCAGCTTGTGTCCTGTTTTCTCTGAAATTGGCTGTTACCCTGTTGATATTTAGAACAATTTATAAACAGTTATAAGTCTAAATTATTACCATACACTTAGTAACTGTTTAACGTTCAATGATTTAAGACTTCATGGTAGGCGCATTGGGAACCCGTGTATCTATTATAGCCTGTGATACATTCGGAATAAACCAGTTAACTTCGTTAGCTTTGACAATTTGAGCATTAGGAATATTGATTTCAATTGCAGCAGTATCTAGATTAGTTTTAATTGCTAACTTACTGCCATCAGGTATCTTAATAGCTACTGCCTCTGTAAATTCTTGAGCTTGTCCGTCTGCGGTTAAACCTGTAATTGTGGCATCATTTGGCAGATAGAAGCCATCACAATCCCAGTTATTTTTAGTGGACTGACCATCAGCTAGAAAATATAGACCGTTCTCGTACATGGCATCATCATCCTCTTCCTCATTTGGTCTTTTGCCATATACTGCTATAGTATTACCTGTTTTGTTTTCGCATTGACCCCAATTGATTCCCGTCTCTAAAGCATATTTTTGGAATGTTAACTCATCGATTTTCTGCTGAATTTTCTCTGGTGTGACACCTTCTACTTGAGTTTGGGCTTCTTTTGCTTGAGTCAGTTTATCAAGCGTTTTCGTGACTTCGATATAATCAGGGTTTTTGCTAAATTTTGGTTTATCAGCAAAAGAAGGTTGAGCAAAAACGAAATTAGCGACAATCATTAAGATAATTAGCAGAGATTTCCAGATTTTCATGTTTTGATTCCTATTGATGGGTAAGATATTTTGCTGTTGGGAATTCATAATGCACTTCTTTTTAAACAATTAGTTTTTCTTGTTCTTCACTTGACGGTTGAGTATTAAAACTTAAAATTAATGAGAATATATAACTAGAGATTACAGATAAAAGAGTCCAAGTAACATTTTCTGAAACAATAAATACGCCCAAACCAATCAAAATACAAGGTACAAAAGTGTTGCCATTTTCAGTTAAAAAGTTCGCGATCGCAGGCAAGTAGGTTAATTTGTAAGCGGTATAACACCATACACCAACTAAGGTAAAAAATACACTTAGTATTACCAGCAAACTATCTAATTCTGAGTTGGCAAACAGAGGTACATAGATACTGATATTATCACTACCATTGGCAAAGGCGATCGCAGCTACATTGCAAGTTTGTGGAGAGAGAAAACTGCTAACTATAGAGGGAGAAGACGGCTCAGTTTCTTCTTCGGCTTCCTCTGGTGAATCCTCTTCGCGTTTTAGTAAACTGCTCATCCCAATGATTATTGGCATAAAACCAAGTAGTCTAATCCAGTCCTGCGGTATAATTAGTCCACCTAAGAAACCAGGAAGGCTAGCAACGATCAATGCTGCAAAACCAAGATACTGACCAGCAAGGATATGACGACTACGAAACGTTGTACTTATTTGTGAAAAAAACAACGTCAGAATCACAATATCATCAATGTTGGTGGCAGTGAATGCGGTAATCCCTGTGGTAATTGCAGTTACTAAATCGTTCATTTGTGGATGTCCTTATTTTCATGCTTGGGAATTGGTTAAACAGGGCATTGGTTATTTCCCTCTGCTCCTTCTGCTTTCCCTGCTCTCTAGTTGTCCGTTTGATTCTGTGCCGAAGCTTTGATTTATACTTTAGTAAAACTAACTGATAGAATCAAATGCTTTTATTTGTCAAAATGATAAATGAAAGTGATTAATATTTTGTTTTGATACTAAGTCTTAGGGACACGATAAATGGCAGGAATGACGCTTGAGCAGCTAAAAATCTTTCTGGCTGTGGCGCAAAACTTACACTTTACTCGCGCAGCAGAGGAGCTTTATATTACACAACCTGCTGTCAGTGCAGCAATCCACAACCTAGAGCAAGAATACGGAGTGAAACTATTCCATCGGATTGGTCGCCATATTGAGATTGCTGAGGCGGGTAAATTACTGCAAGTGGAAGCGCAGAAAATTCTCGATCAAGTTTCCTTGACAGAAAGGGGATTGCGAGAATTGAACAATCTGCAACGAGGTGAATTAAAATTAGGGTCGAGTCTGACAATTGGCAACTACTGGCTACCAAGTAAGATTAGTGAGTTTAAGAGCCAATATCCTGGTATCCAGATTGACTGTACCCTTGCCAATGCAGAAACGATTTGTGTCGGTACAGCGATGGGACAGTTTGATTTAGGTTTGGTAGAAGGAGATGTGAAGCCAGCGCTTCAGAATACTTTGGAGTATGAAATAGTGGGGAGCGATCGCTTGCAAATTGTGGTTGGTGAAAAACACCCTTGGTTCGAGTGGGGAGAAATTGATTTAAGCCAACTAACTCAAACTCCTTGGGTGATGCGGGTGCGGGAATCTGGTACACAGCAAAGGTTTGAGGAAGCGTTGCAAAATTGGGGGATCAACCTCAGCGAACTGAATGTAATTTTAGTATTCACCAGTGGTGAGATGGCAAAAGCCGCGATTGAAAATGGTGTAGGTGCAACTGGAATTTCTGAGTTGATGGTAAAAAAAGAAATCCAGTTGGGGACTTTGCGGGCAATTCGAGTTATTGATAATAGAGAAGGTAAAGGTGCGATGCCTACGGCAAGCTACGCCTACGCAGAAATAGTTCGACCTTTTTTCAAAATCAAGCATCGTCAGCGTTTTCAAACTGCTCTTTCCAAAGTCTTTGAACAAATGTTGATATCGTCTATGTTGGATGGTTCACATCATTTATCAGTTATTTAAAGGAGACTGGAGACTGGAGACTGGGTACTGGGTACTGGGGATGGATACCAAATTGAAAAATGATGGTGGCTGCTGTTACCCACCACCAATTTTAAAAAACTTTTTCCTAGTTCCCAGTCCTCAGTCCCCAATCCTCAGTCCCCAACCCCCTTCACATCTTTTGCATATTTTGACTGATGGGGTCAAAACCTTTAGAAAACCGCGTACTTTCATCGTAGTAAGCGCCAGTCAGATTCGCTCCATATAACTTGGCATAATTGAGTTTTGCTCCCCGGAGATTTGCTTCATTCAGATTGACACCGCTCAAATTAGCTCTGGTCAAATTCGCTTTAGCTAAATTAGTTCTACTCAAATCGGCTCCCCACAGTTTAGCTTTAGCTAAGTTAGCTCCACTTAAGTCAGATCCCCATAAATTAATTCCAGGCAAATCGACTCCAATCAGCTTATTTCTACTCAAGTTGACGGCTGGAAAATATCTTTCCCCTGCGGCAAAACGCCTTTTTAATTCTTCAGCATTCATGCGTCACGTTGACCTTCTTTAGCAATACAGAAGTTATTTGTTCCCACTCTTGGCTTAGTTCTCCTGAAAATTCTGGCTGACCACTGCGTTGATACCAGTAATGGGCATTGTAAGAATCGCCTTCTTTGCGGTGCAGGTAAGCATGAACCCAAGCACTGTCAGCATCACTGGCATCTGTAACTATTTCATGAGCCTTGTTGTAATCACCTTTGTTGTCATACCACATTGCTTGCAGCCCTTTTGGTAATGTCTGAAGACATGGGGGCTGCTTTTCGATCAATCGCAAGAACTCTTCTGTATTCACGATCGCCACCTAATAAGAATCAAACTTCTATCTCTAAGATACTCCTCAGCTTAAGGTTAAGGGGAGCAGGGGGGCAAAGACTAGAGCTTTTTTTAACTTTTCAAACATTCTCTAAACAAACGCCAACGAATTTGACTGTAGACAGCTTCTATTTTAACCGCCATAGTAGAGGTTGTTTATTTAATATCTGCAATTACTCCAAATTTACACAGAGCTAATAGAGAGAAATTTATTTCTTTTAATATTCGGGCGGACGAGCATTTTTTTATCGCAATTATTAGATTTTTATTATTAACTATTACAGATAATTTTTGATGAAATAAGCGATTAGCTAAGTTCTAGTACTATTCCAATTGGTGAAGAAACTATTTTTAGTTCGCTTTAACTGTAAAATAACCTCAACATGAGATTATATTTAATTATTTCCTTACAGAAAGAGTCATGGTCTTTAAAACAGCAACCGAACACCTGATCGCTCTAAAAAGTGTCAGCAAATCTTATCAACAGCCCAACGGTCAACAGATTGTCATCCTGGAAAATATTAATCTTGAGTTGCGTCCAGGGGAGATAATCGCGTTGCTAGGACCTTCAGGTTCAGGGAAATCTACTTTAATGCGAATAGTTGCTGGGTTAATTCCTCCTAGTCAAGGTGAAGTTATATATCATAACCGTCCCCTAGTTGGTTTAAATCCAGGCGTAGCAATTGTTTTCCAAAGTTTTGCCCTTTATCCTTGGTTAACTGTACTAGAAAATGTGGAACTAGGTTTAAAAGCAAAAGGAGAAGCGCCAGATTCTCGACAACAAAAGGCGTTACGAATGATTGATATTATTGGTTTGGATGGGTTTGAAAATGCTTATCCCAAAGAGCTTTCTGGGGGAATGCGTCAACGAGTTGGATTTGCTAGGGCTTTGGCCGTAGAACCAGAACTATTATGTATGGATGAGCCGTTTTCGGCATTGGATGTGCTAACAGCAGAAAACTTGCGGTTTGAGTTATTAGATTTGTGGTTAGAACGTCGCATACCTACCCAAGCCATTCTGATTGTTACCCACGGGATTGAGGAAGCGGTAATTATGGCGGATCGGATTATTGTTCTAGGACGCAATCCGGGAAGAGTTCGGGCTGATTTACCTGTGACTTTACCCCATTACCGCGATCGCAAACACCCAAGTTTTCAAGCCCTGGTAGATCAGGTTTATACAATCATTACGAACCCAGAATTAGAAAAAATTCAGTCTCCAGCTACTACCTCTGTACAACCTGCAACACCACCAGCAAAATATCAGTCTTTGCCATCTGTGCGAATTGGTTCCATTGCCGGTCTTTTGGAACTTTTAGAAGATCGTCAGGAAAAAGACTTATATCGGCTTGCTCAAGAATTGCAACTAGAAGTAGATGAGATTTTACCAATTGTGGAAGCTGCAAAATTAATGGATTTTGTAGAACTTGCAGAAGGTGATATTAACCTGAAGCCAGTCGGGCAACAATTTATCAATGGTGGTATTGATGATCGTAAACAAATCATGCGATCGCAACTCTTAAATAATATTCGCTTGGTACAGCAAATTTACCGTCTTCTGGAAGCGAAAAATAATCAACGTATTCCAGAAGAACTGGTTTTAGATATCCTAGAAAGTCACTTTAGTCCACAAGAAGCCGAACGACAATTAAAAACTGTCATTGATTGGGGTCGTTACGCCGAGATATACAGCTACGATGAACCATCGGGACAAATATTTTTAGAGCAAGTTATTAATGATAATTCCTAATTATTAATTCATAGTTCTCACCCCACCACTAAAATCAATTGTTATTAAATAGTGATGATACCTGCTTTGATGACTCCATTAATTAATAAAGTTGCTTTGACCATAATTATGAATTAGGAATTATGAATTATTAGTCAGTTTTCATTAATAACTCTTCCTATTCTCTCATCTACCTACTATTATGACCCGACCCCTCACTCCTGCTAATAAAACTCTGGGACGCAGCAATTGGACTTGGCAAGATGGATTGCTGATTCTGGTGACTTTATCTTTTATTGTGGCAATCATTAGAACTGCTTCCCAATTTAGCGGTACTTTTGAACCTGAACTTACAATTTCTACAAACATCAATGCTTTACCAGGATATACAGCCCAAACTCTGGTTCGCATGGGGGTGGCTTACTTTTTATCCCTAATTTTTACCCTATTGTATGCCTATACTGCTTATCGCTCTCGCATTGCAGAGCGGATTTTAATTCCAATGTTGGATGTTCTGCAATCGATTCCAGTATTGTCTTTTTTACCAGGTGTAGTACTAGCTTTGATCGGGCTATTTCCGGGTCAGAGAATTGGTGTAGAACTAGCAGCTATTTTGCTAATTTTCACTGGTATGACCTGGAATATGACTTTTAGTTTTTATCAATCTCTTCAAAGTATTCCGCAAGAATTACTAGAAGCAACGCGGGTTTATCGGCTTAATTCATGGCAACGCTTTTGGACATTAGAGTTACCATCTGGTGTAATTGGTTTGGTATGGAATAGTGTAATGTCGGTGGCTGGAGGTTGGTTTTTTTTAATTGCTATTGAGTCATTTACTTTGGGGAATAAAGATTTTCGTTTACCAGGATTAGGCTCTTTTTTAGGCACAGCAGCCAACAAAGGGGACTTTAAAGCGATATTTTGGGGCTTGACGTTGCTGATTGGGATCATTGTGGCAACTGATTTTTTTGTGTGGCAACCCTTGATTGCTTGGGCTGAAAGATTTAAGTTGGAGATGATTGAAACTGAAAATGCCCCCCAATCGTGGATATTGGATATTATCAGGCGATCGCCTACTTTACGTGCAATTGGCGATCGCGTTTTTCAGCCATTACACATAGTCCTAGACGACACCTTAATTCGGTCGTTTCCCGTGCGTTCTGTACCTGTAAATGCCAAAGGCGACCTCAACTTGCCAAGTTTTTTAAATTGGGTATTTGTTAGCGGCTTCACCTTAATTGTCTTGTGGGGTACTTGGGAAGCCGTGCTACTATTACGGACTTTAGGCTGGGCTGATTGGCAACAGGTAATAAAGGGCGCTATATTAACGGCGTTGCGGGTGATAATTGCTTTGATATTATCACTGTTGTGGACTGTACCTGTGGGAGTAGCAATCGGTCGCAATCGACGCCTAGCTCAAGTGTTGCAACCATTAGTACAAATCGTAGCTTCTGTACCTGCAACAGCCTTATTTCCGGTGCTGCTGCTGGGTTTAACCCGGATCGCTGGCGGTTTGCAGATTGGTGCGATCGCTCTGATGATGTTAGGGACAATGTGGTATATTCTGTTTAATGTCATTGCTGGGGCACAGTCAATTCCCTCAGACCTCATCGAAGCTGCTTCGGTGTATAAATTATCCCCTTTGCAACGCTGGCGAACCTTAATTTTACCTGCAATCTTTCCATACCTAATTACAGGAATTATTACCGCCGTTGGCGGTGCTTGGAATGCCAGTATCGTCAGTGAGTATGTCACATTTCAAGGGCGAATAATTAGTACTTCTGGATTGGGAGCAACGATTTCTCATGCCACAGCCACAGGCAATTTCTCCCTGTTATTAGCTTCGACAGCGATCATGTCTCTATTAGTAGTGTTGACTAATCGTTTGATTTGGCGACCTCTTTACAATCTAGCTCAAGAGAAATATCAATTATTAATTTAATAATTTATTTGCGAGACTGCGCCAAATTTTCTGATCTTTTCTTGTCTCTATGTTCTCTGCGCCTCTATAGTAGGTAAAAAAAGAGTTTTGCTTATGTAATAAGGCTTGATCCTCCCTAACCATCCTTTTTAAGGAGGGAATTAGATCAAGCCTCTTATTTCACACCTACTTAACTGGAATAACTTCAAACTGGAAAGTACCGATTAAACGGTCATTAATATATACTTCTATTCTATGCTTACCAACTGGATCGCCAGGGGCGATTGTCCAAAAATTCTCAATTACACCTTCTGGAGCCGACTGTGTACGCCGTGTTACAGATGTCTTGCCGTCTGCTGATATTGAGAAATCTTCACCATTATCTGTACCCCAAGTTTCTGGAGGTTTTGGTAAATGCAAGACTTCACGCCATTTCACTTCACCTTGGTAGTTTTTGAGTTTAATCCGCCATCCATAGGTGTTTCCTTCCTGAAGTGGCACTCTTGTTGTCTGGAAAATGGTAACGTTTCCTTTTGAGTCAACTCTCTTGAGACCAAACTCGGTGTTACTGACAGTAATCTGTTGTGCATTAATTGGCGCTGGAGATGATATGGCATTTTCTACCAAAATAGAAGTAGCGTTGATCGGCTTAGAACTGATGCTCCCAGATATTAGCCAAAAAGCAGCTAACACAGCAGTAGTAGTCCAAATTCTCATTAGTATGGTTTTCCTGTCAGACTTTTGGTACTTATTCAAGTAATCTGCCATGTTTTCCGGGTCAAGGTTGGCGATGGTTATACAAAGACGAAATTGCTTTCATAAATTTGGCGGATTTAATCAACTCACTGACTTTGATCAACATCCAATCTAAAATAACGCGGTGTGCAACTTAATTTTGTTAAACCTTGATTTCATTGTGGGGTAGGCATCTTGCCTGCCCAGAAAGGACGGACAAGATGTCCATCCCACAATAATAAAAAAGTCGCACATCGCGTTAAAATTAGTAAATCATAGTCTTTGCCAAAGGCAAACCATTGCGCCGTCCGTTGTTTATCTGCGATCGCTCTCTCAAATGGAGTAATATTCATTTTGAGGTGCTTTTCTCGCTAATTCCATATCTTTTGCCCCATGCCCAATTAATTCAACGGCTCCATAATCACTCTTAAACCTTGACTAGAGAGTGTTTTGAGCATTTCTTTAGCGTTATATTCACTACTAAATACTCCTGCTTGCATAACTCTTTGACCTTGCCAAACGGTGGGAAATGCATCAGGAGCAAGAAATTTTACCAAATCTCGATCCTTATCACTTGCAAGTGGCACTATTATGCGATAACGTACACCAAATTGTCTTGCAGAGTTACCACTATCGGGAATACTTGCAGAACTTGTTTGCAGATTGCCAGTATTAACAATGGGGATATTGCGATCGGGAAGTGGTAAAAGTTCTGAAGCACTTGGGGCAGCAGTTTCTAGTGTTGGTAATGGCTGCTGTGTTTGCTCCCTCATACTTGGAACTGGTGGCTGTGCAACTGAATTGGATGGGGACTCAGGGGCAGTAAACTCAATGGTATTAGGATCGATCCGCAGATAATTTAACTGTGGTGTATCAGGTGGCTGTGCTGGACTAGAAGTTGCAACTCTTGAAGTGTTAGTTGATACTTGTCCACTTGACAAGCTGCTAGGAGTAGGAAATCCGGCGACTTTAGAAGTGGGTGGTTGTTGATTGGATATAGGCAGAGAAAGCGGTACATTATTGGCTGGCATTAATGGCAGCAATTGACTATTTAATTGCCCAGAAACAGGATTATTTGCTGAAATGCTGTTGCTGGTTTGCTCATTAGTAGTTTCAGAGATTTCGGGAGACGAGAAGGTGATTTCTCCATTTGGTGGTATTTGTCGTAATACGTTGTTGGGAGCGGGTTGAGAATTTTCGGTTACTAGTGCTGTTGTACCGTTAATATCTACCTTACCAGTGATGCGATCGCTCACAAGATTGTTACCAGCAGCAGGAATCACCTGTTTAGCAGCACTGGCGTTAATGTCGTAGCGGGCATTATTTTGAAATGTATTACCCCCAGGTTCCGATGCACTACCCAAATCTGGCATTGCTTGAGCGATCGCAACTAAACCATCTTCTTTATTATCTTGAATAGAATTATTCCGCAAAATCGGGCGGGCATTTGCTTGTACGATAATTCCCGATCTATTGTTCTGAATTTGATTACCTATAAGTATAGGAGCAGCGTTTTGGGCAATATTAATGCCAAAACCTGTTTGGTGAAAGATATTTTCCTTCACCTGGGGACTGGAGTTACCAGCAATTGTGATCCCATTGGCTCCATTGCGATCAAAGTAATTCTTACTAATGGTGGGTGCAGCATTACCATTGACAGAAATCCCATCTTGAGTATTGCCACTAAAAGTATTTTCCGCAACTACTGGATTGCTAGATTCAATCCATAAACCGTAACCACGGCGATTAGAGTTCGTCACCGTTACCCCAGTCAGGAAGACTTGGTTGGCTCCCACAATTGTGACATTTTGACCGCCAAAGCTCCGACTCAAGTAATCACCGCCTCCTTGAATGATAATGTCTTTACCTTGATTACTGGGGTTGCCTTGAATTGAAATACCCGGTTTCAGTATTAAGGGAAATTCCTCTCCTGTCTCGGCGCTATAAGTGCCAGTGGAAAGCATAATTACAGTATTGGCCTTAGCTAATCGCAAGGCTTGGGTAATCGTCTTTACAGGAGCGGATTCGCTGCCACTGCCTGCTTTGTCATCTCCAACACCAGGATTGACAAATAGCACATTAGCCTGAGAAGGTGTTTTCTGATTCAGAGGCGCTGAATTTGGTATCGATGGAATTTGAGCGATCGCACTATCCAGACTTGTACCGAGGAACGCTATACTTACCGTTTCCATACATACAGTAAAAGATAATACTGAAAAACTAAAAAAGAAAAGCCTTGCTGATTTCAAAAACTTTAGCTTTGCAAGCAGAGCATCTACTCTACGGTACTCATGAAATACACGAGGGAGAATCATATTTAACACGACTCCTTAGAGGTAACAATAAATTCTTATACTCTCTAATGAGTATTATGTCGATAATATTACTCATATATTGATCGATTGACGATATTTAATACATAGTAATAAATGATATTAGACATCTCCAGAAATTAATTGTGCGTTGCCTAAAATCCTTGGTAGGCATAATTCATGAATTGTGCCTACGTCAATTTCACTTTCATATCTAAATAGATATAAGAGCTAAATTAAATATGCGTTATCTAAAACCCTTGTAGAGACTAGCAGTGTTAAGTCTCTACATACTTTTTCACTAATATATCTATTGTAGATTTTCTGGTGTATTTCTTTTTGCCAGTCCTTGTCAGCTTATCGTCTACCATAAAATACTTGACTAAGCTCAGTGCGAAACTGTAGCCTCAAACTACCCTTATCACTGTCTATAGGAACATGGGATAATTTACCGTAACCCTCACTACTACATCGTTTTACGTAAATTCCGCAAAAATTAGTAAAAAAAGCAAATTAATTAACTTATGGTTACTAGGACTCATGATAATTCACACTTCGATGAAAGTACTAATGGGGTTGTTGTGATGGTCGAGCCATACAGCCAAAAAGAGCAAATACAGCAAGTTGTTTACCGCATTTTAGATGCCAATTTAGACCGTGCTCGTGAGGGCTTGCGAATTATTGAGGAATGGTGTCGATTTGGGTTGAATAATGCCCAATTAACTCTTGAATGCAAGCGGCTGCGACAAGAAGTAGCCAAGTGGCATACCCCAGAATTACGGGCGGCGCGAGATACACCAGGCGATCCTGGGACTGAATTGACTCATCCTCAAGAAGAACAACGAGCTAGTATAAAATCGGTCTTGCAAGCTAACTTTTGCCGGATAGAAGAAGCATTACGGGTGTTGGAAGAATACAGCAAGCTAACCCTGCCAAATATGGCTAAAGCTTGTAAGCAGATGCGCTATCAGGTTTATACCTTAGAAAGTAGTTTAATGGGTCATCAGCGCCATCAATTGTTGTGGCGATCGCGTTTGTATCTTGTGACTTCCCCTAGTGAAAATTTGTTGAGCACTGTCGAAGCTGCACTCAAAGGGGGATTAACGCTATTACAATACCGCGACAAAACCGCCGATGATTCTTTGCGGCTGGAACAAGCGAAAAAATTACGACAGTTATGCCACATCTACGGTGCTTTGTTCATCGTTAACGATCGCGTGGATGTAGCTTTAGCTGTCGATGCCGATGGGGTGCATCTGGGACAACAAGATATGCCTATTGCTGTTGCTCGGCAATTACTGGGTTCGCAACGTCTGCTAGGGCTTTCAACCACAAATAAAGAAGAAATGCAAGCAGCAATTGCTGAAGGTGTAGATTATATTGGCGTCGGGCCAGTTTATGAAACTCCCACAAAAGTAGGTAAGGCAGCAACAGGGCTAGAATACGTCGGCTATGCAGCTAAAAATTGCTCAATTCCCTGGTTTGCGATTGGGGGAATAGATGCCAATAATATCAATGATGTGATTGATGCTGGAGCAAAACGTGTAGCGGTGGTGCGATCGCTCATACAAGCCGAACAGCCTACCCTAGTAACGCAATATTTGCTCTCTCAACTCAATCGCATTAAACCAGAACTCTAAAAGAGTCGTTTGTCATTTCTCATTCATCCAAAATAAGTAAAGTAACCAATACCTAATACCCCATTCCCCACATTTATGTCTAACGAGATTACGATTCAGGTAAATGGGGAAACCCATAGCTGTTCGTTTCAAACTTCTTTACCCGACTTACTTCAACAGTTGGGTTTTAACCCCCGCTTGGTGGCTGTAGAATATAATGGCGAAATTTTACACCGCCAGTTTTGGACGGAAACAAAAGTGCAACCAGGCGATCGCTTAGAAGTGGTAACTATCGTTGGTGGTGGTTAGTTAAATTGAAACAGTCTTAGTCTGTTTCAACCTCAAGGTTTTCAGCATATTTCTGATCAACCTATTTGGGGTTGCAAAATTATCGTTAGATTCTAAAAGTCGCATCATCTTGGAACTTCAAGTAATAAAAAACCTTTTACAATCACTGTAAGGCTTTTGAGTTTCGCACCGCGGACTAGTCTAAACTATTTGACAACTTATAGTTACAAATAATTAATAAATTAATACAAATACTTTTCAATATTTGACATTGCTGATAATCTTTTATTTTAAAAGGTTTTAGACGGGTTGCTACGTATATCTTTTAATTATCAAGAAGTTATGAAAAAACTAAGTCTTACTATAAACAAAATAATATCAATTTTTTTAGTAATTATTTTATCTATAGTTAGTGTTGGTTGTGATGATAAAACATTGATTGCAAACAACTATGATCTGAGTCAATTGATTGCAAAAAACTATGATCTGAGTCAAGAAAAAAGTTACTTACAAGAAGAACTTACTTATACAGAAAAACAGTTAAAATTGCTGAGAGAAAGTCAAGTGAAAAGGCTTTTTGAATTAGCGGAATTACATAATAGTATTAAAGCCTATGAAATTTTTTTACTAGATAGTGCTAATTTTGATGATTTGAGAAATAAAGCTATTCATCATATTTATCAATTGACAGAAAAGGCTGACTTAATTGTTGGTTATCAGTATTTTTTGCAACATTATTCTCAAAACTATGAAGCAAAACAAGCAAATTATAGACTTTATGAAATAGCTTATCAAATAGCAGAAAAAGTAAATACAATTCCTGAATATATTGCTTTTCTTTCTAACTTTGAAGCAGCGCCGAAAGACCTAAGAGAAAAAGCTTTAGATAAGGGTGTAGCTTTAGAGTGTCAGTCTTTACTTACAGAATTTCAAAAAACAATAGAGTCAAAAGGAATAGATGAAATTTATCGTGATTTTATAGTGGATAGGATTGGCAAACGTTTATATGAACAGGCTCTTGATGCCAATGATAAAGGCGATAAAGTTGGATTTCTGCAAAAATATAATACTATCCTTAAATGTAATTTATTTAAAGTGTCAAATACAAGATTTGCTTTATTGAGAGATGCTGAAATAAAAAAGATGCTACAAAATATAGAATATGAACTTATAACGATAAGAGAAGATATAAATAAGTCAAATAATTTAATTTTGCAAAAACTTACTAATATTCAAGATGTTGGAAATCAGCAAAGTGCCTATATTAAAGAAATAGTTAATATTATCAACTGTCAAAGTAAAGTGTTAGACAAAATACAAAATCCTTTGATGTGGGATGACAATGAAACTGTCTGGCAAAATTTTATGAGGATAGGGGAACCAGCTTTACAGATTGCCTTAACAAGTGCAGAGGCTCTTAAGTATGTGAAAACTTTAAGACAGATGGTAAACTTCTAGCTACAGCCAGTGAAGACAAGACGGTAATTGTGTGGAATATCCAGGGATTAGATGAACTGCTGCATGAAGGATGCGATCGCCTTAAAGATTACTTTGTCACCGATCCCGATCAAAAGAAAAAACTTAATGTCTGTCGTTGAATATAATAAAAACCTCACAAATCTGATTTGTAAAGCGATCGATGAAGAGTTCTACGTTTAGCTAATTCTTTACCTTTGCGACCAAGCTGCTCGCGTAGTTGCTGCTCTTTGCACAACCGATTGAAAGCTTGAAACACTTCATAACCAGAATTGGGATTAACCAGTATCCCATTCTCCTCATGCTGAACTGTATCTAAAATACCGCCTAAGCGAGGGGCAATTACTGGCTTACCGAAATAACTTGCTTCTAAATAAACCATATCAAAACCTTCCATGCTATTAGCTTTAGTATCCAATAAAGTCAGCATGGCAAATATGTCGCAAGCAGCATAATAACCTGCTAATTCTCGCTCAGGCACATATCCGACAAAGTGGACGCGCTTATTTACCCGCAAACGATGCGCTAAAGATTTCAGTTCCGATTCACTTGACCCTTGACCGCAGATTATATAGTGGACATCGACCCCAAAAGTTAGCAATAGTGGAATGTTATCAATTATTCGGTCGAAACCTTTATCTTTTACTAGCCTGCCGATGGAGAGAATAACTATTGCTGATTCGGGAATGTTGTACGCCTGACGCACGCAAACACGTAAATCGTCAAGGCTACTGGGACTCGCTACATTATTACCAAATTTCTCTGTTCTGATTTCTGGATTAATAACGTGTGTAGGAGTATTTAATCGGAAAGCAGTTCTGAGGTAATCTCTTGTATAAGAACTGTTACAAACAATGCCTTCGGCACGTTTGAGTGTTAATTTAAATAGCGATCGCAGCACGGGATTGTGTAAAGTACAAAGAAGATCGTTGCCGTGCAGATAGATAAAAAAGCGAATAGGTAACAAATAGCTCAACAGCAACAGTGAAGGAAAATCATAGCCGTGGCCCCACTCTATGTAACGATAGTGATAGCGAAAATAGAGTTTAATTGCTAGGACAAATGAGCAGACGATATTGACCAAAGGCTTCAGGATATTTCCCACATAGCCACAAAGCCAATATTTAGGATCGTACCAGCGATACACAGGAAACTGTTGATTTTGATCAAATACTCGATCTCCTGAGCAACTAGCTGCCAGCACAATGATTCGTTCTGGATCTTGCAGACAACGATTGTAGATATATTCCCCAATTACAGCTTCTTTCGGGAGAAAGATCCGGGATATGACTAGGATATCTGGGTATGCAGCTTTGTCTCTGATTTCGGCTGTGAGTTGAGAAATATGTTCCATAATAAAGTTGATGACTATATTTTCAGATAGTTTTTAATCTTTACAATTAGAATTACTTTCAAAGCCATCATTGTTATTTTATTTGTTTTAAAACGAATTTGGTAGATGAGATATGAAAAAGAGAGATTTTTGAAATTCTGTGAAAAATCAGCCTCACTCGCTATTTGGTTGTTTGCCTCAGTCCTATTTTTTACTCAACACTGTTTCAGTAAATAATTAAAAAAATTAGTTAAAATAATTACTAAAAATTAAAATCATCTGTATAATTCAAAACTGTAGTCTGAAACTGCTAGTCCGAGGCATAGCAAACAATTGCCCGTAGGCATAGCCTGCACTTCTCTACGAGACGCTCTTGCTAGCTTGCTTTTACGAAATGGTACGACAAAACTTAGTGACCATTGTAGAGATCGCAAATTTCTGTGAAGATAAACATGTCTTCAGGTACGGTTCCCCAGTCGAGAAATCCCCCCTGCGATCGCTACTTACCAAAGATAAGACGCGGTAAATTAAATATGTAGCTTCTAAAAGCGAATGCTACATAAATGCTACAAACTTGCTTGTTACCGGCTAGTTAGCGACATCCTGCAACACTGCTCCCAAGACAGGCAGAAATCATAAATAATAATTTTGTTTTTCAAGCGATAGTCTTATGCGTAAAAAACTACAACAAACCATCAAACCGCTGTTAAAAACCTTCTTAGCCCTAAGCTTGGTGTTAGCTTTGGCTCTTGGTCATGCTGACGGCGCATTAGCAGCCCGCAGTGGGGGTCGCATCGGTGGTGGCTCCTTTAGAATGCCTTCCAGCCGCACCTATACACCGCGCACTTATGCACCTCCTGGCGGGGGCGGATACTATCCTGGTGGTGGTTTTGGCTTTCCCTTCCTACTTCCCTTTTGGGGTATTGGAGGAGGATTTGGTGGTATATTTACCATCTTAATTTTCTTGGCGATCGCTAATTTCTTATTGCAAACTTTCCGCCGCGTCTCTAGTGGTGAAACTGGAGAAGCCGATTACAGCAGTAACTCTTCTGTTTCTGTAACTCGTTTGCAAGTAGGTTTGTTAGCTCAAGCTCGGGAATTGCAAAATGAACTTAACCACATTGCTGAGACTGCTGATACTAACACCCCAGAAGGCAGAGCAGAAATTCTCCAAGAAGCCAGCCTCGCTTTACTCCGCCATCCCGAATACTTTGTATATGCAGGTGGTGGCACTCAACAAGCCAGTTTGAATTCAGCTGAAAGTCAGTTTAATCGGCTGTCACTGGCAGAACGCAGCAAGTTTAGCGAAGAAACTCTTTCTAACGTCAACAACCAGCTAAAAGCAGCCCATGCCGAAGATGCTTTACCTGCGGCTGGTGAACTCGACAACCCCACCCGCCTAATTACCGAAGGCCCTGGTGAATACATTATCGTCACTTTGTTGGCGGCGACACTAGGTAAGTTTCAAATCCCCACAGCTATTAATAGTGCTGATGATTTGCGTCAAGCTTTGCGGCAAATTGGTAGTATCTCTAGCGACAAGCTTCTGGCAATTGAAGTTCTTTGGACTCCGCAAGCTGAAAATGATACCCTCACATCTGATGATGTGTTAGCAAATTATCCTGATTTGAGACTTGTTTAATCTGTGAAATTTTGTGCTTGAGCGCTAAGAAAAACTTGACATCTTAGTACAACGAATAAGTTTCCCTTAAGAACAATAACTAGAAAACCGTTTGTCATTGACAAGCGGTTTTTTGTAGAGTTTATCAAAACAGAATTCAGGAGTCAGGAGTCATAATTCAGCATGAATTCTGTACGACTGGCGGATGAATAAACGGCGTTTTTGTACCCCCGCTAAATCTTCTCTACGAGATGCTGCGCGAACGATTTAGCAGTCTTCAATTAGTGGCGGGTCGAATCCCCCACTTTCTTGTTCTGACTCCTGGATTCTGACTTCTGAATTCTTCTTCAAATCATTTCCAGATAATTAGTTATGATTGCCACAGTCGTTTCACCCCACCCTGCCCTAAGAGTTTCCAAAGAGAAGATTAAGGGGTGGGGTTTTGAGAGGTGAATAAGTAATTAAGTGGACAGAATAGATATATTTAACTATGATTTTAGAAACATTTTGGTAGTATTATCAAAATGCATTATACGCAAAGTGTTATCTTATGCCTAGTGTTGAAGCTGACGAAAACCGAGAGCATCGCATTAAAACAGAGATTATTGTAGATGCTGAAGACAAAGAAGACCGGGCTATGGGTTGGTACTACTACCTCGAAGAGGTTCTGAATTTTCCCTTTTTGGCTACATGGACTAAGAAGGGACGCAAATCAGGTGCTGTCGAGGAGAAAAAAGTTGAAGTACTGGGAATGGCCCCAGATGATGAGTGCTTAAAAGATATGTTTGTCGAAGTAGCTTATATTAATGGTAAGGATGATGATGTATATTCTGCAAAATTATCTGAAATAGCAGCCATTGATGTTGACAGTGAAACTCAAGAAGCGATCGCAGACTGGCTCTATTGGATTGCTAGAGGTTATAAATTTTAAATTCTAGGATAAATACCGAATGACGCGGCAGGGATTGCCAGCAGCGACAACATTCTCAGGTATATCTTTGACAACTACACTACCAGCACCAATGGTTGTGTTATCACCAATAGTTACACCTGGACAAATAATTGCATTGCCACCAATCCAGACATTATTACCAATGTTAACAGGGGCAGCTAATTCTCTACCAGAAAGACGAATTTCTGGCTCTGTTGGGTGATAAGCAGTATAAATTTGTACATAAGGAGCGCACAAAACATTTTCACCAATGTGAACTGTATTACAGTCTAAAATTACACAGCCATAGTTCATATAGAATTTGTCGCCAGCGAAAATATTACTGCCATAGTCACAGTGAAAGGGTGGCACAATTAATATTTTGTCACCGATTTTTCCAAATAATTCTTGCAAAATTTGCTGTCGCTGCTCTTGCTGTTCTTCAGTTGTAGAATTATACCTTCGCAACAGACGATTGGCTCGCTTATTTTCCACAGCCAATTCTGGATCTTCAGCAAGATATAATTCGCCTGCGAGCATTTTCTGTTTTTCGGTTTTTTCCATAACAGATTTATCGGGCTTCTCGGTTGTGTATGATAACCTTATTAGCGGCTAAAGTATCATTTGCATTCTTAACTAAATATGGCATAAGTAGCTTTTCCCTGCCGTTTAGCTTGGTACATTGCAATATCAGCATCCCGCAGCAGAGTTGCAGGCTCCTCATAATTACTAAAATTCCAAGTAATACCAATGCTAGCTGTAGTAGATAATTGATATCCATTTAGGTTAACTGGCAATCTTAAGGAATCTTGAATACGTTTGGCAACATTGGTAGCGTCGGTAATGCCTTTAATATCCTCTAAAAGAACAGTAAACTCATCACCACCAAATCGTGCTAAAGTATCGCCACCACGTAAGCACGACTCTAAACGTCTAGCAATTGCTACTAAAAAATCATCCCCTATTCCATGCCCAAAGCGATCGTTAATCTCTTTGAATCCATCTAAATCCAAAAATAAAACTGCAAAATAATAATCACTTCTGCGTTTGCTACGTTCAATAGTTTGTCCGAGCCGATCTAAAAATAAAACACGATTCGGTAATTCTGTTAGCCCATCATAAAATGCATTGCGGATCAGTTGCACCTCTGTCTGCTTACGTTTAGTGATGTCTTGAAAAACTAAAACTGCGCCAGTAATATTGCCATCTCGATCGCGGATAGGTGCAACATTATCTCCAATCACTATTTCTTTGCCGTCTTTGGTAATCAATGTGCAGTTTTCTGGTAAGTTGAAAACTTCACCTGCTTCGATTACATAAGTGGCCAAATTTTCAATTTTTTCTCCTACATCTTTATTAACTAAGTTAACGACTTCTATTAAATCTTTCCCAAATGCTTCACTTTGTTTCCAACCAGTGATTAGTTCTGCTATGGGATTCATCATTTCAATACAACCATTTGCATAGGTCACAATCACTGCATAACCCATACTATTAATAATTGCCATCATCCTCTGTTTTTCTTCGTATAATATTTTTTTGTTCTCATGTTTGTACGGGGTCATTTTAATCACAAAATGTAAATTACTTTCGATAAATGATTTGACTATGTAACTAAAAGGCTCACTTAACTGATTTTTATGTAATATTTTATATTCCAAACACTTTGTTAGATATACTACAGGCACATGGAAATGATTCTGGATAATATCTGCTACGTGGAAACCGTCTATTTATCTAACTATGCAGATATCAATTAATACTAAATATGGATGAGTTTCTGCTACCTTTTTTATTGCCTCCTCACCAGATTCAGTTATTTTTGATACTAAATAACCTAATTTTTGTAAACTTTTTCTGATATTTGAGGCTATATTTTTTTCATCCTCAACAACTAGGATTTTGCGGACGAACATGTTAAAATAACCTGTTTGCTAAGGTTCAGACTTTCGTTGTCAGTGTCAACTCAAGTTAAAAGTGCTTATCCGATCATAAACAATCTCTAACTATTCTGTATTCCTGCTTGATATTAATACTGACTAATGAGTAAATAACATTATGTTACTAATCTCCGGCAATTTATATGCTTATCAAAGCTAATTTTGATGAATTTATGTAGCTAATATGATGCTAATAACATCAAATTTAAATTAGATTGATACATTTTTAATGCACTATTTTAACTTTGCCACGACACTACGCGTATTTTATAAATCTAATACTAGCCCTACAGATTGTGGCTAATACTTAATCACAATTTCTATTCTCTGAAAATATACAAGTTAAATGCTCATCAGCAGATCGTAGTATTTTTAGCTTTTTGATCATCATCAGCCGCCGAGGGCAATAATGGCAGGAAATATCTGATTGTGAGACATTCCCCAGTTCCATCTAAACCCCCTGTTCTTTGCTAGCTAATAGATATTGAAAAAAAACACATTTTATGAATTAAATATCGGACTTGATTTTAGTCAGTTCAATGCTAATTTTGCCACCAAAGTCTGGAATAGGTGCAGCAGGTTTGCTGAGAGTGACTTGGACTTTTGTTACACGATTGCACTCTTGGAGGATAGAATCTGCGATCGTCGCTACCAATTTCTCCAGCAAAGCAAACTTAGACGTTTTGATCAGATGTTGTATCAAGCTAATGACGCTGCGATAATCTAAGGTATCTTCAATCGCGTCAGTCTTGGCTGCTGTGGAGATATCCAACCATAACCTCACATCTACCTCAAACCATTGTCCTAGCACCTGTTCTTCTGGTAGATACCCAGTGTAGCCATAGCCGCGAATTCCTGTTAAATGAATGCAGTCCATAAAAGTTTGAGAGCAAATTGTGCATTTTGTAGAAAGTGGAGCAAGTTTGCTGGAGATTTATCTTTCTCAGAAACTCGCGTGGCGGTATTGGATTCTATTACCGCATTGATGGATTTTAAATTGAATTTCCTTAGACAAAATCTAAAATTTAAGATTGTTTTATAACTATGTTTGATTTAATACCGATCGCTTATAGGAATGTTAATCAACTTTGGGCTTATATTTTAACAGAGACGCTAAAGCGGTTGGGATTGACTTGTGCGATCATTTGTCCTGGATCGCGCTCAACACCTTTAGCGATCGCTTTTGCTCAACAAGCACCTAAGATTGAAGCAATTTCCATTCTTGATGAACGTTCCGCCGCCTTTTTTGCTTTGGGACAAGCTAAAGCAACCGGACGATCGGTGGTACTAGTTTGCACCTCTGGTACAGCAGGAGCAAATTTTTATTCAGTAGTCATTGAAGCCTCATATAGTCGCGTACCACTGTTGATATTAACCACCGATAGACCTCCAGAATTGCGAGATTGTCACTCTGGGCAAACTATAGATCAATTGAGATTATATGGAAACTATCCAAATTGGCAAACAGAGTTAGCTTTACCCTCTGCGGATCTGGGAATGCTGGCTTATCTGCGACAAACGGTAATTCATAGCTGGGAAAGAGCGCAAACTCCTACAAAGGGGCCAGTACACTTGAATATTCCCTTTCGCGATCCTTTAGCACCTGTTCCTGATGGAACTGATTTGAGCTATTTGCAGTCCCAGTTTCACCCAGAAGACTTTTTCGCAGCAATAACAAACCCATGCCCCATGCTCGATGCCCCATGCTCCATCCCCAAAGAATGGAAAGAATGCGATCGCGGCATTATTATCGCAGGTGTTGCCCAATTGTCGCAACCACGGGAATATTGTAGAGCGATCGCGCGCCTTTCCCAAACTCTCAAATGGCCCGTGCTAGCTGAGGGACTTTCCCCAGTGAGAAATTATGCCGAACTCAACCCTTATTTGATTTCTACTTATGACCTGATCTTGCGGAATCAGCAACTAGCAAAGCAGTTAACGCCTGAAATGGTAATTCAAATAGGTGAAATGCCTACGAGTAAAGAACTGCGTACCTGGATAGATGCAACCCAGCCGCGACGCTGGATAATTGACAAGAGTGACCAAAACCTCGACCCATTGCACGGGAGGACGGCGCATTTACGGATATCTGTAGAAGATATAAAGGCAGAGGAGATAAATTTATCTTTCTCCTCAGACTATTTGCAGCAATGGTGTGATGCGGAAGCTAAAGTCAGGTTAGTTGTTGACCAGACGATGGGGAAAATAGATGAAGTCATTGAGAGTAAAGCAGCTTGGTTAATTTCTCAGATTTTACCGCCTGGAACGCCACTGTTTATTGCCAATAGTATGCCTGTGCGGGATGTGGAATATTTTTGGAAACCGAATAATTTAGGAGTGCGATCGCATTTTAACCGGGGTGCAAACGGCATTGATGGCACATTATCCACAGCATTAGGAATAGCCCATCGCCACCAAAGTAGTGTGATGTTAACGGGGGATTTAGCGCTGTTGCATGACACTAATGGTTTTTTAATCCGTAATAAGTTTGTCGGACATCTGACGATTGTATTAATTAACAACAATGGCGGTGGTATTTTTGAAATGTTACCCATTGCCAAATTTGATCCACCATTTGAAGAGTTTTTTGGCACTCCCCAGGATATTGATTTTGCTCAGTTATGCGCCACCTATAATGTTGAGCATGAATTAATTATTTCTTGGGAACAGTTGCAGCAAAAATTAAACCCACTTCCAACTACAGGAATTCGGGTTTTAGAGTTGCAGACAAATCGTAAAGCAGATGCGAAATGGCGACAGGATCATTTGAGTAGGTTTGCCGCAGATATTGCAATTTAACTATTGTGTTAGGTGCTTTGGAATCGCAGGATTGAATCTGCTGATTAAATAGAATGCTTGTGGAATTAAAGTTAATAATTATTTACCAAAAGTATTTTAATTGCTAATAACGATAAGCAATCTGGCTCAGTTATAGCTTCAAAAAATGCCTTAGCTTAAATTTGCTGAATATTTTTTATTACTCTATGTAGTACATTGCAATAGTGCGCGTTCACAAGATTGTTTAAAATATGACAAATGAACTTCATCTTTATTTTGATGACTCTGGTAGCCGTAATCCAGATTCAGAAGCAATACCGCGCCGTGATGGTATTGATTGCTTTGCTTTAGGTGGAATTTTAGTGGAGGAAGAGAATATAGAAAATATTATAATAACGCATCGAGAATTCTGTAATAAATGGAATGTTACTGAACCATTGCATTCTACTAAAATCCGTTCTCGACAGAAAGCTTTTGCTTGGTTAGGTAAGGAAGAGAATAAAGATAAATCTCAGGATTTTTTGAGCGACTTAGAAATGCTGATGCTCGATTTACCGTTTACTATCATTGCATGTGCTATCCACCGACCAGGTTACAATGCTCGTTATAAAAAGAAATACAATAACGATATTTGGATGATGTGTAAAACTGCCTTCACTATTTTAGCTGAACGTTCAGTAAAATATGCGATTTACAAAGAACGCAAGCTACGCATTTTTTTTGAGGAAAGTGGGAAAGATGCGGATAGAGCAATTCTAGAATATGCGAAAGAACTTAAAACTCAAGGAATGTATTTTGACTCACATATTTTTATTCCTCAACACCCAGACAATTACCAGATTGTAAAGGCTTGAGATACCAATTTTAGCGTAGGCGTAGCCCACCACAGGTATCACTTGTCCCTGCGTCCGCGATAAAATTCTCGAAGCAACAGCGCACTCCATACCAATGCAAATTAACTGGCAAACTGCCAAAACCTACGAAGACATCCTGTATCAAAAAACTGATGGTATTGCGAAAATCACCATCAACCGTCCCCATAAACGCAATGCTTTCCGTCCTGAAACCGTCTTTGAACTGTACGACGCTTTCTGTAATGCTCGTGAAGATACTACTATTGGTGTTGTCCTATTTACTGGTTATGGTCCACACACTGATGGCAAATATGCCTTCTGTTCTGGTGGCGATCAAAGTGTGCGGGGACATGCAGGTTATGTGGATGATACTGGCATCCCTCGCTTGAATGTGCTGGACTTACAACGCCTGATTCGTTCCATGCCGAAAGTGGTGATTGCCCTAGTAGCTGGATATGCGATCGGTGGTGGACACGTCCTACACTTAATTTGCGACCTTACCATCGCTGCCGATAACGCCATTTTTGGACAGACTGGCCCGAAAGTCGGCAGTTTCGATGGTGGTTTTGGAGCCAGCTATCTCGCCCGGATCGTGGGACAAAAAAAGGCTAGAGAAATTTGGTTTCTCTGCCGCCAATATGATGCACAACAAGCTTTAGAAATGGGCTTAATTAATTGCGTTGTCCCAGTGGAACAACTAGAAGCAGAAGGTATTCAATGGGCGCAGGAGATTTTAGAAAAAAGTCCGATCGCAATTCGGTGTCTTAAAGCCGCCTTCAACGCTGATTGTGACGGACAAGCTGGTTTACAAGAACTTGCTGGCAACGCCACCCTACTTTATTACATGACAGAAGAAGGATCTGAAGGAAAACAAGCCTTTCTTGAAAAGCGTCCACCAGATTTTCGTTCTTTTCCTTGGCTACCTTAGAATTACAAAAATCGCACCTCACTAAAGGGTGCGATTTTTATATATATAAACTTTTACAGCACTAAAAATCTTAAAAACAAATCTTATTTTAAGTAGACTACAAACTTAGTCCAGTAATAATGGATGACTAAATAACCACTACTTTAGTCTTTACCTGTTCAGGTATCGAAGCAGTTATTTCCTCTAAAGGAGCAAGAGCAGTATTGTCTAAATCTGAGGCTAGAGATTGGCAAGATGTTAAAACTGGGGCTATATCTGGCAAACCCCAAGCATCCTCCAAGGTTTCCCAAGAAGGTGCAAAAGGTGGGAGTGCCAAAGAGCAAGCCTTCCAAGCTGCTTGAACTGGTGCGCCCAACTGCTGGCACGTTCCACCACGGCGACCTTCTGGCTGGTAATGACGGCAATATTTACAGGCAGATGCTAAAAATTTAATAGGTTTCATTTGGATTCATCTTTAGTGCCGTTTCTGGCTGAAGTTCATCTTTATATTTTGCTTCTATATATAAAGACGGAGAAAAGCCAAAAAGTCATTATTTTATATAGGTTTCAGCGATCCCAAGGAAAAAATAAACTTTAGGATATTTTTATAATCTTGTTATATATTTAAATAATCATTAAAACCGTTAGGTATAGATATCGTCTAAAACTTATGAGGGATCAAGACGAAAACCAAAAGTTTTTATTTATCCAGCCTTTTAACTTCCTCCTTAAGGAGGGCTTAAAGCATAAAATACCAGAGAAATAGTCTGCTTTGTATACCAATTAGGCATTCTTAGCAGTACAATATGTTTTTTCTCAATAATTAAAATTATTTGATGTGATATAGCAAGTTTGTCAGGATAAATTCTGCCTAAGGAATAATCGCTCAACTATTTTGCTTAGAAAACTGTTTAGCAGCACAGACAGAACAGACTTGCCAGCGCTGGAGTTCACCGTGTGGGGTGGGAGATTGACACTGGGGACAAAGGGGTAGTCCATGCGATCGCGATCGCACAATCTTCGTCCAATGTCCAAAAGCCGCATTTACATCTTTAGTAGGTGTAGCATCAGGGCGGTTAATCTCATCACCAAGGTAACTGGGATGCTCATGAGCCGAAACGGATTGTTGCTGTTTTATCTCCACCGACGGATTCTGCCAGCCAGCAGTAGAGAAGCGAATATCAACCAAAGGCGTTGGCAGCTTTTTATTCAACTTTAAAAGTAGAGATGTGCGACCAAAAGTCAGGTTTTGCGCCCAAGCAGCACTAGAAGTTGCTACCGATAAAACATCGCGTTGAATCGACAATGGTCGAGTATTTGCAGCAACCACTGGGCCAACAACTTCTGCCCAACACTTGAGCAGGCGTTGAAATGGTTGCTCCTGCCATTTAGCCTGCTTTTCCAGAATCCTTAAGACATCATTAATTGATTTCAACGACATTATTTAATGTGGGAATTGGGGAAGGTGGGGCCCCCTCTGGGGATAAGGGGTAATGGGGACTGGGGACTGAGGGAGTGGAAAGCAGGAGACAAGGGGACAAGGGGGAATTATTGAACAAGTCTCTCCCTTGTCTTTCTCCTCTTCTTCGTCTACCTTGTCTCTTCTCTATGCCCCATGCCCAATGCCCACTCTATCTATTTAAATAATTTCCGCTACTATTGTCACAAAATATATCTAAAAGTTGATTCTAGTAATCTACAGTTTGAGGCACAAAAGCAATGACTCAAAAACCCCTGAATGACTCTAGTTCTCATCAATCGTCTAAAACACCTGGGTTGAAACCAGTTCTAGCAGCAGCACTAGCAAGTTTAGAAGTGCCGCTAGATCAAGAGTTAGCTCGATACCGACGTACGCGAACTGGTTTGGTGTCATCGAACCAATCTCGTGTTGCAAGTTACATGAGCGGACAACCCCAACCGTTAACTGCCATTTTGACAACATTGGGCACAACTCAGTCATCAGCAACGGAAATTAAAACCAACGTACCGCCTGCATCTGTACCCGTAAATTCTGAGATGAACCCAGCACCAACCACGGCAAAAATTGATGTACCACCTGCATCTGTAGCTGTGAATCCTGAGATGAACCCAGCACCAGCTACGGCAAAAATTGAGGAACTGAATAATCTTAATGTGTCCTCCACATCTAATGCAGCTAAAACACAAACTCAACTTCCACCACCCCCACCCAACTTTAGTAGCAGCATCGTGCCAGCAATCGTTAACAATACTAAAAGCGAAAATGACTTGCAGCCAGATGATAGCCCCAAGCACCCAGATGACTATTTAGAATCTAGTGAAGCACTGCTGCGAAGTCTGACAGAAGAACAACCAGAAACCAAAAAACCAAGCAATTCTAGCGACAGTCTGCTATCACCTTTGGGTATTGGCTCCATGTTGCTGCTATTAGTGGCGAGTCTTACCTTGGGTTATGTAGTCTTCAATCCCAAAAGCTTGCCCCAATGGAATTTAGGCAATTTATTTAACGGCAACTCCTCTCCCACACCAGAAAATACTGAGGAAGTTGGGAGTAATGTCCAGCCTCAAATCCAGCCACCAAGTACATCTATACCTAAATATCCCAATCTAGCTACTGACGAGTTTCCTGAGGTGAGAGATCCTAATGATGTAGTTGGCTTAAAACCCAAAATCCAACCAACCCCCGCAGTAGTGCCTAATTCAGTCGTTCCTCAAAACCGCGCAAATCCTCAAGCGCCATTGCCTAACCCCAATACAGCCCTAAAACCGACCAATCCGATCGCCTTAGCACCAGTACCGACTCTACAATCCTTGCCTCCCTTAAATTCACCTTCCACTTCACCGACAAAAACCTCGCCCAAGGCAATTGCAACCTCACAAAAACCAGATGCAGAAATCAAACCAGGAACAGATGGGTTTTATCATGTCGTGATAGATAATGGAGGCGCAGCTTTTGCCTCAGCACGGCAAGTAATTCCTGATGCTTATTTATCGCCCAGTAAAGAATTGATTTATCTGGGTGCTTTTAAAACTAAAGAGCAAGTAAAACAACAGATGAAACTGTTAGAAGCGAAGGGAATCAAGGCACGAGTTCAGCAGCCATAAATGGCAAAAATCTACGATACCATGAGATAACAGTCCTGAGTCAATGAGTGCTAACAGCACTTATTCACTTAGGACTCAGCACTCAGCACTCAGAACTGGATTTCATGAATGGAGAGCCGACATGGAATTAATCAAGCGTATCCTGCGGGTGATTCGCGCTAATCTCAATAGTTTAGTCGGTGATACAGAAGATCCAGAAAAAATTTTGGAGCAAGCTGTCCTGGAAATGCAAGAAAATCTGGTGCAGTTACGGCAGGGAGTAGCACAAGCGATCGCTACCCAGAAACGCACTGAACGACAAGCAGCGGCAGCTCAGTCTCAAACGGAAGAATGGTATCGCCGCGCTCAATTGGCCCTGCAACAAGGCAACGAACCTCTAGCACGTGAAGCTTTGACTAAGCGCCAAGCCTATAAAGAAACCACTACAGCCCTCTTTTCGCAGATAGAGCAGCAAAATGAGATAGTTGCTAGGCTAAAAAAGGATATGCGATCGCTAGAGTTAAAAATTTCCGAGGCGAAAACTAAAAAAGATATGTATATTGCCCGCGCCCGTTCTGCTGAAGCTTCTTATCGCCTCCAGGAAATGCTCGGCGGAGTTTCTACCACCAGCAGTCTGAGTGCCTTTGAGCGCATGGAAGAAAAAGTTTTGCAGATAGAAGCTCAATCAGAAGCCATAGCTCAACTTAGCAGCGACGACTTGGAAACACAATTTACTTCTTTGGAATCTAATGATCTAGATACCGAATTGGCAGCGATGAAGGTGCAGGTTTTCAAGCAATCAGAAAACACACAGCATAATAGTCTCCTAACTGAAGACCAAAAGACAGGACAGCCCCCCCAACAGCAGTTACCCAAAACTCAGGATTCTTGAAGTTCCACTAATTAGCCCAGTTTGGGGATATCTTAACAATTAAGAGTTGTTAGGAGGTACTGATTCAAACTAGAAAGATTACATTGAAATAGGTAGCTATAAAAAAGTAAAAAAGCTAACTGTCCAAGAAAAAGCGTAAATCACACAAGGAAAAACAAAGTTATGGGATTATTCGATCGCATTAAGCGAGTAGTTAGTTCTAATCTCAACGACCTGGTTAACAAAGCCGAAGACCCGGAAAAAATGCTAGAGCAAGCCATCCTGGAAATGCAGGAAGACTTGGTACAGCTGCGTCAGGGAGTAGCCCAGACGATCGCTGCCCAAAAACGCAGTGAGAAACAGTACAATGATGCCCAAAATGAAATCAATAAGTGGCAACGCAATGCCCAACTAGCGCTACAAAAAGGTGATGAAAACTTAGCACGACAAGCTCTAGAGCGCAAGAAAACTTATACGGATACCAGCACAGCCCTGAAAGCTAGTTTAGATACACAAAGTACCCAAGTTGAAACTCTTAAGCGTAACTTAATCCAGCTGGAAAGCAAAATTTCTGAGGCTAAGACCAAGAAAGAAATGCTCAGAGCTAGAATTACCACTGCCAAAGCCCAAGAGCAACTCCAAGGTATGGTGCGTGGAATGAATACCAGCAGTGCAATGTCTGCCTTCGAGCGGATGGAAGAAAAGGTCTTGATGCAAGAAGCCAGGGCCCAAGCACAAGGAGAGTTAGCAGGTGCAGATTTAGAAAGCCAATTTGCCCAGTTGGAAGGTAGTAGCGATGTTGATGATGAATTAGCAGCCTTGAAAGCGCAAATGCTACCATCTGCCACTCCCCAAAATCAACCCCAACTGCCACCGCAACAACAAACCACAACTCCTAAATCTAATGAGGTGGTTGATGCCGAATTAGATTCCCTACGCAAGCAATTGGATCAACTGTAATAATTGACAGAAAAATTATTTAAGCTAGTCCCACACCTGTTGGCTGTGGGATTTTACGTCATAAGTCAATAGTTAACAATCCTAATAATTATGAATTATTGATTATGGACTATTGACGACTTTGGGATAAAGTATTGTGTGTGCCAACTTTGATCGCCACCTGATGGAGACTGCAATGAGTAAGGCTGTAATCACCATAACCGATGCTGAGTTTGAAACCGAAGTGTTAAAAGCCGAGCAGCCTGTATTAGTTTATTTTTGGGCTTCTTGGTGTGGGCCTTGTCAATTAATGTCGCCCCTGATTAACTCAGCTGCCACCAAATATAGCGATCGCCTCAAAGTCGTTAAGATGGAAATCGATCCCAACCCACTCACTGTTAAGCAGTACCAAGTGGAAGGTGTACCTGCCCTCAGACTATTTCAAGGCCAGGAAGTTTTGATATCTACTGAGGGAGTCATTGGTAAAGATAAATTACTTGCTCTTTTAGATACACACTTAAATAGTAATTAGTCGATAGTTCATAGCAAATGACCAATGACCAATGACTAATGACTAACATACACTTTGCAAAACGTTTACAACCCCTAAAATCTAATGTATTTGCTGATATGGACAGAGCCAAGGCAATCGCTTTGGCGGCTGGCCGAAAGGTAATTGATTTATCGTTGGGGTCCTCTGATTTACCAGCCGAGGCACACGTTATTGAGGCGATCGCCCAATCTCTTAGCGATTGCAGTACCCACGGCTATCTGTTATTTAACGGTACTCGAGGATTTCGTGAAGCTGCGGCCAACTGGTACGAACAAAAATTTGGTATCAAAGTCGATCCTCAAACTGAAGTACTACCTCTGATTGGTTCTCAGGAAGGCACAGCCCATTTACCCCTAGCAATACTCAATCCAGGAGATTTTGCCCTGTTGCTCGATCCAGGTTATCCTTCCCATGCTGGAGGAGTCTACCTAGCCAGTGGTCAAATCCACCCAATGCCATTACTGGCAGAAAATGGTTTTTTACCAGTGTTTGCTGATATTCCTGCCCCAGTCTTGGCTCAGTCGCGGATGATGGTCTTAAGTTATCCTCATAATCCCACTGCTGCGATCGCACCTTTATCTTTCTTCCAAGAAGCTGTCGCCTTCTGTCAAAAACACAATCTCGTGCTGGTTCACGATTTCCCTTATGTAGATTTGGTATTTGGGGAAACTGAGGACTGGGGATTAGGAAATAGAAAAAATCTTTCCCAATCCCCAATCCCTAATACCCGATCCCTAGTCCCTTCAATTTTGCAAGCCGATCTAGAGAAAAGCGTCTCGATTGAATTTTTCACCCTTTCCAAGTCTTATAATATGGGCGGTTTCCGCATTGGCTATGCTATCGGTAATGCCCAGTTAATTAATGCCTTACGCCAGGTAAAAGCTGCGGTTGATTTTAATCAGTATCAGGGGATTTTGAATGGTGCGATCGCTGCCTTAACTGGCCCTCAAGCTGGCGTTGAATCTGCTGTCGCTACCTTTCAGGCGCGGCGTGATGCTTTCATAAGTGCTTTACACCGCATTGGCTGGAATGTTCCCACTCCCCAAGCCACAATGTACATCTGGGCAAAATTGCCTTCACCTTGGAGTGAAAACTCTGTAGAATTTTGTACCCAGCTAGTCAAACAAACTGGTGTAGCAGTTTCTCCAGGTGCTGGCTTTGGCAAATCTGGAGAGGGGTATGTCCGTTTTGCCTTGGTGCATGAGCCACCTTTGTTAGAAATTGCTGTAGAAAGAATAGCTGAGTTTCTTCATTAAATTTCTTCTCAAGCTGAACGCCAAGGATTTTTGGCGGCAAAGTTTACCAATAGAACACGTGGTAGGGGAGTACATTTGTGCATCCCTACCAATTACTACATTGTACAGAAATCAAAAATATTTTATATTACTTTTATAACTGCAAACTTTTGCATAAAATCAGTAATTAAACGTATAAAACTATCAAAATATTCTTCATCTTTTCATTGATAATCAGCAGTAACTTTACCCAATCAAGTCTTCCCGTTTCTTAAACTAGGTTTGTAGGCTCAGATACCAAATACGGCTAACAATATAGGTCTTTTAAGCAGCTGTATTGCCAAAAAGCCTGTATTCAAGACAGCCCAACCCTAAAAACGGCAGTAGTTTAAAACTTAACTTTCAAACTGACAGAGACTTGAAAACAATGAAAATGACTTTTCAGAAACTTGTAATTGGTGCTTCTATGGCCGTTGGTGTGAGCGCTCTTGTCACTGCTCCAGCACACGCTACATCTTTTAGTTTTGATAATAATAAAGAAATTAACACTTATACTGGTGGCTCAAATGGTACTTTCATTAAAGGAAATGCACAAAATGGTACTAAAGCTGCCATCAAAGCTTTAACAGATAACGACCCCAGCTCTAATGTCGAGCTTTGGTATAGTAGTGAAACCCCAGATTCTAACGTTGGCTTCACCGCTACAAAAGGAACCTACAAAGCCACCGTTAGCAGTGTCACTACTAATGACTGGAATAGTTTTGGTTCGCAATGGCTAGGCGATTTATTGAGTAGCTACACACCATTTCAACCAGTTTGGAGCGGGTTTTCAGATGAGAGCAAATCATTAGTAACTAGTTATTTTCCTTCTCTGGGAATGGGAGATCCTAACATTGGTGGTTTCCAATTCGGTCAGAATGGCGGTGTGGAACTGAAGTTAGTTGGTCACTTGGATGTAAAGACTAAACTTGCAACAACTATTTCTACTAAGGTTGATGAAAAGTGGAATGCAATTAAATCACAGTTTCCTCAACAAACAACTTCACCAACCCTTTCACAAGTTGAAAGTTTAATTCCACAGCTACAAACACAACTGAATGCAATTCCTGGACAAATTGCACCACTGCAAACAAAACTGGATGGAATTCCCGGACAAATTGTACCACTGCAAACAAAACTGGATGGAATTCCCGGACAAATTGCACCACTGCAAACACAACTGAACACAATTCCCGGACAGATTACCACACTGCAAACACAACTGAACGCAATTCCCGGACAAATTGCACCACTGCAAACACAACTAGACACAACTCTTGGACAAATTGCACCATTACAAAAACAACTAGATGCAATTCCCGGACAAATTGCACCATTGCAAAAACAACTGGATGCAACTCCTAACACTCAAGCCAATGCAACAAAAAGGCAAACACTGACGAATCAAATCACTCAACTAAATACCACCAAAACTCAACTGACGAATCAAATCACTCCACTAAATACCAGCAAAACTCAACTGACGAATCAAATCACTCAATTAAATACCAGCAAAACTCAAGTTACTGGTCAAATCTCTCAACTAAATACCAGTAAAACTCAACTGACGAGTCAAATCTCTCAATTGAATACTACTAAAACTCAACTGACTGGTCAAATTACTGACTTGAATACTTTCAAAAACGTGACACTACCAGGTCAAATCTCTCAACTGAATACTCTTAAAAATCAACTACCAAGTCAAATTTCTCAACTCACATCATTTAAAGATGTACTGACGCTGCAAGCTGCATTAAACGCCTACCAAGGTGAAATCGCAGCTAGTGAAATTGCCAAGGTAGTTACTGGTGGTCAAACTTACTATGCCTATAGCTTTAACCCCACTGCATCCGGTATTACTGCTTCTGATGATGGTGTATCTTACAGTGCGATTTATACTTGGAGAACACCTAAGTATGTTCCTCACTCGGTACCAGAACCCTCAGTAGTATTTGGTATTTTAGGTGTTGCTGGTATCTTTGTTACACAACGCAAGTTAAAAAAAGTCTCTGGTTGAAACTCCGGTTTCCATTCTAAAAAATAACTAAAGGAGCAATTTTGCTCCTTTTTTTCTTACAAACTTTGTCTTATTAGACTTATTCGTAAAGGAGTATCAAAGCCTTACATAGCAAGGATAAAACCTAATTTTCACATCAGTCTATTGTAGTTATTACTGACCTTCACTTTTTTAATAAAGGCAATTCCCATAATATTAGTTTCAGTATTACTTAAGTAGTTTTACTTAGGAAATATAGACAATTAAATTTATAAAACAGATGTTAACTTAATAAACATTCAAAATTATAAAAATCTTGTAAAGAAGGCTTAATTTTTATTGAATTATAATTAAAAAAATATCATTAAAGTATTGGAATGCGGGGAAATTTAATTTATTCAAATATTTGATGAGATTACATAAGTACAATTTTTAGTTGTTTCACGGTTTAAATGCAGTACTATTTTAGTTTATAGTGATAATTGTTGATTTTTCATCAAGATCATCAGATAATAGGTAGCAATGATAGTACAATTATTCAATATAAATCAGCCATTGCAGTCACACAAAGCTAGACGAATTTTACTAGTTGAAGACCATTACCTCAATAGGATGTTACTTAGTGACTATCTAAGTTATTGTGGGTATGAAGTACAAAGTTTATCAGAAGGCTCTACTTTTTTCTCAACCATAGAGAAATTCAAGCCAGATTTAATGTTATTGGACTTGAAGTTGCCAGATATTGACGGTTATTCACTCTTAAAACAAGTCCAGCAAAAACCCGATTTTTCAAAAATACCTATCATTGTGGTTTCAGCCTTTGCTTTTAAAGCAGATCAAGAACTAGCTCTGAGTTTGGGTGCATCCAGCTATTTTGTCAAACCTTTAAAACTTAAGGATCTCATCCTTGCAATTGAAGAACAATTTACTTGTCGCCACAGATAAACTTTTTTGCTGGGTGTATATTTATTCCGCTGCTTTTTGATCAGCAATAAACTCTTCAACGCACTCGCTAATAGTTTGTACAGAACCGCCAATTGTTAAAATTTTCTGTTGTACTTGCGCTAATAATAAAACTGCTGTTTGCAGTTCATTGAGAGTTTCAGCCATAGTCTCACGATACTGGATTTCAAAATCTTGTAAATTCATAATTTGGTTCTCGTTTAAAATGCTCATAATAAATATATTCTCAATCATAATCATAAATTTGACTGACTGAATCAGTTAAATTGCTTAATATGGCAAATTCAATAAATCAATACAAATAGTATTAATAAATGAAAGTTTAATACGATATTTATATAAGCAATATACAAGTACACTATTTATTAATCAAAATAGCAGTTGCTCAAAAAATATTATCATTTCCTATAAAATCTAAAGTTTCAAATAAAAAATATTACCAATTTAAAAATATTAATTATAAATTCAAAAAGCAAAGTTTTTATTTTGACAGTAGCAGCCAATGATTAAGGTCGCAGCTAGACAAACTCTTGTTAGATCCAAAGTTCTAATGCTTGAAGTAAGTTTTCTAGCCAGCCTCTAGTTTGAAAGCCGAATAAGTGACCACAGTGGACTTCTGTTTGTGCAGACTAAACCTACCTAAATTGATGCTGTTAGCAGATAGCTAGAGCTTGTCCTGTGCTGTTAGCTTTCTTCTTTACCGGAGGCTTCGACAACGGGGCGTTTAGCCCGTGCTGAGTTACAAGTTATTATTCTTCCCTAGTCCCCAGCTCCTCTTTCATCTGTTCTGGTAGATGCCACTCATGACTGCTACTTTATATTTACTTGATAAATAATTTGTTAAATCGGCACGAAAAAATAATTTTTCTTAAAATAGAGAAAGATTACCTAATTTTGGTTGTGACAATATCTACTCAAATATTACCACTGGTAAAAGAGCCAGAACGACTAGAAAACCGTCTAGCCGAAATCCCACCAGAACCGGGGGTTTATTTCATGCGGGACGGGAGCGATCGCATTATCTATATAGGTAAATCGCGTAAATTGCGATCGCGTGTCCGTTCCTATTTCCGGGATGGCTACAACAAAAGTGAACGTATCGCCACGATGGCCAAGTTAGTGACAGAAATTGAATTCATCGTCACTGATACTGAAGCCGAAGCTTTAGCGCTAGAAGCTAATTTGATCAAGCAGCACCAGCCATACTTTAACGTGCTGCTCAAAGATGATAAAAAATATCCCTATCTCTGCATTACTTGGTCAGAAGATTATCCGCGAATTTTTATAACTCGTAAGCGCCAATTCGGTAAAGAAAAGGATAAATTTTATGGGCCTTATACTGATGCTGGTTTGTTACGAGAAATTGTCCGCATCTGCAAGCGCATTTTTCCACAGCGACAACGACCTCAACCACTTTTTAAAGACCGTCCTTGCTTGAATTTTGATTTAGGGCGTTGTCCGGGTGTATGTCAAAAGCTGACTTCACCAGAAGAATATCGCAAAATTGTCCAAAAGATAGCGATGGTATTCCAAGGGCGAACTCAGGAACTGATTGATATTTTGACTCAACAGATGAATACAGCAGCAGAGGACTTGAATTTTGAGTCCGCCGCACGGATTCGCGATCAAATTTCTGGGTTAAAGTCACTGACAGCCGACCAAAAAGTTTCCTTACCAGATGATACAATTTCGCGGGATGCGATCGCACTGGCAGCCAACGAACAGCACGCCTGCATTCAACTATTCCAGATTCGCGCTGGGCAATTGGTAGGACGTTTAGCCTTTGTGGCTGATGCTCACGCCGAACCAGGAGCTATTTTACAACGAGCTTTAGAGGAACATTACCAAACTGCTGATTCTGTAGAAATACCCACAGAGATTTTGGTACAGCATGATTTACCAGATGTGGAAATATTAGCTGATGTCTTAACTCAACGTAAAGGCAAAAAAGTCACAATTTTGACTCCTTTGCGGCAAACTAAGGCAGAATTAATTGAGATGGTAGAGCGAAATGCTCAGTATGAATTACAAAGAATGCAGAAATTTGGCGATCGCAATCACCAAGCAATGCAAGATTTAGCCGCCATCCTCGATTTACCAGATGTACCTCACCGCATTGAAGGTTATGACATTTCCCATATTCAAGGGTCCAATGCTGTAGCTTCGCAAGTTGTGTTTATCGACGGATTACCAGCAAAACAGTATTATCGCCACTACAAAATTAAAAATCCCACGGTGACAGCAGGACATTCAGATGATTTTGCTAGTCTTGCTGAAGTCATCCAACGGCGGTTTCGTAAGTATGCGGAAAATCAGCAATTAACACGTTTGGGTAATCCTGACTGGCCTGATTTAATCATGATCGATGGTGGTAAAGGTCAGTTATCATCAGTTATCGCCGTTTTGCAAGAGATGAATTTATTAGAAGACTTGCGAGTTGTAAGTTTAGCAAAGCAGCGAGAAGAGATTTTTTTACCGGGAGAATCTAAACCCTTGACAACTGATGCAGAACAACCAGGGGTACAGTTGTTGCGGCGGCTACGGGATGAAGCGCATCGGTTTGCAGTGAGTTTCCATCGTCAGCAGCGCAGTGATAAATTGAAGCGATCGCGTTTAGATGAAATTCCTGGTTTAGGACATCATCGCCAAAAGCTGCTACTAGGGCATTTTCGCTCAGTTGATTATATTCGGCAAGCAACAACCATACAACTTGCTGAAGTAGCGGGAATTGGCCCACGTTTAGCTCAAGAAATTTACGATTATTTTCATCCTGCTTGAAGTGACAACTTCCATTCTCACCTTTAACTGGGGGTTGGAGACTAATACCGCCTTACGGTATTAAACATGAATACAGTGTAAGCGTTTCATTGATTTACAATCGATGGTTTATTTGGGCTGTGTTGTATTTGGGACTGAGTAATAGGAAGGTAATAATACCAATTCATAATTAAGAAAGCTGTACTATAGCCGTAGTCACACAGGTTAGGACATTTGGAAAGAGTGAAAGAAGAGAGTTAGCAATAGTTTTACCTCCTGCCCTCTGCCTCCTGCCTCCTGCTATATATGTGGCTTTGGGGGTTTAAATGTGTTGCCTCATTTTAGAGAATTGGTATAAGCCTTTATAACGGTTCTCGTTTACGTAAGGTATCACTCGTAAACGAGAATTACTTTAGTGCGTACTAAACGGATATATTCCTGTAAGTTGTCTCCAAGATGTCAAAAATAGACCAGCTATCAAAAGGACGCTAGATTTTGCTCTACTAAGATTCGGCTTTTAATTACTGCCATTGGAGAGAACTTTAAGCGGCTCCCGAAGTTTTGACCAAAAAAAGCCGCTTTCTATAAAGTTTGGTATTTTTATTGAAATTATCTCATTAGAATTTGTTCTGATAAATTTTGTCAGCAAATATTAACCAAATCTTAAGAGAGATATTTTGTTACTAAATATACAGTATTTTTTTTAGTTTAATTTATTAATATAATAACAGCTTTTTTGCATTCGTCTGAAATGACTATAAATAAGGCTATCTCAAGGCATTAGTTATAGGGATCAGTAAATATCTAAGCGGTATTCAATTTAAAAATAATTTATGTATCTAAAGTAGGAGGGTAAAATAACTGAAATTCTAGAATAATAGATAAAGATACGGGAAAGTTATCAAAACTGAAGTTTTCTTTAAAATAATCAGCAAATATTACAGCAGTTTGTTAATTTAGGTCGAACCAGATTTTTTCCTGGTTTAACTAGTAGCTTTACCAAATAAAAATAATTAAAAATAGGGGTTTTGAAATGCAGACAGTACAAAAAATTTACTGCCCAAATTGTGGTAGCCATGCAGAGCGATATTATATTTTTGATAGTCAATTAACTCGGACACAATGCCCAAGTTGTGACTATTTGATGATTAGTTGCACTCGCACTGGCAAAGTAATTGAAGCGTATGCTCCTGGTATTTATGCACATCGGTAGCTAATAAGAAAAAATTAAAAATTGGAGAAGATTTTCTCTAATTTTTAATAAAAAAGTTATTTATCCAATACCTTCGCCAAAAAAGAGTATGAAAAGAGAGGGCTGATGTAGTAAAGTTGTTGTCTTCCATAACCACAACTCTATTTCAATTATCGGTGGGCAAAATCAGCTTAACTTTTTTGGTACTCGATGGTTATTAGTAGTTTACATTTGGTAGGTGAGTCAATAGCTTGCTTTTTGCAAGATAGTTCCCCACTTTCTTATTCATATAGCCGTAGTCACACAGGTTAGGACATTTTTAAAAGGTGAAAGCTAGGAATAGTAATAGTTTTACCTCCTGCCTTCTCCCAAGGGGAGACGCTAAAAGCGATCTGCTTTCTGCCTCCTGCTATAATTCTAGATTCTAGATTCTAAACTTTTCTTCAACAGAAATTTTGAACACTTTACAGGTTTTCTTTCTGTTGTCTAAATTGTTGCTGTCGTCTCTGTTCTTGTAATCTAAATTGTTGCTGTTGTCTAATTTGTTGATCTTGTCTGAGTTGTTGATCTTGTATTCTTAGCTGTTGCTGTCGTGTAAATTCTTGCTGTTGTAGTATTGTTTGTTGCTGTTGTAGTCTAAATTGTTGCTGGCGTATCAGTTCTTCGCGTTGTCGTGTAAATTCTTGTTGTTGTATTTGTTGTTGTTGTTGTAGTTGTTGTGGGTGTTGAAAATTTTGCCGTAGCCATGTATCCTGCAATTGCTCTTGTGTTTGCTGAGTTCGCTGCTCTTGTTGTTGTCTCATTCTTTCTTGAAAAGACTCGGGTTGCTGAGGAATCGGTTGAATTATTTGTCCATAAGCAGGAGAATCCATCAGCAAAGCTTTTGCAAGAACAATCGCTAGTGGCCAAAGTTTAAGCGTTAATGATCGATTCAACATACAGTTATTTGTTATTGGTTGGGTTGAGCGATCGCTTAACCTTAATATAACAATTTCTACCGCCGCCCTGTTGCACCGATTGGGACTAACGCGCAGATATCTGTAAGATTAAAGTAATTAAATTTACTGACTGCAACAAATTTAATTCTTACTTGCTCTTAGTTGCCCGCAAGCAGCATCAGCTTCTAAACCACGGGAATAACGGACACTAACAGCAGTATTTTGCTGCTTGAGAACGTTCACAAATGCTTGAATGCGATCGCGGTTGGGGCGTTTGTAGTCTACTTCTTGGATGGGGTTGTAAGGAATCAAATTCACATGACTTTGGAATCCTCGCAGGCATTTGGAAAGTTCCAATGCATGTTCTGGTAAATCATTAACACCAGCCAGGAGAATATATTCAAAAGTAACGCGACGCCCAGTGATTTCTACATATTCTCGACACTCAGCCAGTAAATCTTCGAGAGGATAAGCGCGGGCGCTGGGGACGAGTTTTTCTCGTAGTGCTTGGTTGGGTGCGTGGAGACTTACAGCCAGAGTGATTTGCAAATTGTTTTGTGCGAACTGACGGATGCGATCGCGAATCCCCACTGTAGAAACTGTAAGCGATCGCTGCCCGATACCGACATCTTGATTGAGAGATTTCAGGGCTGCTAGGACATTTTCAGTATTCAACAACGGTTCACCCAGTCCCATAAACACTACATTGCTAACTCGTTGTTGAAAATCTTCTTGCACAGTCAACACCTGATCGATAATTTCGTGCCGTGCTAGGTTGCGTTTGTAGCCTCCCTTACCAGTAGCACAGAAATCACACGCCATTGGGCAACCCACTTGAGTAGAAACGCAAACTGTCAAACGAGATTTTGGCCCTTCTCCTCTTTCTGCGAAGGTGGGGATGCCAACAGTTTCAATAATCTGCCCGTCTGTTAATCGTAAAAGATATTTCACCGTACCATCGGGAGCCTCAGAGCGGTAATGTAGAATTGAGCGCCCAATGGGGATTTCTGCTACTTCTTTGCGCCATTGCTTGGAGAAGACAGAAATATCAGCTAGCGATCGCACCCCTTTGTCATAGATCCATTCATGCAGTTGCTTTCCTCTGTAAGCAGGTTGTCCTTGTTGCTGCATCCAAGTAGTTAACTCTGCTAAAGAAGCACCTAAAAGGGGAGGGATAAATTCTGATTTTTCTGAGTTGAAGTCAACCTGAGATACAAGAGGCGTAGCAGACATAAAAAAATCACGAATTGATGTTGGATCTCTATCCTACACCTGCTAGATCGAGTTAGTCTTGACCAAAGAAGATGAGGAATTAACCAAAAGTTGTGCCGTTCCAGCCCCACATTGCACCCTTTGCGTCTGCAAACTCAATGTAAATACGATTTTTCGGCACGCCTAGAGTTTGGTTAATCTGCTGGCAAAAGTCTTGACTCATTGCTGCGGTTTGATCTGGCTTCATCGTGCCAATGCTCTTAATTTCAATGTAGCAAACCGGGTCTGTATTTCCTGCAAAAGTCATCGGAATTCCCGCTTCAAAAGCAGTCATTACATAAGATTCTGGTTTTCCCAAATGTTTCGCTAACTTGGCTGATAGGTTTAAAAGCATTGACTCAATTTCAGCTTTTTCAGGAGCGGATGCAGAAGTTTGCACTTTGATTAAAGGCATAGTATTGGATTATAATTTTAGTTTTTATTTACATTGTTAAGTTTATCGTTACGTGAGGCAATGGGGAGATGAGGGAGACAAAGAGAATAACCAATGCCCCATACCCAATATTTAGTTATGAGATGAGCGAAATAGGTGATTATGTTCGGGATGATATAAACGCGATCGCCCTGTTGTTGTTGAGAGTGCTGGGCTGATTATATAAAGTGTAGTGCGAATTAGTTTTTCTTGATGAGTGCAGTCTGCCATTTGATTCAGGGGAACAACCCGGATTTTTTCATCGGGCCAGCCGATGCGAAAGCAAATCGCAATCGGGGTTTCGGCTGGATAATGTTCGAGTAGTTTTGCTTGAGCTTTTTCGACGTGACGCGCACTCAAATACAGGCAAAGGCTAGCCTGATGTGCTGCAAGAGTGGCTAATTCTTCAGTAGCGGGGACTTCTGTACGTCCGCTTATGCGCGTCAAAATAATAGTTTGAACTAAACCAGGAACAGTCAGTTCTATTTTGAGTTTGGCAGCAGCAGCTTGAAAGGCACTAATACCAGGTATGACTTCAAAAGGAATATTTGCCTCTGCGAGAAGATGCATTTGCTCGTGGATAGCGCTGTAGAGACTAGGATCGCCAGAATGGAGACGGACTAGAGATTTGTGCTGCGATCGCACTCTATCGATCATAATCGCCAAAATTTCTTCTAAAGTCTGATTCGCAGTTCTAATTATCTCGGCATCTTTTCGGCAAAGTTCTAAAATTTGTTCGGGTACTAAAGAATCAGCATATAAAATTACATCAGCAACAGCCAGTAATTTTTGCGCCTTCACCGTTAATAAATCAGGATCTCCAGGGCCGGCTCCGACAATATACACACATGGTTCTATAGTAGATAGTGTTTTTTTATAACTTAGACTTTCTGTATATTCACTTTTATCAGAACACACGGCAATCCCTCAAAAAAATTTTTTGGCAATCTTCAGTATCTTTCCGGATTCACCCTCTTTCCCTAGTAGAGAGTAATGGTAGATGCACCCTGGTTAAGCCCTAGAGAATACTCTGGGGCATTTTTTATTTTTGGGTATTGGGCATTGAATATTTAATTATGCTCTCTTTTCCACATCCCCTCATCCTTACTCCTTCATCCTTCCCTCTCTCCATTTACCTTAGGAGTAGGAACTACATCGGGTAAAGGGCGTTTGAGTAAATAAAGCCAAGCTAATCCAACTAATCCCAATAGAATTCCTAAACTACTGACTACTTGTGCCATCCGTAATGGCCCCAGCATCAAGCTATCAGTGCGAAAGCCTTCGATCCACAAGCGTCCTAAGCTGTAGGCTGGCCAGTAAATTAGAAACAGTGTACCTACCTTCAGACGTGGCTTACCAGATAAAGACCGGAAAAACAACGTTATTAGTAGCGTAAACACCATTAAATCCCATAGAGATTCGTAGAGGAAGGTGGGATGAAAGTAATCGAAACTAACATATTCTAAAGGACGATGGTCTGGTGGAATATAGAGCTTCCAGGGTAAATTAGTCGGAGCGCCAAAAGCTTCAGAATTAAAGAAATTGCCCCAACGTCCGATCGCCTGCCCTAAAATCAGCGAAGGCGCGACTAAATCTGCCAGTTGCCAAAAAGAAACCTGCTTGATTCTGGCAAAGATTAACGCAGCCACAACGCCACCAAGAATCGCTCCATGAATGGCAATACCTCCTTCCCAGATCGCAAAAATTTTTCCTGGAGTTGGGGCATATTTTGACCATTCAAAAAAAACGTAATATAGTCGTGCGCCAGGAATTGCCCCAATCAACAACCAAAAGAACAAATCGCCTAGCAACTCAGGATTAACGTTACGACGCTTTGCCAAATTCTGGGAAAGGATGACGCCAATTAACACTGCTGTGGCAATTAACAAGCCGTACCAACGAATACTTAGTGGCCCTATTTTCACCAGAATCGATCCTGGAGAAGTAAATTGAAACGCCAAGGGCAAAGTGGGAAAATCCAGTGCCATGAAAAATTACCTAGAAAAGTTCGTTAACTACCCGCGCACTTTGCTAAGTACGGAGTTTTTTAGGACTTGAATACTGTAATTACACTTAAATCTTCCACAACATTGTGGGGACGTAGGTAAAAATCCTGTATTCAAATTTAGGAGTTTAGTGCAGTGTGGTGGAAATAACTATGCAGTCAACAATAACGTAAAGGTTTATGCTATAAGCTTTCTTTCCTTCTGCCTCCAGCATAGCTGCCTTCTTGCACTAGTTCCTAACGCTTAGTTGAGCATAACTTGTACCACTAAAACAATTGAGTTTAGCATCCTTACCGAGAACGCAAGATGGTAGATTTGAGTAAGTTACACAAAATGATTTCAATATAATCACCTAAACAACTTTGATATATTTAAAATTGTGATTGCTATTTATCCTGGTAGCTTCGACCCCATTACCTTGGGACACCTCGATCTCATCGGGCGCGGTAGTCGGCTGTTTGAACGGGTGATTGTCGCCGTATTACGGAACCCTAACAAGATGCCACTTTTTAGTGTGGAGCAACGGCTAGATCAGATCCGTCTTTCTACAGAACATCTACCGAATGTAGAAGTAGACAGCTTTGATGGTCTTACCGTCAATTATGCTCAAATGCAACAAGCACAAGTTTTGATCCGGGGTTTACGGGCTGTGTCAGATTTTGAAGTGGAACTGCAAATGGCTCACACCAATAAAACTCTTTCTACCCAAATAGAAACAGTTTTTCTCGCAACCTCAAATGAGTATAGTTTTTTAAGTAGTAGTGTGGTAAAAGAGATTGCAAGGTTTGGTGGCTCTATCGATCATCTCGTTCCCCCACACATTGCCCTAGATATATACCAATGCTACAATCAGAAATCTCCAATGTTGAACCCAATCTCAACGGAAGCAATCCCTCCTCTCAAGAACATCTCGGTGGAGAGGGAAGCATAAATATTCAGCAGGAACTCAACCGTCTAGAAGAAATGGTTCTCTCTAGTCTCAGGATTCCGCTAACAGGACGTACACTCATAGATGAAGAAAAGCTACTGGATCAGCTTGATTACATCCGGCTGGCTTTACCATCGCTTTTTCAAGAAGCAGCAGCAGTTCTCGACCAAAAGGATGAAATTCTGCTGGAAGCGGAAGAGTATGGACAGCAGGTTGTTGAAGCTGCACAAGCAAAAAGAGCGCAAATTTTAGCTGAAAGCGATATTATTCGCCAAGCACAACAAGAAGCTGAACAACTGCGGCGACAAGTACAACAAGAGTGTGAGGGAATAATGCAAGAAACCCTCGCTGAGATTGACCGCAAGCGGTATGCTTGTCAACAAGAGTTAGAGCTGATGCGACAAACTGCGATCGCTCAGGCTCAAGAAATTGAAGATGGTGCTGATGCTTATGCCGATGGCATTTTGGGAAATATCGAGCAGGATCTTAAACAGATGTTGCAAGTTATCACCAATGGACGGCAACAATTGCAAATTGATAACCTTACCCAGCGTAATTCACCTCCTGGTAAAAAAAGATAGAGGTTCTAACGAGAGATGAGGAAAAATTGTCAGTTGGGTTTCGCTATTGCTTAACCTTACATTATTTGAAATGGTAGCAACATCCAGCCCCGTAACTCTTTATCAGGCATAGCTTGGTAGTTAGAATCTTTTATAAAAATATTACAGTGTAAAAATTTGTAAATAATTAGCGTAGTTTCTGAAAGCAAAACTGAATGCTAAATAGGTACGTGGTTTTACCACGCCTAATATGATTGATTAAAGGAGCATTATAATGAGTACTTTCGGTCCGATATTTGTTGCTCAGGACAATAATTTTACTGTGGTTGATGGCGGATGGACTAGCTTTGACCAATATCCACGTCAGCTTGGTGATATCAACGGCGATGGTCGCGATGATATTGTCGGTTTTGGAAATAGTGATGTCTACGCCGCTCTAGGTCAAAGCAATGGCACTTTCGGTCCGATATTTGTCGCTCAGAACAATAATTTTACTGTGGTTGATGGCGGATGGACTAGCTTTGACCAATATCCACGTCAGCTTGGTGATGTCAACGGCGACGGTCGCGATGATATTGTCGGTTTTGGAAATAGTGATGTCTACGTCTCTCTAGGTAGAAGCAATGGTACTTTCGGTCCGATATTTGTCGCTCAGAACAATAATTTTACTGTGGTTGATGGCGGATGGACTAGCTTTAACCAATATCCACGTCAGCTTGGTGATGTCAATGGCGATGGTCGCGATGATATTGTCGGTTTTGGAAATAGTGATGTCTACGTCGCTCTAGGTCAAAGTGATGGCACTTTCGGTTCGATATTTGTCGCTCAGAACAATAATTTTACTGTCGTTGATGGCGGATGGACTAGCTTTAACCAATATCCACGTCAGCTTGGTGATGTCAATGGCGATGGTCGCGATGATATTGTCGGTTTTGGAAATAGTGATGTCTACGTCGCTCTAGGTCAAAGTGATGGCACTTTCGGTTCGATATTTGTCGCTCAGAACAATAATTTTACTGTCGTTGATGGCGGATGGACTAGCTTTAACCAATATCCACGTCAGCTTGGTGATGTCAATGGCGATGGTCGCGATGATATTGTCGGTTTTGGAAATAGTGATGTCTACGTCTCTTTAGGTCAAAGTGATGGCACTTTCGGTTCGATATTTGTCGCTCAGGACAATAATTTTACTGTTGTTGATGGCGGATGGAGTAGCTTTAACCAATATCCACGCCAGCTTGCTGATATCAACGGCGACGGTCTCGATGATATTGTCGGTTTTGGAAATAATGATGTCTACGCCGCTCTAGGTCAAACCAATGGTACTTTCGGTGCGATATTTGTCGCTCAAAGCGATAATTTTTCTGTGGTTGATGGCGGATGGACTAGTTTTAACCAATATCCGCGTCAACTTGGCGATATCAACGGCGATGGTCGCAATGATATTGTTGGTTTTGGAAATGCTGATGTCTATGTCGCTCTAGCTTAATAGGATGACACTTCTCATAAGTAATAGTTTGTTTGTCATTGGCTCCGATATCACTTCCCCGTTAGGGTAGATTTCTAGGTTCTATCGCGCTCTTTATGCTCAAGTGACTTACACTATTATTAAATACCAAGCTGGAAAACTGTAAAACCCTTTTTGCATGAGGATAACAGGTTTAAAAAAGCATGGATTTAATATTAGGAACCATAAAGGGAGCGATAGAGCCTATTTCTATCTGTTGGCTTTTGATTTCCTCTCAGCACATAATTACAAAGTATATGTAAAATCTTTCACCAGCATACCGGGAACTAAACTACCTCCTAACTGGCGACTTTCATAAGTACCTACTTCGGGAATGAATTCTTGAAAATCAGTCAAATCTACTAGGTTTTCTCCCCAGAAACGATAGAGACTTTCATCAAAACGTAAGTTTTCAATTGGGGCAATAATCTCTCCGTTTTCTACCCAAAAACAAGCATAACGAGTCATACCTGTGATTCTACCAGTATGGCGATCGCTCCAATTCAAGTAATGCAAATTAGATACATATAATCCTGTATCTAAACTGGGAAAAATCTGCTCAAATATTAAATTTCCCGGACTCACTTCTGGCGCTCGTAAAGTCTCTGAACCATTAGCACCGTTGGCAATTTTTTGATATTCTTTGGCAGTGCGAGAATTCACCAGAGTATTTAGCAAATATCCTTTTTCTATTACAGGTAACTCCGGTGCTGCCATTTCTCCTAATTCATTAAATCGCGGCACTAATCCTCGCTGAAAATTTTCTTTCAAACTAAATCTTAGAGAAAGTTGTTTTTCTTGACGCGATAAAGCAGCTAAAGCACTGTTTCCTTGTTGGATATCAGCTTCGCTTACCGCTCCCCAAGAAAGCATTACTAATAAATCTGCAACAGCAGCAGGTGCAAAATAAGTTTTGTATTGTCCCCGTGGCAATTCTTTCGCTGGGTGAGAAAGCAATTCGAGTTGCTTTTTAGCTTCGTTAATTTTGGCTATATATGCAGATTTATCCCAATCGCTCCCGGCAAACGTCCCTTTAACTGCTTGTCCAGATGGGGAAAAGAGAGAATAATCTAAGGTAAAAGAATCAGTAGCAAACCAGTGTTTTTGACCGCTAGAATCACCATAAGCTTTAATTACCATTCCCCCTGCATATATTCCTGTAAAATCCAATTCGGCAACTAGTTCTAGCACAGTTGAGACTACTGCCTCAGCCGCCAATAAATTTCCAGAATGAATTTCTCTACTGATATTATTTCCTGATGGTAAAACTAAATATGGATCGATGGGTAGTAGAATAAGTTCGTCACGTAGTTCTTGCAAAGCACTATATGCTAACTGCCAGTCTACCTCCCAATTTCCAGTAAAGGGAAACTGCCGAACACTGTTGCGCTGATCTTGCATTAAAGTCAGTTCTATCCAACCATCAGCAACACAACCAGTTTGTCGCACTTTCGCATGATTGAAACGAGTAAATTGACTTATTTCACTGCTGAGTCTCACAGTGAATTGCTCATTTTCTGCTTTTTTGTTCAGAAGAGTTTCAATCAGTTGATTAAAGCTGACTTCTAACGCAGATAATTCCTCAATTTTCATCGATAGTAAATATAAATAGGGAATAAAAAGGGGGGAAAGTTAGGAGTTAAGAGTTGAAGAATCTCAGTAATTAAAAACTCATAACCCCTGTATTTACACTTTTTCAAGTTCCTCCACCAAAAACTTCGACATTAGCAAATACACAAACAGATGAACCGTGTCCTACCCAAATGGCCTGATTTGGTTCTCCTTTACCACAATAAGGAGTACCATACATTTGCCAGTTTGTGGCATCTCCGACTTTAATTAAACTATGCCAAAACTCTGGTGTTGTGGCGCGATAGTTAGGATTACGAAGGGTTTTTGTAAGTTTGCCATTTTCAATTAATTTAGCGTACTCACAACCAAATTGGAATTTGTAGCGGCGATCGTCAATTGACCAAGAACGGTTAGATTCCATGTAAACGCCGTGTTGTATCTCGCCAAGAATGTCTTCAAAAGTGCCGTTTAAAGGCTCTAAATTCAAGTTCCCCATGCGATCGATCGCGGGTCGATTCCATGAGGAAGCACGGGCACAAGCAACTCCTGCTACACCAGCTCTTGCTTGACTCTCTAAACTGCCTAAACCCCGTTGGAGTAAACCTTCTTTAACCAAATATTCCTTTGTTGCTACAGCACCCGTATCATCAAAGCCATAGCTAGCAAATTCACCAGGCACAGTAGGATCAAAGCTAATGTTCATCAGTGGCGAACCATATACTAGGTTGCCAAAATCACTTTTATTAACGAAGCTGCCCCCAGCATAGTTACGCTCATCTCCTAAAATTCGGTCAATTTCTAGGGGATGCCCGACACTTTCATGGATTTGCAGCATCATCTGGTCTGGGGCTAAAACTAAATTGGTACGGGTGGTTGGGCATTCTTCTGCTGTCAAGAGTTCTATTGCTTGTTCGCCTATTAGCCGCACCCGATGCCATAAGTTTTCTTGTTTTAAGAGTTCGAGTCCGCCTTGGTAACAGTTTGCTTGCAAACCGTTGCTGCTGCGCTGCTGTACAACCGCTCCATCTTGGGCAGTGGCTTTGTAATTAGTGCTTATAGATAGTATTTTTTGATAAACTTCTGAGCCATTGCTGCTGACAAACCAAGATTCTCTCTCAGTGGTGCTGGCACTGGCTATGGTTTGCACAATTTTGTCGTCAACTTTCAGCGTTTGGCAAATACGAATCAGTAAATCGTTGATTTCTCCCGGACTCAGAGCATCCAATGGCTCAAGAAATGGAGATTTATATTCACCAACAACTTTAGGGCGCTCAGTTTCACGGAAGGGATGTATCCACCATTCACTGGCTGCTAGTGCCTGTTTATAGGCTGTTTGAGCAGCAGCTTGTAGGGAAGACAATTCTAGAGAGTTAGTAGCTGCATAACCCAGACAGCCATTGACTAAAACTTCCAGCATGGCTCCGATAGTGAAGGATTTGCCGTTTAGTTGGGGTAAGGCGTCACGGACTAAACGGGTAGTAGAAGTTTCCTTTACGGCTCTAATACCAATCCAATCAGCGGAAATATCGAAACTAGCGATCGCTTTTTTGAGTTCAGACCACATAACTTAATTCAAAATTCAAAATTAATGAAGTTAATTCCGATGCCAGCGCGTGCCATCACGGCTATCAATTAGCGTAATACCTTCTGCTTGGAGTTCGTCACGAATGCGATCGCTTTCAGCAAAATTCTTGCCTTTACGTGCTTCTTGCCTTTGCTGAATTCGCGTTTCAATTTCTGCATCACTTAAACCATCACTAGTGTGAGTTTCTGTTTCTATCTTGGCTTCCAAACCCAAAACTCCAGCCAATGTGACAAGAGTTTGCCATTGACGCTTTAATTCATCTGGTGAAGTTTCAGTTTTCCCTTCATGCACAAGAATATTTCCCTGACGGCGCAGTTCTTTGGCTAATTCAAACAGCACTGTTAACCCACCAGGAAAATTAAAGTCGTTATTTACAACTTCTTGGAAGCGTTCAATATAAAGATCGGTTACTGGGTATTGGGTACTGGGTATTGAAATATTCTCAGTCCCTAGCCCCCAGTCCCCAGTCCCGAAATCCCAGCCTAGTTTTTTGCCGTATTGGTAGCCGAAGAGTAAACCTTCTTTAATGGTGTGCCAACCGTTGGTTGCTGCGGCGATCGCTTCATCGGTAAAATCTATAGGTGTACGATATTGAGCAGTCAACACGAATAACCGCACTGCCATCGGGTCAACTCCTCGATCCAGCAATTCTCGAATAGTGATAAAGTTGCCCAAAGATTTGGACATTTTTTCACCATCTACCTTTACCATGCCGTTATGCAGCCAGTAATGCGCCAGGGGTTTTCCTGTCACAGCCTCAGATTGGGCAATTTCGTTTTCATGGTGGGGAAAAATTAAGTCAGCACCACCAGCATGAATATCTATGGTATCACCCAAGCGATCGCGCACCATTGCCGAGCATTCTATATGCCATCCTGGACGACCTGCGCCCCAAGGTGATTCCCAAGCAGGTTCTCCTGGTCTTGCTGCTTTCCACAAAGCAAAATCAAAGGGGTCTTTCTTTTTCTGATATTCTGGATCTTCTACGTTGACGCGATCGCTCGCTCCGGCTTGCATATCTTCTAACTTGCGTCCCGAAAGTTTGCCATATTCAGAAAACTTTCGTACTGGATAATACACATCACCATCAGCAGGGTAGGCAAAACCCTTATTTTCTAACTCATGAATTAACCGTTGAATGCCATTCATCGTGTGAGTAGCGCGGGGATACTCATCGGCTTCTTTAATCCCCAGTCGCGCCATATCCTCAAAATATGCTTTGATAAAGCGATCGGCTACAGCCTCCATTGATGAATGTTCAACACAGGCTCGATTAAGAATCTTGTCATCAATATCGGTAAAATTTTGGATATATCGCACTTCATAGCCGATAAACTGGAGGTATCGGCGTACTACGTCCCAAACGATGCAAGCTCTAGCATGACCCAAATGGCAGTAGTCATATACCGTCACACCGCAGTAATACATCTTAACCTTGCCTGCAACGAGAGTTTCAAACGGTTCTTGACGACGGGTGAGGGTATTGTAAAGGGTTAGGGTCATAACAGGAGTAATGCTGAAATAGAGAGATACGTGATAATAGAGTAAAGCAGCTGGGATGACAGTCCAGCATCCCTATGCTAGTGTTTTCTGGACTATCTGCGCTACATTACTATTTTTTGATTATTTGATAACAGCGCTATGCAATCAGCAGTTACACCCGATCAAGCAATGGATACGCCCAAACAAGGAATGCCAGTAACAATTATTACGGGTTTCCTCGGTAGTGGCAAAACGACTTTACTCAATCATATCCTCAACAACCAACAGGGTTTGAAAACCGCTGTTCTCGTAAATGAATTTGGCGAAATTGGCATCGACAACGAGCTAATTGTTTCCACTGGTGAGACTATGGTGGAACTAAATAATGGTTGTATATGCTGCACTATTAATAATGATTTAGTAGATGCAGTTTACAAAGTTTTAGAACGCCAAGAAAATTTAGATTATCTAGTAGTGGAAACAACTGGATTGGCAGATCCGCTACCAGTAGCTTTAACATTTCTGGGTACAGAATTGCGGGATTTAACCCGGTTAGATTCAATTATTACCGTGGTAGATGCGGCTAATTACAGCCTAGATTTATTTAACTCTGAAGCAGCATACAGCCAGATTGCCTATGGCGATGTCATTGTGCTGAATAAGGCAGATTTGGTTGATGAAGCCACTTTGAACGAGTTAGAAACAAAAATTAACGAAGTTAAGGAAGGATCAAGAATTATCCGCACTACGCGATCGCAAGTGCCACTTCCTTTAATTCTGAGTGTTGGTCTGTTTGAGTCTGATAAATATTTTGACACAGTGGTGGATGAACACGACCATCACGACCATCACGATCATCACGACCACGATCATGACCACTCAACATGTGGTCACGATCATCACGATCATGAACATGACCATCACGATCATCACCATCATTCTGACCATTTAGAAAATGATGGTTTTACTTCCATATCTTTCCAGAGTGACAAGCCTTTTTCTATTAGGAAGTTTCAGTATTTCTTAGATAACCAGCTACCCTCAAATATCTTCCGAGCGAAGGGGATTATGTGGTTTGATGAAAGTCCGAAGCGTCATATTTTCCACCTTTGTGGTAAACGCTTCACCCTGGATGATGATGAATGGAAAGGTCAATTTAAAAACCAACTAGTGCTAATTGGTCAAAATTTGGATCGTGAAGCTTTAATTAGTCAACTCGAAAAATGCATTTGTCTACCTTCAACCTCTCGCGGTAAAGGCTTTGGCAAATAAAAGTTAGGAGTAGAGAGGCGATTAATTACATCTGTATAGGAGTTAACTATTACGCCGTAAGTCCCCCACTGAATTTGGTACTCCGAATCAGTGGAGGGATATAAGGCGCGAAAGTGTCCCACCGGGGAGTATCCCCGGTGGGACACTTTCGCGGTTGATGCATTCCTAATGGCTCTGCGATCAATGCAAGGAACTTACAAACGTTATCAAACATTAAGAGATTTTATTAGGTGGTAGGTGTTCATTGTTTCTATATTTAATTTGCGGTTTAAAAATGCCACGCTCAATAGCTGGTAGTAGACATTACTTTAAAATTGAAACATTAATGAACATTTAGATAAAAATGCGCGTTGTTATCCAGCGAGTCAAATCATCTCAAGTTACAGTTAATGGTGAAATTGTCGGCAAAATTGGGCGGGGGCTAAATTTGCTCGTCGGTATAGCCAATACCGATACTGATGCTGAAATCGACTGGATGGTGCGTAAGTGCTTAGAGTTGCGGCTGTTTCCTGACGAAGCAGGAGACGATCGCTGGCAAAAATCTGTACAAGAAATTGGCGGCGATTTGTTAGTAGTCAGTCAGTTTACGCTTTACGGTGACTGCCTTTAAAGGTCGCCGTCCTTCTTTTGACCGTTCAGCTGCTCCCCAATCAGCAGCAGATTTGTATAATCGTTTTGTTACCAAATTAAAAGCTAGCGGTTTGTTGGTGGAAACAGGTCAATTTGGTGCAATGATGGATGTTACAATTGAAAATGAAGGGCCAGTAACTTTGTTACTTGAAAAAGAAGCAATTTAAGTATATACACTAAAAAGATGAATAACAGTAGCCTCTAGACCGTGGTGTTCTAATTGATGAGAGAATATTAAATTAACCATCACAAAAGTTTAAATTCATCGATCATGACGAAAATCCAGTTTTCTAGAGGTCTTGACGAAGAGGTAATTCCAGATGTGCGCTTGACGCGATCGCGCACTGGCGAGAGTGGTACAGCGACGTTTATTTTCACGAATCCGAAAATTTTAGATCAAGGTACTACCGAAGATATTACCGGGATGTACTTGATTGACGAAGAAGGCGAGATAATTACCCGTGAAGTTAAAGCAAAATTTATTAACGGGAAACCAGAAGCATTAGAAGCACTTTACGTGATGAAATCTCCCCAAGAATGGGATCGCTTTATGCGCTTCATGGAGCGGTATGCTGAAGAAAACGATCTGGGATTGAGCAAAAATGAGGCATAGGGGAGCCAGTGCGTTGCGGTGAATCCAGCGTTGTAGGCGGGTTTCCCGCCGTAGGCGACTGGTGAACCCGAAGGGAGGTTCCCGACGCTCGAGTACTCGCTAATGCTGCGCTATCCGTTGTTCGCGCAGCGTCTCCGGTAAGGAGAAGCAACTGGTGTCATAGGACATAGGGCATTGGTAATTGTCATGTTCAATAGACCTCTTGCAAAAGTTACTTTTGCAAGAGGTGGGAAAAGGGGAAAGGTTAAAGGGGAAAGATTTTTTATTCCTTTTCCCTTTCCCCCTTACCCTTTTCCCTAGTTCTGCAAGAAGTCCAATGAATACGCCATTTACCATGCCCAATTATCTATTATTAAAAGTTCACGAGTGACATATAATGCCACAACCCCATCCAGACTCGCCTGGAGTTTTAGTAACTTGTGCTGTAGTTACTGTCAGCGATACACGCACTTTTGAAACAGATAAAAGTGGCCAGCTAATTCAGCAGTTACTCCTTGGTGCTAACCATGCTGTAAAAGCCTATACAATTATTAAAGATGAACCAACACAAATTCAAAAGCAGATAGAAAATCTAGGTAAAAGCTCAAATTTGAATGCTGTAATTTGCAGTGGTGGTACAGGCATTGCACCAAGAGATACTACTTATGATGCCATTGAGAAGTTACTGGAGAAAACTTTGCCGGGATTTGGTGAGTTATTCCGTTTTTTAAGTTATCAAGAAATTGGTTCGCGGGCGATCGCTTCTCGCGCTGTTGCTGGTGTCTATCAAAATAAATTAATCTTCTCACTTCCTGGTTCTAGTAATGCTGTGCGCCTAGCAATGGAAAAATTGATTTTACCCGAACTCACTCACTTGGTAAGTCAGGTTTGTAAGGAAGTGAAATAATCAGCAGTTCAGACGGACGACGTACTAATATCATTCTAATATCATCCTTTGTACACATGGATATTGAAGCTACCAAGAGATAATTATAGTTAAACAAATAAGATGTTGATATCAAGTTAATGATAGAGTTTAGTTATTGGAATTGCATAATTGCTCACGGCATTACTGCATTTTCATACTTTAGTATCCCTACAGTAATAGGGGTTTTCTTTGCCAAAACTAAGGCAACTATCCCTTCTAAGTTTTGGTTAGCATTTTTCTTATCAGGTGGATTCGTACTATTTTGCGGATTTCATCACCTTCTGGCGGTCTTTGAGCCACATAAATCAGTGTCTGTGCTGCACTTAGGCGTACTCGATCTAACGGCATTTATTTCCTTGTCTGCCTTACTCTACTTGATACCAACCGCTTATCAAATTGTAGAGGCGATCGCCAGATATCAAGAAGATACCTGCGAACTTCAATGTAGGCAGCAGATACAATGGCTATTTTTAGATCAGGGCCCGTTTGGAGCTTATATCAAAGATGACCAATCTAGAGTGCTTTACTACAACCAGGAGCTACAGTCTAGATTTTCGTTAGATCCACAAGAATGGGTGGGGAAAAGAAATAGTGAATTCTTCCCGGATCCAGAAGAGGGGCGGCAGATAATGGAAAACGATCAAATCGTTTTGAAGACTCTACGCCCCTTGAAGCTGATTGAAGAGGTAAAGATGCCTGGTAACGATCAGCCGTGCTACTGGCTATCGTTTAAGTTTCCATTTAGCGATTATGCAACGGGCGCTTGGCGCATTGGTGGAATCAGTATCGATATTACAGAATCTATAAAAACACAGCGATCGCTCACTGACATAAATCGGCAGCTAGAAGAAAAAACACTGAAATTAGAGGTAAAAAAAGGGGAACTTATATATCTTTCAGATATGGCGGATATGCTTTATTCCTGCGAGTCTGAAGATGAGGTCTATCAAGTGGTTGCTTTAACCTGTTCCAAGCTTTTTCCTAATATGAGTGGTTGTATCAATATAATTGCTGATTCTAAAAATTATGTTCAGATGAAGAGTACTTGGGGACCCAAAATAAGCAGTAAAGAAGTATTTTCACTATCTGAATGTTGGGCATTGCGGAGAGGCAAATTAAACCTTTCATCATCTTGTAATGCAGGACTGATATGCAGTCATTTAATACCACCTGTTAGTGGCGTACATTTATGTGTTCCATTGTTTGGAAAAAGCGAAGTAACTGGCATTTTACACATCTATACCCTTGAAGAAATCAACTCAGAAGATCAGCAAATTGCTGAGATTATTGCTAGATATTTAGCCTTTACACTAAATAATCTGTCGATAAAACAACGTCTAACTTATGAGAACTTGCGGGATGGGATGACCCAACTATTTAATCAAAACTATATGCAAACCATAACGGAACAAAGGCTAGCGGAGGCTGAACGGTCGGGACAACCTCTTAGTGTTATTTTCATTGATATCGATGACTTCAAATCTTACAATTCGCACTATGGACATTTGACTGCCAACATTGTTCTCCAGGAATTAGCAAAATTGCTGTTAAAATCTATTCGCTCCTTTGACATTGCTTGCAGATGGGGTGGTGAAGAATTTGTAATTGTGATGCCTAATATGACGCTAGAAGCGCTTAGAAAGCGAGTAGAACAATTAAGGTTAGATGTTGAACAAATGCAATTGAAGGACGGCGATCAGATCCTCGAAAGTATCACTGCTTCTTTTGGAATAGCTGTATCAGAACCAGGGATTACGGTTAAGGATTTTCTTAATCGGGCAAATCAAGCGATGCTTGAGGCAAAGCGAACAGGAAAGAATCGAGTCAGGGAATATGTAAATACCTATAATTGAAGAATAAAGAATTCAGAACACTGCAAGCGGTTAAACAATTGCGCATCTGTTGGTATAGCAAGAGGCAGAAGGCAGGAGACAGGAGGCAGGAGGTAGAACTATTACTATTCCTAGCATTGACGCTTGTCATTATGTCCTAACCTATGTGACTACGGCTATATAAAAATCAAAAGCTTATAAATTTACCTATAAATAAACAACTCCCTGAAGATGTGGGAGCTGTTTTTTATATTCAAGCAGTTTTTAAAACATTTAGAATGGAGCGATGCCTGCGGCGGACTGCGCCTACGCTAAACAAATTGCAGCCAAAATCGCAGCGATTATATAAAATACTGCCACTACTTGCAATTCTGACCAGCCAGTAAGTTCTAAATGATGGTGTAAGGGTGCCATTTTGAAGAGACGTTTGCCTTTGCCATCGGGGCCCTTCGTGGCTTTGTAATAACTTACCTGTGCCATCACCGAAAGGGTTTCTATAAAGAAGATACCACTGAGAATAAACAGACTTACTAAGGTGTTTGTCAATAGTGCTACAGCAGCTAAAGCTCCTCCCAGTGCAAGGGAACCAGTATCTCCCATGAAAACGCGAGCTGGGTTACGATTATGGGCTAAGAAACCTAAGCACCCACCACTTAAAGCAGCACAAAAAACCATCAACCCTGGTGCTGTAGGTGCGACTAAAGCACCTAATGCCAAAAGTGCGATCGCAACTGTTCCTGCTGCCAAGCCATCAATACCATCTGTTAAATTAGTCGCATTACTTTCTGCAACTAGTACAAAACCTGCCAAAGGCCAAAATAGAAATCCTAAAGGTAATGTGAAGCTCACCCAAGGCAAAGCAATATTTGTAATATTAGAAGGTTGATTAAACATCAGCCATAGACAAAACATAGCCGCAAAACTCACCTGCAAAGCCAGTTTTGTTCCGGGAGATATACCTTTATTTGATTTACGGCGCAGAATTTGCCAATCGTCAAGCCAGCCAATCAATCCGTAGCTGATTGTCAAAGCCGAAACTGCAAGTACCTCTTTAGAAAAGTTAGACAATATACAAGCAAGCAGCACAGATACAGGTATAAAAAATATACCGCCCATTGTGGGAGTGCCTGCCTTTTTGAGATGAGCTTGAGGCCCATCTTCGCGAATTATTTGTCCAGTTTTGAGTGTTTGAAGTAAAGGTATTACCCAATAGCCTGCAACACCTGAACCAAGCGCACACAACAGTAGTGGCAGGGTTAACGACGTACTTTGCCAGGGTAGCCTGTTGGCCATCGAATCCAAGAAAAATGCTGTTGTACCTAACCCAATGGCTAATAAAGAGGCTAGCGCGATTCCAGAAATATTTAATCCTTGCTCAGGAGATAGTTTAGCGTCCACAGAAGTTTCCCTTCACTCCACACTTATAAAATTGAATATCAGTAGCTAGGGATACTACCAAGTCCCTAACCTTAAAAGGCTAATCCTCGGCGATTCCTATATCATCATCTTCATCATCATCGAGGTCGTAGCCAATTCCATCTTCTACACTCATTAAGGAGTCTATTCCTTCTTCGTCAGCTTGAAAATCCGGTTCGTGAACGTCACGCGCGATGATGCGACCGTTATTTTGTAACCAGTCCGACAAAGAGGACTCTGGCTTTAGGGGGATGACATTGGCTCGCTGGTTACGGGGTTCCTCACGTAATGGAGAGTTCAACATATCAAAGAAGACAAGAAAAGGTTTACGTAAGTTGACATTTAGAGTCTATCACTTGACACGGATTAATTTAGTTATCTTTTCAACCCTTTGGTTGATAAATCCGTATTCAGATAGAAATTTTTTATTTAGTAGGCATAAGGCTTAAGTCAAGCGATTCTTAGTAATTTTTATGGTTCTACACATAGGTTATGAATATCTTGTTTATGCTGATGGAAAGTGACTGATTTTAGAGGTGACAGGCGATGATGCCAAAAGCGGCTCTTATAAATGCGATCGCACTTACTAATCGCGGTCTAGTAGCGACCGAAGAACAGAAACAGACTATCTTAATCGCGATCGCCAACTTAGAAGACTTTAATCCTACACCCCGTCCGGTGGAAGCTAGTAATTTGCTAGATGGCAATTGGCGATTACTATACACCAATAGCAAGGCTCTTTTAAACTTAGATCGTTTACCTTTGTGCAAACTAGGTCAAATCTATCAGTGTATTCGGGTAGAGACAACCAGTGTTTACAACATAGCTGAGATTTATGGCTTACCTTATTTAGAAGGGTTAGTCAGCGTTGCTGCTAAATTTGAGCCAGTTTCGGGTCGGCGTGTTCAAGTGAAATTTGAGCGTTCTATTATTGGTTTACAACGTTTAATAGAATACAATTCTCCGGTAACTTTTATCCAACAAATTGAAGCAGGTAGAAAATTTCCCGGAATTGATGTTGCTATAAACAGTGACAAACAGCAAGGCTGGTTAGATATCACTTATATAGATAACGACCTGCGGATCGGCAGAGGTAATGAGGGAAGTGTGTTTGTCTTAACTAAAACATAAGCTGTTACAAAATAACTGTTTGCGAACGAAGGTACGCTATTATGTGTGCCTTGTCAAGTAGTATCTAATACAATTTTAAATTTGGGTTAGGGAGATAAGGAACAAAGAATAACTAATATTCAATCCTCTCCCCATTTCCCCAGTCCCCAGTCTCCATTTCCCCAGTCCCCAGTCCCCAGTCTCCATTTCCCCAGTCCCCAGTCCCCAGTCCCCAGTCTCCATTTCCCCAGTCTCCATTTCCCCAGTCTCCATTTCCCCAGTCTCCATTTCCCCAGTCTCCATTTCCCCAGTCTCCATTTCCCCAGTCCCCAGTCCCCAGTCCCCAGTCCCCAGTCCCCAATTCAGACAAATAACTTAACAAAGACTCTTGCTGCGACCTTGAGGTTGTAGAGTGAAATCAATTAGCCCTCTAGATTGGCGATTGATAACTAAAAGGGAAAATAATCATGGTTCAACGTGGTTCTAAAGTACGTATTCTCCGCCCTGAATCCTACTGGTTTCAGGATTTAGGAACTGTGGCTTCCATCGACCAAAGCGGCATCAAATACCCAGTAATTGTCCGCTTTGAGAAGGTAAATTACTCTGGTATCAATACCAACAACTTTGCCCAGGATGAATTAGTCGAGGTTGAAGCACCAAAGGCTAAAGCACCGAAAAAATAGCAGCAAAGCTACAAGGGGGTTGTTTGATGCGATGATGAAGGGAAGTCTTAAAGTCTGAAGTATGAAGTCTGAAAATTTCAGTTCATTCATTCTTTGTTTAAGCCTACCCTAATCTATGAAAAGCCGCCCTGCGGGTATTTACGGTTTATTTTGGGTAGTAATACACTCATTTAAGGGTATATAAATTACTACCCCATCTTTTCTTCCTCGATTCCTCAAATAAATCACAATTGCCTGCTTAACTCAGCTTGAATGCCTGAACTGCCTGAAGTTGAAACAGTCCGAAAAGGTCTAAATCAATTGACCCTCAACCAAGAAATCATCGGCGGAGATGTGTTGCTAGATCGCACCATCGCTTATCCGTTTTCTATTGGTGAATTTGTTGATGGAATTGAAAAAAATGCGATCGCTACTTGGCATCGTCGCGGTAAGTATCTCCTTGCCGAACTCTCCTCATCTTTCCCTTCATCAACCAGTTGGCTAGGAGTTCATCTGCGAATGACCGGTCAATTACTATGGCTGCATCGAGATGAACCATTACACAAGCACACGCGAGTTAGATTATTCTTTGGAGAACAGCAGGAATTACGCTTTGTCGATCAGCGAACCTTCGGTAAAATATGGTGGGTTCCTCCTGGTGTTGCTGTAGAAAGTATTATGACTGGTTTGGTAAAACTGGCAGCAGATCCATTTTCACCCGAATTCACTGTTGAATATCTAGCAAGCAAACTCCAAAACCGCCGCCGTCCAATTAAGACTGCGCTACTAGATCAATCGGTGGTGGCAGGATTAGGTAACATCTATGCCGATGAAGCATTGTTTAAGAGTGGAATTTTACCTGAAACTTTGTGTATAGATTTGCAGCTAAAGCAAATTGAGCGTTTGCGAACAGCCATCATTCAAGTTTTAGAAACTAGCATTGAGGCTGGTGGTACAACATTTAGTAATTTCTTAAATGTCAAAGGTACTAACGGCAATTATGGTGGTGTAGCCTGGGTTTATAACCGCGCTGGAGAACCCTGTCGAGTTTGTGGTACATCAATTCAACGGATTAGGTTAGCTGGGCGTTCGAGTCATTTTTGCTCCGAGTGTCAAACGTTACGAGGAGTTAGGAGACGCGATTAATCGCGTCTTTACAAGAGTTAGGAATTCTAACTCGAAACTCTTTTAAAATGCAGGTGAAAGACGTTACAAATTTGAGAGAGGAACTTATGGCAGTCAAAAAAGGAGATATGGTTCGCGCTGTGCGCGAAAAACTAGAAAACAGTCTGGAGGCTAAAGCCAGTGATCCTCGCTTTCCTTCTTATTTGTTTGAAAGCAAGGGCGAAATTGTAGATATCAAAGGTGATTACGCCCTGATAAAGTTTGGGAAAGTGCCAACACCTAATATTTGGTTACGTGTAGATCAACTCGAAGAGTTTAAATAAGTAAAAAGAATTCAGGAGTCAGAATTCAGAATTCAGCATTTATTCTGACTCCTGAATTTTTGTTGATAAAATCGCATTTTATCTGCAAAAATAAGGCAGTAGGATTAGAACCTACTGCCTTATTTTTTATTCTGAAATTTATCACCCTATAAATCAAATCTGTAAATCCCCCTGTAAACCTCTCCCCTTGAAGAGAAGAGGCTTTAAATTTTCTCCTTTTTTCGGTATAGAAGGAGGCTGGAGGGTTGGGTGTTGCGTTAACGGCGGGAATCCTGATCTGCGGGGTCGCCGTAGGGATCTTCACTGGCTGGGCGAACGTTACCAAACTCCCCTGTGTCTGCGGGGTCGCCGTAAGGGTCTTCGCTAGCTGGACGAACATTACCGTAAGACGAGATATCTCCGGGGTCGCCGTAGGGGTCTTCACTAGCTGGGCGAACATTGCCGTAAGATGCCGTATCTGCGGGGTCACCGTAGGGATCTTCGCTGGCTGGACGGACATTGCGATCGCGGAATTCGGCATCTTGATCGGCTTGATCGCTGTTCGACCCCAAAAGCAAATCTTTCGCCTTTCGGAAAAATTCATCTACCATAATCTGTCTCCTGATTTAAGTTCGTGTTTCCGACGTGCGCGATCGGCGTTATCCTCCGGGAAACCCGCTTTCTTATTTACACACGCTTCGCTGATTTAGAGTGCTGGTGCTGCGGATGAAGTTAGACCAGAGAGATCGCGACCTGTAGAGCTCCGGTTATAGCCTTGAAATTCCCGATACTTTTGTGCTTCAGATTCCGGCACTCGAATTCCTTCAGATGGTGCTGTTACCCAGTGAGCGCGATGTTCAGCATCACGGTAATATACACGCCCATTCTTGGATAGATAGTACTTACCTTGCGCTCCTTCTTGTGAAGCATTCTTATGTTGGTTGTAGAGGTAATAAAGTCCCGCAGCACCTGCCAAAAGTGCCACTTTTTGTCCTGTACCCAATCCCTTCTTCGCTTCGGTTTGGCGATCGCTCACTGTTCTACCGGCGGTATCATCAACAGGTGGTGGAACTGAAGCGTTTTTAGAACCGCCTCCGCAGCTACTCAGCAAGGGCACCATTAGCAATGCCGAAAGCAGCACTGCAAATAGACGCGAAACTATTTTACGTTCTTTATATATTGTGTTCATCGGATTCCTTCATCACCTGTATTTGCTAAAAGCCTTGCTGTTGCAAAAACCAAGTTGGAAATCCTGTTATTTCGCCTGGGATTGAAAAAACATATTCCACTTAATTTGTAACTGCACTAGCTACAGCGTTTAACTGTTATGGTCATCGATTTTTGCAAGTCTTGCATCCTGCCTTTGAGAGAAACTCCATTCATCCCAAGGAAATATATTGTTGATTTTTGATTAATCAATTTAGCCCAAATGCCGAAATATTCAGCAATTTCTCGGTTATTTTTTCTAGGTAAATAAATTAAAAAGATACAGTTACCATGATGCTCTTTGTCAAAAAATACACTCAATATGACATCAAAAAATACAGTCCAAATTAGTACACGTCTCCTTTTGGCTTTGTGGGATTTGGGAGGAACGCAGCAGGAAGTTAAGAAGGGTCAACTGACTAAGCGAATTGTATCCAAAAGCCAGAAGGTAGCAGATTATCAGGGTTTACTAGAGGAATTACAGAATCAGGGTGCGATCGCAATCTCCAAAAAAGGATATTCTCTGACATCTCCCAAAGGTTTAAAGGTATTGGGTGAGGGTTTGAGAAGTGGCGAGTTTAAATTTGAAGGGACGATTGTCGGTACTTGGGCGGCGAATGCGTTGTTGAAGTGGATTAGTCAGATTGATGTGGCGGTAACTGGTGCAGATGTACCAGTTAATGGAAAGGGTGCGATCGCATCTTACGACAATTTTAAATCAGTGACGTTGGAAGTTTACGACAAGTTGAACCAAAACTACAACTTAGACGATCTGGTGCCAATTTATCGGCTCAGAAGAGAAATAGGGGATCGGGTAAGTCGTGAAGATTTCAACGAGTGGCTACTAAAAATGCAAGAGAAAGACATTTTGCAACTTCAAGGCGGTAGCTTATCAGACAGCGACCCAGACAAATTGGAAGACTCCATAACTACCCCAGTAAGCGGGTTACGCTGCTATGCAAAGCGTTTAAACTCATAAATCTATTTTTAGGTTGCTCCTTGCACATAGTTAAACCCCAATTAGATGTCGTGCAGCTTACAAATACTGAGCAATTCAACATCTACCATCCAAAATTAACCTCACCCTAAATCCATGTCTAACGACAACGGCCTAATTAATGCCATTAAAAGTCACAACCCATTCGACAGACCTTTAGTAGTTAGAAGTCAAGATATTTGGGTAACAGGTTTTCCTGATGTTCCCTCCTTAAATGCCCATGCCTCAGATGCTGTTTTTGATGCCATTGAGAGAGTTCGCGCCAAACAACAATCCGTCATAGGCATTACCATCAAGGCTGAAAGAGGACTAGGCAAAAGCCATCTTATCAGTCGAATTCGCCGCCAACTTCAGACTGATGGTAGTGCTTTATTTGTCTATACGAGCGAGATTAACGATTTAAATCGAATTAAAGCTGAATTTTTACGAAATTTAGCAAATAGCCTCAAACACATTGGTAGCCAGGGGATGAGCCAGTGGAGGGAATTAGCAACTGCTATTTTCAATGAAGCTTACAACAAAGCTTTTACACCTGATGAGATGGTTCATCATTTTTCCGAAGTCTTAAAAGTAAATTCTAAGGTAGTTGAGCATTGGACAGATAGAGTACTGGGAATTAAGCATGACATTGAAAACCCTGACATTATCGCTGCAATTTTATGGACACTCTCCTCTAATCCATCTGAGGAGCGTTACGCTATAAACTGGCTTGCTGGTCAAGAATTACCACAGTCAAGAGCTGATGCATTAGGTCTAGCAAACACCAGCCCCCAGGATAGAGAAGCGCAAGCCTTCAGCACAGTTCGTCAAATTCTGGACTTAATTAGTGATTACAAACCAATAGTCATTTGTTTTGACGAATTAGAAAGTATCCTAATGTGTAATGATGCAGGATACACGGCATCACAAGTTACTGCTATTTTAGCCAAAGACTTATACGACAAGATTAAACGGGGTGTTTTTATAACGGCTATGTTTCCTCAGACTTGGACTAAGCAAATAAGAGGCTTAGAAGAGGCTGAATCAGTTACAGATCGGATTGCTCAAAAGAGTATTGAGTTAACTTATCTCAAATCGGAAGATGTTATCACCTTAGTTTCCCAGTGGTTGAGAGATTTTTATGACCAACAGGGAGTAACATCTCCTAATTCAGTTTATCCTTTTGACGAAGGTAAGCTGAAAGAACTGGGAAAAGAAAGACCAATGGTAAGAAAAGTGTTGCAGTGGTGTAAGGAAAACTGGAGTGAACCTACTGAATTCACACCACTATCACACCCAGTAGAATCTGCTTACAAGAAAGAACTGGCAGCCATTGAAAGTAAGATACAAGATGACATTGAGGATAAAACTAAAGTTGCTAATGCTCTGCGATTCAGCTTTTCTACCTTAGTTGGACAAGTTTTAGAAAAAGTCCAAATTACAGAAATCGCAGATGTTAAAGCTCGTAGTGTAGATCAAGGATATATCAATTTTAAAATTGTTGGTCAGGAAAACGGAAATATTGTAAAAATTGGAGTAGCTATTCTTCAAGGAGTTAGTGGTAGGTTCCTACAGGCTGGATTGAAACGCTTAATCGAATACAAAGAGTTTGATTTAACTCGTGGCTGCTTAATTTGTTCTAAAAAGATTAGTGGTGGCACTAAAGCAAAACAGTATTTAGATATACTTTTGTCACCTCAATTAGGTGGAGAATGGGTATTATTAAAAATTGAAGAACTTAAGCCGATTTTAGCAATTAATTCTGTTATAAAAGCACAAAATGATTATGAATTAACTGAAGCAGAAATCATTGATTTTGCCCGACAAAATAGGATAATACTCGACAATAATCTCATCCATGAAATTCTTAGCAATCCATCTGGTGAAATTCCTAAAGATGCTATTGATGAAGATAATTAAAATGGGTGTATATATATTTTAGTAATAAATTTTCATCAAGCTAGAAGCTTCGGGCTAAACAAACGAAGCCTGCACAGGTTGAATTGGTTTATTTAGCCATAATATCTGGATTTTTCAACAATAATGAATAATTCTGTTGTAATTAATACTGCTATTTGCTTGCCTGCACCAGATATTGAGGCATTAATCCAAGGACGATCAATTGTGGCGATGTCCAAAAATTATATCGTTCCAGAGCGTCAATTTGTCCTTTGTCCAACGGATGCTTCAATTAATGTGCTGCCAGTTGAGCAATACTATCACTCAAATTTTTTGGCTACCGCCGAAATTGCTCTTGCACAAGTAAGTGCTGAAACTATATCACTGAATGCCTGGGTAACGTGTGAAAAGTGTGAACCTCTTCATAATACTGAATCACTGTCTGCTTTATCACCCCTAACAATTTGGACTACAGAAGCGTTACAAGAAATACTAAGGCAACGACATAATATTTTTTTGTTATACTTACGCGTTTATCAGTTGCCTGAACTAATCACACTCTCTATCAAGGCAAATAGCCAGTTTATTTACTTAAAGGAGCCTTCAACTATTTATGAAGCCAAACCTGTATTAAACGATCGCACCTTCGCCCAACGCAAGCATCAACTAGAAAATCGACAGCCATCACTGCATCCTGAATTGGAAGAATTGCAGAATGCGATCGCCTCCCTAACCATTAGCCAACCAGCCGCGAAACAATTAGACGAAGATATCAAAGTATTTTTAGGTTGGAGTAGTGACAAGCTAATTAAGCAAGCCGATCCGAATTTAGCTTGGATAAATGATATTGCAAAATTGGGCGATCGCAGCATCGAACAAGATGAGGGTAAAAGCAACTATCAAGCTGGTACAGATTTTGAAATCATCGCACGCCGTAGCCTTGATTTTTTAGGATTCAAAGTTGAAGAAAACTACAAAGGCGGTGCAGGTGGCTTGGACTTATTTTGCTCACAACCTTATCCTCTTGTTTGCGAATGTAAAGCAGGAAAAAGCATTCCTGATCGTGCAGTAGAAGAATTAGATAGGATTGGTAGAAGGCATCTAAAAGAAAATTATCTTCAAGCTGTAAGGTTAATTATTGGCCCAGGTAAACCGACTAAAAATTTGAAAGAATCTGCTGAGATATCTAAAATTAGTATTATAAATGTAATGACTCTACAAAAGCTAGTTGAATTCAAAGCAAAATATCCAGGTGCTATTAACTTAGTAGAATTACAGCAATATCTACAACCTGGGCAAATTGACTATAAAATTGATGAATATATTGATAAAGCTGAGAAAGAGATTAAATTGCGATCGCAGATAATCACAGCAGTCAAAGAACTCTCTGAACAAGACAACGAAACTTCAAAAGCTACACATCCGAGTTTCACCGTTACAGAAATTCGTGTTCATTATAATGTTACTCATAATCCCAGACTAAATGATGAAGTAGTTCATCATTTAATGATTGAACTTTCCTCGCCCTTAACAGGCTATTTAGGGCGAATTAAAGGTAGTGATTGGAATAGCGATCGCTTTTACTTTCTCCACGATTTACTTATTAATTAAAGATAGTACAATATATCTCTTTTCTTCCCTCTGGGTTATCTGCGTCTTCTCTACGAGACGCTCTTGCTAGCTTGCTTCTCCGTAGGAGTAGGTGGTTCACTTAAAAATAACTGAAGTGCGATCGCGATTCCATTTATTTCAAAGTTAATATGCACAGTCTGATAATTCAATAATTCCATTTTTTAATGCTGCCTTAACTCTATTTACAGGCATATAAAGGCGATCGCTTAAGTATTCTAAGTAATTACACTATATTAAAAGTATTAAAAACTTTTTAAACTTTGACCTTTGTATTTTTTAAAAAATATTAGACAGAGCTTATTTACGTGTAAATACGTAGGTAAAGTTAAAATAACTAAAGTACAAATTACTTTACAGTCTTGCTTCATGAATAATTAATACTATCTATTGACTTAATTTTATTTTATAAGAATCAATATAAATCTTCGTTACAGTCCACTCCAAGGCATTGCAATCTTTCATCTTTTCCTTAGTAGCTACTATTTATGGTTACAAAAATCACAAAAAATTGCATTTTGTTACTGTGTAATATAATTTACACAAATTAAAAAGTTTAGCACTGTCGAAAAAATACATTACACTTACTACACTAGTGTTAATTAGTTATAAACTTCTACCAAGTTTTAAATTTGGCAAGATGACCTATGTATTATCAAATTTGGAATTTTTTTCTTAAAGAAGATAAATACATTTATTGGAAAGAAAAAACAAAAGCTAACAAAAACTTTGACAAAGTTACATGGCAGAAAATTATTGATTTCTTGTCATTAGTAGAGCAAACTTTCCAGTTGAAAAGTCAATTAGCAGAAACTGATAGCCTTGAGCCGTTTCTTAAGTTAGCAACAGAAAACGGTTATAATTTGACCGCAGAAGAACTTGCCTGGTTTTTAATTACGAGAAGACAAATTTGGGATCTTTTTGATTTTGCACAAAAAACACCATCTCTCAAAGAAGAATTGCTAATAGCTAAAGATCCGCAGCAATTCATCGAAATCGCTGCCGAAAATGGCTATTATTTTTCTGCTGATGAGTTAGCTTGGCTGTTAATTGACATCAAATCATCGTCAGATTTAATATCTATTAACAATAGCGTTGGAGAGATTATCACGGTATCAAGCTACGGCAGAATCGAAACAGGATATTGGATTTGGTTAGCAGAATACTGGGGAATTGTGCCACCATTTTGCCATCGGGATAAACCCGGTACTTTATTATGTCAAAATCTCAACAATCCTTTTTTACCCGATCGCTGTTTTTTACCTAAGAGTTACTTTAATCAACGTCTTCTGGCAATTCATAATTAAAATAATTCGTAATTAGGTGAAGGAAGAGAGGAAAGCAATACTTAACCAAGTGGTATTGAGTTATGAAACTTAATTACGAATTAGGAATTATACAGTGAAGCATCCTGAATAGAAGATATATCTTCTATTCAGGATGCTTCACAATAAAAAATTGTTGTTTCAACAACAATTCTGGACAAAATGTGAGATTTAGACTAAAGCTATCAGCTAGGAGAAACGGTCAAACTACCAGGTTTATGAAGATCGCCTTGTAAAACTGCACCCCGTTGATTGGCATGAATGTGACGCAAAATCTTGTAAATTGCCTCAACTTGATCTGATGCGCCTGCTTTCTCGGCGAGTTCGTCCAGGGAAAGGGGAGTTTTTTCTTTTTGTAGCACTGCTATCACTCGTGTTTGTAAATCAAGAATGGAAGCAGCAGCTTTTTTGCCAGCTTCTACGCCTGGTTGATGATAGGCGTTGACGTTGACCAAACTAGCATATAAACCAACAGCACGCTCATACAAAGCAATTAATGCCCCTACAATTCGGGGATTAACTTGGGGAATAGTGACTGTAATCGAATCGCGGTGATTTTCATAAAGCGCTTGTCGGGTTCCTTGGAGAAAACCGGAAAGATAATCGCCTGATGTAACTCCTGGGTCTATTTCAGTCGATGGGCCTTGACGATCTTCTAACACTTCGATGAAGGTAGCAAAGAAGTTCGCTACACCCTCGCGTAACTGCTGGACGTAAGCGTGTTGATCTGTTGAGCCTTTGTTGCCATAAACGGCGATACCTTGATGAACAACGTTGCCGTCTAAGTCTTTCTCCTTGCCCAAGGATTCCATCACTAGCTGTTGTAAATAGCGACTGAATAAAAATAAGCTGTCCTTGTAAGGTAGAACAACCATATCTTTTTCGCCCTTACCATTGCCTGTAAAGTACCAAGACAAAGCAAGCAAGGCTGCTGGGTTATTTTTCACATCTGGGACGCGCGTAGCGTCATCCATTTCTTTTGCACCATCTAGCATAGCGCGAACATCAATGCCCTGTAATGCTGCTGGTACTAGCCCCACAGCAGACATTTCTGAGGTGCGTCCTCCTACCCAGTCATACATCGGAAATCTTTCCAGCCAGCCTTCATCTTTGGCTAGTTTATCGAGGTTGCTATCAACGCTAGTAATAGCTACTGCATACTGGGCAAACTCCAAATTGTGTCCGGCATAGGCTTTTTTGACTTCAATCATGCCGTTGCGGGGTTCCGGTGTTCCCCCAGATTTGGAAATTACCAATACCAAAGTGCTGGCAAGGCTATTTCGGAGATGATTGAGAACGCGATCAATACCTGCGGGATCGTTATTATCGATAAAGTGAATTTTCAGGGGCGGGAAATCAGGAGCGAGAGCTTCCGCGACGAATTGGGGGCCGAGAGCGGAACCACCAATGCCGATGGAGATAATATCCGTGAAGCGGCTTGCTCTGGGAGGATGAATAGCACCTGTTTGGACTTTTTCCGCAAAGGCTTCGATTTGTTCTAGAGTTTGGACTATTTCTTGTGTAAGTTCTGGAGCTGGCGCTAAATCAGGATTTCGCAGCCAGTAGTGTCCAACCATGCGGTTCTCGTCAGGATTTGCGATCGCACCCTTCTCTAGTTGAGCCATATCCGCAAACGCCTTGTCAAACTTCGGCTGCAACGATTCCACGAAGGCATCATCGAACCGTATCCGACTCACGTCTAAGTACAGTCCCAATCCCTCGTGGAAATATAACCAATCTTGGTATCGTTGCCAAAGTGCCCTAGCATCCATAGGGAAATCTCAAATAAAGTGTTTTTCAAAAACCAGTTTAATGTAAGGTTATAGCGATCCCTGCCTAGCCTTATACAGTTTACAGTTTTAAGTGTTCCCTTACCTCTTGACTTTAAACATCTGGCATAGGGATGACACGCAAAAATTTCACAATTTCACCTCTAATTTCTATACCAATCAGATAATTGTCTAGGGTGAAGCGATGAAAAATGCCTTCACTATCAAGCTGTCGCAATTCTTTTAAATCAGTCAGTTGCCACTTTTGGGCTAACTCAATAAAAACAAAATCATGCACCCGCTCGTAGGCGGCAGGTTCTAAATTCTTCAGGTCTAGCAAAAAAGACCTGGCATAGCGCATTTCCAGACTCACTGGGCGTTACCTTCACCAAAACTTGAGGGGCCACTGGCAAAAGAGAAGAAAGCGCTGCTGAATCAGAAAAACATCAACAGTCTTACTGCTTCTTCATGGGTTAAGATATCCCACGGTTGCTGCGATCGCTTGACTTTTTGTATGGCTTTAAGCATATAAAAGTCATAATGTAAACCTTCAAGAACGTTCCAAATGTCTTGCAAATCGTCATCACCTAACTGCTCTATTAAGTGATGCATTCTAAGTCGCAGCAAATTCATACGCCAATTATTCCCTACCAGCAAATACCAACAATAAATAGTATTCCCATAAAATTAGCTCCGCTCAAGCTACGCTAAAATTTATTCGCCAAGCGTTGAGGGCAAAGGGGCAGGGGAGACAAAGGTAAAAGGGGATAAGGTGACTAAAGTTAGAACTTCCAACAAGTCTTTCCCTTCCTCTTGTCCCTAATTCTCCTTGTCCCCAAGTCTCTTCCCTGTTTGCCCAATTCCCAAATAATTTAATATGGTTGACTATCTAATTTTCTTAGCAATTTCTACAGCACTTTTTGCTCTATTCGCACTAGGACTGAATTTACAGTGGGGCTTTACGGGATTAATTAACTTTGGTCATATTGCTTTCATGACCCTGGGAGCATATACAACGGTATTATTAAGCTTAAAGGGCGTACCAATACTAGTATCGGCACTGGCTGGGGCAATTGCCGCTGCCTTGTTGGGTTTGATAATTGGTTTTGTAACTCTCCGTTTACGGGAAGATTATCTAGGAATTGTCACCATTGGTACGGGCGAATTAATTCGTTTGGTGGTGAATAATCAGGAATTGCCTGTGGGTGACACTTGGATTTCTGGGGCGTTTGGCGTACAAAGTTATCCCATACCTTTATCCACAGAGCCAACTTTGTTTGTCAGATTAATAATGATTGGGCTTTTGACACTGCTGGCTGCTGTAACTTTCTTTACTTTGTGGCAATGGATTCGTACCACTCAAATATCTCGGACTACTGATTTAGGTAAAAGTACGACTAGCAAGCAAGAATTTGCATCGCGCTTGGGTGTGGGAATTGTGTTAGCAATTTTGGCGGCAGCGATTTATATTTCTGGAGTAATCGGACTGTATAATTACAACCCAAAAGCGGGTTTAATGCTGGTGTTGTTGCTGGTTTTAGCATTTGTATACTGGCGGTTAGAAATTTTGGTGCGATCGCCTTGGGGTAGAATTCTCAAAGCCATCCGCGAAGATGAAGAAATTCCCAAAGCATTAGGAAAAAATGTCTTTTGGTATAAATTACAATCTCTGATGTTAGGAGGTGCGATCGCAGGTATCGCTGGTGCTTTCTTTGCTTGGCAACTCAGCGCCATTTACCCTGATAATTTCCAACCGCAGATCACCTTTGACACTTGGATTATGGTGATTTTAGGCGGTTCTGGGAAAAATGTTGGCACAATCGTAGGCGCGATAATTTTCTTTGCTTACGATGCGCTAACGCGAGAAGTCTTACCCAGAATCGTTTCCCTTGATGAAGCGCGTTTGGGCGCATTTCGGATCATGGTAATCGGACTAATTTTGATGGTACTGATGATTTGGCGTCCTCAAGGTATCTTAGGGAAAAAGGAGGAACTCACCCTTGGTAAATAACTATTCATCCCCACTTCCCCTTTTAGTAGCCACTGGACTTTCTAAAAGCTTTGGTGGTGTCAAAGCAGTTAATGAGGCGAAAATCGAAGTTCCTAAAGGCAGCATTACGGGCTTGATTGGCCCCAATGGTGCTGGTAAAACTACTTTATTTAATTTACTCTCAAACTTCATCCGCCCCGATAAGGGACGAGTGATTTTTGATGGCGAACCGATTCACAATTTGCAACCATATCAAATTGCCCAGCAGGGGGTAATCCGCACCTTTCAAGTTGCACGGACTCTCTCGCGGTTGTCGGTGTTAGAAAATATGCTGTTGGCGGCGCAAAAACAAACGGGTGAAAATTTTTGGCAAGTGCAGTTGCAACCGCACGTTGTCGCCAAGGAAGAAAAGCAACTCCAAGAGCGAGCAATGTTTTTATTAGAATCAGTGGGCTTGGCAAAAAAAGCACACGATTATGCTGGTGGCTTGTCTGGTGGACAACGTAAGCTGCTGGAAATGGGACGAGCCTTAATGACTAATCCCAAGTTAATTTTGTTGGATGAACCGGCGGCTGGGGTAAATCCGAGACTGATTGATGATATTTGCGATCGCATTATCACTTGGAACCGTCAAGATGGCATGACCTTTTTGATTATCGAACACAATATGGATGTAGTTATGTCATTGTGCGATCGTGTTTGGGTACTTGCCGAAGGACAGAATTTAGCTGACGGTACACCCGCAGAAATTCAAACTAATCCCAAAGTTTTAGAAGCTTATTTGGGAAAATAGAGTGCGATTGACTTTCTGTGCCAAACTCTCCCTGTGTGGGAGAGAGGCTTTTATTCTTACTCTGATTCGCTGCTAGGGAAAGGTTTGAGGCTTAAGTTTGAGAAAATGTCACATACTGTGTCAAATTTTCGGAAATTTGGCTCTTGTTAAAATCGAGTTCTAACTGCATAAATATACGACCTAGAATTGTGCGGTTTGCTCATCTTTCATATCTATGTTGTACGCCAATAAACCCCATTTTCTCGCTGCATTAACTGGCAAGCAATCAACTCTCGTCGCAGGGTTGCACAGTCAATATGGTAGCGTTTGAGAATATCATTTACCAGATGTTCAGGGTAGTTGACTCTTACATCAAACTGGTTTACTAACCACTTAAGAATAACTAGACGCTTTTTACGACTAGCAGGAATTTCTTTGAGGCGTTCGCCCTCGAAATAGTTTTTCAACACTTTGCTTTCCCAAGCCTCGGTATCCACATCCTCAATCAAGGATGCTATTTTCTCAGGTGTGAAAATTTCCTTGCTAATGCTTTGCAAAGCCTCGCTATTCAATTGATATAGACGGCTATTACCTTCAGGACGCATTGTCACCAAATTTAGCTCTTTAAGTTTCGCTAAATGATGGGATACCGTCGGTTCTTTGAGTTGCAGTAGCACCGCTAATTCTTCGACGCTGCATTCCTGATTCGCCAAAATACCTACAATCTTCAATCGGCTATCATCCGCTAATGCCTTGAAAAAGCGCAATAAGATGTTAAATTGCTCTGGTTGCATAACTAACTTCTAATTAGACATCTATCTAATTAGAAGTATATCTAATTTCAAATTGATTGGCTTAGAACTCCAACTTCTCACCAAAATTTGAAGTTTTGGTTGTTTAATTTAACTAAACTGTTCTTCTGCATCGAGGTTAAACAGCATTTGCAGAGTTTGCATACAGCGCCTTCTGGCTTCAACATCTTGCTGCGATCGCAATTGCACCATCGGGTCATGTAAAATTTTATTGACAATTCCCCGTGTTAATGCTTCTATTATTTCTTGATGTTTTTCAGCGAATTCCGAACCCAATCTCGACAAAGCTTTTTCTAATTCTTGTTCGCGGATGGTTTCGACTTTATTTCGCAGACAGCTAATAGTAGTAACAGTTTCCAGAGAGCGCCACCAAATATCAAAGGTTTCTACTTCTTCTTCTAAAAGTCGCTCGGCTTCCTGTGCAATTTTCCGGCGGCTTTCGTAGTTTTGCGCTACAACAGCCTTCAAATCATCCACATTAAACGCCTGCACATTCTCCAATTCATTTACATCCGCATGAACATTACGCGGCACAGAAATATCAAATAACATTAGAGAGCGCTGAACTTCTAAAACCATTTCCAATTTGGCACGGTCAAGTATTGGCTCTGTTGCCGAAGTGCTTGTAAAGACTAAATCGCTATCGGCAATTACTGCCATCATTGCTGATAGCGGATGAATTTGAATAAGTTGTTGAGGGAACTGCTTCGCTAATTCTTGGGCGCGATCGCGAGAGCGATTTACAATACTAATTTCCACAGCACCTTTAGAAACTAGGTGTTGCACCAGCAGCCGCGACATTTTACCAGCGCCGAGAATTACTACTCGACAAGCTGCTAAATTTGCCACTTTTAGCTGTGCTAATTCTACAGCTGCCGAACTGATAGAGACAGCGCCAGTACCAATACTAGTTTCAGTGCGAACCCGCTTACCAGCTGTCAGTGCTTGTTTAAATAATCGATTCAAAATGGTTTTTATACCGCTATATTGCTGTCCCAGTTTGTGAGTAGTCTTCACCTGAGCCAGAATTTGACCTTCTCCAAGAACCAGACTATCTAAACCACCTGCTACCCGCATCACGTGCATCACTGCATCATCATGCAGCAGCATAAACAAATGCTGTCGCAGAGAAAGCACGGGTAATTTACTGTATTCTGCAAGAAACTGCGTTATTTCTCGAATACCTTGGTCTGCTTCATTGGTAACAATGTAAATTTCCAGGCGGTTACAAGTACTAAGAATTGCAACTTCGTCAATATGAGGATAGCTAGCTAGTTGAGCGATCGCACTTTCAATTTGTGGTTCTGGAATACTCAGTTTTTCCCGAACTTCTACTGGGGCTGTTTTATGGCTTAACCCCACTACTGCTATATTCATTTGCTAAATCTTAGTTATTAATTGGTAGTTGAGAATAGGGCATTGAGTGAGAAATAGGGAATGGGAAATTTTGTTTACTGGCTGATAGTTTTTTCAACCAATAAACAATAACTAATCACTAAATACTAACTACTAACTAGTGTAAGGATGAAACATTTGGGTGAATATTTTTCCGTTTTATATAAATATTTTTCCAAATGTTTTACCCTTACTTTTACCATTCCCCATTCCCGACAAATTAATTCAGTTGGAGAGTCTTGGGTTCACCAAACATGTGAATCGTATCAACAAATCGAGCAGTTTTCGATTGGTTGGAAATTACCAAGCTTTGAGTTCTGGCTCCGCCGTTGAAGAAACGTACACCTTCCATCAGATTACCACTGGTAATACCGCTAGCAGCGAACAGAACAGTTTTACCAGATGCCAATTCATGAGCATCATAGACCTTATCGGGGTCATTGATATTCATAGACTTTAAACGATCGATATTGGCTTCTTTGCTTTCTCCAATCAGACCCGTTTTTACGATTGCTGGATCGTAAATCAGTTGACCTTGGAAGTGTCCGCCCAAAGCACGCATTGCTGCTGCCGAGATTACACCTTCAGGAGCCGCACCGATACCCATCAGCCCGTGGATATTAGTTCCAGCAAAACCACAGCTGATAGCTGCACCCACATCACCGTCTGAAATTAGGGCGACTCTCGCTCCAGCCTCACGGATTTCTTTAATTAAATCGTTGTGGCGTTCGCGCTTCATAACTACGATCACAAGTTCTTCAATCGAGCGCTCTAGACACTCAGAGAGAATCTTGAGGTTTTCTGTTGCTGACTTGTTGATATCTACCTTGCCCTTAGCTGCGGGGGGTGCTGCTAACTTCTTCATGTAAAAGTCAGGAGCAGCAAATAATCCACCCTTTTCAGAAATTGCCAAGACAGCCATCGAACCAGGTTGTCCATAAGCTACCAAATTTGTGCCTTCACAGGGGTCAACGGCGATGTCAATTTCAATTAATTCATCGGGGTTACAGAGAGCTTCGGCATTTGGTTGAGTACAAATACCAACTTCTTCCCCGATGTATAACATCGGCGCATCATCGCGTTCGCCTTCTCCAATCACAATGCGACCGCGCATATAGATTTTATTCATCCGCTCCCGCATGGCTTCCACTGCTACCTGGTCAGCAGTGTTCTTTTCGCCTTTACCCATCCACTTTGCGGATGCGATCGCGGCTTGCTCTACTACTTCAATAATCTCTAACCCAAGTGTATTTTCCACAGAGTTTGCCCTCTCAGCTGCTTGAATTTGCGTCGTTTCATCTGCCTATTTCAGTCTTCAAGTCTACCAAAGGGCGGATACACGTGGAAGAAAGTTAAGTTTTACTGCTAACTCGTTAGAAAAGTGCCAGTTAACACATCCTGATTTTTTACTCATAATTACTCCAGTATAAAACCTGTTCACAAGTAACTAAGTTAAAAATTGCCACAAATAGGTAACAGTGTATATCCAAAACATTGCTTTTCTTCTGTATCTATCTTTAGGTATAAAATAACAAATAAAAAAGCTGGTAGATTCACTAACAACTAAAAAACGAGGTACAGAGTAAATAACTTGTAAAATTCAGAGGAAAATCGTGTTTATCGACTACATCACCCTCATGTTAATCAACATGGTAGCTGGGTTATTTTTACTAGCTGACTATGTGTATCGTGGTATAGATAGCTCTAACCAAAGACAGTGGATTCCGGGATTTGGAATTACGGGTGCGATCGCACTCACAACTGGTTTACACATGAGCTTCACCTGGCCAGTAATGGGTAGCTTTAATATTGCCTTTGGTGAAACAAGTGTTCTATTTGGAATATTGTTTGTAGCAGCTGCAATCGCCCTAGCTCAAGGTTGGGATTTATTGACAATCGCAATTTACGGCTTCTTTGCTGGTGCAGTTGCGATCGTAGTCGGTATCCGCATCATCAACTTGAATTTGACAAAGCAACCGCTTTTATCGGGAATCGGCTTTATTTTAACTGGATTAGGTGGTGTTTTTGCCGCGCCAACTCTTTATTGGAAAACCAACCGAACTTTGCGACTAATTGGCGTAGCAGTGCTAATAGTAGCCGCTCTAATTTGGGCATTAACTGGATATTTGGCTTATTGGAATCATTTAGAGGGTTTCCAAAAGTGGGTTCCAGCGCCGATGCGGTAAGCAATGATCTAGGCTAGAGACATAGTTCAAATGTCAGAATTCAGGAGTCAGAATCAAAGTCAGAATAGTTAAAGAATCAAAGTCAGATTTGGTAAATGAATATCTTAGTACCGCAAGGCGGAATTCAAAATTCAAAATTCATGCATTAATATAGCGTAAGCATTTCATTGGTTTTGAATGGGTGGTTTATTTACGCCAAGTTGTACTAGTTATATAACAGTCCTTATAAATTCTGATTTCTGACTCCTGGGTGCTGAATTATTACGTTAAAACTTTGCTTAAGTATCGATATGCTGGACTTTCTTAATCCCCTCTTAAATCGCCATCCAGAGCGAGTTAAAGCCAACGTCGAACTTTACACGTGGCAAACTTGTCCTTACTGCATTCGTGCCAAAATACTGCTGTGGTGGAAGGGTGTAAATTTTACTGAATACAAAATTGACGGCGACGAAGCAGCCAGAGCGAAAATGGCAGAACGCTCTAACGGCCGCCGTAGCGTACCACAAATTTTTATCAATAACCAGCACATTGGTGGCTGCGATGATCTTTACCAGCTAGATACACAAAGTCAACTCGATCCTCTTTTAGCCCAAGCCGCTATTTAGAAATCAAATTAGCCCCCAACAATTTCTTTGGTAATGCGATGTTGGGCAATTTTGGATTTTAAATTGCTCAGTAAGCAAGTTCGTAGTAAGCACTTTAGTCCTTAATTTTCTAGGCACTAAAGTGCTTACTATAAACTCTTTATTACTAGCTTGACAAAGCGCCAGTAAACTGTATTACAAATTTGCCCATCTTTATGGCAAGGAGTATCAAATTTATCAGAATATGCTAACTAAGTATACAGAATATCTTATACATCAACAATGGATGAGTTATGCCTTAGAATTAGCAAAAACAGCAGGTGAAGCAGGTGAAATCCCTGTAGGTGCTGTTATCATTGATTCGACAGGCAAATTGCTGGCGCAAGGAGAAAACAGAAAAGAGCGCGACAAAGATCCTACCGCTCATGCGGAAATTCTCGCTCTCAAGACAGCGGCAACAACTTTACAAAATTGGCATCTTAATGAATGCACACTCTATGTAACTCTTGAACCTTGCCCGATGTGTGCAGGTGCGATCGTCCAATCACGATTAGGACTACTGGTATATGGAGTAGACGATACAAAAACTGGCGCAATTCGTACAGTTATTAACATCCCCGATAGCGCTGCTTCTAATCACCGTCTCCAAGTAATCGGAGGCATTCTAGAGTCAGCTTGTCGTCAGCAATTACAGATTTGGTTTGCTACTAGACGGCGTAAGGTAAACTAACGGACAGAGGTAAAACTGTCCATCTAGTACGACACAAGTCACACAAGAGAATCTACGGTGTAACTAGTCAGGCATTTAATTAAATTTTACCCGTCAATCAGCTGCATTCGTCATGATGGAATTTTACTCTTCATCCGATACCTGCCAGCAAACCCTGGCAAATCCTCAGGTAGATAGCACTACCTCAAGGGTTTCTCCTTGGTTAAGTCCCCTGGCATATTCATTAGGGCGTCACTGCCTATTACCATTATTCTTTGGACAAATTAGAATAACCGGACAAAAAAATATCCCTAGAACTGGGCCTGTAATCCTTGCCCCTACTCATCGGGCGCGTTGGGATGCCTTGCTCGTACCTTACGCTACCTCTGATTGTCGCAGAGAACAAGACCTGCGCTTTATGGTGACTATTGACGAATGCCAAGGTTTGCAAGGCTGGTTTGTCCAACGTTTGGGGGGTTTTCCTGTAAATTCTAAGCATCCGTCAATCCGCACGCTGCGACATGGAGTACAACTACTTCAGCAGCAAAAAACCCTGGTAATCTTTCCAGAAGGTAACATTTTTCGTGATGGCCAAGTTCACCAGTTGAAGCCAGGAATTGCTCGTCTTGCTTTGAGTGCTGAATCTAGTCATTCCGGGCTAGGAGTGAAAATTATACCCATAGGCATTAACTACAGCCAACCTTATCCCAATTGGGGTACAGATGTGAGTATTGACATTGGCTCCCCAATCAGAATTGCGGATTACATGAATGGCTGTATAAAACAAGATGCAAAAAACATTACAACTGATTTAGCAAAGGCACTGCAACAATTGAGCCATCAAAAAACAAAAATTACTAACCATGCATTTGCAGAAATTACTAATTCTTGCTCCAGTCAAACCTCATAATCATTGACCGTGCATAATTTAGAAACCGCATCTTTTCAATATTTGACACTAATTACTAACTGCTATATTCATCCTGAGTAAGTCACAAACGATTAGTGGTGTTTTGCAACCTTTGAGTATGTATATATAGATTACCCTCTATTGATCATATATTCAGCCAATTTGGCATTTTTTTGAGCCAATAGCTAATTAATTGCCTGCAAACTACTGAATTGCTTGATGATAAATATTTTCATGATTTAGTCAAACAGTTAAATAAAAAGTAGGGAAGCGCGGACTGAGGATATCGCTATTCTGAACTATTTTGGTGCGATTGCAAATACTTCAAGCAGTGCTTTGGGAAAATTATCCTGCCAAATATTTCAGTTAAGTTGAGATAATTATTGGGGAAGAAAGTCGGTAGTCAGACAGATGGTAACGCACTCCACCGTAGGTATCACTGATCGCGGCGACATAAGTTAGTTGGTATACAGAAATAATGGGAACTCTATTAAACTGATTTTTAGTCTAAATCAGAGATACTTAGGATGTAACTTTGCTTTGTTCAAGACCAAAACAGAGTTAAGATACCCGAAGTTTCCATAACTCTATATAGTTGTCGCACTAATTGATCCCATGAACACTGCTGTCGCTGTTACCTTGATGCACCGTACTGTTTTATCAGTTATAGCAGTCCTCAGCCTGCTATCACCTGTGAATGCTCAGGTATCACAGTCACCAGGCACTACCAGCCAACCACAACTCATTGACCCCAACGATCCTAATAACCTCCGCCCCATAACCGAAAGTAACAGCCTTTTAAGTATTGCAGGTGGCGATCGCTTACTAAAAGATGCAGAACAAGCTGTTTCTGCTCAAAACTACCCTTTAGCTGCCAAAAAACTGCAAGAAGCACGTCAAGTTTATAATCAGCTATCTAATTTTTATCAAGAGTTAAATTCTAGCTTTTCGGGAATTGACAACAGAGTTTCTGATTCTCAGCGTCAAAAAGCTCTATTAACAGCCCAAAAGCGAGATGAAGCTACTTTTCAGCTAGCATTGGTACATCGGGCACAAAATCAGCCAGAACTAGCTGTACCATTGTTGATTCAAATAATTAAGAGTCAAAACCCAACGCGGGATTTAGGCAAGAAAGCTTATAAACAGTTGTTTGAGTTGGGTTTTGTTGATTCTCCTTATCCTAGAGAAGGTGGTAATTCATCCTCCTCATCCCCAAAAAAATAAATTAAATTTTTGTTACCTGTTTTTCCCTACCCACATTTCCCTAACCAGTCGCTTGGGAACGCCCCAGTGCTAGGATAGAGCTATCCGCCGTAACCTTGATCCAGCGTTCTCAAGCAATACACTCCAAAGGCGTCTTTGTCTACAGCCTTGCCAAAGCCTGAAGTTGGCACAGGCATTTGCTCTATATCTGTTAATAATAGAAAAGTAAGTTTTTCAGGAATTGCGATGATTAGTCCGCAACAGGTTGAGGAAATGATCAAGGCGGAACTGCCAGATGCACAGGTTCAGGTGCAAGACTTGACTGGTGGCGGCGACCACTATCAAGTGACAGTAGTTTCATCGCACTTTGCAGGTAAAGGACTAGTGCAACAGCACCAGTTAGTTTATGGTGCGTTGGGTCAAGCTATGTCAACTGAAGCGATTCATGCCTTGGCGATGAAAACATACACTCCCGAAGCTTGGCAAGCAACAGCAGCTTCGTAAATAAGAGTTAGAAGTTAGGAGTTATGAATTTTGACTCCTCACTCTCACTCCTCACTGTTGAATCCAACATAGGAAACATAATTACCATGACACCAGAACTCAAAGACAAAATTGATAGCTTAGTACAAGAAAACAAGATTTTAGTTTTCATGAAGGGAAACAAGTTAATGCCCCAATGTGGTTTCTCCAACAATGTTGTGCAGATTCTCAATACCTTGGGAGTTCCCTTTGAGACGGTTGACGTTCTATCAGACGCGGAAATTCGTCAAGGTATTAAAGAATACTCTAGCTGGCCCACAATTCCCCAAGTGTATCTCAATGGTGAATTCCTTGGCGGTTCTGACATCTTAATTGAACTGTACCAAAAAGGTGAATTGCAGCAGAAGGTAGAAGTAGCATTAGCTTCTTAATCTTTCTTTACGCAAACTAAAGGATATGCTGCTGAATTTGCTCTTTGCGATCAAGGCAATGTGCCGTTTTTAATCTTCTTGAAAGGAGAGAGAATATAATATCTCTCCTTTCAAGGGTTTTAAATCAGTTTCTAACAAAAATACTCTCTGTTGGACTTAATTTCATAGCTAGCCAACAATCCCCTCAGTTTTATATTGGTTTTGCCAATATAAAACTGAGGGGATGCGTTTAATCAATATAATTTCTCCAAAATTTCACACCACGACAACCCGTTGACCAATACAAATAATATGCTATAATTATCTGTTGGTAATTAACCGTTACTATTAACGGCCAGATAAATGGTACTTAGTAGTAATCGGGTTGTGGCTGTGGTTGCGGGACTGCAAAGTTCGATCCATCGTACAAGTAGCGGCTGGCTTCCTCTTCTAAGCGATGAATCAGAAAAGGTTCAATGACGTTGCTATGTCGCAGTGCGGCTAGATATCCATCCAAATACATCCGCATATCATCCATGCGATAACCGCGATTCCATAGCTCGACGAAGGCGTCGGTGAGTCTTTGGTAATAACGGATGGTTTGTGTGTCTTGGAGCATAACTGCTGTATTAATCTCTTTGGAATGAGAATTGTAAATGATTCACGATTAAAAGTGAACTGTAATTTCACTTTGGCATCTACTCAAAGTCAACACATCTACTTTGGGTAGTACCCTTATATCAGCAACAAGCTACTTTAATCCTATTCCATAAAACACCGATTCTAGTTAGCTGCTAAGTTATTTTTTTGATTTTCACAATCAACAGCCCAATTGTATTGATATTATATTCCTGGATAGAATTGCTAAATTTTGGCGAAAAAATCGACTTTCATCATCAAGTTTAAAAGCTGTTGTAGTAAGGTTAGCTAGGTTGGGTTCTATTATATTTGTCATATAACACCCATCTAAAAGCAAAATGTCAGGCTAAAAAAAAGAACTTTTCATAAGTGTAACAACACTTTCGGAAAATTTAATAAAAATTTAATAATATTTCTAATTGCCTATCGGCAAGGCATAACTTAAAGATATTGCCATTCATTTTATTAGGAAATGTAAAGTTAATTGCAATTGAAGTAACAAAGGCTACAAAACCTTAGACATGGGCTTGTTACTTTGAATGTCATCGACGCTAAGGGATCTTGCCACCGTGGGTTCGGTTTGTATAGAAATCATTGAGGGGAATCCCCATCTGAGGTCGTTGTTGGGTTGGCACTTGCAACAACTGGAATACCGCGTGCATCAAGCTGCCAGTATTTATCAAGCAAGGGAAGTATTTTTAAGCCATCAACCAGCACTGATAGTTTTAGATGCAGACCTGCCTGATGGTGATGGCATTGAGTTTTGTCGTTGGTTGCATCGTCAGCAGCAGCCTTTAATCTTAATGCTATCTGCTCGTAATAGTGAAGCTGATATAGTCGCAGGTTTAAAGGCGGGTGCAGATGATTACCTGAGCAAACCTTTTGGAATGCAAGAGTTTTTGGCACGGGTGGAGTCACTGATTCGCCGGAAGCGCACACCTACTGCACCAGCTTATTTGGATTATGGCACTTTGCAAATCGATTTAGTTCAGCGTCGTGTCCGTTTTCAAGGGGAGTTTATTGACTTAACGCCCCAGGAATTTAGTTTGCTGTACGTTTTAGCACAAGCTGGAGGAGTACCTTTAAGTAGATCGGAATTGCTGCGTCGTGCTTGGCCTGACGCTATTGATAACCCTCGTACTATTGATACTCATGTTTTATCGCTGCGGAAAAAAGTTGAACTCGACCCCAGGCAACCCAATTTGATTCAAACTATCCGCAATGTTGGATACCGTTTTAATATGGAAATTTTGAATACCAATATTTCACAGTCACAGACAACAAAGTTAGCTAGAGAGAGATTTAATAATCAACGTTCAACACTTACTAGTAGTCAGGTGTGAATGGGGCATGAGGGAGTAAGAAAACAATTCCTGATTTTGTCTCATTCAAAATTTAAAATCCAAAATCGTCTTGATTTGCTGCTTGAGTTAGGCTTTTTCGTAATTCAATCCACTCTATCTCTGAGGCTGTTTGATTTGCGAATAAATGACCTTGTTGCAGGTGTAATAACCGAGCGCAAAACATCTCGGCTAGTTCCAGTTGGTGATTTACCATTAAAATTGTGGTTTGATGAGTTTGACTCAACTGAGTTAAGACTTGCATTAGATGAGTAGCTGTACCAGCATCTAGGGCAGAGGTTGGCTCATCTAATAATAATATTTTAGGCTGGATGATTAAGGCACGAGCGATCGCTACTAGTTGTCGTTGTCCTGCTGAAAGTTGTACCTCTGTTCGCCCTAACCATTCATTGGGAATGTGCAGTTGTTCTGTCCAGTAATCGACTCGTTGCTGAATTGTCTGTTTCGGTAAACCACGCAAAACCAAAGGATAAGCTAAGGCTTGTCCAACTGTCATCCCCAACAGCTTTGACTCTTGCAATACAAGTACAAGCATCTGCCGTAGCTGGATGACGGGAATTTGAGGATATTCTTGATTTTCTAGATAAAGTTTACCACTCGTGGGTTCAATGAGGCGGTTGATCAGGCGTAATAACGAAGTTTTCCCAGCACCTACTGGGCCGACAATAGCAATGCGTTCGCTCTGGAATACCTCTAAGGAAATATCCTGTAATATGGGGTATCCCTGCTGATTGCCGGGAAGTTGGGTTTTCAGCTTTGTAAACAGATTAACTTGCTCTAGCCTGAGTGTGGCTTTTGCTGTATTCAAAGGTAATAGGGAGTAGGGAATGGGGAGAAATAACCAATGCCCCATGCCTAATTTTAAGTTAATTGTGCAGTAGTTAAAGCTGTAGCGATCGCCCAGCCATCGACTAATAGTAGCAGCAGAGTGAATACTAGTAAAATCAGGTACATCCAGGGCTGCGCTAAAGGGCGAACATCTGTGGTGTCAATACTCGTCTTTGCTTGGACAATTTTTACCAAACGGGCAAATCCAGCTACACGCATCGGTAGTAAATAAGCTTTCCCATCCTGGCTGAGGAAGTAATAAACTAGCCCTCCTTGCCCAGTGGTACGGGGTTTTAACTCTTTCATTTCTGACCAAGGTAAAGACCAGCCTTTACGAAAAAAGCTCGGCACCCAAGCGGGGTAAGTAACCTGAATTCCTTGGTCATCTACTATTACTTGTTCAGTTAATACCGCGTACAAGGCAACTAAACCGATGCCAATCCCTATCCACAATAATTCTGGAGGTACGGGTGCAGCTGTTACCTGCGATAAGAAGGGTAATGGGACTGTGAGTGCTATGTATAGACTCAGCAACGTTATCCGAATCAAAGGAGACAGACGAAAAATAGAAGTTGAGATATTGGCTGAGTTTGCTGTCACGGCTCAATTACAATGCTTTTCTTCATTGTAGGGTAGGTCTATGTCCCTGGTAGTTGGCGTGTGGTAGTTCAGGGTAAATACTTTTGTACGACAATCCAACCAGTAAGGGACACCCAGGCAAATCCTATAAACAGAATAATATTTACACCGATGTGTAAAGGTCTAGCCCAAGGTTGTCTGGCACTAATTTGGGTGGCACTGAAGGCAGACAGTAAAACTAGTGTTACCACTATTAATCCAGCGATTAAGTGTGATGAGTGACCTAAAGAACCAAAGTGCCCGAAAGTGCCAACAATACCGATCGCTAGCAACAGTAGTACTAAACTTACCATACTGATGCCCATTGTATAGTGGAGCGATCGCACCCCTCTATTACCGCCTACAAATGGGGTAAAAAAAGGGAATTGCTGCGAAGTTCTCGCCCGAAACATCCAAACGCCGGTAATTGCTAACATCAGATAGGCCAGCAGGGATAATCCCATTGACCAGGCGGCTATTTTCCACAACCAAAGAAATGAAGGCAGATTCATAAGATTGATTGTAAATGAGATGAGGGAGCAATCAATTCAAAATTCAAAATTCAAAATTAAAGAACTTCTGCCTCCTGCCTCGTGCCTTCTCTTTCCCAATGCCCAATGCCCAATAAATAATAAACAAAAAGGGCTGCTAAATTAGCAACCCTTAAATTTAGATAAAATTGTTTTTTTTAATCAACCGAAGCTAAACCAAGCATTTGCAAGGATTTTGTAGTATCTGGGATTTTTTTATTAATTTGCTGCACCATTAATTTGGTATTAATAGGGTCTTTCCCATCTGATGAGTCTGTATCAAACTCAAAAGTACTGGGTTCTTCGAGCATCAGGCGATCGCACGGAATCTTATCGGATAAAATTGCACTTGCCATCATCCCTGTATGAATCTCCACTTGACCTTTTAGCGGAGCTTCAAAAACTAAACGTTGTCCAGGGAAAACAACCCTTTCAAAGTACCAGTTGGGAATATTGGAGATGCGAGCTACCTGTATTTTGCTCGTGGCATTAACGTAGCAGCAGAGAACTTTTTCTGCTTGCTCAGTTGGTAGAGGATCTAATATTTGAGCCATAACTGCTGAGGAGCTTTACGCCACAATCTTACATTATACTAACCAAGCCTAGCACTCACTGATCCCCAATTGTTGTAACTGTGAATACCAACTGAGTAGTTGGAGATTATTTCTATCTAAAGATATATTTTTAGTTATAAAAATTTTGTGAAAATTCCCACGTTTTTCGGAATCATACACTATGGATAAATGTTTTTGAGATTTTTCTGGTATAAAAGTTTCAATTCTCTTCAAACAGATTGTTAGGAAATTGACATAACAGCGATCCCCTTGCTTTTTTCGTAGCGAGGAAATAAGTTTTGCTGTTTTATCTATCCCAGGAATATCGGCTGGGATCGTCGCTTAATGAATAAACTCAATGTTATGGTAAAACTATATGAAAAAATATCTTCAGAAAGCTCTCTATAAATTCCATGTATTTTTTATGTACAGCAATTCTAGCGTTTTACGCAGTTGCTAAGAGCAGGTTAAGTATTACCAATAATCGGCTGAAATGTCAAGCTAAATTGTGATAAATAAAACCAAATAAAACAAGCACACACTTTAAAACTAGATGTTTCTCTCGCTTTCTCCACAGGTTGGCAAGATGGAAGTTAAAACACAGATGATAAAAAATCGAATTCTTTACGTTCGCCTTCCTTGTAACCCCATCTTTCCTATTGGGGTTGTCTACCTTAGCGATCATGTCCACAAGCAGTTTCCTAATATTGAACAGCGCATCTTTGATTTGGGAACAGTGCCACCTTTAGATTACAGTTCGGCTCTGGATCATTGTATTGATGAATTTAAACCGACACTATTAGTATTTTCTTGGCGGGATATTCAAATTTATGCCCCAGTTGGCGGACGTGGTGGTAATCCACTGCAAAATGCCTTTGAATTTTACTACGCTAAAAATCCTCTATTGAAACTACGCGGCGGATTGGGCGGTTTGCGAATCTTTATCGCTTACTATGTAGAATTGTGGCGCAACCAGAGCTTAATCAAACACGGTTTAAAACGTGCCCAAAAATATCATTCTGATGCCCGTGTAGTTGTCGGTGGTGGTGCAGTCAGCGTATTTTATGAGCAACTAGGTAGAAGCTTACCCGAAGGAACAATTATTTCTGTGGGTGAAGGCGAAACCCTGCTAGAAAAACTTTTAAGTGGCAGAGATTTTCGAGATGAACGCTGTTACGTTGCCGGAGAAGCTCAACCACGGAAACGGCTAATTCACGAACAACCTACCCCGATAGAAAAAACAGCTTGTAACTACGATTACATCGAAAGCATCTGGCCGGAATTTAATTATTACCTACAAGAGCAAGACTTTTATATAGGTGTACAAACTAAACGTGGTTGTCCTCACAACTGTTGTTATTGCGTCTATACGGTTGTCGAAGGCAAACAAGTACGCATTAACCCAGCAGATGAAGTCGTTGCTGAGATGCGCCAATTATACGATCGCGGCATTCGCAACTTCTGGTTTACCGATGCCCAATTCATCCCCGCGAAAAAATTTATCGCCGACGCTGTAGAACTATTGCAAAAAATCGTCGATTCTGGTATGACAGATATCCACTGGGCAGCATATATCAGAGCCGACAATTTGACACCAGAGTTGTGTGACTTGATGGCGAAAACTGGGATGAACTATTTTGAAATCGGGATTACCAGTGGTTCTCAAGAACTTGTGCGGAAAATGCGGATGGGGTATAACCTGCGAAACGTCTTGCAAAACTGCCGTGACTTAAAAGCAGCTGGTTTCAACGACTTAGTTTCCGTCAACTACTCCTTTAATGTGATTGACGAACGCCCCGAAACCATCCGCCAAACCATCGCTTACCACCGCGAACTAGAACGGATTTTTGGTGCTGATAAAGTCGAACCTGCCATCTTCTTTATTGGACTACAACCCCATACCCATTTAGAAGAATACGCTTTCAAAGAAGGCATCCTCAAACCAGGGTACGATCCAATGAGTTTGATGCCGTGGACAGCCAAAAAACTTCTCTGGAATCCCGAACCCCTTGGTTCATTTTTCGGCGAAGTCTGCTTACAAGCTTGGCAACAAAACCCCAACGACTTCGGACGCGAAGTTATGAACATCTTAGAAGAAAAGCTAGGTTGTGCTGACTTAGAAGCAGCACTGACAGCACCATTAGAAACGAAAGAAAAGCAGTTAGCAGGTGTATCCTAGTAAACACGAATTCTAATTTTCCTCCTCTGCGCCTCTGCGGCTATTTTTACCAAATCCCATGTTAGAAGGTTCAATACTACAACAGCTAGAAACAGCTCATCGCCACACCACCAGGCCAATTCGATTCGGTGTTTATTACAAAAATACCTTAGTTGCCCTGTGCCACGCTCTCGAAGACCATATCTTAACCGACGACAGTACACCCTTAGTGATCACAGCCTTTCAACAAGGTAAATGGTATCTACAAGAAGCTGAACGATATGCAGACATCGCCCAGCGCAGCCACCAAATTGCCATCATGGCTGCCATTGAATCCGGCTTTGCTGAACATCCTACCAGCCAGCTACCCAATGTAGATTTAGTAAGATTAGATTCAGCCGATTCAGTAGCGCAAGAGTGGCACTTAATTATTTTATCGCCAACATACACAGCAATGGTAATTTGTCAAGAATTATCCGAGGCTGATTATGGCAGCGCTGGAGTGCCGACATCAGACTTAGAGCGCAAATTCTATGGTTTGTGGACATTTGAGCCAGAGTTAGTGCAAGATACAGCAGAAATAGCGATCGCTCACATCGGTAAATACAACCCAGAACTGGCCCAAAAACTCACAGCCGATAAAGAACAAATTGTGCCTTCAATGGACAGAACCCAAAATTTAGGTGCAGTTGTCTCCCGTGTAGTAGATTACCTCCAGACTGGGCAAGAAAATTTATCCATCCCCACAGCGCTTCAGAAACAAACCCTAGATCGCAACTTGGTTTCTAACGAAATCCAAGCCTTTTTGCGAATGGCGCAACTGATGGATATGGCAGATGTCAACAATCCAATGGCAGCTGCGGAAGTAGTAGTTCTTGCGGAAGCGATCGCCCAGCTTTTGGATCTTCCCGCATGGCAGATTAAGAGATTGCGGTTAGCGGCTTTGTTACATCGCATAGATCCATTACAAAATGCACAAAGTGTCCTCACTTCTGGTAATATACCGACACGCCATCAACAAGACGCTCCCTGTTGTCCTTTAATACCAGGAGCGCAAGTATTGCGAACAATGCCACGACTGCGAGCCGTTGCCCAAATTATTACTCACCAAACCGAGTGGTGGAATGGTTTAGGAGAACCAGGAGGTTTAGCTGGAGATGAAATTCCTTTAGAATCGAGAATTTTAGCATTATTAGCAGACTTTCAGTGGCGAGTCAATCAGCAAAAATCGTCAAATCAAAGCCAAGAACAGATATTTACTCAAGCTTTAGATGAGTGTAGACAGCAACAATCTACCCGCTTTGACCCTAAACTTGTAGATACCCTAGCTTTATTAGTAATGGGTTTACAACAGGGACTAGACTTACCCTTGATGACACCCAAATTCAGCGCCGGCATCTGGATACTTGATTCCCAATGGGATAGCCACAGCAAGATAAGTGAGGAGATTGGTAGTTACTTTACATGAATATTGAAGCCATTAAATTAGGAAAACTCAAACAACTTCCAGGGGCAAATTTAGAAGACGAGGAACTCTCCCGACTGGATTTAAGCCGGATTAATCTTGCTGGTGCTACCCTTGTCGGCACTAATTTCGCAGCTTCCAAACTCGAAGGTGGGCATTTGGAGGGGGCAAATTTGATGGGAGCCAACCTCCAAGAAACTGACTTGCGCGCGAACCTGATGGGAGCAAACCTGATGCAAGCAGATTTAACAGGCGCTGACTTGCGGGGTAGCAATTTGCGTGGCGCTAACTTGATGGGAGCAAGACTCAGTGATGTGTCATTGGCGGGTGCTTTCTTAAGTGGTGCCAATTTGATGAATGTGAACTTACAAGGCGTTGACTTGCGCGGTGCTGATTTGCGCGGTGCAAACCTGACTGGAGCAAATCTCAAAGGTGCAGACTTGAGTCGTGCCGATTTGCAAGGGGCTTTGTTGAGTGAAGCAAACCTGGAAGAAGCGGACTTGCGGGGGGCAAATTTGGCAGGGGCGAATTTTTCAGGAGCGAATTTGCTTTGTGCAGAGTTAGAAGGTGCAAATTTGAGCGGCGCTAATTTGAATAAGGCGTGTGTAGTGGGTACTGTGGTTGAGACTCTTGCATAAAGATTCTACCAAAAAGCCCAGTATACTTGGGTATTGTTAAAATTTTCGCAAATGATACCCGTTGCCGCACAAGTCTCAATTACCGCAATTATTCCCATGTTGACTGCGATCGCAAATCGGCAATGGGAACAGTTTAGAGAACTAGAGGCAGATTTTGTATTCCAGTATGGCGTAGAGGTATGGCAAGAGGTTTTTAATTTCCGTCTCAAGCCAGCACTGGATAAAGATTCTAACAGATGGCTACTGATTCAGTGGTGTAGTGAAGAAATTATCTCAGTCAAAAATGTGGCTTAGGTGCGATCGCCCAAGGTGAATTATGGCTATTAATTAAAGACTTCTCCTAAGTGCACTCTTAATTTATCGATACTACCCCACTGCTTCATCAAGTTGTCACTAGATAACAATTTAGCTTTAGTGTCATACCAACCCCAGTTGGCTATCATTTCCTTCTGATCAAGAGGAATACGGTTGGGATTGTTGAAATCAGCAATCCAATGAACCTTAACCCATCGGAAAATACCCCATGAACCTGTTTCCCATTGAGGTTTATCTTCACTTCCGTTATTAACCAGTTCAACTACGTGTGTCAAGGTTCGCTCGTACCCAGATCGTTTTTGAGAAAGGATGATAAGAGATCCTTTTGGTAAGTTAAAGGCGTGATTATCTATACCTGTAGCCTCATTCTTTTTAAAGTTAAACTGAAAATAAGCTCCAATAAGATAGCCTTCATACGCCCAATCACCATTATCATTGACATTTTTAATATATTCCAGACGACTACAATCCATTATTTTTAACCTTAAACCTTTATTTGATGTTGAATCTCTAAAAGCCTTTTGGCTACACTTTGACACTTTGCGTAAATGGAATATTAATGTATTTTCTTTTTAGCCGATATTTTATTTTTCTACAACTTCATTACTCATCTTTAATTTTTCACTGTTCGCCCTCGTATCCACAAAGCTAGTACACTCATTAACAACACCCCCATCACTCCTTGCAGGGGATTATTATTCACACCAGTTACCCAATCAGGAACTTGGCCAGAATATTTCACTAATTTACCCACATTAATAATGTAGTAACCCCAAACTAAACCACCATGCAAACCAATTGGGAAACCCAAGCGTCCCCTTTGCCAACGCTTTCCCCATACTTGCGTTAACCCCAGCAGTACTAAAGCTGGAAATTGCGGCAGTGTATGAATAATTGCCTCCAAGGGTTTAATAAAGTGCAATGTAGCAAACGCAGTTGCATCTGTCCACAGTGCCACACGTGGACTGTAATCTCGTTGTAATTCATCTAGCAACCAGCCTCGGAATAACAATTCCTCAGCAAATCCAACACCTAAGCCAACAAGTAAACCCTCTAAAATTACTTTCAGCAAAAAAACTTTCGGTTGTTGCCACACCAACCAACCCAACAAACTTTCTACCCCAAAAAGTATCAGAATATTAATTATCCCCAAAGCCAAGCCACGCAGCAAATCTACACCATTTTGCCGCGTGAATTCTAAGCCATAATGCCACAGAATTTGGGGCTGCTGGTAGACATATTTACCCCATAATCTCAGAATAAAAATAAATACAGCATATAACAATACCAATGTCAATATACTTTCTAAGTTTGAATCATGCACTAGTAAGTATATTGGTGTAGCCAATGGCAACCATAGCAGCAATAAAGTCAAAATAAAAGCACCCAGCCTAATAAGGGCAGGGCGTTCAGCTAAACGGACAAGGTTTTTTTTCATACTAAGTTAAATCATCAATCACTAGTCAATACTCCAAATTTTGACCAATGACCAATGACCAATGACTATTCATCAGGTTCAATGGTGCTACTTAAACCGTGACTTATCAATGTTTCGCAATAAAACTCAGCGTGTTCTAGGGCGCAAGTAATAACTAAAGCTAGCCCGTTAGTATGGGCTTCCATCATAATGCTCACAGCTTGGGGTTGGGTAAGGCTAGGTACAGTAGCTATTAGTGACTGTACAACATGCTCCATAGAGTTGTAGTCATCGTTATGGAGCAAAACGCGATACCGAGGCGCGAGCTTGCGGGTTGTGGAAGGCTTTTCAATGGTTTCAACTGACACGGCTCTTTGCTCTTTTCTCGTTACTTCACTACAACAAAATCTCTGTCTAGCGATCGCTCAACAGTTATTTACCTATTCTATAGTATTTCTGCTCAGATACTATGCTAGGAAAACCCTTGACTGCTAAGGATTAGTTGTATTATTTTTGCGTAGCCACTTGATAAGGCACACGTCTAAGACATGGCTGCCGTAAGAGTGCTACCCTAATCTTACATAAGCTTTCCTTAAACGTAACGCATTTTTCCTTTTAAGATTAAGGAAGTTGCAAGCAAAATAATCCTTGCCCCTGCCCAAGATGGACATGAGCCTAGATTTTCTTCAACCGGGACAAATTGTGTCTTTAGAGTATGGCGACAGGAACCTGTATGCAGAAGTCATTCAATTTGTAGTTTCCCGCCAGCTATGCTGGGTACGTCCTTTATTAATGGTTACTTTCATAGAAGAATCACCCTTAATTACCGATTTGCGAGATGCGTCTGACTTACTTTGGCCTGCCAATTCATTTCGCCCAGCATTAGATACAGAAGTAATTACCTTCTTGAGCCAACTTTTAGCGAAAGAACCAAAAACTGAACCTGATTCAGCCGCCAAGCAGCAACTCAATCAGTTTATTCACCAACTTTGGCAAGCATATCAAGAAGGGTTGGGGATTAAGGATTAGCGATCGGGCATTGGGTATGGAGAATAGACAACGTAAAGACTTCTTCAATAATTCTTCCTTGTCTTCCTTGTCCCCCTGCTAAATTTAATTACGAATTATGTTAGGGAGTCCTCATACCCTTAAAGAAAAGCAAGCTATACACAACTTCTTGTAGAGAGTGTCATTACATTAGTGCAGCGTCTCGTCAAGAGCGTCATTATGAATTATTTTAAAATCCCAAGCTAGGAACCAACTGGATTCGTCCAGCATCCATCTCTGCCATTAATAATTCTAAGGCTTCGTAATCAACATCAGAAATGTAACCCAATTCCGTCAGTTCTGAGTTGATTTCATTCTCTATCTCAGGAGTTAGTTTTTTAATGTCAAGAGCTTTTTCTACTAGTTTACGAATAGCGTACTGAGTTCTCATAAGTAATAATCCAACTGTAATATGACACTAATCATCCCAGATCGGCCTCAGTATAAAGAGCGATCCAAACACTAACTCACTAGTGATATATATCACAATTTAATTAGTTAACTAGATAATTCACTTTAACGTTGCTGTATACCATCAACAACGTTAAAGTGAAAGATTTAACCTACCGTTAAGACTTGGCTAAATTAGCTTTAGTTATAGACTAAGCAAGGTTTATCAGCATAGTTACTGATAATTTGTCTGCTCTATGGCCGTCTATAGTTGATTGTTTTTGAAGTGACATAAAAAAAAAGTATATATAAACACATTTTAACTTGGAATTATAACAATCTTTAAACAGACATACTAAAGCAATAAAGATTCAGCAAAGAGAGCTAAGACGTATGGTCGATGCAACAAAATAGAGCTTATGTTCAAATAATCCTTAACTTCACGCTTCAAAATTCTTAATAGGATGTAACTATGCAAGTAGTGCTTAACTATCCCAAGATTGCAGTCATTCGCCCCCAAGGGTGTTTAAATGCTGCAAACGCCTTGGAATTTGAACGAGATATGACTACAGCGTTGGCGCAAAATGGTATTTCCATCTTGGTAGTAGACCTTGCAGCAGTAGAATCGTTAGACAGCGCGGGGTTGATGGCATTGTTATCTACACACAAGCTGGCTCTTACTTTAGGAAGAAGTTGCCGACTTTGTGCTGTTACTCCACAAATTAGAATTATTTTTGAACTAACACAACTCGATCAGGTATTTGAAATATCAGACGCTGAAACTGAATTGACCCAAACATAACTTTATGTAAAAGCACAAAGGTTCAGGCAATAAGTAGAGTTTTTGTAAAGGAGTTGTAAGTTGCAACGAGAAATTATGTTATAAAATCTAATTCAATGCTAAGGTTGGGGTTGGATAGCTGTAATTAAGGTAGCTAGAAGATAGCACAGTGGTTGTTGCAGTTGAAAGATTAATAACGTCAGATATTTTAAAACCAGCCCGTTATCTGGGTAACGAGCTGTTAGCAGTACATAAACCTTGGGATACGACAGCAATACATTGGGTTTTAACCTACCCAGAAGTGTATGAAGTCGGTGCATCTAATTTAGGGCACGTTATCCTTTATAACATCTTAAATGCCCAACCGCGTCAATTGTGCGATCGCGCCTACCTCCCAGGAAAAGACCTGGCAGCCAAACTACGCGAAACTAATACGCCATTGTTTGCGGTAGAGTCAAAGCGATCGCTGACAGATTTCGACATTTTAGGCTTTAGCCTCAGTTACGAACTGGGTGCAACTAATATCCTGGAAATGTTGGATTTGGCAGGAATTCCTTTAACATGGCGAGAGAGACAGAAACTCAGGGAATCTACTGATACCCAGTCATCCTTTCCGTTGATTTTCGCTGGTGGGCAAACAGCGACATCAAATCCTGAGCCTTATGCTGACTTCTTTGACTTTATCGCCCTAGGAGATGGAGAGGAACTACTACCAGAAATTGGCTTGGTGTTGGAAGAAGGCAAACAAGCTAGATTGAGTCGGGAAGATATATTACTGGATTTAGCACAGATACCAGGCGTATATGTCCCTCAATTTTACGACATGGCAAAGGATGGCTCAGTTCATCCTTGTCGCCCGGATGTGCCAAAACGAATTCTGCGACGGGTTGCAACTCCGATACCAGCATATTCCATCGGGTTAGTTCCCTATGTAGAAACGGTTCATGACCGCTTGAGTATTGAGATTCGGCGTGGTTGCACTCGTGGCTGTCGCTTCTGTCAACCAGGAATGCTGACTCGACCAGCACGGGATGTAGAACCTGATAAAGTTGTAGAAGCAATTGAACAGGGAATGCGAGCAACTGGTTACAATGAGTTTTCCCTACTATCTCTGAGTTGTTCTGATTATTTATCCCTACCAGCAGTGGGGATGGAAATCAAAAATCGCTTAAAAAATGAAAATATTTCTTTAACTCTACCAAGCCAACGGGTAGACAGATTTGATGAGAATATTGCCAATATCCTGGGAGGTACGCGGCAAGGTGGACTGACTTTTGCTCCAGAAGCTGGGACTCAGCGGATGCGAGACATTGTGAATAAGGGGTTGACGAATGAAGAATTGTTGCGAGGAGTGAAAACGGCTTGGGAACAAGGCTGGGATAAAATAAAGTTGTATTTTATGATTGGCTTGCCAGGTGAAACGGATGCTGACGTTTTGGGCATTGCGGAAACAGTAAGCTGGCTACAGCGAGAATGTCGAGGCAAAGGCAGAAAACCCCTAAACTTTAACCTGACAATTTCTAACTTTACGCCCAAGCCTCATACACCATTCCAGTGGCACTCAGTTTCTACTGCTGAATTTAAGCGAAAACAAAACCTGTTGCGGCAAGAATTCCGCCGAATCAAGGCAGTGAAGGTAAATTTTACCGATGTCCGCATTTCGGCAATGGAAGATTTTGTGGGACGAGGCGATCGCAATTTGAGCAAAGTAGTTCGCCGTGCCTGGGAATTGGGTGCAGGTATGGATTCCTGGTATGAAAATTTAGATCGGGCTTTTAGTGCTTGGGGAGATGCGATCGCCCAAGCCGATTTAGATTGGAAATACCGCCAAGTAGAAAATGGCGAATGGAATTTGTTTGACATAGAAGCGCACAAGGGCACAGAAGCACAGGAGAATACCCCACTCAGCACTCACTCCCTTGATATTCCCCTACCTTGGGATCATATTGATACCGGGATTGACAAAAAGTGGCTCAAAGAAGACTTGCAACGCGCTCTAGAAGCTGCAATTGTACCCGACTGCTCTTTTGAAGGTTGTTCTCATTGTGGCGTCTGTGGCACCGACTTTGGGCATAACGTGGTGATTGAATCACCTACTATCCCAAAATTCACTGGTGAGTTTGTCCCCAACACAACTAAGGCGCAAAGACTGCGAGTTTGGTTTGGAAAACAAGGTAATATGGCTTTGATCAGCCATCTCGATTTACTCCGTCTGTTTGACCGAGTTGTGCGGCGAGCAAGCTTACCAATTGCTTTTACTGGTGGATTTCACCCAATGCCACGGATTTCTCTAGCAACTGCTTTGGCTTTAGGAGCTACTAGCAACTGTGAAATTGCAGATTTTGAGTTAACTGTGCCAGTAGAAGTTGATGCTTTTAGAGAAAAGTTGGTTCGGGAAATGCCCACGAACATACCTATATATAATGTGGAGCAGATAGATTTAAAAGCTAGTGCCGCTACCCAACTGCTAGAGTCCGCAGAGTATTTAATTACTGTAGCAGCACTTGCAGAAACAACACCCATACAATGGCAAAGCTGGATTGATACAATCAAAGCAAAAGAGGAACTTTGGTACGAGCAAATAACTAAATCAGGCAAAAGCCAGTTAATAAATCTGCGCGATCGCTTATTTGAACTGGAATTAGTAGAAAACTACAATTGCGTTGCAGAATCTATGTCATCTGTAATCCGTTATCTAGGTAGCTATCGCCAGGACGGTTTGCTGTTGCGTCCCGAACAAATCCTGTTTATGCTACAAACAGTGGCTAATATAGAATTTCAACTTTTGCATATCCACCGTAATCGGCTAATTTTAGGGGTATAATCCCTGTAGAGCAACTTGCTAGTAGTTGTCCGAAGATGGCAGATCGTAGGAATTGATTTTTAGCAAGGTTGCGTTAGAATAGGGTGAAGAGAAATTTTCTGGCGCTGCATTGAATTAGCTGATTCACTACCCTGGTATTCAGGGGGCAAAAGCAAAAAAATTAGAGTGCAACTTCTAGGATTTTATTCTAGACAAACAAAAAGCAGATTAAAGAATGCACACTCTCTCTATAGCTACCTTGTGAATCAGTAACTAACAGCAGGCTTAGTTAGCTTCTCCAAATTCATGCTTTTAAAACAACTGCTGAATGTCTAATCCACGTAGTGCCCAAGAGCTAGTGCATTACTTTTTTTAAAGTTAAAGCAACTGCTGTCGGTTATGCCGAATTGTAGACGTTCGCCAGACGCGCAAAGCGTTGCTTGTCTTAGGCTAGAGCGAATCGAGGTAAGGTAGTAACTGGAGCTGTTGAGTATAACCCTAAAATAAATCCGGGGAATGGAAAATAGAAATAGCTTCTTTTTCTTAACGAATTCAGTAGGTTCCTCTCAAATAAAGCATCTTGAGTTAAAATGCTTACTCAGGATTTAGAACTTCAACTCAGAACTCTCTTGATTGAGAGTATTGCATTATAAATCAACCACAGACGGTTGATTTAATTGCTTAAACGATATGCAGCAGTTCTGGAATAATCAGCCGTGGAAACGCTCTTAAGAGCGCCAATAGCTATTTAACTTAGAAGCTCAGATTTGTGATTTTTATTACCAGTAGCGCTTTTTGAGGGTTGCGAGGGCAGCGAAAGTATAATATCAAACCGAGAAAGACTGGTAATTAAAACTGACGCCAAGACGCAGGTAGTTTTGAATTATTAAGTAATTAACCGGACTTGATACAAAAACCTCAAACCTGTAAGTGCTGCCAATTTTTGAGGAAATTGAATGCCAAAACAAATTATCATCGCGGAGCAGCACCAAATTGCTGCGGTTTTTTCTGAAGATCAAATACAGGAACTTGTTGTTGCTACAGGTCATCATCAAATAGGTGACATATACTTAGGAGTAGTAGAAAACGTATTACCTGGGATAGATGCGGCTTTTGTCAATATTGGCGACCCAGAGCGCAACGGTTTTATTCACGTCACCGACTTGGGTCCATTGAAGCTTAAGCGTACCGCATCGGCAATTACAGAACTACTAGCACCACAACAGAAAGTTTTGGTGCAAGTAATGAAAGAGCCAACAGGGACAAAAGGGCCCAGGCTCACAGGTAATATTACTTTACCCGGACGCTACGTGGTACTGATGCCTTATGGTCGGGGCGTAAATTTATCCCGACGGATTAAAAGTGAAAGTGAGCGCAACCGCTTACGAGCACTGGCGATTTTGGTCAAACCGGCGGGAATGGGTTTGCTTGTACGTACAGAAGCAGAAGGCAAACCCGAAGAAGCGATTATGGAAGATTTGGAGTTACTGCAAAAGCAATGGGAGGCGATTCAGCAGGAAGCCCATTCCACCCGTGCCCCAGCATTACTCAACCGAGACGATGACTTTATCCAGCGCGTATTGCGGGATATGTACGGCGCGGATGTAAATCGGATTGTCGTGGATTCCAGTACTGGTTTGAAGCGCGTCAAACAGTACTTGCAGAATTGGAGTGGCGGTCAAACACCGCAGGGATTGTTGATTGACCATCATCGCGATCGCTCCTCAATTTTAGAGTACTTCCGCATCACTGCTGCGATTAGAGAAGCCCTGAAACCGAGAGTAGACCTACCTTCTGGCGGTTACATTATCATTGAGCCGACGGAAGCATTAACCGTAATCGATGTTAACTCAGGTTCCTTCACGCGATCGGCAACAGCTAGAGAAACAGTTTTGTGGACAAACTGCGAAGCGGCAACAGAAATTGCTCGTCAGTTGCGTCTGCGAAATATCGCTGGGGTGATCGTCGTTGATTTCATCGATATGGAATCGCGACGCGATCAACTGCAAGTTCTCGAACACTTTAATAAAGCACTCAAAGCAGACAAAGCTCGTCCCCAAATTGCCCAACTGACCGAACTGGGTTTAGTAGAATTGACCCGCAAACGTCAGGGTCAAAATATTTATGAATTGTTTGGTGAAACTTGCCCCACCTGTGGCGGTTTAGGACATACTGTGCGTCTGCCTGGAGAAATCGAAAACCGATTACCGATACCAGCACCAGCAGAGACACCAGATCGCGAGCGTTTTATATCCTTGCCTCACCGAGAACCACGTCAACCATCTGCCCGGATCCCGGAACCACGAGAAACCTATGATGGATTTGGGGAAGCATTTGACAGTGACTCGGAATTGAGCAACCTAAATCTGATCAATCATCCTAGTTATCAAGAACTTAATGATAAGCGCCGTACCCGGACTCGCCGCAGTCGAATTGGTGTCAATGGATTAAACGGCAAAGATGAAGCTCGGATTGTTCCCAATCCCCTGGCTTTTGTTAATGAGCCAGACTTAGACCTTGATATGGAACCAGAACTAGGAGTTGCACCAGAAATTCCCTCACCCACCCTTGGTAAACCAGGTTGGAGTGAAAGAGTAGAGCGTACTAAAATTATCAAGGCAGAACCAGTTAAGCCAGTGGTAGAACCACCGGAAATTAGAACTGTAGAAATGAGCCTCCAAGAACAGGATATATTTGCTTTGATGGGAATATCTCCCTTGGTGAAGTTAGAGCAAGAGGTTAAAAATACCAAGTCTGTGATTATTAATGTGATTCAGCCCGGTCAACAACCAACGACCCCAATTGAATCAACCTCAGAATCAACTATTGTTCAAAAAGCAACACCGGAAATAATCACTATTGCCCAAAAGGCAACACCGGAAATCACTGCCAGCAAGATACCGACACCAAAAGTTATTGAGCCAGAACAAAAATCTTTGATTGAAGAGACAACTGAACCATCGGAGTTGACTGTGGATCCTTCGGGACGCTTGTCTGCAAAAGCTGCCGCCGAAAATGAGAACATAGATGAAAGCGAAGCTAATAGTAGCGCCACTGCCAACCGCCGCCGCCGCCGTCGTTCCTCAGCGATCGAGGATAATTAATTTATTTTATGGTAGAAACATCGCCAACACCTTTGGAACAATCCACTTGGATAGAGTTTTCTACCTTCTCAGGAATTCCAGGGTTGATTGCAGGTGTGGATGAAGTAGGGCGAGGCGCTCTGTTTGGCCCTGTGGTGGCGGCAGCAGTGATTTTACCAGATCACGCTTTGCCAATACTGATAGCAGCTAAAATTAAAGACAGTAAAAAGTTGTCTAGTTCTCGGAGAACTCAGCTAGCGCAGCAAATTTGTGAGCTAGCTATAGACTGGAAAATTGGGTTTGCTTCTACTGCCGAAATTGACAAGATAAATATTTTGCAAGCAACGCTGTTAGCAATGAGGCGGGCTGTGCTGAAGTTAAAGCAACAGCCCACACTCTGCTTGGTTGATGGCAATCAGTCAATCAAAGATTTGCAATTGCCGCAACAAACAATAGTTAAAGGGGACGAGCGATCGCTCGCTATTGCCTCTGCTAGTATTGTCGCTAAAGTTTGGCGTGACGATCTGATAATACGTCTAGCATTAAAATACCCTATGTACAATCTGGAGTGTAACAAGGGTTATGGTAGCCAGCGGCATAAGCTGGCTTTGCAACAATACGGGCCCTCGCCCCTACATCGTCAGTCTTTTCGTCCTTGCCAAATTAAAAGTCTGAGTACTTCCTTGATTAAATAATTACTCAGCATTCAGGATTGGTAATTCAGTAATATCACTGTCAAGTTCTTTATCTTTGGTTTGTGATATTACCCAGTAACGATAATCCGTCAAAAGTTGATTTAATAACCGTTGCTTAACCGACAACAGCACGCTTTTGAGCAAACCGTTGCCAGTAGCTTCTAAAATCGGCTTGGGAGTGAAGGAAAATGGCGGTGGGAAATCCACCAGCACTTCTAAATCAGCTTTTCCTTGCAGGCGAGTGCCAGTACTAAACTCTTTGGGAGACAAATACCCTTTTAAATTAAGAGCAAAGCGCTGGTTAACATACTCAAATCCTAAAATTTCACAGTTTAGCGATCGCAAATAAATTATTCCATTTGATTCTGCCCAAACTCTCATGTCTACAGTAGGTTGAATATTCAATGACATAAAAGTTAGCGGACGCATTTTCAAGCGAAATACTTCCTCCGAAAGCTGCTGAATCCGACTATTGTCAACCAAAGCCTTAACCAGACGTTGAGGCTGACGCAAGTAGTGCTGAATGGGAATAGGCTGCTCTGGAACAGCGATTTCAACCGATTGGGAGGCAGTAAACCGGGTAGCCATGAGCTAATAAAAATATCTGTTTCTTAATTTTAATATTTTTTTAACAACTTCTTTCTGATTATTAGAAAACTACAGAATTTATTGATTATAAAAATGATTGTTGCTTATCAGCTATATATCATTAACAAAAAGTTGGTAGGCTCATTCTATCTTTAGTTCAAGAAATATAGATTATAATTTTAGTCTTGACACAAAACCCATAATATGCTTACTTTATAAGCCAATATCATTCCTCTTAAATCTTTAGAGAAATTTAGCAAAAAACTGCTAGGAAATCTATATACTAAAAGACTGATTTGCATAACTTGTTTTCTTGAATACATATTTTGTTTTATCCGTTTAGTGCGTAAATTTTAAACATAACAGTGTTTAGTAGAGTAGATGTTGAATATATTTTCCAAACCAAAATATCATAATCTCTGTTTAGGCATTAAACTTACAACTCAACGCTAAAAGCATGACTTTATCGATCGCACATTTAGGGCCTCCCGGCACTTACACAGAACAAGCAGCTGTTTTTTATGTCAATTGGTTTAGCAAAAGTACGCGAACTGAAGCTATATTGTGCCCTCATACTACTATCCCTCAATCACTGCACGCCGTTGCTAATGGTCAAGCTCACTTGGCTGTTGTGCCAGTAGAAAATTCTATTGAAGGGAGTGTGACTACAACAATGGATACACTATGGCAGTTAGACAGTTTGCGTATTCAGTTGGCTTTGGTATTACCCATTGCCCATACGTTAATTTCTTGCGCGTCTAATTTAAATAAAATTAAAACTGTTTACTCTCACCCGCAAGCTTTGGCACAATGTCAGGGATGGTTAGAGCGGTTTCTCCCAACTGTGGAGATTATTCCCAGCAATTCCACAACCGAAGCACTACAACGATTGCAGCAAGATACAACAACGGCAGCGATCGCTTCTAGTAGAGCAGCTCAACTCTACGATCTGCCGATACTTGCTAGTGGTATCAACGATAATCCAGAAAACTTTACTCGTTTTTGGGTGGTAAGTCAGGATAAAGTGGACGCTGCATACCAGACAACAAAACTGCCTGTTAGTCACACATCACTGGCTTTTAGTATGCCTGCCAACACACCCGGAGCATTGGTAAAACCTTTGCAAATATTTGCTCAACTAGGAATTAACCTCAGTCGGATAGAATCTCGTCCGACGAAGCGATCGCTAGGCGAATATTTATTTTTCATGGATTTAGAAGCAGATGCCAAGGAAGCACAAATGCAATCTGCTTTAGCAGAATTAATTACTCACACAGAGATTTTAAAAATTCTTGGCGCTTACAATGTTTTAGCGATCAACACCCTTACTTGAAAAGTTAAGAGTTATCTATTTGGGACTATAAATTATAAGTTGTCAATCTTTTATTTTTTGTTATTTCTTTCTAACTCCTCACTTTTCGTTAAATGTGTCTTTGAGAACAGCGCGAGCTGCCAAGTGATTCCGAGTAGAAGTTAAAATTTCTGCTTCCCGTTCTAGACGAGTTACAGTATCTTGCATTTCTAACAATAATTGCTGCTCTGCGGCGACACCATAAAGGTTACTAGCTACCCAATAAGATAATTCTGTTGGCAGATCGGGCAAATCTTCTGGCAATTCAATATTTTGTTCGGTTAATTTGGCTGACAGACGTACAACATCTCGCAGTAGTTGTTCTACTTCAGTTGATAAAGGTCGCAAATCTTTAGTAGGTGGTTGGTCTTCAATCCACTCAACTAAACCAACGCGATATGGCTTTTCACGAACATACTCTAATACACGAAATCTTTGCTGCCCTAAAGTCATCATCTTGATCCGATCGTCTGGTAGCCGTTGATGATGAATGATTTCAGCACAACAACCAGTGTTTGCAATTGTACCTTTGACTGGATCAAACATCAAAACACCAAACCTGCGATCGCTCTCCAAAATCGTGTTCATCATGATTCGGTAGCGAAATTCAAAGATGTGCAGGGGTAATGGCCTAGTAGGAAACAAAACTACTTCGGGTAACGGGAACAGAGGTAGTTCGCGAACTGCAATTTTAGAAGATGATGTCATTGTTATTTTGAGATAAACTTAATCTTTAAAATTTCTTTTTCTCTGCTTTTCCCGTATTTTATCTACATTCTACCATTTGTTTCCTAGCTAAATAAAAGCCCTGAGATATATTTCTTCAGGGCTGTGTAAATATTCATACTAATGTCATTTGTCGTCTGTTACAAAGTTCTGAGCGGAGGTTTCCTTTCCTCAAGGCCAGTGACGCTCCTGCGTCGCTACCGCTGACGCTCGATGACTCGCTAACGCTTCGCTATCGCTAACACCCAAGTCGGGAAACCCTACCGAGAGCGACTAGCTCGACTTTGCGCTTTATTTTTCGTCCTTTGCTAATAACTAATGACTAAATTAAAGTTTGACTTCAATATCTACGCCCGATGGTAGATCCAATTTCATCAGGGCATCAATAGTCTTAGAAGAGGGCTGGTAAATGTCAATAATCCGGCGATGAGTACGGGTTTCAAAATGCTCCCGTGAATCTTTATCTACGTGGGGCGATCGCAGCACACAATAGATCCGGCGTTTTGTTGGTAAAGGAATTGGGCCTATAGCTGTAGCGTTGGTGCGGTTAGCTGTGTCTACAATCTTCTCGCAAGATGTGTCTAATAACCGCCTGTCAAAGGCTTGTAAGCGAATTCTAATCTTCTGCTGCTGTAGAGTTGCCATCTTTAATTTTCCAGGTTCTGCGTAATTAAGGGAGTATTTACAGGTAATAGGTTACAGGGTAAAAATTACAGAAAACTATTACCTGTCCCCTGTAATCTATTACCTTATTTATAGAGGGAAGAGAAAGGAGCAGAGAGGCAAAATCATACCATCTCTGCTCCTTTGTTATGAGCAAAAAGGTGCTACTTGATAATTTTGGAGACGACACCAGCACCGATGGTGCGACCACCTTCGCGGATAGCGAAGCGCATTCCTTGTTCAATCGCGATCGCGTTGATCAATTCTACTGTCATCTTGATGCGATCGCCTGGCATCACCATTTCTACTTCTTTGCCTTCATCGGAGGTGTAGGCTTTGATAGTACCAGTTACATCGGTTGTCCGCACGTAGAACTGGGGACGGTAGCCAGCGAAAAATGGAGTCTTACGACCACCTTCTTTTTCTGTTAAGACGTACACTTCACCTTCAAATTCATTATGAGGTTTAATTGAACCTGGTTTGGCAATTACCATACCCCGTTCAATATCAGCCTTCTGGATACCCCGGAGTAGTACGCCAGCGTTATCTCCAGCCATACCTTGCTCAAGACTCTTCTTGAACATTTCAATACCAGTTACGGTAGTAGCGCGAGTATCTCTGATACCCACTAGTTCAACGTTATCGCCAACTTTGACTATACCCCGTTCAATCCGACCAGTGGCTACAGTTCCACGACCTGTGATTGAAAACACGTCTTCTACAGCCATCAGGAATGGTTTATCAACATCTCGCTCAGGTGTGGGGATGTAAGAATCTACAGCATCCATCAGTTCATAGATTTTGTCTACCCAAGGATTTTCTCCTCGTTGGGTCTTAGGATTCTTGGTCATTGCTTCTAAAGCTTGCAGACCAGAGCCTTTGACAATAGGGATATCATCGCCAGGGAAATCATAGCTGCTTAACAGTTCTCTCAGTTCTAGTTCCACTAGTTCCAAGAGTTCTGGGTCATCCATCAAGTCTTCTTTGTTCAAGAAGACAACCAGACTAGGAACACCAACCTGTTTTGCCAACAGTATGTGTTCGCGGGTTTGAGGCATAGGACCATCAGTAGCAGCAACTACAAGGATACCTCCGTCCATCTGTGCAGCACCGGTGATCATGTTCTTCACATAGTCAGCGTGTCCTGGACAGTCTACGTGAGCATAGTGTCGATTTACAGTTTCATACTCTACGTGAGCGGTATTGATGGTAATACCCCGTGCCTTTTCTTCTGGGGCATTATCAATTTGGTCGTAGCCCTTAGCTACAGCCTGACCCGTAGCTGCCAAGGTCATGGTGATGGCTGCTGTCAAGGTAGTTTTACCGTGGTCAACGTGGCCAACTGTACCGATATTGATGTGGGGTTTATTCCTTTCAAACTTTGCGCGTGCCATGAATACTCATTTCCTTATTTTAACTAAGCGTTCCCTTTGCTTTTTGCAATGATAGTTTCAGCTACGCTGCGAGGCACCTCTTCGTAGTGGCTGAACTCCATCGTGAAGGTACCCCGACCTTGCGTTTTTGACCGAATATCAGTGGCGTAGCCAAACATGCTCGCCAGTGGAACTTTGGATGTTACCTTAGCGAGTCCCTTTTCGGTGCTTTGGCTTTCAATTTGCCCTCGGCGGGTGTTGAGGTCGCCAATGACGTTCCCCATATAGTCTTCAGGAACTTCAACTTCAACTTTCATCATAGGCTCTAAGATGACAGGTGAAGCTTTTAGCACAGCCTCTTTCATCGCCATTGAGCCAGCGATTTTGAAAGCCATTTCTGAAGAGTCTACATCGTGGTATGACCCATCAATTAGCGTCGCTTTAACGTCAATCAACGGATATCCAGCTAGAACACCAGATTCGCAGCTTTCTTTCATTCCTTGTTCTGCGGGGCCAACGTACTCTTTAGGCACTGTACCGCCAGCAATTTTGGAAACGAATTCAAAGCCAGTACCGGGTTCTCCAGGCTCCAAATTGATCACAACATGACCGTATTGACCTTTACCACCACTTTGGCGGATGAATTTGCCCTCAACTTTGTTCACAGCTTTCCGAATTGTTTCTCGGTAAGCTACTTGTGGGGCACCTACATTCGCTTCCACCTTGAATTCTCGTAACATCCGGTCTACTAGAATTTCTAGGTGTAGCTCTCCCATTCCCGCGATCACGGTCTGGTTTGTTTCCGGATCGACGCGGACACGGAAGGTGGGGTCTTCTTCTGAGAGAGATTGCAGAGCCTTGGACAGCTTGTCCATGTCGTTTTTGGTTTTGGGTTCAACCGCTACCGAGATTACAGGCTCAGGAATGAATAGAGATTCCAGAATTACTGGTGATCCATCATCACAAAGCGTGTCACCTGTCAAGGTGTCTTTCAATCCCAAAGCTGCTCCCAAATCACCCGCTCGCAGTTCATCGACATCTTGCCGATCGTCTGCCTTCATGAGAACTAAGCGAGAAATCCGTTCTTTTTTATTCTTACTAGCGTTGAGAACGTAGCTGCCCTTTTTCAGGACACCAGAATAAACACGAACAAATGTCAGGCGACCGTAAGGGTCAGCCATAATCTTGAATGCCAGAGCTGCTAGGGGTTCGTTGTCATCAGCCCGCCGCTCAACAGTATCGCCATTGAGCAGTAAGCCTTGAATTGGCGGTACTTCACTTGGCGCTGGCAGGTAATCGATAACGGCATCTAGCATCAGCTGTACGCCTTTGTTTTTGAATGCCGAACCACAAAGTACTGGTACAATTGTCCCCGCAATTGTGCCTTTACGCAGGGCAGTTCTAATTTCCTGCTCTGTAAGTTCTTCGCCCTCGAAGTACTTAGTCATCAGAGCATCATCTGTTTCGGCTGCGGCTTCTATTAGCTTGGTGCGGAATTCGTCTACCTGCGCCTGCAATGCTTCCGGGATATCGGTTTCTTGGATATCGGTTCCTTGATCATTTGCGTAAATATACGCACGCAACCCTACAAGGTCAACAATACCTTGGAAGTCGTTTTCACTACCGATTGGTAGTTGAATGGCGATCGCATTTGCTCGCAGGCGATCGCGGATTTGGTCGTGAACTTTATAAAAGTTCGCTCCGGTGCGATCCATCTTGTTGATAAAGGCTATCCGAGGAACTTTGTAGCGTTCTGCTTGCCGCCACACTGTCTCAGACTGCGGTTGCACGCCGCCCACAGAACAAAATACTGCGATCACACCATCCAACACGCGCATGGAACGCTCAACTTCAATTGTGAAGTCTACGTGACCTGGAGTATCGATAATGTTAATTTGATGATCTTTCCAACTGGTACTGATCGCAGCAGCAGTAATGGTAATTCCCCGTTCCCGCTCCTGCTCCATCCAGTCTGTGACGGCAGTTCCTTCATGAACTTCGCCAATTTTATGAATTATCCCAGAGTAAAATAATATTCTCTCTGTTGTTGTTGTTTTGCCCGCATCTATATGCGCCGCAATACCAATGTTGCGTACTTTCTCTAGCGGGATCGTGCGTGCCACAGCTACCTCCTACAGTTTTTGCCTCATGATATCTTGTATATTACTCTTTGTTAAGATTCTATACTTTTACGGAAAACCGTCTTTTTGTGTAAATGCCACGATATACCGCTTCGGCAAGACGATATATCGCTTTTTTACTTAGTAACGATAATGTGCGAATGCTTTGTTAGCTTCTGCCATCCGGTGCGTTTCTTCGCGTTTGCGAATGGCATTGCCTGTTTCGTTAGCAGCATCCATCAGTTCATTTGCCAATTTGCTAGCCATTGTCCGGCCTGGTCTTGACCGGGAATATTGCACTAACCAACGCAGTGCTAAAGTAGTGCCTCGTTCTGTACGCACTTCCATTGGTACTTGGTAGGTTGCTCCCCCTACTCGCCGAGCTTTTACTTCTACTAAAGGCGTAGCATTCCGCACTGCTCTTTCAAAAGTTTCCAAAGCACCAGCACCAGTGCGTTCTTCAATAGTTTTTAATGCATCATAAACAATGCGTGCGGCAAGTGATTTTTTGCCATGACGCATGATCCGTCTGATAATCATGCTCACAAGGCGACTGTTATATACGGAGTCAGACGGAACTGGGCGCCTTTGAATAACACCACGACGAGACATACTTCACCTTTAATTCGGAATTGGCAACGAAATTATATGCTATCAGACACCGGAAACTAAAAGCGGTAGAACCCAACCCTCAGACTTCCTCAATTTTTTCGACCGTTGCAGCAAAGCTGACTTCTTAATTGTCAATTTGGGATTTTGGTCGCACCTTTTGTTGGCCTTCTGGCGCAACGCCGAGTTTTGGATTAAAAGTTTTCGGTATATGTTCTGAATACAAACATCTGAACAAATCAAAAATCTATAAGCCTCATTTCCTTGTAGGTTCGACCAATCCAAAAGATGCTCAATAAATCGCTAAAGCTACGCGATCGCCAACCTAAAATCTAAAATTCATTGACTTGCTACTTGCAACTAAATACTCAAGGCACAAGATTATAAACTTTAATGTTCAGATGAGAAACTCGCTGTATATTACAGCATTCTCCTCATAACTTCTACACTTGCTCGCTTAGTGTAGATGTAGCTTGCTTAATTTTTTCAAACAGACTTTTGCAGTCTTTATAGCTACTGTTAGAACACAGACGGCGCTCCTTTTTTGCCCTTCAGCGTTTTAAGGTAGACGATTAATCGTGTTGGATGCGATTAACCGCCTAATCTTATTTTTTCGCTACTTTAGGACGCTTGGTTCCATACTTGGAACGGCCTTGCTTGCGGTCTTTGACTCCGGCTGTATCTAGGGTGCCACGGATGATGTGGTATCTCACGCCTGGTAGATCCTTAACCCGACCGCCACGAATCATCACAACTGAGTGTTCTTGTAAGTTGTGACCAATCCCTGGAATGTAAGCTGTGACTTCAAATCCAGAGGTAAGTCTAACTCTTGCTACTTTGCGTAAAGCTGAGTTAGGCTTTTTTGGTGTGGTCGTGTATACTCTGGTACAAACTCCCCGACGTTGGGGACATTGTTTCAGAGCAGGGGACTTGGTTTTCTGACGCGCTTGTTCGCGTTCATTTCGTATTAGCTGCTGTATTGTTGGCATGAGTTACAGCGCGTAAAGCTGCTTATGGTCTAAGTTTTAACAAATCCTGATTATATCTTTTTTTATGGCTTTATGTCAATTGTTATTTTTCCTTAATGATTGAACATCTGTTTTTTGACTAATGCTCAATCACTAAGGACTCACAGAAAAGGAATTGCCACAACCACAGGTAGCGATCGCCTGGGGATTGTGGAAGCGAAAACCACCACCCATTAAGTCTTCTGAATAATCTATCCTCAAACCGTTGAGGTAATTTAAGCTTGTGGCATCGATGACTACTTGAATCTCATCCAAGTCGAAAACGCGATCGCCAACTTTTATTGCTTCATCGAAACACATATCATAAAAGAATCCAGAACAACCACCTGGTTTTACTGCCAATCGAAACAAGACATTTGGCTGCTTGGACTTAATTCGCCCAATCTCACTTATGGCTGCTTGACTCAGATGAATCATGGAACTCGTTTTTTGCAATTGAATACCCCATCTTCTATTTTGACAGATGGATTGACCTTTGCTTGTACAAAATTCCAAATCACCGAAGGTATAGCAGGAGGAAGGAGGCAGAGGGCAGGAGGCAGAGGGCAGGAGGCAGAGGGCAGGAGGCAGAGGGCAGGAGGCAGAGGGCAGGAGGTAGAGGGCAGGAGGTAAAACTATTGGTAACTCTCTTCTTTCACCCCATCCTTATGTCCTAATTTGTGTGACTACGGCTATATGAGCGCGATCGCTAATTACTACATTTATAACACTAACATATTTCAGTCCCCACCTTAACAAGGTAGGGACTTCTGGGGTGTAATAGTTCGTTTACAAAAACGGTTTACACAAAAATGTATTCAGCTTTGGGATCAGAGCTTTGATAACGTTCTTTTGATTTTAATCTTTGGTACGGGCATAGTCATCTTGGTAGCGGATAATATCATCTTCTCCCAAGTATTCGCCATTTTGGACTTCAATCAATACCAAGGGGATAACGCCAGGATTCTCTAAACGATGAGATGTACATTGGGGTACATAAGTTGACTCGTTATTACTCAGTAGTACTTCTTTCTCGCCACAAACTACTCTAGCTGTACCAGAGACGACAATCCAATGTTCGCTGCGGTGATGGTGCATTTGTAGACTGAGGCGGTGTCCTGGCTTAACTTCGATGCGCTTAATTTTGTATCCGCGCCCTTCTTCCAAAACTGTGAAAGCACCCCAAGGACGTAATTCAGTTGCAGCGATGCCCCTGGAAGTTATGTTTGGAGGGAGGTGTAGAGTTTCAGTCTGTGTAGTTTCTTGATATCGAGCCATAGTTACCTCATTTGAAGACATAACAAACCGTTGATATTCTTAACTATTGATCAAAAATCTGGCGCTATCTTGCAACCTTGAAAATCAGCAATTTTGTCGCACTTTGATAAACATAGCAAAATCAAACCTGATGGTGTAAAGTATCACTACTAAAATTCTGATGTTTACACCAAGTCTTCATCAAGCAAAATGATAGCTTGTTCTAAACTTTAAAAAGTGACTAAAAATTAGGGATTGAGGATTGTTAATTGAGTTTTTTCTCTATTCTCTATTTCCTGACGATCGTGGTTGCAGAAAAATACCAATTCCGTTATGAACACGAGCAGCAGTACTGGGCGATCGGTCGAGTAGTTGCCCTCCTAAATAAAGGCTGGTAGAACTACCTCCATCCAAATTTAAAGCATCCACACAGCCCATGAGTTGCATCAATTGAGCGTGTTCTGCCAAATTAGGGCCATAACCGCCAATACGATTATGTGTGGCAGTAATCATCACTGTACCTGTTTCTGTTATGCAAATACCGCTACGAATAGCCTTTTCGGCAATAAAGGCATTACTGAATTTTTCGCCTTTGGCATCAAGGACAATTTGACGATTTTGGACTAATAGCGGCCCAGCACCAATAATGTGGGAATAACGACTAAAATCAGCTGGAATAGTAGCGCTGGAAATACTTACTGCGCTTCCAATAGGTAGCCCAGAGGCAGCAATAGTAGCGTTAGCGCGTAAAGTTAGCAGGTAGCCATCTTGGGGAATTGGAACTGCTGTCGTACCAACTTTGCCACCTGGTAACTGACTAATAATTTGGTCTTTTTGTACTACTAGGATAATTTCGTTATCTGTCAGGGGTGTGTAAGTTGATCCCCAAGCTGAGGTGTAACGAGCAATGCCACTTTGGATGTAGCCACTGTTGAGAAATAGAATTGGTAGGCGCTGGTCATTTGCTGTAATTAAAGTTTCTTCCAAGGTGAGACGACCGAAGTAAAATTGGCCTGAATCATTCCAAGCGATCGCACCCCGGTTAAGAATTGGGCCTGATAACCACTGACTATCCCGACGAATTGCACCCAATGGCAATCTGTTTTTGCGGTTAAAATAACCACCATTAATTCCAGCTACTGCTAAATAACGTTGTGCTGTTTGAATTAAGGGAGCAGTACCCACAAGTCCATCAGGACTAGCCCACATAGGTTTCAAAATTAGCCCAAATTTGCGGGGATTAACTTCTAACCAGACTACCGGAAAACGTTCTGTGCCTAAGTTGATATAATGCTGTCGCCAGCGCAATCCTGGGGCCCAAGTAATATCCCGCTCTTCTAAAGGGTCGGGTCGAATATCGATAATTAGACGATTGGGGTTAGCGACAGTACTAACTTGAGGCGATAGACCAAAAGGAACACTCAGACTAATAACCGTTTGGTTTTTTACCACCTCCACTTTTTGAATCAGCGGTTCAAGAACTGGTGGTATTGGTTGCGTTGGTATAGCTGGTGATAATTGTTTAAGCAGGTTTGGCAGCAATGTTGGTGGTGCTACTGGTGGCTGGGGAGTATAGCGTTCTATCAAAACAGGATCGGCTATTCCATCTAGGGTAACTGTCCACTGTCTATTTGGTGGTGTAGTGGATTTTGGAGTTGGCGTGTCTGGATCGGAAGACGGAGTTTGCAGTTTGGCGATCGCTGACCCTTGTGCAACTTGCCAAGGAGTGGGATGATCTAAATCGACAAGAATCCGAGTCTGTTGCAAAGGGGCACTCGCTTCTGGAGGTTCTTGACTCGGAACAATATTTGTGATTTGTGTTTTTGGGGTAGAAATCAGCAAAGTATTGCCATTAGCTTGAATTTGCCATCCAGATATTTGAGCAAAATTAGTGATATCCAAATAGCGATATGCCCCTACTAGCCTGGTAGCTAATACTAATGGCTGTGTCAACGACGAAAACCACTGTATTGGTTGCTTCGCGGAATTACTACTGTTTAGGAAATTTACTCCAATTAATTGCCTAAATGCCCCATCACTAATATTAGTTGTCACCTGGCCAGATTTTCCAGGCTGTTGTAACCAAGTTCCTGGTAAAGTACGACCATTAAGGGAAATTTGATTACCAGAAAATGCCGCGCCTGTCAAAGAAGGTGCAGGTGACTGTGAGATTAACTTGGGTGTTAATTTTGTGGTTTTTAGAGACTCCTCGGCGTTAATAGGATAGGTAGTAATTAAGCACAGTACTGTTAAAAGTATTGGTGACACAGTAGCCCGAAAAAACTTGCGCTCGCCCTTGGCGTTGACGGAGCCATCGCGAATCACTGATTGGCAACAATTCGGCATTTTTACCATAATTTACTAGGTAAGCTAAACCACATCTAGTTTGCATAATCTGAAATTGTACATTTCTTGTGGGGTGGGCGTCTCGCCCGCCCAATATATGCAAGTTAAATGTGGAACAGCTTACTTTTGAAAACTACCACCCAAGATATAAACTAACCAATTATTTGGAAATATGAAGAAAGCATGACTTTATTTTTAAATAAATATGATAATCTATATATTGGCTAATTATCTATTTTGAACACACATTAATTGATTTAGACGCTAAAGCCACTGCAATCAAGTTTTTTTAACTCCCACTAATTTTAACCACACCATATACGGTAGTTTTGGTTATCAAAACTGGATTAAAATATTTAATCCAGGCTGAATGTTGCTAATATGATTACTTCAGTAATGTCTAGTTAATAGTAATACATGCGGCAACTGGAAAGCGGCAAAATTCTAGACAACAAAAATATTTGGGAATTGTCAAATGGGTATCTATTGTAATACGCTAATTTTATTGCTGGATCGGGATGATTTTGGCTTTAGAACATAGTACAGCGTTTTAATTTAGTTTTGTTTCAGGTAAGCCAAAAAATCGGCTCGGTAAGTAGCTAGTGTGCATCTGGAAAAAAGGGATTGAGAAAATACTTAACTTCAAAATATAAAAAAGAAACTGTCAGGGCAAAAATAATGTCTTGGCGCAAATAACTTGTCTAACACCGCATAAATACATAAAAAATACGCAATTATTTTAACACGGGTAACTGATAAAGTAAAACCGAAGTTAAAATTTTTTTTCCTTAAATTTCGGTGCTTATATATTTTTCCATCGCTGAAATTAGAAATTTTTCCCCACAATGTAATGGCGAAATTGGTAACTCAATACTTCAGGAACAGGGTATGAATAATAAACCGATGAATCAAAACCAGAAAATCACAGCGGATATCAACGTTTCAAGAGATACTTATCAGGGGCAAAAGTGGTTAGTGGAAGAACGAGATGCCTGTGGTGTAGGTTTTATTGTTCATCGCCAAAATCATACCAGCCACGAAATTGTCGAAAAAGCTTTAGCTGCTTTAACCTGCTTAGAACATCGGGGAGGTTGTAGCGCCGATCGCGACTCTGGAGATGGTGCTGGAGTATTGACAGCAATTCCTTGGGAGTTGTTCCAACAAAACTTTGCCCAAAGGGGGAAGGAATTTCCATCTAGCGATCGCACAGCTGTGGGGATGATATTTCTACCACAAGACCAGCAAGCTGCCCAAAAAGCTAGGGTGACTGTTGAGCAAGTAGCTGCTGAAGAGAAATTAATTGTATTGGGTTGGCGAGTAGTGCCAGTGCAATCTGATTTATTAGGGGTACAAGCAAGAGAAAATCAGCCCCAGATTGAACAAGTTTTGTTAGCTTCCGTTGACAAAAGCGGTGATGAATTAGAACGGCAGTTGTACATTACCCGCCGCCGAATTAGTAAAGCTGCAACTAACATCTCAGAAGAATTTTATATCTGTTCGTTGTCAAGTCGCACAATTGTCTACAAAGGCATGGTGCGTTCTGCTGTCTTGGGCAGCTTTTACGACGATTTAAAAAATCCAGCTTACAAAAGCGCCTTTGCTGTTTATCATCGCCGCTTTAGTACCAATACCATGCCCAAGTGGCCCCTAGCGCAACCGATGCGGCTTTTGGGTCACAACGGCGAAATCAATACCTTATTGGGTAACATCAACTGGATGATGGCACGAGAAGCTAGCCTGAATCATCCTGTATGGAACAATCGCATCGACGAACTCAAGCCATTAGTTCATATTGATAACAGTGACTCAGCTACCCTAGACAACGTAGTGGAATTACTGGTGTGTTCTGGACGCAGCCCCTTGGAAGCTTTAATGATTATGGTTCCAGAGGCTTATCAAAATCAGCCTTCTTTACATAAATTTCCAGAAATTGTTGATTTCTACGAATATTACAGTGGTTTGCAAGAAGCGTGGGATGGGCCAGCACTTTTAGTATTCAGCGATGGCAAAAAAGTTGGTGCAACACTAGATCGTAATGGTTTAAGACCAGCTCGTTACGTGATCACCAAAGATGATTACATTGTTGTAGCTTCCGAAGCTGGTGTGGTGGACTTTCCAGAAGCCGATATTGTCGAGAAAGGTAGACTCGGCCCAGGGCAAATGATCGCCGTGGATTTAGAAAATCATGAAGTGCTGAAAAATTGGGATATAAAAGGGCGGATCGCCAAGCAGCACCCTTACGGGGAATGGTTGCAAAAGTACCGTCAAGAACTCAAAGAAATTGTCAGTAGTCAATCGTCAGATGTGAATGGAAATGGACATTTGGCTACTGAAAATGGTAACGGGCATAGTCCAAGTGACAAAATTGACAAGCAAACCTTACTTCAGCGTCAAACTGCCTTTGGCTACACCACAGAAGATGTAGAAATGGTGATTCATCCAATGGCGATCGCAGGTTCTGAGCCGACTTTCTGCATGGGTGATGATATTCCCTTAGCCGTGCTATCACAAAAGCCACACCTGCTTTATGACTATTTCAAACAACGCTTTGCTCAGGTGACAAATCCAGCCATCGATCCCCTGCGGGAAAAGCTAGTAATGTCTCTGAAAGTCGAATTGGGTGAACGGGGTAACTTATTAGAACCGAAGCCAGAATATGCTCGCAGATTAAAACTCGAATCGCCAGTGGTGACGGATGGTGAATTAGAGGCGATTAAGCTGTCAGGATTTGCCACGGCTGAGTTGTCAACTCTGTTTGCGATCGCTAATGGCCCAGAAGGATTGAAAACCGCAGTGCAGTCTTTGCAAGCACAAGCAGCTGAATCAGTCCGCGCAGGTGCAAAGATTTTAATATTAAGCGACCAGATCCCCTCAAGCTCTCTTGATGCGGGTATCAGCACGGAATACACCTACATTCCCCCCTTGTTAGCAGTCGGCGCTGTGCATCACCATCTGATTAGCGAGGGGTTGCGAATGAAAACATCCCTGATTGTGAATACTGCTCAATGCTGGAGTACCCATCACTTTGCTTGTCTGATTGGCTATGGTGCTGGTGCAGTTTGCCCGTATATGGCTTTAGATACGGTGCGTGATTGGTGGTCTGAACCCAAAACTCAAAAGTTAATGGGTGTGCAAAAAATTGCCACCCTCACCCTAGAACAAGCTTTAGGAAATTATCGCAAAGCAGTAGAGTCAGGTTTGCTAAAAATTCTCTCCAAAATGGGAATTTCTCTGCTCTCCAGCTATCAAGCAGCCCAAATCTTTGAAGCGATTGGCATTGGTGGAGATTTAATCGAACTCGGATTTCGTGGTACGACTTCCCGTATCGGTGGTTTGAGTGTTACCGAACTCGCTGATGAAGTCCTTTCCTTCCATGTCAAAGCTTTCCCAGAACTAACAACCAAGAAGTTAGAAAACCTGGGCTTTGTGCAGTACCGTCCTGGCGGCGAGTACCACATGAATAGCCCAGAAATGGTTAAGGCGCTGCATAAGGCTCTAGATGGTAAAAACTACGACCACTACGAAGTTTATAAAAAGCACCTCCAAGGCAGACCAGTAACAGCCTTGCGAGACTTGCTGGATTTTCAAGGCGATGTTCCATCGGTTCCTCTAGAAGAAGTCGAGTCGATATATGAGATTGTCAAGCGCTTCTGCACAGGTGGCATGTCTTTAGGCGCTTTGTCAAGAGAAGCCCATGAAACTTTAGCGATCGCCATGAACCGGATTGGCGGTAAATCAAATTCTGGAGAAGGCGGCGAAGATCCAGTGCGCTACACAGTTTTAGATGATGTAGACGAGTCTGGTCACTCGCCAACCCTACCTCATTTAAAAGGATTGCAGAATGGCGATCGAGCTTATAGTGCGATTAAGCAAGTTGCATCGGGACGCTTTGGTGTGACGCCAGAGTACCTAGTCAACGCCAAACAAATTGAAATCAAAATTGCCCAAGGTGCCAAGCCTGGGGAAGGTGGACAACTGCCAGGCCCAAAGGTGAGCCAATACATTGCAATGTTGAGGCGCTCCAAACCAGGTGTAACGCTGATATCGCCACCACCGCACCACGATATTTATTCTATTGAAGACCTAGCACAACTGATTTTTGATCTGCACCAAATTAACCCTAAAGCAAAGGTGTCGGTGAAGCTAGTTGCAGAAGTTGGCATTGGCACGATCGCAGCTGGTGTAGCCAAGGCAAACGCTGATATCATCCAGATTTCTGGTCATGATGGTGGTACAGGTGCATCGCCACTAAGTTCGATTAAACACGCTGGTTCACCTTGGGAACTCGGTTTAAGTGAAGTGCATCGCGTCTTAATGGAAAATAGCTTGCGCGATCGCGTGATTTTGCGCGTAGATGGCGGACTCAAGAGTGGCTGGGATGTGGTAATAGGTGCATTGATGGGTGGTGAAGAATTTGGTTTCGGCTCCATCGCCATGATTGCTGAAGGCTGTATAATGGCGCGAGTTTGCCACATGAATACCTGTCCTGTGGGTGTTGCTACCCAAAAAGAAGAACTTCGTAAGCGGTTTACGGGAATACCGGAACAGGTTGTCAACTTCTTCTACTTCATTGCCGAAGAAGTGCGTAGTTTGTTAGCACGGCTTGGCTACCGTTCTTTGTCAGAAATCATTGGACGTGCAGATTTGTTAAAACTGCGCCCAGAGGTAAAACTTACCAAAACGCAATCGCTCAATCTCGACTGTTTACTTCAGCTACCAAATAGCAGAGACAATCGTAGCTGGTTGGTGCATGAAGAAGTTCATAGCAACGGCGTGGTTTTGGATGACAAGTTCCTTGCCGATCCCGAAATTCAGGCTGCCATTAGGGATCAATCTACTGTCACCAAGACTTACCCAATTATCAATACTGACAGAACAGTGGGCACAAGATTAGCGGGTGCGATCGCTTCTCAATATGGTGATAGTGGCTTTGAAGGACAAATTAATCTCAACTTTACAGGTAGTGTTGGACAAAGTTTTGGTGCTTTCAACCTTCCCGGCATAATTCTGAGTCTAGAAGGAGAAGCAAACGACTATGTAGGTAAAGGGATGCATGGTGGTGAAATCATCATCAAACCTCCAACTGATGTTACCTATAACGCATCACAAAACGTGATAGTTGGCAATACCTGCCTCTATGGTGCTACTGGTGGCATATTATTTGCTAACGGACTAGCAGGAGAGCGCTTTGCTGTGAGAAACTCCAAAGGCATTGCAGTGATTGAAGGCGCTGGGGATCACTGCTGTGAATACATGACAGGTGGTGTGATTGTCGTCCTCGGCAAAGTAGGACGTAACGTAGGCGCGGGAATGACTGGTGGATTGGCATACTTTTTGGATGAAGACGACTCATTTCGTGAGTTAGTCAACCCGGAAATTGTCAAAATTCAGCGCGTGATTACCGAAGTAGGTGCAAAGCAACTGCAAGAGTTAATCCAAACTCATGCAGAACGCACTGGTTCACCAAAGGCGAAGAAAATTTTGCAAAACTGGCAAGAATTTTTGCCAAAATTCTGGCAGTTAGTTCCACCTTCTGAAGCTGATAGTCCAGAAGCCAATCCTGAAAAAACAACTGAGTTCAGTTTAGTAAGTAGTCATTAAGAGACTGACAACAAATAAATTTAATTTTGTAAGGCAGACCTTCTGGCCTGCCTTTTAATAAAACAAAATTTTCAGCGTCAAAAAACTTTCGTAATAGTCATGTAAGAATATCAATACAGTATCAATATAGCCGTAGTCACACAGGTTAGGACATTTGGAAAGAGTGAAAGAAGAGAGTTAGCAATAGTTTTACCTCCTGCCCTCTGCCTCCTGCCCTCTGCCTCCTGCCTCCTGCCTCCTGCTATATTTGGGCGATTGTTTTTTAAATAAAAATTTTTTGGTTCATTGCTAGAGTGCCATTAATTATCACTCTTCAACCAAATGCAAAAACAGCTATTTCAACCAAAAAAGATAATTTTAGTATTTAGCCAATTACTATTGAAAAATTACCTATAATTAATACTTATTATTTTTTGTTAGTAAGTAACTTTTGGTCTGCATCTTCGATTTCTAAAAGTTCTGGAATAGTCACAAAGCGATAGCCTTGCTTTCTAAAATTGCTAATAATTTCTGGTAAAGCTTGCACAGTTCTGGAACGATTACCACCACCATCATGCATTAGCACAATCCCACCAGGTTTAGAATCTTTAATGACGTTATTAATCAACTTTGGTACAGCTGGTAACTTATAGTCTGTTGAGTCAGCCGACCACATCACCACAGCATACTTTTGTCCTCTAGCATAAGCAACTAATCCATTATGCATAATGCCACCAGGCGGTCGAAAAAGATTTGTTTTGACACCTGTAACTTGATAAATTAGGTCTTCGGTGCGATCAATTTCAAAAGCAGCTGCTTGTTGATTAAAGAAGTGATACCAGTGATGCCAAGTATGGTTGGCAATGACGTGACCTTGAGCAACAATCTGTCTTCCTAACTCTGGATAATTTTTTAGGTTTTGCCCAACAATAAAAAATGTCCCTTTGATATTATTTGATTTGAGGATATCTAGTACTTGTTCTGTGCTTTTAGGCCAAGGGCCATCATCAAAGGTAAGAGCAATTACTTTCTCGCCCTGAGTGAGTTTTGCCGCACTAATTATTCCCCCTTGAAAACGTGATGGTAAAGGATAGGCTAGACCCTTTGTTTGTGCTTCTTGCTGCCAACTTGTAAGCATCGTCGCCTTTAATTTCTCAATGCGCTGCTGAGTTCCTACGTTTGCAGATACATCCTTGCTATTTATACTCGATCTACTCTGAGCCTCCGAAGTATTTGGCCTGAGAAGCATCATAAAAGCAAGACTAAAAACACCGCCTAAAGCAAGTAGCGCAATTAATATTCCTTCTGGCCACAGAAACGACTTATTGTTTTCCACTTCATAGCTCCTTCATAGCTCGAACCATCACCACGGTTATGACGGTACGTTATAACACATTTTTATTAGATATTTAGATACCAGTTACTTTCTGGTAATCATGAAAATTGGAATTGGTACTAACGGTAATTCAAATTGATAAGACAGACTACATTACTTTTACTGAAATATATATGCTCTATATATGGGCAGCCTTGAATATACAGTAATTGCTGCTGTTTAATATCAACCTAGTCATATAAAGGTAAGCTCTGCGTTTCCACATTCTTACCGCTAGCTTTAAGAAAGAGAAAAATACAATTATATAATTATCCACACCCTAAAATCCTCTTAAATAGGAGTTCTGAATTAGTTGCTATTTTTTGATTCACCGCTAAAGCAGCATTATCTTTTCAATTTTTATAGATGTTCAAATAAGATGAACTAAACTGTTATACTTACAGGCTGCACTTTTATCTAGATTTTTTGACTGTACAATTGTATAATTTACAACTTAAGCAAATTGTTTGATTAGCATACTAAACTACTTACAAGGGCGGGTTATCTTTAAAAAAAGAGTCTGGTAAACTATCAGTTCTATTTTTGATAGAATATATTTTACTACCTGTTGTCATTGTTTCCTTTTTAAGAAAAAGTTAAATTTTCAACTGACAGAATGTTACCTTGTACTTTCTCTGAGATAGACCAGACGAAAATTGATTCAATATAGTTTCTCATTGCCAAGGGGGATTTATTCTTTAAATCTAGTTACCTTTGACTCATTCAGCTAAAAGAATTCTATCAGCAGCTTACTTCTGTTTCGGATGCTGATACTTCAGCCGAAATTGCTAGTAGCTTTCTGCGTGTAAATGTTTTTCTCGATAATTTAGTATGTTGATATCTTAATTAATAGTACAGTTTAATATGTACTGTCACCGTGTAATTACGGTAATTGGTTTTGTATATGTAAGTAAATGACTAAAATCACAATAGTATGGTATCTATCAATTAAAGCAATAAAGTCTATATTTCATATTTAAAAGTAATCTTTTTTACTAAAAAAGCTAATTTTAACCAAGTTCATGCATTTAAAAATACATTATACTCTGGTCGCTTTTATGTAATATTACTTAATGCTACAGAGTAAAATATATTTTTTTGCAACTCAAGCTCTAGTAAGACTGCCATCTACCTTTTTTCTGTAAAGTGAGGTAGATACTGCCAAATATCGGGTAAACTATTTTGCAATTTTACGACCAATTTTCTGTTTAAAGAAAAAACCTACTGACTATATCGTTCTAGCAGTCTGTAATTAGCTTCTTTTACAGGAATATACAAAGTTAGGATTCTCTCATAACTTGCCTTATAATTACAGCAATTAGAACTTTTATTTTTAATTATCTATTTAGCTAATCCTAATTATTAGCTTATATTACCTTAGACAAGTCATAGTTTATTTACAGTACTTTTGCTTATCTTTAAAAAATGGATAAGTGTATTATTTAATGCCTGTATAGGTTGACCCTAAACCTTGTTTTCCTATTAATATACTTTTTGAGTCAAAATAATCAAGGTATTTGTCTCACTTCTGAAACTGGCTAGAAACTTTTATGATTCCTCACGAAAGTGATGCAAAAGAAGAGCGTGCGTCGTTAAAAGTATGGCGTAGTTGGCAAGAAAATCTGATTTTAATTGCGATCGCACTGGCTTTAGCATTCTTAATCAGGACTTTTATCGCCGAACCGCGCTACATACCTTCTGATTCGATGTTGCCTACCTTACATACAGGCGATCGCTTGGTAGTTGAAAAAATCTCTTACCATTTTCACCCTCCGATAACTGGAGATATTATTGTTTTTCAGCCACCCGCAGAACTACAACGTCGAGGATATCCCAAAGACCAAGCGTTTATCAAGCGAGTTATTGGCCTGCCGGGTGAGGTAATTAGTGTTGCTTCTGGCAAAGTCTACCTCAACGGTCAACCCTTGGCAGAAGACTACATCGCTGAACCTCCAAATCAGCCATATCGACCAGTGAAAGTCCCAGAAGACGAATTTTTCGTTATGGGAGATAATCGCAACGATAGTAATGATTCTCGCTATTGGGGCTTTTTACCCAGAAAAAATGTCATCGGTCGCGCAACGTTTCGCTTTTGGCCTCTTGACCGTATTGGGTTCATTTAATCAATTTTGGATTTTTCTTTCAATCCAAAATTCCAAATTGCCAGAGTTAGGAGTTATTTTAAGACTTCTAACTTTTAATTTAAAACCTCAAATAATACATTATCTGGGCGATCGCATCACCAGTTAACTCTAACCGTCGTTGGAAATCAGCCAGGTTACGGTAAGGCCCGGCTGATTGGCGATTTTGCACCACTGCTTGCGCCAAAGACAAATCTATAAATGGAATTTGTGCTAATTTTTCAACGGTTGCTGTGTTCGGGTTGACTAAATGCGGAGGATTTTCTAAAGATTCGTGGTCATAGTAAATAAAATTTAGCAGAGGCTTTAATGGCTCTAAGCGCGGTGCTGGCATACCCAAAGCCGCAGCGATATCTTCAATACAGTAAAATTTCACACCCGAATGTGAAAGTTCCACAAGCGATCGCGCTTGGTGAATTGACAAACCTGGTAAGCGTAACCAATCATCTACAGTGGCTTGATTAGCATCAATGCGGATACCTAATTGAGCCGCTATCTGAATTTCTTCCCCAGATTGTAGGCGATAGTAGGGATCGTTGAGAAGCTTGGCGCGGAGTTTTTGCAGCCTGGAATTTAAAGGTAGCCAGTTATTCATGATTGTCGCTTACCTCAAGAAATCTGGTCTAGCAATTGGCGGCGCTTTTGTTCAAATTCATACTCTGAAATTAGTCCATCCTGGCGCAGAGCATCTAATTCTCGCATTGCCTGTGCGATCGCTCCTACCTGATTAATCGCCTTTTGTGAGTTTTTTGCTGCTGACTTGCCTAGATTAAAGTTACGATCAAAAGCTTCTTCGTCTTGGGCTAAATACCAAACTCCCTCAATCGCACTAGCTACCTTAGGGATAGGCGTCCAGGAAAGCAACACATACAAAACACCCCACAACGGCTGTCCTAGGTAGAATTTATGTAATCCTGAAATTGTCAGCGTGCCAGAAAAAGCTAAAACAGCAGCAACACTTCGACTTTTGCGCTTAGTCAACATATTTCTAATAAATATACGAATCCCACAGTTCCTACAATAAGACAGCCAAAAGGCACAGAAACAATTCATCCCTAACTAAATCTTCCCAATCCCCATTACCCCCTATCCCCAGAGGGGGCCCCACCTTCCCCAATCCCCAGTTCCCAGTCCCCAATCCCCAATTTGAAGAAATTTGAGTAAGTTTCACATGACTGTGCATTGAGCTTTGATGCTAATTTTAAGTTTTTAACGGATCTAGATTACTACGATGTCACAGACCTTCCAACCGCCAGAATGGTTTAAACAGCTTTGCGATCCTTACGCTGTGCTAGGAATTTCTGTGAGTGCTGACGATCGCCAGATTTTTAAACGCTATTACACTTTAGCGAAACTGCTACATCCCGATCGCTATGCTAATTGCAATTCTGACCAAGAATTAGCAACGGCAATACTTACCCATTTAATCAATCCAGCTTACGAACAACTCAAAAATCAACACAAACGCTTAATTGCTATAGCCATGCTGCGATCAAACGCAAAAGTATTACAGCAGCAAGCTTTGTGTGAGCAAAGTGCCGTAGTTAAGGAAATTATAGAAATGTCTGCACCCCAAGCAGAATTGTTTTATGAAGAAGCGATCGCTTCCTATGCAGAAGCTCAATACAAATCACTTCATCAGTTCGAGCGAGTTACGCAACAAATTAGTATACTGAACTTAGTTTATTTACAGTTGCATAAACCTGACCTATTTCCACCGCAAAAACCCGTTTGCATCATCCCTGAAGTAGAAGTCAATCCAGTTGAATTAACATTAAATGAAAAAACTAATGTCAAACCAGTTTTGACAAACTACGCTCAACGTCACTACCAGCGAGCGATTGAGTACGTCAAGCTAGATAATTGGCCCCTAGCTGTACAAGAACTGCGCGATGCCATCAAGCTAGAGCCAAATAACAGCGACTATTATGCTTTATTAGGTTTAGTACATCTAAAACAGAAATTTATCGGGATGGCCAGGGTTTACATCCGTCAAGCATTAAAACTTAACCCGCAAGATTCACTAGCTTTGAAATACGCTACCAAATTGAAAATTGAACAGGGTGAAAAGACCAGTCCTAAATCAATGGCTAAAGCTCTGAGTATTGCAGCTTTATTAAGTCGATTTAACAAAGGTAAACGTTCTCAAGTCAAGTGGTGAAATTTCGGTAACAAACCGTACTAAAACCGAAGCTTCGTGACTAGATTACTCCCCTAGACTAAAATAATAAATAGAAGTAAAACTATTAAGCTACTGAGTCTGGGCACTCAGTTTAATATAAGCAATATGGGATTCTTCGATTCTGAAATAGTTCAGCAAGAAGCAAAACAGCTGTTTGAGGATTATCAAGCGCTGATTAAGCTTGGCAATGGCTACGGCAAATTTGACCGTGATGGCAAAAAGCTGTTTATTGAGCAAATGGAAGCCATGATGGATCGGTATCGCATCTTTATGAAGCGCTTTGAGCTATCAGAAGATTTCATGGCACAAATGACAGTAGAACAACTGAAAACGCAATTAGGTCAGTTCGGTGTCACTCCCCAACAAATGTTTGACCAAATGCACCTCACTTTAGAACGGATGAAAGCCGAGCTAGAAAAACAGCCTTAACAAAAGTTAGGAGTTGGGAGTTAGGAGTTCTCAATAAACTCATAACTCATAATTTATCACTCCTAACTTTGATTTGACTTGGGACGAGAAAACTGCGAAGGTGATTTGAAGTTTTCTACTGGTACGTTCTTGAGTGCCTTGTCCATAAAATCTTTCCAAATGGGAGCGACCAGAACACCACCTGTGGCATGGTCAGCTAATTGTCTGTTGTCATCTCTCCCTACCCAGACAGCAGTTGTCAACTGTGGCACAGTACCAACAAACCAAATATCTTTTTCTGATGATGTTGTTCCGGTTTTTCCGGCGGCTGGGCGACCGATAGCAGCACTTTTACCTGTACCTTCAGTGATTACCGATCGCATTACATCAAGAATTGCTGCTGATGCCCACGGATCGAGAACTAGCTGTGGTTTAGGTGTGTTATCTAGCAACACATTACCACTACTATCGGTGACACGGGCAATTACAGTTGGTGGAGATTGCCAGCCATAATTAGCAAAGGTAGCGTATGCACTAGCCATTTCCAGAGGGGTGACACCAATAGCACCAAGTGGTAAAGAAGTCACAGGTTCCATCGGACTCGTAATACCTAAGGTACGGCAGGTTTCTATCACTCTATTCATCCCCACAGCTTTACCAATCTTGATCACCGGAATATTTCGCGATTGGGCTAAAGCTGTGCGGATTGGCATCGCTCCCCTAAAACCGCCATCATAATTTCTGGGAAAGTACCAACCGTTACCATCTCGATAGCTAACTGGGGCATCGACGACCGTTGAATCTGGCGCATACTTACCACTAGCAAAAGCAGTATAGTATACAAATGGTTTAAAAGAAGATCCGGGCTGCCGTTGAGCTTGAGTTGCACGATTAAATTCACTGGTCTTAGGATCTATACCACCCACCAGTGCTTTGATAAAATGTGTGCGCGGATCAATTGCCACCAAGGCCATTTGATTCTTAGATAATCCTTGCCCCAGAAGTGTTTTATGCCACTTACTAACAGTTTCCTCCGCCATAACTTGAAAGTTGGCGTCAACTGTAGTTTGCACCCGCATTCCACCTTTAAGTAGTGTCTCACGCCCAAACTTCTTAGCTAACTCCTGGGCTACGGTATTAGTTATATAGGGTAGGGCACTACCTTGAAAGGATTTAATTTTTCCAAGTTTGATTTCTTGCTTGAGGGCATTGTCGTATTCTGACTGGTCGATCCAGTTCAAATCCCGCATCCGTCCTAGCACTTCTTTTTGTTTCTGTTTTGCCAGCTTCATGCTCACAAAGGGGCTGAATTCTTCTGGGGCTTGGATCAAACCCGCCATCATTGCCGACTCACCCAAGCTTAAATATTCTGCTGACTTATTAAAGTAACTGCGGGCCGCCGTTTGTACACCATAATTGTTATGACCCCAATAAACTTGATTGAGGTACATTTCTAATATTTGGTCTTTAGTGAGAATTTGCTCTAACCGGATTGCTAGCACAGCTTCTGCTAACTTGCGGGTAAAAGCACGCTTGCGAGACAAAAATAGGTTTTTTACCAATTGCATGGTGACAGTAGAGCCACCCTCTTTGACTCCGCCGGCTGCTGCGTTAGTTATTATGGCCCGGCCAACACCAGTGGGATTAATACCGTGGTGATCGTAGAAGTGGTCATCTTCACTTGCTAATACTGCCCGTTTTAAATTCGGCGAAATTCTATCTAGAGGTACGACTTCCCGGTTGGCTTCCCCGTGAATACTTGTTAAAAGTTTACCCTTAACGTCATAAATGTAAGTTGTTTCTGAGGGAAAGAAGTTACGTAGCTGTCTCACATCTGGCAAATTACGGAAACTGATGGCTAAACCAACTAGTCCTCCGGCTACAATGGAACTTGCCAGCATGGTGATTGAGAGGAGAGTACCGCCAGTTACCTGACCGACTCCTTTCAAAAACTCAAAACCTGATGAAGCCCGACGCTGTGGCTGTTTATCTTCAAAAGTCCTAGACGACGACACGGCTATTTCACTTCCTCACTTGTAAATTTAACTGTAATTGATTGGGTGAAGCAAGGCGGTTAGTTTTTTGCAATTATAGTAGTTTGGCGGATGAGAAAGTGGATAAATTGCCAGTGAGTATAACCAACTTAACTTCGAGTGTGCAAAACATAGCTAATAATCAATCTCTTCGGATGACGCAAGATATGAATTGGTTACGTCGTGGTGTAGTAGAAGTATTCCCACAATCAGATGATGTTAACAGCGAAAATTTAGAAAAACTCTTGCTAACTACACAACAACCTTTAAGGATCAAATTAGGCATTGACCCTACAGGTACTGATATTCATCTTGGTCATAGCATACCAGTACGAAAACTGCGAGGATTTCAAGATGCAGGTCATACAGCAGTTTTAATTATTGGCGATTTTACCGCACGTATTGGTGATCCAACTGGTAAATCTGAAGTGCGTCGTCAGCTTACAGAAGCAGATGTAGCTAAAAATGCTCAGACTTATTTAGATCAAGTACGTCCTATCTTGGATTTTGACACACCAGGAAGGTTAGAGGTGCGCTATAACTCCGAATGGCTCTCTGGATTAAACTTAGAGAAAATTTTGGAGTTACTCTCCACGATGACGGTGGGACAGATGTTAGCGAAGGAAGGATTTGCCGATCGCTATAAAAAAGAGAATCCGATTTTTATTCATGAGTTCCTGTACCCGTTAATGCAAGGTTTTGATTCGGTTGCAGTAGAGGCAGATGTGGAATTGGGTGGCACTGATCAAAAATTTAACCTTGCTGTAGGCAGAGATTTACAGCGCCATTTTGGTCAAAAGCCCCAATTTGGTATGCTATTGCCAATTTTGATTGGCACAGATGGCGTGCAAAAAATGTCTAAGTCTTTAGGTAATTATATCGGATTGTCAGAACACCCAGGACAAAAGTATCAAAAGTTGCAAGGAGTTCCCGACCATTTGCTGTCAGAGTATTTTGAACTGTTGACGGATTTACCTTTGGATCAGCTGCCAGAAAATCCCCGCGATCGCCAAACACTTTTAGCATGGGAAGTTGTTAAACAGTACCACGGTGAAACCGCAGCCCAAGAAGCCAAAGAAGCAGCCCAAAGCGGTGGTAAGGAAGGTGCAGTTCCAGAATTTTCTCTAGCTGGCGTGGAGCAATTCCCTTCTAAGTTAGCGTATATTCTCAATGTCACTGGCTTGTGCAAAAGTACCGGGGAAGGAAAGCGAAAAATTCAAGAAGGTGGAGTGCGCCTAGATGGCGATCGCATCACTGATGCTGATATCACTTTCGATGCTCCTAGTGAATTACAAGGTAAAGTTTTACAAGTTGGAAAAAATAAGTTTGTGCGCTTAGTGCCTTAAATGGGGAATGGGGAGTTGGGAATGGGGAATGGAGAACAGGTAGGACAACGAGTTATTGTGGCTTTGGATGTGCCGGATGAACAAAGTGCGATCGCTCTTATAGATCGGCTACCGCAAGTAGTTTGGTGGAAAGTCGGTTTAGAGTTGTTTACTAGCACTGGCCCGAAAATTCTAGAAGTGTTAAAGTCTCGCCAAAAGCGCATTTTCTTAGATTTAAAGTTTGACGATATTCCCAATACCGTTGCTGGTGCTTGCAGGAGTGCAGCTAGATACGGAGTGGATTTACTGACAATTCATGCCACTGCTGGTAGAGATGCCCTGAAAGCCGCAACTGAGGCGGCACAGGAGGGGGCTGCAAAAGCAGGCGTACAGCCACCAAAGTTAATTGCTATTACCCTGTTAACGAGCATTTCGGCTCGGCAGTTGGCATTTGATTTAAAAATACCCCTAGAATTGCCAGAATATGCTCTAGAAATGGCACTGCTGGCTCAAGAATCTAGTTTGGATGGCGTAGTTTGTTCGCCTCAAGAGGTGGCACAGCTACGACAAACTTGTGGAGATGACTTTTTGCTTGTTTGTCCAGGGGTTAGACCAACTTGGGCTGATATTGGCGATCAAAAGCGATCGCTCACTCCAGTACAAGCCATTAAAGCTGGTGCAGATTATCTAGTGATTGGTCGTCCCATCACCGCTGCTACTGAGCCTGAATTAGCCTGGAAGCGGATTTCTGAGGAGTTAATCACGGTGGCATGAAGCTAAGAGTCAGTGAGAAACTCAGAGTGCAGAATGTAGGGGAGAACAATCTTGCCTCTTCGCTCAGTCAGAAAAATTATAATTTTTTGTTTGCTTGTGGCTTCTGGGTTGTAATTTCAAATAGCTTTGCTTACCCAGCCTTCTCAATCAACCCCACCCCTAAACCTTCAGCGCTAGCAGAAAAGGAAAATGTCAGCAGTGATGCGAAGTCTTTGTGTTCTGAGCAAAATTTAGAAACATTAACTATACAGCTACTGCAAAAACTACCTAGTTATACCAATCGCGCTAGTCAACGCGCCCGCCGCCTCAGTAGAAGCAGTCAGGTTTACAGTTATATGTTAGTGGCAGGAAAACCTGAATTTATTCCTCTGCCCCTCAACCTGGAAGAATATAGTGCAGATGCGTCTAAAAGTGCTGCATCAAAAGTTGAGCAAGTTTTCTTTACTACCTTGGAGCGGCAGTACATAGATCAGAAAGCTGTAGAATTGCAAGAGTTTCACTGGCTGTTATTGACTAAAACTAAAAGTGGTTGGCAACTAGTGATGATGTTTTCTCAAGTTGGTTCCTATTCACAACAGCAGCCACTATCTCCACCACGAGATAGTAGTAACGGTACTGTTGCCCAAGGGGTTAAAGCTTGGTTACGCGATTGTGAAGCTGGAAGTTTACGTCAATAAAACCTAATTCCCAATCTTCGTAAATTAGAAAAATATTAAGTGATGTCTAAATATACTTACTCAAATTCTCTCTAAACAGGATTATCACTTGTGGTTATAAACTACATTGAAATAATTGCCAGAACGAGATTTAGAACATCTTGATTATGATCGTTTTATTGAGGAGATTGAAAAATTGGGTAATGAACAATAACATAAGTTTGAAAGTTATTTACTTCCTTTGAAATACTCTGGTGCGGTATAACTCCTTGTTAAAAGTAAGCTAACGTTTTACAGCACGGCGTAAATAAATTATCCATTTCAAATCAGTAAAATGCTTACGCTGTATTCATTTGGAATTTTGTTCGTGAGTCCGCAAGCGTCATTGTGAATTTTGAATTCGCCTCTTACGGTACTATTTATTTTCATAGAAGATACATCACTTAACTAGCTCGTATCAGTATGATTTTGCCTGTATCTTTAGGAATATTTTTAGGAAAAATAGTTAATAAATAGCTAAAAGAAGCAGACATTATTTAAAAACGCAGATTGGCTTTAATTTAAGCGTTGTAACTCCCGTTTTTTGGCGATAACATGGAAAGAAGTATATTTCAAGCTTTATCAAACCGCGTTTATCGTCAGTTTTTTTATGGATATTCAGTTAATCAATATCGGCTTTGGTAACATCGTGTCTGCCAACCGAGTAGTTGCCATTGTCAGTCCAGAGTCTGCCCCGATTAAGCGGATTATTACCGATGCACGGGATAGAGGTCAACTGATTGATGCAACTTACGGTCGTCGCACTAGAGCTGTAATTATCACTGATTCCAGCCACGTAATTCTGTCAGCAATTCAGCCGGAAACGGTAGCGAATCGCTTTGTAATTTCTCGCGATCATCAAACTGTAGATAATTGATTAGCAGTGGATTTTTCCCACTCCTCTTTGTACCGAATCGGTAGTACCATGTGAATTAGACAAATTTTTTGTCGCTCTTGCTACAAATTCTTTAGTCAGTAGTGGACTAGACCAGGAATACAAGACTAATGAATAATATGTATTGATTGATTCACAGGTTGAAGGGATAATGCCAGCCATCCACAGCAGTGCAACTACCGAAGAATGCTTACATTTAGGCAGGTTAATTGTTTTAACTGGCCCCAGTGGGGTCGGCAAAGGTACTTTAATGCGATCGCTCCTAGAGCGTCATCCAAAACTCTATTATTCTGTATCTGTAACAACTCGTTCTCCTCGTCCAGGGGAAATCGATGGCAAAAGTTATTACTTCATCAGCCGCAGCAAGTTTGAACAATTAATTGCTGAAGGTAAATTTTTAGAATGGGCAGAATTTGCTGGTAACTATTACGGCACTCCCCGTGAAGCTGTACTTAACCAAATTCATGCTGGTAAGTTGGTGGTGCTGGAAATTGAATTAAAAGGGGCAAGACAAATTCGTGCTTCCTTTCCCAGTGGCTTTAGCATTTTTATTTTACCGCCTTCTTTTGATGAATTAGAGAGACGAATACGTTTTCGTGCCCAAGACTCTGAAGAAGCGATCGCCCGTCGTCTGCTCCGCGCCCAAGAAGAAATTCAAGCCGCAGATGAATTTGATATTCAAATCGTTAATGACGATTTTGAAACTGCTTTAAATGATATTGAAGCAGTTTTGTTTAAATAAATTAGGAGTTAAGAGTTAGAAGTTATGAATTATTTAAACTCCTAACTCCTAACTCCTAGTAATTAACCAAATAGACCTTGAATTAGTGCCAAATTACTAGTCAAAAAGTAAGCAACTACTGCACCACCAATACCACCAATCAAGAAAGAACTGGCGAAGTTGTTCCAGCTTTCTTTAGAGTTAAAAGCATCTGCTGGAGGCTTGGGTACGGTAACACTAGGAAGTGCTTTGGGTGGATTGCTACTGGCATACAGCGACAGAGCGCCTGTAAGAACTACAACCAGACCTATGGCTGACAGCAACCCAGCTAAATTAGCATTATCTGTGTCCCGCAGTGGGCCCAATTTGGCAAAGGGGCCAAATAGCCAGTAACCATGAGCCATACCAACTTCCAAACCGCGTCTAGCAGGAGCCAGACCTGGGCGATAGGCAGGTAAATTATTAATGAACCACTTGCTCAAGGAAGAAGAATTAATCGGGGTTTCTAGATTACCTAGCTGTGGATCGCCGAATGCGGGAAAAACAACTTCACGATTTCTCGGATCGCTGGGAAGATTCTTTGATGCATCTACTGCTTGTGCCATATTTTATGTTCGCCTCTAAAATTAAAATGGTGGCATTTTCATATTAATAATAATTGTAGCTAAAGAAGCATTTTGTTTAAGAAGTTTAGAAAAATTAATTTAGCTTATTTTAAAACCGTGAAACTCGCGATCTGTAAGCAGAATCACGAGTTTCAAAAAACTATTTTTGCTGCCTATTTTTGTGATAATTCTGCCTAACTAAGGTGAATACATCAACTACATAATATTAAGCAAAAAATAAGACATTGATTCAACTGTCCTAAATTCCATTTGACACTTATGGTAGTGGGTGGAAAAGTAAGTCGGGGAAAAAGCGGTTGAATTCAATCAAGATACCTGCTGTGATGGTCAGCCAGATGGTAGCTGCCACGGGCGCTGTGGAAAGGAATTTAATCAAATAGGCTGATTGAGCGCCTTTGTCTGCCATGAATTTAGTCTCCAAAACGAATGAATTAGTTAAGCTGATTTAGCGTGGAGAAATGGGGATTTCTGAATCCTTGGCTGCTAATTTTGCAGAGAGCAATTCTTGGACTGCTGCTACTGGCCAAGTAAAACCTGAAGCTATTATGGGTAATGCCAAACCAATATCGATTTGGATTTCTTTTAGTTCAGTGTTAGATTCCTTTTTAATTGCTTGCAGATAGGCACGACCTACCCAACCAATCCAACCAGCAATATATAGAAATAAAATGCTAGGGATCAAAAAGTCACCAGCATGATCTAGGCGACCATCAACAATCAAGTGGGGGTATCCTTCAGGACCGCACAGCTCCTGAGAATAACGCTCAAACCGCTTTCTCCCTGATTCGGGATCAGCGGTGGTATTACGGGCATTAGCTGCTAGCTCTTGAAAAGCGGGATTATCTTTGCACGGTGTCAAATTGGCCCCTAAAGCTTGTGCTGGGGGGGCAAAGTTGAACCAAAGACTAATCGCTAACATCAAAGCAAACAATCGTCGCATAGAGTTGTTTCCTTTTATTACAAAACAAGAAGTTCTTTGTACAAAACGAAGCGGCTTGTACAGTTGTTTATTTGCATAACTAGGAAGTCATCATACTCTTGGGTGGGAACCGAGTAAAGTTTAAGTAAATAAAAGTTAAAGCTTCTCAACCAAAATTAGTGCTGAGTGCTGAGTAATGAGTGCTGAGTATAAGAATTGTTGTAGGGTAGTAAAGAAGCAAGATTTTCTCTCTACTATTCAGGACTCAGAACTCAGAACTTAGAACTCAGAACTTAGAACTCAGCACTCAGCACTCAGCACTGATTACTCTCAATGGCAAACGTTTTAGCAATAGAAACCAGTTGTGATGAAACAGCCGTCGCAATTGTTAACAATCGTAAAGTTTGCAGTAGTATCGTAGCCTCGCAAATTCCAGTCCATCAGCAGTATGGCGGGGTAGTGCCAGAAGTAGCGTCTCGCCAGCACTTGGAAACAATAAATGTTGCGATCGCACAAGCTTTAGAGCAAGCCGAATTAGACTGGGGAAAAATCGATGCAATTGCCGCCACTTGTGCGCCTGGACTTGTCGGAGCGCTATTAGTGGGGTTAACTGCTGCCAAAACCTTAGCAATGGTACACAACAAGCCATTTTTGGGAGTTCATCACCTCGAAGGTCACATTTACGCAACTTACTTGAGCGAATCAACTTTAAATCCCCCTTTCCTTAGCTTACTGGTTTCAGGCGGACATACAAGCTTGATTTATGTCAAAGATTGTGGTATATACGAAACTCTGGGACAAACCCGTGATGATGCTGCGGGTGAAGCCTTTGATAAAGTGGCGCGATTGTTAAAGCTGGGTTATCCGGGTGGGCCAGTGATTGACAAGTTGGCACAAGAGGGGAATCCTCAAGCCTTTGCTTTACCGGAAGGAAGAGTTTCTCTACCCGGTGGGGGGTTTCATCGTTATGATGCGAGTTTTAGTGGGTTAAAAACGGCTGTATTACGTTTAGTACAGCAGTTAGAGAAAGATAGTGGACAAGTACCAGTGGCAGATGTAGCAGCTAGCTTTCAGGAAGCGGTAGCGCGATCGCTAACCAAAAGAGCGATCGCCTGTGCCCTTGACTATAATCTAGACACAATTGCCATTGGTGGCGGTGTAGCAGCTAATAGCGGGTTGAGAAAAAACCTTCAAGCCGCCGCCATTAAACATAACCTACGCGTCCTATTCCCACCTTTAAAATTCTGTACCGATAACGCCGCGATGATTGGCTGTGCTGCTGCTGACCATCTATCCCGTGGTCATACATCTCCCCTGACACTAGGCGTTGAGTCTAGGTTAGGGCTTACTCAGGTGATGAAGTTGTATCAACCAATTGAGTAGTCATTTGTCATTTGTAACTACCAATGCCCAATGCCCAATGCCCAATGCCCAATGCCCTATATCCTATATCCTATAACTATTGACTATCGCTCGGATATGATCGGCCACTGCATCCGGCTGTTCTAACATCGCTAGATGTCCACAATTAGGAATTTCCAGAACATTTTCACCACAATATTGAAAAAGTCTGTGAAAGCTAGCTAAATGGCGCACATACTTGGGTTCCATAACCTTGTCTTCGGCGCCAGCCAAAAAATAAACTGGCTGCTTCAGTTGGGATACCAGTTCAGGTAAACGATTGATTTCTTCTTCAGTTGTGGAGTCTAACAGAGTTCCCAGAGCTGCTTCTGGATCAGCCACAACGAAATCTATTACGCGCTGACGTGCCCAATAGCGCTCCAAAGGACGAGCCACACTAGCTCTAGTAAACAGCAAATCAATCAAAGGCACTTGGGAAAGCCAGCGCGGACGGATTTGCAAAAATTTCTGACCCGCCGAGCGAAACTGCTCAAAGGCTTCTTTGAGGTAAATACCACCGCCAGCGTTGATACAGATAACTCCCTTAACACACTCAGGCATTTGATCTGCTCCCCAAAGAGCGATCGTCCCCCCTAATGAGTGACCAATTAGCCAAGCACTCGTAATGTTGAGTTGTTTCAACAGAGCTGCTAAATCCTGAGTATACGCAGCAGGAGTATAAAGAGAATCAAAAGATGAATCAACCGTACTACTAGAGATGGGCGTCAGACTCAAAGACGTTTGTGCTCGACTAAAATCGGTTTTTACCTGAGATTGGGATTCGCCAAAACCCCGCAAATCATAGGACAGGCACTGCAAATCATTTGATAAGCGGGAAATCACAGGTTGCCAATATCCACGGCTATTGAGCCAACCGTGGATAAATACTAAAGCATGGGGGCAGGAAGTGGGAGCCGTTAGCTCGTATGCGTGTGGAACGCCCAAGATTTCGATAGTTGCCATACTTATATCGTACCCTTAAGGATGGGTGCGACTAAATACTAAAGTGGAAACAGTTAGAAGTTGGGAGTGAGGAATTTTATTTACCCAGCAACCTCTGTCGCACTCCTTCAGCAATTTTGTGACCCAGATATTCAGGAATGAGGCTTTCATTCGGCCCTAACAAGTAGAGAATTAGCCGTGTACGTCCGCGCCAAACCAGTAAATTGGCATTGACTACCAAAAGGTCTTCTTGCCAGATGGCGTACATCACTTTATAGAATAATCCTGGTTGATTATCAGCTTCAATCACTAAAGCAGGCAGATGAAAGACCGGATCGACATAGAACTCAGTTTGTACCTGCTCTAAACCAGTGTCAAGATTAAATTCTACTGCCAGCATCTCTTCTACCTCAAACCGACCTCCTAAAGCCTCGCGAATGGCGCGACAGACATTTTCTGCGGTTTTCTCGGTCAAGGCTTTGCTACCACGAGATACCAAAAGTTTGATAAAGACTAACATTGGCGGACGGATCTGACCATATAAACTCAGACCGTGGATAGTCAACCCGTAAGCTGCTAGTACACCAAAAATATCGCTGAGGAGAAAAGACTGGTTACGGTAAGCAAAATGCAGGGCACTTTTACTACCTTCCGGTTTCAGTTCAATAACAGCGCGTCTAGTTTTATAGAGACGGTAGGCTAGCCGCAAATTTTGCAGTTGAATTTCACTACTGACGAATTGCTCATAAAACTGGGGAAACGCTCGGTTAAAGCGCTTTAGGAGTTCCAGTGTTGAAGATTTTAAACCAGAAGCCATTGTTAAGGGTAAAACTCGCTTGCTTTCGTCATCTGGGGGCTAGGTATTTGGGACTGGGGGCTGGGGGCTGGGGACTGGGGACAAGGGGGACAAGGGGGACAAGAGAAGAGTGTTCTCAATATCCAATGTCCAATGTTTTATGCTTCATGCCCAATCCCTTGTATACAATACACTTCTAAGCTAACGTGCATTTAAACTCTATACGAGCAATTGCCAGGATTAGGTTTTTTCATTTTGAATTTTGAGTCGCACCTTTGGTGCGCTAGAAGCGCAACTTGAATTTTGAATTAGTTATATCCTTCCCTTTTTGGTGAATTTCTCCTAGCCTTTACAACAAAATGCTAAAGTTGAAAATGATTGGTGTGAAACATGCTCTAACTGGCTGTTACCATTGCAAATCCCGAAAACAACCGAAAAACTTTGAGTGTAAAGGGTAGTAAATGGGGGTAGCGATGTTAAAAGTGAATCAACACTCCTGAGAGTGGAAACCAATTCAGTTATACTACCCGAACCGCGTTGGCATGGGTTTTTGGAAAACTTGGTTTAGTACTCCTGAATCTGTAGGGACAACTAGGACTAACCTCTTTGAAGAGCATACAGCAGAAACTGCGGGCAATAGCCCCAGTAGTATTAGCGAAGCTTCTCCAAAGGAGGCTCGGATCGTGTTCAGCACGGAACGAGATATTGACCTATATGAGCTAGAAGAACTCTGTGATGCAGTTGGTTGGTCGCGTCGCCCTCTAAGAAAAGTGAAAAAAGCTATTGAGCATAGTTTTCTCGTTGCCTCAATGTGGCAAGTGAGAGGAAACCAAAAGCGGCTCATTGGTTTTGCCCGTGCTACTTCAGATCATGCGTTTAATGCCACTATCTGGGATGTAGTAGTTCACCCAGACTTTCAAAGTCAAGGACTGGGTAAGGCGCTGATGAAATATGTTCTCAAAAAACTTAGGAGTGAAGAAATTAGTAATGTCACTCTCTTTGCCGACCCCCATGTTGTAGATTTCTACCGAACTATGGGGTTTATGGCAGATCCAGAAGGCATCAAAGGTATGTTCTGGTATCCTCACTAACACTCAATCCAAATAAAACCCGATTCGCACAATAAAATCAGGTAGGTATAGTAGTATAAATCTATTATTTTAATTTGGTTTGACAAGGTTTAGCCGACGAACGAACAAGTAATATCTCTTGTAAAACGAAGTCGGCAGACAAACCTTTATCAGTGTAATTATCTAAATTTAGCTCTAATTTGCAGAAGATATAAATATATTAGGCATGAGCAGTGTTATGTGATATGATTGGCTTAACGCTTTTGTGAAGTGCGATCGCTTTGATGGGAAACTAAAACCAAACCCAAAAAAGCAGATTGAGTATAACGGGATGTAGCGCAGCTTGGTAGCGCGCCTGCTTTGGGAGCAGGATGCCGCAGGTTCAAATCCTGTCATCCCGATTTTATCAATAAATATAGTCAATACTTAAGGTAATTAGCTAGGTTTATCTTTGCTAAATCTGCAATTTAATTGAATATTTTTACGGAGAATACCGATTAAGCTGTTCTGCCGTTGAAGCTTAACAGGCAAATTTCATCATTAAGTTAAGTAGGTTGGCAGAATAAAACCAAACTATGTAAACAAAAATAAATAAGGCTAAAACCCTCTTGCCTCCTACCTTTTGCCTCTTACCAACTACAAATATTTACGCCGTTCTATTTAGTAAGGTGATTTTTGACACTGAGCTTTGTATATATTTCAGAAGATATTAAACCAATCGCAGATGGAACGTTGATTAAGTAATAGCGTCAACCAATATTAGAAAAAGCCGATAAAATAGCATTTATCATCTCCAATGTTGGAGAGAGCAAGAGATTTTTTGCTGTTTGAGAAGACATATAATAGGCATCTACGACATTTCGCGCTAAATAGCGAAGCAAAACCTGGAAAAACACAACGTTAACAGCCAATTTGTGAAAACGATACTATAGCAACTCTAAATAGTTAGGGAACATTGGATTTTGACTGTTGAGGCTTAACACTCAACTTCAAGGCGCACAATGAATTTTTTCAAAACTAAAATGAATTGCTATATAACTAAAGCTAGTTGGTGCTGTGCAAATCCAACCATTTGTTGAATTTAATTGGACTATTGATGCGAGGAGCAGTCATGAAATCATTTATTCGCTTAGGTGCGACATTGGGTATAGCTGGCAGTGTATTTTTAACAGGGCTTTCAGGAATAGGCAATATGCCAGGACTGGGCAATCTAGAAGCGATCGCTTTACCACAAGATCAGGTTGTGAAAAAGCTCCAAGAAGTACCTGTATTCACGCTTACCAATCCTAAAGGCGAATTCGTAGTTCTATCAAGAAACAACGCATCTAAGCCGATCTCACAAGTAGGATTTTTTATTAGCAAGCAAGATGCTCAAAAATTCCTTGACAGCCGACTCAAAAAAGAAAACCCTCAGTTAGCAGGCACTCTACAGGTTAGACCTTTGTCCTTGGCAGACTACTACAAAATAGTCCAAGAAAGCAAAAAGAAATCAGATTCTGTGATTTATACTTTAGTGCCGACGCAACAGCAAGTAGCCTCGGCAACAAGTATGCTGAATCAAAATGGTAAAAAGGTAGAGCAATTCAATGGTATTCCTTTGTTTGTACCCAAATTTAAGAAAGATAATAGCTATCTGACTATTCCCCTTGCTAAAGGTAATGAGCGATACATCCCTTTCTTTTTTGAGAAAGAACAAGCAGTGGCTTTGTTAGACGAATTCAAAAAAGCCGTGCCAAAGGAAGCAAATAACACTGAAATTCAAGTGGTGGATTTGTACGGTGTTATGGAGGCTCTCAATAGCAGCACCGATCCTAGTATCAATAAAATTATTCTGTATCCATCACGGGAGTCGATTAACTTTATTCGCTCCCTTGCGCCAAATCAATCACCAGCAGCCAAGCCAGCTGCCGCCGCCCCCGCCCCGAAAAGATAACGGATATGCGCTCCAAGGTTGAGGTATGGGGGAGAAACATTTAATAGTCTCTGGTTTACAACTTTGGCAGTGGCGGAATGCAGCTCTAAAAGCAGCGATCGCCACTGATGTGCCACCAAGGGAGGTAGATTGGCTACTCCTCGAAGTTGCTGGATTAGACCGCTTGTCACTGCGTTTAGAGTCTTTTAAAAACTGGCCACAAATCCAGCTGCAACTACCTTTAGAAGAGTTAGACCAACTGTGGCAAAGGCGATTAAATGACCGCTTACCAGTGCAGTATATTGCCGGCGTTACACCTTGGCGTAACTTTCAAATCGCTGTGTCAAGTGCAGTTTTAATTCCCAGACCAGAGACAGAGTGCTTAATTGATTTAGCTTTAGCAGCTGCTAGTGGTATGTCAGGACATTGGGCGGATTTGGGTACTGGGAGTGGAGCGATCGCACTGGGATTAGCAGATGTCTTGCCAAAAGCAACAATTCATGCGGTTGATTACAGTTTAGAAGCTCTGGCGATCGCTCGATCCAACGCCGATAATTTGGGTTTTGCAGACCGGATTCGATTTTATCAAGGTTCCTGGTGGGAGCCACTGACATTCTTAAAAGGTCAGTTCAGTGGTATGGTGTCGAATCCCCCTTACATACCCACCATCACTTTACCTACTTTGCAACCAGAAGTAGTTAACCACGAACCACATCTAGCTTTAGATGGTGGCGTTGATGGCTTAGATTGCATTCGCCATTTGATCGAAATCTCCCCCAGTTATTTGCAATCTGGTGGCGTGTGGTTGATTGAGATGATGGCAGGACAGGCAGATACAGTGCAAGAACTTTTGCAAAATCAAGGTAGCTATTATAAAATTCAAATTCACGCTGATTTAGCTGGAATTGAACGCTTTGCCCTGGCTTATAAAAGTTAGGAAATAGGGTATGGGGCATGGGGCATAGGAAATAGGAAAAATGTCCCATGCCAAACTCCATATAAAATGACACAAGTTTCTCTAACAAATCTAATAGCTGGCGCACACGCTGGTCTTTTGGTGAGCTTTCCGACTGATACTGTTCCGGCACTTGCAGTAGTACCAGAAAAAGCAGCATTAATTTTTGCGGCGAAGCAACGTAGTCAAGACAAACCTTTGATTTTGATGGCTGCTAGTGCTGAAGATTTGTGGCTGTATGTCAAAGGTAGTGAGAACGAGTATAAAGTTTGGCAAGAAGTAGCAGATAAATATTGGCCAGGAGGGCTGACATTAGTTTTGCCAGCAAGTCAACGCTTACCAAAAGTTATGAATCCTATCGATCCCACAACAATTGGTATTCGAGTACCCAACAGTGCGATCGCTCAAACTATTTTGGCTCAAACAGGCCCTCTTGCCACCACTAGCGCCAATTTTTCTGGTCAGCCGCCTTTGCAAACAATCGCAGAAATTGAGAATCAGTTTCCCCAGGTTTTGACTTTAGCAACGACAGAATACCAGGGTGAAATGTTGGGGATGGGTATACCTTCCACCGTTGCGAAATGGACAGGGATTAATTGGCAGATTTTACGCCAAGGTGCGATTGAGTTAGATTTATCAACTGATAACCAAGTATAGGTAGCTATAATGTTGTTTTCATGTTTTAACAACAGAGAAATCTGAAACTTTAGTTGGCGCTGTTGTATTTAATTAGCAAGTTAATAATTGCCAGATATGAATTGGAGCAACTGGATATATTTAGGAGTAGGAATAGCACTAGGTATAGTTTTCCGTCAGTTATTTGGGCGATGGCCTAATGTTTCATCTAGTTCATCCCCAGTAGCGCCATTAGCTGAACAGGATATACCACCAATATCGCAACAGCTACAGCAAACGCAGCTAGCATACCTGATGGCCAAGGAGATGAGCCAGTTTAAAGCTGGTTTTTTGGCGCGGACTACCCATGAATTGCGATCGCCTTTTAATGGTTTGATTGGCTTACATCAATTAATTTTGTCAGATTTGTGTGAAAATCCAGCTGAAGAGCGAGAATTTATTGCCCAAGCTAACGAGCGAACACTGAAGCTGCTGAAGCTAATGGATGAAATTCTCAACGTTGCTAGAACTGAACATGGCACCAATAAATTAGATATTCAGCCTATACCCTTAGCCTCAATTTTAGAGGAGGTTCATGACTTAACTTATATGCTGGCGGCAAATCGCAATTATCCCTTACAGTTATTACCTGCCGACTCAGAAATTTATATTTTGACAGATTACCTCTGGCTGCGCCAAGTATTAATCAGTTTAATAGATACTACTATTACTCAGATGGAGGAAGGCAGCATTTGTATTTCCAGTAGCACTCTATCTACAAACAATTTTGTAAATATTTGGCTAGATATCCCAACCCATGCTATGACCTGGAGTGAGCCGATTGATTTGCTCAAAATCGAAGATCAGTTGACCCAGATTGACCAGAAGAAGACTGCTCTTTCTCCAGGAATGAGACTGTTAATTAACCAGACTCTGCTGGAAGTTATGGGAGGAAAGTTAGAAATCTTGCCCTCAACCACAGTGAAGGAACCACCTCAGCAGCTTACCAGACTACAAATATCTATCCCCTTAGTGAGTAGTCCTGAGTAGTAGAGAGGAAATCTTGTTTCTTGACCACTCTGCTACTACAACAGTTCTTATACTCAGCACTCAGTACTCATTGCTTGGAACTGTTTTGGTGATTCCTGAAGCTGAACTTCTGTAGCAGAAACGAAAACACGGTTAGCTTGATTGTGTAGCACCATCGTAGTGTTAGTATTGGGTTGAAAACCAATCTTTTCGTAGAAACCCTGGTGGTGAGTAGTCATCAGATAAATACGCTCAACCGACTTCATGCGGGGATGTCTCAAAACAGTTTCTACTAAATTGCTTCCCAAGCCACTATGTTGATAGTCTGGATGAATCACAACATCCCAAATTGTGGCGCGATAGATGCCATCAGATGTTGCTCTGGCAAAGCCAATGAGTTGATCGCGAAGGCAAACAGAAATTACTGGCTCACTGTTGGTAATAGCTATATCTAAATCTTCAATACTGCGTCCCTTTGCCCAGAAAGCGGAAGCGTTTAACAATTCTTGGAGTTGATAAAGGTCAATTTCAGACTTGCGATCGCTAAATTTAATCTGAAGATGATTCATGTATGTACGTGTAGAGAAAGAATTCAATGACAAACCCACTTCCATAGAGGATGAGTTGCTCCCTGTTGACGTATCCGATAAACTTGTTTTTCTAAACGTTGTTTTTCCTGCTGTGGTAGTCCGAGTAGAATATTCCGACTTTGCCAAACTAAAACAGCAGCAGTCATCCCTAGACAAAAGGCCAGACCGAAGGTAGACAGTGGATGGTAGAACAATCCAAATCTCACTGCCACCCAGGTAAAATCTTGTTGCCACAGAGCAATTTCTGCACGTAGACCCCACAAAGAAACAGGCGCAATGGTCAGCCATAAACAACCCACAAACAGCCACCGACCATATACTGTTAGCTGATGTAGTCTTTGTACTTGTTGAGCAAATGATGGGTCAGATTTCTCAAAATCTGGGACAGTATCTAATGGTTCTTTCGGTTGATCCATAAGCGAATAAGATTGCAAGGCGTGGGTGAGCAATTCAAAATGCTTTCACCCAATTGTGAAATATACACAAGTTTAACTATCCATCCTGAGAACTGGGAGAAGTATCAATCGACTCAGTACTTACCACCTGGGATTCCCCTTTTCGCTCTCGCCACCAAGCTAAAAGAGTACTGGCGATAAAAATACTTGAATATGCACCCATTGCAAATCCAACAATTAAGGCAAGGGCGAAGTTTCTCAGGGTTTCACCGCCAAATAGGAATAGGGAAAATAATGTTAGCAAAACGGTTAACGTGGTATTAATCGATCGCGTTAAAGTTTGATTGGTTGCATCGTTAACAACTTTATCAATGCGATCGCCAGGATGTTGATTCAGTATTTCCCGAATGCGATCGTAGATGACCACGGTATCTGTTACCGAGAAACCAGTAATAGTCAAAATAGCAACGACGAAAAGGCTATCAACTTCAATACCTGCTACTAATCCTAAGATGGAGAAAACACCCAGCGTAATCAAAACATCATGGAACAAGGCAAGAATTGCGATTACGGCATAGTCCACTTGGAACCGCACACTTAAATAAATAACTATCCCAGCAAAGGAAACAACTAAAGCTAATAACCCTTGAGAAAATAGCTGACGACCAAGTGTTGGGCCAACAGTGTCAATTTGAGTAACTTTCGGGTTAAAGACTCCAATTTTTTCACTCAAAGCTGTTTGCAGCCGGGTGCGTTGCTCGACATTTAGTGTCTTTGTGCGAATGGATATTCCCTGTTGTTTTTGACCAACAACTTGGATGCTACTATTATTTAGCTTCTCGGCGTCTACTACTTCCCTAACATCAGAAATTTCAATCGGTTGAGTACAGCTATTTGGTTGCGTACAATCGCGTTCAAATTGTAGTCGCGTACCACCAACGAAATCTAAACTGGGACGTAGTGGTGCGCCTAGTTGTTGCCAAGAAATCACCATCGCCACGATGCTAACGAGCATCAGGGTGGCAGAAATTGTCCACCAAAGTCTCCGACGTTTGATGACACTAAATTTCATGACTGTACCTCCGCACCAGACTTAATTGACGTTGAGAGATTGGGACAAAACAACTCTGGCTTACGCAAGTTGGGAAATGCCAATGTGAGAAACAACAGTGTACGACTACAAGTAATAGCAGTAAACAAATTCACCCCTAACCCTAGCGCCAATGTCAAAGCAAAGCCTTTAACTAAACCTGCTCCTAAGAAAAACAGTGCTGCACAAGAAATTAATGATGTGACATGACTATCTAAAATGCTAGACCAAGCTCGGTAGAATCCTGACTCTACAGAACGATATAAACTTTTACCAGCACGTATTTCTTCACGGGTGCGCTCAAAAATCAATACGTTAGCATCAACTGCCATACCGATACTGAGGATAAACCCAGCAATACCGGGGAGAGTTAATGTAATGCCTAGCAAAGCGAAGGTGGCATAGGTCAATAGTGCATAGATAATTAAAGAAAAGTCGGCAATTAACCCTGGTAGTCGGTAGTAAACTAACATAAAAATTAATACTAACAGCAATCCGCCAATACCAGCGTAAATACTGCGTTGAATACTATCTTTACCTAAACTTGCCCCGACGGTACGGTTTTCAACTATTTCTACTGGTACGGGTAATGCTCCACCGCGTAGTTGCACGCCTAAGTCATTGGCTTGTTGGGCGGTAAACCGTCCTGTAATCACCGCAGAGCCACCAGTAATACCAGTGGCGGCAAATTCTATACCCACGGTGGGAGCGCTAATAATTTCATTGTCTAGAAAAACACCAATGCTACGCCCAGTACCAGCGAGATTTTTCGTCAAATTGGCAAATAGTTCACCACCCTTTTCGTCGAAGCGAATGGCAACATTCCAGTTGTTACCTTGAGTGGGTTCACCATAGGCATCCTTGAGGTATTTGCCAATGAGCGGTGGATTGGTGCTTTCAAACAATTCTGCGATCGCTTGATTGTTTTTCTGTAAATCTTCTTGATTCTTGACAATTGCTGCTTTGTCGGTACTTTTTCTTAACTCTTCTTGCTTGAATTTTAATTCGGCTCTTGATGCTTGAAAAGCAAGCAGTTGAGTTTCTGTATTCGGCTTTTGGGTACGAAATTCTAACTGCGCCGTACCCCCTAATACCCGTTCCGCTTGTTCTGGATCGTTGACTCCTGGTAGTTGCACCAATATTTTATCTGAGCTGACTGTTTGGATCGCTGGCTCAGAAACACCCAGACCATTAATCCGGCCTTCAACAACTTTCTTTACACCTTCCAATTCTCGCTCGGTGATTTTGGGAATTTCTGCTGATGGTTTCACCTGAATTGTAAGCTGTGAACCTCCGCGCAAGTCTAGCCCAAGAGGTATCGGAATTGTGGCAATCACCGTAATAGCGGCGATTATCAGGACTAAAATCAAAATTAATAGCGATCGCTGTCTTTGCATACCATAACTCGCAACTGACAAACGCTATAATAGCGCTCTTTTGAGGAGTTATGAGTAAGTATTGGGGACTGGGGATCGGGGATTGGAGATTGGGCATGAGTTATTCTCCTAGTACCCAGTCCCCAGTCCCCAGTCCCCAGTTCCCAGTTCCCAGTTCCCAGTCCCTAGACTCGCAACGCCACCATTTTTTCCACAGCTTCTACTATTTGCTCTGGTTGGATAATTGTTAATCGTTCGAGATTGCCGTTGTAAGGTGTGGGGATATCTTGGGAAGAAAGCCGCAGTACTGGCGCATCCAATTCATCGAATAAGCGATCGTTTATTGAGGCGATGACTTCTGCTCCAATACCCGCAGTTCGCATCGATTCTTCCACAACAATGACTTTATGCGTTTTACGTATTGATGCACCAATGGTATCAAAATCTAATGGCTTGAGGGATATTAAATCGATAACTTCTGGATCGTATCCTTGTTTTTCAAGAGTTTTTACGGCTTGCACTACATGATGGCGCATCCGCGAGTAAGTAATAATTGTTACGTCTTTCCCTGGACGCACAATTTCTGCTTTATCAAGAGGTAGTAAATATTCTTCTTCTGGTAAATCTTCTTTCAAGTTGTAAAGCAGAACGTGTTCAAAGAACAACACTGGATTATCATCGCGAATAGCGGATTTCAGCAGTCCTTTAGCGTTTCTTGGTGTGGAGCAGGCAACAATCTTCAATCCCGGCACAGCTTGGAAGTAGGTTTCTAGGCGCTGGGAATGTTCTGCGCCTAGCTGCCGTCCTACACCTCCAGGACCGCGAATTACCATCGGAATTTTAAAATTCCCGCCAGAAGTATAGCGCAGCATCCCAGCGTTGTTGGATATTTGGTTGAAGGCGAGCAGTAAAAAGCCCATGTTCATGCCTTCGATGATCGGACGCAACCCTGTCATTGCGGCTCCTACAGCCATCCCAGTAAAGCTATTTTCAGCGATAGGGGTGTCTAGAACGCGGAGTTCGCCATATTTTTGGTACAGGTCTTTGGTAACTTTATAAGAACCGCCGTAATGCCCGACATCTTCACCGAGAACGAATACGCTGGAGTCACGCGCCATTTCTTCATCAATGGCTTCCCGTAAGGCGTTGAAGAATAGTGTTTCTGCCATTTAGACCTTTTAGTACGATTATGGTTTTAGAATTTTATCGTGCTGCTGTCCCAAATAAGGTGAGCGATCGCACTAGTTAGAGTTTAGGTTTTTTAAATAAACTGCCCCTAGTAGAGAGCGAGTGATTGCCATAACTATATCAAAGCTATTTAATTTTGATTTTAGAGGTTTTATCAGCGATCGCCTCCACTCTGCCAAATCCAGCTGATTTAACTCTGTAATAACACGTACAAACATGTATAAAATATACTTAAATATTTGCGATTGAAATATACTAACTTAACTTCAGTCACACCAGAGTAAAAAATTTGTTGTAGTAATAATTTAAATATATCTACTTTAGAACAAAGGATAAAATTGAATCAGACTCAAATATGAAAATTAGGAAGACAGCTATTATTGCCAAAGTAACGGCTGATGGAAAGCTAGAAATTCCCCCAGAAGTGTTGGCACAGCTTCAGCCGTCTACTGAGTATGAAGTCTCGGTTACAGAAGATAAAATTGTGTTGAAAAAAATTAGTAAACTGAATGTAGATTTAGATGAATTTCTGCAAGGATTAGAAAATTTATAACCGGATCATAATCAACCCACGCTAGAAGAAATTAGTGAAATTGTTAAGGATGTCAGACAGGAGTTATGGTCTAATCCATGAGAGTTATCCTTGATGTAAATGTTTGGATTTCAGCCTTGTTATGGGGAGGTGTTCCTGGTAAAATTTTGCGTTTAGCAAGAAATCAACAAATTAATATATTTGCTTCTAAATTTTTATTATTAGAACTAGAAACAACTTTTAAACGTTTTTAAATTGTTATTTCTCAAATTCATAATTAGAAGTTGATCAAGCCAGTAAATACGCATTGGTACTTTGCAATCTATCATTCTTCAATTGGGATTACCTGGTGTTTTATTTGAAGTTACTTAAACCGAAAAAGCCTTTTTAGCTTTATTAATTGAATTTGCGTAGGCGTAGCCCACCACAGGCATTGTACTAACTATAAATAAAGAATCTCACGCTCAAACACCAAAACACAACTCTGTGTCTTTGCGTCTCTGCGTGAGCTTTTCTCAATTCTTACCATTCAATTGCACATCTTACTTTAACCATCGCGCCGCATCTTTGGCATGATAAGTCAAAATCAAATCTGCACCAGCCCGTTTAAACCCAGTTAAAGTTTCCATAACCACCCGTTCTTCATCAATCCAACCATTGAGAGCCGCAGCTTTCACCATCGCATACTCACCAGAAACATTGTAAGCCGCAACTGGTAAGTTACTCGCTTCCTTCACGCGCCAAATAATATCCATATATGCCAAGGCTGGTTTAACCATGAGCATATCAGCACCTTCGGCAATATCTAAGTCAATCTCTTTAATTGCTTCGCGGGCGTTTCCTGGATCCATTTGGTAAGTCCTTCTGTCCCCAAATTGTGGTGTCGAGTCTGCTGCATCCCGAAATGGGCCATAATAGCCCGAAGCATACTTAGCAGCATAAGACAAAATCGGCGTATCTTGAAATCCGGCTTCATCCAAACCCTGACGAATTGCCTGCACAAACCCATCCATCATTCCTGATGGCGCGATGATATCGGCACCAGCTTTCGCTTGAGAAACTGCTGTTTTCTTTAACAATTCCAAAGTTGGGTCATTTAAAACTCGCCCTGTTAAATCACCAACTTGCAGATAACCACAATGACCGTGGCTAGTATACTCACATAAACAAGTATCAGCAATTACAATCAAATCTGGCACTGCTGCTTTTACCGCCGTTGCTGCTTTTTGGACGATACCGCAATCATGCCAAGCGCCAGTGGCATCCACATCTTTATCAGCCGGAATCCCAAATAAAATAATAGAAGGAATTCCTAAGTCGTAAACTTCTTTTGCCTCTTCGACAATTTTATCTACCGAAAGTTGGTAGACTCCGGGCATGGATTTAACTTCATTAGCGATTCCTTCACCTGGTACAGCAAATAGTGGGTAAATTAAATCGCTTGTTGTTAAAACAGTTTCACGAACCATCCGGCGCAGTTGAGGATGAGTACGCAGACGACGCGGGCGATGTATAGGAAACATAAAATTTTATGAAGAAAAACAACGCGAATGGACACAAAATAAAGCGTCACAAAAACAGGCTAAAATTTTCCTGCCGTCAGAGAGACTACAAACAGTACTTAACTGTCATTTGCCCTACTCTTAATTAAGTTGTGGGGCAATTTTGTATTTTACAGCTTGGTTGCACCTATCTGACGGGCTGGGAAAAAAACATAATAAGCAATTCAAAATTCAAAATGTAAGACTGTCTGTTAGCAAAATAGTGGCGAATTGAGGGTTGAAATTTAAACGCAAAGGGGCGCAGAGGTAAACGCAGAGGCACGCAAAGAATTCGCTACAAATCAATGAAATGTTGTAATTAGATAACAAATAATTTACAATGCCCATTGATAATTTGTGTTAAAAAACTCGAAAAATATAGGGATAACGGAAGGGTGTATCAGGATTGTTGAAAACTCCGATCAGTGCCCAAATTGTTAGTCCCCAGTGTAAGAAATATCCCAGACCGGCTAGTGGGCCCAGCAATAATAGAGGTAATACTAACCAACCGAATATGAAAAACAGCGCTCCTAGAATTGCACCATAAAACCAGACATTAAAGTGGAAATTGATAGATTCTTTGGCGTTTTCTTTGACAACAGGATCGTTAGAGACGAACAGTATGGCGATAGGTATGCCTACAGATATCAATGTTGTGCTGAAAAAAATCGCTCCATGAGACAAGGCAGATAGAAGCTTTCGCTTGTCTGTATCGTACATTGCTTTCTCCTATTTAGTTAGATTGTTGGTTATACTACGACCCTATCATGAGCATCGTTGTCTTAAGATTAAAAGACTTGCCAGAGTCAAAAAAAATTAAGCTAGCTGACAAACAAATACATTTATGTCTACTGAACTTCAGTCTGAACTTATTCAAGCAGTTGAACTTCGCCGCAACTTTGCGATTATATCTCACCCCGATGCTGGTAAAACCACACTAACTGAAAAGCTACTTCTGTACGGGGGTGCAATTCACGAAGCTGGGGCCGTGAAAGCGCGACGGGCACAGCGTAAGGCGACTTCTGACTGGATGGCGATGGAGCAACAACGGGGTATTTCTATTACCTCTACAGTGTTGCAATTTGAATACCAAAATTTTCAAATCAATTTATTAGACACTCCCGGACACCAAGATTTCAGTGAAGATACTTATCGTACCCTTGCTGCCGCCGATAATGCCGTGATGTTGATTGATGCGGCAAAAGGTTTGGAACCGCAAACGCGTAAATTGTTTGAAGTGTGTAAGTTGCGGGGTATCCCAATTTTTACATTTATTAATAAGCTCGATCGCCCAGGTAGGGAACCTCTGGAACTGTTGGATGAAATTGAGCAAGAATTGGGATTGCAAACCTATGCGGTAAACTGGCCAATTGGGATGGGCGATCGCTTTAAAGGTGTTTTTGACCGACACAAGCAACAAATACACTTGTTTGAACGCAGTGCCCACGGTAGCCGAGAAGCCCGCGATACAATCGTGGAGTTAGGCGATTCGAGAATAGAAGAACAGCTAGAACAAAACCTGTACTACCAACTGAAAAACGATTTAGAACTGTTAGAAGGAGTTGGCCCAGAGCTAGATTTACAGTTGATACACGAAGGCAAAATGACCCCTGTGTTCTTTGGTAGTGCCATGACTAACTTCGGGGTCGAGTTATTCCTCAAGTATTTCCTCGATTATGCCCTCAAACCCGGTTCTCATTACAGCAGTGTCGGCGAAGTTGCTCCTACATACCCAGAATTTTCGGGGTTTGTTTTCAAACTGCAAGCGAATATGGATCCGAAACACCGCGATCGCGTCGCATTTATCCGGGTTTGCACTGGTAAGTTTGAAAAAGATATGATGGTGAATCACGCCCGCATTGGTAAACTTATCCGTCTATCTCGCCCGCAAAAACTTTTTGCTCAAGAGCGAGAATCGATTGATGTGGCTTATCCTGGCGATGTGATCGGTTTGAACAATCCCGGTGTTTTTGCGATCGGAGATACAATTTACACGGGACAAAAGCTCGAATATGAGGGGATTCCGTATTTTTCGCCGGAACTGTTTGCGACTCTGAGAAATCCCAACCCCTCGAAGTCTAAACAATTCCAAAAAGGCGTTGCGGAATTGCGAGAAGAAGGCGCTGTGCAAATTATGTATTCAACTGATGAAGCCAAGCGCGATCCAATTTTGGCAGCGGTGGGTCAGTTGCAATTCGAGGTGGTACAGTTTCGCTTACAAAATGAGTATGGTGTAGAAACCATACTAGATTTATTGCCCTACAGTGTCGCCCGTTGGGTTGAGGGTGGTTGGGAAGCATTAGAAAAAGTGGGACGGATATTCAATACCACTACAGTTAAAGACAGCATGGGACGACCAGTGTTGCTATTCCGTAATGAATGGAATTGTCAACAGTTATTAGGCGACCATCCAGAGTTAAAATTAAGCGCGATTGCCCCAGTATTTTCTAGTCAACCAGTGGAAAAATAAAGAAGAATACAGAATTCAGAATCCAGAATTCAGAACTATTCTTACAGAAGACCAAACTGAATTTTGAGGGCTGACGCATTTATTCAATCTTTATGCTTCACTTGACAAGCAAAACTTGAGCGCCGTTGATTTCCACGGCATCCGGGGTTCGCGCTTTTGCACAAACGTGGATCATTTAGAAGAGATTGGAGTGCCAGAATTTGTATGCCTTCACATGCCAAACCGTCTTTGGAGGCTGGTTTAGTTGCCCTCAAGCAAGGAAATTACCAAACAGCGATCGCTCAACTAGAACCTATTGCTAGTATTCAAAGCAATGCTACTGCTAGTTTACAAGCCCAAGTTGGTTTAGTGATGGCTTATGCTCGCACTGGCGAAGTTCCCAAAGCGATCGCTATTTCTCAGAATCTCATTAAGAGTAACAATCCGCAAGTTCAAGAGTGGGCAACACGCGCTCTCGAACACCTAACAAAACGTAAAAAACCTGAGCAAGAATCCAAAAAAATCGAAACTGGATTTGTTGCCTTTGAAAATTCAACTCCAGATTCAACTCCTGTTACTTCCCCGGAAACTCCTACATTAGAGGAAAAGCCGAACAATGATCGAGTAATAGAAACCAAAAGCGACGACATCCCGGCGATGGTGCCACTAGCTAAACTCAAAGCTACATTAGCACCACTACCACCACCTACGCCCCTGAGCGGCTTCATGGGTTCTGTTACCCGCACCCAAGCCAAATTATTCGGCGTTATTTATTGGCGACAAGCACAACGTGCCAGAGCATGGCAACCACTACGTAAACCAAAATTAATTCCTTTGCGGCTACTGTCAGCCGGAACATTCATCGCCTTGTTTTGGACGATCCGAGAAATCCTCAAGTTAGCACTAGGATTGATCAACCAGACTTTAGTCAAACTACCTTATCTGGAGCCGATACAGCTTTTATACTACGACCCTACTCGACTGTTGCTAATAGTATTGGTGATTTTAATCGCAGTCTCACCTTGGCTGCTGGATCTGCTACTGGCAAACTTGTATGGTCAGCGAGAATTTCCGAAAGATGTATTAAATACCCATAGCCGCGAAGCTGTTCGGGTGCTACAACGTTGTTGCCAACAACGGCATTGGCCGTTACCCAAACTGCGGATTTTACCAACGGCTGCACCAATTCTTCTGACTTATGGTAGTTTACCACGTAATGCCAGGATTGTTGTCAGTCAAGGGCTATTAGAGCAGCTGGCAGATGATGAAATCGCCATTATTTATGCCACGCAGCTAGGGCATATTGCTCACTGGGATTTTGCTGTAATGTCTTTGTTGCTGCTGGTGACACTACCAATTCATCAGCTATATCAACAGGTGTCAAAGTTGGGAGACAAAATATCAGCGAAAATTTGGCGCTGGCCAGTGACAATTCTGGCGAGTCTAATTTATGGAATTTGGTGTTTGCTGACTGGAACTACATTGTGGTTGTCGCGGTTGCGGCTTTATTATAGCGATCGCATTGCTGCTGAAATCACTGGTAATCCCAATGCCCTGATTCGCGCTTTACTCAAAATCGCCATTGGCATTGCATCTGATATCCAAAAACAAGAACACACTAGTTGGCAACTGGAAAGCTTAAATCTTTTAACACCAGTTAGTTACCAACAAAGTTTATCTTTAGGTACTATTGCCAGTAATCTCTCTTTTGAATCCTTTTTGAAGTGGGATACTGCCAATCCCTATCGCCGATGGTTTACGATTAATAATAGCCATCCTTTAATGGGCGATCGCCTCGAACGCCTCTGCCAAATAGCTCGTCACTGGCATCTAGACACCGAACTACATTTTGCAAGCGTTCCATCGAAAGTTAAGCGTCAATCTTTTCTATTACAAGTCGCTCCCTGGTTGGGAATTCCTCTAGGAGTTCTGTTTGCAGCTTTCGTCTGGCTAACCTGGCAACTAGCATTCACACTCAAGTTTTTAAATCTAAAGTGGATATATGAAGATTGGTCTTTCATTACAGGCTGCCTTCTGATTGGCTTTAGCATTGGTACTGTAATGCGGATTAATTCTTTCTTCCCCGATATCAAACCTGCCACCATACAAACTGACGACAGCTTACCCAACCTGTTAGCCGACCCTTCTGCCTTACCTATTGATAGCGTTAGTGTGCGTCTTGTGGGTAAATTATTAGGTCGTCAAGGCACTAGCAACTCCCTAGCGCAAGATTTAATTCTTCAATCCAGCGTCGGTTTGGTGAAATTACACCATATTTCTTGGCTAGGACAGTCAGTCAATCACCAGGAGCTAATCGGGAGGCAAATTATCGTCACAGGTTGGTTCCGGCGAGGAGCAACACCTTGGATCGATATCCAAACCCTAGAAACTCAAAGTGGTAAAACCATTCATAGCCCTCATCCCATTTGGTCTATTTTTTTGGCTGTTGCAGCACAGGCTTGGGGCGCATACATCTTTCTCACTGGTTAGTCATTAGCAAAGGACAAAAGACAAAAGACAAAAGACAAATCCGAATGTAAAGAAAAATTGCAGATTTACTCAAAAAATGTTACATTTATTTACACAAACAAGAGTAACTGACATAACTCAGCATCACCGCTTAGTTATGAATTTAGGTGCTTTTTCCCCGCTCTATACCTTTTTACCCTCCCAACACAGCAGTAAATTAACCAGCCAGTGGCTGGTTTTTGTTTCAAAATATGCTCACTTGAATAAAAAAATGTGTTTTATGTTACGATGCAACAATACTAATGTCGGAAATGTATGCGCTAAACTAGCTACGTAGAAAATACCATGGTAATGTAAGGAATGGTATTTGATTCTGCGAAAAAAGGCATAAGAAAAAGCGTGTACTTTAGCAGGCAATAGACTATTAAATTTACAATTCTTAGAATTAAGGTGTTATTAGCTCACCATAGTGTGAGCCTTTGGATTAAATAAGCTTGATCCCGACGAAAAACTGTATTGTTGTATAGGTTGACAGTTTCGAGCAAAAAAATTGGTTTATGGCAGTCTTGGTCAATAGCATCTATTTAAAAGTTAAAGCTAAGTGATTGTTTTCTTGCCTTGCCATGTTCATTCAACTCTGGAGGTATAGTTCATGTCCGTTCGCCTATATATAGGTAATTTGCCTAAAGATGAAATAGATCGTCAAGATCTACAAGCCGTTTTTGCAGCTGAAGGTGAAGCTGTAACTACTAAATTAATTAAAGACCGTAAAACTGGCAAATGCCGTGGTTTCGGTTTTCTTACAGTCAACAATGACGAACAAGCTGACGAAATTATTGAAAAGTATAATGGTCAGATGTTCAAAGATACTCCCATTAAGCTAGAGAAGGCATTACCTCGGACAAAGGGTGAAGAGGGCGACGAGCAAGCTCCTAAACCAGTTACTCTTGCTAGTAATAGTACCCCAACTCCTAGCCCCAACAGAGAAGGTAGCCGCCGCGAGAAAAGCTCTAAGAAGCCTCGTCGTGGCGGCGGTGGCGGCGGTTCTCGTGAAAACAATACCGCAACTACCGATTCAGACGCTATTCGTCCAGATCCTCGTTGGGCTTCGGAATTAGAAAAGTTGAAGCAGATGCTAGCTGCACAAACTACAAATTAATCCTTAAGGGAGAGGAATTAAAAATTAAAAATCAGAATTTTTTTGATTTTTAATTTTTAATTGTTGATAATTATCTAGCTGCTTAGTTTAATGAACTTGCAGCTAATTTTGTAAGTACGTAGGCGCAACCCGCCTTCAGCATTGCATCCACACTAGTCACACTAAAGCGTACCTGAGAATTAGTAGCTAGGAGAGTGCAAACCGATTAAGCTCCACAAAATCTATCGGTATTTCAATCAAATTAAACAATACATAAGTTTCACGAATTTATCATACTTACGTAATAAAAGTGCATATTGATGCAACTATAGTTTATGTAGACTTATTGTTAAAACTTGCTTATAAAAAACGTGAAATTAAGTTTTTGTGATTAGACACATCAAAAAACTCGATTTTTATCAATGCGATCGCACTAATTAACTGGATTTGATAAATTATAGTTAGTAATGCCAAGAGAACCGCAGGCGCGATTGCTCTAAAGGTAATCTACACTCAAGGTGATACCGATCGTTTGCAGCTTCTGTTATGTCCTCAACTCTAGATTCTTTGCCACCTGCGCTCGCTAAAATTGTCCAGCGCTTTCAACGCGCTTCCGAACCGAAGCGACGCTACGAACAGCTAATCTGGTATGCTCAGAAGCTCAATGAGTTCCCAGAAGCTGATAAATTACCCGAAAATAAAGTTCCTGGTTGCGTATCTCAAGTTTATATTACAGCAGCCTTGGATGACGGTAAAGTTGTATTTCAGGGCGATTCTGATTCCCAATTAACCAAAGGATTAGTAGGGCTTCTGGTAGAGGGATTAGATGGACTAACGCCAACTGAAATTGTCCAACTTACTCCAGATTTTATTCAAGAAACAGGTTTAAATGTTAGCCTGACACCTTCCCGTGCTAATGGATTTTACAACATTTTTAAAACCATGCAAAAAAAAGCATTGGAATCTAAAATTGGTCATTAGTCATTAGCAAAAGACAAATGACAAATAGGTACAACTACCAAAATTTAGTCTAATGTCAACAAATTTATTATCTACCTCTGCTGCTATTGGCTTTGGTGGAGTAATTCAAGAATATCTCTGGAATTGGGAAAACCAGCAATTGCGCGTTGTTTATGAAACCCTTGGTAAAGGTTCACCGCTATTGCTGTTACCATCTTTCAGCAGTGTTTCGACGCGTTTGGAAGTAGGCGAACTTGCCAGGTTACTAGCTCCCCATTTTCAAGTTGTAGCCGTAGACTGGCCCGGATTTGGTGAATCTTCTCGCCCTAGTTTGAATTATCGACCAGAAATATATCAGCAATTTCTGGAAGATTTTGTCAAAGCTGTTTTTAATACTCCTATTACTGTGGTAGCGGCTGGTCATGCTGCTAGTTACGTTTTACAATTAGCTGTCAAACAGCAGACTGCTTTCTCACGAATTGTGTTGTTAGCTCCTACTTGGCGCGGCCCTTTGCCGACAATGGGGGCAAGTCAACAAATAGCTGGGATTGTGAGAGAATTGGTGCGATCGCCTATAGTTGGTCAAGCTCTCTACAAACTCAACACTACTCAATCTTTCTTAAGTTTTATGTACCGCCGTCATGTCTTTACTGACGCGGCTAAAATTACACCCAGTTTCATTGAGAAGAAGTGGCACACGACTCAACAACCAGGAGCGCGATTTGCATCTGCTGCCTTTGTAACTGGTAATCTTGATGCTGTACACGAACAATCTGATTTTTTAGAACTTGTGCAGTCTTTAACTGTACCGATCATGGTAGTAATTGGAGAATCTAGCCCCCCCAAATCACGAGAAGAAATGAACGCTTTGGTAGCCTTACCAGGAGTGAAAAGCGTTGTCATTCCTGGTTCTCTGGGACTACATGAAGAATACCCAGCAGTTGTTTTAGAAGCAGTTCAAGATTTTTTGTTATCTTCAAAAAATTAAATCTTCACATTGCACCTTGGTGCGAGACTAAGATTATAGAACTAGCCCTTTCAAGATGGGTAAAAATATTAGTCAAAGTCATTCTTTTAAACCGCAGAGGACACAGAGAGAGAACCAAATGCAGTTCTCGCATTTTTTCTCTCTGTGCTCTCTGCGGCTCGTTAAAAAAATGACTTTGACAAAGAGTGCCAACCTTAACCCAATTGTATTAACGGCATAATAAGTCCGGTAGGATGCAATATTCCTAACAGTTACGCCAACTTGTGAATATTTATTACTTATTACAGATGCATAAAAATGAAATGTCTCTTAATTAAATTATGTGATGATTTTGCTGAAACCCAAAATAACAGCAAGTTCGCACAAAAATATAAAAAGATTTATCATAGGCGATAATGATTATCCATAAGGTGAGATAAGGGGAATTTAGAGTATGGTAGCTGACGTAATCAACAATTCAGTTCCCGTTACTGTTCTTACAGGCTATTTGGGAGCAGGTAAAACGACTCTACTCAATCACATCCTCACCTACGAACACGGCAAAAAAGTTGCTGTGATTGTCAATGAATTTGGGGAAGTGGGTATTGATAATCAATTGATTATTGATACAGATGAAGAAATATTTGAAATGAATAATGGCTGTATCTGTTGTACAGTGCGCGGTGATTTGATTCGCATCATTGGCAATTTGATGAAGCGCCGCGATAAATTTGACCATTTAGTAATTGAAACAACTGGATTAGCCGATCCTGCACCAGTGATTCAGACATTTTTTGTTGATGAAGATTTGCAAAGCCAACTGTCTCTAGATGCAGTGGTGACAGTCGTAGATGCCAAACATATCTCACAGCACTGGGATGCAGACGAAGCCCAAGAACAGATTGCCTTTGCTGATGTAATTTTACTTAATAAAACAGATTTGGTAGCGCCAGAAGAATTAGATGAATTAGAAAAACGGATTCGGGCGATGAATGCGATCGCAAAAATCTACCGTACCCAAAATTCTGAACTAGGAATGGATGCTTTATTAGGTGTGAAAGCCTTTGATTTAGACCGCGCATTAGAAATCGATCCAGATTTCTTAGGCGAAGATGCCCACGTACACGATGAAACTGTCTTTTCTGTGGCTTTAGTAGAAGCAGGTGCAGTCGATGGAGAAAAATTAAACACTTGGCTTTCCGAGTTACTGCGTACCCAAGGCCCAGATATCTTTCGGATGAAGGGCATTTTAAATATTGCTGGAGAAGATAATCGATTTGTATTCCAAGGAGTACACATGATATTCGATGGCAAACCCGATCGCCCCTGGAAACCAAGCGAAACTCCCAAAAACGAACTAGTCTTCATCGGCCGCAATCTTGATGCAGCCCAACTCAAGCAAGATTTTCTCGCTTGTCTAGTTTAAAAAGTGGGGATAGGGAAAAATTCACCTTCTAATACCCAGTTCCCAGTCCCCAGTCCCTAATCCCCAGTACCTAATAACTATGAACTCCACAACCAAATCTAAGGAATTTGAACAAAACTATTCGGGGACACTTTCAGATTATGTAACTGCGATCGCTTGGTCGCCACAAGGTAAAACTTTAGCAGCAACTTCCGCCGCCGGTGAAGTAGTTTTGTGGAATGATGGCGAACTCACAACCTTACAAACTGGTAATGGTAAATCAGTAGACTGTCTGGCCTTTTCGCCAGATGGAAAATTTTTAGCTGTTGGCGGACAAGATGGACAAGTGAAAATTTGGTGCAACACTGAATTAATCGCCACGTTGGAAAATGCCCCTGCATGGGTTGACAAGTTAGCTTGGAATTACACCAGTAACCAACTGGCTTTTAGTTTGGGGCGTTACGTCCAAGTCTGGAATGCAGATACTCGTGAAATTGTCGTGACGCTGAATTTCGACAACTCTTCAGTACTGGGTATAGATTGGCGCATTGACGGACAATACTTAGCCATTAGTGGTTACAAGGGAGTGAAGATTTGGCATAGTCAAAGCTGGGATGAAGAACCATACAGCTTAGATATGACTACTGTCAGTTTAGCGATGGCTTGGTCGCCCGATGGCAAATTTCTGGCTTCTGGCAATATGGATCGTAGTGTCACCGTTTTGGAATGGAACAACCCCGATCCTTGGGTAATGCGTGGCTTCCCTGGTAAAATTCGCCAATTAGCATGGTCAGAAGCTATGACTAAAGTAGGTGCGCCAATACTGGCATCTTCTAGCGTTGAAGGGATTGTAGTCTGGGAAAAGCTAGAGGATGATTCCTTAGGTTGGGAAGCACGAGTCTTAACTAATCATGTGGGTGTAATCAATGCGATCGCCTTTGCACCTAAAAGCTTCTTACTCGCTTCTGCTGCTGCTGACGGCTGGTTATGTTTGTGGAACCAAGCTAAAGAAGTATCCCAAATTATTACAGGTGTCTCAGGAGGATTTTCTAGTCTAGCTTGGCATCCTCAAGGTAAGTTATTAGCCGCAGGGGGCGAACAGGGCGAATTAGTTGTATGGTCAAAGGTTTTGCGAGGTCAGGGATTCGCGCGTAGTTAAGCAATACTCACTAATTAAAGTTGAACCTCGGCAATTTATTGGCTATGCTATATCAGCAAAGGTATATTTGTGTAAATTATGAACATTATCAAACTAATTTTACTTGCCTGTCCTGCATTTCTGGTATCTATGATGCTGATAGTCAATCCAGCAAACGCATCAAGTCTAAAATCTGCTTACGCTACCCAAATTATGACGGTAGTATCTACACAACAAATTTCCGATTTGGCAACACCAAACTTGATTGCAACATCTAATCCGATAATTGATCAAATTGGTTGCAATTGTGCCAACTGTGTTCAGTCTAAATTTCAGTCGCTACAAGGCAAGCTGCCATCAGTAGATTTTTAATAAAGTTAGAAGTTATAAATATTGTTGGGGCACAGCATTGCTGTGCCTTTATTAATTTTATTAGCTTTTTGTACGTAACTATCGCACTGGTTGCACCATAATTATTTATGAGATTCGCTAAAAGTCACGCCTAAAAAACGAAGTAGAAAAGTTGTTAAGTGAATCCCTAGATACTGAGAAAGCTGCTGGTAAAGTACTAAGGTTGGTACGTTCGCCATCTGCACCCAAGCTGTTAAGCTCTTGTTAAAAGAGCTAGTCTGGGGATTAGAAAACTTGCTAGAGTGAACGTAGAGTTAGCCTTAATGTCTAATCGCCAAAACCTATACATCTCATGGATTTTGCTAATATTGCATCCCAGCTAAACGCTGGAACGATTTTGCCAGAGGGGATTGTTATTCTGACCCTCTTGGGGGTTTTGATTGTTGATTTGATTTTGGGGCGTACATCCGCACGCTGGATTGGATATCTAGCGATCGCAGGTTTATTTGCTTCGATTATCGCCCTATATTTTCAATGGGACTCTCCTAATCCCATCGGTTTTACCGGTGGCTTTATCGGTGACGACCTGAGTATTGTCTTTCGCGGGATTATTGCCTTGTCTGCGATTGTGACTATACTGATGTCAATTCGCTACGTTGAGCAGAGCGGCACCGCCTTAGCCGAATTCATCGCTATATTGCTGAGTGCTACATTAGGAGGGATGTTTTTATCCGGGGCTAGTGAGTTGGTGATGATTTTCATCTCCCTAGAAACCCTGAGTATCTCCTCTTATTTATTGACAGGTTATACCAAGCGTGACCCTCGCTCCAACGAAGCAGCGCTGAAATATTTGTTAATTGGAGCTTCCAGTACAGCAATATTTTTGTACGGTGTATCACTGCTGTATGGACTATCTGGAGGACAAACCGAACTAAGTGCGATCGCTAATGGCATTGCCACAGCGAAAGTCGGACAATCTTTAGGTTTAGTGATTGCCCTAGTTTTTGCGATCGCAGGTATTGGCTTCAAAATCTCCGCTGCACCTTTTCACCAGTGGACACCAGACGTTTATGAAGGCGCTCCCACCCCAGTAATCGCCTTTTTATCTGTTGGTTCCAAAGCAGCTGGGTTTGCTTTAGCTATCCGCTTGCTAACAACAGCCTTCCCTCTTGTTGCTGACGAGTGGAGATTTGTCTTCACTGCTCTAGCCGTTCTCAGCATGATTTTGGGTAACGTAGTCGCCCTAGCTCAAACCAGCATGAAACGGATGCTAGCTTATTCATCCATTGCCCAAGCTGGGTTTGTGATGATTGGCTTGATTGCTGGCACACAGGCAGGATACGCCAGTATGATATTTTACCTACTGGTTTATCTATTCATGAACCTGTGCGGTTTTACCTGCATTATCCTATTCTCACTGCGGACAGGAACCGACCAGATTACCGAATACTCTGGTTTGTATCAAAAAGACCCACTTCTAACACTGGCATTGAGTATCTCCTTGCTTTCCTTGGGTGGTATTCCACCATTGGCTGGGTTTTTCGGCAAGATTTACTTATTCTGGGCTGGTTGGCAAGCAGGACTTTATTGGTTAGTTTTGTTGGGCTTAGTTACCAGCGTAGTCTCCATTTATTACTACATTCGTGTAGTTAAGATGATGGTAGTCAAAGAACCCCATGAAATGTCCGATGTGGTGAAGAATTATCCACAAGTGCGTTGGGATTTGCCTGGGCTAAGACCTTTACAAGTCGGGTTGATAGTAACATTAATTGCCACTTCTATAGCAGGGATTTTATCGAATCCACTGTTTACATTGGCTAACAATTCCATATCCCATACCCCGTTTTTGCAAGCAACAATCAACAGTAATCTAAAAGCAGAAAATCAACTGCTTTTACCAAAATCAGATTCGGTTAGTCAGTCTCAACCCTCAGTTGATTCTACTGCCAAAATATAACTGAGTCTTAACTATACTTTGTACTCAAAGACACGCCTGTTTGCTAATTAGCAGACAGGCGTTGTTATATCTTTTCATTTAAATTTTATAAAGTTGATTGAATAGGTATTTTAATTACAAATTCTGCACCTTTTCCTGGAACAGAAAAACAGTTAAGTTCTCCCTCATGTTTTTCAACTATAATCTGATAACTTATATATAGCCCTAATCCAGTGCCTTTGCCAACTGCTTTAGTGGTGAAAAACGGATCGAATAGCTTTGAGAGAACTTGTTCATTTATCCCTAAACCATTATCAGCAATACTAACTGCTATCCATTTTTCATCGATTAGCTCGGTTTTAATTTGAATTTGGGGATTATTATTTATCAGTTTTTGATTGTCAGTTATTTGTGGATTTACTGCTGACCACTGACCGTTGAGCGCCGAAGCTTCCAGTGCATCGACCGCATTCGCAATAATATTTATAAACACTTGATTTAGTTGACCAGGATAGCAAGTTACATTCGGTAGTTGACTATATTTTTTGATGACTTTGATTTCTGGATACTCATGACTAGCTTGCAGACGATGCTCTAAAATCATTAAACTACTCTCAATTCCTTCATGAATATTAACTTGCTTAAATTCTGCTTCATCAAGCCTAGAAAAGTTACGTAGTGATTTAACGATTTCCTGAATGCGCTCTGTTCCTACTTTCATTGACTGGAAAAGTTTACTTATATCCTGAATTATAAAATCTAAGTCTATTTCTTCTACTTTTTCTTGGATTTCTGGAGGAATATTTGGACAAAGTGGTTGATAAATTTGCACCAATGTTAGTAAATCTTGAGTGTATTCATGGGCGTGGTGAAGGTTCCCATAAATAAAACTTACGGGATTATTAATTTCATGGGCAATACCAGCGACCATCTGACCTAAACTAGACATTTTCTCAGCTTGGATAAGTTGAGTTTGCGTAAGTTGTAGTTCGTTTAGTGTTTCTTGTAAAGTAGTTGTACGTTCTTCAACCCGAATTTCAAGCTCTTGATTCGCTTTCAAAAGCGCTTCTTCCGCTTGTTTTCGTCTCTGCACTTCCTTTGCTAACTCATCGAGTTTTTCGTTTAAAAGAACGAAATTACTGCTAGCCAGATTTCTATTTTCCAAGCGTAAGAGAATTAAAGCTGAAGATTCAGGAGACCAAGGTTGAATAACTGCTCCTTGACTACGACATATTAACGTTTGTCCATCATTCTTTCGGAAAGTCAAGGAGCCAATAACCATTGCCCTGCTACTTGAACAAGCTTGTAGGTACTTTACAATATCGTTAGCAGGCTCACTTACAAGTTCAAACAACATTATTCCCCGCAGCTGCTGACGGCGTAAGCCCAACATATCTGCTACTGGTTGATTGGCAGCTAACAACTGACCTTCTCCACTCACCAGGAGTAAAGGTTCTGGTAAAACTCTGGCAAGTTCAAGAAATTGTTCAGGAGTCATGGGGCTTCCAATTTCAGGGTTCGACCCTACTTTACATATCTGCACTAAGCTTGATTCTGGAGTTATTTTGTTTGATGCTGAAGGATTTACACAGATTCTATTCCTCTAAAGTATTCTCTACCTTCTGCATCTTCTGCCTCTTCTGTAAGTTTTAAGTAAACAATAACTCTGCATCCAGAAGCACCTTGTGCTATGGTCTCTTGCAATTCTACTTTCGCATATCCTAGATTATTAGCTGCGATCGTTCCAAAAACGTTTGAAGTCATCATGCACATGACAGGACGATTAAGTACTTTGTCCCCAAATGGACAAACACGGTTGCCAAAGACAATTTTTTCATCATCCTGCTCAATGACATAAAAATCGCCCTGAATTCGTTTTTTTAAATCAATCAAGACATCAGCTACCTGTTTTTGAGAAAGGTTAGAGATTTCTAGGGCAGATTTATAATCTTGGTTAATCTGCCTCCCCATCCTTTCACCAACGACGCTAATAAATCCTGAAGCTTCTTCTAAACCAACTACATCCTGCAAAGTACCAGATAATTCTCTGATGAGTGTACGTAAAAATATATCGCGTTCTAAAGAAAGATTAAGCGTAGCTATTGAGTGCTTAAGTGCATCGATCATAAATTTTGAATATACCATCTTGGAAGTACAGTTATAGAGTTCCCTAAAATGTTTTTAAATTAACTACTTAATCTTTGTGTTATGAAAATTTAATGTTTGCTTTTGGTTATAATAAAAAATATCTATAACTAATTCTGAGCCTGATCATTGTGACAGGTTACGGTTTTACATAATCTCTTATAAATTACGTCCCATTATCCTTTCTAACCCTCCTTACCAAGTGGGGAATGAGATTGAGTTTTAAAAAGGTTAGCCAGCAAAACATTAAGTTTTTCACCATAATTAGTGAACTTGGGCTGAAAGAATATTTTGAAACAGAATATTGTTAATACTAAACATATTTTATTATCAAATTACACAAAAATATATTTGCTCGCAACCAGTATGTAAATTTTCTATTTTGTAGAAATTGAATTTGTTACTTTCAAAACATAATTAATTACAGTGTATAAAGTATAAATTATTTCGCTGATCTCAATTATTAATATATTTAATATTTTTCTAAATAAATTATATAATTTATATTTTTGCTAATTTAATAAATAGGTATAGTGATTATAAATTCAGAACCTTTTCCTAAGACAGAATTTACTTCTAAAGTTCCTTTATGTTTTTGGACAATTATTTGATAAGCAATTGATAATCCTAATCCTGTTCCTTTTCCCACAGGTTTTGTTGTAAATAAATGATCAAATATTTTTTGCTGAACATCAACCGATATTCCTACTCCATTATCTTGAATCCGAATTAAGACATGATTCTTATTTTCAGTGAGGGTAGTCTGAATTGTAATTTGATTGTAATTTAGCTTGATATCATTAAAATTAAGTCCGGTAGTAGACTCATCTAAAGCATCAATGGCATTTGCCAAGAGATTCATAAATACCTGATTCAATTGTCCTGAAAAACATTCTACTAAAGGAAGTTCTTCGTAATATTTAACTACTTGAATAGCAGGACGAATGTTATTCGCTTGTAAACGGTGCTTGAGAATTAAGAGAGTACTGTTAATACCTTCATGAATATTAAATAGAGTTTTTTGTTCTGTATCTGCTCTAGAGAAAGTTCGTAGGCTGTGGCTAATATTGGAAATACGGTCTGTACCTTCTCTCATTGAGGAAATGAGTTTAGGTAGATCCTCGCGCACGTATTCTAAGTCAATCATTTCGATTGTTTCTTGAATTTGCTGAGATGTTTTGGGATAGGTCTGCTGATAGAGGTCAATTAGATGTAATAAATTATCAATATACTCTTTAGCCGGAGTCAAATTAGCTGCAATAAAGCCAACTGGATTATTAATTTCATGAGCTACATCTGCTACCATGCTTCCTAAAGTAGACATTTTATTCTGCATTATCTGAACATTAATAAGCATTATTTCTAGTTCATGGCTTCTTTCTTCTAACTTATTTTGATATTCCTTTAATTCATCAATTACTCTTCTAAGCAAACATTCTTTTTTTTGATTTGTTTCTTCAAGTTTTATCCGGTCTGATTCAGAGCGCTCTAATTTCTTTTGGAGAATTCGATTGATTTTTTTTAATTCTTTAATTTCTTGTTGATAATCCAATATTTCCATTAACTTTTACTGATTTCCCAAAATTAAAGTTACAAAAGTCTCATTATGGAATTGCGTTTGGCTAATTCCATCTAGAGGAGCAATTTCTCCATAAGAATAAAATCCACAGGCAGGTAAATAGTCAGTTAAACAAAGTTTCGTATTCAGATACTCTTCTTGTGCCCTAGTACCAAGTATTTGCCGACGAGCTACACATGAAAAAAATAAAATAGCACTTGGTTTTGTGCCAGGATAATTATCTAAAGCCTTCATAAATGATGCTTTGGAAGCTGCCAAAATATCTTCATAACCTGCTTCAGAAATTTGAATAATTGCTTGCTCAGGAATATCTCCAAAAAAGGTTATACTACTAGATTCTTGATTGTAAGCAATAGGTGCTCTAATATAAAAATTGTCTTTATTCTCATCAAAAACTGCTAGTGGATATTCCATTGAAGGAGGAAGTAAACCTAAATAATTATGATAAAAATCTAAAGCTGGTTTACTATCTATTTCATAGACTATGTTTTTATCTACTTTAGTCACTTTGCTTGTTTGACCAATAGGATGCCAACCACTTGCAACAGCATGGGAAAACAATATTGTGCCGGAAAAAAGTAGAATTGGTACAGAATCACTTAATACTTCTGTTTGAAAAAATTGATATGTACTTTGGTATCTTGATTGATCACCTGCTAAACCACCGAATATTGGCACATATTGACCAAGAGCTAGCTTTAAGCCATTCAATATAGAGACACCACTAGTTGTAAGACTCTCTGGATGAGTTAAGCATAGCTTTGGAGGTACGGTACTTTTTGCTTTGGCTTGATCTACAGCTTGTTTGGTTGCAGTAATTGGATCGTTTGAAACTTTGCGTCCAACTCCTGCATAAATTTCAACTTCGTCTGAGCAAAACAACATTAAGGTGATTGAATCTTGCTGAAACTCTAAGACTGAAGAAATTTCTCCATCTGTTGTTCCACCAATCAACTCAATCCCCGGAAAAGCCCGATCTATTTGCTGCAAAATGAGAAAATGATCAAAGTCAATTGCAGCAAAAATAATCCCAGCTTTTGGTATATCTCCTGTAAGAGAACTGGCACATTGCTGAAGAACTTCTTCAACTGCTGCTAAAGAATCTGGATCGTTACTGTGACCTACTACTGCTTTAAACATACATTTATTTATTATGTTAAGAAACGTAACTTACTATGATTATTAAATGGGAAGTTTAATGATAAACTCTGAACCTTGCCCTATTGATGAATTTACCTCTAAAATTCCTCCATGTTTTTCGACAACAATTTGACGAGCAATTGATAACCCTAATCCTGTACCTTGACCCACAGGCTTGGTAGTGAATAAATAGTCAAAGATTTTTTGTTGGACATTAACCGACATTCCTACACCATTATCTTTAATCCTAATCAAGATATAGTTTTTATCTTCAGTCAAAGTAGTTTGAATCAAAATTTGATTAGGATTTGCTTCAATATCCATATAGGTAAGTCCTACATTAGACTCCTCTAAAGCATCAATAGCATTAGCTAATAAATTCATAAATACCTGATTTAGTTGTCCAATATAACATTCTAATTCTGGCAAAATATCGTAATTTTTAATTACTTGAATATCGGGTCGATTTTTGGATGCTTTTAAACGGTGTTTGAGAATCATAATTGTACTATCTATGCCATCATGAATATTGCAAGAAATTTTGCGATCGCTATCTGCTCGAGAAAAGGTTCTCAAGCTAGTACTAATATTGCGAATGCGCTGAACTCCTTCTTTCATTGAGGAAATTAAATTAGGTAGATCGGCAAGTATATACTTCAGATCTTTCGCTGCAATTTCTTCTTGAATTTCTGGAACTGGATTAGGATAGTGCTGCTGATAGAGGTCAATAATGTTAATCATGTCTTGGAAATATACTGAAGCGTGTCCAAGATTGCCATGAATAAAACCAACTGGATTATTAATTTCATGAGCAACTCCTGCTACTAATTGACCAAGGGCAGACATTTTTTCTGTCTGTACAAGCTGAAGTTGAGACTCTTGTAAATCTTTTAATGCCCTAGATAATGCTGATGTCCTTTCTGAAACTCGTTTTTCTAAAGTTTTTGTAAGATTTCGTAATTGAAGATGGGTTTTAATTCTAGCTAATAATTCTTCTTCATGAAAGGGTTTTGTGATGTAATCAACTGCTCCTATATTTAGACCTTTTACCTTACTCTCAGTATCAGAATTGGCTGTCATGAAAATTACGGGGATATCACAAGTAGCTGAATTTTGTTTCAGGTTTTTACAAGTTTCAAATCCATCTATTCCTGGCATCACAACATCTAATAAAATTAAATCAGGAAGCTGGAACTCAACCTGCTTAAGTGCTCTTTTGCCATTATTTTCTGTTATAACTTTAAAGCCTACATTAGTTAATATATCAAAGACAATTTTTAAATTAGTATTGGTATCATCTACTACTAGTATTAAACTATCTTCTGGAGTATAAAGCATTTTTATATCTAATTTTTCATTCATATATTTAAATTAATTTTATTCATTATTAGTTATTCCCTATTTGTCCTACGCTCGCAGCTAAGTCACCTCTATTTTATTGATAGACTGCAAATTTATCGTCCGACAACCCTATAATTCCCAAAAACTCTGAGAACAGCAACATTTTCACATTAAATCGCCTACAGCTTTTTGCTGAAGCGATCGCTAATGGACATCAACCACTAGTTTTAGTTTTTACCAAAATTTAAAATCCTTTTTTATAAAGTCGAGCGCTCTGAAATTAGTTATTTTTGCCCTTGTTTTATTAAAAAATTAGCGCTACGTAAGAACAATATTCATCATGCCTGAAATTAATCTTTTTAGTTAGTCAACACTGATGATCATAAATATCCCTAAATGTAAGTTTTTTATAAAAGTTTTATAACAAAATATATTTATAGCTCGTTACAGTTATTTTTTGAATCTTGAACAATATTGGTTAAGTTTGAAAAACCTTATATAGATTTACACACTATATTAGTTAGTTGAGTTTTTCAAAAAATTGTCATAGGCTCTATTTTACGAAAGCTTTGTATTTGGAATTTACTAAGACGTAGCTGTTACGGTAGTTTTCTAAGCTATAGGTTTTGACTAGGCTATGAAAAATCGAGGTTTTTGGTGATGATATATTGAGTTTGGAACTGAACTATTTCTGCGAAGATAGGATATTCATTTCGGATCAATTTGAGAATGACTGATTTTTGGTCTTTTTCTCTAATGCCCTAATCAACTAGGGTTTTACTGCCTGAGTAGATTTGTTTAGTAATACGATAGCCAAGAAACGAATATAATGTATCCAAATTAAGTTAAGTACACATCAAAACCTCACTCTCAACCCCTCCCCGAACTAACGAAGAGGGGAGATAAAGCACAGCTTTACCAGGATGAGGTTAAGCTGTACTTTACTAAAAAATGATGATTTGTCAACATAAGTGTTTTTGAACTAACTATTTTTACCCGCTTTTTATCAGACACCAGTATAGATGGTGTATTTTTGGCTGCGATAATATAACGAGCCCAAATACTACTTAATTTTTTGTTTAATAAAAGTCACAACCTGAGTTAGCTGTTTCTTCAAACCATCAATTTCTGCTTGCATTTTGACAATTTTCTCATTCAATGCTTTAATTTCTGCGTCGGAGACTCCTCCAGTAATAGGGGTTGCGTTGCTTGCCGCCGTAGGCATCGCAGTATTTTCAGCACTAGGAATTGCTACTGCAACATTGGCGACGCTAGGGACTGCTACCGCAACATTAGCCACACTAGAGGTTGCAACTGTGCCATTTTTAACAGCAACTGCTGCTCCTACTGGGACTAGTTCTGGACGTGGCTGTTTCGCCTTGGCCATAGCTAGCTTAATCGCACCAATTAGTTGTTTCTGATCAAAAGGCTTGCCCAGAAATTCAAAATATTCAAATGGTTCTGTGATTTTCTCCGTCACCTCTTCCTTGCGACCAGACATGATCACTAAAGGAATTTTCCTTAGTTCCGGATCGGCTTGAACTTTCTGAAAAACTTCCCAGCCACTCATTTTAGGCAACAGGAAATCTAACATAATTAGGCTGAGTTTTTCCTTAAGGATGAAATTCAGTCCTTCTACACCGTCTTTTGCTTCCAGTACCTCAAAATTGCCCGGAGGCAACATTTCTCGTACTTTTACCCTGACAACTGTAGTGTCATCGATAACTAAAATCTTGTTGCTTGCCACGACTGTTTGCTCTAACAGAAACTATAAGTGTAAATAGCGGCTTTGCCGATTGTCCTTGAGAATCCTCCCACTATATACAAAATTTCTAGCAATTGGGGGATAGTATATTTCGGTATAAATGACATTGCTAGAGGTGTTTTGCAAAACTTGTGCTCGCCCTCTTTTCAATTTGTGTCATGGTGATATTTGATCAACAGACCACTACATCTATATCCGCATCTTGCTGGGATGTCTATGATTTCGTCACAACAAGCCGAACTAAAGTCTGAAATTACGGCAATGCCTAGCTGGTTACGTCGCCCGATTGGCAAAGCCAGCGAAATCTCTACCGTACAACGCATTATTAAGCAGCGCCAAATTCACACAATTTGCGAAGAAGGGCGCTGTCCCAACCGGGGAGAGTGCTATGCCCAAAAAACAGCAACTTTCTTACTAATGGGGCCTACTTGCACACGCTCTTGTGCTTTCTGTCAAGTAGATAAAGGTCATGCACCGATGCCTCTTGATTTAGAGGAACCCCAAAAGATAGCACAGGCGGTGCAGCTTTTGGAATTACGTTATGTGGTGCTAACTTCTGTAGCCCGTGATGACTTGCCCGATCAGGGGGCAGGGCACTTTGTAAAGACGATCGCGACTATCCGTCAATTGAACCCAGAGACTCAAATTGAAGTGCTGACCCCAGATTTTTGGGGTGGTGCTGGTGTTGGAGAGTCAGGTCAACGCCAGCGAATAGCGATGATTGTCAAAGCCAAACCAGCTTGTTTTAATCACAATATCGAGACAGTGCAACGCTTAACTGGGCCAGTGCGTCGGGGAGCCAAATACGCTCGCTCGCTCTTGGTACTGGCTATGGTTAAAGAAATCGATTCAACAATTCCCACCAAATCAGGTTTGATGCTGGGACACGGAGAAACATTTGATGAAGTCATTGAAGCAATGGCTGATTTAAGGACTGTGGGGTGCGATCGCTTGACTATTGGGCAGTATATGCGTCCTTCTCTAGAACATTTGCCAGTCCAAAAATATTGGACTCCAGAGGAATTCGATCAACTCGGCAGATTAGCATGGGAAATGGGATTCAATCATGTTCGTTCTGGGCCTCTGGTTCGCAGTTCCTATCATGCTGGAGAGGAGGGAGTGGGGGAGTAGGGAGCAGGGGAGCAGGGGAGCAGAGGAGGCAGGGGAGAAGTTGCAGTAAGTTTTTCCCCTGTGCCCCTCTGCCCCTCCGCCTCTTGTGCCCAATGCCCAATTCCTAACTTCACACAAATATTCTTAAAGAATTTGGATATTTGGTACACCAGTTTGGTATTTCTTAAAAAGTCCTGACTTAGGAGAACCGCATTATGACTGCTAAAGCTAAGAATTCCCCAGTTGCCGACAGTGGAGCTAAACCTCCCTACGCCTTTCGCACAGGCTGGGCGCTGTTATTATTAGCTATCAACTTCCTGGTAGCAGCCTACTATTTCCACATTATTCAATAGTTAGAAGTGGAGTGGTGCTGCTCAAATCGTTCCTTTGAATAAACCTTTGGGACGAATGAGCAGCACCAAAATCATGATCAACAGTGCGACACCTTGTTTATACTGTGAACCCAGCCAAGGCGTGCTGATTTCCTGGACGATGCCAATGATAAAAGCTGCTGCGATCGCACCGTAGGGGTTGCCAATCCCACCAAGAATTACTGAGGCAAACAATGGTAATATTAAGAACCATCCCATATTCGGGCGCACAGCTGTAATTAACCCATACATACTTCCGCCCAAAGACGTAAGAGTGCCAGCTATTAGCCAAGTCCAAAAAATTACTCGGTCAACATTGATACCTGAAACCCTGGCTAAATCAAGATCGTCGGCAACTGCTCGCATCGCTTTACCAATTTTGGTATTTTGCAACAGGTAATGCAGCGCTAAAATTGCTAGCACCGCCAACCCTAATACCAATAATTGATTTTGCGGTATCTTTAAACCCAAAATATCTAAAGCCGGAGTAACAGGTAAATTATAATTTTGGTTTTTGCCGCCCCAGATAAAAATAATTCCATTGCGAAGAAATAAGGCAAGCCCGATAGAAATAATAATCAGCGTAGTGGAAGTAGCACGGATAGAGCGCATCTTTGACCACAGTAACTTTTCCGATAACAGCATTGCTGCCACTGTTCCTGCTGCTGCCAGGATCATTGACAGCCAAATATTGACTCCAATGGTGTTTATCAGCCAAGTTAGATAGGCTCCTAAAGTGAGAAAGTCACCATGAGCAAAGTTAGACAGCCGTAAAATTCCATAAGTAAGAGTCAGTCCAACTGCGGCTAGAGCAATAATGCTCCCCACCGCAATCCCATTAACGATTAGTTGGGCGAATTGTGCATCCATTAGTCTTAAGTTACGTTTGGAAAATTTTAGGTTAGTAGTTCATACAATAATTTTTTTTTGAACTAGCTGCTAAACTCGACATCATAAGTTATGGTTTATAACAACATAAGTTATCGTTTATAAATAAAAAAGAATTCTCGGCTAATATACATAAAATCCTTTTGGGATTTTTATGCAAAGCTAAACTTGTCAAGCGGTCTAGTTGACCATGCAGCAGTATTCAAGCTTACCAGACCATAACTCACTGATAGATGCAACGCCAAAACTTTTGATAACAACAGAGCAACTTCGCGCGCAGCTGTGGCTGGAGAGCAGCTTAAACCAGTTGCAAAGTCGTCTTAATGATTGCTTGCTTTCTGCTTGTAACACTGTCCCACAGCCAGAAGCCGCACAAGCGGAAATTTTCCAAACCGTGGTTAACGAGATTAATAGTGCTGTGAACAGCACTACTAATCTGGCACTTTCAGAATGTGCCGTAGGCATCGCTATGTGTCAACCACAAGAAACTGTTGCCACAGTTTGTTATATTTCTCGTTCTCTATCCTCAAATTCACCACCTTTTTTTCTAAAAGTGCTAACAGCAGAAAAAAAGCTGCCATTGAGGTTACAAGAGGTCATAAAACTTGAAGATTTGCAACAGCTTGAGAATCAACAACTACCGAGCGCTTGGCGGTTAGCTGATGATTCTGGCAGCCTTATGGGCTGGCTAATTATCGCTACCGCGCCCCTAAGTTCTGCTCATGAGTCGCTCATAGAATCGCAAGCTCAACTCAGATCGCAATTGATGGCAAGGTCTGCCAAACACTGTACTACAGCCTTAGTACAACTTAGACATATCCTATCTTGGCAGCAACAATGTCAACAGTTAAGTAACTCTAATCAAGAATTGGAGCGCACCAATCAACTGAAAAATCAGTTTCTGGCAAACACCAGCCATGAAATTCGCACATTGCTTAGTTGTATTACTATGCCGGTTTCCATGCTTTTAACCCCAGGGTTTGAAGCAACTATAGAAAGCCTGCGAAACTATTTAAATATCATTCAGTCTAGTGCCAAGCACTTGCTAACTCTGATTAATGATATTTTGGATCTTTCTAAAATTGAAGCAAATCAGCTAGAAGTAAACTGGAAAACACTAGATGTGCAATTCGTATGTGACAGTATTTTCGCACTGGTGAAAGAGAAAGCTGCTGATAAAGGTTTAAAGCTACGTCTAGAAATTGACTCCGATATCACAACCCTAGTAGCTGATGAATTGCGACTCAAGCAAATGCTGTTGAATTTACTCTTGAATGCCCTAAAGTTTACTAGGGAAGGAAGTGTTGGCTTAGAGGTTGTTCTTGAAGGTGTATTTGTGCATTTTACAGTTTGGGATACTGGCACTGGCATTTCCCAAGAAGACCAAGTTCAACTGTTTCAACGTTATTATCAAATTGCCAAGGCTGATGGTGTTGAAGGTACTGGTTTGGGTTTAGCACTGACTCAAAAACTCGCCCAAATTCACGGTGGTTCTGTGAAAGTGGAATCTGAAGTAGATCGCGGCTCCCGTTTTACCCTTATACTTCCCCTTAACCAAGAGACAGGAGCAGGGGGAGCAGAGGAAGCAGTGGAAGCAAAATTTTCCTCATCTCCTGTGCCATTGACTCCTAGTTCTTCTGTAGAGATTTTGCTGGTAGAAAATGATTTACCCAATGCTAATTTGATGCAAATTTATCTATGTAAATTGGGATATCAAGTGACTTGGGTTAAAAATGCTGCTGAGATGTGGGAAGCTCTAACACAGTTAGATCCGGCGGTAATTTTAATGGATGTTTTTCTGGCAGATGGAAATGGTCTGAACTTGGTGCAACAACTGCGAGAACATCAGCAATATCAAACGATTCCGGTAATTGTTCAGACAGCAATGGCGATGAAAGGCGATCGCGAAACCTGTCTAGCAGCTGGAGTAAATGATTATATTTCTAAACCGATTGATTTACCGCTTTTAGCCAGTCTGGTGGCCAAGTACAGTCAAGCACCAACCTTGATTGATGGAGAGTGGGGATTGGGGAGTGGGGAGTGAGGGAGACAAGAAGAAACCATGCCCAATGCCCAATGCCCCATAACTAATGACTACAATATAAATGATTGGGTGCTGTAGGGTTTTGGCAGGATTGGGAAATGATGCTGACAGAAAAATTTGAGCAATTAAGAGCCTTATTTAGAGAAATGGAGCAGGCGTTGATTGCCTACTCTGGAGGCGTTGATAGCACTTTGGTTGCCAAAATTGCTTATGATGTGTTGGGCGATCGCGCCTTGGCTGTCACGGCTGTTTCTCCTTCGCTGTTACCAGAAGAATTGGAAGACGCGAAAATTCAAGCTGCAACTATCGGGATTCCTCATAAAATCGTCCAGACTCACGAGATGGAAAATCCCAATTACACTTCTAACCCGGTTAATCGTTGTTATTTTTGCAAAAGTGAGTTGCACGATACTCTCAAACCTTTAGCTTTACAGTTGGGTTATCCCTATGTAGTGGATGGGGTGAATGCTGATGATTTGCATGATTATCGCCCAGGAATTCAGGCAGCCAAAGAAAGAGGGGCGCGATCGCCTTTAGCAGAAATAGGTGTCACCAAAGTAGAAGTTCGCCAACTTTCGCAACAACTCGATTTACCTTGGTGGGATAAACCTGCTCAACCTTGTCTGAGTTCCCGGTTTCCTTACGGTGAAGAGATTACTGTGGCTAAGTTGCAACGAGTTGGTAGAGGGGAAATTTATCTGCGAAAACTAGGTTGGCAAAGTTTGCGCGTGCGATCCCAAGGGGATACAGCACGTATTGAATTACCACCAGAACAAATCAAAGAGTTTGTGCTGACTAACGATTTACAAACGTTAGTTTCGGCATTTCAAAATTTTGGATTTATTTACGTAACCTTAGATTTAGAAGGTTATCTTAGCGGTAAGTTAAATCAGGTTTTAAATAGGGAAGCCTTGGGCGTTAAAGTATAGGATTTTAATTGTATAAATATAGAGTTTATTTACCTTCTAAAGAAACTAGAAAGCAACCGTTAATCCTCCAGATATTATCGAGCTGTTTTTCCATAAAATACAAAGCCCTCAAGGGGACTCCATCAGGAGCAAGTAGCAGTACTGGTTGAGTTATGTTTCCCTGGATAGTTGTTATTTTCTCAAAAAAGATAGAACGAGGACGGTATACTGCTGGGTAGCTTGTCTTTACCATCTGCATAAAATTTTCTGGGGTTCCAAATTGCGCCTGAATCGCTGGACTAGCATAGGCAAAAGCGCTTTGGGCATCATCTTTTTTAAAAGCTGCCAATTGGTATTCAATTACAGAACGTATATTGATGGCATCGATATCAGGAACTTCCATAAATTTAAAAATTGCGAGCGCTCCAAGTGTCGGCAAAGCGATCGCTTAATTCTCAAGCTGAGTGAGCTTGTATTCTATCTGCTGTAGTGCTGTTCGCCACACATCATATCCCTCTTGAGACAGGTGTAACCCATCTGTGGTCAACTCTGGACGCATATTGCCTTCCATATCTGTAAACCAGCTATAAATATTGAGATAATTAGCACCTTCTTGTTTGGCAATCACGGTTAGTTGGATGTTGATGTGACGAATACGGCTATTGGAAATTTTTGGTAGACGAGTAGGCAAAATTGATTGGACAATGATTTGAGCTTGGGGGTGAGCTTGCCGTAAACGACGGACAATTCGGCGATAATTACGCAAAATTGTTTCATCACTAGCGCCTTTTCGTAAGTCGTTAATCCCAGCCATGATGTAAATTACATCTGGCCGCGTTGCCGAAAATGCTCCCAATCTTTTTAAAACGCCACTAGAAGTATCTCCAGATATGCCTTGATTCAGCCACAACTTACCGGCAGGCAGTTTTTCTCTGGGAAACCACATACTCAAAGAATCACCAACTAAAATACTTAGATGATTGGCTCCTTGACCTTGAGCAAGAGCTCTAGCTTCTAAAGCTAATAAACTTTTCCAGTCGTCATAAGTTAGTTGACGTTTCTTGATCGACTCCCACAATGATTGCAAATTATCGCTATCTACGCGTGTATAAATCTGACCTGTTTTCAGAGCTGCCAATCTTTGGTAGTAAAGTTGATTCCCAGATGTCAATAAGAGGCTAGTTGCTTGGGCGTTGGGGTTGAGTGATGACTCTGTTGATACTGGTAATGCCTGACTGCTGAATTCTGGTACGCTAGGGACGTTTTTCTCACCTACTATCGGCTGTGAACTTTTTAGGGGTTGGAACGCTTGAGTGCTGAGTTCTGGTAAGGAGAGATCGACGCTATTGATAATTTTTGTACTGGCTATTGTCTGCGAACCCTGTTTTAAATCCCACAGGAATCTAGAACTTTCTGGCAGGACAATTGACAGATGTGGAAGAGCCGATGCTGGTATTGCTAATCCTGTTAACAAGCCTGCTGCCAACAGATAAGGGTCCCTCATCGCTTTCTCTCTCCTCTACTCACTGCTTTTCCATATCACGGTATTAGTTGCCTGTATTCAGGAAAATTTTACTTCGGTTAAGTTATTATTCTTATTTACGCTGTATATTTCTGTAAAGCGTGTTCATAAGATTATATTCGACAATTTACAATCTCTTTAAAGTACAGTTTTCTCGGTGGTATAAAAGTCTTATTTGTGCGAATACTTCTACTGAAAGCACTGTTTTCATCAGCCGACTACTTTTCTAACTCAGTTATCACAAATATTACTAGTGTTTGCAAACTCGGCGATTAGTAAGTGACTTTTGAGGATCTCAAAACAAAGGTTTTGCTTTTGATGTTGCTAATATGTGAAATAAACATGATATTTTAGGTTTCTAGATTTTAGTCAATTGTCGCGATCGCTTGAGAGTTTGCTAGACCGAGAACGCTACGGTAACACTTCAATATTTTTCACTTTCTCATGTAAAATTAAGCAGTCCAAATGCACTATTTATTAAAGATGTGATTAGTTCAGATTAAAGATTCGATAACTAGCAAAAGTGAAAACATAATCAATAAAAGAAGTTTCTGACCATTTTGGGCTAATTTGCGACAACAGTTAACTTTACTACTATCTACAAATTAGCTCGTATTTTTAATGTGATGATTGAGGACTTAGTGGAAATTATGGATAACTAAGCAAAAGTTTAACTGTTAAGAATATTGATATCATACGATGATGTGTCCTCAATGAGCAAGTACCACATTTGCCATACTAAGAATTTGAGAATTCTCTATATATAATTTGAAACTTATGTTTACTCATTGAAGTATGAGTTGAAACACACTTAAATTAAGTTTTAACTCTAGAGAATAACCTCATTGAAAGTGCTAAGATTTAGGCTTAATCATTAGTGTTTCCTTTTCTTCTGTGGCTAGAGCTAGTACAGCGATTGGTGTCAGTCCTATTATTAAAGAGATTGTGCAAAAACAGGCACATTCCACACGTTTGACCCTGAAAGAAGTTATTCTAATGGGTATGTTAGCTATTGATAAACTAGATGATCGAGGTCGTCAAGAGCTAGCCGATCAAGTTCATCAAATGCAGGTGAATGGAGAGATTTAATTGAGTAACTATGAGTTAAGAGTTATGAGTTATAAATTTTAACTTTTCACTCCTGACTCTTTACTTAATTTGGTTATTAGCTAAATCGATAACTACTTCCCATTACATAATTTTCATTAATTTCAAAAGATATCCATCGACGTTGCAGATTTTCAGCAACAAAGCCGATTGTATTAGAACCTGCAAATGGACTTAATACTATATCATCTTCATCAGTTAAAAATTTGATGAAGAACTCGGCGATCCCTTGAAGAAAATGTGCTGGATGGGGTCTAATTTCTGCTGTTTTGCAGCGTCGAAAATAAGCACTACTCGATTCAGTATTAGCAATTTATAGTAAATTCGGCAAAATTGCACCTTGTGATTTTAACAAAGTTTTGGGGTTTAATTCCCCTGGCACAATTGCAGCACGAATTTAACGCCTAATTTAAATCACCGTTACAAAACGTAATTGCAAATGGGCGAAAAAACAAATTGCGAATTGTTTTAACGCGATCGCCTTCGGGATCTTCTTGTTTTTCCACATTTAAGGTAAAGTCAATGGCGCTCATAACCCTGTCGCCGAACTTGTTGTGAATCACGGCTTTGATTGGAAATCCCTATACCTGCATAATCTCGTAGAAACGATAAATTAGTGGGTCAGTTGGTACAACTAGGCCCAATCCTTTTACAGGATATTTAGTCAGTTCAATTTTAGGCGATCGCAGTTTTCACTAGCTTCATAACAGACTTGAGATTATATCAGTTTCAAAGCTTGAACCATTACTGTATTCAACTGCTGAACTTGATTTGCTCCTAATTTACCTATCCTTCTGGTGATTAGTCCACGCTCGCTCTATGGTAGTTATTCGAGTCACCCTAACTTTAGAAGCAACCTGTAATCCAGTACTAGTAAAATCTGGATCTGATGGTTCTAAAATGAACTCTTCTGGACTCAAACTATTTATATTTTGAGATGAAATAAAACATAAAGTGACATCATCGCCTATAGTGTCTATCTATAAAACTAAACCAGGGCGTAGCTTTGTTCCACTCAAGTCTGTAAATGGAAATGGAACCAAGACTATATCACCTTTTTGGAGAGACATTAGATAAGTTCTCCGTCGTCAAGTGAGTATATATCTGGTTCATTTTCAAGAAAGTTAAAGGTTTCTCCAGTCTGGGCAAGTAGCATTAAATCACGAGTTGAAGGCTCTGATAAATCGAAAAATAGTTTTTCTTCCAAAAGCGATCGCTCCTCATCAGAGAGAGATAGGATAGCTTGTAACAGTGATTCAATAAGTTTAGTGTTCATTTCGTATTTCGCTTTGTTTTACATACATTTTTTCTATTAATTGCTTTTCGTTTTTTCCTTTTGGTATCTGTATGAGACACAACAGGATACCGAGTTCTTCTTCATCTTCTTGGTCAAGTAATTCAAATTGTGTATATTCATCCTCCATTAAGGAGTAACGTGCTTCTTCTTCATTAGAAAATGTGTATTTAGAACCATCACAATCTAATATCTCAGTGGATAAATCATCGTAGGTTATTAACCTTGCCCAATTTAAGTTAGGAAAACTAGACCACATGAGCCACCAACTTTCTTTGAGAATAGGTTTTTCTTGGAATTGCATTTTATTTCCATTTCTTTTTATAGTATCTTCAACTTTTCTTACTGTAGTTTTAAACTTAATTAATTTCACAAAAAATCCCCCACCTTGCGGCAGGGGATTTTTATTACTTACCTACAAAACTAGCAGTTGAATTAACCGAACTTACCAGCAGTAGAAGCAATCAAGAATGCTGCGTAAGTTACGATGTAGCCAACAGTGAAGTGAGCTAGACCAACTACACGAGCTTGAACAATTGACAGAGCCACGGGCTTGTCCTTCCAGCGAACTAGGTTAGCCAAAGGAGTGCGTTCGTGTGCCCAAACAAGGGTTTCAATCAACTCTTGCCAGTAACCTCTCCAGGAGATTAAGAACATGAAGCCAGTAGCCCAAACTAGGTGTCCAAATAAGAACATCCAAGCCCAAACAGACAGGTTATTCACGCCGTAGGGGTTGTAACCGTTAATCAACTGAGCAGAGTTAGCCCAGAGGTAATCGCGGAACCAGCCCATGAGGTATGTAGAGTTCTCATTGAACTGAGCTACGTTGCCTTGCCAAATACCTAGATGCTTCCAATGCCAGTAGAATGTCAACCAACCAATGGTGTTGAGCATCCAGAATGTAGCGAGGTAGAAGGAATCCCATGCTGAGATGTCGCAAGTACCGCCACGACCGGGTCCGTCGCAAGGGAAGGCATAGCCGAAGTCCTTTTTATCGGGCATCAGCTTAGAACCACGGGCATCCAAAGCACCTTTGACCAAGATCAAGGTGGTGGTGTGCAGACCTAAAGCGATCGCATGGTGTACCAAGAAGTCGCCAGGGCCAATTGTTAAGAACAGGGAGTTAGTACCAGCATTGATGGCATCTAACCAGCCTGGCAACCAAACGTTAGCGTAGTTGGGCCATGCTGTGTAAGCAATACTATCTGGGTTAGATAACAAAGCATCTAGACCGTACAGTACTTTACCGTTAGCAGCTTGGACAAATTGAGCAAACACTGGCTCAATCAAGATTTGCTTTTCAGGAGTTCCAAAAGCAACTACTACGTCGTTGTGTACGTACAGACCAAGGGTGTGGAAGCCCAAGAAAAGGGATACCCAGCTAAGGTGGGAAATAATCGCTTCTTTGTGCTTCAATACACGGTCAAGGACGTTACCTTTATTTTGCTCTGGGTCGTAATCACGTACCCAGAATATTGCTCCGTGAGCAAAAGCACCAAGTATCAGGAAACCAGCAATGTATTGATGGTGCGTGTACAGCGCTGCCTGAGTCGTGTAGTCCTTCGCAATAAATGCGTAGGAAGGCATGGCGTACATGTGCTGCGCTACCAGAGAGGTGACGGTTCCCAGAGCAGCTAGGTGAATACCTAACTGGAAGTGCAACGAATTGTTATAGGTGTCGTACAACCCTTGGTGAGGAAGGTTGAACTGACCTTCACTGCTAGTACCAGGTACTAAACCAGCTTTGGAGTTCAGCATTTCTTTGATGCTGTGACCAATCCCGAAGTTAGTCCGGTACTGGTGGCCGGCAACGATGAAGATAACTGCGATCGCTAGGTGGTGATGAGCTATGTCAGTCAACCACAAAGCTTCTGTCTGGGGATGGAAACCACCCAAGAAACTCAGAATTGCAGTTCCTGCACCTTGCGATGTCCCAAAGATATGTCCTGGTGTGTCAGGGTTTTGAGAGTAAACACCCCAGTTACCCGTAAAGAATGGTGTCAAACCTGCTGGGTGGGGTGGGGTACTCAAAAAGTTATCCCAACCTACGTGCTGACCGCGAGCTTCGGGAATAGCAACGTGAATTAAGTGACCAGCCCAAGCCAAAGAACTAACACCAAACAAACCTGCTAAGTGGTGGTTTAGGCGATGTTCAGCGCTCTTAAACCATGCCAAGCTAGGACGGAACTTGGGTTGCAAGTGTAGCCAACCAGCGAACAAGAATACAGCTGCGAATAACAGCAAGAACACTGAACCGTTGTACAGTTCGCCGTTCGTCCGCATTCCGATGGTATACCACCAATGGTAGAGACCAGAGTAGGTAATGTTTACCGGATTGCTAGCGCCCGCTTGGGTAAAAGCTTCGATCGCTGGTTTACCGAAGTGGGGGTCCCAAATCGCATGGGCAATGGGACGGATGTGAAGGGGATCTTTAATCCACTGTTCAAAGTTACCTTGCCAGGCTACGTGGAACAGGAGGCTGGATGCCCACAGGAAGATGATTGCCAAGTGACCGAAGTGAGTTGCGAAAATCTTTTGGTAAAGATTTTCTTCCGTCATGCCATCATGGGTTTCAAAATCGTTGCCTGTAGCGATCGCATACCATATCCGACGAGTCGTCGGGTCCTGTGCGAGATCCTGGCTAAATTTGGGAAATTTTGTCGCCATAGGTTTAATAAATCCTCTGACCTTTAGCCATCAAGTATCAGCGTCTAGAGTCCTGAATACCAAGTTTTGAGTATTTATCTCAGCACTCAGCACTCAGCACTCCACAACTGATTGCTACCCTACCGAAAGGATGTGTGCATGGAAGAATGCCCAAGTTGTGGCAATTCCTCCTAAGAGGTAGTGAGCTACCCCTACAGCCCGACCCTGAATAATGCTCAGAGCGCGAGGCTGAATTGCTGGAGCTACCTTCAGTTTATTATGCGCCCAAACAATGGACTCAATTAGTTCTTGCCAGTAGCCGCGACCACTGAACAGGAACATCAAGCTGAATGCCCAAACAAAGTGAGCGCCTAAGAACATGAGTCCATAGGCAGATAGTGCACTGCCGTAGGAATTGATGACTTGTGTAGCTTGTGCCCACAAGAAGTCTCGCAACCAACCGTTGATGGTAAGTGCACTTTGGGCAAAGTTATCACCAGTGATGTGAGTCACTACACCATCTGCATCTACGGTTCCCCAGACATCTGATTGCATCTTCCAACTGAAGTGGAAAATTACAATAGACAAGGAGTTGTACATCCAGAAGAGTCCGAGGAATACGTGATCCCAACCAGAGACTTGACAGGTACCACCACGACCGGGGCCGTCGCAAGGGAAGCGGAAGCCCAAGTTTGCTTTGTCTGGAATCAGACGAGAGCTACGGGCGTACAGCACACCTTTAAGCAGAATTAGGACTGTGACGTGAATGGTGAAAGCATGAATGTGGTGAATTAGGAAGTCCGCTGTTCCCAAAACAATGGGTGCAGCTGCCACTTTTCCGCCAACAGCCAAGACACCGCCGCCAAAGACATAGCTAACTGGTTCTAGAGCATTGGGTGCAGTTGTACCAGGAGCCAAGGCATGGATATTTTGTATCCACTGGGCAAATACTGGCTGCAATTGAATCCCTGTATCAGAGAACAAGTCTTGAGGACGACCCAATGCACGCATTGTGTCGTTGTGGATGTAAAGTCCAAAGCTATGGAAGCCGAGGAAAATACATACCCAGTTCAGGTGAGAAATAATCGCGTCACGGTGACGAATCACCCGATCCAGCAAGTTGTTTTGATTCACAACTGGATCGTAATCCCGCACCATGAAGATCGCAGCGTGAGCCGCTCCACCAACAATCAAGAAACCACCGATCCAAATATGGTGAGTGAATATACACAACTGCGTCGCGTAGTCAGTTGCCAAATATGGATAGGGGGGCATCGCGTACATGTGATGCGCGATGATAATGGTCAGCGAACCCAAGAAGGCTAGGTTAGTAGCCAACTGAGCGTGCCAAGATGTGGTCAGGTTTTCGTAGAGACCTTTGTGACCTTCACCTGTGAAAGGACCTTTATGGTTTTCCAGAATCTCTTTAATACTGTGACCAATACCCCAGTTGGTACGGTATTGATGACCAGCAACGATAAAGAGAACTGCGATCGCCAAATGGTGATGAGAAATATCAGTCAACCACAAGCCCCCTGTTACTGGGTTCAGACCGCCCTTGAAGGTCAGGAAGTCAGCATACTGACCCCAATTCAAGGTGAAGAAAGGTGCTAAACCAGCAGCAAAACCGGGATACAACTCGGTCAACAAGTCTTTGTTCAAGATGAACTCGTGGGGCAAGGGTATATCTTTGAGAGCAACGCCTGCATCCAAAAGCTTGTTGGTCGGTGCGGACACGTGGATTAAGTGACCTGCCCATCCCAAGGAACCACAACCTAGCAATACTTGCAAGTGGTGATTCAACATCGACTCCACATTCTGGAACCATTCCAGTTTGGGAGCGCGTTTGTGGTAGTGGAACCAGCCGGCAAATAGGAACAAGCCTGCTAATACCAAGCCACCGATCGCAGTTACATAAAGCTGGAAGGAGTTTGTAATACCCCAGCCACGCCATACTTGGAACAAACCTGAGGTGATTTGAATACCGTGGAAACCACCGCCTACATCACCGTTTAAAATGTCTTGTCCCACAATGGGCCAAACGACCTGGGCACTAGGCTTAACGTTTAACGGGTCGGTTAGCCAAGCTTCGTAGTTAGAAAACTTCGCGCCGTGAAAAATCATCCCGCTCAACCAAATCGTCACTACGGCTAAGTGGCCAAAGTGGGCTGAGAATATCTTCCGGGATATGTCTTCTAAATCGCTTGTATGTGTATCAAAATCATGGGCGAGTGCGTGCAGGTTCCAAATCCATGTGGTGGTTTTGGGACCTCTGGCTAAGGATTTGTCAAAGTGCCCAGGTTGCGACCATCTCTCGAAAGACGTTGGAACTGGGTCGTTATCGACGATTACTCTTGCCTTTTTCTCCTCTCGCTCCGGAGGACTTATTGTCATTCGACCTCCTCTCTTGATAAGGAATGAGGAATCATGTGTACCACAAAATGAACCATTACCGACATAACTCCAGAATTTTACTGAAGCCGCGATCAAGACCCGATGTGGAGAGTTGTTTCTCGTTGAATTATAAAGTCTTCACTTGTACATTGTTAGAGATATTTTAACAATAATTCAAACTTGATCAAATATTGCTGAAATTCATGCCTTAACTGGCTTTTAATTTCAAACTTTTTGTCCAAAAGTCAATAGTTTCTCTATTTAATTTACAAACAATAACAATTCTTAAAATTTATGGGTTAGCTGTATGCAGTTAATGTCCCAGTTTTTACCGCTATTACTTATGAACATTTGTATCATATTTCAATTTTTGCAAGTAAAAGGCTGTATGAAATATGACTTAATTTTAAAATTTTCTGAAATACAAAGGAAAACTGATGGGATGTGAGGCAGATTTCACCCTTTGGGCTATAGTTCCAGATGGACAGTTTGAGCCAAAATAATCTGTCAATTGTCGAAGACTATCACTGGTGCAACGCATGAACTTGTGGCAGAAAAGGGTGTTAAAGAAATTCTTCCCTCAAAGGTTCCCAATTCTTAGGTGGGTAATAACATTGGTGCTGGTATTAAGCTTGACCAGTTGTGGCGAAAAAGCCGACAGTCAGGAAGTATCTACTGGCTATAAAGAAAATTCTCCACAGATTTCTCAGATTTCAAAGCAATTTTCGGAAGTTTCCCCTCCATCTGTTATTCAAGAACTGCGTCCAATTTTGGAAGTTTATCAGCCACAAGTGACAATTGTTACTCCCAAAATTGATGAAGTTGTTCAAGATAACAAAATTACAGTTAGTTTTCAGGTTAAGGATCTACCAATATTTAAAGACCCACAATTACAACTTGGGCCACATCTACACGTAATTCTGGATAATCAACCTTATATACCTGTTTACGACCTAAATCAGCCCTTGGTATTGCCAGACTTATCTCCAGGTAGTCATACCCTGCGTGTCTTTGCCTCTCGTCCTTGGCATGAAAGCTTTAAAAATGAAGGCGCTTATGCCCAAACAACATTTCACATCTTCACCAAAACTGACGACAACACCCCAGATCCTAAATTACCCCTGCTAACTTACAGTCGTCCTCAAAGTAGCTACGGGGCAGAACCAATCTTATTAGACTTTTACCTAACTAATGCTCCTCTGCACCTCGTTGGTAAGGAAAACCCCAACGACGAGTTCAGTGATTGGCGCATTCGCTCCACTATTAATGGTGAAAGCTTTATTTTTGATCGCTGGCAAGCAGTTTATCTTAAGGGCTTCCGTCCAGGGAAAAACTGGGTAAAGCTAGAATTTCTCGATAATCAGGGAAATCCTGTCAAAAATGCTTTTAATACTACAGTTAGATTAATTGACTACCAGCCAAAGGGTAAAGACACTTTATCAAGAATTGTCAGAGGAGAACTCACAGCAGATGAGGTGCGCCCTATTGTAGACCAGAATTATAAACTTGCACCGAAACCTATACCCACACCTTCTATTGAAAAAACACCCCCAACACAACCCAAGGTAGAAAAAGAGCTGATTCCTGAAACTGAAATTCCAGAACAATCTAAAACACAGCCGGAAAAACCAAAATTAGAAGTTCCAACGGCTGCACCATCTCCTAGCTTGTCGCCAACGCCACCAAAAATTATTGAGTCTCCAGCACCAGAACCACAGCCAGAGGTAACACCAACTCCTGAATCAACGCTTTTACCCGAAAAAGTAACGCCTCAGCCAACAAAACCTAGATTTGGCGGATTTTTTAACCGTAGGGCTGGTAAAGTTCCCACCCCAGAAGCACCAGTTGCACCATCTCCTAGTTTGCCACCCACGCTACCAGAGATTATTGAGTCTCCTACACCAGAAATAATTACACCAACACCAGAACCACAGCCAGAGGTAACGCCAACTCCTGGATCTACACCATTACCCAAAAAAGTTACGTCTCAGCCAACAAAATCTAGATTTGGCGGATTTTTTAACCGTCTAACAGGTAAAACACCTACTCCCCAAGTAACAATTGCTCCATCTCCTAGTTTGCCACCCACGTTACCAGAGATTATTGAGTCTCCTACACCAAAAATAATTACGCCAACACTAGAACCACAGCTAGAGGTAACGCCAACTCCTCCATCTGCTGAATTACCCGAAAAACAAGTGCAACAGCCATAAAAAATAGGATTTAGTTTTATACCTAAAAGGCTGGTAGAGGCAGCAAAGAAGTGAAATAAATCATTTTTCTTCTGCCTCATTGGACTCAGCAATATGCGTTAGAAAATTTCAAAATTTTTGCTTTTACTGAATAACTGGGGAATTCTAAGTAGACATTGACTCTTATTGCTTACTTAGGATTAATATGGCTTTCCAGACTCCAGATTCAGATTTTCCATCAGTTTCCGGTGATATGGCCGCTGTCCAATTGGGCCGAAAAGGGTGGTTCTCAAAAATTACCAACGGCCTGAATATTGGTAACAAAATTAAATTTGGTTACAGTCTTGCCCTTGGTGTAGGAATTGTCGGAACCACAATTGGGTTAGTTTTAGGAGATCGCTATCAGCAACAGGCGTTGCAGCAACAGCAAAATGCCTTTAAGGAACTCAATTTACTCTATCGCCTCCAGACAAGTATCCTGCAAACCCGGACACACCAGCAGCAACTTATTCCCTTAGTGGGAAATCTAAAGCTGTACACAGAGGAATATACCCACATTACTAATACACATGTACCTGAAATGAAGCAGGTTTGGTTGGAACTCGAAACGTATATAAAAACTGTAGATTATACCAACCAAAAGAACACTGAGAATATTCCCCGGATGTTAAAAACTTATGAAGGTGTATCAGAAACTTATATCCAGCAACTTGAAGAACTATTTCAGCAACTTGATTTATCTCCTCAAACTGAGAATAAAATTGCGATCGCTCAACGACGGCTGTTGAAGTTTACCAATAGTGAGTTAGCACTTAAGTTTGACGCTATCTCTGATGAACTGGTTACTGTGATCAATAACTCTTATGAGGAATTACAAGCAGCAACGACGACGTTCAAGACAGTAGCACAAATACGCATTCAAATTATTGTTGCTAGCATTCTGTTGTCAGCAATAATTGCCACTTTTTTAGCTTTTTTGACGAGTCGAACCATTACCCATCCCGTCGAAGTGCTGACGAATGTAGCGCAGCGAGTCACCAAAGAATCTAACTTTGATCTGCAAGCACCTGTCATAACTACAGATGAAATTGGCATACTTGCTACTGCATTTAACCAAGTTTTGCATAGGGTTAAATGCTTACTAGAAGAACAGCAACTAGCTGCCTTTCGTCAGCAACAAATGCAAGAAGCGCAATTGCTTCAAAGTGAGAAAATGTCTAGTTTAGGACGAATGGTAGCTGGCATTGCCCACGAAATTAATAATCCGGTAAATTTTATCTACGGCAATTTAGATCCTGCTATTCAGTATGTAGACGATTTATTAGCATTATTACAAACCTATCGCCAAGAAATACTTAATCCACCTCTAGCGGTACAAAACCACGCCACCGAAATTGATGCAGAATTTGTGGAAGAAGATTTACCTAAAGTTTTGCAGTCAATGAGGTTCGGCGCCGATCGCGTCCGACAAATTGTCTTGAGTTTGAAAAACTTCTCTCGTTTAGATGAAGCAGAAGCTCATGCAGTCAATTTGCATGAATGTATTGAGAGTACGCTACTCATCCTCAATAACCGGATCAAAAAAGGTATCACGATTGAGCGCTGCTACGGTGATATTCCCAACATTGAAGGTTTTTCTAGCTCGCTTTACCAAGTGTTCATGAATATTATCAACAATGCGCTTGATGCTTTGGAAGAACAGCACAATACTCAAGACAAACCACGAATTACGATCGCTACCGAACTTCAAGACAAAAACTGGGTAATTGTCCGTATTGCTGATAACGGTTCTGGTATTGCCCCTGATACTCAAGAGAAAATTTTTGAGATGTTCTTTACCACCAAACCAACAGGCGTTGGCACTGGGATGGGACTTTCGATTAGTTATCAGATTGTTGTCGAAAAACATGGAGGACAACTAATTTGTAAATCTGAGGTGGGTGGTGGTACGGAATTTACTATTTCTCTCCCCATCAAAAGCAGGATTTAGCCAAAAATACTCAACTGCAACTCTTGTGCTAAAGCCTCAACAAAGACAAGCCCTGCTACCGGATTTCCTACCTCATCCAAAGCGGGACTATAACAAGCGATCGCTCCCTCACCTGGTACTATTGCTACAAGCCCACCACCAATCCCTGATTTCATTGGTAAACCAATTCTGACTGCAAACTCGGCAGAAACTTCGTATAGTCCACAAGTTGACATTACAGCATTGACAATCCGACGGTTTTGTGAGGATAAATAACTATTTTCACAAGCTAGCAGTTTTCCTAACAGAGCTAAATCTTCAACTCTTCCAGAAATACAGCATATTTGCTCATAAGTGTCAAGTGCTGTATCAATATTTTCTAGATGACCAGTTTCGGCGAGATAATTAGCGATCGCTTCATTGACTTTTGAACGGGTTAATCGCACCGAAGCCAGCATCACCTCATCTAAGATTAGTTGACAACCTGCTAATTGGTTGAGCCATTGACAAAATAAAACAGTGCGTTGATTAGCGTCTTTTCCTGGTAACTTATCAGACAGGGTAATTGCCCCACTATTAATCATCGGATTGCGGGGGTGTCCGCGATCGCTAATTAATTGTTCTAAAGAATTGAAGGGTGCATCTGATGGTGCAACACCAACCCAGCCGAAAACCGTTTCTGCTCCTAGATGTTCTAGCAGATAAAGTAGAGAGAATGTCTTAATAACGCTCATTAGCGGGAAAATACAAGCTGTATCCCCAAAGCTGATATTTTTCCTTGATTTACAGCAGATGTGAACTGCAAACCAACCTGGATCGGCTAAAGCTAGTTGAGGAATGCGATCGATAACTTGTCCTCGTTTAGCTTGGGTTTTGACTAATTGCACCCAGGCTGATAACTTCGTAATAGTTAGTTTATCAAATACTTTCAAATTGTAAATTTTCTAAAAGTTAATTTATTAGATAGTAAGTAAACAGTATACTCTGAACCTGATTAAGGCTTTGTAATACCGTAGAAACACGAGATTAACGAGAAAAAACTTGTGAAACCTAATTTAAAAAAGCGTACAGCGATCGCAGTTGGCTTGGTCGGGTCACTGTTATGGGGAACAACTTGCGTTCTAGAAAATCAAAATGCTATTGCACAAGTAGGGGGAATGTTTATAAGAAACGAACTATCAAACAAGTGCATTGATGTATCTGGAGATCCTGGGACCGCTAATGATACGCAATTGATACTTGCTAATTGCGAACTATCTGGATTTAGCGCTTCTGGTAAGATCACAGATCAGAAATGGGAATTTATTCGTGGGGGATTTATCAGAAATAAATTATCCAACAAATGCATTGATGTAGAGGGACAGCCTGGCACAGTTACTGGTGCGCGATTAGTACTTTCTGATTGCGAAGTATCTGGATTTAGCCCTTCTTTTGAAACCACAGACCAGAGGTGGGAATATATTGGTGCAGGATTTCTTAGAAATGGATTATCCGACAAATGCATTGCTGTATCTGGAGATCCTGGCACAGCTAATGGTACGCAATTGGTACTTTCTGATTGTGAAATATCTGGATTTAGCAGTTCTGGTAGAAGCTCAGATCAAAGGTGGCGGTGGCAACCAAGTTTTTAAGAGATTAAGGAACGGGGTGCAACGTTAAAAACATTTCTAATTTATGCAGTTATTGAAAGTTAGAAACTGGCAGTTCTCAAGACTAGCCAGTTTTAAGCTTTAAACTTGTTGGCATTTTAACTCTTGTGTTAATACTTAGCAGCACTTACTGGCTTCTCTTGCCTGTTGGCTAAACTGTTTGGCTTGCTCTTGGTTAGTTAAATATACTTCAGATGCTTTTTGCCTGAGTTCAACAGCTTGTTTACTGAGTTCTTGAATACGAGTCTTTAATTCTTCAATTGTTTTCATCTTTACTCCTGTTCTGAAATCACAATTTCCAAATTTTCGGCTTCTTCATAAAGTATATCTGCTCTACTAGCCAGCAAGCTAGCATCATCAAAATTATTGCTTACTATTGCTCTGTCATGAGCTTCTTACAACACATCAATGATTTCTTGTAATTGTGCGTAAGCTTGTAACAAGATATTTCTTGTTTGTGACTTCATATTTACTAGTTAAATATTTAATTCTCCTGGAATTAAACCGAAATTGAATTTTGTTTAAGTCTTTAGTAACAATACACGATAATATATCATTATTTTTCATCGACCTATTTCAAAAAATTAGTATAAACATCCTCTTGGAGCAAAGTATACTCTATGATTCCCCGTGTCAGAGCGCCAGAATTACCACAAAATTACTCTTGGCTCAATACCGATAAACCATTGTCTCTTAAACAATTCAAGGGTAGAGTTGTAATTTTGGATTTTTGGACATACTGCTGTATTAATTGTCTGCATATTCTGCCAAGCCTGAAATATTTAGAACAAAAATATAAAGATAGTCTTACCGTTATTGGTGTACATTCTGCCAAATTTGACAACGAAAAGGAAACAGAAAATATTCGCCAAGCTATTCTGCGCTACGACATTGAACATCCTGTTGTAGTAGATAGCGGTTTTCGGATTTGGGAAGAGTATACTGTGCGTGCTTGGCCTACATTAATAATTATTGATCCAGAAGGTTATGTGATTGCCCATATTTCTGGTGAAGGAAATCGTGACACTTTAGATGAGTTGATTCAAAAGTTAATTCAGCAACACCAAAACAAAGGCACAATTAATTTCCAAGAAATCAGCTTAACTTTAGAAAAACAGCGCCAACCATTAATCACACCTTTAGCTTTTCCTGGTAAAGTTCTAGCTACTCTAATGGGTTTATTCATTGCTGATTCTGGACATCACCGCCTAGTTATGAGTAGTTTCGACGGAGAAATTTTACATTTAATTGGTACTGGAAAATCTGGCTTAACCGATGGTGCTTTTAACGAAGCACAATTTTTTGCACCGCAAGGAATGGCTTATGATGTCGAAAATCAGATTCTTTATGTTGCTGATACAGAAAATCATGCGCTGCGGCGAGTTGATTTAAAGCACCAAATAGTCGAAACTATTGCGGGAACTGGCGAACAAAGCCGTAATATCAATCCTCATGGCGGTGCTGGTTTAGAAACCGCACTAAATTCCCCTTGGGATTTAGTGAAAGTAGGAAATACCCTATTTATTGCAATGGCTGGGCCACATCAAATTTGGCAAATGGATTTAGAAACTGGCATCATCAAAACTTATGCTGGTACTGGTGCAGAAGCGTGTATCGATGGTTCGCTTACTGAATCTGCCTTTGCTCAACCTAGTGGTATTACTAATAATGGGCAAGAATTATATATTGCTGACAGTGAAGTTAGTTCAATTCGTAGTGTTGGAATTGTCGAACCGTACCAAGTAAGAACTGTTTGCGGTAGTGGCGGTTTATTTGGTTTTGGTGATGTAGATGGACAAGGTGAAGATGTCCGTTTACAACACTGTTTAGGAGTGGAATATGCTCAGAATTTTTTGTGGGTAGCAGATACTTATAATCATAAAATTAAATTAGTAAGTCCCAGTGGCAATTGTCAAACAGTTTTGGGAGATGGTTCTGCTGGTTTACAAGATGGTCAAGGTAAGAATACTCGTTTTTTTGAACCTTCGGGATTGAGTGTTTTGAGTTCATATTTGTATATTGCTGATACTAATAACCACGCTATCCGCCGCGTAGATTTGAATACTCTTAAGGTGACAACGCTAGAGTTTTCTGGCTTATGTGCGCCAGATGTATGTATTCCGCCTAGTTTATAGAATGATTACCTCACAAAAAGGCGCATAGATGCAGAGTTTTTCTCAACACCTGTGCATAAATTTTAAAGGATAATTTTTTGAGATATTTAGTTATACTTTTTATTCAGTATTTTCACATAATTTATATTCAAAACATTACATTATAATCCATATTGGATAGAAAATCAAAAGTAATTACTACCAACTCTAAGTTGATATTTTAGGTGTTGATATGAAAAATAAATTTATTCCTTTAGAGTGTGGAGATGATGTTATCTTTTTTGAAAGTGATACCTTTAAAGTGAGTAAATTAAGAGAGCTAGTTATACGAGAAATTGTAAACAAATGGCATCAAAAAATTCCAAATGACAAAGCTAAAATCTTGGATGCTTCAGTGGGGAATCTATTTAGCAATATATCTGTTCGTGATGAGTTAATTACAATCAGTGAATTTTACCTAAATACTGTAAAAGATTGTCAATTTATTCAAAGTGGTAAAAACTTACAAAAAGGAAAATTAAAAATTAAGATATCTATATATCCTAATAGCCATCAGCCAAATAATGTATGTCTTGAATTTTACCCAGATGAAGATATCGAGAGAAAATCGTTTTGATACAAGCAACATGAACACCATTCTCCACATTACCAAACGCCAACAATGGGAACAAGCAAAAAATCTTGGTACATATCGCGCTAATTCGTTAGACAGCGAAGGTTTTATACATTGTTCAAAATCAACGCAAATACTCAAAGTTGCAAAAAGATTTTTTGATAATCAAAAAGAATTGGTACTACTTTTTATTGATTCTGAAAAAGTCCAAGCTGAAATTCGCTATGAACCTGCTGAAATAGGAGAATTATTTCCTCATATTTATGGTGAGTTAAATATTGGTGCTGTGTATCAGGTAATTGATTTTGAAGCTGGGGAAGATGGTTTATTTGATTTGCCGCAAGAAGTTATAAATTTAGAATAATCAACCACAGAGGCGCAGAAAACACGAAGGAGACATAGAGAGAATTTAAGCGATAGCTTTTGGCTAGCTAGGGCGTTCGTGGCTATATAAATACCCTCTAAACTCAGCTTTGTGGGTTTTGCTTGTGTAGACAAGAGTTTTTAACTGCCTAAATAAAGAAATTCCGCGCTTTACTTAAAGAACGGGAATTAATTTAGAGCAATTGTGACCGAATTTAATTTACAAATCCAAGAAAATAGCGATGGCTACGCCAACGGCAAGGGCGAACGCTTGTTAACTCCACTTGAGGATGCTACACCTAGCTTGCTTCCTCTTAAGAGTACGATACACTGCGTCAACACTAAAGGCGATCGCCTTGACCGTTACCTTTCCCAAGAATTACCAGACTTATCCCGTTCTCGCATCCAACAGTTAATCGAACAGGGTAACGTCCAACTTAACGACCAAGTTTGCACATCTAAGAAGATCAATGTCAAGCTAGGCGATCGCATCACTCTCGAAATACCAGAAGTTCAACCTTTAGAACTACAAGCAGAAGACATTCCCTTAGATATCCTTTACGAAGATGACCAGTTACTTATTCTCAACAAACCCGCAGGTTTAGTTGTTCATCCTGCGCCCGGTCATCCTGATGGTACTTTGGTAAATGCCCTATTGGCTCACTGTCCCAATTTACCAGGAATTGGCGGAGTCCAACGTCCGGGAATCGTCCATCGATTGGATAAGGATACAACAGGAGCGATCGCGATCGCTAAAACAGATATTGCCCATCATCATCTACAAGCACAACTCAAAGCAAAAACTGCACGACGAGAATACTTGGGCATAGTTTACGGTGCGCCAAAAACTGAAAGTGGCACTATCGATTTCCCCATTGGTCGCCATCCCCAAGACCGCAAAAAAATGGCTGTTATACCTGTTGAACAGGGCGGACGAGTCGCCGTCACTCACTGGAAAGTATTAGAACGTCTTGGTAATTTCACCTTAATTCACTTTCAATTAGAAACTGGACGCACCCATCAAATTCGTGTCCATAGCAGCAAAATAGGTCATCCCATTGTCGGCGACCCAGTTTATAGTTCTGGCCATTCCGTCGGGGTAAATTTGCCTGGTCAAGCACTCCACGCTTGGCGACTAAAATTGCAGCATCCCTTATCTGAAGAGTTGATTGAGGTGACAGCTACTCCTCCCGCCCACTTTAAAAAACTTTTAGAGATGCTAAAAAGACGAACTACACTATAAATTTATTCACCCCTTAAACACATCGACCATTGATAAAAAATCATGCCCAATGACACCAGTTGCTTCAAGTCCGCAAAGTCGCCCAACGCACTGGCTCCCCAATGCCCATAAACAACTAGCGTGCATTAGACATGGGATAGAGTCTGTTTCACTTAGTTATATCTAAATAAAACTCCTACATAACCCAAGACTTATGCACGCTATAAAGAGATCGAATGGATGTACTAGCCAGCCACCGACCAAAAATCGTTGTTATTTAATTCCTGACAGTTGCCGATAAGGTACAGACTTTTCGATATCGATGTTGTATGGCGAGACTCGTTGTGGAGGATTGCCAGTTGCATTGATATTTTGTGCCATACTCAGGAATAGAGATGGATCGCCAGCCTTGGGCTTTTGCTCTTGTGGAAGGAATCTGCGTACTTCGACCTGCCAAATAATTTGGGGGAAACCCAGTTTGGCACGGTGATAATCTTCGTATCGCGGAGATTTAATGTTAAATGGCAACTCACCCTCAGATTGGGATGGCAGTATCCGACGGCGCTGATAAGGCACTGTGGAGTATCCAAAATTGCTCAAGTACTCTTCAGTATTCAGCACTTGATCAATAAAGCCAACAATACCTTTGGTAGCGACTACAATTGACCAGGCAATTTTTTCCCGCTCGCTGTATGGATCGCGTCCCAGAACTCGCTGAATTACTTGCTCAACAAAGCGATAATTGTTGTTGAGGTTGTAAAAGCTTTTTTTAAAGGTGTTGGAAAGTACCAAGCCACGAATAAAGTCCCGTACTGTAATTTGTCCATTACGGAGTTGAGACTCTAAATATGTTTCGCGATCAGCAGTAAAAGCATAAAAGAAAATTTGACGATATGCTGCTTCGATCAAATCACCTAAATCTGATGGGGACAGTATATTGTCAGTATTAAAAATCCTTGGCTGTTCATCACCCGGTACTTCGTATGAAGCTACACGCTGATTCTGACTTGAAGGTTCATATTCTAACAGAGGAATTGCCACTCTAAAGCCTCCATGTTCTTAATTAAAGTTAACAACTTTTAATCACATATTAAGGGAGTAGTTGTATCAAAACTTCAGATTCTGATAAAATTTCACGAAACTTAACTAAGAGTAATTATAAGTATTCGCAGGATAAAAGGTTAGCTTGCTGGATTAAACCCATAGATAATCAATAAATAGGGAGTTAGGCTTCCAAGTTAATGACTACGCAAATGACTAAAGAATTTTATTCACATATTTTAGATTAGGAGATTCAGTTTCACTTTTTTAAATCAAAGTAATAATTTTTAACATTTAGTAAAAGAAATTAATGGGGGATTAGGCATTGGACAATACCCCCTGCCTCCTGCCTCCCTCAGCAACTCAGCGACCTATCCAAAATTCCAGGGGATCTATGGTTGATTGACAGTAAGGCCAGCTACGCAAAGTTGCTTCCATTCCTACCTGCCAGTAGGGTGGTTCCAGTCCTAGCCCTAAGCAAAGATGAGATAGGATGCTAGCAAACTGCTCATTGTGACCAAAGTCTCCTAGATGGGCATGGGCGTATTCATGGACGACTATACCAAACCAGTCTTTAGGTGCAACTCGACCAACATCTACCAGAATAGTGATTGGGTTGGTGAGAATGTTGCATAGCCCATCTATGCCGAAGGACTGAGCAATGGGAACTGCAAAAATTTGGATGTGGCGACGCTCTTGGGGATAAAAGCACTGATGACAAATTTCTAGATAGGCATTGATTTGAGTGTTTACGGCGTTAATATTCTCGCCGATCCAAGTGCAAATTGAGATGCGATCGCGCAGGTTCTCAAACACATTCACCATACCCGGTTCTAGGGCAAGTCCCTGTACTAGACGCAGATAATCTTGCCCACGAGTAAAAGCATCGCTCTGCTTGAGAATCATTTACCAGCCCAGAACTGAATAAAACTGTCTCTTTTCTAAAACATCCGCTCCTTGTTTTTCTGTTACTTCTTCTGAGCTAGAAGCCTCAACAGAGGTTTCAATACGGCTTTCAGTACAAAACGATGCGGTGCTAAAGCCGCCAAACCGTTTGACTGTACTGGTTCGCATTCGCATATTTGGGCTGGCGAACCAAAATCGCTCAATGGAACTCATTGTTTCATATTCGGTTGTCAACACCAGTCCATCTTCATCATCCATGTGAAAAAGACCGACTACAGGTACTATTTCGGCGTAACCTCTTTCACGAAGTAATTTGCCTTGCCTTGGGTTATCGTCATCAGGCACGATCGCAAATATGGTTTTCCCCTGATGATTCTCTTCATCCTCTCGATCCCAAGCCATTGTCCCAAGCCAACGCACACGTGAGCCACCAACTGAAAGGCTGGGGTCAATCTCATGATATCGACATAGTTCGATGATTTCTGGATGATCGGCATCTAGAGTTTCTACCTGTATATCCGATTCTCCTGTTTCTGAGCGCTTAAACGCCAGATGATGAGTTGCACGTTGCGATCGCCACTTACCAGCACTTAGCCGAAAAAATTCCATTGCGTCTATCAATCTTCTGACTCCTACTTATTACTCCTGCGGACGATGTTCACCTTATTCTTTATTTTTAGAGTAGTTGGTATATAAACATTCTAAACATTACAGCGATTAGTGGTCAGCTTCAATAAATACCCTACAAGGGGAGAGAGATGTATTGTTATGTAATTGTAAATTTTTATGAGTTTGATTTATCATCGCTTGACAAGGTAGACATTTTGCTATTCAGGTGCTAAATTGGTAAAAAGCGATCGTCTTCCACCAACAACAAATACCCTTCGATTCAATCAATCAGAGGAGTGAATAATGGACTTTCCAATCGAATTAACTTTAGAACAACAGTTTCGCTTACAAAATTTGAAAGACCAGGTAAAAAATTTAAGCCAAGAAGAGGCTCAGGAATTTTTGTTAGAAATTTTACGGCAGATGATGGTGAAAGATAATTTGGTTAAACATCTGCTAAAACAAGCTTGATAAGCTCGATCGAGTAAAAAATAATATTTTTTCCTTAAGACTTACGCAGTGGCAGAGTTACAGTCAAATGTGTAAGTCTTAATTTTTTGGGTATTGGGGAAGGTGGGGGCCCTTTTGGGGATAAGGGGTAATGAGGACTAGGGATTAGGAGATTTGAGATTCTGAGGTGGATGAATCAAGTTCTAACTCTCCGCCAGTGCCCAACCCAAGAGAAATATTACAGATTATTACTTTGTCTCTCATAGTAAAGACTAGGGTACTATTGATCCCCTATGTTTTTCTTTGGCTACTCGCAGTTAATCTGATCGAGAACACGCCAGAAATAATATCCGCCATTTGTGAATATTAAGGAGAACTCATGGTTCTTGACGCTTTTTCTAAAGCTGTAATTACAGCAGACGCCAAAACTGCTCCTATCGGTGGTGCTGATTTAGCAGCTCTCAAGAGTTTCATTTCTGATGGCAACAAGCGCCTTGATGCTGTAAACGCGATCGCTAGCAACTCTAGCTGTGCCGTTTCTGATGCCATTGCTGGAATTGCCTGTGAAAACCAAGGTTTAATTCAAGCTGGTGGTAACTTGTACCCAACTCGTCGCCATGCTGCTTGCCTACGTGATGCCGAAATCATCCTGCGTTACGTAACCTATGCGCTATTGGCTGGTGATTCTTCTGTATTGGATGATCGTGCTCTGAATGGGCTAAAAGAAACCTACACAGCTTTGGGCGTCCCCACCGGTTCTTCTGTACGTGCTGTACAGCTTTTGAAGGCTATCAGCGTTGCCCACATCACCAACACGAACACTGAAGCTAACGCTGGTAAAAGATTCCGCAAGCAAGAAGTAGTTCAAGGCGACTGCTCTGCTCTAGCTGCTGAAGCTGCTAGCTACTTCGATCGCGTTATTTCTGCTCTGAGCTAATAGCTCATGGCTAACGGCTATTAGCCAAACGAACTGAAATTCAAACCCGATCAAATCCCATCTGGAGTATAAAAAGTAATGAAATCAGTTATCACCACGGTTATTACATCTGCTGATGCAGCAGGTCGTTTCCCATCTACCTCTGATCTAGAGTCCGTCCAAGGTAGCATTCAACGTGCTAACGCTCGTCTAGAAGCTGCTGAAAAGCTGGCTTCTGGGATCGATGCTGTCGCTAAAGAAGGTTATGATGCAGCCTTCAAGAAGTATCCTTTCTTGAACCAAGACGGTGAAGCTGGCGACACCCAAGTTAAAAAAGATAAGTGCCTCCGCGACATCAAGCACTACCTGCGCCTAATCAACTATAGCTTAGTTGTGGGTGGTACTGGGCCTTTGGATGAGTGGGGTATTGCAGGTGCTCGTGAAGTGTATCGCTCTTTGAATCTGCCCACTGCTCCTTATGTTACCGCGCTGACTTACACTCGCGATCGCGCTTGCGCTCCTCGTGATTTGTCTCCTCAAGCGTTGGTTGAGTTCCGCAATCTCCTCGACTACGTAATCAACTCCCTGTCATAGTCACACGGATTGAATAGACGAGCGATTGTCATACTCTAGAACTAGGGACTCTCAGTCTGTTGCTTTGCCTAAATTAGGTTGAGTAATCGACTTGGAGTCCCTCAGTTGTGATTAATATTTATCAATTATCTCTATCTCGAACTCAGGAAATTTAAACAAGAAAATTTTATCTTATGACAATAGATTCTCTATTTGAACAACTGAAACATCCCAATCCCAATCTGCGGGAACGAGCCATGTGGGAACTGGCTGATGTCCGTGATGAAAATACTATTCCTCGGTTAATGAGTATTTTGGATCAAGAAGATATAACCTACCGTCGAGCTGCGGTAAAGGCACTGGGAGCTATTGGTATAGATGCTGTACCGCCACTAGTGGAGTCATTGGTGAACAGCGACAATGCAACTATTCGGGGCAGTTGTGCCAAAGCCCTGGCACAAGTCGCCGCCAACCATCCAGACGTACCCTTCCCAACTGAGGGGTTAGAGGGATTAAAAACAGCGCTCAATGATCCAAATGGTGTTGTTTATATTGCATCTGTGATGGCTCTGGGTGAGATTGGTTCCCCGGCCTTTGAAATTTTAACTGAAGCTCTCAAAACAACGGATAATGTTGCGGTGGCTGTAGCGATCGTCAATGCACTCGGTTCTATGGGTGATATCCGGGGAGTGGAAGTGCTGAAGGCATTGACTAACGATCAATCTGTCGATCCGTATGTACGAGAGTCAGCAGTCAGTGCCTTACCACGATTAGATCAGGTGATTAATTATAAAAGGGGGTAGCGCGATCGCTCTTACAATTACCTTTATCAATTGCCAGTAGGGCGGATAAATTAGATGAACAGACTAGGTGTCACCTTGAAGTAATCTCCGAGTGCTTTAGCTTGTGCCTTACTAATCGACCGCTTACCGTTCACAACCTCAGACACCACGCCGCTTGATCCGATGATACCCACTAAGTCAGCTTGACGGGTGTTACTGGCTTCCATAATGTGTTGGAGAATTTCATGCGGTGCAGATTCATCCATTGGATAGTTCTGTGCTTCATACGCTTCAATCAGCGTTACTATCAGCTTATGCAAAGCTTGTTGTTCTGGAGTCCGATTTTTGTAAAACGTTAGGCGCTCTGCCATAGCTAAAGCACGATCATATTCCTCTTCTGTCTCAATCACCTTGGGAGCAACTTCAGCTAGCAGACTACTATAAATAGCTTGGTCAAAAGTAAGGGTCATTTTTCCATTTCCCTTTGTCGTATTCAGCATGAGTTAGAAAGTATTTGTAATAAACCGTTCGGTTTTCGTAGTCAATACCGACAATCAGGCGATAGTCATTCCCTTTGATGTTAAAGATAGTAAAATTTCCAACCGCTTCAGCATCGCGATAAATCTGACGAACGTCCTCCAAGTTCTGCCATTCCACTTTCTTGACGGTTGCGTACCAGTCGTCAAGAAAGCTTTTTGATATCGGGGTACTGGACAGCATCAATGCGAAGGTTACGAATCGCAATCAGATGCATTTATCTATACGTTTGCCCATATTTATCAATCAACGAAAAACTAATTCCTGCTTAAATACTCTCAAAAAGAGAGGGCAATGTCAAGTCAGAAATGTCCATCGTCCTATTCCCAAGCATCTTCCTCTAACTGTCTTTCAATTTGAGAAATTGCCAACTTGAATACTGCTTGAACCCCCGCTTCTTTTTCTTGAGTCAATGCAGCTTGCAGGGGTTCTAAAGCAGCGTCATCGCCAATTTTCATCAATGCCAAAGCCGCCGCTTTTCGAGTTTCCCAATCGGCATGATGCAGTAACTCAACAAGGTTAGGAATTGCTGGTCGATAGGTCAGGCTGCCCAATGCAGCAGCAGCTTCACAGCGCACAATTTCAGATGGATCGGTGAGGGCATTAACTAAAATGTTAAATGCTCCTTCTTCAGTACCTTCTTCAGCTATTTTAGCGATCGCTCCCACCACAGCAGCGCGAACCTCAGCTGAGTCGGAGTTAATCTCTTGATATAAATATTCCTTTGCCTCTGCTCCAATAAATCCTAATGCCCATACTGCATATCCTTTGGCACTTTCGGGATACTCGTTTGATGCTAAGATTTTTAGTAATGCTGGCACAGCAGGCTTACCTATCTTGGCCAGCGCTCCCACTGTCGAGGCTTTAACCACCGTATCTTCATCATTTAACAGAGCCTTGACCAAGGTTGGAATTGCGATCGGGTCAGCGATCAGTGTCAGGGTTTTGGTGCTAGCTCGCCGTACAACTGGGTTTGGGTGATTTGCCACCGCTTCCATCAATAAAGGGGCCGCTGGTTTACCGATTTTCCCCAATGCCTCTGCAAAACTCAACCTAACCATTCCCCGTGAGTCTCCCATACTCTCAATCATCTGCTTGAGTAGGTCTTGGTCATCAGGGTTGAAGGTGTTTAAGCTTAATTGCTCACTCACCGCTGCAAATAAAGCATCAGTTTGCGCCTGAGACAGATTTAACGAATCCTCCCCGGATTGAGTTTTGGAGTTGAGCATATCACTTGTAGTTAAATTATCAAGATAGATTACTAATTGCTGAGGCTCAGGGCAGCTTGCTGATTACGGAGATCCTGGAGGGCAGAATCTATCTTGGCAAGCTCAGGCTCCAATTTTGCCATCACATTTACTTTCATCAACTTAGCCCGTTTTGCTGTTTCCATAGTTTCTTGGACTAGACGTTCCCGATACTGCTCAAGTTCTGCAATAACTTCTGCGACATCTTGAGGGGTTACGTTATCGGTTGTTGTGAATTCTGAAGTTTCATCCATAAGTTTTGTTTCCTAAATGCATATTTATTTGAATGATGTGTAGTTAATATTCCCCAGAATGTTTGTATTTGGTTACTCGTGAAACAGAGGCAACTAACTAATAGTTGGCAAATGTATATGTTTCGATCTTCTCAGATTGCGTTACCACTGGTAAAGCTTTTTGATGAAATCTTCAAAAGTACTTCTAATGAATCCCCAACATAATTTATCGCTATTTCCCAGTACCCAGTCCCTAGTACGATAGTAAACGTGACATCTGAGCAATTATCCAAGAGCAATTTACAGATCAATGGATAAACGTTTTTTTAAAATGTTTGGGCTAACAGAAGAAGAAGCGATCGCAATTATCGATACACCATTAGAACAACTCGAAGACGCTTCTGATAAGTATATTGCTGTTTCCCATTTAATTAACTTTCCAACTGAGCAATCGATCGCGGCTTTGGTGCGGGCGATTGAAACCAGCAACCCTGATGAGTTAGACCACCGGATTGTCCGACGCAAAGCTGTGGAAAGTTTAGGGCGATTGCAGGCACAATCAGCTTTACCTGTAATTCGACAGTGCCTTAAAGATAATGATATTTATACTGTTGAAAATACCGTGTGGGCAATCGGAGAAATCGGGACTAAAGATCCAGAAATTCTCGAAGAAGTGGCGCAATTGCTAGATAAACCAGGTCAAATCTATCGAGTCATTATTCACACTTTAGCTAACGCTGACTATCAACCGTCCTTAGAACGTGTAAATAAATTTACTCAAAATAACGATGAACCTACCCGTAGTGCTGCGATCGCTACAGTTTGTCGGTTTACAGGTGACTATTCCCAAATTACTGAGGTGATGGCACTGCTGCAAAGTTCTAGCGTCAATGCACGGCGTGGTTGTATTCAAGACTTGATTGATTCCCGCTACTACAAAGCCATCCCAGAAATTGCCCATTGTCCTGTATCTTTGGTGTTCCGATTACGAGCATTGCGGATGCTTTTAGATGTAGGTGTCCCTAGTGGTGAAATTACCTTTACAGAAATTCAACCTTACTTAGAGCAAGTACTCTACGATCATCCCAACGACCTCGATCTAGTACATGAGTATGATGCTACCCCTGTTCTAGATTTTGTGATTAACGAACTTTACGAAACTGATTTTGGACGCTGCTATTTAGCGACAAAAACTTTATTGGATATTTATGCACAAGAAGCACCAGCAGCGCTTTTAGCAACTTATTCGGACAAGGCATATAACGATTATGGCGCTCATTATCATGTGATGAAACTTTTCGGGTGGCTCAAATATGCTCCCGCCTATGATTTATTAGTAGAAAACCTATACAACCGCGAACCTCAGTTTCAGAAATCTCGTGCTGCGTGTGCGATCGCTCTTGGTAAATTGGGTGATTCACGAGCAATTCCTGAACTCAAAAGTTGCCTCAATACGCCGATTTGGGATTTGAAATACGCTTGTTTATTAGCACTAGACCGCTTAAAAGACTCATCCGGTCAAGAAATTTGCGCTCATGATCCTGACTGGTTAATTAGGGCGAAAGCGACGACTACTCAATAGTTAGGAGTTATATTAAGCCTACATATCCGTTAGTTCCCGGATAATACGGCAGGGGTTGCCAGCTGCTAATACCCTGGCGGGAATGTCGTGGGTGACTACGCTGCCCGCACCGATGACGCACCCCGAACCAATTGTCACACCAGGACAAATCACAGCCGCACCGCCAACCCACACATCAGAGCCGATCTCGACTGACTTGCCGAACTCTTGCTGGCGGCGCAGCTTTGCGTTTAGCGGGTGGGTGGCAGTATAAATCTGCACTCCTGGGCCGAACAGTGTGTAATCTCCGATTTTGACCTGACAGACATCAAGCACAACGCAGTTGAAGTTGAAGAAGCACTTCTTCCCAAGCAGTATATTGAACCCGTAGTCGCAGAAGAATGGTGACTGTATCCACACGTCCTCGCCTCCTGCGCCCAACAGTTCTTGGAGGATGCGCTGACGCTCCTCCTGTTGGGAAAAGCGCATGGCATTGAGGTCTTGACACAAGTCCCGCGCCCGGTCGCGAGCGCGGACTAGTTCAGGGTCAAGCTTGTCATACAACTCTCCCGCCAACATCTTCTCGCGTTCACTAAGCACAATAACGCCTCTTTACAGCAGATTGCAGGTTCATGAAGGACAATAATAAACCAGATTTCAATTTCAGTACATCGAAAAGTTTTGCGTTAGTGTACCCCTGCGGGGAAGCTAGCTACGCGTAACGTCTCGTAGAGAAGGTATCGCCCGAATCCATAACTAGCAACTTGAGTTATTCAAAGTTAAAAGTAGAAACGCACATCTGTACGCTTCTACTAGTGGTTTAGGACTTACTACTGGTGACTGCCTCGTTTAAAACTAACTCTGGTTCTGGTGTCTTCTCTTCTTCTTCTGGCAAACCGTAAATTGACCTGTACAATTTCACATACTGCTTGGCAGATTGATACCAACTAAAGTTTTGACTCATGCCCCGTTTTTGTAGTTCTAGCCATTGCGGTTTGAAATGGAAGCCTTCCCAAGCGCGGATCATAGAGGTGAAAAGGTCTAACGGTTCATAGCGGTCAAAGCAATAACCAGTACCAGCAGCATTTTCAGGGTCGTGATGGCTTACAGTGTCAACTAGTCCACCTGTACGGCGGACAATCGGCACAGAACCATAGCGCAAAGCCATCATTTGGCTAATACCGCATGGTTCAAAACGACTGGGCATCAAGAAGGCATCAGTCCCAGCGTAGATCCGGCGAGACAAAGCATCGTTATACAGCAAGTAAGTTGCCATACGTCCCGGAAAGCGGGATGCTAATTGCCACATCTGAGTTTCATAGTAGCGATCGCCTGTACCCAACAGTACAAACTGTGCATCTGTATAAGATAGGAAGCGATCGAGGATTTGCAATATCAAATCAATGCCTTTTTGTTCCACTAATCGGGTAACAATTCCAATAAAAAAGGCTTTGGAGTTGACTTCTAACCCTAATTCTTCTTGCAAAGCAATTTTGTTGGCCTTGCGTTTATTTAAAGTATCAGCAGTGAACGTTTGCTCAATGTATTTGTCATTCTCTGGGTTATAAACTTCGGTATCAATACCGTTAATAATCCCAGATAATTTACCGCTAATAAAAGATAGCAAACCTTCTAATGTTTCACCGTAAGTAGGTGTCTTGATTTGCTCGGCGTAGGTGGGCGAAACTGTATTTACCTGATTGGCAAATTGTACCGCCGCCGCCATTGTGTTGTGTCCTTGCATGTACCAGGGACACCAAGTAATTTTCTCTAAATACCAACGCCACGGCCCTTGATAAGCCAGATTATGGATGGTAAACACTGTGCTGATATCAGGATCTTGGTGCATCCACACCGGAATCATCCCGGTATGCCAATCGTGGCAATGGATAATTTCTGGCTTCCAGTAATTCCAGGCAAACTCAGCTGCACCATTAGCAAACAATGTGAACCGCCAATCTTCATCGTCTCCAGAATAGATGCGGCGCGGCATAAAGGCCGGATGTCCAAATAAGTACAAGGGAACATCAGTACCAGGCAGAACACTTTCGTATACTGCAAAGTGCTGAAACATGGCATCTCCCCACCAAATGGGTTCTTGGGGAATTTCCATTTTGTCTGGCAGGAAGCCGTAGTAAGGCAAGAATATCCGCACATCATGCCCCATTTCTCTCAGGACTTTGGGTAATGCCCCGACAACATCACCCATTCCTCCTACTTTCGCAACTGGTGCTGCCTCTGCTGCAACAAATAGAATCCGCATGGTAATTTTTGCTTCCCTGAGTCTATATTGTCAAATTAACTTTTTGATCCCGACCAACACGACTTGTCGCGTCTGGCACATCTTTAGTGCAACGGCGATCAATTATTATCTAATCACATCAGCTTGCCCAATTGCTTAGGAACCTCGTTGAATCACCGCAAAAATTTCTGATAAAATTTCTTGCGCTCCCTGTTTTCGCAACAGTTCTGCTAGTTCTATGCCTAGTGCTTCGGCGTTATTGGCAATCCCGGTAACGGTATCTTTGACGAACTTTTGACCATCTACACTGGCAACTATCCCGGTTAAGGTCAAATTCTCACCAGATATTTCTGTATTTACACCGATAGGTACTTGACATCCACCCTCTAAAGAGCGGAGAAAAGATCGTTCGGCGAGACAGCGATCGCGTGTTTCGGGATGTTCGATCGCTTTGAGTAGAGATAGCACTTCATTATCATCAGCACGGCATTCTATCCCTAAAGCACCTTGTCCAACGGCGTGAAGGGAGATTTCTTTGGAGATAATTTGATGAGTGCGATCGCTCATTCCCAATCTTTCTAACCCTGCTGCTGCCAAAATCAAAGCATCGTATTCACCTGCATCCAGTTTTGCCAACCGTGTAATTAAGTTTCCCCGCACATCTTTAAAGGCAAAGTGGGGGAAGTGATGGCGTAACTGTGCTAACCGCCGCAGCGAAGATGTGCCAATTACCGCACCTTCTGGCAACGTATCGATTTGTTTATCTTTGTGCTTTTCATGCACCACTAATGCATCTGCTGGGTTTTCTCGTTCAGTGATTGCTGCTAACGTTAACCCTTCTGGTAAGTGAGTCGGCAGATCCTTGAGAGAATGTACGGCAAAGTCAATCTCTTGATTGAGCATTCCAACTTCAAGTTCTTTAGTAAAAAGTCCTTTATCGCCAATCTTAGCTAATGCTACATCCAAGATTTTATCGCCTTGGGTAGACATGGTGTGGACTTCAAAAGTGATATCAGGGAAACTTTTCTGGAGTTGCTCTTGTACCCAGTAGGTTTGAACCAGAGCAAGTTGGCTTTTGCGCGAACCAATCCGAATAGTGCGTGGGGGACTAGAAACAACTGAAGTCATAAAACAATATAATATCGCAGGCGATAAAATTCACTTTCATCTAGACTACCGTAGTCAGTGACTCATACGAATTTTGGGTTTTGGATTTGGGATTTTGAATTACAATTCTTTACCAAAAGCTTGTTTTAGAAATCTCAAATCATACTAGGGAAGGTGGATTTTATAAAGTGCAAAACTTTGAATCCTGTATGGGACGTTAGATACGTAACCTCCCATCTTCAATTTAAAGTGTTTTATGCTACTGATAATACTTGACGTAAGTAGGGGTGTAGGAGGTAGGGTCTAAGGAAAAGAAAAGTTCATGCCGGGGTGAGTTTAAAACCTATCAAAAAATATGTATTAAAAAACACTTGTTTTTTAGTGGTGTGTGGGGTATGAAAAAAGCAAGAAAACTAGACTCTTGAGTACGAATATTAAGGAAACTCCAAAAAATAAATTATCCAATTTCACGCCTATCAAAACGCTAAAACTGGAACAGATGCGTAGGTTAAGAAGCTAAATTGCGATCGCTTGCATTCAATCGCCATAATAAGCAGAAAGTTGGGGACGTTTGTTTATTGCACTAAAATATGTGTGCTTAAATAGCCCATCACCTCGTGGGGATTGAGGTTGGTAGCACTAGCGATCGCCCTTGATTAGCTGGTAAAGAGCGATCGCTATCAGCATATAAAGAAAGCACCAATAGTGTTGTGGTATACTTTTGCAAAGATAACAATTATACGGCTTATGTGAGTTGGAGTCTGGAAAGGCGTAAATACGTCAACATGGCTAAATATCTTAGCTAAACTACAGCCTGAAACCCTTGCTATAGCTTGGGCATTTTTAATTCACATAAGATGTATTATTATTGGTTCTTCAGTTCTGGTGTTAGAGCAACTTGGGCAATGTTATTGTTATTACTCTGTTTAGAACCCCAACGGCGACGTTCTTAATACAGATCGACATTACCCAAAAGATTATTGACAAGAAAGCGGATTATATGCTTGCGCTCAAACTCATAACTCATAATGTATTTTCCCGGTAAAAGTAAAAAGAAATTTCAAACCGGAGTTAAATGGTTAGTTTGGTCTGCAATTCTAACTTTGGTAGGTATTGGTAGTTGGTTTATGTATATCAAAAGTTTCAATAAATCAACTCAACCCGTAGCAATGCCTACAATCAGCGTAGACTCTGATGACGTAAAAATTACAATTAATGAGAGTGGCACCTTAGAATTGGGAAATCAAAAAGCTCTGAAGTCTCCTGGAGAAGTGACGATAGAAAGGGTGTTAATAAAACTAGGCGATCGTGTTAAGTCTAGTCAGCAATTAGTGATTTTCCGCAACCCAGAAGGACAAAAAAATCTTACTGACTCAGATTTAAGAATTCGCAAACAGCAACTCATCGTAGTACGCAGTCGAGAGAAAGTTGTGGAAGCGCAGAACAAGCTTGCCACAGAGCAAAAGGAGCTGCGGGAGCCTATGACACAAAAACAGTTAGAAATCCAAGAACAGGAGCTAAACTTAACACGTAGCCGCGATCAAGTTGTTGATGCCAAAGAAAAACAAGTTGCGGCTATCAAGGAACTTCAGGATGTGGAAGTTTTGGCAGCAAAAGGCTTTATTTCGAGCAATGAACTCGAACAGCAACAAGAAAAAGTCCGTGAAACAAAATCTACTGTCAAACAGGCTGAATTAACAATCACTAGTGAAACGCTTAAACTCCAGCGTCTGAATTTGGAGTTGAAGCACCAAACAGAAGAGCAACAGAAGGTTGTGGATGCACACTCACAGTTGCGAGAAACTCTCTCAACACTCAACACTGAAAGTGAGGAACTCCGACGCCTACAAATAGAGAGACAAAATCTTCAGAAGGAACTACAAAAAAATATACTCACCGCACCCTTCGCTGGTAAAATCCTTGACTTAAAAATCCAGGATGGAGACGGTGTAAAATCTGGTGAAACGTTACTCACCTTAGGCGATCCGACGCAAGAAATTGTGAAACTAGAGCTAGTGACTATAGATGCTACCAAAGTCAAAGTCAACCAACCAGTGCAAATCAAAGTTCTTGGTCCCAATGCTCAAGAATTTAGCGGGCGAGTCACCAGCTTATATCCCCAGGCGATTGGTTCTGGGAGCGGATTAAGTTTATTAGGTTCAGCTAAAGTTCCTGCCACTATCAAGTTAGACAAACCTAGTGGTACTTTAATCCCTGGTAGCCAAGTCAGTGTTGAAATTATCGTACAGCAACGGCAAAAGGTAGTAGCTGTAAACATAGAAGCAATTCAACGCTCTGAACCAGAGCCTTTTGTTTGGGTACTGGACAACCAAGGCTTGGTTCAAAAGCGGAAAGTCACTCTTGGACTAGAAGGACCAACCAAGGTAGAAATAAAATCCGGCTTAAAGCTAGGTGAAAAAATCATCCTTCCCCCACCTGAAATTGAACTTCAACCAGGAATGCCAGTTACAAAAATTTCACGAGTCCCCAATCATGGGGGCTTAGAGGTTTCCTTTGAGGTTGGAAAAAAAAAGACGGCTTGAGATCAGGATCTCCCCATCTTTTTATCTTATCTCCCTCATCTTTCCGTTCTGCTTATGAGCCTTTCTCCCCTAGACCTGATCAGACTCACCAGTAACTCACTACGTAGTAATCTACTGCGTTCTTTCCTCACCACCCTCGGCGTGTTCATGGGTGTGGCGGCGGTGAATGCAACGCTACAGGTGGGTAGCATTAGTCGGGCGACGATTGCCAAGCAGTTGTCAGAAACAGAAGCACCTCAAATCTTTGTTTTCGTGGCGGGAGAACAAATTAGAGAGCCAAATTTAGAAGACATGGAATTCTTGCGCCAACGACTTAAAAGTTTGCAAGGAGTTAGTGCTTCTAGTTATGTTCCTTCTCAACAAGTTTCATTTTACGGTCGAGAAGCCCAGCCTAATATGCAGGCTGTTACCAAAGATTACTTGCTAACTTCAGGCCGAAAACTCAAAGCAGGTCGTGCCTTCTCAACTGCTGATTTTACTAACTACCGATCCGTAGCGGTGATTGATGAATTTTTATCACAGCAACTTTTTCAAGGTCAAAATCCTATAGGTAAACTGATTTTTACTACAGCAAGACCCTGTTTAGTTGTGGGAGTCATGGAGAGCAAATCACAGATGAATGGCGAGAAACCTACAGGTACTTTACTGATGCCTATATCAACTTACAGCGCTATGACGGGCAAGCAAAGTATTAACTCAATCGCAATACGTCCGCGAAACCTCGAAGACATGAAAAACATCAAAGAGCAAGCAGAAAAAATATTAAAGCAACGCTTTCCAGGTGGAGAAGTCTACACTACAAGCAATGTGGAGGCAATCTTTAAACAAAAAGAAACTTTGGATTTGGCAACGCAGGCACTAACTGTTGTAGGAGTAATCGCACTACTAATTGGCGGTGTGGGTATTGCCAATATTACCATAGCCGCCATCATTGAGCGGACTTCAGAAATTGGTTTAAGACGAGCGCTTGGTGCAACTAAAATTAATATTTTGTCGCAATTTATTTTGGAAGCAGCAATTTTAAGCCTGGTGGGAGGAATTGCCGCTATCATCACAGTATATAGTTTGACATTGATGGTTGTTAATACGTTTGAGTTGCCTTACCAATTTGAGAGCGAAACAGCTGCATTATCATTGAGTGCGGCTTTGGTAGTAGGCGTAGGTGCTTGTTTTCTCCCCGCTTTACGCGCTAGTCAACTCGATCCAGTTAAAGCATTACGTGAGGCGTAGATAATGAGCAAAAAGACAAGGAAAGCAATTCACAATGATTAATTAGCAATCCGAAATGGTATTAATATGCATCGGCATCCTCAAGAAAATTCCAAATCCTCAAACCGTTGGTCTTTTATTTCTATTTTGTTTTGCAGTCTTAATTGGGTAGGTGTTATTACTACAACTTTAGGCGTTGCAGTAGTGTTTATTCCTGCTGTTCGGACACAATTAATTGTCAAATATAACCAAATTGAAACAAAAAATAATCAAATTCAACTTCAGCAACAATTAACAGTGCCGCCTATTCTTGAAAAGAATATTAGCCATCAGCAACCTAAAACTTTTGAAAGAAAGGCTATCCCTTTTGCTGAAGAAGTTATACCATTTAATTTATTTGCCCTTGCTGACTCCTCAAACAACCAAAGGGAGTCATCTAAAACACCTTCACCAAAAACGTCTTTACTACCACTTACCAATTCTCAACCTCTGATTTTGAATCCCCACAGCCAACCACAAATAACGACAGCTTTTCCAGATCCAGTTTCACTATTAGCTCAGAAAAGTTCTTTCAAGCTAGCTCAACAGCAGTCAGCACCACAAAATCAAATAGAAAGTCAAATAATTAATGAAACTAATCCTCACTCAAATTTACCTATTAATCAGCCATCAAATCCGCAAGAAATTAAAATGAAACTTGCAGATGTTGTTATCCTGGTTTTAACGAATAACAGGACAATTAAAAATGCCTATCTCGATAGAATTACTCAAAGAAAAGACTTGCAGGTTGCAGAAAATAAATTCGCACCTTACTTCACACCAAGTTTGTCATTTACGGTGGATCAACTTGGTAATAATGGAATCACATCAGGTAATCCAGGAGTCGATCTAGATACACAAATTTTTGTAAAAATTCCTACAGGTGGAGAGGTTAGTTTTGGATGGGCAAGCAATAATCAATTTTCAAATCTTAATGATAATAGCTTCCTACAGAGTTTAAATCTAGGTTTTAGCCAACCTTTATTAAGGGGAGCCGGGACTCAAATCAACAAAGCCGATATTAAAGCTGCTCGACTAAATGAACAAAACAATATTCTTGCTTTAAAATCTATATTAAGTGAAACGATTACAAATGCTATCCTGGCATACCGTGAGTTACTTCAGGCACAGGAAAGACTAAAAATTCAGCAACTAGCACTAAAAAATGCTGAAGATTCATTACAAATCACGCAAGCTTTAATCAACGCAGGTAGAGAAGCACCGATCGCCATTATCCAAAATCAGGCATCTGTAGCTAATCAGGAAGTAAGTGTATTAGCCGCTCAGAATCAGCTTGAGGGGAGAAAGTTAGCTCTTTTGCAAATTCTTGATATTGATCAAAATACCAAGATATTTGCGGCTGAACTTCCGACGATAAAACCGACGATTCTAGAATTTAACAACCTGAAGGAAATAGCATTAAAAAATCAACCCATTTATTTGCAATCACAGCTAAACCTGGAAATAAGTAAAATTGAAGTGTTGCTGGCAGACAATGATAAACGCTGGGATTTAAACTTTAATGTTAGTTTAAATAATACTACTAATATACCAACTGATGTGAGAACCGGAATAAGTTTAAGCCGGTCATTTGGTGATTTAAGTCGAGAACAAAGACCGGAGCGATCGCGCATTGAATTACGCAAAGCACAAATCTCTTTAGAGGATTCACGGTCAACTTTAGAAATTCAATTAGCAGACATAATTAGAGATGTTAATCTGAGTTTTTCTCAAGCAAAACTTGCTCAACAAGCTACAGAATTATCTGAAAAACAACTTGATGTCGAGCAACAAAAACAGAAATTGGGCAGGGGTTCAGGAATATTCCAGATTATTCAACAGCAAACTGCTTTAGTAGAAGCAAGAAATGCTGAACTTGATGCAACTATAAACTATCTCAATACTTTGACTAACCTTGACTTATTACTTGGCACTACATTAAACACTTGGCAAGTAACCATTGAAAATTAATCATTCGTAGTAACCGTTGAAAGGATGGCACTATCAGGTTAATGTCTTGTCTAAACCATGCAACACGCTTGGGTAACTCTGAAATCCTTGTTGCCCAAGTAACTGCTCCAAAGGATAACCTAGAGTTCGCAAAGGTGATAGCCCTTGCGGAAACTGTATTGGCAAACGCTGCTGCTGAGAACTGTTTTGTTGAATCGCAAAAAAGCGCTTTCGCTGAGTCTATTGCTAAAGCCGAGTTTTGCCTATGTGGGCGCTGCGACTGCTGTTGCTGAGAGCTTTCCTCAATAAAAGTAAAAGGATGTTTTAAAAATCATTGGCGAATATAATTCACTACTACACAAACTCTCGTCCACCTGCGTAGAAAGCATTCAAAATCAAGGGTTTGCTGACCAGGGTCGGCAGGTTTTGTCTGGTGTAGCCAAATTACTGCGTTGGGGAGCCACGTTAAGTAAGTTGGCACAATCAAATCAAACTATGTGAAGAAAGATGTACTAGGCTAAAACCCTCTTCCCTTTTGCCTCTTGCCTTCTGTCTTATCCTAACAAAAATTTATACGCAGACTTGCTTATCAATTTTATACATTAATACAAATGTAGCAAGATATACAGTTTGTGTGTAAAAGCTAGGTAAAAAGCCTGTTTTTCTTTTTAAGAAAGTAATTGTGACTCCGGAATTATGCTGTATTACATTAGATTAATTTAATTTTTTTATGCATATTTGCTGATGAAAAGATGGTACTATCATGCTAGCGCACTGCCTATTGAAAGCAAATAACTGCTGTTAATTGGGATAAAACTCCAATTTTGTTCAAAAAACTAGTGGAGTCGATAGCGCAAGTAGTTTTACATAGACTCAAGTTCAACCCTCAAGAGCTAAAAACATGATTAACGCACATTTCAAAAAAGTTGCCGCTTTAACTCTCGGATCTCTGCTTACTTTTTCTAGTTCGACATTTGCAAGTACATCTAATGTAAAAGTAATAAACCATGCAACACGTTTGGGTAACTCCGAGCTGCTTACTGCTACCCTACCATCTCTAAAAGATAATATAGCGTTCGCAAAATCGATAGCCCTTGCGGAATCTGCATTGGGTCCGGCTCAAGCTGCTGCTGGTTCAGCAGCTATTGCTGGACCTAAGAAACAAGCTTTAGCTGAGTCTATTGCTAAAGCCACAACATTGATAGGGAGTGCTGTTGCTACTTCTGATTCAACTGCTACAAGTGACATAAAGGCAACTGCTCTTTCGCTAGCTAAAGCAGAAACAACCCTTGGTGATGCGCTGGCTATAGCGAATTCAGAGGCTATTAGTGGTCCTGGCAAACCAGCTCTTGCTAAATCACTAGCCAGTGCAAAAACAGCTGTAGGCTCTGCGGCTGCTGTTGCTCTGAGCTCTGCCTCATAAAACTAAGAGGATGTTTTAAAAATCATTGGCGAATATAATTCGCTACTACACAAGCTCTCGTCCACCTCTGTGGATAGTATGCAAAATCAAGGATTTGCTAACCTTCGGCAGGTTTTGTTTTGTGTAACCAAGCAACTGCGTTGAGCAAGTTTCCCCACTTGTTAGCGTAGTGTCTCTGACAGGAGAAGCAAGTGAGATGCAATTTATAATTGCCAAGATAGATAAAAATCAACTTTTAAAACATCCTCTAATCTCGACTTTATCCAAATCCAAGAATGTAAGCCTTGAAATCGGACAAAAGTTCTAGCTTTGTAGCAAAAATTTTTCTTACATGACTAGTTTTGATGAAATCGAAAAATTCAAAACCTAAGTTTCATAAAAATTTTAGGCGATGCAAACTTATCTTGTGAAATTGGATAAAGTTGAGTTGATGAATGACCTAGTTGAAGATGAAGAGACAGTTGAATTGAAGAGCAACTTTTGTCAGCACAATTCAACCTAGTACTGCAAGGCAGAATTTAAAATTCTTGCATTCATCTTGGAAAGTTTTGAGCAGGGGTTTTGTTTGCTCAGACTTGACGCAAAATTTAAAATGAATACAACATAAGCGTTTCATTTATTTTGAATGAGTGGTTTATTTATGCCGTGCTGTACTAGAAAGCGTTCTCTTGACAGGAGGGTTTCCATTGGCGCTCGGAACCCTTGAGTTCAGCGAGGATGAACCCATCCTCTAGTTTTTTAAATCAGGAGATGAGCAGGATGAAAAACAATTGCTTTAGTAAAGTACCTCTTCTAGCGATCAGCTTGCTGGTAATTTCCTCAAGTCAGGCATTATCATTGTCATCTAACAACAAAGACTTAAGTCATGGGAATGGACTGGGTAAGGGCGAGTTCGCGATCGCTCAACAGAATATATCGTTAGGTTTTGCCGTTGGCGTTGCGGTGAAGACATTAAATACAGTAGTCGTTAAATCTCAAACGGTGGCAAAGACCATACCAGTAAACGTCCCATCAGAGTATAGAGATATTGTCTTACCGAAGCTTCAAGAAGCCGTACAATCTCTAGCTAAAGCTGAAAGTTCAGCTCAGAAGGGAGATAACTCTCAAGTGGCTAAGGCGCTATCTCTAGCAGTAACGTTTCTGGGTGAGGCTCGAGCTAGCGCCGTAGCGGATGCTGGTTCTGTGCAAGCAATAACTCAAGTTATTGCTAAAACAAATGAAGCTCTAGCTATAGCAACAAGTAAGGGTTCAAGTTAGAGTGAAACTTTATCTAGATTAAAACCTGTAATTTTTAGAGTGTTGGCTGAAAAGCTAATATAGACTTCATCGCACCAATCTGGGGTTTTTGTACGCTAAGAAATTTTTAAGTGCCTGAAACGACGATTTTTGGTTCAAACTAAATCAAAACTAGCACCACAACATAGTTATCTCACCAATTTTATGGTAGAAAGCACTTGCTGAAAAGCTTACTCTATCTTAGTTTCAGCCTTAACGTATAAGAGTGCTGTTTCAAAAGGCTAACTCACAATTTGATGAATTAGATGTAATAGTGCCCTTGTTGTGGAATATGGGCTGCTTGTAGCTTTTGAGTTGTCGTTGTCCAAGACAATAACTCTACTACATCGGCCCTATTTTTCATCCTCTTTTTTTGGCAAAGGTATTGTTCATTAACTCAATTTATCAAGATTCATATATGCGGATGCGATCGCACTGATCGGCAATCAATAATCCCTGTTTGATGAAGGGCAACTTGATAAATCAAATGTAGCAAATGAGCGCAAAATATTGGTGAGGCATTCAAAGCTTACTACCACCACTCGACTTCATTGTTATAAACTAAATTATAGAAGTAAATATACATCAAAAATAATTAAGAATTTTTATCAAATTAAAAGTCGGATTTGAGATGTTCCTGTAATTATTAGATACGTAGTTTTGTGAAATTTTACAACCAACCAAACAAATGGTAGAAGTGATACTTACTTTTTCATATCTGCGTTTCTTAAACTCATAATTTGTATCTCGAAACTCTCTCCATGCTAGCTGTGCAGCAATCAATTTTTGTTTCCTAGAGCTTTATAATGTAGCTAGTAATTGTTGAACTTGATTCAATCTTTTATTTATATTGTGATAAGATAACTTCGTGCATTCATTAATTGCTATTTGAGTTTGAGAATTATTGCAGGTAAGTTTTTGAGTTACAAGTATCTGACGTAAATTAGGCACTGTAGCTGCTATGGGAATGGTGAGGGCATGTAAACTGCTGAAAGTTATCATACTTGCCAAAAATAGTAATAATTGACGCATGGTAAAATTTTTCTTTAAGTAGAGACAAAAAATACCATGATACGTCTCAGCATCAGTATGTTCCAACGCAGAATACTTCTAAACTTGTGACGAAAAGGTAAACCAGCCGTCAGAAGGAAGTCTAAATTTCATAAGAATGCTAAAAAGAATTTGGTATTTTAGCAATCTTAGTTTAGCCTTTATATTTTATGAATCGTTCCGCGTGTCTCATCTTTAATCCTATTGCGGGTCAGGGCGACCCAGATACAGAGCTAGCAGAAATTCGGGCAATATTAGAGCCAGATATCGATCTAGATATTTATTTTACAACTGAAGAAATTGATGCTGACCAACTGGCATACCAAGCGTTAGAGCGAGGAGTAGAGGCAATCATTGCTTCTGGGGGGGATGGTACTCTCTCAATAGCGGCGGCGGCTATAGTGGGAACTGATATCCCATTTGGCATCATTTCCAGAGGAACAGCAAATGCTTTTGCCACAGCCTTAGGAATTCCTGACACGATCGCAGGTGCGTGTAACACAATTTTGCAGGGAGCAACCACCCATGTAGATGTGGCTTATTGCAACGATCGACCAATGGTACTCTTGGCAGGTATTGGCTTTGAAGCTGAAACTGTAGAATTAGCAGACCGAAATGCCAAGAATCGCTTTGGAATGATGGCCTACGTTTTGGCAGGAATCCAGCAATTAAGAAATTTAAAAAGCTTTGATGTGGAAATTGAAACTGAAGATAGGATAATTAAAACTAGTGCCAGTGCAGTAACGGTAGCAAATGCCGCGCCTCCCACTTCAGTTTTGGCTCAAGGCCCAGCAGGTCTGATTTATGATGATGGCTTACTAGATTTAACAATTGTCGCTCCAACTAACAAAGCAGGAGCGATCGCTGCTACATTTCATCTCTTTCAAACGGCTTCTACAGGTAACGCTGTAGAACGAGATGATATTGGCTTTTTGCGAGCCAAACAATTTAAAATTACGACAGAGCCATCACAAAAAGTTGTTATAGATGGTGAAATAGTAGGCACAACACCTGTAGAAATTAAGTGTGTACCAGCAGGCTTAAGAATTTTCGTGCCATTAATAGAAGAAGTTGAGCCTACCGAAAAACTAGAGGGGCTTCCTAATCTGATTATTGAGATGAAAGATAAAGCAGGAGAATAAGGGCAGGGGGCATGGAGCATTGGGCATTGAGCATGAGACAGAGGGGAAAAATTTACTGCAATTTCCCCTGCTCTCATGCTCCCTTGCTTCCTTCAATTAAAGATTCAGGAGTAGGTTGCATTGAAACTTGTATCTGATCCAGCGATCGCTGACAAAATTCGGAAAATGAATCAACGGGTACGGTGGCAAGATCCGTTGATTGTAGAACGGGATATTGACCAAACTCGGCTGGTGTTGGAAGATGGTCAAACAGACAATTCTGAGTTCTCATTTTTAGTTGTCGGTGATAGTGGTTCCGGCGCGCATCGGGGACACAATCCCCAGCGACAAGTGGCCGAACTTATGCTGCCCCATCACAATGAATCCCGATTTATGCTGCATACCGGAGATGTGGTTTATTTAGTGGGATCGAGTGAATATTACCACCAAAATTTCATCCAGCCTTACCGAGAGTTTATTTTGGGCACAGAGGAGCATCGCAAACAGATTGCTTATGACCAAATGGTTTTTAAGCTGCCCATTTTACCAGTGCCGGGAAATCACGATTACTATAACTTGCCAATTTTATTGAGCTTGGCATCCCTAACAACATTACCCATTCGTCACCTGTTGCGATCGCGGTTAGACCTTGATGTGGGCTTGCATGGGTCAGGATGCGGTGATGCTTACGCAAAAGCATTTCTCGATTACCTGAAGGCATTTCAGCTTCCAGGAGAGTTAGCTAGTCATTTAGATCGGTACTACACAGCCAAGACAGACACAGGTCGTTGTCTTTCCTATCAACCTGGACAATTTACCCGTCTTCCTAATCGCTATTACACTTTTCGCTATGGCGGTATTGATTTCTTTGCCTTGGATTCTAATACATTTAACGATCCACCACCGCTACCGAAAACAAAACAAGGTGATGCCGATCGCAAACTCTTAGAAAAACGCCGTGAAGATTTCGAGCAAGAAAAGCTAGAAATCATTGAAAATTCATCCAAGCTCCGTCCTGAAAATCCCAATGAAGCTGATCAATTAGACGACTTTCACGCCAAGCTATCACAAATTGAAGAACTTATTGTTGATATCGATAAGCAACTAGCCACGAATAAAACAACACTGACGGATATCGAACAACTGGAATGGCTCAAACAAAGATTAATTGAATCTTGGAATAATAGTGAAGTTCGGGGAAGGGTGATTTATTTTCATCATCCTCCTTATGTAACTGAGGCGACAAAGTGGCTACAAGCACAAACTCTAATCGTTCGCGATCGCCTGCGTGGTGTGCTGGATGCGGTAGCGAAAGAAATCGGTTCTTTGACTCAGGGGCGTCCTTTGGTCGATTTGGTATTAAACGGTCATGCGCACTGCTTGGAACACATAGAGACAATGGATACAGGACACGCTGATTCTCATATCCACTGGATTGTTTGTGGCGGTAGCGGGTTTAGTTTGCGACGCCAACGGATTGAAGGAGCAGATTTGATGGAGGAGAATAAATTAGTGGCGCGATCGCATCTGTTCATCGGTCGCAACGGTCAAGGTTTTCAGAAGCGACGACCTTATTCAGGTTTACGTATTGACGTTAAAGGCGATGCACAACCCAAGTTTATTGTTCGTCCTTTGGTTGCCGAATGGTATCAGCGGCAATGGCATAATCGGGAACTTGAGCCACTAATTATTTAATTTGGTATTAGTTTCATTACTTTGCAATTCTCACACTTTTGGGTGAATTATTAAGTTTGCCAACAGTATCAGTTTATTTTCTGGAAGTCACGCGATCGCATCTTTTGCTCAAGGAACTCTACAAAGACCTTGACTTTCATCGGAATATATTTTCGGCTAGGATAAAGTGCATTAATTGGGACTGGAGCCAGTGACCATTGAGACAAGACGTTTACTACATTCCCACTCTGTAACTCCTGCTGAAATAGAAATTCCGGCATCAGCCCAATTCCTACTCCAGCAACGATTGCTTGATAAATCGGGGCAACGTGATTGCTGAGTAGTCGGGGACGAAAGGAGAGCGTTACTGTTTCCTGCTGTTGATTGTGCAATGTCCAGGTGACATCGTTCTGACTATGAGCCATACAAAGCAGCGTATGACTGGTCAAATCAGCGATCGCTCTTGGTTCGCCAGCAGTTTTGAGATAGGTCTTGCTGGCAAAGAGTTTCATGCGATCTGTGCTAATCCGCCGCACGATCAGGGATGAATCGTGCAATTCCCCAATCCGAATCGCTAGATCGTACCCATCTTTGACAATATCTTTGTATTCAGTCGTTGCATGGAGAATCACTTGAATATCGGGGTAGGTAAGCAGAAACTCCGGCAAATTAGGTGCGAGAATAGACTGCACAAACAACACGGTGGCTGTCACTCGCATAAGACCTTGCGGATGCCCCTGTAAGCTAGCGATCGCATCATCACCGTCATGTAACGCATTGATAATAGGTAAACAGTTTTCGTAATACAGCCGTCCTTCTTCAGTTAAAGAAACCCGCCGCGTGGTGCGATGAAATAATCGGACTCCTAGCCGTTGCTCTAGCTCATTCACCTTCAGACTGACAGTAGATTTGGGCAAGTCCAGCGATCGTGCTGCTGCAATAAATCCTCCTAGTTGTGCGACTTTGAGAAATATTAAAACAGCGTTCACGTCATCCATACCTTGCACTCGCTGCGTTGAGATTATCAAAACTTATTGTCCAGCATTATAAACAATCAATCCATAAAAACTATCTTTATCTGCATGAATTGATAAATCATACTAGTGATGTCAAAAAAAGGGAGACAGTTTTAATCAAAGCCGCATTTCTCTAATCGGAAAACCCACTAAATGTTACATAGGAGCGTTAAAACATGAAAGTATTAGTCATAGGAGCCGCTGGCAAGACCGGTAGAACTGTAGTTGAACAAGCTGTGGCTGCTGGACATCAGGTCACAGCATTCGTTCACAAAGCTGAGGAATACGATGTCTCAGACGTTCGTGTTATTGAAGGTGATGCCACCGACAGTGTTGCGATCGACGCAGCAGTAGTCGGTCAAGACGCTGTTGTTGATACAATTGGCGGCAAAACGCCTTACAAGGAAACTACGCTAGAATCAAGTGCCGCCAACACAATCATCGCTGCCATGCAGCGAAACGGCGTGCGCCGTCTGGTGGTAACTTCCATGATTGGCGAAGGGGAGAGTGAGGCAAATGCCACCCTGTATGAGCGCTTACTTGTTTCGACCTTTTTGCGCGGCGCAAACAAGGATAAAGCAGCAATGGAGTCCGCTGTTGAATCGAGCGGTCTGGACTGGGTGATTCTTCGCCCAGCCATCCTCAACGACGACCCTGCCAAGGGAAACGTTCGAGTCTTCGATACCGAAACGGGCGAGAAAGCCCATAAAATTACACGTGCCGACCTGGCTGACTTCATGCTTGCCCAGCTTAACAATAACGAATACCTCCATCAAGCCGTTACTATCGCAAATAGCTAAGGACTCTTCCTTCGGACACGCTCTCTTTTTGGGGTCAGCAGCGTGTTCGTTGAGTATCCAGGACAGTCATGGACAAACAGATGGAAATTAAAGAGTTGAGGCAACACAACCCTTCGTAATGCTCTTTCACTAAAGCCGATGGCGACGATTTGGGTAGAGTTCGCTGGTGTTATACCAATTCAAAATTCAAAATTCAAAATCAAGAATTTAGACAGGATAAGGTTTTGGAGATGTGTATCTGTCGCATTCTTTTTTCAAATTGGTATTACAAGGCTATTTCCCCAGGCGGCCCTCAAGGTGCTGCGCTCCTAAGCGGTAGTTCTTCAATACAAATCATTAGTCAGAACAATCATTATGTCTATAACAGAAACCAGTGCAAAGGATGAAGCGGTAATCAAAGCAATGATGACAACGTTTGCCGAGGCGTGGAACGCTAAAGATGCGGAGCACTTGGCGACGTTGTTTGCCGAGGATATCGATTTCGTGGATGTCATGGGTCGTTGGTTTAAAGGGCGAACCGAGACGAAACAAGCACACGTGCAGGCGCTGGCGTCGTTCTTAAGCGATAATCAGATGACTATTACTGACACCCAAATTAAATTCCTCACCTCGGATGTGGCAGTCGCACATACCACTTGGGAAACTACTGGACAGAAGAATCCTGATGAAGTACATCGAATAGAAAATACAGGTGTCTGGACAGCCGTAACAACCTGCAAGCAGGACACCTGGCAGATTACCGCTTTCCACAACACAGGCACTGTGCCAATTTCTGAATGAAGTTTTCACAACCAAGCAAGCTAAACAGAAGTGTCCTATGCAATATCTTGTTATCTTCACGCCTAAACAGAAATTTGAGACTGACGGAATGCCCTCTGACTTCCAGGAACGGGAACTCGAAGAGCAGGCACAAGCGCCTACATTTTACGCAGAGAGAAGTCTGCGTAAAATGTAGGCGCTAGATACAAAAAACCGCGGCGCAGCCGTTCTCTTTGAAGCGGAGTCACCGGGGCATTTGCAAAAAATAATCGACAGCTTTCCACTGATCAAGATTGATTACGCTGACTACCAGATATTGCCACTAGTAGTTCGCTTTCGTGACTTGGCTCTTTAAAGGGTAAGGGGGAAGGTGGGGCCCCCTTTGGGGATAAGGGGCAGGGGGAAAGGTTTTAAATCCCTTACCCTTTTCCCTTTCCCCTTTCCCCAGCCCGAAAAAGCGCATCTTTGGGTTGGCAGACTACTAGCACCGTATCCAGCATTCTCGAAGAAGTCCGTTTAATCGCACTACTATTCACCCATAAAATTAGAGACGCAATTATTGCGTCTCTAAAAACCACTTATTTAGCCTTTTTACGTGTAATTGCACCCAGCAAAAGGAAATATGTTAAATTAAATTATTCCTGGGCCTCTACCCCGGCTGTCGCCCTTATCTGTCAACTTGCCTTCCTCGTCCTGGTTAACTTCTCCAAGTTCTTCTATACGTTGTTCCCTTTGTTCTGCCGCTTGTTGGCGTGCATCACCCGGTTCTTCGTAATACATTTCCGGTTCAATTGCATAGTTATTAGACAAACCTTCATTGTCTATGGTATAGCCGTCGGTGGTACGTATACTTTCTGAATCGGTTTGATCGTCAGTAGGTGCTTCTGCTTCCCCTTCTTCCGTGGGAGTTGTTTTGAAGTTATCTCCTTCTCTTTCGATTCGAGCGGCGATTTCCGCGGGGATAATGCCGCGATCGTAATTACTTACTTCCGCTCTATCAGATGAATCTGTATCTCTATTAACTGCTTCATTAGCCATAATTTATGTCCTCATTAAAGAATCTATTAAATAACTTCAAAAACCACATTATGCTGTTTTCTATCTCCGAGCTACTATCTTGAGAAGTGACTTAAATTTAAATATAATCTGATGTTCTCTATCTTTTGATGTATCCAAAAGACTAAGACAGAATCCGATTAAATACTGTGAATTTACATTTATTGGGTAGAACAAGGGTTTTGGTTGAAGTTGATTTAATAATATAGCAGGAGGCAGGAGGCAGGAGGCAGGAGGCAGGAGGCAGAAGGCAGGAGATAAAACTATTACTATTCCTAGCTTTCACTCTTTTCAAATGTCCTAACCTATGTGACTACGGCTATAAAAGGGTTATTATAAACTACAACCATACAAAGTTATACTCAAGTCCGCAGAGGCGGACTTGAGTATGTCTAGCTGCAAATTCTATTTACCTGTATAAAACCTAATTTAATGGTTAGTAAATTTACTCACCCACAAATTGGTTTTTCAGTGATTGAATTTCATCGGCTAATTCTTGCCGAGTTGAAGCCTTCAATAGATAACGGAAAATAAACCAACTGGTATAACTAATTCCAACTAACTCAAAAAGTGGTGATAGTAGTGGAATATCATTGATTGCAGCTAGTCCAGCTAGTACTAGCCTAGTTGTAACAATCGCCGCCAAAATTAAAGCAACGGTTATTAGAGGCTGCTTGTAGTCTTGAAAAAAGTTACTTAAGTATTGGGGCAGTTGCTCTAAAAATTGAGAAATTTGTCTGCTAATTTGCTGCCATTGAGATTCAGGTTCGCGTGCTGGCGGTAACTTTGGCAAGTTTACAGTATCAGTACCTTCAAGTGCTAGCGTACCTGGCGACAAGGAAGAATTGATGGTGGATTCACGTTGCTGTTGTTCGGTTTCCATAGTTTTTATGTTCGGTAACTACAAGACTTTGTACAACTGAAATGAGCATCAATAAATATATTTATTAAAATCGTCAGTTTTGAATTATTAGTGGTCAGTTAAACTTATTACTGACCACTTAAACCAAGTAAGAGCATTTAAATCTTTTTTTGCTTGTCTACTTACTTGGATTTATTGTTAGCTACCTTATTTTTTTGGTGCGGCAACTGTTGCTTTCACAACTACACTTTTGACACCTTTAATTTTTTTAGCCTCAGGTTCAATTTTAGCCAACTCCTGCTGATTGGTTACAGTTCCGGCAACTGTAACAACACCACCGTCTGCGGCATTAACTGTTAGTTGACTCTTGGGAATATTAGCCTCCAATTTAGAACGAACTTCACTTTCTAAATCACCTTTAGCTCTTGTTGTATCGCCACCAGTAGCATTATTGCGCTGTTCACGGGCACGAATATCCTCATTTAACTGTCTTCTCCGAACATCACTTTGCGCGTCTTTTTGAGAAGCATCTGTTGTTTTTGCACTTGGTGTTTGGGCAGCTTCATTAGGATTGCTTGGTGCAGATTCACTTGTTTTAGAAGCGTTATCACAAGCAGCAACACCAAACACTAAAAGGCAACTAATTACGAAGGGGGTTAGCTTTTTCATTGATTTAATTCTTAATCAGAAAGTGAAATTTGTTGGTGTTTACAGCAAAAGTGAGGAGCAAGTTTTTTTAGTGCAGGAGCAAAGTTTTAAAATTATTGCTCTTGCAATTTTGTCTAATTAGTGTAGGTGAAAACTACTTTTGGTTAAAGTACTTCATCACGACGATCGACAATAATTACAGAAGGATCGTTTTTATTAATCTCTGTTGAGTAATTGGGGCGAATGGGATCGACTACTGCTGCATCGCGATCGCTTACTCGATCCGAACCTGGGCGATATTCACTAATCTCAGTAGCGTCATAGATTGCAAATTCTTCAATACCTCGACGTTTGAGAATCGCTTCAGCTTGCTGGATTTCAGCTTCCGTACCATCAAGAATTACTAAGTAGTCGCCTTTTTGGAAGCGATCGCTATATACTCGCGCTCTATCTTCAGGAATTCCCAAGCCAACGAGTGCGCCGACAATACTCCCGGCTGCTGCACCGATCGCACCACCAGTTAATGTTGTCGCCAAAGTTGTTGCAACTGCGCCACCTGCAATTACAGGCCCAATTCCAGGAATTGCTAGAGTTCCCAGTCCAACTAATAAGCCAGTCAAGCCGCCTAAAACACCACCTGTAGCAGCTCCAGCTTTTGCACCATCATCTGCTTTATTTCCAGTACCAACATTTCTATCTACATCTACACCACCGATCCCACCACCATTTGTATCTTTGGCAATGATGGAGACTTGATTCAAAGAAAAACCTGCATCTCGCAATTCTGTAATTGCTACTTCCGCATCTCGACGATGAGAAAATACCCCGATCGCACGTTTGCCAACACCACTATAACCCGTAGTTGGATAACCCGCAGTTGGAGTTGGAGCCACATAACCAGTGGTTGGATAATCCGCAGTTGGAGTTGGAGCCACATAACCAGTGGTTGCATTTGTCGCATCTGGATGCTCGTAAATGCCAAACTCTTCCACACCCTGATTATTTAAAATTGCTTCTGCTCTGATGACTTCTGCATCTGTACCATCAATAATTACTAAATAGTGTCCTCGTTTAACACGTTCGTCGTAAACTTTAGCTCGTTCTTCAGGAATTCCCAAACCAATTAACGCACCAAGCAAACTACCAGCTACTGCACCAATACCAGCCCCTGCAAGAGTTGTAGCTAGGGTCGTTGCTGCGGCTCCGGCCAACATAATTGGCCCAATTCCAGGAATAGCTAAAGTACCAAGACCGACCAATAAGCCAGCTAATCCGCCTAACGCACCGCCTGTAGCTGCTCCAACTTTAGCACCTTCATCAGATTGATCGCCGACACGATCGCTCACATCCGCACCAGCAATATCGTCTCTGTCTCCATCTTGGGTAATGACAGAAACTCTGTCCATGTCAAAGCCAACTTTTTTTAATTCATGTAGGGCATGTTCAACATCTCGACGATGAGAAAATACACCTACAGCACGTTTATGTAGACCTACAACCATTATTTTTTCTCCTCAGCCAAAATCAATTATCTACTAATTTATAGCTCGTAGTAACCCTCATTAATACATCTTTATGTTTATTTGTCATCAATCGCCTGGAAGAAATTTTGTCTCTATCATTAGATATAGGTGGTTTTATCTTAAGTTAGTAACTAAATCTTAGAGCAACTATAAAATATGTTTTGTTTTCTAAAGTTTATACATAATAGTTGTTTAGATTTTTAATTTATTCAATAAAAGAATAATCCCAAAAAATATTATTTTTTACCGCTAGCTACTGTAATGTACCCGTTGAAAACTTACTATATCAGTAGATACAGTTTTATCATAAAGTTTACTTTTGTTAAATAAACTTTATTTTTCAGATTGTAAGCAAGCTAAAAAAGATACATTATTACCTTGTAAGAATAAATAATAAAATATTTATTATTTTAAATACGACTTGTGGCAAATAAACCTATTACCTAAGAAAGTGTCAATTTTTATAAATAGTAATTAAGCTGAGAAACAAGCCATTTTGTGAATGGATATTTAGTTGAGTAAAAGAGAGAAAATCCTATGTTTCAAGGTGTTTTAACTATTTGGGGGTGGAATTGGCTATCTTTTGGATTAACGCCACTAACTTTAGCTCAGGAAGTACTAACTCCAGAAGAAGCATCGGTACTTTTTTCTGGGCCTCAATTCTTCGTGGCATTAATAACTGGAGTTTTGATGGCATTTGCCTTTCAATTATTATTGACAAACTTATCAGTTGCTGTCGGGATTTCATCTTGGGAAATTGACTCAGATTCTGATGATGAGTCTGAAAGTTTGGGTAAGACAATTCGTAAAGGTCAAGCTAAAGTTGGTACTTGGGCGTTAATAACCGTTAGCATCGCATTATTTATTGCTTGTTTTTTAGCAGTAAAACTGAGCCTAATTGAAAGCGCGTTTTTAGGAGCAATTATTGGTGTAGTCATCTGGTCTACCTATTTTTCACTAGTAATCTGGTTGGGTTCGTCGGCAGTAGGTTCTTTAATTGGTTCTATATCTAATACTGTCACTTCTGGTTTTCAAACTCTGATGGGCACGGCAACTGCTGGCATCGCTGCTAATAGTGCGAAAAAACAATTAGTTTCTACTGCTGAAGATATTACAGCCGCAGTCCGGCGGGAATTAACTTCCGGTTTTGATTCTGAAGGTATTAAAAATACCCTTCAAAGTTCTTTAAGCTCTCTGCAATTACCAAAGCTGGATATTAAAGAAATTCGGAGTCAATTTGACCAGCTTCTTAAAGATACAGATTTACAATCTGTTGGTAACAGTGACCTCTTACAAAATGTTAATCGTCAAACATTTGTTGATTTAATCAGCAGCCGTGGCGATTTATCTAAAGAAGATATCAATAGTCTCACTGACCAATTTGAAGGTGCATGGCAACAAGCTTTAAATCGCAAAAATCCCACAGAACAAGTACTTAACTTACTCAAGTCTGCTACTCCTGAAGAACTTAATTCTGAGCAATTGGGTGAACGGCTTCAACAACTAGTTACAATCGGAGGCGGTAATGGCAATGGTATAATCAAGCAAGCTATTAGGTATGGCTTAAGTGCTGCCGCACCAGCAGTTTTAGAAGGGGTAAACCTTTCTAATATCGATGTAAATAAAATTACAACTCAGTTGCAAAAACTGAAAGAAAAAGTTCAAGATGTTGATGTCGAGCAAATCACAGAACAATTTAAAAAGTTTAAAGAGCAAGCAACTGAGCAAGTATCTGCAAAATTACCAATATCACAGGAAAACACGATTAAAGCAGATATAGAAGACTATATATTGCAATCGTTTCCTTGGCACTTTAACCGAATTACCTTAGTAGATGAATTTAAAGAAGTCATCTATGACGTGAATGCAGATCCGACAACTGTCAAACGAGAGTTAGAAGAAATAAATCAAGAATATTTCACCAACTTGCTAAAGCAACGTAGTGATATTAGTGAAGCCAAGGTGAAAGAAATTTCCGAACAAATGGAAAGCGATCGCCTGGAAGTTTTAGAAACTGTCAAACAGGCTCAAACGCAAGAAAAAGGGCAAGATTTTCGCAGCCGCATCGAAGATTATCTGCGTTCGACGGGTAAAGACGAACTCAATCCTGAAGGTATTGAACGGGACTTTGGCAAGTTGCTGGACGATCCCCAAGCTGGTTTTGAAGATTTAAGTAGCCGCTTCGAGCAATTTGACCGCGATACTTTTGTACAATTACTCAGTCAGCGTCAAGATATCAGCGAAGAGGAAGCTAATAATATTGTTAGTCAACTCGAACGCAACCGCGATAATTTTTTGAATCGTGCAAGAGAATTGCAAGAACAAGCAAAAGCAAAAGCCGATGAACTGCGTCAAAAAGTTGAAGACTATCTGCGGAATACTAATAAAGACGAACTCAATCCCGAAGCTATCAAACGCGAGTTTAAAGTTTTACTAGACGATCCCCAAGCCGGAATTAGCCTTTTACAATCGCGCCTATCGCAATTTGACCGCGATACACTGGTACAACTGCTCAGTCAGCGTCAAGATTTGAGCGAAGAACAGGTAAACCAAACTCTCGATCAGCTTGAAGCAGTCCGAGATAGTATTTTACAAGTACCGCAACAAGCAAAGGAACAGTACGAAAAAACTACAAAAGCGATCGCCGAATATCTCCGCAATACCAACTTGGAAGAACTTAATCCAGAAGGTATTAAAGCCGATTTAGAAAAATTACTCGACGATCCTCAAGCTGGAGCCTTAGCACTGCGCGATCGTTTGTCTAATGTCGATCGAGAAACCTTGGTTAAACTCGTCAGTCAAGGCGGAGACTTGAGCCAAGAGCAGGTTAATCAGATCATTGATCGCGCTCAAGATGCCATTGGTGATATCCTGAAAGCGCCACGACGTTTAGCCAAGCGTACTACTCAACAAGCTTTAGATTTTGAAGCCAATCTCGAAGAATATCTGCGTAATACCAACAAAGAAGAACTCAACCCTGAAGGAATCAAACGCGATTTACAATTGCTGCTGTCTTCTCCCCGTGCTGGAATCGGGAGTTTAAGCGATCGCGCCTCTAAATTTGACCGTTCGACAATTGTGGCGCTATTATCCCAACGTGAGGATATCTCAGAAGAGGAAGCTAACCGAATTGTGGATCAAATTGATTCTGTTCGCAGCTCTATTGTCGAACAATTCCAGCAGATTCAGCAAAAGGTGCAATCAGTGCTGGATGGAGTTTTTGCGAAAGTTCGCAACTATCTCAACTCTCTGGATCGTTCCGAACTCAACTATGAAGGGATTAAGCAAGACTTTGCGAAAGTGTTCGACGATCCGCAAGCCGGATTTGAAGCATTGCGCGATCGCCTTAGCGAATTCGATCGTGACACCTTAGTTGCTGTATTGAGTTCTCGTGAAGATATTTCCGAGGCAGATGCTAACCGAATAATTAATCAAATAGAATCAGCGCGGGATGGCGTATTGCAACGAGCCGAACGCATCCAGAAAGAAACCAAAAAACGCCTGAAAGCGATTCAAGAGCAAACTAAAAAGCAAGCTGAAGAAACCAAGAAAACCGTTGCCAGTGCTGCGTGGTGGATATTTGGGACAGCGATTACTTCCCTTTTCGCCAGTGCAATCGCAGGTGCGATCGCTGTGACTGGGATAACTTTACCTGGATGAAAAGTGCTGAGTTCCTTTTTTCCGAATCCTGAGTTAAAAGACCGCCCACCAGGGAGAGCCAGTATCGTGGGCGGCTTTCCCGACTTGAGAGAACTGGCGTCGGGGCATTAACCATAGTACTAAAGTGCTTGAGTAAGAATAAAAATACTCTAAGCTGAGGCACAGGCTAAACGCTTCGCTGACGCTAACAGCACTCAGTACTGAGATGGTAAAATACCTTCGTCATCAGGAATTTAGAGAAATACAAAGTGGCATTCAATCTTTATAAATGAATGCCACTTTTTTGATTTATAGCCGTAGTCACACAGGTTAGGACATAAGGATGGGGTGAATGCTAGAGTTACCAATAGTTTTACCTCCTGCCTCCTGCCTCCTGGTATATAAAAAAAGTACCGTGATATCAAGTGCAGTTAGTTATAGCAATCTTCTCGGCAGTTAAGACATTGCTGATTGCTCAAAACCCTGAAATTACTGGGTTTTTACTCAGCACTCAACACTTTCCTCTAAAAGAACCTCCTAATAATGTCCAATGTCCATCCCAAATCTGATATTTTACTAACCTACAATCGTCTGAAATAAAAAACCAATAATTAGACCAACTATTCCAGCAATCAAACCGGCACAAAAAAAGTAAAAAAACAATTCAAAACTTGCTTGAGGATTTTGGGTATATCTGAAATACAATATTGCCTAAATCGCTCCAAGTATTCCTAAAATTCCTGTTGGAATCGCTACAATTGCTGTAACAGTTTGAGTTTTTATTTATTTATATATGTATAGTATTATGAACCGTAAAAGTTTCTAGTTAAATAATTAATAAGGTGTAGTCGAGATAGCCTTGCCAGTAGTCACCAGAGTTATCCTTTAGTCACATCTTTATGAAAAAAGAGTATCAGTCTAGGAATGAGATAGAGCAGTAGTTTGAGTGAGAGGAGGCAAGGATTGAGAAAAGTGCGATCGCTGATTTGGTTGGAAACTGTATTCTCTGCAATCGGTCAAATCCGTTATTCAGGAGGTATTCTCTAAAATAGCAATGATGGGGATCTAGCAGCTAAATTTGAAATTCAGCTTGCAAGAGTGCCATAACTAGTGGAAACCGACATTATTCTTTAATTTAATATTATCTGCCTTGAAAATAAGGCAGTATGCAGAATTTTGATAATTGAATAGTTAAAAAAGAGATAAATTTAGCTTGTCTCTCTTGGAAGATGTTTGAAAAGTCTGTAGTAGGTATTAAATATTTGTTTACCCCACCCTAACCCTTGATGATGCACTGGGAAGGAAACTGAATTATTTATACCGAGTTACGTTCAAAAATATTAGTTTTGGTAGGTAGGGGGAAAATACTACATCTGATTGCAACTTGGTATTAGTCTCTCTAATTTAAAGGGAAGATTAAGAAAGGTAAAAATGTGATTAAAATCACTGCCAACTACTTTTAAAATGACCTCTTATAGTTTATATTTATTAAATTGTGTTGCTTATACATCAGAAAATCAGGTAATAAAATCGCAATAGTTGCGATGATGCCACTTCATGAAAAAGATGTCAGAGAAAAGGTTTCCGATTTTGTTTTAGCGAGAGAAATAAAATAAGGTTAATTACTCTTTCTTATAGATAGAAAAAATTAGGCTTGAAAGTAATACTATAGTTTTGTGATTACAAATAGAATCAAAACGTTTTAAAATCTATGCGCTTCTGTATGAGGAAGTTTACTTATGTTATAGCAGCCTGCTACTGCAATCAGTAAAAACATAAGGACATCACTATTGACATAATTTTGATGCTAACGTCATCAATACATTCAGTGCTTGTCAAATCTTCAAACTTAAGAGCAAAGACCTGTTGCAACTAAGTGTGCGTCAGTTATCTCTTCCCACTCATTATTTCTTTACCCTGTTTTTTTGACGTTGCTGAATGACAGTGTGAAATTTAAAAATTCAATCTTTGAAACTGTTTCTTTTAGACCTTTGGAAGAAACCAAATTCATACTCATAATCAGCAACACCGTTTTCTGATGGTAAAGTTACGAGGTTATTTTTATCCTCTAAGTTCAGGAGAAATTTACTAATGGCAATTGTCAACGGTACCATTTTTAATGATAATAATACCATCAACGGTTCCCCACTTCTCTTTCGTCCTGCCCTAAATGGGGGTGCTGGCAGCGATATCCTTAACGGCGATGCCGGCAACGATATCTTAAATGGAAATGCTGGCAGCGATATCCTTAACGGCAATGCTGGTAATGATACCCTAAATGGAGGTGATGGCAGTGATATTCTCAACGGCAATGCCGATAACGATATCTTAAATGGTGATGCTGGCAACGATATCCTCAACGGCAACGTCGGCAGCGATACCCTTAACGGCAATGCTGGCAACGATATCCTAAATGGTGGTGCTGGCAGTGATGTCCTAAACGGCAATGCTGGCAACGATACCTTAAATGGCGATGGTGGCAGCGATATCCTTAGTGGCGGTGCTGGAACTGATTCTCTTATTGGCGGTGCTGGCAACGATATTTTCGATTTCAACTCAGTTTCAGATAGTCCTACTGGTTTGTTACGGGATGTGATCACTGACTTCGTTGGAAACGGTATCTTTACAGGCGATCAAATCGATCTATCTACTATTGATGCTAACTCTAGTGTAGCAGGCAACCAAGCCTTCACTTTCATTGGATCTAGCGCATTCACCGCAGCTCGTCAGGTTCGTTATTCAGGAGGTGTTCTTCAAGCTAACATTGATGGGGATCTCTCAGCTGAGTTTGAAATTGGATTGACAGGAGCACCACCACTAGTAGCAAGCGACATCATCCTTTAATCTAATAGACCTCTTGCAAAAGCGCTTCACACCATACTTCTAAGAACAAGCGCTTAGAAGTGGGGTTCTTGTTTATGATTTATACCTAATGCCAATTGCAGCAGTTTTCATGTATTTCAACCATATCTGTCATAGGGGCGCAAGGCTTTGTACCCCTATTGCGTGGTCTATTTAATTAAAAATAGCTGTAAATTAAGTTAAGACTGGAAAGTGAGAATATGAATATTAATACCAAAACGACGAAACAATAAAGGAGTTTTAGTGCAATTTTGATATGAACTTCATCAAATACATCCAGTACTTCTTAAATATTCTCAAATATTCTCAAATATTCAAACTTAATAGTCAAGACCTGTTCCAATCAGGTTTGGTTCAAGAATATATTGCTACTCGCAAGCTTTTGACCTTGTTTTGCCGGCATTGCTAAATGAAAGTGTGAAATTCCCAAATTCTATGTTTAAAATTGTTTATTTTATGCCTTTAAAGGAAACCAAATTTATACTCTTCATTCAGCAATGCCGTTTTATAATGGGGAAGTAAAGACGTAATTTTTTTTACTCTAAGTTTAGGAGAAACTCATCAATGGCAACTTCAATATCAATCTCCTCCGGTAGCGGCAGTGTTAGTGCTGGTTCTAGTAGTCATAGCAGTAGTAGCAATAATGGTCAGAGCGATAGCGGTAGCATTAGTGGTAATAATGGTACCCTTACAGGTGGTAATGGCAACAGTTTCCTTAACGGTGGTAGTGGCAACGATAACATCTTTGGTAATGGTGGCAACGATACTCTTATCGGTGGTGCTGGCAACGATGTCCTGACTGGCGGTACTGGCAAAGATATTCTCACTGGAGGATCGGGTAATGATATTTTCAAGTACAACTCAACTTCTGATAGTTTACTTTCGTCACGTGACATAATCACTGACTTTCGTGGAAACGGTAATTTGCCAGGCGATCGAATCGATCTATCTACTATCGATGCCAACTCTACTATTGGGGGCAACCAAGCTTTCACTTTCATTGGAAGTGGTCAATTCTCCGCACCCGGTCAAATCCGCTATTCCGAAGGTATTCTGCAAGGTAATACTGATGGGAATCTATCGGCTAATTTTGAAATTAGGCTTATAGGAGCACCACAATTAGTGGGAAGTGACATCATTCTTTGATTTAATATTCCTGCCTTGAAAATAAGGCAGGAGGCAGAAGGCAGAAGGCACTAGTACCACGTACCACAAGGCGGAAGTCAAAAGTCACGTATAATTGTATTTCGGGCTTTTACACCATTTGAAATGGTATGTTTATTTACGCCGTGCTGTACTAGAGAATGAAAATATCTGTTTCCAGCCCTTAGTCCCTAGTCACTATTTTCAAGGCAGATATAATTTGGAAGAAAAACTCTAGTGCAAAGTTAGAGTGTCTCCAACTTTGCACCGGAATCGATATCAATATACTGAGCTATAAACATAGAAAGTCAGTGCCTCAACTTGCGGCAATGGCTTTTTTTCATATTTAAATTCGTATTGCTATCCTATTATTTCCGCCACTCTAGATGTCTAATAGCATTTATTTATGAGGCTGTGCCAAATTTTCTTTCTTCCTTTGTGTCCTTCTCTAACGAGACGCTACGCGTAGCTTGCTTCTCCGTAGGAGTATGCGTCCTACCTGCGGGTTTGCTCTTAGCGTTCTCGTAAGAGTAGTCGCTTTATGTGGCAGTTGTTTTAAGTCGGGGAACTGCAAGGGCGCACTGCCTTGTCTATGCGGTTTGTTTCTGATAGAATTTGGCGCATCTCTATACAGAATTGGTATAACACACAATAATCATTCCTATTTTATACAAATGCTTAGATAAAGATTATTCTAATTAGGACTGACTAAAAGACACGGTGAAACATAGAGAATTACTCATATTCGATCGCATCGCCCAGCCATGAGAAAATCAGGTAATACAATCACAACTGTTGCGATGATGGCACGGAAGGAAAAAAGATGTCGGAGAATTTGAGAAGCCAAATTGTAACGCAAGGGGTGCAGCGATCGCCTAATCGAGCTATGCTGCGTGCAGTTGGTTTTAAAGATGAAGATTTCAATAAAGCTATTGTGGGCATTGCCAATGGTTACAGCACGATCACTCCCTGTAATATGGGGATAAATCAACTGGCGCAAAGGGCAGAAATTGGGATTAAAACCGCCAAAGCGATGCCGCAAGTGTTCGGCACAATTACCATTAGCGATGGAATTTCGATGGGAACTGAAGGGATGAAATATTCCCTAGTGTCGCGGGAAGTGATTGCCGATTCCATTGAAACTGCTTGTACTGGACAAAGTATGGATGGTGTGCTGGCCATTGGCGGTTGTGATAAAAATATGCCAGGGGCAATGCTGGCGATCGCTCGGATGAATATTCCTGCAATATTCGTTTACGGTGGCACAATTAAACCCGGTCACTACAACGGACGCGATTTAACTGTTGTCAGTTCTTTTGAAGCTGTTGGTCAATACAGTGCGGGAAAAATTGACGAAAAGGAATTATTAGAAGTTGAAGGTCGAGCTTGTCCTGGTGCTGGTTCCTGTGGGGGAATGTTCACAGCTAACACCATGTCTTCAGCATTTGAAGCGCTGGGGATGAGTTTACCCTATTCTTCGACAATGGCGGCAGAAGATGCCGAAAAAGCCGACAGCGCGGAAAAATCAGCATTTGTGTTAGTCGAAGCGATTCGCAAACAAATCTTACCCCGCCAAATTATCACCCGCAAATCTATAGAAAATGCCATCTCTGTGATTATGGCAGTCGGTGGTTCGACCAATGCAGTACTGCACTTTTTAGCGATCGCCCGCGCTGCTGATGTAGAGTTAATTATAGACGACTTTGAAACTATCCGCGCCCGCGTTCCCGTTTTGTGTGATTTAAAACCAAGTGGTAAATATGTTGCTACAGATTTGCACAAAGCTGGTGGTATTCCGCAAGTAATGAAAATGTTACTTGTGCATGATTTATTACATGGTGATAGCCTTACTATTAGCGGTCAAACTATTGCAGAGATATTAGCAGACATACCAGAAGAACCATCTGTTAATCAAGATGTAATTCGGACTTGGAATAACCCGATGTATCCTCAAGGACATTTAGCCATCCTGAGAGGTAATCTGGCAACGGAAGGGGCGGTCGCCAAAATTACCGGAGTTAAAAAACCAGTAATTACTGGGCCTGCAAGGGTATTTGAATCAGAAGAAGCTTCTTTAGATGCAATTTTGGCGGGTAAAATTCAAGCTGGTGATATTCTCGTCATCCGCTACGAAGGGCCTAAAGGCGGCCCGGGAATGCGAGAAATGTTGGCTCCCACCTCAGCAATCATCGGTGCTGGTTTGGGTGATGCTGTAGGATTAATTACCGACGGACGCTTTTCTGGCGGTACTTACGGTATGGTGGTTGGCCATGTTGCTCCGGAAGCGGCAGTTGGTGGTGCGATCGCTCTTGTAGAAGAAGGTGATAGTATTACTATTGATGCACCCGGTCGTTTGTTGCAGTTGAATATATCGGAAGAAGAATTGGCTCGTCGTCGTACCAACTGGCAACCTCCCACTCCGCGTTACACTAAAGGCGTATTGGCGAAATATGCCAAATTGGTATCTTCTAGCAGTATTGGTGCTGTAACAGATTTGGACTTATTTTAATTAACCTGACAACAGTGGCGCAAGTTTGCCTACCTTTAACAAGGGGCTTAAGCCCCTTGTCTGGCTAATTGAGATGGTCACTGGATTTACGCCATCCTGTAATAGTTTGATTTAGCGATCGCCTTTCTTAGAAAGCCTTAGATTTATATCATAATCTGCTGGCGAAGACATTCCGGCTTTAGAAGATTTGATTCAAAACTCGGCGTTGCAGAATAGAAAGATGAATTAGTGCGATCGCGTGATTTATACTTTGATTCAGCAACACCTACTTTTCACGCAATCGAGAAAAGTTGTGTAGGTTAGGTTGAGCAACGAAACCTAACATTGAACGTTAATTGTTGGGTTTCACTTGGATTAATCCAACCTACAATTATTTTAGTGGCTCATGGCTCATACAAAGATGCAGAGAATAGCTATGCAAGTTTTTACATTACGAATAACTTATTTAAATAACTACTAATTTCTTGACCACTCATCAATAATAGTCAAAATTGTTTTATCACCCAAACTTTTAACAGATTTTACTACATCGCGGTAATCTTCAAACTCTTGTTTGGGTTTGTTGCTTCGAGCATCAAATATACCCTTTGCAAGTTTTTCTGCACCAGGAATTCTAGAGCGTTGTAACTTTATAGATAACTCGTCTTTATCTAAAGTATTCAATATACTAAGCGGATTATGTTCGCTCTTTTGGGGAATAAGGTTTTCAAGTTGCTTGAACTGACTATCTATTCTCTGTCTTTCTTGTAAAAATTCTGACTTAAACTCATTAAATTGCTTCTCAAGACGCAATTCTAAATTTGCCAGACGTGGTTCTATTTTTGTCGTTTCAGGCTGTGGTGGTGTTACTTTACCAGAAGAATCAATTCCTTTGAGAGATGCAACTTGCTTTATTACTAAATCTTCTACTTTTGGAGCAATGACAAAAGCATTAACCATTTCACCTTGTCGAGGATTTTTTTCTCTTGCCCTGACAGCAGCATAATATTCAAAATGTCCATCAACTACCGTATAGTTCTCTACTCCTGTCATTTTCACAACTAATGGTCTAATAATTCCTCCAGTTTCTATAATTATATCTGCAAGATTTTCTAAATCAGCTTCTGCAAAATTTGAACGAGGTTCATTAGAAGCAATACTTTTGACATCTACCAAAGAAAAATTCATCATTTCTTTAACCCTATTCCTATTAATACTTCATCTGCTAAAATGTCAAATTCCATAGCAGATTTTTGAGCATCTGATTTTACTTCTTCTGCATATTTAACAACAGATTTTGGATCAGGATATTCTAAATCGCCAACTGTTATAGTCTGATTCATACATTCAGATAGTACAGTTCTATCATAAATTACTGCTTCCATCAAAGGCAGATTATAACGATCTGAAATCACACTCCTTTGTTTAGGAAAAGTATATTGTAAAAATTTAGAATTGGTAGAAATTTTTGAAGCCAGGATACCCATTAATATAATGTGTGGTTTTCCGATCATTTCTCTAAATTCATTAACTTCTATAATAAAGTTTTTGACACTTAACAATCCCTGGTTTGCAAATGGCTTTAAATCTGAAGGAATTATTAGGTAATCAGCAGCGACAAGTGCGACTTTAGCATATAAATCTCTAGATGGAGGTGTATCAATGATAACAATGTCATATTCTTGCTCTACTTTTTTTAATTTCGTAACTAATCTAGTTTTACTAGCATCAATTTGATTAAGTTTATATTGTCCTTCTATTAAATTAATATGTGCAGGAATAACATCTAATTCCGGATTGTTAAAATAATGTGACTTTCTGATTACATCAGGTATTAAGTAAAAGTCACCTGATTCTAATAAATGATAGATATTAGAATCTCGTAAATCATCATCTTCATCAAATTGAAATTTAATTAATCCTGTAGCAAAAGTAGTATTTGCTTGGGAATCTATATCAATTAAAAGTACTCTTTTACCTTTTTTACTCAACGCTGCTGCAAGATTTACTGCAACAGTAGTCTTACCTACGCCGCCTTTATTATGGTAAACCGCAATTGTTTTCATTGAATGCCGCCTTTTACTTTCCAAATTTAAAATATTTACATTTTTTTGAACTTCTGGTTTATTTACCAACTGTCTTTCTTTTAAACTATCTTTACCAATTAAACTTTTAATATTCTCTAAATTCATCTCAACTTCTTTGCCAGAACATTGAAATATTAGTTGAATATCATATTGTAATTTTTGATAAATTCTAATCTCTTTGCCATTAGTCAATAATCCATACCTGACATTCAAGCTGGTTAAATAATGCCTGAGTCGATGGATATGATTATTTAAGTTTTGTCTGGGATGCTTTGCTTCCATGACGATACTCAGTGGTGAGTTGGCATCTAAGACAAAGGGAATCACTTGTGCAGCAAATGCCAAAAAATCTAAGCGGATGCTACCAATGGCAACTTCTTGATGCCAGGTGTCAGGAGTATAACCTAGCTCTGGTAGCAAATATTGCACTATAAGTTTGCTTTCAACTTCGCTTTCGTTACGGCATAGCTCAGGATTAAAGGGCAATATTTTTCTACCTCTAAATAATTATTGGACTTGGGACAAAACCTGATATTTGCTAGATTATGGCACAGCCTTAATTATATTGAGTGATATAAATCACTTATAAAATTTAAAAAACGATCATAAAATTAGTACTTCTGCTGATAAAGTAACCAATTTTGAAAGCTAGCCATATTTAAAATTAACAGGCTACGTATGATAGTTGGCTTAGGCTTTTCTTTGAGTAAGCTAGCTTTGCAGTTCAGTAGTGAGAACGCCTGTTCTAAAATGTGATCAGATTACTTAAAAACTAGTTTTTTGAGCGTTTATAGCTCTTTATTAGCCATTTTGGTTTACTGCTGGGATAAGGGACAGAAGATACCGATTGCATCTTGGGAGTGCGATCGCGTGAGTCTGTGTGCTGAATCCGAAAGCGCCACTTTTACTACATTAGAGAATACGTTGCATTCTGATAATATGCTTCATTTTACAAACAGATGGTATTGCATTGAAACAAGTAACTTAACTAAGTGCTTAATCGTACTTATATGACTACTGAAACACTTTTAGTATAAAGGAGCGAATCTGAGGCGTGCTACTGTCAGGAGCGATCGCAGCAGTCTAATATACCAGGATTGTAATGCCAGGGTTTGTTTAAATGTAGCAACCGACATCAGTTTTTGTCGCAGAATGGAATCCATCCACAGGCTCATATTTTAATGAGCGAACAACGCTTTCGTTGTGCAGAACAGTTTTTAAATTCTCTCTTTTAGCAGTCGGAATATAAACCCAAATTAGGTGTACTGATAATAATACCAAAGGAGAAATTTTCAATGCCTCAGACTCAAAACCAAGCAAAACCAACAGATAGTCAGCCAATTTAAATGATCCACAGCGTACATTGAGTGCGATGTATTAATCCAGAGATTTTTTAAAGATGAGTTTGTTTGGGTAAAGCCGCGCTTCAAATGAAAGACGAATCTAATCATAAAAAAAATAATTAGACATAGAAAAAATTTCTGGCGGCAAAGTTAGAGTTCATAGGCTTTCTTAATCCCTTCGTTTGAGAAGAAAAATTATACAGCACATACATTTAGCTAATTAACATTTTGTTTCATGCTAAAAAGCGATCGTCTACTTAAATACTTAAACTGTTTACTCACAAATCCAGTATTAGTTATTGTACTAATGCTCACAGCATTGACGAGTGGTTGTCAAAAAAACGATCCGGCAGCAAATGCTCAAGGCCCGCCACCATTGTCGGTGAAACTTCAGAAAATTGACGCAGGCACAATCGAAGAAAGTTCTGTGTTTGTCGGCTCGTTGGAAGCGCAGCAAAAAGTCACGCTACAGCCCCAAACTCAAGGACGAATCGAATCGATTCTCGTGTCAAGTGGTCAGCGAGTGCAGCAAGGTACACAGATCGCATCCTTGAGTTTAGATCAGACTCAGGCTAATGTTGCCAATTCCATCGCTGCGGCTAGTTCAGCGCAAGCAGCATTAGGAACTGCTCAAGCAGAGCAACAACAAGCCGAAGCCCAGCGCACCAAATCAGCCGCAAATGTTCAGCTGCAACGGACACAATTCAATCGTAACCAACAGTTAGTCAACGAAGGAGCCATCGCCAGACAAGAGTTAGACATTGCCAGAAATAATTTACAAGCGGCGATCGCAGACTTGCAAGCCACAAATAAACAAGTTGCTGCATCAGGTGCAGCCATTCGGCAAGCACAGGCAAATGTGCGCCAAGCCCAAGCCAGCACGGCTGCCTCACAAGTTAACCTTAATTTTAAACGAGTGGTAGCACCGATTACTGGCGTAGTCGGTTATTTTCCAGTCAAGATTGGAGATTATGTCAACACTGGACAAACAATTACTACAATCACGCAAAACGATTCGCTAGATATCAATCTTTCTGTACCATCAAATCGATTGAACCAACTGCGAACCGGATTGCCAGTTGAGTTGATCGATCCCACCACACAGAAATTGATTAGCAACGGCGCGATCAACTCCATTTCTCCCTCAGTCAGTTCCGATCAGCAGTCAATTTTGAGCAAGGCACGCTTTGCAAATTCACAAGGACGACTGCGTGATGGGCAATACGTTCGAGCTCGGGTGATTTGGAATCGACAACCAGGTATTTTAATTCCCACTGCCGCAATTTCTCGCGTCGCCGGACAAAATTTTGTATTTGTCACGGAAAACAAAACTGTAAACGGCAAACAGCAGCAAATTGTGCATCAGCGTTTAGTGCGCCTTGGTGACATTCAAGGTACAAACTATCAAGTCCTCTCAGGACTGAAATCCGGCGAAACGATCGTGACTGCTGGCATTCTCAAACTTAGAGAAGGCGCACCAATTCAACCGCAATCCTAAATCCAGGACATCTCATCATGTCGATCGCCAACACCTTCATCAAACGCCCGGTATTAGCTACCGTTTGTACTTTAGTAATTCTGATTTTGGGGGGAGTGTGTATTCCGCTACTGCCGCTCAATTACTTGCCAGATATTGCGCCGATTCGCGTTCAAGTCTCAGCCACCTATACTGGCGCAGATGTGGAAACCGTAGAAACTGCCGTGACAACTACGTTGGAGCGACAGATTAACGGCGTTGAGGGAATGCAATATATGACCTCGAACAGTTCAGCCGGTAGTAGCCAAATTTCAGTGTATTTTGGGTCACAAACGGATAAAAATATTGACCAAGTGAATGTGCAGAATCGCATTGCCCGTGCTACACCTCGCTTGCCAACGACTGTGCAGCAATTCGGTGTGACAGCGCAAACGTCTTCAACCAGCATTTTATTAGTGTACGCGCTTTATCCCCAAAATAATGAGTATGATGCGCTGTTTATTAGTAACTATATTGACCTGAATTTACGGGATCAACTGCTGAGAACACCGGGAGTTGGCGATATCACAATTTTTGGTGAAAAAGAGTATGCGATGCGGTTGTGGCTCGATCCAAATGCACTGGCGAGTCGGCAATTAACCGTGACAGATGTGGCAACAGCACTGCGATCGCAAAACATTCTCGCCGGAGCCGGAACGTTGGGTCAACAGCCTGTACCTCCGGGTCAAAGTTATGAAATTCCGCTGCGAGTCAATGGTCAATTCAAAGATGCATCAGGATTTGAGAATCTCGTCATCAAAGCCGGGAGTAATGGCGACTTAATTAAACTCAAAGATGTCGGTCATGCCAAACTCGGCTCGGAGACTTACGCTAGTAATGCCAGAAATAATGGCAAGCCGGCGATCGGCATCGCAATTTATCAGTTACCAGGTAGTAATGCGCTGGATGTGGCGAAAAACGTTCAGGCGCAAATGAATGACTTGATGAAAGAGTTTCCGCCCGGATTACAAGCCAAGATTGTTTACGATACCGTTGGGTTTGTGCAAGCATCACTCGAAGAAGTGGTGAAAACGCTTGTGGAAGCGATCGCGCTGGTCGTCCTGGTGATTTTTCTGTTTCTCCAAGACTGGCGAGCCACAATTATTCCGATTTTTGCGATTCCGGTTTCGCTGATTGGCGCATTAGGAGTTATGTAAAAATAACTTGAACAATTAAGTGGCAACTTTGGGTTTTATAATATAGTTCCACTCGCCATGAAAAGAATTTCGTTCGATTG
>NZ_JBALDC010000049.1:0-7517 GCF_036917575.1 Nostoc sp. | reverse complement strand
TTCAGAAAGGTGATTTTTGGCTGGCATAAGTGGCTGATACTAAATTAATTATTTAATCTCTTATTATACAATCTAGCTGCCTAACAGCTTAATGATTGTTTATTCATCCATTTCATATTGATAATGCCTGAGTTCTAGATTAGTCAGGTGAATAAATTAAGTATTCCCAAAAGTAGGCCAAATTTTTCATTCAACCATAGAACTATTTATTGGGCAAATAGGGCATTGGGAAGAGGACAAAGGGACTCTTAAAAAGTCTGAGCGCTGCCTTCCAGCGTTGGCGCAGCTCGCCGTAGGCATCAGAACTTCTCCTAAAGGAGACGCGCAAGGAACGGACGAAAAACGGCGTTGCAAGTTCTCACCTCTTGTCCCCTTGTCCCCTTGTCCCCTGCTCCCCTGCTCCCTACTCAAATATATGGTGAAATATCTTCACCGCATTTATCTGCTAAATAGGAAAGAGCGCGAAAACGTAAACCTACCAGTTGCTCATATAACGGGTTAATTTTACACATCGGTGGAATATGCACAATCTTACGTCCAAATAAGGTGATATTTCGCTCAAAGGGACACTGCGCGGGAATCATTTTACACAAAAAGCGGGCTACTCTTGGGTCTTGGATATCTAGCCCATCAAGCCAGTGTTGCAGGGAGTGTAGGGTATTAATTTGACGCTTTGTCAGCCCAGTACTGGCGATAGGGAAGGTAATTTGCTGTGGGTGTTCTAGAGTGTGGCGAAGGGCTTCCAGTAAATTCTCTGGCTGTTCCAAGGTTTGACAGAACTGTTGCAGAATCTCATCTTCGCTGGGAGAATAAGTACCATCTGCGATCGCTACCATCACTGCTGTCCTTAAGAAATTTTCTGCGGCTGGCGTACCTTTTCCCAAAACTGCGGCTAATTCTTCTGGGGTAATTATCTCTAGAGAGTCGAATTTAATCTTAGGAGCTAATTCATTTTTGGTGATGCTGGCAATTAATTCCTGTTCTTGAACGTCAAAATCACCATCAGCCCAAGCAATAGTAAGCAGTCCACGCAACCAAGCGGCAATCTGTTCGTTGCTGTAGGGGGATTGAACGGTACTTGTCATAAACTCACGTCTCAAGCTTTCCTCAGTCACTACTACGCTACCCTAACCAATGACTATGAAGATATAGCAATCCGATTTGATTTGGAGAATCACTCGTAGAGGTAAGGGACTGGGGACTGGGGACTCTTAAGAAGGAATAAAGGTGTACTGAGTTTTTTTCAAAAATCAAATATGAGTCCTATAGTGAAAGCAGGATAGAAAAATAAATCAGAGAAGTTTTCAAATTGCAACAGTCGGTATTAAGGTAAAATCCATTTGTAAGATTGTTGAGAATTTTCCTACTTAAAGTGAATTTGATTGGAGTATCTCAAATATTCATCAAGTTTAAGATTGTAATTTGCGCCACAGAATGAAGGAGTTTTCTAAGTATGCGAACCTACCAGCTAAATATCGCTGACGCTTTTCTATAATGAATCGTTTACCTATGTTACTTGCTTCGGGAACATCCCAATGCAAGCCAAAAGACACAGGACTGGTACAAAAACCCTGTACAAACTTCTTTCCTTTGCGTTCTTCTCTAACGAGACGCTACGCAGATGCGTTTTTCCCCTAAGTCCAAATACCGTATAAAAATAAACTTGCACATTTGTGATCCTCCCCTTGCTTCTTTATAGGATTACGATCGCTTGGTATTAGTGAAATTAGTTTACTCTAAAAAATTAAGGTATATATAATGTTTTTCTTTGGCATTGAACACGAAGTAGCTTTCTTGAACAATGAGGGAAAGTTTGCTGATTTTTCTCACACAAAATTTACTGATTTCAGTCAAATTATTCAAAGGCTACCTACATATCCCAGTGACTATCCTCAACTCCGCGTTGGCGATGCCGGTATTAAGATGAAGAGATGGTACATTGAGGGATTTGAAAGATTTGCGGATTCTGATGAAGTAATAGACTGTCATGTTAAAGGTATTGAAATTAGAACAACTATCCACTCTAATATTCAAGGCGCTATTACTGAATTATCAGAAAGTTTTGACTTGCTACGTAAGGTTGCCAGTGACTTTGGCTTATCACCAGTTTTGGTTAGTTTCAATCCCTACAATCCAGCTTTTGAGCCTCAACCCCCATTAAATAATTATGAAATTAAACAGCTAGAAGCTTATCCTGACGAACAAACTGCTAATATTCACATGGTATCTTATGGACCTGATTTAAATATTTCAGTAGCAGATTTTTCAACTGAAGATGTAATTGATATTGGCAGAAAGTTAACTTATTACAGTCCCTATATCGTTCCTTTTAGTTATAGCTCTCCTTTTTACAACGGAGGTTTATGGGATGGACTATCGGTACGAACATTTATCAGAACTGGAAAAAGGCCAGCTACTCTAGTTTTTGTTCAAAAAGAAGAACAACTGATTAATAGCACACCTTCCTTAACAAAAATTGCCCGCATTCCGGCTGAAGTGGGACGCATCGAATTTAAGGCTTGTGATAGTTGTGATGATTTTTTAATCTATGCGGCTTTACTGATATTATTGAAGGGTTTGGTGTTAGATAAAACTTTACTGGGGAGAGCAACTGTACCCGATGCAGCGTTACACCAACTTTCTGCAAAAGAAGCATTTGAAAACCAAAGTATTTTTGAAAATGCGACAAAAGTTTTGCAAGCAGCCGAAGTTGCTTTAGGAAATGACCCAGATATTCATTATTTAACGCCGTTAAAAGTTATGCTGGCAAACCGAAAAACAAGATCCCATGAATTAATCGAAATGTTCCATCAAGTAAGTTCAATAGAAAAGGTAATAAGCAAGACTTATCAAGTTAATAGAAAAGATTCTCTTTAATCTCCTTTTATAATAAAGAGATTAAAAAGAATCTTTATATAAATTTATACTTTACAAATGTCCTCTCAGGTGCATATTCATGAAATTCATTTGATGAATAAAATTGAGCTAACTGAACATATATAGTAGAGCCATTAACCTGTTAAAACTAGATTAAGTCGATATACCTAGAGACTGATTTTATTGCAACTAAAGATGTAGTAAACTTCATTCTAGAGATTGATGCAGAGGTTAGCTTTCTCAAAGTAAAAGTGTAAACAGTGAACCTGAAACGAAAAATTTCAATTATGAAATCTAATGATTTTGTAAAATCTAATGATTTTTCTAAATGATTAAGGTGGTATTTGCTTGTTATCCCTTATTGTAAAATTTAGAAAAACAAAGGATATTTGTTCGTCAGGTTTGTTTTTAAAGAACTTTTAAATTGAAGCGGAGCTTAACAGTTTTATTGTTGCTTAAAATTGCTAAGTAAAGATATATGCTTCATTCTTTTAGTAAAAGTTCTGCGTTGTTAAGGCTGTTATCGAGGATTTCCAATGAAGATGATTACTGCTGTTTTATCTATTTTCCGTCCAGTACGTTTTCTAGTAGTGGCATTTACTTGCGCTCTAGTATTATTCTCTAATGCTTTTCCTGCTTTCGCAATCGATAGTTACCAAAGTAGTCCCCAAGAAGGTACTACACAATTACTTGACATTCAGCGCAAAACTGACGAAGCGGCTAAAGAACCACCAAAAGGATTGAAAGAGGTTCAAAAAGAATCCAATAAAGGACTTAATGAAGTTCAGGGAGCAGCTGACATTGACAAGCAAAAGCGTCCTGAGAATACTCAAAGTGCAAAATCTGTGGAAGAAAAAGCAAATAGTTTCTTGGACAAGATTACTGGTAAGTAACAGAGTTAATATCTTAGTAATTAATCATTAGTAATGGGTGATTGCGTAAAAGTAATCACTTATTGCTATATATTACATTAAAATCTCTATATATTTTTTTAACTGATAAAAAGCAAGTAAGGATATATGGCTAGTTGATAAATTATCTATCGACTGAAGAGTACTACCTATTAAGGCATAGGTATAATCATATAATGTAACAATTAATCTCAACCAATAATATTTCCTTTGGTCGATGTCGAATAGGTAGAAAATTTGGCAAGTTAATAGATAAGTTTGCATAGGGATGGAAAACAATGCGTGCGATAAACATTGGATTGACAGACGAACAGCGTCAAGGTGTAATTAATCTGTTAAACCAAGATTTGGCAGATGCCTATCTACTATTGGTGAAAACCAAAAAGTACCACTGGGATGTCGTTGGTCCTCAGTTCCGCTCTTTGCACCAGCTTTGGGAAGAACACTACCAAAAACTGACTCTAAATATTGATGCTTTGGCAGAGCGGGTTCGTGCTTTGGGCGGTTATCCAGTTGGCTCATTAGAAGGATTTCTCAAGCTTGCTACCCTCAAGGAACACGCTGGTAGTGTACCCACTGCAACAGGCATGGTAGCTAATTTAGTGGACGATCACGAGCAGGTTATTCGTAATTTGAGAGACCATTTGGATCAGTCTGGTGAAAAGTTCCACGATCAAGGAACTGCCGACTTTTTAACTGGACTACTCGAACAGCATGAAGAGATAGCTTGGATGCTGCGTTCATTTATTGAAGGCGAGGCACTAGATGCAGATGGTAGACAGCCAGCAGCAGGGGCTAAGACTCCCGTAGGTGTATAGCTCATAATCATACATCTGATTTGAAGATGGCTGAGGGAAGATTGATTCTTGCCTTAATTGATGTGAAAGAATTAATCTACCTGCATCCATTACTGTTCAGTTAAGCCTAAAACTAAACTTCTACGTAGGTTAGGGAGCCACTGCGTTGCAAGGGTTCCCCCCGTTGAAGTAAGTGACGTTTGAGGAATAAAACCTAGCACTTTTGTGACTTTGCTAGGTTTTATTCCTCAACTTCCAATTTTCTTAACTGAATGCTATTGTGCCTACATCTACTCATTCACCCTGCCAGTTTCGGATTTTGGAATTGAAAATTGGTTTTCATGTACTAATGTCACTTGATGTAAGTCCTCTCAAGTCGTGAGATCCAACCACACGACTGATTTTTTTATGCCGAGAAATTTATCTACCACAGTGGCTTTTTCTAATAAATGCAGTTCATCTAAAATTAAAAATTGATGAACTGCATTCTGCCTCTGTTGTTAAACTACTCTGCAAAACTAGATATCAAAGATTTATAATAAATAAATTATCCCATATTGTGGGATGGGTTTTTTGGTCTATCCTACAATAAGTAAGTATGTTAGACATATTATTAAAATACTTATAAACATTTATACGTATGCAGACAGATACCGCACTTAGATAGAAATTGCCTAGCTTTGAGCCTAGTTTGCATAATTTTGGGTGCATTACCGCAAATGCGCTGATACTTTAATTTACCCTCTTCATAAATTCCGCAAAAACACCGTTACGCTATTTGTAATTGCGATCAAAACTTAGAGCATCCAGTTTATGAGGGCGGATTTATGACCAACCCTGTAAAGACGGTTATCCAAGTCAATTTGGAGATGGCTCTAGAAGTAGCTCAGGAATTAGAGCAAGCTCCATACACTCAACTCGGTGCTTATTGTTTAGAAATTTTACGGGAAATCGGATGTCCTGGTACTGAACTTCCTGTTAACTTACAAACTCGCGATCAGCAGCTAAACTTCATTACAGGCTTTGCATCTTATGCTTTTGGGGAGGTACAAAGTGTATAAAACATTAATTGATGATATATTTTTTGATTCAGAAGGGGCAGAAGAAACTACTTTTCCTGCCACAGATGAAGATTTATTAATCTTAACAGAAAAATTTTTAGGGTTTGAAATTCCCTCAAAGGTTTTCTTGCAAGCGATCGCTATTGCTGATTACGACGGTGCAGCTGCTTTTCGGTACGTTGAGAATTATTTGATTACTCTTAAAAATAAGAAGAAACGTAAGCAGAAGAAATTACTTGTGTTAGGTTGTTCAACTAAATTTGACAATAATTAATGTGCTTATTCACCAGCTAACAAAAAACCAAGATGATTTAGATAAGATAATTTGTACAACTGATATAGAGACGTTGTAATGCAACGTCTCTACACATATTTATCTCACAGAAAAAAGAAAGTTTTATGTATGTATTAATGACTAATTAGTATTACTCTTTCCCAAGACAAACTTGTTCATAGCTTTTACCAGCAATATCCCAAGTGAATTCTGTTTCTACTAGTTGTCTGCCGTTGTGAGACAATTCTGAACGCAGATGTGGACGATCGAATAGTTGACTAATAGCGGTGACATACTCTGCCGATTTATTGGCTCGTAATGCCCGTAATGGATGACTAGCAGCATCTACAGCTAATCCCTCTAAACCGCGATCGCTCGCTACTACAGGTATACCAGCTGCCATTGCCTCTAAAGTTTTATTTTTAATCCCAAACCCAGTCCGCATCGGTACAACGCAGATGGTGGCTTGATGTAAATATTCTGCCATCGAAGGTACACGCCCAAGCACATTAATTCCTGGTTTTTTATCAAGTGCTAAAACTTCCGCTACAGGATGAGAACCGACAATATCGAAAGTTGTATCGGGATACAATTTTTGAATTTCTGGCAAAACTTCGTTGCTGAAAAAGCAGACAGCATCAATATTTGCCAAATTATCCATTGCACCAATAAAAATTAGGCGATGTCCTCCTGGATCAATGGTACGGTTAGGAAAAGAAACTAAATCTACACCATTGGGAATAACTGTAATTTCACTATTGGGGTTAAATTCTTGTAATTGAATTTTATCTTCTTGTGTTGTTGCGACAATTGCCGAAAATTTAGCACAGTAGTTTTGCTCATAACGCCGCAAAAGTGGCAAATTAATTTTATCTCTGAATGAATTTTCGGAAATACCTGTTGTTAATTGGTTCCGACAGGTAGCGTAAACAGAACTATGAACATTAACGATGGTTTTTAGCTGTTTGCGAAAATGTGGCTGCACATAAATTTCATTGACGCTGTGTTCGCAGGTAATTACATCGCATTTTCCCGCTTCCACCCAATTATCAACCCATGTTTGCATCTCAACTGAGTAGCGGTTGAGTACACTTGGCGGTGTCCCCTGCTGCAAAAATCTATTAAATCGCTGTATTTTCTGCAATATTCTGGTGGTTTGAGAATCTGGCGGACGTTCAAAAATGGCTAGATGATCCACACAATCGCGTAATCCTGCTACTTCTGCATCTGTAACATCGCCCTCGCGTTGAGTCACCAGGGTAACAGTATGGCGTTGACTTAGGTATTTAAGTAAATTAAATGTCCTGACTTGGGTTCCCCCGCGCGTTGGTGGGTAGGGAAAGGTGGAAGATAGCATTAAAATGTTCATACAAGTAATGAATCAAATGTGATATAGCAGGAGACAGGAGACAGGAGGCAGAAGGCAGGAGGTAAAAACCTTACTATTCCTGAGATTCACGCTTCTCATTATGTCCTAATCTATCTGGCAACTGCTATATATACCAATACGGTTCAGTTAAGGCTCAAATAGCTGTAAAATAGGCATTGTTTCCAAAAATGGAAATCAAGTTCGGTGCATCTTAAAGAATTCTCATTA
>NZ_JBALDC010000048.1:2500-5471 GCF_036917575.1 Nostoc sp. | reverse complement strand
TCCCAAAATATTTTGGGAAAAATAGTTGACACAATGAATGGGGTTCGCTATATTGAATAAGTGCTGGAAGCGGAGCGCGAAAAAGCGACGTTTCCAAGGACACCGAACCTAGAAAATATTATAGTTTGAAAGCGATTATACAGCAAGTGGATTGCGTCAAGCAAATTAAAGATAACTAAGCTGAAGTTAAAAAAGAGCAGCTAGAGAGCTACAAACACTTCAAAACGGAGAGTTTGATCCTGGCTCAGGATGAACGCTGGCGGTATGCTTAACACATGCAAGTCGAACGGTGTCTTCGGGCACAGTGGCGGACGGGTGAGTAACGCGTGAGAATCTGGCTTCAGGTCTGGGACAACCACTGGAAACGGTGGCTAATACCGGATGTGCCGCAAGGTGAAAGGCTTGCTGCCTGGAGATGAGCTCGCGTCTGATTAGCTAGTTGGAAGTGTAATGGACTCCCAAGGCGACGATCAGTAGCTGGTCTGAGAGGACGATCAGCCACACTGGGACTGAGACACGGCCCAGACTCCTACGGGAGGCAGCAGTGGGGAATTTTCCGCAATGGGCGAAAGCCTGACGGAGCAATACCGCGTGAGGGAGGAAGGCTCTTGGGTCGTAAACCTCTTTTCTCAGGGAAGAACACAATGACGGTACCTGAGGAATAAGCATCGGCTAACTCCGTGCCAGCAGCCGCGGTAATACGGAGGATGCAAGCGTTATCCGGAATGATTGGGCGTAAAGCGTCCGCAGGTGGCAATGTAAGTCTGCTGTTAAAGAGTCTAGCTCAACTAGATACAAGCAGTGGAAACTACATAGCTAGAGTACGTTCGGGGCAGAGGGAATTCCTGGTGTAGCGGTGAAATGCGTAGAGATCAGGAAGAACACCAGTGGCGAAGGCGCTCTGCTAGGCCGTAACTGACACTGAGGGACGAAAGCTAGGGGAGCGAATGGGATTAGATACCCCAGTAGTCCTAGCCGTAAACGATGGATACTAGGCGTGGCTTGTATCGACCCGAGCCGTGCCGTAGCTAACGCGTTAAGTATCCCGCCTGGGGAGTACGCCGGCAACGGTGAAACTCAAAGGAATTGACGGGGGCCCGCACAAGCGGTGGAGTATGTGGTTTAATTCGATGCAACGCGAAGAACCTTACCAAGGCTTGACATGTCGCGAATCTTGATGAAAGTTGAGAGTGCCTTCGGGAGCGCGAACACAGGTGGTGCATGGCTGTCGTCAGCTCGTGTCGTGAGATGTTGGGTTAAGTCCCGCAACGAGCGCAACCCTCGTTTTTAGTTGCCAGCATTAAGTTGGGCACTCTAGAGAGACTGCCGGTGACAAACCGGAGGAAGGTGGGGATGACGTCAAGTCAGCATGCCCCTTACGCCTTGGGCTACACACGTACTACAATGCTTTGGACAGAGGGCAGCAAGCGGGCGACCGCAAGCAAATCCCATAAACCAAAGCTCAGTTCAGATCGCAGGCTGCAACTCGCCTGCGTGAAGGAGGAATCGCTAGTAATTGCAGGTCAGCATACTGCAGTGAATTCGTTCCCGGGCCTTGTACACACCGCCCGTCACACCATGGAAGCTGGTAGTGCCCGAAGTCATTACTCAAACCCGCAAGGGATGAGGATGCCTAAGGCAGGACTGGTGACTGGGGTGAAGTCGTAACAAGGTAGCCGTACCGGAAGGTGTGGCTGGATCACCTCCTTTCAAGGAGACCTACACCCCTTAGAAATCGAAAAGCAAACAGCTATATAGAGACTAAGTTGGTCTAACCGAGGTCGGTCGCAGGCATTTGCAAAATCAAAATAATGTAGAAAGCTTTCAAACTATGATTTGGTTCGTTCGTTTAGGGGCTATTAGCTCAGGTGGTTAGAGCGCACCCCTGATAAGGGTGAGGTCCCTGGTTCGAGTCCAGGATGGCCCACCTAAAGATAATTAGTAATTACTAATTAGTAGTTCGTAATTAAATTACGAATTACGCATTACGAATTGCGAATTAATCTTGGGGGTTTAGCTCAGTTGGTAGAGCGCCTGCTTTGCAAGCAGGATGTCAGCGGTTCGAGTCCGCTAACCTCCACCTGAATAGTGAAAAGCTATTTGCTATTTTTTGAGAAATCAGCAACATGACTGAAGTGAGATTGAGTCAGACTGCTGAGTTTCGTCTCAGCCAGAACCTTGAAAACTGCATAGTAACGCAAATTAGCAGGCAGACACAGACATTACGAGTGCTGAGTGCTGAGTGCTGAGTGCTGAGTAAAAACTTGGTGCCAGGTCATGAAGTAGGCAGAACTAATAAAAAAATGTGTTTGCAGGATAAACACCAATGTAACAGTTTAATTAGGAATTAGTAATTCCTAATTAAATAGTGGTCAAGCGAATAAGGGCTAACGGTGGATACCTAGGCACACAGAGGCGATGAAGGACGTGGTTACCGACGATATGCTCCGGGGAGTTGGAAGCAAACATTGAGCCGGAGATTTCCGAATGGGGCAACCCTAAATACTACCTGCTGAATATATAGGCAGGAGAGAGCCAACCCAGCGAATTGAAACATCTTAGTAGCTGGAGGAAGAGAAATCAATAAAGAGATTCCCTAAGTAGTGGTGAGCGAAAGGGGAAGAGCCTAAACCAAAGGGTTTACCTTTTGGGGTAGTGGGACAGCAATATCGAATCTAGAGACTAGATGAAGCAGCTAAATACTGCACCAAAGAAGGTGAAAGTCCTGTAGTCGAAAGTTGAAGGATAGTAGCTGAATCCCGAGTAGCATGGGGCACGAGGAATCCCATGTGAATCAGCGAGGACCACCTCGTAAGGCTAAATACTACTGTGTGACCGATAGTGAACCAGTACCGCGAGGGAAAGGTGAAAAGAACCCCGGAAGGGGAGTGAAATAGAACATGAAACCGTTAGCTTACAAGCAGTGGGAGGACTATTTAAAGTCTAACCGCGTGCCTGTTGAAGAATGAGC
>NZ_JBALDC010000047.1:0-80304 GCF_036917575.1 Nostoc sp. | reverse complement strand
ATTAATTTCAGCAATGCCCTCTGGATACGCGACTTTAACATAGTACGTAAATACTATAAAATTGCGATCGCGCTGTGCCAGTTGCGTAAGTCCTGTTGATTTGAGTTCTGGCGATCGCAAGACTTTACCCAAGATGGGCGATAAGAGTCGCGCCTTTGTAAGCAAAGCATTATAGGTGGCGGCGCAGAACCCAGAGTTTTTACTGCGATCGTTCGATTTGGATGAAATGCGAAAGGACGTGCAATTATTTGAAGCGTTGTATCCTGTGTTGTTATCCTTGACACAATTGCAATAACTCGTGAATGATACTTCTTTGGCAGTAGGCAGTGAAGCTTATGCAGCCGCGTTGCAGGTGTATAGCTACGTCAAAGCCAGTGGGCAAGGGACGGGTTTAGATACAGTGGTTGCAGAAATGGGAAAACGATTTACTCGTAAACTTGCAAAGTTAAAGCCTAAAGAACCAATATTGTAGAAAATAAGTTGGTAGTTGCACGTCAAAAGTAAAACGTTAGAGCTTCAGAATTTGAATGTTGGAGTTAAAAGCACGACATTTCGAGTTCAAAGGCTCAACGTTCCAGCAAAAAGGTGCAACTTTCGAGTTCAAAGGCTCAACGTTTGAGTAAAAAGGTGCAACTTTCGAGTTCAAAGGCTCAACGTTTGAGTAAAAAGGTGGAACTTCCGAGTTCAAAGGTTGAAAGTTGAGATTTTGAAGGCGATGTCTACGACGGGCTACGCCTACGCAGAAATATTTATCTCGAAAACTCGTCTTTTAAGGGGCATCATTAAGGGTTAGTGAGGTTAACATAGTAAAAATATTTTCAGCCTTTTGTCAGTGAAAATGCCAAGTCAAGATTACAAATGGAAGCGGTTCTGGTGTCCTCGGTCAGGTCGCATTAATCTAGCTGATGGCGGTTATCTATGCGATCCAGAAGAGAAGTGGGGCAAAATATACAATCCAGATTTAGTAACCTTTGATGCTATCTCTGCTTTACCATGTTTAGCACTTTTGGGTGAGCCAGGTATTGGCAAAAGTCATACTATAGAGGCAGAGAAAAATGAAATTATTAAGGAAATTCAAAAACAAGGTGGTCAGGTACTTCCGTTAGATATCCGTTCTTATGGAAGTGAAGACAGACTAGTTCGCAGATTATTTGACAGCCCAGAATTTACTCAATGGACAGAAGGCACTTATCAGTTACATATTTTTTTAGATAGTCTTGATGAATGCTTGCTACGAATAGATACATTAGCAACACTCCTAGTTGATGAGTTCAAACGTTATCAGAATCATATCCAGCGTTTACATCTTCGTATTGCCTGCCGAACAGCTGTTTGGCAACCAGTCTTAGAGGAAGGACTGAAGCAAATTTGGGGTAAAGATAATGTAGGAATTTATGAACTAGCTCCACTTCGACGTGTAGATGTGAGTAAAGCTGCAAAGATTGAAGGCATCGATAATTCTGAAGCATTTCTAGAAGAAATTAATAGGAAAAATGTTGTACCTTTGGCTATTAAACCAATTACATTAGAATTTCTGATTAAAACTTATCGTAGCTATGATGGTAAATTTCCTCTTAATCAAAGGTTGCATGAACTTTATCTTGAAGGATGTCTCTGGCTTTGTGAAGAACGAAATAAGAGCCGGATTTCATCGAAATTAAAAGGCAAACTTAAACGGCAAGAACGTTTAATGCTTACGGCTAGGATTGCAGCAATCACGATTTTTGGCAATAAATTTGCGATCTGGACTGGTATTCAGAGCGATGTTCCAGATGATGACGTATTTATTGAGAAGATATGCCAAGGAACCGAAACAGTTGACGGTAGAGAGTTTGAAATTAGTGAAGAAGCTGTTGAAGAAGTTTTAGATACTGGTTTATTCTCATCTCGTGGTGAATTAAGTCGTATGGGATGGGCACACCAAACCTATGCTGAGTTTCTGGCTGCATGGTACTTAGTTCAGCACGAAACACCTTTGAATGAGGTAATAAAACTGATTGTTTCACCTGAAGATCCTGAACATAAGTTAATCCCACAACTTCATGAGACAGCAGCATGGCTAGCTAGTATGAGGACTGACGTACTTCAGGAAATCATGAAGACTGATCCTGATGTGCTGTTGCGAAGCGACATACCTACAGATGCAAATCTTCGAGCAGCAATAGTTGATAACTTATTAAAACAGTACGAGCAGGGAAAGCTATTTGATTCATACAGAGAGAATTATCCTAGATACGAGAAATTTAAACATTCTGGGTTAGCTGTACAATTGCTTCCATATATTCAGAATTTAAGTAAGCCAATCGATGCACGAAATGCAGCGATAGACATTGCTGAGGCTTGTAAGGTAGATGAACTTCAGCAGGAGTTGGTAAATCTAGGACTTGATTCATCTCAATCAATTTATCTCAGAGTTAGTGCCGCAAAAGCAATCTGTACAGTTGGTAATGTAAGTGCAAGATTGCAATTAAAATCACTGACTTGTGAACAGCTTCTAGAAGATGAGGACGACCGACTTAAAGGATATGCTTTAAGAGCAATTTGGTCAGATCATCTAACAGTAGAGGAATTGTTTAATGTCTTAACTCCACCCAAAAAGACAAATTTTACAGGATCGTATCAAATATTTCTTGACTTGGAACTCGTACCCAAACTAAAGCCATCTGATTTATTAATTGCCCTCAACTGGGTTAAAAAGCAAGGCGTTAGATGCTTTGGACACTCATTTGAAAGACTTGCAGATACCATATTTTAAAAGCTTGGAAACATTTTTACTTGCCTGACATAGCAGAAAGTTTTACTAAAGTCGCTCTAATACAGTGGAGAGAAGATCAGAAAATCATAACTTTCGACAATGAGATTCAAGCACAATTTAAATTATCACTTGTTAATAATCTTGAGAATCGGCGCAAGCTTGTTGAGCAGGCAGTTCTAACAGTTTCCCAATCTGGAGAAAATATATATTTTTTATCAGATTCATTAACAGAAAATATCCTTTTGACTGAAGATGTTTTTTGGATGCTCGGAAAACTTCAAAATATTGATTCTCAGCAAGAGCGAATTTGGGCAGCGCTAATTCTGTGGAAATTTAATCCTCAAGATGTGAAGCAGATAGATGCTATCCTTACAGCTACTCAGACTAATAATATCTTGCGTGAAGAATTTGCATATTATGTTTCAATAATTGATTTGGACTCAATGCAGGCTGAGAAGTCGAGGTCTGACTATCAAGAGAGGCAAGAACGCATAACTCGTAGACAAAAACCTATTTTAGACCCACCGCCTAAAGAACGAGTACTTCTATTTTTAGAGCAGCTAGAGTCAGGAAAATTATTAGCTTGGTGGCAACTGAACAGAGAAATGACTCTCAAGCTAAATAGCCGACGTTATGAACAAGAGTTTGAGTCTGATTTGACAAAACTTCCCGGATGGCAAGAAGCTGATGTAACAACTCGTGAAAGAATTATCAATGGTGCTAAAAAATATATTGAAGAATACAGTCAAATAGCTTACGACTGGATAGGGACAAACACATATGATAGACCTGCATTAGCAGGATGTAGAGCTTTACAATTGCTTTTGCAAGAAACTCCTGAATTTATAGATACTCTATCATCTAAAATATGGCAAAGATGGGCATCTGTTATTGTTGCCTTTCCTCATAGCAGCACCACCCAACGAGAAGATTACTACACCGAATTAGTTAAGCGGGCATACATAAATGCCCCCTCTGAAACCTTGAATACACTGCTGTCGATTATCAATAAGGAGAATGAGGAACACGGTTATATCTTTATTCTTAATAAATTTGAGAAATGCTGGGATGAGCATTTGAAAACTGTTCTTATTGAAAAGGCTAAAGATGCAGCAATTAAGCCTAAATGTATAGGACAGTTACTTGAAGAACTTTTAAAGCGTGAATCGATTGGAGCTAGAGAGTTTGCTAAATCTCTTGTTTCTATTCCTCTACCTTTAGAAGAAGCACACCAGAAAGCTGTAGTTGCTGGTAGGGTATTAGTCGAATGTGCAGAACCTAGTAGCTGGGCGATTGTTTGGTCGGCTATTCAGCAAGATATAGACTTTGGGCGAGAAGTATTTGAAGCAGTCGCTTACCGCTACTCGCATGGTTTGTATTTGAAGCTGACTGAAAAACAGTTAGCGGATTTATACATCTGGCTAGTTTGTCAGTATCCTCATGCTGGAGATCCTGATTACAGTAATGATGTTCTTGCTCACGTTGCAGGAGTCAGAGAAAGTGTTGCTGGTTTTAGAGACAATGTAGTAATACAACTTAGGGAAACTGGGACATTTCAGGCGTGTATTGAGATTGAGCGGATTGCTGACCAGTTCCCTAAATTGACGTGGCTTAAAAGAACGTTGCTCAACGCCCAAAATGTTATGCGGCGAAAAACTTGGCAACCACCTCAACCAGAGCAGATCCTCCAGATTGTGAGCAATCAGCCAAAAAATCAAAGTACATATATAAATCAGACTGGAGTTTTTATTACTATGCCAGATTCAAACAATCCAATCATTAACTTTAACAACCCTGTAAACGCTGCCAATATCAACAGCACTATCAATGGAGATCAGATTCAACACAATTATGCTCCAGAAAAAAATCTTATAGAGGCTTTTGACGAGATTCATCAAATCGTAAATCGGATCACTCAAAATTATCCCGCTCCAACTGAAGTAGAGAAACAAATTATTGTGGCACAAGCAGTAGAGCAAGTTAAGCAGAATCCAACTTTGAGGAAGCGCTTGGAAGTCGGAGGAAAAGCATTTATCTTTGAGGGACTTCAGAAAGCTTCAGATCAGTGGTGGGTGAGTCCATTCGTAAAAGCCATTGAGGCTGCGGTGAAGGGAGAATAAACTATAGTAAAAAATTAGGTGATTGTCTTTTCAATCACCATCCTCTAACTTCAAAGTCTCAAGTTTCAACCTCAGAACTTCAGCATTTGAGCAAAAAGGTTGAACTTCGGAGTTTAAAAGCTCAACGTTCGAGCAATAAGGTGCAATTTCCGAGTTCAAAGGCTCAACGTTCAAGCAAAAAGACGCAACTTCCGAGTTCAAAGGCTCAACGTTCGAGCAATAAGGTGCAATTTCCGAGTTCAAGGGCTCAACGTTCGAGCAATAAGGTGCAACTTCCGAGTTCAAAGGCTCAACGTTCGAGTAAAAAGGTGCAACTTTCGAGTTCAGAAGTTGAAAATTGAGATTTTGAAAGCGATCGCCTTCCAACCCCGCTCATCCAACCTCAAAACTCGAAGGTTGCACTTCAGAGGTTGAAAAGTTGAGCTAGAAGTTTAGAATTTGAGTTACAAGAAATATAGATTACTGGCATAAGGGTTAGGCAATGAGTGAAACTCAGACCCAGTTACCGACAGATACATGGATTTGTGCTTCTTGGCAAGAGTATGAGCAAGCGATCGCTAACTTGCTCAAGGAGAAAGCAAAGAGTTACTACTATAAGGGGCACATGAGGCTGGAGATGGCACCAGTTAGTTTTGATCATGGTAAAGACCATGTTGTAATTATTTTTGCAGTGACTCTATTTGCGGCACTTAAAGGAATACTGGCGACAGGTTTAGATACAACCATTTTTCGTAAAACTGGTGTTCAGGACTGTCAGCCCGATGTAGCGTATTACCTTAGAGAACGTGCCCAAACTATCCCAGCAGGTACAGGAATCGTCAACCTCGATCGGTATCCTGTACCGAATTTGGTGATTGAGATTGCGAAAACATCTCTGCTGGATGATTTAGGTACAAAGCGATGTCTGACGACAAGCCGCTTCGCGTCTACGCTTTATGAAGAGTTAGGCGTTGCTGAATATTGGGTAGTAGATGTTCAAAATGCCCAAATCATTGCTTATGCTATGGCAGAGCAGGGTAGTAAACGTATTCAAGAATCACAAGTATTGCCGGGATTGGCGATGTTTACTTTAGAGGAAGCTTTACGCCGTAGCCGTGAGATAAATCAATCTGAAGTTGGAGCTTGGTTATTGAGCCAGTTTCAGCAAAGGGAGTATTCTTAACTAATAGTTTTTTCAAAAAGATATACATCATCTCGTTGATATTCTAAGTTAAATTTAGACTGATTTTTCAAGATATTTACTAAGTTAGAAAGAGATTCGGAAGTTGCAGCCCAACCTGGATGGCGAATATTGAGCAAGACATAATAAAACTGATTCAAGTCTGCAATATTTTGAGAGGGATTATATTTAAAACTAATTAACTGTCTGTGGGTTAAATGTGGAGTAATTATATCTGTAGTTAAAACGCTATCTTTAGTCTTCACTAAAGCGATCGCCTCTTTTGTGGCTGCCCAATTATCTATATTGTGAAGATATTTTGAGCTAAAGAAACCATATTTACCGAAAACCAAAAACAAAACTAAAGACCACAAAATAATTGCTCGTCTTTGTTTTAGCCATGCTTTACCTGCTGTTAAGCTAGCAACTACAACTAAAATAAGAAATGGAATTGCTGGTAAAGAGTAATGTAAAACTAGATTTTTTTGCGAAGGATGATCGGCAAGTAAATTTAGTGCTATACAAGGAATTATACTTATCAATGGTGTGAGAAATTGTGGTCTTAAACCCCAAAGAACAGGTAAGAATAAAAAACATAAATATTCTAAGTTTATAGTTGAAAAAAGATTGTTAAAAATGATTTTGGGCTGAAGCAGTAATATTTGTAGCATTTCGGAAAATGAGTTTCCCAAATAGCTATAGCGATAAAGATGACGGTTCAATAAGGTTGCTTCGCTACCAAAATAAGGGATGATCGTCCAGTTAGCAATCAAAAACCATATTGTCCCAGCAATAATGGCGATCGCACCATATAAACGTCGCTTTTCAAACAATAGTAACCAAATACCCATAGCGACTACAGTCAGTGATAATACAGCTTTACAACCCAAAACCACAAGAATACTGACGCAAAACCAAGCTATTTTTCTCGATCTAGCAGCCAAAACTGCGAACAAAAGGGCAGGGATTGCGATCGTATCTGGGTGAAAATCACAGAGATTGCTATTGTACACCACCGGATACATTAGATATACAGCCATAATTGCGACTGCTAAATTTTCTTTTAAACCGGCTTGCAGCGCCAGAAAATATGTAGGTAAAGCACCTAATGCTAAAGCAATAGACTGTACTGCAAACAGCCAATAAACGCTAGGGTAAATTTTGTACAGTAAAGCCAAAGGATATAAAATCCAAGCAGCATGATCGGCTAAAAGATGAAAACCAAGTACAGAAGAAACTGGCGGTTTTCCTTGACTAATTAAGTAAATACACTGGTCAAAAAATGCTAAATCTCCAGATGAATTAAATAACTCGTGTCGTAAGCTACTGGAAATAAATAAAATTAAGCTAGTAATGCCGAAAATTATTTTGATATGATTCATTTTGGACAGCTTTTCTGTTATTTAAATCTTTTTTATTTAAGATTAGAAAAAAATCCAGCTTGTAATTTTGGATAAATCAAATCGCACTTTAGTACAACAAACCAGAGAGCAAAACCTAAAGGTAGTGAAAATAATTTGATTAATATAGGTGTTCCCAAGTAACTAAATAATGATGCCATTTGCACGACTATAGCTACCCAAAAATATCGAGGGAAGTAAAAAGCAAAGATAATTGAAATAATATCCGCAGGATAAAAATATCTTTGGTGCATTTTGGGCAGAATATATGGCATAAACAAAACTGAGATGGTAGCTAAGTGTATCAGCCTGTCTTGAGTAATTTTTAGCTGACTTTTATAAACAATGTATGCCAATAAAAGTATTGCAGATACAGTTAACGTTAAACCGATAGGTACAACAATATTATAAAAATTGTTAGGAATCCATTGATAAATATTAGGTACACCTTTCGCCAACTCTTTGTATTTATTAGCTTGGCTAAAGTAGATTAATAGCAATTCTTGTATCGGTCTTCCCATCAACCACGATGGCAAAACTAAAATTATATATACCACTGGAATTAATGGTAAATAATACCAATGAATTTTCTTTTTGACTAAAAAAATTAATAATAAAGGTGCTAAAAACATCGCTTGCAATTTAAAAGAAAGTCCCACACCAAAACTGAGTAAGGCAGGAATTTCTTTTTGAATACACAAAAAGTAAATGCAGGCAATCATCCCTGCTGTATAGATACTGTCACACTGACCCCAGAGGGCACTATTATATATCACAGTTGGACTCAAGATAACTGCCAAGAAAGCAAATATTGGTTCATTACCATCTGAGTATTTCAGGCGGACAATTTTGTAAGTTAAAAAACCACAAAGAAAATCAACAGCCATTGCAAAAAGCTTGATTGCAAAAATTTTTGGCAATCCAGAAAGCAGGGTGGCAGCAATTAAAATCCAGTAGAGATAGGGGGGTGTATAGTCGGCAAAACTATATTTGAGAGCGCTAAATCCACCATGAGATGCGATGAAATCATACCAAGGCACTAAGAAAGATTTATAATCAGACGATTGATTAGGAACACAAACCAATCGGATCAGCACTGCTAAGATAATTCCAATAGTTAAGTATCCATAGACTGGAGATGGGAAAAGATTTAAGAACTTATTAAACGGAGATTTTACTAATTTTACTAATTTTTTATCTGAAGTTGTCATTATAAATTGTATCTGTTATTAAAAAATGATGAAATTATCTCAAAGTGTTTATTATTTTAGCAAAGTGCTGAACAGCCATTGCTGTAATATAAAACTGGTTTATGAAGCTGCTATGATGCCATATAAAGCAAGCTTTAGTGGGGATATCCTAGAGGTTTAAAAGAGATGATTATCCCGATTTTAGATATGCGTTTATTCCGAGAAAAGGAATGGTTATTTAGCCTATTAATAATATCTCTATTTCTATGGCTGATATTTTTGGGAAACTCCCCTTTAAGAGATTGGGATGAAGGTACTGTGGCACAGGTTGCTCGTGAAATTTGGCGTGCCCCACTTGGTTCAATGCATTGGCTTTACCCCACTTTGGGAGGAGAACCTTATCATAATAAGCCACCTCTGATGCACTTGTTAATTGCTTGGACTTATTCGATCGGCGGTGTGAATGAGTGGACAACGCGTCTACCAGGTGCAGTGTTAACTGCCTTGGGAGTGCCTTTGCTTTACTTGATGGGATGTTTGCTTTTTAACCAAAGTTTACCAGCTCTGTTTAGCGCTTTAGTTTACCTGACGATGTTGCCTGTGGTACGTCACGGGCGGCTAGCAATGCTAGATGGTACAACTATTACGTTTTTCTTGCTCCTGTTGTTTTGTTTGCTAAAAGCACCTCAGAATCGTCGGTATGCTCTCGGTGTGGGATTTTGTTTAGGGTTAATCACTCTCACCAAAGGGATGCTAGTTTTGCCGCTAGGGGCGATCGCTTGTTTATTCCTGATTGCAGATCGACAATTCGCTTTGTTAACAAGCCCCTATTTATTAGTAGGAATATTTTTAGGAAATGCACCAGCGATCACTTGGTTTGTTGCTCAATGGCAACATTATGGCGAAACTTTCTTGCAAGTAAACTTTCAAACACAAACCTTTGATCGGCTGACACAATCTGTTGAAGGTCATACTGGGCCTCCCTGGTACTATTTAATTGAGTTAGTTAAGTATAGTGTTCCTTGGCTATTATTTTTACCAGCAGGTTTTTATCTAGCTTGGAAAAAACGTCATACTACCTGGGGTCGCTTAATTCTTATTGGTACAATTGTATACTTAGTAATTATCTCTTTAATGAGAACTAAACTCCCCTGGTATGTTATGCCTGTATATCCATTTTTAGCTTTAGCAATTGGTGCTAGACTTAGCGAAATTTGGCAGTACGGTCATTTTAAGGTGCGAAGTTTGACAATATTTCTGGCTATTATTGCCATTGCTGGTTTAGGAGGTTGTGTTTACTTTATTCTTGCAAAAAAAGAGCCTATTTTAATAGTCATGAGCATTGTTTTGGCAATAAGTATGAGTGCAGTAGTCTGGTTAATTAGACAACGCGATCGCAACTTTATTCCAGTGTTATTTTCTGGAATGTACTTAGTTTTAGCACTGTTGATGAGTTCGCAATCATGGATTTGGGAATTAAAGGAAGCTTTTCCAGTTAAACCAGTAGCGGAATTAATTCGGGCAAATGTTTCACCAGGAACACAAATTTATACTTCTTTTGCTTATGGTCGTCCAAGTTTAGACTTTTACTGCGATTGTAAGGTAACTCCTGCAACTGTCCCAATTTTACAAAAAATGTTATCTAATAAATCTTATTTGCTATTAGATAACGGGGCTTTACAGCAAATTAATATAACCGATAGTAAAATTATTGGAGCGACTAAGGAATTCACACTTGTTTCACCATAAGTTAAATATGTATGATATTTTGCTTTTTTCATCTTAATTAATTTATCCTTTAGGTACATACTCTCTAAAATTTAGCTTTGGATAAATCAGATCGCACTTTCGCACAACAAACCAAAGAGCAAAACCTAAAGGTATTGAAAATAACTTGATCAATATAGGAGTTCCCAAATAGCTAAAAAATGATGCCATTTGCACGACTATAGCTACCCAAAAATATTGCGGAAAGTAAAAGGCAAAGATAATCGAAAGGATATCGGCAGGATAAAAATATCTTTCGTGCATTTTGGGCAGGATATATGGCATAAACAAAACTGAGATTGTGGCTAAGTGTATCAGTCTGTCTTGAGTAATTTTTCGCTGAGTTTTATAAACAATGTATGCCAATAAAAATATTGCAGATACAGTTAACGTTAAACCGATAGGCACAACAATATTATAAAAATTGTTAGGAATCCATTGATAAATATTGGGCGCACCTTTTGCCAATTCTTTGTATTTATTAGCTTGGCTAAAGTAGATTAATAGTAATTCTTGTATTGGTCTTCCCATCAACCACGATGGCAAAACTAAAATTATATATACCGCTGGAATTAATGGTAAATAATACCAATGAATTCTTTTTTTGAGCAAAAGAGCTAATAATAGAGGTGTTAAAAACATCGTTTGCAATTTAAAAGAAAGTCCCACACCAAAACTGAGTAAGGCAGGAATTTCTTTTTGAATAGATAAAAAGTAAATACAGGCAATCAATCCAGTTGTATAAATGCTGTCACATTGACCCCATAAGGCACTATTATATATCACAGTCGGACTCAAAATAACTGCCAAAAAAGCAAATATTGGTTTATTACCCTCTGGATATTTTAGTTGAACAATTTTGTAAGTTAAAAAGCCACAAAGAAAATCAACAGTCATCGCAAAAAGCTTGATTGTGAAAATTTTTGGCAATCCAGAAAGTAGGGTGGCAGCAATTACAATCCAATATAGGTAGGGCGGCGTATAGTCAGCAAAACTATATTTAAGAGCGTTTAACCCACCATGAGATGCAATGAAATCATACCAACGCGCTAAAAAAAACTTGTAATCCACCGATTTATTTGGAACACAAAGCAATCGAATCACCACTGCTAATATAATGCCAATAGCCAAGTATCCATGAATCGGTAATGGCAGAGAGTTTAAGAACCTATTAAACGGAGATTTCACTAATCCTAATAATGTTTTCTTGGAAGCTTTCGTCATAAATTGTATCAGTCTCGTTGGTAGTGTCTAAATACTACAGCATTTGTGCCAATTTCTTGTTGACACAATTTGGTCAGAGATAGTGCTAAAGATATGGGAATTAGAGCAAACAATAATGAGACAGTTCCTAATAAAGCTGGTGTTTTGGAGAATTCTTACTTTAGTAATGACAGTTTGCTCGTCATACTTTGAACAAAAGTCTTAATTATATTTTTGACTGATTTTTGGAACGGCAAATTAACAGCCTCTTATCTAGATACGGCTAAGTATAAACTCATTAAAACTACAGCGAAACCTGCCCAATTTGAGAGAGTTAATGTTTCCGAAAAAATCACAAGAGCGAAAATGCCGCTAAATACTGGCTCTAATAGATGCACCAAAAAGACAACCACAGAAGAACTTGGCAAGGCTATAGGTCAAAAGCACATGAGCTAAAACTTGGTAAATCAGCGCCAAGAAAATTACTCAAAGCCACCCACTGACTGTAGAAGGAAAAAGCTGATCTTGAATAAATAATGAATCAAATCTTCTACCCAACCCAATGCTCTTGGGCAAATCCTACAGCTATTTTGGTTAGTAGTATCACAAAAGCTCCCAATATTAAATATCCCTGACGAGGATGGCGAGATAGCAGCACTCCAATTGCTATGTTCAAAGGCACAATACCGTAGGCGAGACGGCTTAATGAGATAGTGCCTCCAGAAGCTAGCAGCAAACCAATACCACAAAAGCCATAAATAACTGTAACTGGGGTCAGTTGCCTGTGTAAGCGCCACAATACATAGCCACCACCTAAGACCATGAACAAGTTAAGGAAGTTATCGATCCACTGTTCGCTTGCCAGAATCAACAAAAATAAGACTAAACCATAAAAGCCATAAAATAATTTTACAGAACTAAAACGTTGATGGAAATGCCATAAAAGATAGCCACTGACAACAATCGCGCCAAATAACAAGAGATACCAGGGGTCTTGAATCCCGCCAGAGGAGTTTTGAACCCAACCAAATTGCCAATTTTTACTGCCAACGGCAATTTGCATGAACATATTTAACCAACCCTGCCAATCAAACCCTAGAGTTGGTCGCCATCCGCGCTGTGCTTCGATAAAAGCTAAAGGGTCGCCAAAATAAATCGCACAATACAAACTGAATAGAAGTATGCCAGTAGCAGTACTGAAACTAGCTATATAGGCAATAGGTGGTCGGCGTTCTTTCCAAGCTGCGATCGCTAATGCTGGAATTAGTGCCATACCTGTAGGACGTGTTGCTGTCGCCATCGCGCCCCAAAAAGCAGTCCAGGCATACTGCTTTTGATCGAACGCCCGCAAAGTTGCTGTACTCAAAAACAAATACAGACCCTCTGTGTAAATCACTCCTGTAAACATCGAAGCTGGATACAAAGAAAGCACAGCAGTTACCCAGTGTGCTGTATTGATGCCATAACAATCCTTGACCCAAAAGTACAAACAGTAAAGTGCTGCAAAAAATGCCAAGTTGTTGATTAATGTACCTGCCAATTCAAACGGTAAGCCCAACTCCATCAAAACCCAGATGCTTAAGGGAAACAGGGGAAAGAAGGCCAGATTATGTTGCTTGCCGTCATTCAAAAATTCATAACCAGAAGTTGCGATCGCTCGATAATGGATACTATCCCAGGCATCAAAAACACCCCAGCCAAAACGCGGCAAAAAGTCCTCTGCTGATAACGGTAGCTTTGGTGCAACCAGCAACATAGCTGTCCAGATGAATATTCGACTGGCAAGCCATATTGCTGCTGGAAATAGGAAATCACTTTTCCATAAAACTTTTTTTATAACTATCTGAACTTTGACCATAGGGTTGAGTGCTTCAAAAAACTCCTTTATGCATTCTTTTACCTATGGCTGTAACATAGTAATTTCTGAGTAATATTTTGCATATTAAATCCTCCACCAACACAATTAACAAACTGGACAGATTACAGATTGGGACTGGCGCACAGACGTGGACACAGGGAAACTTCTTTGAATCTCCGCTTCTTTACATCAGTGTATCGATTAAAGTGATTGCTGTTATGAAAGAGTCCTCAGCAATTTATAGTGAGAGTTGTCTGTAAATCCTTAAGCAATTGTGAAAGCGATTACTCTTGTTGGTTCCACCGGTTCTATTGGTACTCAGACTTTAGATATTGTCACTCAGTATCCAGATCAGTTTCGGATTGTGGGATTGGCAGCTGGTAACAATGTCGAAATGTTGGCTGCCCAAATTCGGCAGTTTCGACCAGAAATAGCAGCCATTTGCTCAGAAGATAAATTACCAGCGCTCAAAGAAGCTATCAAAGACTTCAGTCCTCAACCGATTCTACTGGCAGGTGATGCCGGAGTGATAGAAGTCGCTCGCTATGGCAATGCCCAAACCGTTGTTACTGGTATCGTTGGTTGTGCTGGTTTGCTACCGACGATCGCAGCTATTGAAGCTGGCAAAGATATTGCCTTAGCGAACAAAGAAACTCTAATTGCTGGGGCCCCTGTGGTTCTTCCCCTAGTTGAAAAACATGGTGTAAAATTACTCCCGGCTGATTCCGAACATTCCGCAATCTTTCAATGCCTCCAAGGTGTTCCCAAGGGAGGCTTGCGGAAAATTTTGCTGACTGCATCAGGTGGGGCTTTTCGCGATTGGGATGTAGAAAAGTTAGCAGATGTAACGGTTGCTGATGCCTTGAAGCATCCGAATTGGTCGATGGGGCGGAAAATCACAGTAGACTCTGCTACTTTGATGAATAAAGGGCTAGAAGTAATTGAGGCTCATTTTCTGTTTGGGTTGGATTATGACGATATCGAAATTGTTATTCATCCTCAGAGCATTATTCACTCGCTGATTGAACTGCAAGATACTTCAGTTTTAGCTCAACTCGGTTGGCCAGATATGCGCTTACCTTTACTGTATGCTCTATCTTGGCCCGATCGTATCTACACCGACTGGGAACGACTAGATTTAGTCAAAGCTGGAAATTTAACCTTCCGCGAACCAGATCACCAGAAATATCCTTGTATGCAGTTGGCTTATGCTGTGGGTAAAGCTGGTGGTTCAATGCCAGCAGTGTTGAATGCTGCCAATGAGCAAGCTGTAGCTTTATTTTTAGATGAAAAAATTCAGTTTTTAGATATTCCCCGGTGTATCGAACGGGTATGCGATCGCCATCAAAATGATAACCGTGCAAATCCCTCTTTAGATGACATTTTGGCAGCAGATAAATGGGCAAGGCAAGAAGTTTTAACAGCGACTGAAAAGTTAGAAACTCACTCGCGGATAATTTCTTTGCGATAAAAACCTTTAATTACAGATACCCAAAAGGCAGATTTTCTGGCTCTTGACCAATTCTTGTTTAGCCTTCAGCATTAGGCTGAAGGCTAACAACTTTGCTCAAATTTCTAACTTTCAAGAAATGCGTAGATGCACAGCGGCTTGTCGTCAGACATCGCACTCATGATTGATAATTATTTCTAATATTAACACTCAGTTAACTTACGCAACTAGCAACGGTTTTGTAGGAAGCATCCTTGGTTCTGGTAGTGGTTTGTTTTCGTCTTTCAACATTTCAACAAAAGTCTCAATTACTTCCTGACCATTTTTGGCTGCTTCTTCATAAGTCCTACCATGCGTATGAAATTGTTGCCACGGGAACTCAGGCAAGTGTACTAAAAAAAGTCTATCTTCTTCCGACCATTGAATTACCATACTGTAGTGATAGTTCATTCTTCTGGCTCCTGTTTTTCTTCGGTTTTCGTGTTTTCCATTTCTTGGAGTTTTTTCAGCACCCGTTGGATGTTTTTTTCTAAATATAACGGAGCATCATCACCGTCTTTACCCGCTATGGTTAGGGGTTCTTCGGGTAACAACGGATGCTTCCAATATGTGTGACTTCCTTTACCTCTTCCTGGTTGAAGAATATAGCCGACTTTTGACACCATCGCTTTCAACTCTCTTACTTTTTTCGGCATTACTCCTCACCGCCAACTTCTCATTTATTTTCTCTGCTTAAAAGCCAAAAATCCCAGATTAATTGTTAGTATTTTAGATGTTATATCCTTGCATGAGTGGTTGTGGCGGTAAGCAAAACTCTGTTTTAGGCGATAACTTCGTTAAGCTGCGCTAACGCACTCTCTCCTGTAAACCCAACAAAAGCGATAACTTCGTTAAGCTGCGCTAACGCACTTTCCAAAAAACCAAAAGGCGATCGCCATCCACAAACCCAACAAATGCGATTTCACTTCATCCCCTCAACAATCAATAAATGCGATCGCACAATTCCCAAAACCTAATAAATGCGATCGCACTTCCCCAACATCACAAAGGCGATCACACTTTCCCATCAACCCTAATAAATGCGATCGCACTAATCCATCAACCCAATAAATGCGATCGCACTTTCCCAACATCACAAAAGCGATCGCACTTTCCCAATAACCCAAGAAATGCGATCGCACTTTCGTCGCCCAAGCTTCGCATATTCCATCAACCCTCATAAACCCATAACCATAAGGCTTTTAGTAAAGCATCACACTTACCATCAAAGCCTCTCTCCTTTTGAGGGAGAGGTTTGGAGAGGGGTTCTTTGATTGGGACAAATCTCCCGACGCAAATTATCACGAGTAGCAAGATAATCTGTTAAATAGTTGCAACCCTGCGCTAGTAAATTATCCAAATCCAAACTCCACAATTTGATGGTTTTGTCCCCACTTCCAGAAGCCAAGGTTTTGCCGTCGGGACTAAACACGACACTGCTGACCCAATCTTGATGTCCAGTTAGAGAAGCAATTTCTTTACCCGTGGCTACATTCCATAATTTGATGGTTTTGTCCCAACTTGCAGAAGCTAAAGTTTTGCCATCAGGACTGAAAGTGACGCTTCTCCCACCTTCTTGATGTCCAGTAAGGGAGTAAATTTCTTTGCCCGTGGTGACATCCCATAATTTTATGGTTGTGTCTTTACTCCCAGAAGCTAAGGTTTTGCCATCGGGGGAAAAAGCTACGCTGTAGACGTAACCTTGATGTCCAGTTAGAGAGGCAATTTCTTTACCCGTGGCTACATTCCACAATTTGATAGTTTTGTCCGAACTAGCAGAAGCTAAGGTTTTGCCATCGGGACTAAAAACGACGCTTTCGACTGTTTGTCGATGACCAGTAAGAGAGACAGTTTCTTTACCCGTGGCGACATTCCACAATTTGATGCTGTTGTCCAAACTTCCAGAAGCTAGGGTTTTGCCATCGGGACTAAAGACAACACTTTCGACCCTTTCTTCATGCCCACTAAGGGAGGCAATTTCCTTACCTGTGAATACATTCCACAATTTAATTGTCTTATCCCCACTTCCAGAAGCTAAGGTTTTGCCGTCGGGACTAAATGCGACGCTGTAGATATAATCTTGATGCCCAATTAGGGAGGGTATGTCTTTACCAGTGGCGACATTCCATAATTTGATATTGCCATCAAAACCGGCAGAAGCTAAGGTTTTGCCGTCGGGACTAAAAGTGATGCTATGAACGTTTTCTTGATGTCCAGTCAGGGAGGCAATTTCTTTACCAGTGGCAACATTCCACAATTTGATGGTTTTTTCATCAACATTAGCAGAAGCTAAGGTTTTGCCATCGGGGCTGAAAGCGACGTTGTAGAAGCGGTCTTGATCCCCAGTCAGGGAGGCAATTTCTTTACCAGTGGCTAAATTCCATAATTTGATACTGCCATCAGAACTAGCAGAAGCTAAGGTTGTGCCGTCAAGACTAAACGCGACGCTGTCAACATTTATTTGATGCCCAGTCAGGGAGGCAATTTTTTTACCTGTGGCGACATTCCATAATTTGATACTGCCATCAGAACTAGCAGAAGCTAAGGTTGTGCCGTCGGGACTAAACACGATCCTCTGGACGCTTTCTTGATGTCCAGTCAGGGAGGCAATTTCTTTACCCGTGGCGACATTCCACAATTTAATGGTTTTATCCTTACTAGCAGAAGCTAAGGTTGTGCCGTCGGGACTAAACATGACACTGTTGATCTCAGATTTATGTCCAGTCAGGGAGGCAATTTCTTTACCCGTGGTCAAATTCCATAATTTGATACTGCCATCAGAACTAGCAGAAGCTAAGGTTGTGTCGTCGGGACTAAACATGACGCTGTTGATCTCAGATTTATGTCCAGTCAGGGAGACAATTTTTTTACCTGTGGTCAAATTCCATAATTTGATAGTGTCATCAGAACCGACAGCTAGCATTTTGCTGTCGGGACTAAAGGCGACGCTGTTAACTTTATTATGCCCCTCTAACTGATTCCATTCACGAATGTTTAACAAAATCTCTCGTAAACTAAACACTGGACTGTAAGCCGGATAATCAGCCAAAGACTGTTTACTTTTCACCAAACCTTTCAACTCTCTTCCAGCCCGCATTATTTCCACCAAATTCTCAATTTGCCCTCCTACATAAAACTGACGCAATGTTCTGATTCCCACTTGTTCTAATCGTGTAGCTGTCAGGGCATTTTTGCGTTGTTGTTCTGCTTCTTCTCGTTGCTCAACAGCAATTTTCCGTTCTTTGTGGGCTATTTGCTTGTCTCGTAATGCTACTTGCTCTTGTTTCTTTATTGTTTCTAGTTGATTTAAAGCAGTTTGGCGGGCATTTTCTGCTTCTTCACGCTGTTGTTGAACTAACAGCGCTTGCTGTTGTGCTTTTTGTTTGTCTCCCTGTGCTTGTTTTGCTGCTTCCTTCAAAAACTCTTCTCGCTTTTTTAGCTGTTCAACTTCTTGGGTTCTCCGCTTTACTTCCTGATTTTTTTGATTTAATTGTTGATCAATATTTTTAACACTAGCATTTGCCATCTTTTCTTTAGCTTCTGCTCTTTTAACTTGCTCTTCTGCTTGATTTCTGGTAACTTTAGCCTCTTGCTTTGCTGTTACCCGTTCCTGATTAGCCCAACTTGCAAAAATCAACGCCGCAACAGCCCCAATAATAGAGACAGCAAGCAGAATCGCACCAATACGTGTCTTCTTTTCTACCTCAGTCAATCGCAGATTCGCTCTTTTCTCTTCCTCCAAAGCTTGATTTTGTCTCCCTTCTGCTTCCCCAACCTTCTGATTTAACTCAGTTTCCACACTCGCAGACAAAAACCGATAATCAGCATCGCTTAATCTCCTTCTATCAGCCCAAAGACGAGCCTTTTCTAATTCTTCCCCCCGCAACAAATAGGACTCATCCTGATATTCACTCTCTTCCCAAGCCTTTAAATTATCAGCATAAAAACGTAATTTACCTAACTCATTCTCAACCCAACTTAAATCAAAAACATTCGCATAAATTTGGTTATAAACCCTCAACCTTCCCTGCTGTTCCACCACCAAACCAGTCAACCGTAACCTCATCTCTTCGAGACTACGATCAACATTAATCTCACGCTGCTGCAAAATTTGCTGATATAAACCCAACAAACCCACAGCAATTTGTTCCTTAGTAAGCATCCTATCCCGAATAGTTTTTAAATGCTCTTGTTCATCCTCCGCTTCCCAATTATCAATAATTCCATTCCTCACCACCCCTTCCACCCATTTTTCTCTCCTCGTCACTAGCTGATTAGGCTTCTTCAAATCCCGAATTAACAAATTACAAACCTTCTGCGTCAATAAAGGCTGTCCCCCCGTCCAAGCCAAAACCTCTCGCATCAAAGCTTGAGGATTCTCCACTTTCCCCTCTAACCCCTTTGCCAAAGGTGCAGTTTCATCTAATTTAAAACCATAAAGTTGAATCGCTGTACCAATATTAAACGGCGTTATTGCATCATCTTTAATTAAATCTGATGGTGTTGCTACCCCAACTAAAGCAAAAGTCAAACGTCTATATTTTCGCCGTAATTAAAAGGACTATGTAACTCAATTAACTCAATTAACTAAATTACAACGCCAGTTTGTACTCAAGTCTGGCTTGTAGATGATGGAATTGTCCACTTCCAGAGACAATCCCATGTTACAAACAATCACCAAGTCCAACACATTACTTCTAGCAGCTTTGATTTTCGTATCAGCAGTAACATTCAATAGTCCCAAAGTTGAGGCAATAAATAGCCAAAATCTAAATGTAACCCAATTACCGACATCAAGTGCGATCTGCACTGCGTGCAGCACCGAAGGTATCGCACCAGTGCCAGAATGGAAAAAATTCTCTCCAGATGAAGGCCAATTCTCTATTCTTATGCCAGGTGAGGAAATTTCAGATATCACACCAGAGCAAAGTGAAAAGCCTAACGTTGTTGAGTCTACAAAAATGTATCTGAGTACTAATGAAACAAATGTGTTTATGGTTAGCTATGCTGACTTTAAGAATGATGTAACTCAGATTCCCTCTACTGAATTATTGGATTCTGCTCTACAATCAATGTTAAAGGATGGGAAAAAATTACTAAGTCAGCAAAATATTAATCTAGGTGCATATCCCGGCATAGAAATGAACTTGTGGGATGAAAAAGAAGGGATTTTTTTGACGGGTAGAGTTTTTATTGTTAATCAACGGTTGTATTTACTGTTTGTTGGAAGCGATAAAAATCCTCAAATCAGTGATGTCAGAAAGTTTTTTGACTCCTTCGAGTTGATACAGTAATCATTAAATTACTATAACAGTCCTAAATCATTTGTGAAAAATTAGATCCCCGACTTCTTTGAGAAGTCGGGGATCTAAACATCGCAAATTTTCACAATTCATCTAGGATTGTTATATATAACTCTATTTTTTGTGGTTATTGATACAAAAGTTTAAGAAAAGATTCTTTCCAGGAATTCTGCCAAATTGCCAGATAAGTTGTCTATTATCTGATTTTTGTCTTACTTTCAGGTAAGATGGGATTGGCACAGTTACATAAAAATTTTTAGCTTTAGTACCTAGTCACAATTAGGTCTAATAGCTTTAGTAATAGTAGTTGTTACTCCAATAAAAGTTTACCTTTTCTCAATCAACACGTTTTCAAATAACGGGTATTGTTAAGGAATTTATCTATTATGATTGCTACGTTGATTGTAGCTTGGATAGTCTTCATAATATTATGGAAATTACTGAAAGCAACCGTAAGCACTGCATTAACTCTTGCGGCAATCCTTATTTTATTAAATATTAGTTTTGGCATTACTCCCCAAAATATTTGGCATTATGTAACCCAATTTGCTCAAAGTCTGTCGCAGATACAAACTGGAAAATAATAATCTCTACTTCACTTTTGATAATGAAAGATGAAGTATAAAATATGAAATGACAACCTTTCTTGGTCAATTATTAGTTAATGCTGAAATCTTGGCTAATGCATCCTTAACACTCGCCGGCAACTGACGCATAATCTTCCCTCTTTCGCGATCCAAAGCGACTAAAGTCACCTTGGCAGTGACGTACAATTGTTGTCCATTAGTTGAGACAATCACATAATCCCAATTGATTCGCACACCTGTTACCTCAGCCATGCGCGTTTTTACCACCACTGCCATACCCAATTGAATTGATCGGTGATAGCGCACTGACAGTTCTACAACTGGTAGATCACAACCTATAGCGACTAAATCAGCAAATTCAATCCCTATAGATCGCAAGCATTCAATCCGCGCTTCTTCCATCCAAGCTAGATAGGAACCGTGCCAGACAAGACCGGCATAGTCAGTGTGGTGGGGTTGCACTCTCACAGTATATTCAAACCAATTCGCAAATTCATGACTTGATGAATTATCTAGAGCGCTGGTTGGTGGTAGTTTTGGTTGACTAGGTTTTTTTTCTGGCATCTTCAAATTTCTCGGTACCTATAAATTTTCCAAATTATTGAATAGTATAAAAATTACAGCAGAATTCAGAATTAAGGAGTCAGAATTCAGAAGTAAAATAGCCTTTATGCCTAGCTTTGAGACGAATGAAGTGTACTTCATATACTTGAAATCTGCTGTAATTGTGTTGCCGGAACTCTTGATTTAATATTTACACTTCCGAGTATAGGGAGTGTTTTGTTATGCAGCCTAATCTCCGGTATGTTGGTGTTGTTACTTTAACTCTACTTAGTTTACTAACTTTTGGGATGGCTTACCGAGAAAGTAGCCAGCAACAGAAAAACCAGTAAAACAAAAGCTCGATCAAAGTGTGGATAATGCTGTTGTACTGGGTAAAGAACTGACAACACTACGTAAAATTTCTCCTCAGCGGCGATCGCGCGAGCAGAAACAACGCATCGAACAACTAATTTTAAATCAACAGCAACTTCTAGATGGATTTAACGAATTTATCAATAGTCCTTCGGTAAAAGCACAGGTAGAGCAAATTAACCGTACAGCTAGGCGGCAAAATTTGGATTTGGAGAGTCTCAACGAACTTCGAGATAATTTGGCGCGATTGCCACAAAAATCGGCATTACTCTATCCACTGATTTTAAAAGATAGTTTGGAATTGATATTAGTAACTCCTGAATCCCCACCAATTCATCGCACCGTCAGATGCAACAAACTGGCGCTAGAGCCGCGATCGCCTCTTTGTGGTCTGTAGATGATGGTGGTACGCAAGCACTTATGAGTGCTTTTTACGGTATACTCTCTACTGAAAAGCTAACTAAAACTGAAGCTTTACGCCAAGCTCAAATCTCATTAATTACAGGAAACTGGAAGAAAATAAGTCATAATGCACCCGTAGCAGCAGTTTATGACTTTAGTCATCCGTACTATTGGGCACCCTTTATTTTAATTGGCAATGGACTTTAGGTGTATTGATCGCATCTGATATGATAATTGCTGCTACTGCTCAGATTCACTATCTGACCTGAGTAACGTGCAACAATGGGAATTTTGATCCTGCGGTATTCCCTTACTAAATCCTTTTACATAGCCTAACGAAATACTACGTTAAGCTCCGTTAACGTAGCCTTATGGGGAAGTAGGCTACGCGTAGTATCTCGTAGAGAAGTTTTTGCGTTTTGATGAAATTGTGTGAAAAGAGCAGCACTTAACTACCTAACCTCTGACTTTGGTGTGTATTAACACCTTCCAGCTAAAGACTGAAAATCCGGCTCATGAGGTTTTGGTAGATACAAAAAATATGCGATGGGCTAACCATAGCCAATCACTTAATGGTAATGGTGAAATAGCTAAGAGCGATCGCTAACTAAGCCACTATTACCGATTACCAGTTACCGATAATCAATTTCTAATTTCCCATTGACCTGTGAAAGCTTAATACTTCTTGGCAAGAGTTTTAGAGCTTGTATCACTTTGCACAGATTTCTTGACAAGATCGGCCAGTTCGTCTAACTGGTTAATTGCCTCTGCTCCTTCTAGTTTCATTAATTCGCGGTCATCCCGCATTTCCGTCCAAGTAATGCCGTAATCGGACACTAAAAACCGAATCAGATGGTTATCACCTAAGCTAACCATAAACGATGCACTATTCATTTGGTCGCCACAGGTATAGCAGGACGCAGGATAACCACGCCGCTCTAATACAATCGCCAAGGCTTGCAGGTTCATTACCAAGTCTTGAACGAATTGTCGATGTTGATGTGCTAGTCTCAGAAACACTTTTGTCCTCCAGACACCACAGTAATTTGAGTTTCTTTTATATTTTCTTTAGATTTTCTCATCCATTGGTATTGTAAACTATTCATTACAATTACCAGACAAATGATATTGAGTCGTTAATTGACTACCTTGTTTAGGGTAGTGGATCAGGGTTTTGAAGGCCGTATCAAACTATTCAGTTTGCAAATTCCAAATTTCGGACAGAATTGCTAAATTTAACTATATCTTTATACACTTCTGTCAGGGTAGATTCTTACAGTAATCGATCCGCTTTAAGATTAACTTAAATTTGGCACTAGTCAACTCCATAAAAGCTACATATTTGGTTTTTATTGGCTATTTACAGCAAAATACACTGTTAGTAGAGTCCATAACTTAGTTTTGCATCGTTATAGTGTATTTTTTAGATGTTTAATTTGTTTTTTTTCTTACGTAGATTTTGGTATAGACAAATGATTAGTTATACCAAATTTGTCCCTCCCATATATATAAAGTTAAGCAAATAACAGTGCAAATTAAATATTAAATAGTTAATGGAGAATAGAAGCAGTATTTTATACTAAGCAAGCGTAATTAGTATAAAGTATGAGTGTAGAACCCACAATCGGAAAACTTAACACTAACAATACCGAAACTCAGCAGAACAATGTTGCCATTTAGGCAATGTTTCCAGATATTTTGGGATTATTTTCAAAAAGTTGTACGAACCAAAGCACAGTAATTTAGAAGGATTCTTATCATAGTTTGGTTTTGCCAAATTTCATGCATATATAATATATTTCGATTATCTATTCAAAGTTAGTAATTATTTTTTATTAATAACTAAATTAACGCGATGTGCGACTTTTTTTATTCTTGTGGGATGGACATCTTGTCCGTCCTTTCTGGTATGGCAAGATGCCTACCCCACAATGGAATCAAGGTTTAACAAAATTAAGTTGCACACGGCGTGAGTTAACTAATTGCTAATTCGTCATAACGCTCTCGATGACAAGCTGCACCTAGCTTGCTTTCTCATAGAGGTACGCAAATGCGCCACCGTTGCGCTAATGTAATTCGTAATTATTTAGCGAAACACTCGCGCGTCATTGTCTTTTTTAGTGGTCTTGAATTAGTTGGAGTCTAGATATCCAACTAGTTCAATTATAAATTAGAAATTAATAGACTACTTGCCACCAACCGAAAGCTGGGCCGATAAAACGGATTGTTGCCCATCCTACAACCATAAGACCAATGCCTATCCAAGCACCACGAGTAGTCCAAGTGACAAATTGTTCGCCTTGAGTTTTTGTGATTGGAACCCAAGACAAGATCCGAGACTCTTGACCGTATGTTTTCTTTAGTGTGGTTTTACGACGTTTTGCTTCACCCATAATCAGCAACTCAAATTCTACTTAGGTTCTAAATTTATTTTGCCAGTAATCATGCCTAGATAGAGGCGATGAATTGCATCACTTTCTATAAGCTGATAATAGTGCTTGCTTCTTTGCGATCGCGCTTTGGTTGACAAAATTTAAATTGGGTATTGGGGAGCCACGTGCTCCACTTGGGGCCTCCCCAAGTGGAGCACGTGGCGTCACTGGTAACTGAATTTTAAGCAGAATTTTCCTCATCGGTATTGGAAAATAAGCTGGGATCGAGATAGTTTATGCGTGCTAGAGGACTTAAAGCTGCGAGAATTTGAGCGCCGTAGCTGCGGTTAACGACACGACTATCAAGCAAAGCCACAATCCCTTGACTTTCTCGTACTGGAGCGATCGCCCGTTGTAATTCATTTAAAGCTGCTGGCAACAAGTATAAACGGAACCAATCTTGATGCGATCGCTTATAAATAGCTACTCTACCAGCTACCAGGGGATTTTCCAAAGATGGTAGGGGCAAAGTCGCAATAATTAACAGATGGGGTGCTGGCAAGACTCGTTGATGTTCTCGCCAAAATTCCCAACCGCTAATCAAAATACCATTTTCATCTAAACAAGTTTTTTCTACTTGCACCCGCGAACCAAACTCTGAGGCCAGAATTGTTGCCACTTGAGACTTGAGTGGTACATCCCCTACCAAAATAACTGTCAACCCTGGTGCTGTCGCACTTAGACAAACTAGTGTGCGGACTTGGTGAATAAATGCCGTTTGAAATTCTGGCGTGTTGGGTAGGGGCAACTTATAGGGTACATACAGTTGAATTGCTTCTGCTTGATTCTCCGAGGAGAACTTCAGACAAGTTAAATCGTCCAAACCCAAGCGCTGGTGAAAAAGGGGAGCTTCGGTTTCCGGTTCGATAGCGCTGCCAATTAAAACTACTGGTTGTCGCTGCCAAATGGGCGAAAGTATTTCCCCTAATTCCATTGGGGCGTAGTGCAAAGAAAATAAACCTTGTCGATGGGCAATAGTCGCCCAGAAGAGAGTAGGGGGAGCAGGGGAAGCAGGGGAGGCAGTGCGGTCTTGGGGTTTCCCCAAGTGGAGCAACTGCCGTGAGGCAGGGGGGGAAAGATTTTCATTAAAGGTTTGAAATTGTTGCCAGAATTTTTTCCAAGGTTCTGGCAGTGCTTGTACTGACTCTAAAGCCAAATATAAACGGCCTAAAATTTCTATTTCTGGCTGGGAAATTAGATAACACTGATATGGATTAGCCGGATGCTGAAAAAGTTCGTGTGTTAGTTGTATCCGTGCTTCGCGAATTGCCTCAGCTTGGTTTGGACAAGCCAGCATCAGTTGATCCCAATCATCGGGTTGAATATCTTGAGTAAGTTGATGACGCACCCAATCTTCGAGATCGTCCACCCCATCAATAATTGTGGGAATGCCTTGGGGAAAGCGTGAGCCACCAGCCAATTGTCCTCTTAACCAAGCTTCTGGGGAGGTCAACAGTAGCCCTTGGAACTGGGCATCAGGCCAAGCGTCACCTGTTCTAATCGATTTATTGGCTGGTAGCCACTGCTGTAAACGGGGAATTTCCACCCGCAGCAGAAGTTGCTGAACTGCTTCTTGAGCAACAATAATTACAGGGCCATGCCACATTAGGGCTGATGCTACGAAACTAGTACGATACCGCCCTTGATAGCCACAAACTGCCCCAACTTGAATTAGGGCGCTACGTCCCAGGCGCAAGGCGCGTGCTACCAACCGTGCCATCGTCAAATGATGGGGCCAGGAAGGGAACCCCGCTTGCGATCGCAAAAAGTTATGTAGTGACAAATGAACTTCTGCCTCAATCACACGCTTTCAATTCCATACAAAGTGATTTTTACTTCCAATTGCCCCATTTCTATTATCTTGTCATTTGCCCTTTGTCCTTTGCCATCGATCCAAAACTAATGACCAATGACTAATGACCGATAACCAATCACCCAATACTCTAAATTATGCCAACTTACACAGGAATTTCCAGCGAAGCCTTCAGGCATCCACTAGATCGTCAAGCCGAGCAAGCTTTACGAAATTTACCAGGATTTGATTTAATCGCTCGTAAATTTGTGGAATTTATCTACGAACGCCCTCAATTAGTCTATCTAATGGGTAACGCCATCCAAGTCGGGCCGCGTCAATATTCCACTATTTACCAGATGTTTCGGGAATGCGTCCGAGATTTGGACATTTACCCAGAACCAACACTGTTTGTCTCGCAAAATCCCCAAGCAAATAGCTATGCGCTAGGGCAAGAGAATCCTTACATAGTCATAAATACAGGGATATTAGACCTACTAGACGAAACCGAGATTCGGGCAGTGCTAGCCCATGAATTGGGGCATATTAAATGTGGTCATACTATTTTAATTCAAATGGCGATGTGGGCGATGAGTGCTGCTTCTGCCTTGGGAGAATTGACCTTTGGCATCGGTAATATTGTCACACAAGGCTTGATTTACGCCTTTTTCGAGTGGCGGCGGAAAGCTGAGTTATCGTCAGATCGCGCTGCACTACTAGTAATGGATGATTTGAATCCAGTGATGTCAACGATGATGAAACTTTCTGGCGGTAGTAACAAATATGCCAATGAGTGTAGTTTACAAGAGTTTATCAAGCAGTCAGAGAATTATCAGGCATTGGATGAGGATGGACTGAATCAGATATATAAATTCTTGATCTACAATGGCGCTCAGGGTACGATGTTGAGTCATCCTTTCCCTGTTGAACGCTTACATTACTTACGATCGTGGGCAGTATCTGAAGAATATCAGCAAATTCGCCGAGGAAATTATCAGCGATCGCCTGCTTCCGGCTCGGTAAATGTTGCAGCAGAATCTTCCGTAAATGAAACAGAAACTTTACGCCGTCAAATTGAAGAATTACAACGAGAAATTGACAGAATGAAAAGGTCTGAATAGTTTTGAGTACTAAATAAAGATTAGTAGAGTGGAATAGTGCCTACTAAATCGTTGAATTTAGATCCCCGACTTCTCGAAAAAGTCAGGGATCTGCGTTAACATACATCTTCTATGGAAAATTAAAATACTTAAGAGTTGAACCAGATAATTACTCCAGTTGCCAATACACAAATAATTCCCGCCAAGCCAGCTAGGGGTTTTTTATTTTTACCTGTAAACCAGTCAGAGACTTTACCTGTGTAAGTAATTAGTTCTGCTGTATCTATAGTAGCGATCGCCCATACCCATCCTGCATGTAATCCCCAAGCTAAACCTAAATTACCACTTGCAGCAAAGCGTGCTAACACTAGCACCATTGCCATTAGCCATAATCCAGGAAGTTGGGGTGCAGTTTCGCGTTGCTCCCAAACCAAGTGTAACAAGGCAAAAATCAAGCTAGAAATTGCTGCTGCCACCCAAACTGGGTAATCCTGTGCTAATTCTGTAAACAAGAAACCGCGAAAAACTAATTCTTCTATCCCACTGACTAACATCGCTATCAAGAAAATTGGTAGCAAGATGGGTAATACTAACTTGAAATTGGACTTCTCAAAAGAACACCAACCCAATCCGAATTGCCCACTAAATACAATGGCTAGACTCAGCACTCCTAAACTAAAGCCTAGTGCTAAAAAACTAAGAGTTGAAAGATTGCCAACAAAGCCGTAATCAGAAAAAGATTTATTAGTCAACCAAACGACTCCCCAGAGAATCAGGGGAGCTAATAGGTAAAGTGACACCAATAACGGCATTTTTTGCTCTGGCTGTAAAGGTTTAGAGGGTTGCCAATTAAGCAATATTGCTAATACTATTGCTACTGGCAACCAGCAAACTATCCAGCAAACAAAAAATGCCATCACTATAACTAGTGCTGGTGCATTTTCTATAAACGCCACTAAGACGTTAACCGAAGACTCAAAGAAAGTTATCAAAATAAACAAAAAAACACGATAGACTTCTTGCATTATAGATTTCTTGCCGATTAATCAAGACTCTACTAAATTTGGTGAATTCTGCAAGGGGTCTAATCGTGTTTTTACCTGGCTACCAATTTGCTCTTAGGGTAAGGACAAGTTATCATCACCTGAAACTTATCCCTACCATCAGCAAATTTACTCTTCGTCTTCCAAATCTTCGTCTGATTCGTCAGAATCTATATCTTGTGAGCTTAGTTTTTTATCGCTTTCACCTAGTTGAATCAGGTGAATATGTTTGTATCCCAGCCTAATTTCAAATTCATCTCCAGCCTTCAAGCCCATTGCTTTGGTATATGTAGCACCAATTACAATCTGACCATTTTGATGGACACTAACCCGATATGTCGGTTCACGACCACGACCATCTTTAGGTGCTTCTGGACTTAGAGGAATTCCCCTAGCAGATAGCAAAGCGTCATAAAAATCGGTGAGATTGACACGAACTTGATTATTTTTAGTAACAGTGTAATAGCCGCACTGTTTAGCTCTTTCTCGGCGTGGTAATGTGGAAAGTTCTTTTACTTTCGCAAGTAGTGTTTTTCCGGTTAATGGCGCGGTTGCAGTTTCAGTCATTATGCTCAAATTTTCCTTACTCTCTCCAAACTGATAAACAATGTAGTCTTATGCCAGCATTTAATTTTTTAGCATTTGCATAGAGCTACTGAAGACCCTAGTGTAACGGGTGAATTTCTGCCGATAGGAGGCAAAAGCACTTTTATATATGGTTGTCCACAACCAATTAAAAGCCATAGTTGCCACATACACTAATTTTGGCGGTGTTACGGCACTTCTAATCATTATTCGCCATCAGAAAGAAAACTATTTTTTCCTTTGGCACTACCGTAGCGGTGTAACTTTCAGCCACCTTTACAAATGGGGTTAAGTTTTACTGCAAATAAGTCGTAGACCCAAAGAATTGCAGGTTTTTAACTTTCAGTGCTTGTCTTTCTTGCCAATGAGCAAGTAGAATTTTCTCTACTTGTCCTCTTAAGCTTAAGACAGCATAGTATTTGAATCGAGTCCTATGGGTATACACCCTTTTGTCCTACCAGTAGAGACATGAATTTTCTTGTCTCTACATTACGAATCAACAAAGCAGTATTAACCGCGCTGATACGGCTATTGATTCTGGTTTCGTTACTTCGTAATTTTATATTAAATACTAGCATGGACTAATAATAGCAAAATAGTTGTTTAATTTTGAATTAAAATTGCTAGTAAATTTTTATTTAAATTCCTGGACTTAAAGAATAAAAAGCAGTGACGATTTTCTTAACCCTTTATTGCAAGCGTGAGCATTGCTATCTGGCTTTTATAAAAATTTATATAATTGAGACGAGCCGTTTTGACCAATGAGTTCAATCCCATATTTACTTGATTGATAGCAAGCCGAAAAGCGAAAAGTCTCGTACCTCCGGGTTTGGCGGTGCTCTAACTTTTCTTGGAAAGTGGTGAGGATTTTTTCTTGGTTTATTATCTTCAGGTCAAAAGCGGTCAGAAGATTTTGCACGTCTGTCTATAGGAAGAACAAATCTCTTAACATCTGTTTAGTGCTTAATTGCCACTACTATATATTAAACATGGGCTTTCACACTTCTATATAATCAAAAAATTCTATCAAATGGTAGCGAAAGCGGAATTTTCCTGTCAGGACTGCTTGACTAAAGTTGACATTAAGACGTGTTGCTAACCTCACATGCATTTCATTTGGATACGCTTGTTAGGTCAAAGATCAACTTAAGTTACTTTTTAAGCAAACTCTCTTTCCCTTACATTCCCAAGTAGGTAAATTAATTCAATGCAAAGCTGTAATTACATTTTTGGCGTTTTCACTCAAAATTTGACAAAAATCTTGCCTACAACGCTACTACAAGTAAAATTTTAATGGTTATCCTTAAACTAGAAGTCAATCGCCCTTTAATCGTCAGCCTGTTAACACTAAAGTTTGAATTAGGGGCGAAAAAGTATAACTCACTTTTCGCAACTACCTGCATTAACTGATGATTGTTGAGGCTGGTGAAGTAATTTTAAAATTTTGGTTAGTGGTTATGGAAGTTATTTTTAAGATCATTCGACAGCAACAAAATTCCTCCCCTGTTGTACAAACCTACCTTGTGGAGGCCGAACCAGGTAATACAATCTTGGATTGCCTGAATCAGATTAAGTGGGAGCAAGATGGAACTTTGGCATTTCGCAAAAATTGCCGCAATACTATTTGTGGTAGCTGTGCTATGCGAATTAATGGGCGTTCAGCTTTAGCTTGTAAAGAAAATGTTGGCAGCGAACTTGCCAGATTACAACAAATACCATCATCCCAAAGTAAAGTAAATGCTATTAATGAAATTACGATCGCACCTCTGGGCAATATGCCTGTGATTAAAGATTTGGTTGTAGATATGAGCAGCTTTTGGAATAATCTAGAGGCAGTTGCCCCTTATGTGAGTACGGCAGCACGACAAGTACCAGAAAGAGAGTTTTTGCAAACACCACAAGAGCGATCGCGCCTCGATCAAACTGGCAACTGTATTATGTGCGGAGCTTGTTACTCTGAATGCAACGCTCGTGAAGTTAATCCAGACTTTGTAGGCCCCCATGCCCTTGCCAAAGCTTACCGAATGCTAGCAGACTCCCGCGATAGCGATACCGAAAATCGTTTAGAAAGCTACAACGAAGGTACTAAAGGCGTATGGGGTTGCACCCGTTGTTTGTACTGCGATTCTGTTTGTCCAATGGAAGTTGCACCATTAGAACAAATCACCAAAGTTAAACAAGAAATTCTTACCCAGAAACAAGCCAGTGATAGTCGCTCGATTCGTCACCGGAAAGTATTGGTGGATTTAGTTAAAGAAGGTGGTTGGATTGATGAGCGTCAATTTGGTTTACAAGTAGTCGGTAATTATTTTCAGGATTTAAAAGGATTACTCAGTCTTGCACCCCTTGGTTTGCGGATGATCCTGCGTGGTAAGTTTCCCCTATCATTTGAAGCTTCCGAGGGTACGCAACAAGTGCGATCGCTCATTGAATCTGTGCAACAAGTAGAAAAGAGTAGGGAATAGGGCATAGAGCATTGAAAAGAGGCAGAGGGGAAAACTCTTCTCCCTTGCTTTGTCCCCAATCCCCAGTCCCCAATCCCCAATCCCCAGTCCCCAATCCCCAATCCCCACTCCCCAATTCCCAATCTTCAACGCGGTTCTTGAGGTATATTTAACGGTTGTCCGTTACGGTCATATACTAAAACATCCCACTGACCATTGTTACTAGACTCAAAAGCAATCCTGCTACCATCAGCGCTAATTGTTGGGTTACGGACTTCTGATTGCAGATTATTAGTTAAACTCCGCGATTGGCGTGTTTCTCTGTCGTAAAGAAAAATAGCCGATCGCCCCTGACGGCTAGCTGCGAATACAATATAACGACCATCTTGTGAAACGCTAGGATGATTTGCGATCGCATCAAAGGAATTTAAACCTGGCAAATCAACCAAATCACGAGTTACCGTATCAAACATATAAACATCTTGGCTACCGCGTCTGTCAGTAATAAAAACAATGTATCTCCCAGAAATTTGGGGGTTTAATTCCGACGCTAAACTATTGAGACTCCGACCCCCCGGATCAAATGGATAACTCAAAATGCGAGGGTAGCCAAAACACCCAGTCAATAAATTTAAACAGAAAAATACAGGTATAAAAAAAACACGTTTCATATATTGACCATTGGGCATTGGGCACAAGAGGCAGAAATTCTTTAATTTTGAATTTTGAATTTTGAATTGATTTCTCCCCCTGCTTTCTGCCTTTTATGGAGGTGATCCCACAGTTGCACCGTTGGGAATATCTAACTCAATATTTGGCCCTCGGTCTAGAACTTCAATATCCCACTGACCACGAGTGGCGGTTTCAAAGACAACATAACGTCCATCTGGACTAATATTTGGTTTTCTGACCCAGCCCCGATAAATTGGTGTGACAATTTGCGACTGTTGCGTAGCGCGATCGTAAAGCGCTACCACTGGTCTACCTTGGTCGCTAGTAAGATAAGAAATATAACGCCCGGTGTAACTCAAACTAGGACTTTCGGCAATTGTCTCTTGTCGGTTTATGCCTGGTGTGCCAATAAACACTTGCCTCTCCAAATCGTACATTAGTAGCTGCTGATTACCATTCCGATTAGATACAAACGCTAAAAAGCGCCCATTTCCACTCAAAGCAGGTTGCTCTTCAGTGTAGCGACTGTTAAGAGAAGTAGGCCCTATGGGAATATCGTTAGAACCACAAGATACAAGCAAACTTGTTAAACCAAAAACCAGGCTCCAATGAATTGGTCTTTGGAGCCAAAATGTCGGCGTAAATTTTTCCACCTCAACTGTTTTCCGTCGCCTCTAAACCTAATTGCCCGCCAACTGTTTTAAACATTGTCATCAAAATCGCTCAAATTATCTGGTTCCTCATTTGGCTTTTCAATCGGGTTGTATGGCACATAATCAGTTGGGATCGCATCATCATCTTCGCGCGGTCTTCGAGAAGTTGAGTCAGTGGGCGGACGACGCCTTCTCGGTCTGGGAGCAACATCATCTTCACGAGTTTCGGGACGCTGTGACCCGTTATTACTACGGCGAGAAGGCTTTCTGATTTCTCCACTTGAATTTTCCCAATCATCAACTTGCCTACTAGATGAAGAACTCCAGTTCTCTTCTTCAAAGCTTTCAGAAGAACGATTCGCAGGACGCCCAGAAGTCCGCCGACGCGTTTTATCCGCCGGAGCCTGTCTTTCACTACTGCTGCTGTTGCGGCGTTCTGTACGACGGGGAGGTTGTTCCTGATAGTAGTCATCACGAGTTGAAATCTCATCCCTGCTACCGCGAATCCGGGCACGCACAGGGCGTTCTTCCTCGTCCTCATAAGGCAATGGATCTAAGTCTGCCTCCATCTCAGCCTGATAGTTTCTGCGATTCTTGTACGAATAGTTTCCGCTTACCTCCCGCTCATCGTCCACAATCGGAGTGTTGCGCTTTGCTTGCTGGGTAGCTATACTCCGCAGACGAATACTTTCAACTGCAAAAAACACAGTTGTGCCAACTAAAAGCAGTTGACCAAATTGTAAAATCGGGTCTAGCCGCCATCCTTGAAAGACAAGAATGAAGCCGCAAAGTAAGCCGACTGCCGCAAAAAAGATATCTTGATCTCGTGACAATTCTGGGCGCACAGTGCGGAGAAAATACAGTGCTGCCCCAGCCACAGCCAGGAAAATTCCTAGAATACTGGCTGAGTTTGCCCCAAAATTTACCTGAGCCAGAAAACTGGCTGAGTTCAGCCCAAAATTTATCATTGCTATTTTCCCAATATCAAATCTATGTTAGCGAGTCACAATTAAAATCACTACTCTAATTAGTCACAATACATTGAAGCTTCAAAGCCTCTGGCAAAGAAGCTCTGAAGCTATTCACCGAAAAGTAAAAACGTCTATGTCTATCATCTACAACTGCCACCAGCCACAGTTTATGCTGCTTTTGGTGAAATAAATGTAGAGAGCTGACAGACTATCGATTATGAGAGTTAATTTAACTCTCATAAGCATTATGAACGCTGTATTTTATCTCTCTGGCTAATGAAAACTAGACCAACTGTAACGGGTACTACCACAATTAGAGCACCCCATAGTAGACTCCAAAGAAAATTTGCTAAAGAAGGCGTCATACTTCTCAACCTTTTTTTTACACACTTCATCCTAATTTTAATAGTGTATTACTTTCTTGAGAAGCCTCTAACTATGAACTGCTAAACTTGGTAACTGCTTTCACCATTTGTTGAGTTAACCGCCTCAGTAAGTTCGCTTTTCTATTTAAGAAAGAAATGACAGCATTTAGTTAAAATGATCGTAAGAGTGCTTTACAAAGCTTAAAATTTTGTGGCGATGTCTACGCAAAGTGCGGTAAGCCAGCACTGTCTTCTTCCAAAGGAAGAGGCTAGCGCCAATGGAGTTCACCCCATGAGCAACTAAAGAAGCTGAAAGGCTTGCCCTTACCTAATTTTTTCTTTCTTTACAGATAGATAGTACCTGAAACCGATGACTGGTGTTAACCTGACTGCTTGGATTCTTGGCCCTGTGTTAGGGGTAATGACATTCTTATTTATATTTCGTATCATTCTCACTTGGTATCCGCAAGTGGATCTGAATCGTCTGCCGTTTAATTTAGTAGCTTGGCCCACTGAGCCATTTTTAATACCTTTGCGAAAACTGGTGCAACCTATAGGTGGGGTAGATATTACACCTATTATTTGGGTTGGTATCTTCAGCCTACTGCGAGAAATTCTGTTAGGTCAACAAGGATTACTGACTATGCTATCTCGTGTTAATTAAGATACAGGTTACAGGTTATAACTCTGTCTAGTGTAACCTGTAACCTTTTTCCTCCCTTACTCTCCTACCCGTTCATTTCTTGCACAAAATTTGTATAGACATTACCCTGTAAAAACTGTGGAATTTCCATAATTTTTTGATGAAACCCAATAGTGGTAGGTAGTCCGGTAATAGCACATTCCCGCAGTGCGCGTTTCATCCGGTTAATAGCAGTAGGTCGGTCTGGCGCCCAAACGATTAACTTGCCAATCAAGGAATCGTAGTAGGGTGGGATTTGATAATCTGTATAAACGTGGGAATCAATCCGCACACCAGGGCCTCCGGGGGGCAGATAGCTACTGATCCGTCCAGGAGAAGGGCGAAAGTCATGATCGGGATCTTCAGCGTTGATTCGGCATTCGATCGCATGACCTCTTAATACTACTTGCTCTTGGGTAAGCTTAAGTCTTTCACCTTGAGCAATGCGGATTTGTTCGGCAACTAAGTCTATCCCAGTAATCATTTCTGTAACAGGATGTTCTACTTGAATCCGGGTGTTCATTTCCATAAAGTAGAATTTACCGGATCTATCCAAGAGAAACTCAATAGTACCCGCCCCACTGTAGTTAATGAATTGGGCAGCTTTGATCGCAGCTTGCCCCATTTTCTCACGTAGCTCTTGGTCGAGAGCTGGACTAGGAGCTTCTTCTAACAGCTTTTGATTCCGGCGCTGAATTGAGCAATCCCGTTCGCCCAAGTGGATAACATTACCGTAGTTATCGGCTAGAATTTGAAATTCGATGTGGCGGGGACGTTCAATAAATTTTTCTATGTAAACGCCAGAATTCCCAAAAGCTGCTCCTGCTTCGCCTTGGGCCGCAAGAAAAAGTTTAACAAATTCGTCTTCAGAACGAACTAGGCGCATACCCCTTCCACCGCCACCTGCTGTAGCTTTGATCATCACTGGATAACCGATATCCTTGGCGAATCCTAATCCTTCTTGCTCGGATTCTACCAATCCCTCACTACCTGGTATCGTCGGTACTCCAGCTTTTTGCATGGTTTCTTTAGCAGTGGATTTATCCCCCATTAGTTTGATAGCTTCTGGAGTTGGGCCGATAAAAGCAATATGATGGTCGGCACAAATTTCCGCAAACCGGGCATTTTCTGCCAAAAAACCATAGCCTGGATGAATGGCAGTTGCATTGCGCGTCAGTGCAGCAGCAATAATATTGGGAATATTCAAATAACTTTTACCGCTAGCAGGTTCGCCAATGCAAACTGCTTCATCAGCAAGTTGGACGTGCAGAGCATTACGGTCAACGGTGGAGTGAACCGCAACTGTGGCAATTCCCATTTCTTCACAGGCGCGGAGAATGCGAAGGGCGATTTCTCCCCGATTGGCAATTAATATTTTGTCAAACTTCATTTTTTAGTTTCGATATCATTACCAGTAGATTGACATTTTCTCTGATCCAACTTGAAACAAAGCTTCCGCATTATTTCAAATTATTACAGGAGATTCGCCACCCTGATTCTAAGCAAACGCAAAATTGCAGGCTTTTTGTCTCTACGGGTCTTACTACACTAACAACATTGCTGCTGTAAGTCTTGGCTAGACTACCAAGCTGGGCTTTTGCGACGCGGATAGCGAGTCAGACGCTTTTGCATCGCTAATGCTGCGCTATTGAGCGTGCGTCATAGCGGGTCGTAGATAATCACCTACAGCAGACGGATACGCCATTGCGCTCCGCCGAACACAGTAGCTCTACCCTTTTCAATATCACTTATAGAGCTGCTAAATTTCTGTCAGTCTGATACCGCCTTGAGAAAATTTATATTTTTGAGCAACTGAATTTAGATATCACCTTACTATAATTATTTTCTTATGTTATAGTCTATGTTTAGACAAACCATGCGGATGTGGCGGAATTGGTATACGCGCACGCTTGAGGTGCGTGTGGCTTTGCCTTGCGAGTTCGAGTCTCGCCATCCGCATTTTTGCTTGTTTAAGCATAGGGTCAATAGTCAAAGGTCAAAAACCTTATGCTCTTGACCCTTAAATATAAGTTTGCAGTAATGACTTTAGTCTTTTTCAAAGACACTTCACTTTTTACTACATACTAAGCAAAGTCGCCTTGTCAAAGTACTAGTTATTTATGCTTTTATAGAAATAGGTGAAGTTTTGTAAAAAGCATTGACTATTACTTTTACGCCGACAAACAATCTAACATCGCCACTAGGTTGGCATCGCCTCACTCCGATTTGGCAAGGAGGGGAGGAAATAATTCAACAAAGTTTACCTCACACTCAGCTAGCACCTGCATGGCAGCTAATGCTTTTGGGTGACGGCTCTCCAACACGTCACTTAGAATTGCTCACAGGAGAGCCTGTAGAAGTAGATGTTATTGATATGTCATTGATTGGCACTGACTTGGATGCTGCTCCTGAGTTAATCCAAGCTGTCCCAGAACCGCGATTACGGCGACAAGTATGGCTGCGTACCGCTTCTGGTCAACGATTAGCCTATGCTACTTCGTGGTGGGAAGCCAGTCATGTTGATGAGTATTTACAAAACCGTTCATTACCAATTTGGGCAAGTTTAGCTCGTCTTCGCACAGAATTGTATCGGGATGTTCGAGGAATTTATTACGGTGACTCGTTGGCACTAGAGTCCGGTTTTGGTGAAACTGGGCCTTTTTGGGGTCGCCACTACTTGTTTTGGCATCATGGGCAGCCACTGACATTAATTTATGAGGTTTTTTCACCTTATTTAACCAAATATTTAGGGCCTATGCAGTTGAGTGCTATTAACGCTGAGGCATAGTATTATTTAAAAGTTTTTTATCATTTACAGTACGCTTTAGAGTATGGGAATTTTACACTAATGACCTTGAAGATAGGTAATCTATGTAAAATCCCAGACACTGAATTGAGCTTGCTAAAATCGAGTCAATATTACAGATGGAACCTATGTAAATAAAAGGTAGTTTAAATTACAGATTACTTGCAGCTTTTTCAAGTTAGTTATATCCTCGAAATGCTTGAAATGAAGGATGTTAACTTTTGGAGACTTTCCGAAATAGACAGCCTCTAAAGGGAATGTCCTGCGAAATTCAACAAAGCGTGTTAAAAAAGGTAACTAACCGTTAAAACACCGCTTTGAAACATTAGAGAAAGTTGATTACGGAAATATTATCAATGTCTATAGGTGGAGAAATTTATGAAATTAACTACCTTAAATCACAAGAAACTTTTTGGTTGACTTGACCAATTCAGCAAGTAATGAGTTTGCAAAAATGAGGTACAGGTTTCAATGGCACCGCCTCTTGTGTCTGTTCAGATGAAGAAAAATAAGAAATCGTCTCTGGTGCTGACGCTCTCGGCTGCTGGGTTATTGATTGGTGCGGGAAGTGTAGCCTACTGGTTGTTAGCCCAGAGACAAACATCTTCTAGCGATTTGCTATTAGGTGCAAATATTATTCCTGGTGATGCCCTGTTTGCGGTTTCCTTAACAACAGATCCCCAGCAGTGGCAAAAATTGCGGCAGTTTGGGACAAATGAAACCCAAACAGAACTGGACAAAAATTTAGTCCAGTTACGCGATCGCTTTCTGACTAATAATGGTTACGACTTCCAAAAAGATATCGCTCCTTGGGTAGGTGAGGACGTGACGATCGCAATTCTTGCCCCAGCAACACAAAATAAACCTGCACCCAAACCAGTTACCACCAATGAAAATGGTGCTAGCGATCAGCAATCGATGGTAATGGTATTGCCAGTCAAAAACCCAGAAATCGCCAAAAGTATTTTGACACAACCCAAAATTTTTAAACAAGGCAAATGGAGCGATCGCACTTATCAAGGAATCGCCATTAAACAAAGTCAGGGACAAGCAGGGCAAAACTTCTCGGCTACATTACTAGATGGGCGTTTTTTAGTCATAACTGATAGTGCCAAAGCCACAGAACGAGCAATCGACGCTTACAAAAACAAAACATCCCTAGTCACAACAGGCGGCTTTACTGAGAATTTCCCGAAAATTGCCAACTACCAACCCTTTGCTCAGTTTTATGTAAATGTGCCAACAGCTGCGAAAATAGCCGCTGCTTCCCCAAACCGACCTTTACCTGCTCAAGTTTTGGCTCAACTGCAAAATAACCAAGGTTTAGCAGGGACAATAACCTTAGAGTCAGAAGGAATCCGCTTCAAGGGCGTTTCTTGGTTAAATCCTAATAGTCAACGTGTGTTGGCGGTGGAAAACCAAGCTGGGAAGATGCAAAACCGCATACCAGCAGAAACCTTAATGATGCTTACTGGTAGTAACTTACAGAGGTTGTGGAGAGACTATGTTTTAACATCTCAAGGAAATCCTTTATCACCGATCGCACCAGAACAGATTAGAGGTGCGGTAAAATCTCTTACCGACCTCGATTTAGATAAAGATTTGCTCAGTTGGATGAAAGGGGAGTTTTCATTATCAGTGATTCCTGCTACTCCAAAAGAAGGTTCGCCAAATAATTTTCGGGCAGGTTTGCTGTTCATGATACAGACAAACGATGACTACAGTGGGCAAAGCCTACGCAAATCAGCTGAAGCATCCATCAGTCAACTGGATGAAGTGATGAAAAATCAATACCAGTTTCAAGTGCAACCGGGGAAAGTGGCGGGTCAACCCGTTGTTAACTGGATATCACCTTATGGTACGTTAACTGCAACCCACGGTTGGTTAGATGGAGATGTCGCTTTTCTGATAGTGGGCGCTCCGATCACGGATAAAATTGTTCCCAAACCCAACTACACACTAGCTGGCACTCTTCCCTTCCAACAAACAGTTCCTACAGAACCCAATCCGACGAATGGTCAATTTTTCCTGGATGTGGAACGAACTGTGAAAAATTTCCCTTTACCAACTCTAATTCCCAATCAAGAAACTTTGCTAGATGCAACGCGCACAATTGGGATGACATCTGCTGTCAACGACAATCGCAGTAACCGTTACGATATTTTTATCGAACTTAAAAAAGTTACCAACGCGACTACATTGCCTAGTCCAGAAAAGAGTAAGAGTAATTCTGTTAGATAGGGAGCAGGGGAGAAATCAATTCAAAATTCAAAATTCAAAATTCAAAATTGAAGATTCAATCCCAATACCCAATCCCCAATGCCCCATTCCCGATTCCCTTCTAAACATATAGGATCAAAACAGTCAGAATCGATATTTTAAATTATCCACGGAGAGAACACTTTATGAATTTGGTTGTACTCCAGAACTGGTTGGACAATGCGTCCTTTGCCATATTATTCCTGACAATGCTGGTGTATTGGGGAGGAGCGGCTTTTCCAAATCTGCCTTATCTAGCCGCTTTGGGGACAGCTGGGATGGCGATCGCAAATTTGTGTATAGCTACTCTATTAGGGGCACGATGGATCGAAGCTGGTTATTTTCCCTTAAGTAATCTCTATGAATCTCTGTTTTTCTTAACTTGGGGAATTACCGCCGTCCATCTGATTGCCGAAAATAGTAGCCGTAGCCGCTTAGTAGGAGTTGCAACAGCTCCGGTGGCAATGGCGATCGCAGCTTTTGCTACCATGACACTACCATCCCAGATGCAAGCGTCAGAACCCCTAGTACCTGCCTTGAAGTCAAATTGGCTGATGATGCATGTCAGCGTCATGATGTTGAGTTATTCTGCTTTGATGGTGGGTTCATTATTAGCGATCGCTTTTTTAATTGTCACTCGCGGTCAAAACATCCAACTACAAGGCAGTTCTGTTGGTACTGGTGGCTATCGCAGCAACGGCTACCGCTTGCACAAAGCATCTGAACTAATTTCTCAACCTCCAACCCCTGCTGTTGAAAATAACGGCTTTGCCCGTTTTGAAACTAGTAGCAACGGCAACGGTAACGGAAACACTGCTGTTTTGAATTTAGTAACTACGCCTGAATCTCAAGCTGTTGCATCTGCTGAACCTCTTTCACCCCAACGCCTTAGCCTTGCTGAAACCCTTGATAACATCAGCTATCGGATCATTGGATTAGGATTTCCCCTGCTGACAATTGGCATCATTGCTGGTGGCGTTTGGGCTAACGAAGCCTGGGGTTCCTACTGGAGTTGGGATCCGAAAGAAACTTGGGCATTAATTACTTGGTTAGTGTTCGCCGCCTACCTTCACGCCAGAATTACTCGCGGTTGGCAAGGGCGTCGTCCGGCAATTTTAGCCTCCGCTGGCTTGCTTGTTGTTTGGGTTTGCTATCTCGGTGTGAATCTTTTGGGTAAAGGTTTGCATTCTTACGGTTGGTTTTTCTAAAAATCTCACTAAGACAGTACTGAGTATTGAGTATTTTACTTTTACTCATAACTCAGGACTTGGTAAAGTCTTGCGTCAAATTATGGTGAGTTAAGTATTTAAGTTGAAAGGCACAGGAGGGCAGAGTTTTTCTTTGCCCCTACTCTTACTAAATTGCTAAGAGCGATCGCGCCAGACAAAAATTATTACTGATAATGACCAATGACCAATGACTAAATTATCATTTTATTTCGGATGAACTGTCATATCTCTGGAAAATATAGATTTATTGACAGGAGATTTTTATGGAAGATGGATTCGAGATACTAAACCATGATGAAGTTGTGTCTATAGAACCAGACACTTTTAATAAGTTAAATATTGCTAAAACCTTTAAAGTCCGTGATTTGATTACAGCAATTAAGGAATATGTTGGAGTAGAAGAAACAGACGAAGTAAATTTGTATACCCAAGGATTAAATTGTGAAGTTTTACAATTTAGTACTATGGGATGGAAAAAAGGAAAAGTTAGACTTGCTTTAGAATTTTGTCCTGATGAATCTGAGTCACCACTTGATGAAATTTTTCAAAAACTCAAACAAGTAGAAAACTAATTAATACTCAATGAGCAAAATAACCCCGCTTCTTTAAGAGGTGGGGTTATTTTACTCTTTATATTTGCAAATAAAATAGGCTGTGCTAAATTACTATCAAAATGAATTAATAAAATAAAGATGTACTACAGCCGTAGTCATACATGTTAGGACATAAGGATGGGGTGAAAGAAAAGAGTTAGCAATAGTTTTACCTCCAGCAAGAACTGCCCTCTGCCTCCTGCCTCCTGCTATAACAATCAGAAAACGGTAAACCTATCATGCTAAATTACGATCCATTAGCTTGTTTACCCTCATCTGAGGAACTGCCCGACTCTGACGATACCCCATTCATTACAAATAAATAGCCTGAAATAATTACCAGATAAATTATTTCAGGCTTTGTATTATTATAATTCATAATTATTTAATCTGCTTCAATATTTGCAAAATGTGCGTGAAACTGTCTATTTTTAATCAAAACGTGGTGCGAGTGGGGACAAAAACATGGCAAGAAAAAAATCTAGATTACGGAAAATCAAACGTTTTTTAAGTGTATTGCTGCTTTTGTCTATCTTCTTATGCGCTCTTTTATTGCCCCCTACTTTCGCACATATAACTGCGGAAAACTCCATTGTTCAAAAGTTACCTGATGCCCAAAACTTGCTGGAACAGGGCAGTAAATTTTATGAAACCGAACGGTTTGCTGAAGCTGCTACTTCTTGGCAACAGGCTATCTCTGCATTACAAAGCAATGGGGATGAACTGAGGCAAGCGATCGCACTGGGTAATCTTTCATTAGCTTATCAACAATTGGGACAGTGGTCAGAGGCAGAAACTGCGATCGCTCAAAGTCTTAATCTATTACAAACTACTCAAAATATAGATACTAAAGAGCAAATTCTAGCCCAAGTCTTAGATATCAAAGGTCGCCTGCAATTGGCTCAAGGCAAAGCTGAAGATGCTCTGGATACTTGGCGAGTATCACTTGACATTTATACCAAAATCAGCGATCAGAGGGCGGTTATTCAAAATCGGATTAACCAAGCGCAAGCTTTGCAAGCTTTAGGGTTTTATCGTCAAGCCGAGAAGACCTTAAGAGAAAGTACCCAGATTCTCCAAAGTCAACCCAGCTCACCTATTAAAGTTGCAGCCTTGCATAGTCTCGGTAATGTCGTACAAGTCACTGGTGATTTAGAAACATCTCGGCAGATATTGCAGCAAAGTTTAGAAGTAGCTTCATCGTTGCCAGATCAAGAAGCGATCGCTGATATTCTCCTCAGTCTTGGTAATACAGCCCGTGTTCAGCAAGACACGCAAACAGCGATAAAATATTATCAACAAACTATCAAAACTGCAACCTCACCCACTACACGCATCCAAGCTCAAGCCAATCAATTAAGACTACTGCTGAAAACTGAGCAATTGGCAGCTTTCCAAACATTGTCCTCCCAAATTCAAACTCAGCTTCACGACTTACCCATTAGTCGGACAGCAATTTCTGCCCGGATTAACTTTGCCCAAAGTCTAATACAATTCCGAAAAGAAAACCCCTTAGATACTTCCTCATGGCTGGACATTGCCCAATTACTGGCAACGGCTATTGAGCAAGCAAAAAGTTTGCAAGATAGACGCACAGAATCTTATGCTGTTGGTGTTTTAGGGCAAGTCTACGAAGAAACTCAACAGTGGTCTGATGCCCAAAACCTCACCCAACAAGCCTTGCTCATCGCTCAAGATATTGATGCTAAAGACATTGGCTATCAATGGCAATGGCAACTGGGACGTTTGCTTAAAGCTAAGAAAGATATTAAAGGAGCAGTAGCAGCTTACACAGAAGCAGTTAATAACCTTCAAGCCCTCCGCAGTGATTTAGTTGCTGTCAATTCTGCGGTGAAATTTTCCTTTCGAGAGGAAGTTGAACCAGTTTATCGAGAGTTAGTTGATTTAATTTTGCAATCTCAGGGTAACTCGCAACTGAGCTTTGAAAATCTCGCCAAAGCCAGCAATACAATCGAATTACTCCAAATAGCAGAACTAGAAAACTTCTTTCGCAACAACTGTTTGAATGCTCAAATCCGTAATCCCAAAAAAGATCCAACGGCAGCAATTATTTATCCATTTATTTTACCAGACCGACTAGAGGTGATTGTTGAGTTGCCTCAACAGCGTTGGTTGCACTACACTACCCCTGTAGTTGAAAATGAAGTGAAAACTACTTTAGCGCAACTACAGGAAAATCTACCCAAACCACAAACGCGGCGACAGGTTCAATCTTTATCCCAAAAGGTTTACAAATGGCTGATTCAACCTGCTGAAGCTGCCTTAGCTGAAAGTAAAATTCCTACTTTAGTGTTTGTGCTGGATGGCTGGTTGCGAAATATTCCGATGGCAGTTCTCTACGATGGCAAACAATATCTAGTTGAGAAGTATAACATTGCACTCACTCCCAGTCTGCAACTGATTGAACCCAAACCATTAGAGAAGAAATTAAAGGCAATAGTCGCAGGATTGAGTGAAGCAAGTTCGGGATTTTCTGCACTACCCAACGTCAAACTCGAATTAGAAAAAATCCGCTCTCAAGTCCCTAGTAGCATCCTTCTGAATCAAGAATTTACCAGCAAAACTTTGCAAAACCGGATTAATTCTTTACCTTTCCCGATTGTTCATCTTGCAACTCATGGTCAGTTTAGCTCTAAGGCTGAAGAGACATTTATTGTCGCTTGGAATGAGCGTATTTATGTCAAAAAGTTAAATGAGTTAGTGCGAACACTAGAGCAAAATAGACCCGAAGCAATTGAATTACTTATTCTTAGTGCCTGTCAAACAGCTGCTGGGGACGAACAAGCCGCATTGGGAATTGCTGGTGTGGCTTTTCAGGCAGGAGCACGGAGTACTATCGCTTCTTTGTGGAATTTGGATGATGAGTCTACTGCTGTGTTGATGAGTAAATTTTACCAAGAGTTAGGCAACAAAAACCTGACTAAAGCTGAAGTACTCCGCCGCGCCCAGCTCGCTCTTTTGCAAAATCCCAAATACAAACGTCCCAGATATTGGGCCCCCTATGTTCTTTTGGGTAATTGGCTTTGAGCCACTCTCATAACTTCAAGCGATGGAATTTAGCTAGGAGTTGGAGTTAAGTTTTTGTCTACTGACTTACGCAGATGCGATCGCATCGACTGACAATGCCATTGTTTCAGCTAACAATGCCATTGTATCGACTGACAATGCGATTGTATTGGGTGACAATGCCATTGTTTTGACTAACAATTCGATTGTATCGGCTGACAATGCGATTGTATCGCCTGACAATGCCATTGTTTTGACTAACAATGCGATTGCATCGACTGACAATGCCATTGTTTTGACTAATGAATTATGTTGTTTAAATTTCTGTAAAGAAATTAGCAAGTTTTGCGTAAAACTAAGGCGATCGCAATAGAGAATTATCCAGAGGTGACTTCAATCACCGTAAACCCACATTAGTGGTGTGACATAACTAAAAGTTTTGCAACTGCTGTTTGCTTAGAGGGGTGCAATGTCCAAGATAAATATTTGTTGGGGCTGGTTTATCGGAATTGCAATATGTGGTTCAAGTATTTGGAGTACGAATTGCGCTTTTGCCCAAATTATCCCGGATGGCACTTTGCCTAATAACTCTAGTGTCAAATTAGAAGGTAACAACAGCATCATTGAAGGAGGAACCCAAGCAGGTGGCAATTTGTTCCACAGCTTTCGGGAATTTTCTGTCCCGACTAACGGCGCTGCTTTGTTTAATAATGCAGTGGATATTCAAAATATTATCAGTCGCGTAACGGGTGGATCAGTCTCTAATATTGATGGCTTAATTGGCGCTAAGGGCACAGCTAATTTGTTTTTGATAAATCCTAACGGAATTATTTTTGGTCAAGGTGCGAGGCTGGATATTGGTGGTTCTTTTGTCGGGACGACAGCTAATGCACTTGGATTTGGCAATCAAGGTTTTTTTAGTGCCTCAAATCCAGAAACTTCTTCATCACTGTTAACAGTCAATCCTTCCGCTTTACTATTTAATCAAATCAAAACTGCGTCTATCCAAAATAACTCAGTTGCTCCCTCCGGTTTAAATCCATCTTCTGAATTTATCGCAATGGGTTTGCGCGTACCAGATGGCAAGAGTTTGCTGCTAGTTGGCGGTGATATCAATATAAATGGTGGAGGATTGTTTGCTTTTGGTGGACGAGTCGAGTTAGGCGGGTTAGCAGGTGCAGGAACAGTTGGGTTGAATGAGGATGGTAATAATCTGAGCTTGAGTTTTCCCGATGGTGTAGAGAGAAGCGATGTTTCTTTGAGCAATGGCGCTCAAGTGAATGTACGCGCTGGTGATAGCGGTAGTATTGCCATTAATGCTCAAAACTTCAATATGGCGGCAGGTGAAAGAAGTTTATTGCTAGCAGGAATAGATTCAGGGTTAGGATCTGCTGACTCTCAGGCGGGAGATATAGATATTAGTGTACCAGAGACAATAAATCTTACCAATGAGAGCTTAATTGCTAATACGGTGCGCTCAAGATCTGTGGGCAAGGGTGGCAACATCAATATCACCACTGGATCACTTTCGCTGACAAACGGTGCACAACTGCAATCGCGGACTAGAGGACAAGGTGATGGGGGAAATGTAAATATAAATGCCCGCAATACAGTTTCTTTTGATGGGGTAAATAGTGATGGCTCCACTAGTGGGGTAACTGCTTGGGTGGAACCTCAAGCCGTAGGTAACGGTGGTAACATCAATATCATAGCTGGCTCATTCTCAGTGAAGAATGGCGCTGGACTAACTACTAGTACCTTCGGACAGGGAAATGCCGGTAATGTGAATATCAATGCCCGCAATTCCGTCTCCTTGCAGGATGGTGCACAGATAAGGACTGGCACTTATGGTGTCGGAAATGCTGGAGATTTGACAATTCAAACGCGGCTGTTGAGTGTCCAAAATGGGTCATTAGTGCTAGGTGGTACTACTTCTAGTGGAAGTTCTGGAGCTGGGGGAAAATTTAGCGTTAATGCCTCGGAATCCATAGAAATCGCAGACTCCATATTTTCTAATCAGACGGAAGGTACTGGCTCCATCAAAGGCATGACGATTCAAACGGGGCAGTTGAGTGTCCGAGATGGTGCACACATATCTACTAGTACTTATGGTGCCGGAGATGCCGGAGACTTAACGATTCAAACGGGGCAGTTAAGTGTCCAAGATGGTGCACAGATATCTACTGGTGCTTTTCCTGGTAGCTCGGGATTAGGAGGGAACTTAAGCGTGACTGCCTTAGAATCTATAAAACTCATTGGCTCCTCACCATATACTCTGGTTCCTAGCGGCTTGTTTACTGGAACAGCTGGTACCAAAGCTGCCGGAAACTTGACGATTCAAACGCGGCAGTTAAGTATTCGGGATGGCGCAGAGTTATCTGCTAGTACTTTTAGCTCAGGAATGGGGGGAAACTTGAGCGTGACTGCTTTAGAATCCATAGAACTGGTTGGAATTGGTGGTCGATTATCTGGTGGTGGCTTGTATGCTAGTACTTACGGTAGTGGATCTGCTGGAAACTTGACAATTCAAACGCAGCGATTGAGTATCCGAGATGGCGCACAGGTATCTGCTGGAACTTTTCCTAGTAGTTCGGGAGCGGGAGGAAGTTTGAGCGTGGCTGCCTCGGATTCCATAGAACTTATTGGTACTTCAGCAAACGGGTATTCTAGCGGCTTGTATACTCAGACAGATGGTACCGGATCTGCTGGAAACTTGACAGTTCAAACACGGCAGTTGAGTGTCCGGGATGGTGCAGTGATATCTGCTAGTACTTTGAAATCGGGGTTAGGAGGGAGCTTGAATGTGACTGCCTTGGATTCCATAGAACTTATTGGAGGTCAATTGTTGGGTGGTGGCTTGTTTGCTTCCACAGACGCAAACTCAACAGGAAATGCAGGCGATTTAACTGTTAAAACTAATAACTTACTAGTGCGAGATGGAGCCGCAATAACTGTGCAGAGTTTGGGAACAGGAACAGCAGGCAACATGACATTAAATGCTCGCTCTATCCGTTTAAACAACAACGCCTTACTTAGCGGTAACACACAAAGCGCTAAAGTTGACTCCAATAGAGAGCAGGCGACAATTAACATTAACTCACAAGATTTGTTAATGAGTCGCAATAGCAATATCAGAACCAATGCCAGGGGCGAAAACGTCATCGGCGGCAACATCAATATTGACACCGATTTCCTCATTGGTTTTGAAAATAGTGACATCACAACCGATTCTGCTAACTTCCGTGGGGGAAATGTACGAATCAATGCCCAAAGTATTTTTGGTATACAGTTCCGAGATATAGGGTCTGATAAAACAACTGACATTACTGCTACTGGGGCAAGTTCTCAGTTAAGTGGTAATGTAGAAATCAACACACCTGATGTAGACCTTAACAGTGGCTTAGTCAACCTGCCAACAATACCAGTTGACACCGAAGTAGCACAGACCTGTCAAGCTAGTAGAACTTTAGCTAAGAGCAGTTTTACAATAACTGGACGTGGCGGCTTGCCTCCTAATCCAGGCGAAGCTCTTAACGCTGATGCAGTGCAAGTAGATTTGGTGAGTCTCAATCCAAACCGTGATAACCGCGATCGCTCCTTTGTTCCCAGCAAAATAACTACCCACGCACCAGAACCGATCATAGAAGCTACTGCTTTGGCGCTAAACGAAAAAGGGGAAGTCGTTCTGAGAGCAAATTTTCCCACCACTACGCCCCATAGTCCTTGGTTGAAGCCTGCATCTTGCAGAGCAATTCGTAATTCGTAATTTTAGAGGATGTCTGAAAAATTTAGTTTGATGTAATCACAATGGTAGTGTTGATTATGAACTAGTGTGAGCAAATTTATCCATGACTGCTGCTGTCTTTTTAGAAAACGTCTACAAGTTTTACAACAATGTATCTGTAGTCAATGACTTGTCATTCCAAATTGAAGCGGGGGAAATATTTGCTCTACTTGGCCCGAACGGTGCGGGTAAATCAACCACAATTCGGATGCTGACCACACTCACCAAACCGTCCCAAGGACGGATAGAAGTAGGTGGGTATGATGTTATTAACCAAGCAATGTTGGCAAAACAGAGTATTGGCGTAGTCTTGCAACAAGTCAGTGTGGATAACGATTTAACCGTCTGGGAAAATATGGAACTGCACGGGAGACTACATCACATTAATAACCCGCAGCGACAAAAATTGATAAATCAATGGCTAGAGTATGTTGAGCTAGCAGAAAAACGTAATGATTTGGTAAAAACCCTGTCTGGGGGTATGAAACGACGGTTGCAAATTGCCAGAGCTTTATTGCATCAACCGCAAATTTTGTTTTTGGATGAACCAACAGTAGGATTAGACCCCCAGACTAGGCGACGCCTCTGGGAAATTATTCGGGATTTAAATAAACAAGGGATGACGATGCTACTAACAACCCATTATATGGATGAGGTCGAATTTTTGTGCAATGCCTTTAACTCTGCCAAGCCAGGACGCATCGGTATTATGGATAACGGTAAGCTAATTTCTTTGGGAACTTTACAACAGCTGCGTTCTGCTCACGGTGAAGGTTTGGTGATGAAACAATTAGGTGCGTCTAATGTCGGAAGTGATAGCGTTCGTAATTGGGAATATCTGTTTTTTCCATCTTTGGAAGCAGCAAATATCTACTTGAATGAACAGCCCGATAAAACCGGAATGATGGTGCGTCCCTCTAATCTGGAAGATATTTTTGTGGAATTAACGGGACGCCAGTTAGATTAATCTCATCCTCCTAACTGCCGCAGCAAGGCTTCTACCCTTTCTACGCCATCTGAGTCATTGCGCCGCTTGTACAAGTCACGGGCTTTCTGAAGCAAGCTGTTTGCTTGTTTAGCTTGTCGTCGCTGTTTATACATTGAACCCATCAACTCATAAGTCTGGGCGTTGTTTTTATCCAAATCGATTGCTTGTTGGTATGCCCAAGTAGCTGCATTATAGTCTCCCATACGCGATTGCGTCACAGCCAATCCTAAATAGGCGTTAACGTTGTTACGGTTTAGCTGTATGGCACGACGATAGCCTTCCTTTGCCCCACGTGTATCGCCCAAATTGGCTTTGATGTAACCCACAGCATAGTAAAAATCACTGTTGTTAGGATTGATAGCGATCGCCCGACGATAAGCTGTTAATGCTGCCTGGTAATTTCCCTGTTGCGCGTATAAATACCCAATACCTGAATGAATTTTAGCATTCTTGGGATCTATACTTGCTGCTTGCTGATAAACAGCGATCGCACCACCATAATCACCACCATTCACTAATCTCCGTCCTTCCTCTAGTAATTGCTTTAACTCTGGGTTTTTACCCTGCGCCACTAATACCTGAGCCTGAGCTACTGAAGGTATGGTGAAAGTAAAACATCCTAGTAACACCACACTAAACACGAATGATGTTGGTTTGTACACAGTAAATTTCCTGAAATTTTAGGGGACTTTTTTCTTGTACATTAAAACAAAAATATGGGCTTTTGAAAACTGTATTTTTTCGTATTGATTAAGATGTTAATAGTTCATTCTCCTTTCCTTTACATTTAACACTACATAACAGAATTTTTACTGAAAGATGAAGTGTCAGCGAGGGAGGAGCAGGTGAAAATACCATACATATAAACCAGTACTATAGCAAAACAACACATCTTTTCATCAGTAGTTATACGTGTTACTCAAAAAAACTCAATAGGCATCTGACTTAATCCTAGATTCTGATACAGCAAGCTTCTAGCCTTTAATATTTATTTCTATTTTTATTTTATTTAATAATTTGCTGACTCTGTATCCAAGTTTTCTGACATTTTTAATCCTTGATAGTAACCCTTGAGAAGTTCTCATTTAGGCATTTACATCCTTTTTTGCTCATTCAAAGGTAAAATAAATTTAAATTGTAAAATGTTCCATTAATCTGTTTAGGAGAATACTAAAACCCAAAGCGCAATCTAAAATTGTGTGAGTGGATGTTTATCAAAACTGTATTCTGTAATAATAATTACAATTGCTCAAGCACTTTGATAATAAATATCAAGATATATCCCATCTAGAAGGTTAATTTATGATTATAACTACCACTGATGTAATTCAAGGAGCCGTGATTGAGTCATATTTAGGCATTGTGACAGCAGAAGTAGTCTACGGCAGCAATTTCTTACGGGATTTTTTGGCTAGTATTCGAGATATTATCGGTGGACGCACTGCTAGCTATGAGCGTTTATTTGAGCAGGGTCAACGCAAGGCACTAGAAGAATTAGAACAACGCGCCCAACGCTTAGGAGCAAATGCTGTAATTGGGATTGAAATTGATACTGGCACAATAAATATTGACCAGTCAGGAGTGCTTTTGCTGATTACTGCCACAGGCACCGCAGTCAAGATGCGTTAATATTTTATTGGTTGTCTAATTAGTCTTTTTAATATATTTTGATTGGGTTTACAAACTTTTATCTTAAGTTGAATTTTCTAGAGAATAAAAGCTGATTCACGATAGCAGCTAATAACTGTATTGTCATTTAAAGTTTTTTATTTATTTTATATGGATAATCTCTAAAAAACTATTAAAAAATATATAAAAAATAGACCATAAAATTTATTAAAATTTGTTAGTTTAGTCTATTTTTTACCACTAAAGATAGACTTATTAAATATTTCTATTGATAGATATAAAAGTAGATAATCTAGCTATTTAATTCTAAATATAAACATGAATTTACCTGAGCAGCAATTTTGCTGAAACAGCACTGGAGAACATAAGCTATGTCATACGTAAATCGGACAGGTGATGAGGCTATTCCTACTGGGCCGGTGGTAGCAGGCCGAGTAACTGAATATCACGATCTTGTTCGCTGGGGCCCAATTATCTCTGGTTTGTTGGTTTCCTTAGCTACCCAATTAATTTTGAGCGCTATCATTGGTGCGGTTGCAGCAGGCACAGTTGAAGGTTCAGCTGCACCTAGAACAATTGCCCCCAACGCTGCGGGTAATGCAGGGCTTTGGTCAACTATTGCTTTGCTAATTTCCCTCTTTACTGGTGGTTGGGTTACAGCCCGTGCTTGTGGGCCGATGAACCGCAATACAGCTCTTCTTAACGGCGCAATTCTTTGGGCAACGACTTTGGCAGTTAGCTCATGGCTTTTAGCAAGTGGAGTATCTGGTGCTTTTGGTGTTGCTGCTTCTAACGCTGGGGAAGTCATAAATCAGGTACAACAGCAAGGTGGTGTTAATGTACCACAAGCAAACATAAGTGCCCAACAAGCTCGTGAAACGGCAGCTAATGTACGTTCGGGATTGTGGTGGTTTGTGTTTGGTTCTTTGTTAGGTTTAATAGCCTCAATGATTGGAGCCGTAACTGGCGCTCGTAGTCCTCGGACTAACACTTACAATGCTTAAATAATTGTTTGAAAAATCAAATGTTATTTATTTTTAAATAAAAACACCTTGAAAAAGGTGTTTTTTGTTTATTATTTATGGTTGGCGTTTGTAGCGTCCAATTAATTTTACTGTTGCTAAAATATTTGTCTTAGTGCATCAGGGTCATCAACCAACTGGCAATTATAGCAGGAGGCAGGAGGCAGCTATGCTGGAGGCAGGAGGTAGAACTATTACTATTCCTAGCATTCACGCTTGTCATTACGTCCTAACCTATGTGACTACGGCTATAATACTATGTTTTATATTGCGAAGTACTTAAGACTTTAGGCAAAATTGCTTATCTGTGAATATCACGCTTCTAACACCAATTCTTTGTGAAGATGCTCTTTATTTTTAAAACGAACTGCCTTCTCTGCCAGAGGCTTTTGCCAACGCGCAGCGTCTCGTTAGAGAAGAACGCCAAGAAAAGAGCAACAAGAGAGATTAAATTATTTAGTGCAAGTTTACAGAGAATTGGTATAAGAAATATTTCTGTTTTTTAAAAGCGCAATATTTTTATGGTTATTTTTTCTAAGTAAATGCAAGGAAAATTTTACTCTTGCAAATCACCATTTCAGATATGAACCTTCAATTCCCTGCTCGCGTCGAATTTTACCATCCTTTTCAAACCAGGCAATTACTTGCTGTGCCGTCAAATCTTCAATATCAACACCGTACTCTTGAGCAATATGCTTCAAAAGTTTCAGTGATGAAATTGTCAATCTTGTTAAAAACTTTTCTGGAGAAGATAACAAGGCAGCATCTACTTTTGCGGACTCTTCCAGAGTTAAAAATTGTGCTGATGGTTGCTGTGGTGGTACGTCCATAAACGCTATCTCAAACTTAATTGATTATTGATTGGAAATGAATAGTTACTATTCAGTTATTATCCATTACCGCAGCTAGATGTAAAATCGAATTTATTGATGAGAATTGGGCTGGCGAACTTGTACTAAATAGCCACAACGATGTTCGCCATCAATAATCCAGTGAGTGCGTTTTACGGTACAATCAGGTAAGACGGCAGCAAACATTTCTAATTCGTGACCACAAATGCTGGGGAAAGACTCGGCAACGTTGGAAATAGCGCAGTTATGCTCCATTAAGATAAAGCGATCGCTCTCAAAGGAGTCTTTCACATCAACAGGATGATACTCTGCCATGAAGCCTTCCGCTTTTCTCAACTCTACTAACTTGGCTACACGTTCTCGTAGTGAACCATTACCCACGCGATCACGATATTCTTGGGCTTTACGTTGCCACTGTTTCTCTAAAATCGATTTAAATTGATCGTGTCCTACTGTTTCGGCTAAGGTGTCTAGTAGCGAAACCGCAAAATTTCCGTGGCCATCACCAAAGCGATCGCTCATTGCGCGGTGCAAGCAATCGCGTCCTTGGCGACTCAGTTGATAAAGGTGCTGCGGACGCCCCATCCCCGCCGCCTGCGCTGATGTCGAATACAAAACTAGCCCTTCCGTCTCCAAATCCTTGAGATGGCGACGAATCGCTTGCGGGGTAACGTCTAAAAGTTCAGCTAGCTCCAAAGCCGTTGCTTTTTGGTGTTTGTGCAGATACTCTAGGATATCTTGCTTGGTTGAGGACTGGTGGGTAGTCGCCATCTTATAGTTGCTGCAAGACGTTCAGCGAACGTCCCAAAAATTTCTTTGAAAATTTGACTTTGACAACATTGTTGTTGTTAATTTAGCGTAAAATGAAGATACATTAAACAACAAAGCTGTTGTTTTACTCTCCACCACTATTCTAGCAGCCGTGTAACCATTCCGTAATGCGAGATGGGAATCGGCTAAACAAAAGCCCAACTCCCATCCTTATAAAGATTCAAGTTCCGAACACTAGAGATTATTACCGATGAGTGCCACTGTCAAATCCTTAGTCAACCAACCCTACAAGTACGGCTTTGTCACAGACATTGAGACCGACACAATTGAGCGTGGACTAAACGAGGACGTTATCCGCTTGATCTCCTCTAAGAAGAACGAGCCGCAGTTTATGCTGGACTTTCGCCTTAAGGCTTATCGCCAGTGGCAAAAAATGACGGAACCAACTTGGCCGAATGTCAAGTATCCGCCAATAAATTATCAGAATATCATTTACTACTCAGCGCCAAAACGCAAGAAGGAAAAACTAAACAGCTTGGATGAAGTCGATCCAACTCTTTTAGAAACCTTTGAGAAGTTAGGCATTTCCCTCTCTGAACAAAAGCGACTGGCAAACGTCGCTGTCGATGCGATTTTCGATAGCGTTTCTGTCGCCACTACATTTAAAGAAAAGCTAGCGGAAGATGGTGTTATTTTCTGCTCGATTTCGGAAGCGTTGCAAGAACATCCAGAACTAATCAAAAAATATCTGGGTAGCGTTGTTCCTATAGCTGATAACTACTTTGCCGCATTAAATGCTGCCGTATTTAGCGATGGTTCCTTTGTCTATATTCCTAAAGGCGTGAAATGTCCAATGGAACTGTCTACCTACTTCCGCATCAACTCTGGTGATACGGGACAATTTGAGCGGACTTTGATTGTCGCTGAAGAAGGTAGTTATGTTTCTTACCTGGAAGGTTGTACTGCACCGATGTATGACAGCAACCAGTTACACGCCGCCGTTGTGGAACTTGTCGCTCTCGACAACGCCGAAATTAAATATTCCACCGTGCAAAACTGGTACGCTGGCGATGCTAACGGTAAAGGCGGTATTTACAACTTTGTTACCAAGCGCGGTTTGTGTCAGGGCGTAAATTCCAAAATTTCCTGGACTCAAGTAGAAACAGGTTCAGCAATTACTTGGAAATATCCTAGCTGTGTATTGGTGGGTGATAACTCTGTAGGTGAGTTTTACTCGGTGGCGCTGACAAATAATATGCAGCAGGCCGATACTGGTACAAAGATGATTCATGTTGGTAAAAATACCCGCAGTACAATTATTTCTAAAGGAATTTCCGCAGGTAAATCTAGCAATAGCTACCGGGGTTTGGTGAAAGTCAACCCGACTGCGAAAGGGGCGAGAAATTATTCTCAGTGCGACTCAATGCTGATTGGGGATAATGCCCATGCCAACACTTTCCCTTATATCCAGGTGCAGAATAACAGTGGGAAGGTGGAGCATGAAGCTTCTACTTCTAAAATTGGGGAAGATCAGTTATTCTACTTCGCTCAACGAGGTATTTCAGCAGAAGATGCGATTTCGATGATGGTTAGCGGTTTCTGTAAGGATGTTTTCAATCAGTTACCGATGGAGTTTGCGGTGGAAGCTGATAAGTTGTTGAGTTTGAAGTTGGAAGGCAGTGTTGGATAAATGGAGGCAAGGATAAACACAGAGACATCCGCGTTCTGTGTTTATCTTTAGAAAGCAATAAGGAACCGCCAAGACGCCAAGAGCGCAGAGAATGAGAAGGGAGAGAAGATGATTATTGAAAATAGCGAAGTTGTGCTGTCGGTACGGAATCTGACGGCTAATGTTGATGGGACACCGATTTTGAAAGGTGTGAATCTGGAGGTGCGATCGGGTGAAATTCATGCGATTATGGGGCCAAATGGTTCTGGTAAGAGTACTTTTTCTAAGGTGTTAGCTGGGCATCCGGCGTATGAGGTGACTGGCGGTGAGATAATTTTTCAGGGACAAAATTTGTTGGAGTTGGAGCCGGAGGAACGCGCCAGAAGTGGTGTCTTTTTGGCGTTTCAGTATCCGTTAGAAATTCCGGGTGTGAGCAATTTGGATTTCTTGCGGGTGGCGTACAATTCTCGTCGCAAGGCGCAAGGTTTAGAGGAAATAGACGCCTTTGATTTTGACGATTTGATTGAGGAAAAGCTGGATGTAGTGAAGATGAATTCCAGTTTTCTCAGTCGGAGTTTGAATGAAGGGTTTTCTGGTGGTGAGAAGAAGCGGAATGAAATTCTGCAAATGGCGCTGCTGGAACCAAAGTTAGGAATTTTGGACGAGACTGATTCGGGTTTGGATATTGACGCGCTTAGAATTGTGGCGAATGGGGTAAATCAACTGGCAAGTCCAGAAAATTCTACAATTTTGATTACTCACTACCAACGGTTACTCGATTATATTGTGCCTGATTTCGTGCATGTGATGGCACAAGGGCAGATTATTACGAGCGGTGGTAAGGAACTGGCACTAGAATTAGAGTCTCGTGGTTATGACTGGGTACTGGCAGAATTTGCAGCTGCTGAGGTGAGTGTGTAATGAGCATTCAAGTATCTCCTAGTACAATTCCTAATTCAAATGAAGTTAGTTTGACATCAACTCTGTTGGATAGAGATGATTATCTGACTGGGTTGTTAAATCAAGTAACGGCAACGAAAACAGAAGGTTGGTTGCAAGAATTACGCCAAAGTGCTGCTAATTGGGTACGTCACTCGATTATCCCCACTACCCGTGAGGAAGAATGGCGATTTACTGATTTGTCGTCTCTGCGAAAGGTGCAATTTAATCTAGAGACGGGAAATTTTACATCTCTAGAATTTGATATTTTGCCAGAAGCGGCTAACAGTCGTTTGGTATTTGTTAATGGCGTTTTTGCGCCGGAGTTATCCGCAGTTTCAGATTTACCATCTGGAATTGTGGTGAGTAATTTGGCTGCTTTGTCTGCGGTTGAGCAGGAAGGTGTACGGCAGTATTTAGCTCAAGCTGAGGGAGCGCAGGAGGTTTTTACTGCTCTGAATACGGCTGGAATAACTGATGCTGCTGTGGTGTGGGTGAAGAAGAATGTAGTAGTTGAAACGCCAATTCATTTGGTGTTTATTTCGGTTGCGGGTGAGACGGCGACGATTTCGCAGCCGCGTTGTTTGGTGGTGGCGGAAAGTGGTTCGCAGGTGACGTTGGTTGAAGAGTATACGAACCGCCAAGGCGCAGAGAGCGCAGAGGAAGGAGTTTACTTAACTAACGCGGTTACGGAAGTTTGGGTGGGTGACAATGCTGAGGTGAGTCACACTAGGATTGAGTGGGAAGGTGCAGAGGCTTTTCATATTGGGAAAACTGCGATCGCCCAAGCTCGTGATAGTCGATATACAAGTCATGCCATAACTTTAGGTGCGAAGTTGTCACGGCACAATTTGGAAATTTTGCAAACTGGTGAGCAGACACAAACTACTCTCAATGGTTTGACGGTGATTACTGGTAAGCAGTTGTCTGATACTCACAGTGCGATCGCACTTAACTATCCCCACGGTACAAGTGAGCAATTGCATAAATGTATTGTCGGCGATCGCGCTCATGCGGTGTTCAATGGTAAAGTTTTTGTACCCAAACCAGCCCAGTTGACAAATGCAGCCCAGTTGAATCGCAATTTGCTACTATCATCAAAAGCCAGAGTTGATACCAAACCCCAATTGGAAATTACAGCCGATAATGTAAAATGCGCTCACGGTGCTACCGTTAGCCAATTGGAAGATGATGAAATATTTTATCTGCAAAGTCGGGGAATTGATGAAAATGATGCTCGGAAGTTATTAATTAACGCCTTCGCTGCCGAAATCATCAACCAAATACCAGTTCCTTCTCTGCGAGAAATCCTGTTAAACACAGTCAATAATCTTAAGTCTCTGACTAATGACTAATGATCATTGTACAGATGCGATTAATCGCGTCTCTAATAACCATTGTACAGACGCGATTAATCGCGTCTCTACTGACTAATAACTAATCTACCAATGACTTTTACCTCTACCAAAACCCTTGCTGATAAAGTTCGCGCTGATTTCCCGATCTTGCATCAGAAAGTCAACGATAAACCCCTGGTTTATCTCGATAATGCTGCGACATCACAAAAACCCTTGTTCGTATTAAATACCCTACAAGATTATTACGAGCAATATAATGCTAATGTACATCGCGGCGCTCATACTTTAAGTGCTAAAGCTACTGATGCTTATGAAGGTGCGCGAGATAAAGTTGCCAAATTCATCAATGCTGCATCGCGTCAGGAAATTGTCTACACCCGCAACGCAAGTGAGGCGATTAACTTAGTAGCTTATAGCTGGGGGATGAATAATTTACAGCCGGGAGATGAGATTATTCTTTCGGTGATGGAACACCACAGTAATATTGTGCCTTGGCAATTGGTGGCGCAAAAAACGGGTGCAGTACTGAAATTTGTGGAATTGACATCAGAAGAAACTTTTGACTTGGAACAGTTTCAAAAGCTGATTTCTGAAAAAACAAAGTTGGTGTCAGTAGTGCATATTTCTAACACTTTGGGTTGTCTTAATCCAGTAAAAGAAATTGGTGCGATCGCTCACAAATACGGTGCTAAATTCTTAGTTGATGCTTGCCAAAGTGTTCCCCACTATCCTATCGATGTGCAGCAGATAGATTGTGATTGGTTGGTAGCATCCGGTCATAAGATGTGCGCCCCAACTGGGATAGGATTTTTGTATGGCAAGTTGGAATTGCTAGAATCAATGCCACCATTTTTTGGTGGTGGTGAGATGATTGCAGAGGTGTATTTAGACCATTCGACATACGCAGAATTACCGCATAAATTTGAAGCTGGTACACCTGCTATTGGAGAAGCGATCGCACTTGGTGCTGCAATAGATTATCTTAGCAGTATTGGCATGGATAAAATCCACGCTTACGAAGCAGAATTAACAGCTTATTTGTTCCAACAATTAGAGCAAATTCCCCAAATTAGAATTTACGGCCCCAAACCAAATGCTAACGGGGAAGGTAGAGCCGCTCTTGCGTCATTCACTACCGGGGAAGTCCACGCCAACGACTTATCTACATTATTAGATCAAGAAGGCGTTGCTATCCGTTCTGGACACCACTGCACTCAACCATTACACCGTTACTTAGGTCTTGCTGCAACCGCACGAGCAAGTTTATCTTTCTACAACACCCGCGAAGAAATTGATATTTTCATCAAAGCACTGAAAGAAAGTCTGGAATTTTTTGCGGGTTTTCTTGCTTAAAGTTACAAAATATTCAAATCCTAATTGTGCCAAATATCAGCAACATAACTTGCTAATACTTGGCACAATTTAATTATTTAGATTTTTAGTTCTTTTATCCCTCTTCTAAGAAACCGTATTTGCTTGGGGGTAAAGAGTAAGCTCAAAACCTAAAGCGATCGCCTGTTGTGAAAAAGGAGCGATCGCTTTGCAAAAAATCTCAAAAACAAAGCGATCGCTGATTGTATGATGGCATTGTGGGCGATCGCGTTGTAGAAAACCTCAAAAATAAAGCGTAGACGCATAGCAGCTTGTCGTCATACATCGCCTATTGTGGAAAAGTAGTACGTTAGCGTAACTTACCGTAAGTATCGCTGTGTATATTTGACTTAAAGATAAAAAATTATAACAGTGAGTATCAAACCCCTATTTGTTAGAATATTTTTTATTACTAAAGAGAGAGAAGTTATCTGGTGGACTCTACATTTAACTGGAAGCTGGAACAGACTTTACTAGAAAAAGTCATAAATCTGGCTAGTAAACGAGGGCAATCTCCTGAATCAATTATCAGCGAAGCTGTTAGGCTATATCTTGAAACCCAATTGTTAGAAACAGTTGATAATACTGTGTCTGACCCATTAATTGGCTTATTTGCAGGAACACCTGATTTAGCTATAAAGTCGGAAGATATTCTCCAACAAGAGATTACTGAAAAATCTGGTTGGACGTGGAAATAACTTTAGCAGTAGCTGATACGGGTTTTGTTGTAGCATTGTTGAACTGTTCGGATGCAATGCACAGTATTGCTGGAATAGTATATACACAACAAAAACAAATTCTGTTACCACAAACAGTATTGGCAGAATTAGCTTATTTGGTAGGACGTAATGCAGGTGTAGCTATAGTTGTAGCTTTTTTGTAAGGACTATCTGCAAGTCGATTTAGTTTAGTAGCTTTAACAGACCAAGATGTAATTCGTGTGGCGGAAATCTTGAATGAGTATGCAGATAGTCGGATTGATTTTGTAGATGCAAGCGTTATGGCTATAGCTGAACGCTATGGTATTAAAAAAATATTTACTTTAGATCAGCGAGATTTCAGATTATATCGACCTCAGCACTGCGATAGCTTTGAAATTTTGCCTTAAAGAAAAATAGTTAACAAAAGAGCGATCGCCTTGCAGAAAACCTCAAAAACAAAGCGATCGCCTGTTGTTGAAGAGTGATGCATTTTACTATCAAGATCAAACGTTAAGCTCGTCGCTGTACTTCAAGTGGTTTTGGCTCAAGTTTGTATTCACGTAGGATTTCCTTTGCTACTTTTCTAGAAAACGTTTTTAGTTTAAATTGTTCAAGAACTTTACTAGCTGATGTCATTGATCGCATTAGCAAAATACCAAAGGCTTCTTTCTTCTGCTCTTCACTAAGGAATTTAACTTGCTCTATCTTTAAAAATGCTGTAGCAATGTGTTCCCAAATATAAATCTCTGTTTCTGGATTATGATCCCGTGAAAAGTCCATAATCCAAGCGTCTAAGTTATCTCGAAAAATATTTGCAAAGATTTCTGCAATAATCTCCACCCTTGCTTTCTGCTCATCACTCAGCAAACTTGTTCCCAGAGGAGAAGAAACTATACTATTTATACTAAGCATAACAACTTCGGGTGGGTCATCAGCACAGTCCTCTAGACTATCAGTTATTTGGTTTTCAATAACAATTAGCTCATCATTCGAGTAACCAAACAGTTTATTAACTTCTTGACAGACACTAATAATAACTTTTTTTGCAATTTAAATAGGAATAATGAAGAATTCTCTAACCTTATTACTTCTATATGCATTGAATCTTCGATGAATTTTCTTCTCTGCTACTTCACAATCAGCAACCTTACAGGCGAAAGCAATGTCAAATGGTTCAGGCACTCCTGATGCACCATGATAAATCTCCTTTGCATGAACGTCTGGTTTTCGCGTTGTCATGCCAATCTTAATGATGTTACTACCGAATGACCTGTTTTTTAGGGCGTATATGTAGCCAGAATTCACTCAAAACCTCACAAAGCCTTGCAAAATTATTATTCTTAATATAGTTCATTTGTTCTATTTTATCAATTACTAGAGCAATATTTGGCTGTCAAACTACACCAAATAAGCTGATAACCGCACCATATAAAAAACTTATATTTACTGCTACTAGATTTGGTGTTATGTACTTTTCATAATAAGCAGCATCGTAAAAAATAGGTTAACAGAACAGTTTTTGATTAGCTGGCGCTAACCATTTTCTTTTTCTACATCTGGTGAAAACTCAGATAAATGCAGAAGGCACGGTATTACCGTGCCCCTGTCTCATTGGTTATGTATTAAACCTACTCAATTCCTTCAATCCGGTCTTCAACTTCTTGGTACAACTCACGTAGGCGGTCTAAATTTTCTTCGCTAGTCTCCCAATAACCGCGTCCATTCACTTCCAATAAAGTTGATACAACCTTGCGGAAAGAATGGGGATTAAGGTTCATCAATCGTTTCTGCATTTCTTCATCTTTGATGAAGGTTTCGTTAGTATCCTCGTAAATCCAGTTATCTACAGCGCCGGCTGTCGCACTCCAACCCATTGTGTTTACCAATCGCTTGGAGAGTTCGCGTACACCTTCGTAACCGTGATTCAGCATCCCCTCATACCATTTGGGATTTAACAATTTAGTACGCGCATCTAAGCGCACGGTTTCTGTTAATGTCCGCACTTGAGCGTTAGCTGTGGTTGTATCTGCAATATAAGATGCTGGTTTTTTACCATCACCCCGCAGATTTGCCACAAGCTTTGTGGGATCGGAATCAAAGTAATGAGAAACATCCGTTAAGCTAATCTCGGAAGAATCGAGATTTTGGAAAGTTGCATCAGCAGTTTTCAATGTGCTTTCAAAAATCTGCCGGGATTCGTCCATGATTCCGGGGTTATCGGAATTGAAGGAGAAAGATTTCCGGTTGAGATACATTTCCTGCAACTCGGCTTCGCTATCCCAAGTGCTGTTTTCCACCGCCAAGTTGATATTTGACGAATAAGAACCAGAAGCATTGGAGAAGACGCGCGTTGCTGCTTGACGTAGATTAATCCCTATTTCCTCAGCTTGTTGCAAAGCGTGTTTGCGAACAAAGTTCATTTCTAAGGGTTCATCCGCCTCAGCCGCCATCTTCACGCCTTGGTCTAGTAGGTTCATTTGGTTGATGAACAAGTCGCGGAATACACCAGAACAGTTGATTACCACGTCAATTCTGGGGCGTTCTAACTCTTCTAAAGGTATCAATTCCAACTTGTTCACCCGTCCCAAGGCATCGGGAACCGGACGCACACCCACCATCCACATAATTTGGGCGAGGGATTCACCGTAAGTTTTGATGTTATCAGTTCCCCAAAGGACACAGGCGATGGTTTCTGGCCATTTTCCTTCGTTTTCTGCCTTGTTACGTGCTAAAAGCCGATCTACGACGATTTTAGCTGATTGTACTGCCGCTGTTGTAGGGATGGATTGCGGATCTAAAGCATGAATATTCTTACCCGTGGGTAATACATCCGGGTTACGGATGGGATCACCACCAGGACCAGGTAGGATGTATTCACCTTCTAAGCCTCTAAGTAATGCTCCAAGTTCATTGTCGGCACAAACTTGCTGGAGACAGAATTCCAAATACTCAAATAGGGGTTTGAGGGCTGTACCATCGACTTTGGGATAACCTGCTTTATGCAATGCTTCTACCCAAGGTTCTTTTTTGCCCATGTTGAAAAAATTCAACCGGGAAACTAGAGAAACTCGTCCTTCTGCGTCGATTTGCTCTTGTACAAGGGCAGTAACTGCTGCACGCGTTGCCAAGGTGATATCTTGCAATAACTGGACATCTTCTAAAATGCCTCGATCGCTATTTTGGTAAATATCATCAATGTTACGCCCAATGCTGTTAGCGATAATTCCCGGTAAGCCTTGAAGTTCTTCTTCTTGACGATCTAGACTGGCAATATTGACGAGAGTTGCGATCGCTTCTTCTGCACTTGGCGGTTTACCAATGACGTGCAACCCACAAGGCAACAACCGAGACTCGATTTCCATCAACTTGCGGTAGACGTTGCCAACAATATGATCGCGATCGTCGGCACTCATATCTCTAGCATCGGTTTCTGGTAGGTTAATATCCTTATCCAGATTCACGATCCGGCATTTATCCATGATGCTGTTGACAATGGGAATGCCGCGTCCACTATCTTTCAAGGTTTGGTAGGAAGCAATCAATTCGCTGAGTTCTTTCAAACCTTTATACAACCCAGCATTTTCTGCTGGCGGTGTCAAGTAAGAAATTGTTTCGGCATAACTCCGACGTTTGGCAATTGTTGCTTCACTAGGATTATTGGCTGCGTAGTAATACAGATTAGGAATTGAGCCAATCAAGTTATCTGGATAACAGTCACCAGACATCCCCATCTGTTTACCTGGCATGAATTCCAAAGAACCGTGTGTACCAAAGTGCAGTACAGCATCAGCTTTCCAAACTTGCTCTAGGTAAGTGTAGTAGGCAGCAAAACCGTGGTGAGGACTAGCTGAACGAGAGAACAACAGTCGCATCGGGTCGCCTTCATAACCAAATGTGGGTTGGACACCAATGAAGACATTACCGAATTGCTTACCATAAATCAGCAAGTTTTGCCCATCGCTGTTGAGATGTCCGGGAGGCGGGCCCCAGTTTTCCTCTAAACGTTGAGAGTAAGGTGTCAGCGCCTCATACTCAGGAACGGACATTTTGTAAGCAACGTTTAGTTCTGGGCTGTTGTACTGCGCTTGTGCATCATGGATGACTTCTTGCATCAACGCTTCGGCTGATTCTGGCAATTGCGGTAAGTCGTAACCGTTATTTTTCAGGGCTTTCATTACCTCGTAGATGGAGCCGAATACATCTAAGTACGCGGCGGTTCCTACGTTGCCTTTATCTGGCGGGAAGCTGAAAACGGTGATGGCAACTTTTTTATCCAGCTTCGGCTTGCGGCGGAGGCTAGCCCATTTTAAGGCGCGTTCGGCTACAGCTTCAACCCGATCGCGCAGGGCGATCGCTTTGCCGGTAGTCCCATCTCTACCCGATAATATAATCGGCTCAATTGCCCCATCCAATTCTGGAATTGCAATTTGCAAAGCTACTTGAATTGGATGTAACCCTAAATCGCTATCCATCCACTCTTCTGTGGTTTGAAAAACTAAGGGTAACGCCACCATATAAGGACGGTTTAAACGTTTGAGTGACTCAATTGCTTTGGGATGGTCTTGTCTGGCTGGGCCACCCACTAAAGCAAAACCAGTCAACGATATTACTGCATCTACCAACTGTATATTAGTATTCGGTTCATAAAAGTATGCATCCACAGGCTTGGAGAAGTCCAAACCACCAGCAAATACAGGTAGTACCCGTGCGCCTAGTGCTTCCAACTCCTGTACCATCGCTACATAATGGGCATCATCCCCTGTAACTAGGTGAGTGCGTTGCAATACTAATCCAACACAAGGAGCTAGGGGATCTTTTAGATCGCTAGAAATATCCTTACGAGCTGTATACCAATTGAGGTACTCTCTGACATCTTCAAACATACTGGGAGCCAAAGGGTGCCAAATCCCTAAATCGGGATAAACCACCGGTTGTTCGTATGTAGAAGGTGCAAAATTTTGTTTGTCTAAACCTTTAAATACATATTTATCAGCTAGCATCAGTAAGAAGTTTTCCAGGTTGTCTGGTGAACCACCTAGCCAATACTGAAAACTGAGCATGAAATTTCGGGCATCTTGTGCCTTGTCCATCGGTAAAAACTTCAGCACTTGCGGCAGCGTTCGCAAAAGCTTCAGCATCCCATCTTGGAATCCCGCACCGGATTTTTCTTTGCGTTTCCGCATGAATTGGGCGATCGCACTTTTTGACTGACCTAACTGTGCCAAGGAAAAACTGCCCATTTTACTCAGGCGCATTACCTCTGGCATCGAGGGAAAGACAACGGAAACGTCTAGGCGATCGCGGTGTGGTTCTACTGCTGCTACTACTTTCTGTGCTAAATCTTCAATGAAAATAAGGGAAGCGATGAAGATATTTGCAGTCTCAATTTCTCGTTTGAACTCTTCGTAATTCTCTGGGTCGCGGAGTTCCTCAATCAAGTACCCGCTGATTTCAATCGCCAAGTTGGGATTGTTCGCGTTAATCGTGCGAACTGCTTGCGATAATGCACTCTGGTACTGGGACTCAAGCACGACATAGACCACCTTGATTAAATTACGTCCGCGTAAGTCATCAGGCGCAATGTGTCTAATGGTGGACTTGACGTGTGTGAACATGCTTCTTCGGCTCCTTTGATGCGTGTTCTCTGAAGGAAGTTCCTAGCGGCATCATTCGCCACAGGTAACTTGTGATCTCTAAGCAATATGTGTTTTTTATCAGAAAACGCTTACCCACTGGGCATTTTATGGTCTATATGATACAAATCGATATAAAAAACGAAATATTTCTTTGTAATTGTTGACTTTCAATAAAAGTGTTGACCAACTTTTTGTAAACTTTTTGCAACACTTATTTTTAATGGTTAAATAGCTATTTGGCTATATTATTGCATTGCAAAATAAAACTAGTCTCTACTGACTAAAAAATATTTAGTCAGCAGAGACAGACTTTAATATATAGTTGCTAGTTCTACTAACTAGCAGAAAGACACTGTGTTATCCACACAAAATAATAAAAACTTTGTCTCTGCTAACAAATAAGCAAATTTTATTTAGCTAATATTGGCTTTCTATTTAAAACATTTAGAATTCCATCATGGAATTTATTCACTGAAGACAAAATTCCATTTTCTTCATCATTCAGTAATGAGTCTTTTACTTCATCTAAATAATTATTGAGATTTTCTCTTAGAATCGGTCTTTCTACTTTAACTGTATGATAATGATCCCAGATATCCCATGCTAAAACTCCTAAACCAGCAAGAGGATTAAGTAATTCTAACCCTAAAAGTCCAGCAGCAATTTCACCTGTTCCTTCTGTTGCTACCTTTGTTGCAGTTTTAGTTGCTATCTTAGCAACTACTTTAGAAGTTCCTTTACTCACAATTCCTGTAGCAATTTTCTTAGTACCAATAACACTAACAGCTTTCATCATTGCACTGGCAGCTACATAACCTGTACCACGCGAAAGTGCGCGAATAGAGAGATTTTGCTCTTTGCCACCTATATTATATGTTGTACTTCCTAAACCTTCTATAAATTCTTCCCAAACAGGTCTGGGAATTTGATACTGACTTTGGATTCCTGCTAACTTTTGATTGGCTTCAGATACATATTTATCAATTGCTTCTCTTGTAAAACGTTCCATTTCAAGTTGCATTGATGATGGTTGCAAAACCTTTTTAGCAAATTCAGTTTGGAAATTACCAATTAATTTTTCAGCTTTCTTTTCTTCTGAAGTGGCACTAATGTTTACCCAAATAGCTTCTACACCAACACCCCACTGAGTAAAATAATTGTAGTACCAATCGAGAAAAGGATGGTCTACACGTTGCATTACCTCATCATGCCATCTTTCCAGATTATTCGATGCAGATGCTCTGGCACTAACTAATGCCTTACCAAGAGCATTTGCAATATCATCAGACATTTGAAATAGCTTTTGCTCAGGAATAGTAATGGTGACAGTATTTAATTTACGTTTAGATGTATTGCTGATGTGATTGAGCGAAAAATTACCCCATAATTGAATAATGATTATGAAAACAACACCAATCCAAATGAATTTGGACGCAGATTTAATAAAATCACTATAGGCATGAATACGCTCTGTTTTTTGAGAAAAGGTTCCTTCATCAAGCTTGGACGGGAAATTAGTTTTAAATAGGGTAGCATACAGCTTGTTCAAGCCTAATGATATAGATTGTAAAAATGAAATTATCTTTTTATAAAACTCTTCTTTTTGTACTCCTTCAATCATTTGATTATTTTCACCTGATTGAGATACAGGATTTTGAGTTAGTTCTTTTTCTTGATTAGTATTCATAATCAATTTTATTGTTTAAAGTATCGATTCGATTAATAAGATATGAAATAGTATCTCAACTATGCAAGCTTTCTCAAATAATCCTTTATTTTCAACTTTAAATCGCTTGAAATAGGATAGGATTCAATCTCGCGTTCTATATCTGATTTAGATTTACCTCTTGTTCTAAGTTGATCTACGGTAGATTTAAAAATTGCTTCAAATCCGTATTCAGCTAATCCTTGTGACATTAGAGCGAGTAAGCCAAGTACAGCGATTCCTCCAAGCATTCCGAATGGGCCACCAAGCACTGCTAAAGCTGTAGTTATTGCAGCGGCTCCAGCCCATCCCGTGACAGCCATAGCAACCAAAAGTACAAGACCAGGCACACCTAATGCCGCGATTTTGTCAACCAGCTTATCCATAATAGATCACTAAAATAAATGTAATTTTTATTGCTTTAATCTCAGTATCTTGCAATTAAAAGCTAATTATCCCCTAGCTGGCATCAGTAATAATGCTAAGATTACATCAGGAAATTTAAAACAATCTAATTAGAAAATTGGCAAAATATTTCTGAATGACTTGATGATACAGGGTATAAAAAGAATGCTATGGATGCATTTGTAATGGTGAGGTTCCCTGTTTTTTATGTCACTCAGCTTGATTATCCTTCGTTTGAGCCTGTAATTGTTGAACTTGCTCGACAGTCCAACCTGTGAGATAGACAATTAATGCGATGGCGTAACCGCCCGCCATAGGCGATCGCAACTTCTTCATTCAGTATATTTGTTACAATATCCTGAGCTTTTCGTTCAAAACTTTCCCAAGCGACTGGCTTTACTTTCTGCTTAATTTCCCAGTAATTGATTCTGAATTCTTCACCCTTCCCGCACCATCCAAACCAACATTCCCAATAGTATTTCCACTGGTGGAACGGGATAATCATTCAAATCAATACTCAATGTTTGCCCTTCTAATTTCAAAAATCGCCAAGCCGTACCGCTGCTAACGCTGCCATAAATTGTTTTAATCGGTATATTATTAGTTTCATTAAATTTTTGTGCGGCAATCATTTCTGCTGCACATTGCCCCAAACCAGGTTTTAAATCACCTTTTTTTGCTTCAATAATCACGATCGCAGGAGCTTCAATAAATATTTGTTCGGGTGAGCGGCTAATTAAAAAATCACATACTCCACTTAAGCCAAGCTCCGGTAAAACGGTAAAATCTTCACCTGAAAAAAAGCTGATTCTGCGTTCAAGAATTTTCCTAACTTCTACAAGTATAGGACTAATAATTAACTCTGAGCGAGCTTTTTCTGAACCAGTTGCTGTTGCTAGTGGTAGTCCTTCGCTTAATGCTTCTTTGAGATAAAAACTAGGTTCTATGGACTGCGTTTCGGGTAAAAACTGTCCATTTTCAATTGTAGTTAAGTTAAAGTCGCGTTTTACCTTGAACAGCGAAAAGTCACTATAAGACATTATAAATATGATTAAATATTAATCTACTAATATTAATTTTATCACGTTTATAGTTTTATTCTGAGAATCAGAGCGACAAGAGCGATCGCTCCTTTAATTTGAATAACCCTCATTGCTCTTGTAACCGATAATTCAGCAATTGCAGGTATTTTCTGAATGCTGATGCAGGTTACAATTTAGGATTCTAATTTATCGGATAGGTAATTCAATCACAAACTCTGTACCATCACTCTGTTTTGAATGGCAACTGAGCTTACCGCGATGATTATTAACTACAATTTGGTAAGCAATAGATAAACCAAGTCCTGTTCCTTTACCGATGACTTTTGTAGTGTAGAAAGCATCGAATATCTTTGTCCGGTTTGCTTCGCTGATTCCTGAGCCATTGTCTGCAATTCTGAGAATAACTCGCTCTCCAATTACTTCAGTTTTAATCCAAATCATCCCAATGTGTCTAAAATTATCATCAAAATATTGATTTTTTTGTATTTCTTCAACTGCATCGATTGCATTACCAATCAAATTCATAAAAACCTGATTCAGTTCACCTGGATAGCACTCAATAAGTGGCAAGACTCCATATTCTTTGATTAATTTAATTGGCTGGCGATGAGCATTTGCTTTAAGTCGATGTCCAAGAATGAGTAGCGTAGTTTCTAATCCTTCATGCAGGTTAGCTAGTTTTTTTCCTGCTTCTCCATGTCGAGAAAACTTATTCAACGATGACACAATTTCTGTAACACGATCTGTACCTAGTCGCATAGAACAAATAATTTTAGATAAATCATTTAATAAATAATTTATATCTTTAGTTTTAATAGCATTTTGAATTTCAGTCGGTAGTTCAGGCAGATATTTTTGATAAAGTTCGAGTAAATTAACAATCTCTTGAAAATACTCTTCAATAAAATTCAAGTTACCAGCGATAAAATTGATGGGATTATTTACTTCATGGGCAATTCCTGCTGTCATTTGACCCAAGGTTGCTACCTTTTCTGCTTGAATCAGTTGGGTTTGAGTCTGTTGTAATTCGGCGTTTTTGGCTGTCAGGGTTTTCATCAAATTTCTGAGCTTCAATTGATGCTCTATTCGCACTAATACCTCTTCATACTGAAAAGGTTTAGTAATATAATCTACGGCTCCCAATTGCAATCCTTTTACCTTATCGGCAGTATCTGAAAGAGCAGTCATAAAAATGATCGGAATATCCTGGACACGAGAATTGCTTTCACTTTTTAAGTATTTACAAGTTTCAAAACCATCGATACCCGGCATCATAATATCAAGCAATATCAAATCAGGTAAATTATCATTGCCTAATCTATGAATGGCTTTTTCACCACTGCGAGCTGCCCAAACTTCAAATCTAGACTGATCCAAAAAGCTCGATAAAACTTGTAAGTTCGCAGGATTGTCATCAACGATTAAAATAATTCCTCTGCTAGGATCGCTATTTAAGGGATTTTTCTGCTCGTTTATAGTTGCTGTCATAATATTTCTACTTTATATTGATTTACGTTGCTTATTTGCGAGATACCAAAGGCGATAGCTCAAAATTAAAACACGCATTACAATTACCATAAATAAATTTATTTATGGTAATTACTCCTTTGATTTTTTACTCAAAAAGTTGAGGATTAAATCTTCGTCAAACTGCCTCGCTAGCTGCCGCAATTGGTTAGCAAAGTAAGCGAGTTTTGTGTCTGTTTCTTCTAGTTTATCTGCCCATTTGAGAATATCATTGAAGTTACCTTTACTGGCTAAATTCATCAGTTCTTGTAATACATCGGAAGAAGGAAGAGTCAATTTATCTGATGAACCATCAACTGTTGTAGCCGAAGAATTAATTTTTTGTTCCTCAGACTGCTGGTAAATCCATGTCAAACCTAAATGGCACTCTAATTGATGCAGTAATTCATCTGCCTGTATCGGTTTGCTCAAAAAAGTGTCACTTCCTGCTTGCAAACTGCGGTGTTGGTCGGCTTCAAAGACACTAGCGGAAGAAACGATAATCTTGACATCCTCGATATCTGGGGTATGACGCAGGTGTTTAATCAATTCAAACCCATCCATTTCTGGCATCAGCAAATCTGTAATCACCAGGTCTGGTTTCAGGGCGATCGCTTTTTCTAAACCATCTTTACCGTTATTAGCTTCAATCACATTGAAACCCAGTGGTTGTAATAAGTTTGTAATTACTGTACGATTCTCCCAGCGATCGTCCACCATCAAAATAGTGCAGGGGCTACCTGCAAAGCCAATGATTTGTCTCTTGGATGCAGCCATAGCAGACTGTACCCATTCACTGGCTTGGGCGATCGCAATTTCAAACCAGAAAGTACTACCCTCACCAAGCTGACTTTTAACCTGAATATCGCTACCCATCATCTGCACCAACTGCCGAGTAATAGCTAAACCCAGCCCTGTGCCTTCTATCTGATGCTTTTTTTCACCTACTTGTTCAAATGGCAAAAAAATGTTGCCCAATTGAGTTGGATTTATGCCAATTCCTGTATCTTTTACACTAAAGTGAATGCGATATTTCTCCGTCTGCCCATCAGTAGGAAGTCGATTGATTACCTCAACCTTGAAGCTAACCTTACCCTCATCGGTAAATTTAATCGCATTTCCCAGCAGATTCAACAGAACCTGACGTAACCTTTTGACATCAACATGAACCCCTGTGGGTAAGTTGCTGGCGAATTCGTAGACAAACAAAATACCTTTTTGTTCTGCCCGAATTTGGCAAATTTCGACAATACCCTGTAAAAAAGACGCAAAATGCACATCTTGAGGATGCAATTCTAGTTTTCGGGCTTCAATTTTGGAAAGATCCAAAATGTCATTAATTAAAGTCAGTAGATGAGAGCCACACTGTTCAATGATATTTAGATGATATTGCTCTGGCTCGGGCAAACCTTTAGAACGCAGCAAAATTTGAGCGCAACCCAAAATACCATTCAAGGGCGTTCGCAGTTCGTGGCTCATATTGGCTAAAAATTCGCTCTTAGCCCGATTTGCGCTATCAGCCGCTACTTTAGACTTTTTCAGTTGAGCTTGTTCAAAGGCTTGTATCTGCCACAAGACAGCGATCATTGTTACTGTCAATCCGCCCACAATTAGGGCGATCAGATCGAGGAATTGTAGCCGAGATTCAATATTTTGGCGCGGAATTACCAAAGCCACAGACCAATTAGCTTCTCGCAATGGCAGATAAGCAACATACTTTTTAGTGCCGTCAATTTCCATCAACTGAATTCCCCGTTGTTTGTTTACCATTCGCTGCGCGATCGCATTTAAATTGCGATCTGAAATTTTCAACAGGCTGGGTGCAGGTTTTTCTAGCGTTGACATTAACGTTGAGTTGGGATGGACGATCGCTTCTCCTTGGGAATTGAGGGCGAACGCATAGCTGTTCTTGCCGTAGCGCAGCGAGTTGACTACCTTAGCAATGCGATCGACTTTAACATTGCCGTGGAAAACCCCAATCGGTGAATGATTGGTAGGAGAATTTGACCAGATTGGGGTGGCGATCGCAATTAAAGGAATGCCTGTGGAACGGCTGATAAAGGGATCGGAAATGTTGCTTTTTCCGGCTAGTGCTTTTTTAAAGTAGTCTCGATCCTTAATATTCTTATTTGACCGACCAACCTTAGTATTAAAATATGAACCATCCGGGGTAGCCATGAGGAAAAAGAAAAATTCATCGATCCGCTCAATTTCTGACTTTAAATAAGGTTCTGCCACAGACCAGTCTAAGGAGCGTACAGCAGAAGTATGAGCAATGGTTTCCACCTCCACTTTCCGAACATGCAACCATTCTTCAATTTCATCAACCCCTTTCTGTACCTCTAGAAAAGCTTTTCCTCTCAAGTCTTCTAGCGTTATTTCCCGAGCTGCTTGATAGCTAAAATAAGCAGAAATACTTACAATAAAAGTAGTGCCACTAAGAATAAATCGGAGCAGTATATTGCGCGAGGAATATATTTTGGGAGCGGATGGGCTGGAGTTGCCTTTGATCACAGGATTCACTCTCTAAACAATGGGTTTGGTAAGCAAAAAAAGGGCTATATATATTTAGATTGCCCAAAAAATTATTGATAATCGCAGCTATGATTGTTATCTATAGCTACGATTATCAAGACTCTAAATTTTGCTGACCATCAAGCCCACATCAAACAGACAAAAGCGCGAGTCAAACTTCCTGAAAAACTTACTATTAGTAATAACAAATTAAATCTGCAACAGATTATCAATTCAGGGTAATTGAAAGTTTAGACTTAAAAGCCCTTCAAAAGTATGAAGGGCGATCGCATCAGGTCAGAGGAATTATTTTACACAATTCCCCAAACAGCAAATTTACCACTTTACTCATCAGCTTTCCTTGGATGTGCTTACCACCTAGCAGTTTCTCGCCTTGTTCGGTAACGTTAGCTTTAAGTGAGTCGCGGTAGTTGGTGAGTTCCTTGGTCAGTTCATTTTCTGGGAGCCTGCCAGTTTCCACACCGGTTAAGACGTACTGCCACAGGCTGATCCGGCATAGGGATGAACCGCTAGCTTTCTCAACCAAACCATCACCGGATTGCTCCAGGACTGTACCCATTCCCAAACGCATTTTGAAAGTGTCGCGGCTACGGTTGCGTTTAATGCGTTTGGTATCGCCGGCTAAACGTCGAACTGTGGTTTCTCCATTTTTACGATCGCGCTCAGTTTTTTTCACCTCCCGCACTTCGTATTCAATAACGGGCCTGCCATTGACACCCAAAAACGACTCAAAAGGATAAATCCTGGTGAGCAATCGCGATCGCACTCGCAAGCCAAAGCCAAACTTATCAAACACACTCATGTAAGGCTTAAATTCACTCAGATACAGCATTTGAGTGATTCTCGCTTCTAGGTTCTGCTCAAAAAGTGAAATATCGCACATCCAATTAGCGTGTAGTTCTAGAATTGGGTCAAACTCAATGTCATAGTCCTTGGCAATGGAGATTTTATAGCGATTTTCAATTCGGGTTTTCCCGGCGGGCGAAATCTCCAACCTCTTAGCTAACCATGCCCAAAGGGGCGGTAAAAATCCTGCTTTAGTAGATACACTCTTGGTGTGAGCGACTTCTGGGAACTGCCAAGCCAACAGTTGACGGGCGTAATTCACAATTGGCGATTGTACTCGGTTGAGGTGTTCAAGCTGTTGGCAAAGGTCGCGCAGCTCATCAATTGGCTCTGGCCGATGCATGAGGAAATACCTCATGTTTAACTCCCCAGTCTCCAGTTGGTGATCTGGATCGTGACCGTAAGCGGCCATTGCTAAAGCATCAGCTGGATCGCTTTTGTTCGGGAGGTTTTTACCTCCCCGGTAACGCCGCAATTCGACGTGACCAACCCAGAGAATTTTAATTGACAACTTTTTAAGGATGGATGCCCACAGTCTTGAATAGTGGTTTCCGGTTGGTTCTAAGATTGCATAATCTGCTTTTGTTTCTGTCAGATAATCTGCGAAATCAAAGGCTGACTTTTGCTTTTTCTTAGCATCAGGATTGGAGTAAAAAGCCGGATATAAGCTTGATGCTTTATTTCTTGTTTTATTCCAATATGCTTGTAATCCGCCCTTTGGGTATTGTGTTAAAATATGGCAAGTTACGCTTGATTTACTAACATCAATTCCCAAAATAGTTAATTCTGTTTTCATGGTTCTGCGAAGCTTATGGTGGTTTTCAAGGACTGGCATCCTTTGATTAGCCCGAAATTAAGAGCGCACGAATCACCCTAACGCCCCACCTGTTGAGGGGCGCGATTCAGGAGTAAACGCATTCGGGAGAATTAATTCAAGAAGTGTTGCGCATGAATTGATGAACGCCACAATTGAGGGGCGCAATTCTCATTGAACGCTGCACTTTCTTGAGTTAACTTACGGGTGCTTTGGACACAACCCGCGACGGTGGTACTAAGAAGCCACCGTTTCGGCTAGTGTGTCAGCTAGTCTCATCAGGCGGGGTGATGTTGGTGAAAATTCATGATTTCCTCTGACTGTTACACCGCTTGTTAATTGAATTGGCGGCATTTTCCCAGGCTTTGAGCAGCGCAACAGCATCCTCACCGAAAAATGGTTGATTGTCTCCGTTTTGCCAGGTGACGACGATAGTGCGACTGGGTAAGTCTTCAAATTGAATTTGGCGAATTTGGGCTAGGTTTATCCAGCCAGCCGCCGGTAGTTTGCAGCTAAACACTACGGGTGTGTTGATTATGGTGTGCATTGTGATAGTGTAATTTTGGTATCTATATATGGCGATCGCATTCATTGCAAGGGAGGCGATCGCCTAAAAATTTCAGTTAAAAATCAGCAGTTTCAGTGGCAACTTCAGTGGGAGCCGACACAGGTGTTGGTGGGAAAAGTTGATTGTTTACCAGTTCCCTCAGTTGCTCACTAACTTGACTTGCTTGGTCATATTGGTCTAAGACTGCGGTGACTTCCATCGTTTCACTCTGGAAATTCCCCAAGTTTTTGACCCGCTTGTAAGTAATAGTTTCAATTTTCATAGGCACGTGCTATTTTTTACTTGTTTGAATTTATTTTGTTTTAGCTGCGATCGCGCCATCCCAAAAGCGCGATCGCAATTCAAATTTCAGCTATCCTTGACCAACGAGCTGCTGATCAAAAACTACCTCAAAATTCCCACCTCCTTGACGCAAAAGACTTGTATAAGCATCAGCATCAGTTCGGGTACGAAGTCGAGCAACACAAACATTTTCACCATTGGGCAAATATCGGAAAATTGCCCAAGGTCTTAATTCGTCGCGGTAAGTCATAATTGAGAATTCCTAATTTGTTTTCAAAAAAAGACCAGCGTAAACTTCCCAGCCCACGCTGGTGCAACCTATAAATTTGGAGTTTTTGTATGTTGATGGGGTTTATCTCATAGGCAATACCTCCGCGACGACCGAAAGGCTTTGCCCGTAACGAACTTGATCAATCAGCGCTTCGATTAATCCTTCTCTGTCAGCTACAGGCAATGAGCTATTGATTTGATGTCCGACTACGTAGATTTCATCCCGGCAGCGCCCTGGTGCTTGGTCACAAAGTTGGGTTGCGATCGCACTAATCAAAAACAGCTTCTCGCGTCTGGTCATCTGCTCAAAACTTGGGCCGTACTGCTCTTGCAGCGATTCCAGTAAGGAACCGTCGTTTAGGGTGTAACTGGTAAAGTGTCCGATTGGTTTACTCATTGGTACAATTTCCTCAATACAAATAAATCGTAGAGTTGGCGATCGCCCCAAATCAAGGATGGTAGGCGATGCCTGCGGCGGGGCAAAGCCCAACGCTTTTTCAATAGCTTTTCAATTAGATTTCTTCCTCGTCCTCCTCATCTGAGTCAGAGTCTACTTTTTCGCCGATGACGATGGTCACGCCGTTATCTTCTTTGCAGAAATCAACGATGGCAAATTCCACATCATCAACGTCTTTGATGGTTAGCTTTGTCTCGTCAGGGTAGTACTTCAGGTTCTTAATCAGTTCTAAAACGGTGGAAGTCATGTTGTTTTTAAAAGTAAGTGTGCAGACATCAAAATATCACCGCGCAGACAACGCGTGTTTGCGCTCAGTTCTTGGTGATTGAGGGTGTTTCCGCGCACGGTGGCGCGGGTGCTTGCTCCTGAATATGCCCTCACAGGCTCTATGGCAAAGGTGAGAGGGGAGCTTAAAAAAGTATTTTGCTAATGCAGAATACATAATGTATATTAAGCATGAGCAGAATTTTTGTCAAGCATTTTGCTCATGCTTAATTATTCTGCTCATGTAAAATGGAGGGAAATTCATGGATTCTATAAATGGGAAGAACGAAGAAATCGGCGGAAGACGTAACGACAGTGGGACTCAAACTAAGTCAGAGTGCATGGGAGGAGTTGCAGAAAAAAGCCAAAGCAATGGGACTATCGAGATCAGCGTTAATAGAGAAGATAGCTACAGGGGAAATACAGATTGGAGGCTCGTCTCAATCAGGGACACAACTGCTGGGAAAATCATAGAGCGTCTGGAAGCCTTAGAGAAACGTCATTTAGAATACGTTCATGCTCATCAAGCTCGGCTAAAGGCGCGGCTGGGAGAAAGTGAAGAAGCTGAAAATGAATTCAAGGAAGAGACAAGCCAGATAAAAAGCGACATTTATCATCTGGTAACTCAGGAAGAGAACAAAGATGACGTAATAAAAGTTAAATAAACCGTCCTGCCGTTGAGGTGTGGGCGGTTTTGTTTTAGCGATCGCGCTTTTGGGTTGGGGTGCAGGGGTGCAGCTTCCTTGATGTGAATTGCGATCGCGCAGTTGACCAATAACTAATAACTAATGACCAATGACAACAGACGAAGCCCTAGAACTAATATCCCTTGGAAAACCCTGCTTTTACACAGGAGATATTCTCAAACAGTTTAAAAACAGAGAACTTTACATTATGCAGCTAACCGACTCCACCAGTACATTACAAGCTGCCAGAGTTGGTCATTACCCAGATAGTAAACAGTATCACACGACTATATGGGTGAAGCTAACCGAGTTATCAGTGACACAAAAGCAGTGTTAAAAAAACCAAAAAGCCGCCAAGAGAATTAGCGTTCAAGGGCGGCTCTCTGAGAAATAACCAATAGTATTATGCCAGAAAATACATATAAAAACAATTTTTCGTGGACGGAAGCACACGACGCATACTGTTACCAACACCATATTCCACCTGCTGCAAAAACACTCTGGCAATGGCTAATCAGACAAGGACAAGTAGCCAGCGAGATTGAGCCAGATTTATCAGAATTTAATGCTTGGGTAGCCAAGGTAAGAGGTAAACCTTATGCTCACAATTACCTCAAAAAGATATTTTCAATACTGGTATCATGTCGTGTTTTACAAGTAATCAAACAATATTCTTGGAAGATAACCAAGTTACTTGTAAGACCTCTGTCATGGTTAAATCCACCCAAAAAGCGCTCTGAAAAAAAGTTACATAACCATAACTCTAGTTACGATTTAGACTGCTCAAATGATATCTCAGCCGAGCAGGAGTCTAACAGCAGCAGCAATAATCTTACTCCGACAACAGCCGAATTTATAGAGTTAGAAAGGCAACACGAAATACTGACGGCTTGCGCTGAGTATGAAATATACTTTGACCCAAATAAACGAACAACCAGACATCTCTTTGAGTTTGATATTCAAGATGTTCGATTAGCTCTTAATCACTTTGTTAAAAGTGGTGGACATCAAACAGTTCGCAAGCCTCAAGGATGGTTAATTGACTGTTTACGTGAGTGTTATTGGCAGGATGAAACGCTTGGTTTGTCCAATTTCATCCAAGTTTTAAAATCTTGGTTCCCTACTTCTCTTCCCAGGGATTACTAGGGAATAACTCCATATAAAAACTGCCCCCGAAGGAGCAGCGACCATAATAACCAGCCTAATTATGAACCAACCCACACTTTTTGATTTAGAAGCTTTTGCTAATTCCTCATTTCCCATTCCCCTTTCTGATCCGGCTTGGGATGAAATCGAAACTGCGCCCCAACATTCCCAACCAGAAACCAGATGGAATCCTGCCCACTTTGGGGAAGTTGACCGCCTTGTTGAGGAGAACGGACAAGTTTCTATTTTTTACGATGACATCGATGAGCTACCAGACCCAGACGACTATTTAAACCTAGATGATTACTCGCTTGCCTGGGGTGCATGGGAGCTACGTGTTGGGGCGCAAGTTACATCTAGCACAACCGTAGAATCATGTGTTGGGGCGCAGGTATCATGTGTTACCCAAAAAATTGCGCCCCAACACGATACTCACTGGTTAGAAAAATACTGGGTCAAGCGCTCAGGTAATAAATATTGGTATTATCGCTATTGCTGGATGACCAAGAGGAAGAAAAACCGTTGCTACATCGGCAGTGTGGACAGTATCATCGCCAAACGTAAAAAGGCAGATGTAGAAATTGCGATCGCAGATGGTAAGCTTCCATCTGAAATTGAGAAATTAATCCGAGGCTGGAAAAATGAGCCGTCCACCATGCCCAAGATGCCACGAGGAAAAACTAATTTTTAAAAACGGTAGCTACAAACTATCTGACAATACCCTAGTTCAAAGATACTACTGTCAAAAATGCCGCAAAACCTTCAGTCCCGCAACAATTCTGGAGATTCTTGTAACAGCTGGCGCAGCTTCCGCAATTCATCCCAGGTACGAGCGGTAATGTCTGGTTTCATAGAAAGCTCTGTAGAGCGATAATTCTTGCTTCTCCAAGCGATATAGCGGTCAATTACCTGTAAAAAATCCCCTATCAGCACGGGGATTTTTTCAGATTCATCGAATATCAGTTTGGAGTCAACAGCCCTAGCGTAATCTAAAGTCTCCTTTTTCAGCACAATCGGTACGCGAATCAAAGTTGTCTTCCCACTGTGCCAAGTGCTGCCTGATTTCCAGGTTGTACGATTTCGTCCCATAAACTCAAAAATGCCGTGTAACACGGCAATCTTACCACTCTCTCTAATACCCAATGCCTAATGCCCAATAAAATGCGATCGCACCGTAATGGGGAGAGTGTGATCGCAAATAAATCCAATGCAGTGAGGTTAGGTGTTAACCAAGTCCAGCCTATCCGCTCCAAGTTTTGTTTGTCACAGATTTGGGTAGATTTGGTCAACCTCATCCCATGCCTGGTTAGCGAGATTCTCCAGTGCCATAGCTAAATACAAAGGATGGTCATATTCTCCTTTCTGCAAGCGGTCGAAGAAGATTTCGATTTGGAGGAATAGGAGCTTGGCGTTCATAAAGTTGCGATCGCGCCCTCAAGGTCTTGGTCATTGACATCGATGTAAACCGTCAACATCTTCAAATCCGTATATCCCAACAGCTTTTGAATAATTCGTAAGGAAACACCGTTTCTGGCCAAATGAGTTACAAAGCTGCGGCGGCTGGAATGAGTGCTTAGTCCTCGGCTCTCTAAACCAGCTTTTTGTACAGCCTCTCGAAACACCAAATCCGCATATCTGAGAGTGATGTGCTTAGAAATTTCCCCTTCGGTGTAGTCTCTTTTGGAAGGAAATAACCACTCAATATCTGGATCTTCTGGAGTGTATGCCTTCAAAACTTCATAAAGAGTTGGGTGTACTGGCACTTGTCTAGTTTTCTGAATTTTCTTTTTCCCGCCCACAGCTTTGCGAGTACGAGCGCGAAAAGTAATAAATTTAAGTGGATTGCCTTGGGCATCGTAAAGATCCGCAATCTTCACTTGTACCAGTGCCCCCCACCTTTCACCTGTGAACCATGCCAGGTCTAACAGCAATTTGTATTTTTGACTTTGGATGTGACTACGGATTCGAGAATATTCCTTGGCCGTAAAAACAGCCGCTTGTCCATTGCGGTTATTTTTCATAGAATTATTTTGATGTTACGGCTTCCGGATTAACCTTTATAAAGTGTTAATCTGGAAGTTTTTATTTTTCAGGTATTACCGTGAAGTGCATTAATCGTAATCACTGCAATAGTTTTACGTCGTCAGTAATACTTCCGGTTTTACATAAAAGTGGAACATTTACACAAAGAGTGATTAAGCCATACAACGGATTTATTCACCTCATTAAATCTGCTATATGGCACAAGTCACCGACC
>NZ_JBALDC010000046.1:0-21619 GCF_036917575.1 Nostoc sp. | reverse complement strand
AAATTGAGAACGTTAATTCGGTACTTTCTGTCCGTTGTGCTTACCTTAATGGAACACTCACTATTTGATGTTTTCGCCAAAGTGGGATGCTCCCTATTGAAATGCTGATCGAATTGAGTCATGAGTCATAAGCTTATGACTCATGACTCATGACAAAGGACTAACTAACTAACAGAGTTTTTTCTAGAGAAGTCCAACGGAAAGAGCGATCGCCACCCCTCTCAATGATTACTCTTACACGTGGTTCTAGTTGAGGCAAATTCGTTAAATACTCAACTTCCTGATTGGAAAGCATATGTCCTTCAATAATCCACAAGACCAGCCCCTTAGACTTTGGAGGTAGCTGTTCTAAATGAGAATTGAGAATTGGTGGCAGATAGTACACTTGACCTACTGCCGCCCCGCTACCAGTACTTTTTTTACCAAGATGAGGAGGTCTGACTCCATGAATTCTTGTGAGATACGCAGCTACATCACCCAGTCCTTTAGCAGTAATGTGGAGGGTAGTATAGCCAGCCGCCCGTAGTCGGCGCTGATATCGGCCTTCATAACCCCCTTCTAAAGGTACATACACCCCCAGAGCGCCAAACTTTTCCAAATCGCGGATTAAACCGTTGCCAGTGGTAATTAGTGCCATAGATTTTCGTCTTATCCCACTTAGATATCTCTATTATTTACCCTGAACTGATAGATTAAAAGCATTTTTTTTGTGCATTGGGCATGGGACATTGGGCATAATTATTCTTCCTTGTCCTCCTGCTTCCCTCACTCTATAAAAATAGCTCTATAAATTACTGGACAAACATAAATAAATAATTTATATTATTAGATTGTGACCAAAAACGCAAATTAGGTTGATTTTTTACTGTCATTCTGAAGTAGTGTTAGCATCAAAAGCTGATGACTTAATCCTTCATTGGATAATTTAACTCAGAGCGATCGTAGACTGGTAAACTAAGAAAGCTTTCAGGTCAACATAAGAGCTTATGGAAGAATAATCAAAGTTAATCCTAAGCTCCAAGGTACGTTTACTCCTGTGCCTCTAAAAAAGCAGGCAAAAGCTTAAACAATAGTTTAAGGTGTTTAAGGAAGTAAAAACTGAGCAGCAATGTTGGTTTCATGGCATTACGTGAGTCTCAGTTAACGGATACTGGGCGGTAATAACCGCTTAAGTCCAACTGCAACACGGCAGTAGCCAATCTCCGGGAAGCCGCCCTTCAGGCGTGCAAAAATCGGAAAACCCGCCGACAGCGCTGCCTCCAGAAAGTGCCAGAGCAATTGCTTGGACGAAAGCATTGCTGCACACAGCTTAAAGCTGTAGCGCCTTGCATTGATTCCAGAAGTTACTTTTTCCCAACGGGAAGAAACTTGTGGCTGTTCTGGTGATCTAATGAGTGAAGCTAAACTAGATTCACCAAGCAGTAAGGACACGGTTTGTTGTGTCCGAAAGCATTTGGAGCGGTTTACTAAAGCCATTCCAAATTTCGCAGGCTAACCTAGCCTAAACTGATGCGTACAAAGCGTGTCCTCTAGAGTCCAATTTCAAGGTCAGCAAGTAGAAAGGAGAACCAGTTACTGTGTCTGTAGGTATTCTCGGCACCAAGCTGGGCATGACTCAAATATTTGACGAAGCAGGAGTGTCTATTCCTGTAACTGTCATTCAAGCAGGGCCATGCACCGTTACACAAGTTAAAACGAAAGAAACCGACGGTTACTTTGCCATTCAAGTTGGTTATGGCGAAGTCAAACCCAAGGCACTAAACAGACCATTATTGGGTCATTTGGCTAAATCATCTGCGCCAGCATTGCGTCACTTAAATGAATATCACACCGATAGCTCTAGTGATTATGCTTTAGGTCAAGAGATTAAAGCAGATATTTTTAGCGCTGGTCAAATTGTCGATGTCGTCGGTACAAGCATCGGTCGCGGCTTTGCGGGAAACCAGAAGCGCAACAACTTTGGTCGCGGGCCAATGTCACACGGTTCCAAAAACCACAGAGCACCCGGTTCTATTGGTGCTGGTACAACACCCGGTCGTGTCTATCCAGGTAAGCGGATGGCAGGGCGTTTAGGTGGAAAACGTATTACAATCCGCAAACTGACCATAGTGCGAGTTGACCCAGAACGCAACTTATTGCTAATTAAGGGAGCCATTCCTGGTAAACCAGGAGCTCTAGTAAGTGTTGTGCCTGCAAAAATAGTGGGATAGTCAAAAGTCATTAATCAAAAGTCATTAGTCAGTAGTCATTGGCTAAGGACAAATGGCAAAAGACCAATGACAAATGATGCCACGTGCTTAACTTGGGGAGACCCCAAGACCGCAGTGGCTCACCAATGACAAAGGACAGATAACAAAGATGGTTGAAAGCGTAGTTAAAAATTGGCAAGGAGAACAGGTCGGCGAGACGACCTTCGAGTTGCGCGTTGCCAAGGAAGAAACAGCGTCTCATATTGTGCACCGCGCCTTAGTACGGCAATTGACCAATGCTCGTCAAGGAAATGCCAGTACAAAAACTCGTGCGGAAGTCAGAGGTGGTGGTCGTAAACCTTGGCGGCAAAAAGGTACAGGTCGCGCTCGTGCAGGTTCTATTCGTTCGCCATTGTGGCGTGGTGGTGGTGTGATCTTTGGGCCAAAGCCTAGAGACTTCGACTTGAAGTTGAACCGCAAAGAGCGACGTTTAGCACTGCGGACAGCGTTTGTCAGCCGGATTGACGACTTGATTGTAGTAGAAGAATTTAGCACCGAGCTATCTCGCCCGAAGACTAAAGAATTAGTGGCAGCGCTTGCCCGTTGGGGAGTAGTACCAGAAAGCAAGGGACTATTAATTTTGTCTGAAATTGCGGATACAGATAACGTTTATTTATCAGCCCGCAACATTGAAAATTTAAAACTAATTGCAGCCGACCAGTTAAATGTTTTTGATTTACTGCACGCTGACAAAATTGTAGTTACGGCATCAGCCCTAGAAAAAATTCAGGAGGTCTACAGTGCCTAGCTTTGACCCCCGCGACCTTGCTGACTTAGTACGTCGCCCAATCGTCACCGAAAAAGCGACCATCTTGATGGAGCAAAACAAGTACACCTTTGAAGTAATTCCTAAGGCATCTAAGCCAGAAATCAAGGCTGCGATCGAAGACTTGTTTCAGGTGAAGGTTGTAAAAGTTAACACCACCTTACCACCGCGCAAAAAGCGGCGCGTTGGTAAATTTATTGGTTATAAACCCCAATATAAGCGAGCCATTGTCACCGTCGCACCTGGGGATGAAGACAAGATTAGACAAGTTCTATTCCCAGAAGTATAAAAAAGTTGTGAGTTGTGAGTTATGAGTTATGAGTTATGAGTTACTACGCTCAAAACTTAGCACTCAAAATTTCAAACTCAGCACTCAGCACGGGCTAAACACCCCGCTCCCGCTAACAGCACTCAGCACTTAATAAATATGGGTACTCGTTCTTATCGCCCTTATACCCCCAGCACTCGCCAAGTTACAATCTCTGACTTTGCGGAAATTACCAAAACCGAGCCAGAGAAATCCTTAACAACCTCAAAGCATCGCGCTAAAGGTCGGAATAATCACGGACGCATTACTAGTCGTCGCAGGGGTGGCGGACATAAACAACTTTATCGGATCATCGATTTTAAAAGGGATAAACATAGTATTCCTGCCAAAGTCGCAGCAATTGAATACGATCCTAACCGCAATGCCCGAATTGCCCTTTTGTATTACCAAGACGGCGAAAAACGTTACATTCTCCATCCCAACGGGTTGAAAGTTGGAACAATAATTATTTCTGGGCCTGAGGCTCCTTTTGAAGATGGTAATGCCTTACCGCTCTCGAAGATTCCTTTGGGTACTAGTGTTCACAACGTAGAATTCACTCCTGGTAAAGGTGGTCAAATTGTACGTGCTGCTGGTGCTAGCGCCCAAGTTGTGGCAAAAGAAGGTAATTACGTAACTCTCAAGTTGCCTTCAGGAGAAGTCCGCTTGATTCGACGTGAGTGCTACGCCACCATTGGGCAAGTAGGCAATACCGACGCGAGAAACCTGAGTGCAGGTAAAGCCGGACGAAATCGCTGGAAAGGTCGCCGTCCTAAGGTTAGAGGTAGCGTCATGAACCCAGTGGATCACCCACATGGTGGTGGTGAAGGTAGAGCGCCTATCGGTAGATCGGGCCCTGTTACACCCTGGGGTAAACCTACATTGGGTGCGAAGACACGCAATCGCAAGAAACTTAGCAGCAAGTTGATTGTGCGTCGTCGTCGCAAGTCTTCTAAACGCGGTCGCGGTGGTCGTGAATCTTAAAGAGTTAGAAGTTACGAGTTATGAGTTACGAGTTAAATCTAACTTATTAACTCTTCGCTTTTAAATCCTCACCCTTAATACCTAAATCCTAAATCCAAAATTGAACTATGGGTCGTTCTTTAAAAAAAGGTCCTTTTGTTGCAGATCATCTCCTAAAGAAAATTGAAAAGCTCAACGACAACAACAGAAAAGAAGTTATTAAAACTTGGTCACGAGCTTCGACAATTTTGCCTTTGATGGTAGGGCATACCATAGCTGTTCACAACGGACGCCAACACGTTCCCGTTTTTGTAAATGAACAGATGGTAGGACATAAGTTGGGTGAATTTGCCCCGACACGCACCTACAGGGGTCATGGAAAAAGTGACAAAAAAGCAGGTAGGTAGTTATTAGTCATTTGTCATTTGTCATTGGTTATTAACTTTCGACAAAAGACAAAGGGCGAAGGACAAAATTGGAGAAAATTATGGCTACTAATACTACTGAAGTAAAAGCGATCGCTCGTTTTATCCGCATCTCGGCTTACAAGGTGCGTCGCGTACTCGATCAAATCCGGGGGCGATCGTACCGAGAAGCGTTAATCATCCTGGAATTTATGCCCTATCGCGCCACTGAACCCATCTTGAAGGTTCTCAGAAGCGCTGCTGCCAATGCCGAACACAACGCTGGGTTAGATCGGACTCAACTAGTGATTACTCAGGCTTATGCCGATCAAGGTCCGCCGTTGAAGCGGTTCCAGCCAAGAGCGCAAGGTCGAGCTTACCAAATTCGCAAACCGACGTGTCATATTACTGTGGCTGTTGCAGCCGCCCCAGAAAAATAAGCTTTTTTTACAAGAATAAATTGCCTAAAGTCAGAAATTTTAGAGGAAGCATTCGTGGGACAAAAAATTCATCCAGTTGGTTTTCGCCTGGGTATTACACATGAACATCAATCCCGTTGGTTTGCTGTTCCCGATCGCTATCCAGAACTTCTCCAAGAAGATCACAAACTCCGTCAATACATAGAACAAAAGCTGGGTAGACTGGCTCAAAACAACGCCGGAATTTCGGAAGTGCGGATTGAGCGCAAAGCTGACCAAATCGACTTAGAAGTACGCACAGCTAGACCTGGCGTAGTAGTGGGTCGCGGTGGACAAGGTATTGAATCCTTACGTACCGGACTCCAAGGATTGTTGGGTAGTAATCGCCAAATTCGCATTAACGTAGTTGAAGTTCAACGGGTTGATGCTGATGCCTACTTAATTGCCGAATACATTGCTCAACAATTGGAACGTCGGGTTTCCTTTCGGCGGGTAGTGCGGCAATCAATTCAACGTGCCCAACGCGCTGGTATCCAAGGTATTAAAATCCAAGTTAGCGGTCGCCTCAACGGTGCAGAAATTGCCCGGACAGAGTGGACTCGTGAAGGTAGAGTACCTTTACATACCTTACGGGCTGACATTGACTACTCTTATTGCACGGCAAAAACTGTTTACGGCATTTTGGGTATCAAAGTATGGGTGTTTAAGGGTGAAATTATTCCTGGACAGGAAGAAACACCCTTACCACCAGCCAGCCGCGATCGCGATCGTGATCGCGAACCCCGCGATCGCGATCGCGAACCCCGTCGCCGTCAACAACAACGTCGTCGCCAGCAATTTGAAGACCGCTCAAATGAAGGGTAAATGGGGACTGGGGACTGGGGACTGGGGACTGGGTAAGAATTCTCAATCCCCAATCCCTAATTCCCATTCCCTAATCCCCAATCCCTAGTACCTAGTAGCCAATCATGTTAAGCCCTAGAAGAACTAAATTCCGCAAACAACAGCGCGGACGGATGGAGGGACTAGCCACCCGTGGTAGTACCCTCAATTTCGGTGATTTTGCACTCCAAGCGCAAGAACCTGCTTGGATTACCTCCCGGCAAATCGAGGCTTCTCGTCGGGCGATGACCCGTTATATTCGTCGGGGTGGACAAATCTGGATTCGGATTTTCCCTGATAAACCTGTAACCATGCGTCCTGCTGAAACCCGGATGGGTTCCGGTAAAGGTAATCCAGAGTTTTGGGTAGCTGTAGTCAAGCCAGGACGAATTTTATTTGAAATCGGTGGGGTTTCTGAAGAAATCGCCCGTGAAGCGATGCGTTTGGCTTCATTTAAACTGCCTATCAAAACCAAGTTTATTGCGCGCTCTCAACCACAGGAGCAGGAGTAGCTTATGCCTCTTCCCAAGATTTCAGAAGCTAGAGAATTAAGTGACGAGAAGCTCTCTGATGAAATTGTCGCCATCAAAAGACAACTATTTCAGTTGCGCTTGCAAAAAGCCACCAGACAACTAGAAAAGCCCCACCAGTTCCGACAAATGCGCCACCGCCTAGCCCAATTGCTGACGCTAGAAACAGAACGCAAACGGGCAGCAAGTCAATCGGCTAAAGAAAAAAAGTAGAAGATTATGGCAGTTAAAGAACGAGTTGGCTTGGTAGTGAGCGATAAAATGCAAAAAACTGTGGTAGTAGCCATAGAAAACCGCGCTCCTCACCCCAAGTACGGCAAGATTGTGGTTAACACCCAACGATATAAAGTTCACGACGAAGAAAATCAGTGTAAAGTAGGCGATCGCGTTCGCATTCAGGAAACTAGACCCCTGAGTAAAACCAAGCGCTGGAAAATCACAGAAGTCCTGAACGTCAAGCCTACTTAAACCTCATCGTTGTTAGAAACTAACAACATTACAAGGGAGAATAATTGTGATTCAACCTCAGACTTACCTGAATGTCGCAGATAATAGCGGCGCCCGCAAGCTAATGTGCATCCGCATCTTAGGCGGAGGCAACCGTCGTTATGGTTTTATCGGCGATAAAATTATCGCAGTTGTCAAAGATGCTACACCCAACATGGCTGTAAAAAAGTCTGATGTTGTGGAAGCAGTCATTGTTCGGACTCGTAAAGCCGTATCTCGTGACAGCGGCATGAGTATTCGCTTTGATGATAACGCCGCTGTAATCATCAACAAAGACGGTAATCCCAGAGGTACACGGGTTTTTGGCCCAGTTGCACGGGAATTACGCGATAAAAACTTTACCAAAATTGTTTCTCTGGCTCCGGAGGTGCTTTAATGGCAACCAAACAGGGTACGCCCAAAGTATTCCACAAAATGCACGTCAAAACTGGCGACACCGTACAAGTGATTGCTGGCAAAGACAAAGGAAAAGTTGGCGAAATTACTCAGGCACTTCCCCAACTGAGTAAAGTTATCGTCAAAGGTGTCAACATTAAAACCAAGCACGTCAAACCTCAGCAAGAAGGGGAATCAGGGCGAATTATTACCCAAGAATTCCCGATTCATAGCTCCAATGTGATGCTTTATTCCACTAAGCAAAACGTTGCCAGTCGTGTTGGTTACACTTTTACCTCAGAAGGCAAAAAGGTCAGAAAACTCAAGAAAACTGGCGAAATTCTCGATAAATAAGAATTAGTCAACTTGAGATTTTAGATTTTAAATTTAATCTAAAATCAAAAATTAAAGCTTCCCTGACCAAGCCCAGGGATATCAGGACAAAAAACTATGCCGACAACAAGACTCAAAACCTTATATCAAGAGACAATCGTCCCCAAACTGACCAATCAGTTTCAATATACCAACGTTCATCAAGTACCGAAGTTGGTTAAGGTTACGATTAACCGAGGTTTGGGTGAAGCCGCTCAAAATGCGAAGTCACTAGAGGCATCTATCAACGAGATTGCCGTGGTAACAGGTCAAAAACCAGTGGTGACACGGGCGAAAAAGGCGATCGCTGGCTTTAAGATTCGTCAAGGGATGCCTGTGGGGATCATGGTGACACTTAGAGCCGAACGGATGTATGCCTTTTTCGATCGGTTAGTTAGCCTGTCACTACCCAGAATTCGAGATTTTCGCGGCGTTAGCCCTAAAAGCTTTGACGGACGCGGTAACTACACTCTGGGTGTGAGAGAACAGCTAATTTTTCCAGAAGTCGAATACGATAGCATCGATCAAGTGCGTGGGATGGATATTTCCATCATCACCACAGCAAAAAACGACGAAGAGGGACGCGCCTTACTTAAAGAATTAGGAATGCCCTTTCGCGATCAATAAGTTCATCTATAGAGGGAACGATGGCGGCTAACGACACAATTGCAGATATGCTGACGCGCATCCGCAATGCCAACCTGGCGCGGCATCAAACTACACAAGTGCCAGCGACAAAATTGACCCGGAGCATTGCCAAAGTGTTACGGGAGGAAGGCTTTATTGCTGAAATAGAAGAAGCAGAAGAAGGGGTAAAACGCAATTTAGTGATTTCCCTGAAATACAAAGGTAAAAACCGTCAGCCCCTGATCACCGCCTTAAAGCGGGTCAGTAAACCTGGCTTGCGTGTTTATTCAAATCGAAAAGAATTACCAAGAGTACTAGGCGGCATTGGCATTGCCATTATTTCTACATCCAGTGGCATTATGACTGACCGCGAAGCGCGGCGTCAGAACTTGGGTGGCGAAGTACTTTGTTACGTTTGGTAGTCATTGGTCATTAGTCATTGGTCATTTGTCATTCGTGTAGGACAAATGACAACGGACAAATAACAAAGGACAAAAAGTCATGTCTCGTATTGGTAAACGTCCAATTACTATTCCCGCCAAAGTTCAAGTGGCGATCAATGGTACGAATATTGTGGTGAAAGGGCCCAAAGGAGAACTTTCTCGCACTTTAGCAGCTAATGTCTCACTGTCCCAAGAGGGAGAAATATTACAGATCAATCGTCGAGATGAAACTCGTCCCTCAAAGCAACTGCACGGCTTGAGCCGCACTTTAGTTGCCAACATGGTGGAGGGAGTTTCTCAAGGTTTTCAGCGCCGTTTGGAAATCCAAGGTGTTGGTTACAGGGCACAAATTCAAGGGCGTAACTTAATTTTAAATATGGGTTACAGCCATCAGGTGCAAATTGAACCACCAGAAGGAATTCAGTTTGCGGTAGAAGGTACTACTAACGTCATTGTCAGTGGCTATGACAAAGAAATTGTAGGTAACACAGCCGCAAAAATTCGTGCCGTTCGTCCACCAGAACCTTACAAAGGTAAAGGCATTCGCTATGCCGGTGAAGTGGTCAGACGGAAGGCTGGTAAGACTGGTAAGGGTGGTAAGAAGTAGAAATGAAACTTACTCGTAGAGAATCAAAAAACCGTCGTCATCGACGCGTTCGTGGCAAAGTGATTGGCTCCCCAGAACGTCCGCGTTTAGCGGTATTTCGTTCTAATGAGCATATTTATGCCCAGCTAATTGATGATACTCAGCATCAAACCATCGTGTCCGCATCGACTGTAGAACCAGAGTTGAAATCTAGTTTAGCGTCATGTGCAAACCGCGACGCATCGGTGCAGGTTGGTAAATTGATCGCAGTGCGATCGCTAGAAAAAGGCATCACCAAAGTAGTCTTTGATCGCGGTGGTAACTTATATCATGGTCGTGTCAAAGCACTAGCTGATGCAGCACGCGAAGCTGGTTTAGATTTCTAAAGTTATTGGTCATTAGTCATTAGTTATTAGACAAATAACAAAGGACAAATGACAAATGACAACTGACAAATGACGTTCACCAGAGCAGAAATTATGGCAACAGAGCGTAAAAGTAGAACAAAGCGTGCCAAAAAAGAAGAAACTACTTGGCAAGAGCGGGTGATCCAAATCCGACGCGTAAGTAAAGTGGTTAAAGGTGGTAAAAAACTCAGTTTCCGAGCGATCGTTGTCGTTGGTAACGAACGCGGTCAGGTTGGAGTCGGAGTAGGGAAAGCTTCAGATGTAATTGGTGCGGTCAAAAAAGGCGTAGCCGATGGCAAAAAACACCTTATTGATATCCCCATTACTAAATCTAACTCCATCCCTCATCCGATTGATGGTATCGGTGGCGGGGCAAAAGTGATTATGCGTCCAGCCTCACCGGGTACTGGGGTAATTGCAGGGGGTGCTGTGCGAACTGTGTTGGAATTAGCAGGAGTTCGTAACGTCTTAGCCAAGCAACTAGGCTCCAACAATCCGCTTAATAATGCTAGAGCCGCAGTTAATGCCTTATCTACATTGCGTACCCTTTCCGAAGTTGCCGAAGATCGCGGTATTCCTATTCAAAATCTCTACATCTAATTTAGTCATTAGTCATTAGTGAATAACAAAAGACAAATGACAAATGACAAACGACAAATGAGAACTTGATAAATTATGAGACTCCATGATGTTAAGCCGCAAAAAGGCTCAAAGAAACGCAAGCGCCGTGTAGCCAGAGGTATTTCTGCTGGTCAAGGTGCTAGTGCCGGTCTAGGTATGCGGGGTCAAAAATCTCGTTCTGGTAGTAGTACACGACCAGGTTTTGAAGGTGGTCAACAGCCATTGTATCGCCGCTTACCTAAGCTAAAGGGCTTTCCGAGAATTAATCAGAAGATTTACACTACGATTAATGTAGAGAAGCTAGCCTCCCTTCCCGCGAATACGGAAGTAACTTTGACCTCATTGAAAGCCGCAGGTATCCTGACTGCTGTCAAAGGGCCATTGAAAATTTTAGGTAACGGGGAATTGAGTATTCCGCTCAAAGTACAAGCGGCAGCTTTTACAGGTTCAGCTCGTAGCAAAATTGAGGCAGCTGGTGGTAGTTGTGAAGTCTTATGAGTGAGCCGGAACAGCGCACTTAAATGCAAGCCAACTCGCTGCCAGTGCTTGGTTCACTATAAAGGTAGCACTCTATGATCAGTCGAGATAAAGCCCCAACGGCTCAAGAAACTTTTATGCAAATGGCACAGGCAGCTGGCCTCAGAGGTAGGCTGCTTGTTACCGTCGGTATTTTGATTTTGGTTCGCTTAGGTATCTTTTTGCCCGTTCCAGGGATTGATAGACCAAGATTTGCCGAAGCCATATCGGGGAGTAATTCCATATTCGGCTTATTGGATATATTTTCCGGGCGAGGACTTTCGACTTTGGGAGTCTTTGCTTTGGGGATTTTACCCTTCATTAATGCGTCTATTATCATCCAATTGCTGACTGCTGCAATTCCATCTTTAGAAAATTTACAAAAAAATGAAGGGGAAGCTGGTCGGCGAAAAATATCGCAAATTACCCGCTATGTCACTGTAGGTTGGGCAATTCTTCAAAGTACAGCTTTTTCGGCATTATTCCTCCAACAATTCGCCCTAAAGCCAGGGCCAATCTTTGTAGCTGAAACTGCGATCGCTCTGACTGCTGGTTCTATGTTCGTCATGTGGGCATCAGAACTGATTACAGAACGGGGTATTGGTAACGGTGCATCATTGCTGATTTTTGTCAACATTGTCGCCTCATTACCAAAAGCTTTAGGCGATACCATCGACCTTGTGCAAGTCGGCGGTAGGGAAGCAGTGGGTCGAGTGATCGTACTAATCTTAGTTTTCCTAGCAACAATTGTTGGTATTGTGATTGTCCAAGAAGGAATGCGGCGCATCCCAATTATTTCGGCCCGTCGCCAAGTAGGTCGGCGAGTTTTGGCAGAGCAGCGTAGTTATCTACCCCTGCGGCTAAATCAAGGCGGCGTAATGCCAATTATTTTTGCTGCTGCCATCCTCAGTTTGCCACTGCTAATCGCCAATTTTACTAAAAATACCGATTTGGCGAATATAGTTAACACTTATTTGAGTCCAAGTGGTTCTAGCTCTTGGGTCTATGCCTTGGTTTACATGATTTCTATTATTTTCTTTAGCTACTTCTATTCTTCGTTGATTCTTAACCCGGTAGATGTGGCGCAGAACTTGAAGAAAATGGGTTCTAGTATTCCCGGAATTCGTCCTGGCAAAGCAACTAGCGAGTATATCGAACGCGTTTCCAACCGACTAACTTTATTGGGTGCGATCTTTTTGGGCTTTGTTGCTATTATCCCCACAGCTGTGGAAAGCGCTTTGAATGTGAAAACTTTCCGGGGAATCGGTGCAACCTCGTTGTTAATTTTAGTTGGTGTGGCAATTGAGACAGCCAAACAAGTCCAAACTTATGTCATCTCTCAGCGCTACGAAGGAATGGTGAAATAATAGTGACGCGATTAATCTTCTTGGGGCCACCTGGAGCAGGTAAAGGAACACAAGCTCAAACTTTGGCTCAACACTTGAATATTCCCCATATTTCTACTGGTGAAATTTTAAGACAAGCCATGAAAGAGCAAACTCATTTGGGAATCAAGGCTCAAGGTTACGTTGATAGCGGCGAGTTAGTACCCGATCAGTTAGTGCAGGACTTGGTACAAGAGCGCCTTAGTCAACCAGATACCAAAAATGGTTGGATTCTTGATGGTTTTCCTCGCAAAGTGACCCAAGCAGGTTTTCTAGAGAAGTTGCTAGAAGAAATACATCAGAGTGGCGAAAAGGTTGTCAATTTAGATGCACCAGATGAAATTGTGATCGCGCGTTTGCTAGCTAGAGGACGAAAAGATGATACCGAAGAGGTGATTCGTCGTCGTTTACAAGTGTACCGTGCTGAAACTGCACCTTTAATTGATTATTATGGCGATCGCCAAAAACTCCTAACAGTCAATGGCAATCAGTCCCAAGAAAATGTCACTGGTGAACTACAAAAGGTAATCGTTTAAGAATGAGGAGGATGAGGGGGCAGGGGAGGAGTTACAGCAGGAATTCTTTCCCCAATGCCCCATGACCAAGAAAAAGATCAATTTTAGCTAAGATATATTAATAAACAGTTGATATATTTCTTAAAATGTGTTTACTTGCAGATGAAGTGCTGCAACTGAACACGGAATTGTTGAGTTGAGGAAAAAACAAATTGTCTAAGCAAGATTTGATTGAAATGGAAGGCACGGTTACAGAATCCTTGCCCAATGCGATGTTTCGCGTTGACTTGGACAATGGCTTTAACGTGCTAGCACACATTTCCGGCAAGATTCGCCGAAATTATATCAAGATTTTGCCCGGCGATCGCGTCAAGGTAGAGTTAACTCCCTACGACTTGACCAAAGGCAGAATTACCTATCGACTACGAAAGAAGTAAATATATGTAGAGAATTTTACCATAAAACCATTTTTTTGACTGTTTGTTAGTCATTTAACTGGATTAATTTACCTAGAAATGCTATAATTTTATATTTGGAGTCAAAAAATAAAAGGCATGAAAGTTAGAGCCTCAGTCAAGAAAATTTGCGAAAAGTGTAACGTGATCAAACGTCGTGGTCGCGTTATGGTGATTTGCGTGAACCCCAAGCACAAGCAACGTCAAGGATAACACTCTTGCAAACAGAGTGAGTTGTAACATACATAATCCTCAATTAAAACGAAAAGACGCGATTGATCACGTTTTTCCAACCAACAGTAATTGCGAGAACAATAGGGAGAGTTCATTGTGGCACGTATTGCCGGAGTAGACCTTCCACGCGATAAGCGCGTCGAAATCGGTCTGACTTACATTTACGGAATTGGATTATCACGCTCTCAAGAAATTATAGCGGCAACTGGTGTGAACCCAGACACCCGCGTTAAGGACTTAAGTGATGCCGATGTGACAGCCCTACGTGGGGAAATAGAAACCAACTATCAAGTTGAAGGCGACTTGCGGCGCTTGGAGTCTTTGAACATCAAGCGCTTAGTTGACATTGGTACTTACAGAGGTCGTCGTCATCGCATGGGCTTACCAGTCAGAGGGCAAAGAACTCGCACAAATGCCAGAACCCGTAGAGGCAGAAGGCAAACAGTGGCTGGGAAGAAGAAGGCTCCAGGGAAATAATTTTGCAACCTTTGCTAATCCGAGCAAGTTTTACTTTAAATCAACTAAACAAGTATGGCGAGACAACCAACTAAAAAAACCGGGAGCAAGAAGCAGAAACGGAATGTACCCAGTGGAATGGCATACATCCAGTCTACTTTCAACAATAGCATTGTCACCATTACCGATCAAAATGGAGATGTCATCTCCTGGGCTAGCGCTGGTTCTAGCGGTTTTAAGGGAGCAAAAAAGGGGACTCCCTTTGCAGCACAAACTGCAGCGGAAAGTGCAGCTCGCCGAGCTATAGATCAAGGAATGCGCCAAATCGAGGTAATGGTCAGTGGCCCAGGAGCAGGTAGAGAAACCGCTATTCGGGCACTTCAAGGAGCAGGACTGGAAATTACACTGATTCGGGATATTACCCCGATTCCTCACAATGGTTGTCGTCCACCCAAGCGCCGTCGAGTTTAAATACCAAGACTTGGGTAGTGAGTACGAAAAGTTACAGCCAGTAATGACCGCTTGAACGTCTAACGTGCAAACTGTCATTGATTCAAAGCTTGGGCGACCAGAAGCACGTCAGATTTTCCCACTGGAAAAGCTGTTAATCTTCGGGCTACCCAAAATATTATTAGCGCCTGCAAGCAAAATAGAAGTATCAAACTATACTATACTTTTGTAAAAATAGTTTGATATATCTATGATCTACAGGACATAAATTCAATTCTGGAGGCAATTGATTTGTCTGCTAGCAGCACCTTAGAAAAAGGGAGGCTCATCCGTGGCGCAGTTTCAAATTGAATGTGTAGAGTCGAATACCGAAGAAAGTCGGAACCATTACAGTAAATTTGTTCTAGAACCTCTAGAACGAGGACAAGGAACAACTGTTGGCAACGCACTGCGGCGGGTTTTACTGTCCAATCTAGAGGGTACGGCAGTTACAGCAGTGAGGATTGAAAAAGTTTCACATGAGTTTGCCACAGTTCCGGGCGTGCGGGAAGATGTACTGGAAATTCTCATGAGAATGAAAGAAGTTATCCTGAAAAACTATTCTTCGCAGCCCCAGATTGGTAGATTACTCGTTAGTGGCCCAGCAACAATCACTGCGGCACATTTTGATTTGCCCAGTGAAGTAGAAGTCATCGATCCTACCCAGTATGTAGCTACTATCGCTGAGGGTGGAAAGCTGGAAATGGAATTTCGGATCGAGAAAGGCAAAGGCTATCGCACCGTAGAGCGAGGACGTGAAGAAGCCACATCGTTGGATTTTCTCCAAATCGACTCGATATTTATGCCTGTGCGAAAAGTAAACTATAGTGTTGAAGAATCTCGTGGGGAAGGCTTGATTCCAAAAGACCGACTACTGTTAGAAGTCTGGACAAATGGCAGTATTTCCCCTCAAGAAGCACTATCTTCGGCTGCTGCAATCTTGGTAGATTTATTCAACCCGTTGAAAGATATCTCCCTAGAACCAACAGACACAGGTTCGGACATTCCAGACGACCCAACTGCCCAGATACCCATCGAAGAGTTGCAACTTTCTGTACGGGCATATAACTGTCTCAAACGGGCACAAGTTAACTCTGTGGCAGATTTGTTGGATTATACCCAAGAAGACCTCTTAGAAATTAAGAACTTTGGGCAGAAGTCAGCAGAAGAAGTCGTGGAAGCTTTGCAGCGACGCTTGGGCATCACCCTGCCAATGGAAAGAGGCTCTAAACACCCTTAATAAAAACCGTTCATAATTCATAGTGCATAATTATGCGTCACCGTTGTCGCGTCAAAAAACTCAGTAAACCAGCAGATCAACGCCGTGCTTTACTGCGATCGCTCACCACCGAGCTGATCCGTCATGGTAAGATCACCACCACTTTAATTAGAGCGAAAGTTCTGCGAAGTGAAGTGGAAAAAATGATTACTCTAGCCAAAAATGGCTCCTTGGCAGCACGTCGGGAAGCTCTTGGCTACATCTTCGACAAACCACTGGTTCACGCTCTATTTGAGCAAGCTCCAACTCGATATGGTAGTCGCCAGGGCGGTTATACCCGCATCCTGCATACCGTACCGCGTCGGGGTGATAATGCAAAAATGGCAATAATTGAATTGGTTTAAGTCATTGGTCATTGGTCATTAGTCATTGGTCATTAGTGAATAACAAAGGACAAATGACGAAGGACAAAATCTATATGTTAGAAAGCCACCAGCCAACACAAACTCATCGAGTAGCCTTGGTAATCCAATACCTGGGCACTCATTTTCATGGCTGGCAACGGCAAAAAAACCAACGGACTGTTCAAGAAGAAATCGAGATTGCGATCGCTACTATTCTTGGGCATCATGTAACATTACATGGTGCTGGGCGAACTGATTCAGGAGTTCACGCTGCTGCTCAAGTAGCCCATTTTGAAGCTACAGGTTTAATTCCGCCTCACAAGTGGGCAACAATCCTAAATAGCTATCTGCCGCCAGATATATTAATCAGGGCTTCAGCTAGTGTTGATAGCCGTTGGCACGCTCGCTTTAGTGCAGCTTATCGACGGTATCGCTACACAATATATACTGAAGATCGGCAAAACTTGTTTGTAAGACCCTTCAGTTGGCATTATTATTATGCACCCCTGGATGAATCTTTAATCCAAGCTGCCTTAAAACCTCTGTTGGGAAAGCATCACTTAGCTGCCTTTCACCGTGCAGGCTCAAAGCGATCGCATTCCTGGGTAGAGGTGCAAGTAGCAGAGTGTCGTCGCAGTGGGCCATTTATCCATATTGAAATACAGGCAGATGGATTTTTGTATGGCATGGTACGGCTGTTAGTAGGGATGCTCGTAGAAGTAGGTTCTGGACAACGAACTCTTTCTAGCTTCACCGAACTCTGGAAAGAACAACGCCGGGATGAAGTGAAATACGCCGCACCACCTCAAGGCTTGTGCTTGTTGCGAGTCGGCTATCTTGATTTTCCCTTTCCAAAAGAGATTTGGTACGACACCTTACCAAAGTTCGTCACTAGTCAAGAGTCATTAGTCATTGGTCAGTAGAGACACGACGCCAGTCGCTACAACGGGGGAACCCCCCTTCGGGTTCGGGGGTTCGCAATCGACGGGAACCGCCAAGACTGCGACCCCCTCACCGCAACGCGCTGGCTTATTAATCGCGTCTGTACATTGGTCATTAGTGAATAACAAAGGACAACTGACAAAGGACAAAGGACAAATGACTAATGACAAATTAAAAATGACAAAGGACAAATGACAAATGACAACGGTTAAAACATACCTTCCTTCTCAAGCGTCTCTTGAGCATGAGTGGTACATCGTAGATGCTACCGATAAACGCCTCGGTCGCCTCGCTAGCGAAATCGCTCAGGTATTGAGAGGCAAAAAGAAACCCGAATATACACCCCATATGGATACAGGTGACTTCGTAATCGTCATCAATGCCGAGAAAGTAGTAGTGACAGGCAAAAAGCGGACTCAAAAGCTTTACCGCCGCCATTCTGGTCGCCCCGGTGGGATGAAAACGGAAACTTTCGCTAAACTGCAAGAGCGCATACCAGAACGAATTTTAGAACAAGCTGTTAAAGGTATGCTACCTAAAAATAGCCTCGGTAAGCAGTTGTTCACCAAGCTGAAAGTTTATGCAGGGCCTACGCATCCCCATGATGCTCAAAAACCTAAAGAACTAAAAGTTAGTACAATTCCTGGAGAAGAAAATTAATGGTAGTAGCAGATGCTAATAGCGGTCGCGCCGTATATTGGGGTACTGGTCGTCGTAAGAACGCAGTAGCAAGGGTACGCTTGGTTCCAGGCACCGGTCAACTGATTGTCAACGGTAAAGATGGAACCTTGTATTTCCAATTTAACCCCAACTATCTGGGAGTGATCAAAGCACCCCTGGAAACTCTAGGACTAGAAAACGAATATGACATTTTGGTGAAAGCAGAAGGCGGCGGCTTGACCGGACAGGCTGATTCTGTTCGCTTGGGAGTTGCTCGTGCTTTATGCCAACTAGACCCAGACAACCGCCCACCTTTGAAAACCGAAGGTTATCTGACTCGCGATCCCAGAGCAAAAGAGCGGAAGAAATATGGTTTACATAAAGCTCGGAAAGCGCCTCAGTACTCTAAGCGATAAGCGATTAGGGACTGGGTACTGGGTACTGGGTATTGGGGATTGGGCATTAAGAAAAGTCAGTTTTTTATCTCTTTCCCAGTCACCAATCCCTAGTCCCCATTCCCCAATTCCTAGCTTCAATTGAAGGCTGAAAGTTATAATTGATATAGATTCATCACAAAAAGAACAATGGCTAAATCTGATATTCACCCCAAGTGGTATCCAGATGCTAAAGTTTACTGCAACGGTCAAGTTGTTATGACCATTGGCTCTACTAAGCCAGAATTGCACGTAGATGTTTGGTCTGGAAATCACCCATTCTATACCGGTACTCAGAAGATTATTGACACTGAGGGTCGAGTAGAGCGCTTCCTCCGCAAGTACGGCATGAGCAGCACTCAAACATCTGGTGACGATCAAAACAAAAAGTAGCGGGTTGGCTCTGCTGTTAACGACGGCCCTGCATCAGCTGGGTCGATTTTCATTTATATGCTCGAGCCAATTTGTTATTTTTTTAAGGAGCGATCGCACTCGTCATGGCTGAATCATACTTACTGGATAAACTCAAATCTGTTGAACAAACCTTTAATGAGTTAACACGTCGTCTTGGCGACCCCGATACTGCTAGCAATCCTGATGAGTATCAAGAAATTGCTAAGTCTCGTTCTTCTTTGGAAGAAGTAGTTAATACTTATGAAATTTGGAAAGCAGCCCAAGAAGACTTAATCGGAGCGCGTGAAGTTTACAAAGAATCTGCCAGTGACCTAGAGTTGCAAGAAATGGCATCACTGGAAGTCAAGGAACTTGAAGAAAAAATAGAACACTTAGAGTCTCGCTTGAAGGTTTTACTGCTACCACGCGACCCCAATGATGAAAAGAATATCATGTTGGAAATTCGCGCAGGTACTGGTGGCGATGAAGCAAGTATTTGGGCTGGCGATTTGATGCAGATGTACACCCGCTATGCCCAGACTCAAGGTTGGAAAGTTTCTTTAGTGAGTGAATCTCGTGGAGAAATGGGTGGCTGGAAAGAGGTCATTCTAGAAATTAAAGGTAATGACGTTTACAGCCAGCTAAAGTTTGAAGCTGGAGTGCATCGTGTGCAGCGCGTGCCGGCTACTGAATCCGGGGGACGGGTTCATACCTCTACAGCTACCGTGGCGATTATGCCAGAGGTAGATGATGTGGAAATTCACATCGATCCGAAAGATATTGAAATGACTACAGCTCGTTCTGGCGGTGCTGGTGGACAAAACGTCAACAAGGTGGAAACAGCCGTTGACTTGATGCACAAACCAACGGGAATACGCATTTTCTGTACCGAAGAACGCAGCCAGTTGCAAAACAAAGAACGGGCGATGCAAATTCTGCGGGCCAAGTTGTATGAAATCAAGTTAAGCGAACAACAAGAGGCTGTAACTTCCATGCGGCGATCGCAGGTTGGTACTGGATCGCGATCGGAAAAAATTCGCACCTATAATTATAAAGATAACCGAGCTACCGATCACCGCTTAGGTCAGAATTATTCCCTTAACCCTGTTTTGGAAGGTGATTTAGAGACGCTGATTCAATCTTGCATATCTCTAGACCAGCAAGAACGTCTCGCGGAGCTAGCGACTTCTGCCGCTAACTAATTTTTGCTGTTAATATTACTGTAAAACCACTTGTTGTATTGTTGCTCTTAATACACACAGGTGGTTTTCTGATATTGCTTGAGTGCATCTTCTATTTCACTGGGATAATGGTAATAGGCAAACTCGTACTTTATAAGGTAATTTAGCTTCGCCCATTCCTTCAGAGTTTGGCAGGTATAAATTAACTTTTTCTACTTCCTTTTACCAAGGCGCAAAAAATCCGGTAGCTTTTTTAAGGGCGATTTAGCGCAAAATCGGATCGAACTAGCTCGTGGTTTCTTGCTGTCAAGATTCAATATGGACAAACCTTTTTTATACGATCAAGACTTTTATGGCTGGACACAGCAGCAGGCTAAAGCGTTAGAGCAGAGGCTAGTTATGGAACTAGACTGGGAACATCTGCAAGAAGAAATTCAAGCTTTGGGGAGACAGGAGTATCGGGAACTCGTAAGTCGTATGAGTGTATTACTCGGTCATCTCTTGAAGTGGGAGTATCAATCCGAACAACGCTCTCGCAGTTGGTTTTTAACAATTCGAGAACAGCGTCGCGCCATCCACAGACATTTGCGACAGAACCCCAGCTTAAAGTCTCGAATCGAAGAAGCCTAGTTAGATGGCTTTGAAACGGGGGTCGATTTGGCGCTACGACAAACTAACTTACCATTACGAACTTTTCCAGAGGATTGCCCATACTTATTTGATGATGCGATCACAGACAATTTATTGTGCGATACTGGTCAAGACTGGGAAAATAATTTATACCATTTTTCTTTATTAGTTAATCAAATTCGCTCGAAAACCGAAGGAATCCATCAATACCGCACACAACAAATGGAGTTATGCTATATACTGTTGATGGCATTTTAGGGGGCGTCAGACAAAATGATTATTTATGAAACAGTACGTCAGACACCAAAAAAAGCGAATTTAAGTAATATGAAACCTCGCCCAGCCAGAACTAAATAAAAGCGGTAAAACTTATTTCGTCTTTAGATACTCAATAAGATGCCTAACAATAAAAATAATACTAATCCTCCAAAAGTTTTCATTAGCTATAGCTGGGACTCAAATGAACATAAAGAACGCATACTGAAACTATCGACTCGTCTACGCGACGAGGGGGTTGATTGTCAGATTGACCAGTATGTACAATTTCCATCTAAAGGTTGGCTACACTGGATGGAGGATCAGTTGGAATGGGCTGATTTTGTACTTGTAGTTTGCACAGAGAAATACGAGCAACGATTTAGAGGTAAGGAAGAGCCTGATAAAGGTTTAGGTGTGACATGGGAAGGAGCTATTATCACCGCAGAACTTTATCGTGATCAGCGAAGCAATACAAAGTTTATCCCTGTTGTATTCTCTTCGCAAGACTTCAAGTATATCCCTACAATACTTATTTCTTACACTCGCTATCTCATCGACATACAACAAAGGTATTTAGAACTTTACAGCCTTATTACGAATCAACATAATACTCCAATAACAGAACTTGGCACACTGCGACGGTTGCCATCTCGTGAACGCCAGCACAATTTTGAGGAAGAGTCCCCTGAAAAAATGCTCGAATCTCTTAGAGCAAGAGCTAAAATTTGTTGGCAGAAGGGTTCAGGTTATTTAGACTACAGACAAGGCATAATAGATGCTAGTAACTCTACAAATAATGTAAAAATGTGTAATTTTATTGTAGAAGCCAAATTCTACAATCCCTATAATGGGGCAGAAGATGGATGGCAATATGGTTTTTCATTCCGAGAAACTAGTGGGAGCATCCCACTTTGGCGGATATACCTTTTCTGGGAGAATGTATGAGAATACACAAGCCGTCCGTCTAAAGCATGAACCCGGAAAAACAAG
>NZ_JBALDC010000045.1:0-246576 GCF_036917575.1 Nostoc sp. | reverse complement strand
TGATGATGAGTTAGACCTTGCCTACGCAGTAATTGATGGTGTTCAAGCCAGAGGGGAAAGAGGAAACTACAGTACAAAACTTAACCAATTTAACTAGAGTTAAATTGGTTAAGTTTTCGTTACATACTTATAAATTTTCCCGCCGACTTACTTAGTGCAGTTTGATAATTTGCAACGGTGGCACTGCCGATTAAGGTATTAAACTCAACGAGGTTGTCACCAACCCCGTTGGTCTTCAAAACCGTGCTTGAAGGTTTCCCTTCACACGGCTCCTCAATGATTTGGTGCTTATCACGCATACCTCATTACCCATTTTTCCGTGACTTTTTCAAGTTTTCTGGTGGGCTTAGGCTCGGCACTGTTATAGCCATATTTTGTGCCAGGACTGCCATCTTTGGCTGTCTTTGTGTCGTGGCAATGTCTGTGTAGAAGTTGAAGATTTTTATACTCATCCTTTCCACCTTTTGATTTCGGGATGATATGGTCAACTTCCATCACATCGTCTTCACGGAAAAACATTTCGCAGTGGGTACACTTGCCTTTTTGCTTTTTCAGGAGTTTTGAAATCCTTTTTGGCATTTCTGGATTATCACCCATACTGTGTACTTTCTAGAGTGATGCTATTCGCCGGGTTTGTTGGAAGTGCATATTGGTCACGCGTTAACGTTGCCAACTCCTTTATCCTGTGCCTTTTGGCTCCAGCGTATTAGCCTTTTCGCTGGTTTAGAGTGACGACGATTCAAACACATCTTTAAGTCGAGACTTTACTCATGAGTACTTTGCTCGATGCTTACCAACTAATACCAATTTAATATGAAGCTGCATATAATAGATGAAAGCAAACTTGATAGATTTGAATACTCATGAGCCGTCGCCGTCGTTTTGAGATTGAAATCGCAGAGAGCGAAGAAGAACTAAAAAAACGTCTGCAAACAGCCAACTTGGGAAACCAGAAAGAAAAACTTATTATGTTGTGGTGGATCAAAAGCGGACAAGTAAAGGAACAGCAAGAAATCGGAAAACGGTTGGCACGAGATACTTCAACGGTCACGAGATGGTTGCAGAAGTACAGAACTAATGGGCTCTCAGGCTTATTAGAAATCAAGAAAGCACCAGGAGCAAAGCAGAAAATCGATAACGCTGCGATCGCAGCACTCTTAGAGGAGTTAAAAATGGGGAAAGGGTTTGCCAGCTATGGTGCAATAGTTGAATGGTTGAAACAAGAACATGGGCAAGATATTGAATATGCAACAGTTTATGCGTTGGTTCGATATCGATTAGGGGCAAAACTAAAAGTACCACGTCCTCAAAGCTATAAGCAGGATGAAAAGTTGGTATCTGAGTTTAAAAAAAACTCGGTATCATACTCAATTGTCTAGAAGAACATCTAGCACCCGGCAAATGTGTTCGCTACCTGTGTCAGGATGAAACTAGGGTTGGACTGAAAACTCTTACAGGAAAAGTGATTACAGCTTCAGGAGTCAAGCCCACGGTTGAGGTGAAATGGCCACGGGAAAACTTTTGGATTTATGGTGCAATTGAACCATTGACTGGAGACCATAACATTACGAGTATCCGAAATTGAATGGCGAGTGTTTTCAACAGTTTTTGGACTGGCTATCTCAACAATTAGGTGGAGATTACGCTATTTTACAGGTTGACCAAGCTCCTGCTCATACAAGTTCAGTGATTCGTTGGCAAGAATTTATTATTCCTCTGTTTCAACCACCTTCAGCCCCTGAACTCAATCCCATTGAAAGGCTTTGGCAACTCCTCAAGAAACCACTCAAAAATCAGCTTTTCTCTTCTTTACAAACTTTACGCGTAGGCGTAGCCCGCCGTAGGCATCGCATCCAAGAGATATTCGACCAACTTACACTTGAGCAGGTAATATCTATCTCTTCTTATAACTTTAATATGAAGCTCTTTTCTATGCAGCTTCATATTAAATTGGTATAAAAGTAGTTGTTTTGCGGTCTTCTTTGCGTCTATGGGCAAAACAAAAAGATTTATTTGTCAGAGCGAGTAAAGCGATCAAAGATTGCTTTGCTGGTAATGAGTTTTTATAATTAGGCGATCGCACAGCTAATCTGAAAAAATGGCATCAAAGAGCGATAGCAACACTCAAAGATTGCTTTGCTGGCAACGAGTTTTTAGAATTAGCGATCGCAGCAAACAAAACCAACCCTGGAGCCACTCCCATCAACCCTGGAGTCACTCCCGTCAACCCTGGAGCCACTCCCATCAACCCTGAAGTCACTCCCGTCAACCCTGAAGCCACTGCCGTCAACTTTGAAGTCACTCCCGCCAACCCTGAAGTCACTGCCGTCAACTCTGAAGCCACTTCCGCGAACCCTGAAGCCACTTCCGCGAACCCTGAAGCCACTCCCGCGAACCCTGAAGCCACTCCCGCGAACCCTGGAGTCACTCCCGCGAACCCTGGAGTTAATATTTGCAGATAATTAACTGCGGTTATCTATCTGAGCGCGTTGCAAACTTCCAGAGAAGTCAACATAGACACTTTTCCATTCTGTGAAAACATCCAAAGCAGTAGTTCCAGCTTCGCGGTGTCCGTTACCGGTTTGTTTCACACCACCAAAGGGCAAGTGTACCTCTGCCCCAATAGTCGGGCCATTAATATAGGTGATACCTGCTTCGATGTCGCGCATGGCAGTAAAAGCCCGATTGATATCGCGGGTGTAAACTGAAGAAGAAAGACCATAATTGCTATCGTTGAGAATTGCGATCGCATCCTCAAAGGAGCTAACCTCAATTAATGCCACTACTGGCCCAAATATCTCTTCACGAGCAACGCGCATATCAGGAGTTACATCATCTAAAATAGTTGGTTGAAAGAAGTAACCGTTTTTCAATGAGCCTTCACTGGCAATTTCTCCACCAATTAAAACCTTTGCTCCTTCTTCACGAGCGATATCCAAATACTTTCTCACTTGTTGGAGTTGCTTTTCATTGACTATCGGGCCAATATCTGTATTTGGGTCAGTGCCAGCACCCAAGCGTAACTTACTGGTACGCTCATAAAGCATAGCGGTAAATTTTTCTTTGATATCACGATGCAAAATCAGCCGACTAGTGGCCGTACATCGTTGCCCAGTTGTGCCAAAAGCTCCCCATACTGCACCATCAAGGGCAAGTTCTAAATCGGCATCTTCCATCACCACTTGAGCATTTTTACCACCCATTTCCAAACATACACGCTTGTGAGTGCGTCCACAAGTCGCGCCGACAAAAGCACCCGTTTCTGAAGAACCGGTAAACGATACTAAATCAACATTGGGATGCTCAACTAAAGCTTTTCCCGCCTCTTCTCCCACACCATGCACTAAGTTAATTACTCCTGGTGGTAAACCTGCTTGTTGAAAAATTTCAATCAATTTAGTTGCACAGGCGGAAGTATCTTCTGCGGGTTTGAGGATGACTGTATTGCCACAAACCAAGGCTGGCATAGCTTTCCAGCAAGGAATTGCCATCGGGAAATTCCAAGGAGTAATTAAGGCACAGACTCCTATGGGCATCCGCACAGTCATGGCGAATTTATTGGACATTTCTGAGGGTGTGGTTTGCCCAAATAGTCGCCTTCCTTCGCCAGCACTATAAAAGGCACAGTCAATTCCTTCTTGGACATCTCCCCTACCTTCCGTCAAGGGTTTACCCATTTCCCGACTGATTAATTGGGCAAGTTCTTCTTTATGCTGAAGTAATATTTCCCCAACGCGAAAGATGTATTCTGCCCTCGCTGGAGCTGGGACTTTGCGCCAACTTTGGTAGGCTTTACGGGCGGCGGCTACTGCTGTATCTACATCTTTAACTTGAGAACGGGGAAATGTGGCAACGACTTCGGTTTTGTTCGCAGGGTTGCGACTTTCTAAAGTTGCTTCCTCTATAGCACTCAACCATTGGCCATCTATATAATTGCGGCAAGATAGCGGAGTTGTCATTTTGAAAATCTCCGATGATCCACTGAAACTTGTATATTAAGATTTGCTTTCTAGGTTATCCTCAAGTTTAGGAAATTGACGCAATCAGCAAATATCGATATAAAAATTAAGGCACGAACGCCAATACTCCCACAGGAGAACCAGAACCACCACGTAATCTAAGAACTGCGATCGCTAGAGTAGTACCTTTCGGTGGCAGTTGATCCAAATTTGTCAGATTCTCTAACACAATGCGCGGCTGTTCTAAAACTAAGCGGTTAATCGTAAAACTATTATCCTGTCCGGGGTCTACACCATGAGTATCAATTCCTACCCCAACTATTTGCCGTTCATCCAGTAAAAATTGAGTCGCTTCGCTACCAAATCCAGGAAAGTGGGGAATCCCTTGAGCATCATGATTGAGGAATGCACTTTTATCGAACCACTTTTTTTGCCAACCAGTATTCAGTATAACTACGCAACCAGGAGAAATATCACCGTTTTCTGCTTCCCAAGCTAAAACATCAGCCATAGTCAGGGCATAATCAGGATTAACTGCTGTAGCTTGACAAACATTTATGACCACGGCAGGTACAACCAAAGACTGGGCTGGGTATTGGTCAATTCCCAAAGCATAACTATGAAAACTGTTAGGGGCGTTGATATGGGTAGCGCTATGTTCCCCCAAAGAGAAACGCCGCAGGTAATAGCCATCATTATTTAGTTCAGCCACAGTTTCAAATTCTACTGTGGGATCTCCAGACCATTGGGGAATATCTACGTCAATTACATGACTTAAATGGATAACGCGTGTGTAGGTGATACTATTTTGACTTTGCGGTTGTATCATCCCAGCCTTCTATTTTATTTATACTCAGGGATTTTTTTATAAGGTGCGTAGGTGTAGCTCGTTGTGTACATCCTCTGGGTTGGGCTACGCCTACGCAAAGCTAGTACCACCATTACAACGTTTTCTAAACCTAATTCCCTATACTAGAAGAAATAATCCCCCTAATTCCTGTAGGTTTTAGGTTATTGAGGGGGTTCAAATGTTGCAGCAAAAAGTGAGTTGATCTCAGTTAACAACTATTAGGTTAATTTTTGATTAAGTTTAGATTAAAATTATATATCTCCAGAAATTAAATATGCGTTATCTAGAACCCCTATAAAGATGTAGCAGTGCTACGTTTCTACTTCACATCTCTATTGTTTGATATCTAGGTTGAGGGTTCTTGCTTTAGTGGAATCATCACAACAAACTCGGTGCCTTCTCCTGGTGCTGAAATACACTGGATCTTTCCATCGTGTTTTTGGACTACAATTTGGTAGCTAATTGATAATCCCATACCCGTGCCCTTACCCACAGGTTTTGTAGTGAAGAAGGGGTCAAATATGCGTTTGCGCACTTCCTTAGTCATGCCTGGGCCATTGTCAGCAATTCTAATGATTACATGGTCTTCTTGAATGAGGCTGCGAATGCGAATTGTGGGTATGGGGCATTGGGTATTGGGTATTAGGTATTTGGAAAACTTTTCCCCAGTCCCCGTTTCCTCTTCTAAAACATCGATCGCATTTGTTAACAAATTCATAAACACCTGATTCATCTGTCCAGCGTGACACACTACTGGTGGTAGGTTGCCGTAGTCGCGGATTACTTGGATTTCGGGATGTCCCGGTTTCGCTTTTAGGCGATTTTGCAATAGCAGCAAAGTGCTATCCATACCTTCATGAATATTCACTGCTTTTGTACCGTCTTCATCAAGGCGAGAAAAATTGCGTAAAGATAGGACAATCTGCCGAATGCGTTCAGATCCCATCTTCATAGACTCTAGAATTTTGGGTAAATCTTGCTTGAGAAAGTCTAAATCAATGGTATTGATTTGTTGATCGATCTCTGGTGTTGGTGGGCTGTAACTCTGTTGATAAAGTTCTACTAAGTGCAGCAAATCCTTAGTATATTCACGGGCGTGGCTAATATTGCCGTAGATAAAATTGACGGGATTATTGATTTCGTGGGCAATACCTGCAACCAATTGTCCTAAACTGGACATTTTTTCAGTTTGAATCAGTTGCATTTGAGTTTGTTGAAGTTCTAGGAGTGCTGCTTCTAGTTGCTGGGCTTTGTCTTGAGCAGTTTGGGCGGTGATGCGACTTTGGGTGTAAAGTTTAGCTTGGTCAATGGCGATCGCAAGTTGAACTGTAACTGCTTGTAGTAATTCTACTTCGTTATTCTGCCAAGAACGAAAGCCATTAGAATAACCACAGCTAAATGCACCAATTTCGCCTGATTGGGTGTGTACGGGCAACGACATAAATGCAGTGAAACCAAAATTCTGCAAAAACTGCTGTGCTATGGAATCGCCCACAGTCTTGACATTATCAATGCGGATGATTTCTCCGTTCAAGGTTTTGGCTGCGATTAGTTCGATTTCTCCATTAGTTGCTTCTTGTTGATTAAGTAGACAGTGTAAAAAGGAACTTTTCGCCTCATATACTCTTTCCCAGTAGGGTACATCAGCGTCTTGCCTATACCAAAAGAAGACGCAGCGATCGATTTGGAATAAGTTATGAATCTCCTGCACTGCGGTTTCCACAATGTAATTGAGATCCAAAGAAGCTCGAATCTGATTAGAAAGACGATTGAGGAGTGCTTCTCGTTGGGCGCTTTCTCTGAGTGCAATTTCTGCTTGTTTGCGCTTGATACCAATAGCAATCTCTTGGGCGGCAAATTCCAATGCTGTGAAAGTTGATTCTGTCACTGTTTGGCGGGCAAACATGGCTATCACCCCCACAGTTTCATCTTCAACAATCAAAGGATAGCCAGCGAAGGCAACCATACCTTCTCGCTGTGCCCACTCTTTGTTACCTACGCGAGGATCTGTCTGCACAGAATTAGTTAAGTGGGCTTTGCCCTCTTCGGCAATCAAACCAATTTTAAATTGACCAACTGGCACACATTTATGAGGCCCATTAATATGGGTGTACATCCCAGAACTGACTTGTAACTCCAATACGTTGTCTTGTTTGTTCAGCGTCCAGATGCGAGCAAAGGCTGCATCAATATGTTCAACTAAGGCGTCAGTGCATCGACGCATCATATTCTGTAAGCTGTCACTTTGAGTCAACGCCGCGTCTACATTCGGCACGAAAATTTGCTAAACGCGCTCGTTCTGCTAGAGCGACTTCTGCTTCTTTACGCTCAGTGGTGTCATAGCAAATACCAACAAAGTACAAAATATTGCCATTAGCGTCTTTAATCGCAGATGAATTGCTTGTATGCCATCGCCAACTACCATTTTTGTATTTAATTCGATATTCAATTGCTTTTTGTTTTTCGCTTGTTGTTAAAATTCTTTGAAAATAATCGGCACAGATATGCACATCATCAGGGTGTATAAACGGAATAAAAGACTTACCTTCAACCTCTGCAACCTCATGCCCAAGAATCTCAGTCCAGTTAGGAGAAATGTAGGAAAATGTCCCTTCAAGTGTCAGCGCAAAAATAACATTATTGGCGTTTTCCACAATGCTGCGGAACTTAGCATCATTTTCTATTAAGGCTGCTTGAATATTGTCGCTGGTGTCGCGGATCAAAACTATGATTTGCTGGTCTGGTAATGGTAATAACCTAGCTACAAAATTCTTATTTTCTGGTGATAAAGGTAAGGTATATTCAAAACTGACTTCAGATTGAGTTTCAAGTACTTGAGTTATTGCTTGGTCGAAGCGATCGTCTACAGCAGTTGGTAAGTATTCTCGTAAACTCTTGCCCTGACAATCTCCTGGTAGAATATCTATCGGCATCTTTCCTGGGTTGTAATCCAGAATACTTCCATCAGCAGCAAGACGAAAGTACACATCAGGAAGCACTTGCAAAATGGCTGCAAATTCTGATGTTTTTTGGCGTAACTGTGCTTCAACTGCTTGACGTTTGATAATTTCAGCTTGCAGCTGCTCTAATGCTTTTGCTAATTCTGTTGCCTGTTCTATATCTGTAATTTTACGTAAGTGACGAGAGGGATTTGTAGATAGAAAGCAGCTTTCTGTTAAGGAACCATGACTTATCACTGTCGGCACTTCTGTAAGATCGACACAATAACCGATGTAACCGACAAAGCTACCATCTGCTGCAAATCGTGGCGCGGCTGTATCTAAAATCCAGCGATATTCGCCATCAGATCTACGCAGGCGATATTGCCTCTGGAAGGAATCATGCGTCGCAAATGCTCTCAAGTATATATTTTCACATCGCTGTGTATCTTCTGGATGGACGCTACCAGTCCAAATATTGCCTATTTCCTCTTCTGGTGCAAACGCGGCTGTTGTTATACGTGTTCCAGTAAATTTTAGCCAATTAGAATTGAAGTAACAGTAAAGTGCATTGCATCCAGACATCCAAATCATCAAAGGAGTAATATCCGCCTGCTGACAAAATACTTTTTCATCCTCTTTAACTATGATTTTTTTAACGTAGTTCTGCACCTTTTGAGAAAACACTTTTGCCTGCCTGCTCTGCCTAAATTATTAAGGTGATAGTCTAAAAATATAATTTCTTAATATATGGATATAATCTTGTTTATACCGACCTCTTAACTATCTTAATACTTTATTTGTTTTTATATATGCAGTAATCCCTCTTTTCCTGTAAATAAATTGAAAAAAACCTGAAGTTATCATTAAGATTAACCTCAATATTTTTTTGAAATTCAAACTATATATATCAAATAGCTTATTTGACTTTGTTGGTTTTTGAAATTCCTGATAAATTCATCTTAGCTATGTAATTACATTGCTCAAAAACCTGATTTAGCTTTACAGGAACTCTATGATTTTCTGCAAGGCGTTTACATCTTTATCATAAATTCACAATAATCCAGATTTTCATCCCAAATAAATATTGATTTTTTATCAAGAAGAATTCAGCATGAATTAGAATCTGGCTGATGGATCTAACAGGACTTAAAATCAAGGGTATAAAAGAGTTTGAACGCCACATCTGTAATCAGCAGTTTTCAACCAATTAATTGTATAAAAACCAACTTTATTTATTTGTAATCCTAGATGATGATGGATGTATTCTTTTTTATTTTTCCCAGCAAAACCTAATTTTTTTAAATTGTCTTAACTAGTCAAAATGCCTTATATAGCAATAATTCTATCTGAGTTATGAAAAATCTGGGTGATGAGGAATTGTCTCTCTAAGAGATACTAAGTGTACGCGCAGCATCTCTTAAAGAAGTAGGCCAGGAAAAAGAGAACAAAAACAGAATTCGCAAATCTCATGAATGATTTAGGATTGCTATAGCAAAATCGCAAAGTAAATGAGAGAAATGCTAAATGTGATATCAACTGGCTGCAACAATGGCTGGTAATTGCATTTTATATGTTATAAAGCTCACAGAAATTAATGTTAGGCGGAAACTACTTTATGGAACCAGATCAACTAGGCCGTTTTAAGGAGTACGGCGAATTCATCCTCCGAAAGATAGATTCTGTGCCCCAGTACCCTTCTAAACAAGAAGATTGGGTTCCAGCTAGTCTTGATGACTGTCTTCTTCGTTTGCGATCGGCTGCCCAGAAAACTGTAGATCTGGCAACTTCGCCTGTGAAAATTGGGGTAATGGGGGAATTTAGTAGTGGAAAAACCTTACTTTTAGGCAGTTTAATTGGATATGCAGATGCTTTGCCAGTCAGTGAAAACCCCACTACAGGTAATGTTACCGCCATACATATTATTCCGCAAAACGATTTTGCAACCACTCAATTAAGTAACTTTACAGTAGAGTATCTTTCTCATGAAGGAGTACATGAGTGTCTACGCTTCATGCTAGGGGAAGCCAATAAACGAACAACAGCAGCAGGGCTTCCTCCTATACCAGTATCGAAACTCAATTCTGGCGACGATATTATTAGCTGGTGTGAAGAAGCATGGAATAGGAGTAACAATTTAGAACTACGTTATTTACTGAGAGAGTTGGTATTATTCCTGCGGGCTTATCAAGCTTATGGAGAGGTTATGTGTGGTGGGCATTACCAAATTGATGCTATCACCGCTCGTCAGGGGCTACAGCTCGTTGAACAGCCAATGGCAATCCAAACTTTGAAATTCGAGGATCTACCTCCAGCGCATATCCGATTACCGAGTCCACCCCAGAGGCTACCAACAAAGTTATTACAAAACAGCTTTCCACTGATCCGCCGCGTAGATATCGATGTGAAAATCTCACGGGAAATTTGGGATTTTGCAGATGCAGCTAAATTTATTCTCATCGACTTTCCGGGATTGGGGGCTGCTAATTCGGGGGCTAGGGATACTTTTTTGTCATTGCGAGAATTGGCAGAAGTACAGACGATTTTGGTATTGCTAAATGGTAAATCTCCTGGGAGCGATCGCGCCAATAAAATCTTCACCATGATGCAGCAGCAGCGACCAGGACAAGACCTGAAAGATTTAATTCTCGTCGGTGTGGGTCGCTTCGATCAATTACCTCTAGATAGCGAGGGTGGCGAAAGAGAACTCGATCAATTGATTGAAGATAGCTCATATTTGCAGGAAGAAACGGTTCTTCAAAAACTCAAAGTTCTGCAAACTACCATTGATGGCGCACAAGCGTTTACAACCCAAAAAGACCGCATCGTTTTACTGTCGCCACTGTTGGGATTGGCTGAATTGGCAAAACGTTCTACTACAGTCAAAGCTGGATCGCCAGAGTTTTTGGCTAACTTGGACTATCCTGATTATCTAGATCGGTCTATACGGCTACAAGATAAATGGGAGCTATTAAGTAAACATCTACTAGAATCTAATACCCGTAGCTATTTGGGCAGACAGTTGGGTTACTTTGTTCAAGATGGGGGACTTAGTAAGCTGCGGGAATTAATTCAAACTCACGTAGCTACTCATGGTCTGAAGCAACTGCATGAAGATACTAAAAGAGCTGCTGATGTGGTGAGTCAACAACAAGATCACTTGAAAGACATCATAGATGAAATTCACGAGCAAGGCATCCCCACAGGCGATAGTCCCGCTTTTATCGAATTGCGTTTTTTGGTGGAAAGCTTAGATAAAATCTACAGAAATTTCCAAAAAGATATTGGCAAAGAACCACTTAAAGACCGACGCGGTATTGTTGTCAGCGATGTAGTAAAAGACGAACTTACCTTTAGAATCCTTAATTGGAACCAGTGGACTTTACTCTTTAACAAAGCTAATAATGGAGCGATCGCTCTAGCAGAATCTAAAGGTGCAGCCGGAAAATTATTCGCTCGGGGAAACCGCGTAAATACTTCCCTTCCAACTAAGAGTGATGATTTTTATCCAGTCTTTGAGAAAACCGTTAAAGAAGTAGAAGATTTCGCTCGCGATCGCATTCAGCAAGCAGTGGTAGATTTATTAAGTCAATTATCGAATTATATTGCCCCAGAACGCGAACAATTACAGGCATTTTTCCACCCAGAAATGGAACAAGAAATCGAAGAAAAATTTGGTTTTGAAGATGCGGATCTCTTTTACAAATTATTACTAGGATGTGAGCCTAACGAATGGAAAGAAGCAATTATCGCTGAAATCAGTAGTAAAGAAAAAACTGTTGCACCCGAAATTATCTTTCCTTTAGCACGTCAAGACGATAAACACAACGTTGGTCAAATCTTTGATTGGGCACCAGAGAAAAGCCAAGGCTTACCCAGAGCGAGCAATCACCAACTTTTAGTACTGCGACTGCGAGATGAAATTACTGCTAGTGCCAGCTTGCATCTTGTGCAGTATGTTAGCGAAGTTAATCAGCAAATTAATTCCGAATTAGAAGGCATTTTGGATCAAATTATTCCAAGTCTACAAAACCTTTCAAAAAAAGAAACTTTGCTAAGATATTTTGCAGCTGGAGAATTGCCATCTGAGATTCAAATTCCTACTTGGTTACAGATTATTTCAGAAATCGCCGCAGTTTCTCACTCAGATTGATTTGAAATCAGCCAATTTACAAAATGACTGATTGCAATCAAGTAGGAATATAAGGATGTATTTGTGAGACGTGATGCAATTTTCTATACAATTTTTAAGCGTGTCCCAGGATTATTTTTTGAGTTAGTAGAACAGCCACCAGTAGAAGCTGCTAGCTATCGCTTTGAATCAGTTGAAGTTAAAGAACCAACATTTCGGATTGATGGGGTATTTTTACCTCCACCGAATGCAACATCTCAGACGATCTTTTTTGCTGAGGTACAATTTCAAAGAGATGAGTTACTGTACCATCGCTTTTTTTCCGAATCCATGCTGTATATGTATCGTAACCCGTCGCTTTACGATGACTGGTACGGAGTAATTATTTTACAATCTCGCAGCTTGGAACCGAAAAACACCACTATTCACAGATCGTTACTGAACAGTTCTCAAGTACAACGAATTTATCTAGATGAGTTAGGTAGTCCTGATGAGCAAAGAATAGGTATCAGTTTGATGCAGTTGACTATAGCCTCAGAGACTCAAATGGTGCAAGAAGCGAAACGTTTAATTGAGCGGGTGCAACAAGAACAGATAACTGTCTTGGCTAAGAAAGAGATAATAGATGTAATCACAACAATCGCTGTTTATAAATTTGCAAACTTAAGTCGTGAAGAGGTAGAGGCAATGTTGGGAGTTAAATTAGAAGAAACTAGGGTTTATCAAGAAGCTAAACAAGAGGGACTAGAACTAGGATTACAGCAGGGATTACAGCAGGGACTACAACAAGGACTACAACAAGGACGAGAACTAGCAAAACTTGAACTTGTACCTCAGTTATTAACTAGTGGTATGTCGATGGGAGATGTTGCCCAATTACTTAATTTAACCATTGAACAAGTAAGGCTTGCAGCTGAGTAATCACAACAATTACTGGTTATAAATTTGCAAACTTAAATAGTGAAGAGGCAGAGGCGATGCTTGAAATTAAGTTACAAGAAACTAGGGTTTATCAAGAAGCTAAAGAAGAAGGACTAAAACAAGCACTATAAGAAATACGAGAAAAAGGACGAGAACAAGCAAAACTTGAACTTACACCTCGGTTCTTAGCTTATGGTATTTCTATAGAAGAGGTTGCCCAGTTACTTGATTTAACTATCAAACAAATCGAACAAGTAAGACTTGCAACTGAGCAAGAATCTTCAACATCAACTCAGTAATTGCGGTAATTTTTATAGCAATGCCTATCATGCCTAGTTTGGACTATATTTACATCCTTTTTATATAAAAGCGTAGGTAAAGCCAGCCGTAAATATCGCATCAAATAAAAAAGCTAGTGCTAAAGAGAATCAGTGGTACAAGACCAAAGACGAAATGTCTTTACCATAAGGGTTCTCTAAATTTGTAATTTTATAATACCAAGTTACAGTTTTTAGCCAGCTAAAACAAACAACAAAAAGTGATACTTTAATGAACCCTTTTCAACTCAACAAATATAGCGAACAAGAACCAAATGAGAAACAACAAAAAAGATTTCCAGGATGGTTTGCTTTAGATTTTGGTACGTCAAATTCGACAGTGACACTTTTTGATCCAATTGAAATACCAATCGCCGAAATTTTACCAAAAGAACAAGAAATACGGTTGCGCGATCGCTTATCACAATGGTTAAGTTCTCCCGCCTCAGTCGCTTTACCAGATGTCAGCGCTGATGATTGGGAAAAGTTCATTGTAGAAATTAGCAAAAACCTGGAGATAGAACCCAGCCAATTGAGTGAAGTATTTGAAAGTGATAATAAAGAGCGATTTTTAGAAGCAATTCGCCAAATTGAACTTTCTTTAGGAAACAGCGAGAGATTCCGCCGGGCTGTCAGCAAAAAACTTTACCAAATTTATCATGAGGTGTTCCGCGTCCCTACCCTAGAGTCGCAAAATCTGATCCCAGTTGTGCTGGATATCGATCGCCGCGATACGGAAATTCCCAGCGAGTCGGAAATTTCGCACTTAGAGGATTTAAAACTGCGGATGGGAAGGGAAGCTAGAGATAACCGAAAAAAAGCGATTGCTCAAGGTACAAGCGGTTCTTTAAAGGAAATTATCAGCAGATTTCACCATTCACCCAAACGCTATTTTGGTCAAGAGCGATCGTTTTCAGTTGTTTTAGATGGTGAAGAAGAAACAATCACCGCTAACCAACTAATCCAATCTGCTTGGGCGCATTTAATCGAGTTAACTGAAGACTACCGCCAACACGCACGACGCAGATTTTCTGAAGGAGATTTTTTAACAGCAGTTGTCACTTACCCAACAGTCGCCCCACCAGTTGTTCGCAAAGAAGTTAAGGAATTAGTTGAGCAGTTGGGGATCGATGATGTACAAACTGCTTATGATGAAGCCGTTTCTGTAGCAATATTCTTTTTATGGCGAGAATTTGGCGGTAATCTCAACATTGGGATTGAGTCATTCAAAACCCGTTGTCGCCAAGTAGGAAACAAATGGTCACAAAATGTCCTCGTCTTGGATATTGGCGGCGGAACTACAGATTTAGCTTTAATTGAACTAACTTTGGAAGATAAAACCCCAGCTTTTGCCGATTATGAAGACAGAGGTTTAGGAGGACGTTATTATAAACTCACTCCCAAACTATTAGGTTCATCTGGTCATTTACAATTAGGTGGTGAGTTAATTACACTGCGAATCTTTAGATTATTAAAAGTTGCGATCGCAGACTTTTTGTTGACAGCAGTAACAATCGGTGATTTAGAAAGCGAAAAGCTAGAAGATTTAATTAACTCTGAATTAAATGAGCGTTTCTTAGAACAAGGTAAATTCAAAACTGGCAGTCTTTTAAAATGTCTGGATAGAGAGAATCCAGAAGGCGATATTGCTTACAAAGATGCTCTTGACACAGCTGAAAAAATATTGCCTAGTCGTTGGCAACAATCACCTCAACGTCTGCAATCTTTTTATATTCTCTGGGATTATGCAGAAGCCGCTAAACTGAAACTTGGGCAACCAACAGCCGACAATTCTTTATTAATCTTCACACTTTCTGAGCAGCAAATTTCTGAATTGCTCACCCAAAGTGCCGTTAAATTGCAAGTTAAAGATCCAAATAATATCTGCGTCACCTTAGATAACCAGCAATTTGAACGAGCCGCCGCTTCGGGAATTAAAGAAGCGATCGGGATTGCCAAAGGATTAATGGAAAGTCGTTTGCGTCGTGATGATCTCACCAAAGATTGTTGGAATTCCCAAAAAGTTGATTGGTTAATTTTGTCTGGTAAAACTTGTAATTTGGACATAGTACAGCGCCAAATTTATCAAGAATTTAGTAAATCTCCATATTTTGTCTGGAATCCAGAACGAATTACCTTTGTGTTGGAATTTACCAAGCTAGCAACCTCTGCTGGTGCTTGCTATGCCGAAAAGTTACGAAGATTGAGATTCGATCCAGAAGAGTCTAAAAGCTTGCTGCGTAAGGGAGCCAATCAGCTAGAAATTGATGTCAAAAACCTGTTTTATTATTTGCCCTGCAATTTCAAACGCAAAACCCAAAGTAACGATTTACTAACTATATTCAAAGCTGGACAAGAACTCTATCAACTTGCACCTTGGGAAACTGTTGCAAAAGTTCGTACTCATTGGCAAGGCATACAATTAACTAATATTATCTACCGTCAGGATTACGAAGAAGGAGATTTACGACTTTGGGGAAGCTTTGACGGTAAAAATCTGATGAATCAACTGGAAATACCAGAAGTAGAATTTCTGAAGAAAATCAAAATTCAGTTTGAGATTGACCAAACCCTCGAATTTAACGTATTGCTTTGTCAAGGAAATCCCCATTATTTAATTGACATTTCTGGCATTGATTTAGAATCGGTAGTTTCAGAAACTTCTGCGCTATTTGCTGATGGAAAATTAAACTGGAATATTGCTGTAGAACGCTTCAATAAAGACTTAAATGATGGTGATATTGCCGTCAATGTGATTGAGTCAGCAACTGTCGATCAACCAGATGCTTATCATCTTGTATTTGAAGTCGGAAATGATGGTAGTAAAACGTTTCATAAATTTCACTATTTGCGCGATGGGGTGACGCAACCAGGAATTGGATTAATTAGTAATCCTTTACCTCCATTTCCCCAAACTGGACAGCACACTTTCTATGTTTATCAAACAGATGCTGAAACAAACAGCAAAAAATGGATCAGAATTGGCGCACTCAGCAAACCAGATGTAACTACAGATTACCCTTGCCAATATCGTGTAACTCTCGACGATCAAGGTATTTTAAGGATGCACGCTGGCGAAGTGCCTTACTGGACATCACAAAATCAAGAATCCTTAAAAGAGGAAGGATGCGTTTATCGTGCTGAATTAGAGTTACAACCTAATGAAGTTGATAAAGAACGCGATCCCTTTTGCGGCATACATTAAACCTTTGCCTTCCTCTGCGTTGAAAAAATTAATATTTTTAAACAAAAAGGGGCGCAGAGGTTTGCCAAGCTTAATTTGCTACGAATCACATACAGGTAATATTTGGAGGTGATATTTATGCAGTACTTGCGTCAATTATTAGAGATAGAAAACTCAGAGTTAGCCCAATTACTGCGGTTTAGTTTGTATGGACTAGAGGCTACATTGAATCAGGCTCACACAGAATTACCACTAGATCCAGGATCTAAAATATGTGATGAGGTGCTGCAAGAACTTCATAGCCTGTTGCAACCTGCACTGCTACAGCAAAATACTGATTGGGAAGATGCGCCAGATGAGTTAAAACTAAGTCACCTCCGAGAAGCTTTTGATTCTGACACAGAACTCAGTTATTATTTGGGTAATTCCCAACTGCAAAGCCAAACAGATTCAGATTTATGGAATGAAATTCAACGTAAACTGCTACGAGTCCCAGAAGATTTAGCTGCAACTTGGCGACAGCGCACCTTAGATTTAGCTCAAGAAGTTGGTGCGATCGCAGATAATTCTAACCTTTATCAACTTCCCTTTATCCGCGACGAAATTATTTACCCTGGTCTTAGTGGTACTGTTCAAACTCAGGGATTAAGTTTGTATCAACAACCACTTTCAAATCCTTTAGTTACTCAAGGTAATATATCTGATTTACCAGCGGCATTCCTATTTTTATATATGAATTTTATCGAAATAGACCCAGATTTACATCATGCTTTAAAGAGCGTTTTTAGCTTCGATGTTATTTCCTTGCACTCCAAACCAGAACAGCGCGATCAATATATTAATGCTTTAAGCGATCGCTTCCAACGTACCCAAAAAGCTGAGAAAAATACCGATCCCCTATCAATTCTCCGTGTCTGGATTGATATAGACGAAGCAATACATTCCCTAGTATTCGTACCACCAGCTGAACGATATTCTTGGTGGGGAAAGCTACAACATGAATCACGGCGCATTTTAAAGAAAGTTGCTGATGAAGCAATTAATGCAGGTAATGAAGTGCGAATTCGGCAATTATCGGGACTTTATGCAGATATCTGTGCTGTATCTAAGGATGATTTACAACTAGACTGTGGTGGTATTCCTGGCGAAGTCTTAACTTGTCTTCGAGTATATGCGCGAATTAATCAAGAAGAATCTCCAGGTCGTGTAATATTTCGTTCATCAAGGTAGTTGCTGGCAAGTTTTTTAATTCTTGAGATTACAAAGCAAGGCAGACAATTTTACTAATCCCCGCCTTGCCTCATAATCTAACGAAGGTAAAAACGTTTAAATCTAAAGGATGCCCCAAAAGTGTAAAATTCCTTGACCAGAAAACACTTCAAGTAGAACAGCAGATAAAAAACCAATCATTGCAAAACGACCGTTCCAGTTTTCGCTCTGAGGAGTGAAGCCCCAGCGCAAAGCATTAGGATCTTCTGAAACCGAAGGTGTAGTCTTCTTAACGTTTGCCATAAATAACACTCCGAGCTTTTATGTTGTAACAGTTATCACTGCCTGTAAAGTAATGTAACAGACTTTTACAAAAATGCAACATAAACTCTAGATAAAATTCAGCAAGAGATATTACGGGCACATAATATCATCTTGGACGGTTTGCGATCGCTAGCTAAAGAGTTCAAGCTTCATACCCTGGATGATATTAATTTGGCACAGCGATAAATAAAAAGTAACTGTACAATATTTGAATAATTAAATATATTTTAAGCCATAAAAATTACTTTTATGCTCAAAAGTCCTCTCCGATATCCTGGTGGTAAGTCGAAAGCAATAAATCAAATAGTTGAATATTTACCAGAGAGCTTTTCGGAATTTCGAGAACCTTTTGTGGGTGGTGGTTCTGTATTCATTTATTTAAGACAAAAGTTTCCCGCTCTCAAAATTTGGATTAACGATTTAAACCGCGAACTCTTCTTATTTTGGAAATTTGCCCAATCTGATATAGCTCAGTTAGTTAAAGAAATTCACCATATTAAAGTAAAGTATACAGATGGCAAATTATTGTTTTTAGAATTGACCAGTGTAAATGTCAATAAATTATCTGATTTAGAAAGAGCCGTTCGTTTTTTCGTCCTTAATAGAATTACTTTTAGTGGAACTGTAGAATCAGGTGGTTTTTCCCAAGAAGCTTTCCATAAAAGATTTACTGATTCTTCAATAGAAAGATTAAAAAAATTAGAATATATTTTGGATAGAAATGTGCAAATTACTAATTTGGATTACAGCCACCTATTAAAAATAGAAGGAGAAGATGTATTTTTATTTTTAGATCCGCCATATTATAGTGCTACTAAATCAAAGCTATACGGTAAAGATGGTGACTTGCACACTTGTTTTCAACATCAGAGATTTGCTGAACTTTTGCAACAATGCCACTATCGCTGGCTAATTACCTACGATGACTCACCGCAAATTAGAGAAAATTTTCAATGGGCTAATATCTCAGCATGGGAATTGCAGTATGGCATGAATAACTATAAGCAGAGTGGTGCGGCTAAAGGAAAAGAGTTATTCATTACTAATTAGGAAGTTCAACTTTATTTGAAGAAACAAGTTCAAAATCAAAACCTTTTTAATCCAGCTTTGCAGTTAAGCCTTGATCTTTTAAGCTAACTTTGATAACTACCAATTTTCCGGTAGGATAGCTCCCATGCTTTTCAACGTAGCTACACCCTACAACACCACAAATCTTAGCTATGACAACTTCCCCAATCCCTGCTCAAGAATCCTCTGTTAGCTGGTATATTCTGTTGCAACAATTAATAGATGGCCAATCTTTATCCCGTACTCAAGCTGCTGAATTGATGCAAGGTTGGCTCAGTGAAGCGGTTCCCCCAGAATTATCAGGGGCTATATTAACAGCGCTGAACTTTAGAGGCATTTCTGCCGACGAGTTGACCGGCATGGCTGAAGTATTACAATCTCAATCAAAACTGGGGACTGGGGACTTGGGACTGGGGACTGGGCAAGAATCTACCCAATCCCCAATCCCTAATCCCCAATCCCCAATCCCCTTAATTGATACCTGCGGCACTGGTGGAGATGGGTCATCAACCTTTAATATTTCTACAGCAGTTGCATTTGTTGCTGCTGCATCTGGCGTACCCGTCGCTAAACATGGCAATCGTTCCGCATCAAGTCTTACGGGAAGTGCAGATGTATTGGAAGCCTTGGGTGTAAACTTAAGTGCTTCTAGTGAAAAGGTGCAAGCTGCACTACAAGAAGTCGGGATCACTTTCTTGTTTGCCCCTGGCTGGCATCCAGCACTCAAGGCGGTTGCGTCATTACGGCGGACTTTGAAAGTGCGAACAATTTTTAATTTGCTCGGGCCGTTAGTAAATCCCTTGCGTCCAACTGGGCAGGTAGTGGGCTTATTTACTCCTAAGCTTTTGGCAACTGTTGCCGAAGCTTTACAGAATTTGGGTAAGGAAAAGGCAATCGTGCTGCACGGGCGAGAAAAACTTGATGAGGCGGGGTTGGGAGATGAAACTGACTTAGCCGTGTTATCAGATGGAGAAGTGCAGTTAACTACCATTAATCCCCTACATTTGGATTTAACGCCTGCTCCCATAGGTATGCTTCGGGGTGGAGATGTCCAAGAGAATGCGGTGATTCTCAAGGCTGTACTCCAAGGTAAGGGAACTCAGGCACAACAGGACGCCGTAGCTTTAAATGCGTCGTTGGCACTGCAAGTAGCGGGTACGATCGCCTTCCTCGATCACGCCGAAGGTATTAAAATCGCTAAGGATATCCTACAAAGCGGGGCAGCTTGGACGAAGTTGGAGCAGTTAGTTGAGTTTCTGGGGAATTAATTTGCGATCGCAATTGCGGGCGAAACTCTACCACATTACGTTTGATAGTGACATCGTAGTTACCAAAAAAGTCATGTCCTAAAAGTCCAGTTTCTAGTTCCGCACCTGCGATCGCTACTGGTATTTTTTTCACTATTACCCCACCAACTGCCATCGAATTAACATAGCCCACAGGAAATTCTACAGCTCTGGAACTTGCGGTGTTTGCCTTAGCTTTTCCTATTGTGACGATTCCCAAAGCATCGGCCATCTCTTGGGTGATCACAGTACCACTCGCTCCCGTATCGACAATCATCTCAAATTGCTGCTGGCCATTGAAGGTGACTTCCACAATCGGCGTACCGCCAATTCGCCTTTTTATTGGGGCTGTAAATACTGCTTCATCGGGAATTACCACTGCTGATGACGGCAAACCTGGCTCTGGTGATAACGGTTTTGTTTCTCGTGGAGGTAAGGTAAACTTTGGTATAGTTTCTCTGTGGGGAACAACAACTACTACTTTATGAGGTGCTTTAACTGCAACAGGGCGAGGATTAGCTTGCTGTTGGGCATATTTAACTTGGCGGCGATATTCCGTGATTTTGGTTTGAGCGATCGCAAATTCTGGGCTTTGTCGCCGTACTTTTTGCATCAGCGCGATCGCTTCCTGGTACTGACTCGCTACCAAATTCCAATCATCTGGAGATTGAGCCGATTGGCTGATACTCCAAGCGCCAACAGCTTTGTCTCGTCCCATCTCAAAAAGACTTGGTTCACTTTCAAATGGATCTACTAGCGGCTGTGCTTCTGGGGTAGCTGCTGGTCTTACAGGTTCAACACTAGGCTTGACTGGTGCTAGATCCCCAATTGGCGTAGGTTGCTCATCACCATTAGTAGCGGTGTTTAGTTTGTTTTCACCACAGGCAACGCACAAAACCGCTAGAGTTGTTGATACAAAAATTAGGTTTGCACGGGATAAAAAAGACTGAAGCATAATTAATTTTAACTGCCCAAGCTTTGCCAAATCCACTCCCGCTACTTTAATCTCTTTTAATTTTAATTAACTATCTTTAAAACTCCCAATTGCTCAACTTATGAGATAATTAACAATCGCAGTATTGGGTAATAAGGAATGGGGAATAAGAAAGAGTATGCCCAATGCCTAATGCCCACTGCCCACTGCCCACTGCCCAATCTACTATGCCCCTGACTGACTCAATACCAGCTTTACTTGTCCTAGCAGATGGAACCACTTATCGCGGTTGGTCTTTCGGTGCGACGGGAACCGCGATCGGAGAAGTGGTGTTCAACACTGGCATGACAGGCTATCAAGAAGTCTTGACTGACCCTAGTTACCGCGGTCAGATAGTGATCTTTACTTATCCTGAATTAGGGAATACTGGCGTCAATCTGGAAGATGAAGAATCAGATGGGCCCCAAGTGCGGGGTGCGATCGCCCGGAATATTTGTCACCGTCCAAGTAACTGGCGATCGACACAATCTTTACCTGACTACCTCAAACAAAACCAGATACCAGGAATTTACGGTATTGATACCCGCGCCCTCACCCGCAAAATTCGGATGTTCGGAGCGATGAACGGTGGCATTTCTACAACTATTCTTGATGAAGCGGAATTGTTAGAACAGGTACAGGCAGCCCCCAACATGGCAGGATTGAATCTGGTTCGTGAAGTCACCACCTCAACGGCTTATGAATGGTCTGATCCCACAATTCCAGCTTGGGAATTCAACTCTGAAACTGCGGAAAATCTTGGGACAGTCTTTACCGTTGTTGCCCTTGACTTTGGTGTAAAACGTAATATCTTACGTCGCTTAGTAAGTCATGGTTGCCGGGTAATTGTTGTACCCGCTGATACACCACCAGAGGAAATTCTCAAATACAATCCAGATGGTGTGTTTCTTTCTAATGGGCCTGGCGACCCTGCTGCTGTCACTGAAGGGATTGCAACTGCCAAAGCACTCCTGTTAAGTGAAAAACCCATCTTTGGTATTTGTATGGGACACCAAATTTTAGGTCATGCATTAGGGGCAGAAACTTATAAACTCAAATTTGGTCATCGTGGTTTGAATCAGCCTGCGGGTTTACAACAACGGGTAGAAATTACCAGCCAAAACCATAGTTTTGCTATCGATCCAGATTCTTTACCTACGGCAGTAGTGGAAATCAGCCACCTAAACTTAAATGATCGCACCGTTGCCGGGGTACGTCACAAATCTCTACCTGTGTTCTCCGTACAGTATCACCCAGAAGCCAGTCCTGGTCCCCACGATGCTGATTACTTGTTTGAACAGTTTGTTCAAGCCATGCGAACAGCACGTCTAACCTCTTTAGGGAATTCAAAATTAAAAATAAAAAATTCAAAATGAAAAATTTCTTTTTGAACTATGCATTTTTAATTTGGAATCGGAGCAAAAAGCAAGAGTCAAGTTGTCGCATCTGAGATTAAATAAAAATAGCAAAATGCAAATGGGGGATCAAAGACTAAGGACTGGGGGAAAGTTTTCCAATACCCAATACTCAATCCCCTATCCCAACAGATTGTAGACAATTTGCTCAAAAACCATCTATACTTGAGCGTTCACTTAAACTCATGAGGAGGGAATTATTGCTGAGCCACTGAATCTAACCGTTAGCCTGAGAGGCACTCGTGAAGTCCGGGATAACTGTCAGCTATTCCGCCTCACAGGTTTGTTAGATGCTTTTTCTGAGCCGACATTTCGCAAGACACTTGGCAGCAAGATAGACGAGGGTCCTAAGCACATTATTTTGGATCTCTCACAAATTGATTTTGTTGATAGCTCTGGCTTGGGTGCTCTGGTGCAGCTAGCCAAGCAGGCTCAAACTGCCGAAGGCACTTTGCAAATTGTTACTAATGCCCGCGTAACTCAAACGGTCAAGCTTGTTCGCCTAGAGAAGTTTCTCTCCCTGCAAAAATCAGTTGAAGACGCTCTAGAAAACGTCAAGTAGTCTTGATTGCTCGATTTGAGAGACAAATTTAGCTATCTAGATTCAATATCGGATAGCTTAATTTTTAAAACTTCTGGCAGAAAACCTCTCTCCTTGTGGGAGAGGCATAAAGCCAGTTAAGCTATTATGTTTAAAATTGAGTAATAACTAAAGATATAGACACCCAATTTTTGGGTATGTAATCCTTGGCTAGAATATTGGATAAATAATCAAGTCTAAGATATTTGTCAGAAATAGAAAGCCAGCAGATTTGTTTATAGATATATTTGACTTGATGCTGTATAGTGAAAAGTTGTCGTTTGCTCAGTAAGTATGGCAATGCTACTAAGTAAAAGGGTGAATTTAATGCTAAAATTTTACCCAATCTTAGGCACAGAACACAAGAAGTAGGCAAAATTTGATTTATAGATGTTGACATCAGGGTAATTTAAAATGCCAACTCTCAATCAAAAAGATGAAATTAGGAAGTAATTTTGATAGTATTGATTATGCTAGGTATACTAACATGGCATACTTCAAAAAAATCAGTCTTTGCGAAGAATGCTTGCCAAATGTAGCCCGTCAAGGAATGATTTATTTGTGAAGTCACAGGAGGAAGAGCTATTAGATGGACAAGATGAAACTCCCAAACAGAGTTTGTCTTGGACTCAAGCACTCTTGGCAACCACAGATCCATTCCAACAGATTTCCCTTTCACAAGTGCAACAAATTTCTCCTAGTGCTTTAGCATATTTGGGGGATGCAATTTATGAGTTGTATGTTAGAATGTTATATCTGCTGCCATTACAGCGGTCAGGAATTTACCATCGTCTGGTAGTGGAGCAGGTAAGAGCAGAAACACAAGCGCTACATTTGCGATCGCTAATTCCTCATCTCAGGGATACCGAATTAGAAATTGTCCGACGGGGTAGAAACGCCGCAACAGGACGCCCTAAGCGACTTAATCCCGAAATTTATCAACAGGCAACTAGTCTAGAAACTTTAATAGGCTACTTATATATCACCGATTACCAACGTCTAACCGAACTGTTGCAAATACTTTATCAAGAAAAAGAGTGAAAACTCAATTTCGCAGTAACCACAACACTAGATTAAATTCCAAAAATTGAGGTAATCGCAACGATCAACTATACGCTATATCCATAACTAAAATGCAGGATAAACCCAGAAAAGTCAAGACTTCTAGCGAACCGAATCGGGGACAACCCGTAAAAATTAAAGGTAAGCGTGTTGTTAGTGATCCAACTCGTAAACCGAGAAAAATAGATAGCAACCCCGTCTCTATTGCTAATCCAACTCGTAAACCGAGAAAAATAGATAGCAACCCCATCTCTGTTACTAATCCGACTCGCAATCCCAGAAAAGTAGATGGCAACAATATATCTGTTATTAATCCGAATCGCAATCCCAGGAAAATAGATAGTAACCCCATTTATGGGAATTCCCGACAACGAAATAGCAACTTCTCTGAGGCATCTGTATCTACACAAGCGATAGAAGAAGATAGCGATCTCATCTACGGTCGTCATCCAGTATTGAGTGCATTGAAAAATCAGCGCAATCTCAATCGTCTCTGGATTACTACCCGTCTACGGTACGATCCTAGTTTTCACCATTTTCTCTTGCAAGCAAAGGAAAATGGCACAGTTATTGATGAGGTTGAACCCAAGCGTTTAGACTATCTGACCAATGGGGCTAATCACCAAGGTGTGGCAGCACAAGTTGCTCCCTACGCTTACATCGAATTGCCCGATCTAATTGAGCAATGCAAATCTGTAACCGATGCTGTAATTGTTGTGGCTGACGGAATTACCGATCCCCACAACTTGGGAGCAATTATCCGCACTGCCGAAGCAATAGGCGCTCAAGGATTGGTAATTCCTCAAAGAAGGGCATCTGGAATCACTTCTACTGTTATAAAAGTGGCAGCAGGGGCTTTAGAAAATTTTGCTGTAGCGAGAGTTGTCAACCTCAGCCGTTCCTTAGAAGAATTAAAGGAAGCTGGCTTTTGGATTTACGGTACTGCTGCAAGTGGCAGCGAACCTTTGCATACAGTCAATTTTACCGGACCAATCGTTTTGGTAATCGGCTCAGAAGGTGAAGGTCTGAGTATGTTAACTCAACGCTCCTGTGATTTTTTAGTATCGATTCCTCTACAAGGTAAGACTCCCAGCTTGAATGCTTCTGTAGCTGCGGGTATGGCGCTTTATGAAATTTATCGCCAGCGATCGCTAAATACGCTGCACTTAGATAAATTACAAAAAACCTCTTTGAAAAAATATCAGTAAGAGAGTATAAAGTAATGTAACAGATAATCAAGCAGCATCTCGTTTAACACCCTGTAGACGTTTATAAATTAGCGAAAATCATGAAAACCATTTGGCATCACCTCAAGGAAGTGTTAATTAACACATTCGACTATATCGGCTTGGCTTGGTGGGTAGAGATTGTGACGCAGAATCCTCGTTGCACGTATTATTTCGGGCCATTTCTAAATTCTTCTGATGCAACATCAGCAAGCAAAGGATACATAGAAGATTTAGAACTCGAAGGAGCGCAGGGAATTATTATGAATGTCAAGCGCTGCAAACCTAATACCTTAACAATTGCTGACGACTTGGGGGAAAAATTTGACCGCAAAGTAAAGCCTGCCTTTGGCGGTCAAATTTAAGTTAGGCTAGAGAATGAAAAAGATACTCTGACGCGGGAATGTAAAGATACGGAGACACAAAAAATTCTTTTACCGGGTTACTGAGTCTTTTTCACTGCTCGCGTCACACATCTTCTATTTCCATTTCTTCGTCAATAGTCCAAATATTTCAAAAATTTTGACTATTGACTACCAATTACCTGCGGATGAACTTCTAGCCAATGGTCAATATCATTTAGCACCTGCTGGGGAACTTCCCACGGAAAAAGATGGGCAGTGTTGGGATAGCACTGCCACTGAGAATTTGGAAGATGTCGAGCAGTTTCTAAGCTGGAATCAGATGTAATGTGGCGGTCTTGTTCGCCAGCAAGTACTAAACTAGGACATTGTATTTGTTGTAAATCTAGAAGCCGATTGTATCCTGATTGAATTGCACCATAAAGGGCGCGAGTAGCAGCAGGAGAGGTTTGCAAATAAGCTGGTACTGCTTCCTTGGCGATGTAGTTGTAAGTAGTAGATGTATGTTGTTGAATTAAATAGCGGAAAAGCGATCGCTTACCAAAAGTTTCAATATTCCATTGCCAACTCGGTTTTATATAGTTCAATAGGCCAGCAACGCCAGTATATAAATTATCTTGCCAAGTGATAGGAGGATGACTGCCACGGGGTTTTGCGGCTGTCGCCACTAAAATCAGTCCAGTAATCCGCTCTGGCAAACGTAATGCCATCTCCATTGCGAGAATACCTCCAAGTGACCAGCCCAATATTAGGCACTTTTCAATCTGCAAACGGTCTAGCAGCGCTTCTAAATCAATCAAATGGTCATTCATCTCAAAATTGCCGTTGTAACGACTTTTGCCGTATCCGCGTAAATCGGGGGCAAAAGTTTGGTAGCGTTTTGATAAATGATTCGTAAAGACAGAAAGACTACGACCAGTACCAGGATGACCATGTAAACCCAAAATTGGAAATCCTTGACCTTGGATGTAAACATTGAGACGTGCAGCAGTTGTGGTATGGCGATCGCTCATTATTCGTCGTTCTCCTGTCTGTCGATACTGCCAACTGCATTAATTGCAGCCTCGAGTGCGATCGCCACATGAGTCCAATGAGTCCCCCCCTGGCAATAAACGACATACGGCTCACGCATTGGTCCATCTGCTGATAATTCCAAAGTACTCCCTTCAATAAATGTCCCCCCAGCCATCACCACCTGGCTCTCATACCCCGGCATATCATCTGGAACAGGATCTAAATAGGAACCGATCGGAGAATGCTGTTGTATGGCTTTACAGAAAGCAATTAGCTTTTCGGCTGAACCGAGTTTAATTGCTTGAATTACATCTCCACGGGGAGCCAAAGGAGCAGGATTTACTGGATAACCGAGTTTATCAAATACATAACCAGTAAGATAAGTTCCTTTGATCGCCTCTCCTACCATTTGCGGAGCCAGAAATAGTCCTTGAAACAGCAGGCGATTTTGGTCAAAAGTCGCACCACCATAACTACCGATACCGGGAGCAGTGAGCCGACAGGCGGCTGCTTCTACTAAGTCGGCGCGACCGGCGACATAACCGCCAGCGCTGACAATGGTGCCACCAGGATTTTTAATCAATGACCCTGCGATTAAATCAGCACCTACAGATGTAGGTTCCCTGGTTTCAATAAATTCGCCGTAGCAGTTATCTACAAAGCAAACAGTGTTTGGGTTTTGTTGTTTGACTAAGTGGACGATTTTTTCAATATCAGTAATTGACAAACTAGGACGCCAAGAATAGCCACAAGAACGCTGAATTAAGACTAAACGAGTGTTTTGGGCCACACTAGTAGTTAAAGCTTGCCAATCTATAGTTCCTTGGGAGGTTAGCTCTAATTGACGGTAATTTATGCCAAACTCGATCAAGGAACCTTGACCTTGACCCCGTAAACCAATGACTTCTTCAAGCGTATCGTAGGGAGAACCGACCACTGCTAACATTTCATCTCCTGGACGGAGAACACCAAACAAAGCACAAGCGATCGCATGAGTTCCCGAAACGAACTGCACTCGCACCGCCGCCGCTTCGGCACTCATAACTTCGGCGAAAACTTTATCTAAAGTTTCTCGTCCTAAATCATCATGACCATAACCACTTACACCAGCGAAGTGGTGTGCCCCAACACGGTAATTACGAAAAGCATCCAGTACTCGTTTTAGATTATGCTTGACCTGAGCGTCAATTCCAGAAAAAATTTCTAATAGTGCCTGTTCTGCTTGCCGCAGCTGTTCTAAGCTGTTCATCAGTTCCTCTTTCAAAAAAATTATAGATATGCGGATTTTAAGATCGCGCAGACTAGGCTGGAAAAATCAAATTCAGGTTACTGCATGACAATTGCTACCTCAACAAAACCTCAAATTAACTGGGTCAATACCCTTTTTTTCATTGGACTGCACATCGGCGCTTTATTTGCCTTTGTTCCTGGTAACTTTAGCTGGACGGCAGTTGGTGTAGGTTTCTTGCTGTACTGGGTGACTGGTGGTTTAGGCGTGACTCTAGGATTTCATCGCCTTGTCACCCACCGCAGTTTTCAAACTCCCAAGTGGCTAGAGTATCTACTGGTTTTCTTTGGGACGCTCTCATGTCAAGGAGGGCCAATTGAGTGGATCGGCACACATCGCATTCATCATTTAAACTCTGATACTGATGCCGACCCCCATGATTCTAATAAAGGCTTCTGGTGGAGCCACATGGATTGGCTGATTCACTACTGTCCGGCTCACGCTGATGTTCCTCGCTTCACCAAAGACATTGCCGAAGACCCAGTTTATCAGTTTTTAGAAAAATATTTCATTTTGATCCAGGTTGCTCTAGGTGTATTGCTTTTGCTTCTAGGTGGCTGGCCATTTGTTATTTGGGGAATTTTTGTTCGCATTGTCTGGGTTTACCACTGCACTTGGTTGGTGAACAGCGCTACTCACAAATTTGGCTATCAAAGCTATGATTCTGGCGATCAATCGACTAATTGCTGGTGGGTAGCCGTATTAGTTTTCGGTGAAGGCTGGCACAATAACCATCATGCTTTTCAATACTCAGCTCGTCACGGGCTGGAATGGTGGGAAATCGATTTAACCTGGATGACAGTTCAATTGCTGCAAGCAGTTGGTCTGGCAACTAATGTGAAGTTGCCCCAACAAAAGTTAGTTAAGAGTTAGAAGTATAGACGCGACCCCAGTTGCTATAACGGGGAGCCACTCTGTTGGGCGGGCAATGCCCGACTTGAAGGAAGTGGCGTGAACGAATCCCCGCAACGCACTAGCTGATTAATCGCATCTGTACAGGATTTAGGATGTGTAATATTTTTAACTTAGCACTTCTAACTCCTACTTTTCAAAAAGCTATTTACGGGTGCGCTTGTATCGGTTAGGTTGCTATAATCCGAAACGCTGATGTGAAGATTTTTTACAGCAAGTTACTTTTTGGTGACTTGGTGGAGGAGTTTGTTGTTATTCAGGTGTCCATGACTACATCAATAATTGACAGCCAGAAACTAAGCGACGAGCCTGGTAATTCCGACTTCCGGCTCAAAGATATTGTCAAAACCCTGCCACGGGAATGTTTTCAGCAGAACAGTCGCAAAGCTTGGACGCAAGTCCTGCTGAGTGTTTTGGCAGTCGCCTTGGGCTATTACAGCCTGATTATCACTCCTTGGTTTCTTTTGCCCCTAGCCTGGATTTTTACGGGCACTGCTTTAACAGGTTTTTTTGTAATAGGTCATGATTGTGGTCACAGGTCTTTTGCCAAACGTCGTTGGGTAAATGATTTAGTGGGGCATTTTTTCATGATGCCGTTAATTTATCCTTTTCACAGTTGGCGCATTAAGCATAATTATCACCATACTCATACCAACAAGCTGGATGAGGACAATGCTTGGCATCCAATCAGACCGGAAGTGTTTGAAAGCTGGGATAAAACCCGACAATCTGCTTTTAAACTGTTTATGCGTAAACGTTTCTGGTGGGTAGGTTCCATTGGACATTGGGCTGTAGTGCATTTTGATTGGCGGAACTTCAAAACGAAAGACCAATCCAGTATCAAGCTGTCTGTGGCAGTAGTAGTTGTGTTTGCAGCGATCGCTTTCCCGACTCTCATTGCCACAACTGGTATCTGGGGATTTGTCAAGTTTTGGCTAGTGCCCTGGATGATTTATCATTTCTGGATGAGTACTTTTACTATTGTTCACCATACTGCCGCAGATGTTCCTTTTGCGACAGCGAATAAGTGGAACGAAGCTTTAGCACAGCTATCTGGAACTATTCATTGCGATTATCCGCGTTGGGTAGAAATCTTGTGCCACGATATCAATGTTCATGTCCCTCATCATATTTCCACTGCGATTCCTTCTTATAATTTGCGGCTAGCTTACAGCAGCATCAAAGAAAATTGGGAGCCTTATCTGCATGATGAGTGTCAGTTTTCTTGGCCTTTAATGAAGCAGATTACAGACCAATGTCAATTGTTTACAACTGATGTTGGTTATAAGACTTTCAACGAACATTATACAGAGCAATAAATAGCGCTGTGACTACACTCACGCTCTTGAACCAACGAGAGCGTTTATCATGCTGTGTTTAAATAGAATCTGGCAATTTTTTCATGACTAAAATTGTTAGGTAAATTGCCAGAAATTCTCTTCTTTGGTGTTAGCGATCGCTAGTTTCGTGGGCATCTTAGAGGTGAGATGATTTTGTCTCAAATAAAGTTCCGATTTATATCCAAAAAAGAATCCAGTGCCATCAAATATCATCAGTTTCAACAATTCTCTTAGTAGTGAAACGTCTGAGGATACGACCAAATTACCTTTCACTCTTCAAGATTTAAAAGCTGCAATTCCTGCTGAATGCTTTCAGCCCAATGTAACAAAATCGCTTTTTTACTTTTTTCGTGACATCCTGATTATTGGTCTGCTTTATGCAGTTGCTTCTTACCTGGATTCTTGGCTTTTCTTCCCAATTTTCTGGTTAATGCAAGGAACAATGTTTTGGGCTTTGTTTGTAGTCGGACATGACTGTGGACACCAATCCTTTTCTAAGCAAAAATGGCTGAATGATTTGATTGGACATCTTTCGCATACACCAATACTTGTTCCTTATCATGGTTGGCGGATCAGTCACAGAACTCATCACAAAAACACTGGCAATATCGATAACGATGAAAGCTGGTATCCTGTGACAGAATCACAATATAAGGAGATGCCTCTAGCCCAAAAGATAGGCAGATATTATGTTTTTCTCTTGGCTTATCCTGTGTATCTGTTTAAGCGTTCTCCTAATAAAGAAGGCTCCCACTTTTCGCCCAGCAGTCCGCTTTTCAAACCATCGGAAAAATGGGATGTCATCACTAGTACTGTATTATTGATTGGCATGGTAGGTTTGCTGGGTTTCCTCACCTATCAATGGGGTTGGATGTGGTTGCTGAAATATTATGCTGTGCCCTACCTTGTATTCATAATTTGGCTAGATTTGGTGACATTCTTGCACCACACTGAGGCAGAGCTTCCCTGGTATCGTGGAGAAGATTGGACTTTCCTCAAAGGTGCAATTTCTAGTATTGACCGTGATTATGGTTTGGTTAATCATATCCATCACGATATCGGTACTCATGTTGCTCACCATATATTCCTTAACATCCCTCACTACAATTTGCTAAAGGCAACTGAGGCAATAAAGCCAGTCATGGGTGAGTATTTCCACAAATCGGAAGAACCTATTTGGAAGTCATTATGGCATTCATGTGTCAACTGCCATTTTGTACCTGATACTGGTAGTAAGGTTTACTACACATCCAACACCAAATTAGCTAAAGACTAGAGCCAATTTCAAAGTCCCTCTCCCAAGCTTGGGAGAGGGACTTAGGGTGAAAGCTCATTGATTCATGCAAGAAGTCTAATAACTGTAAGCCACCTTGCTTTTGATGTTGTTCACCATGATGGTTACAACCACCCTAATGGTCTGCCAACCCAAAAATGCTATGTAAGGTCTGGGGAAAGGGGAAAGGGGAAAGGGGAAAGGGTAAGGGATTTAAAACCTTTCCCCCTGCCCCTTATCCCCAAAGGGGGCCCCACCTTCCCCCTTACCCTTTACCCCGCCAAGTCACGAAAGCGAACTACTAATGATTATGGTGATGATGACCATGACCGTGGGAGCAGTTTTGCAAATCTTGCTTCATAAGCTTGTCGCTGATTTCTTGCAAGGATTCATCCACAGCTTGTAAGCCAATCCAAGTATCAATCTTTTGTACATCAAATCCTACCTCACGGCGATCGCCTATTTCTAACAAAGGACGGCGAATTAACAGTGGCTCTTTCAGCATTAATGTCAAGGCGGTTTCTGCATCAGTTTTTTCAGGAACCACCTCACCAGATTTTACCTTGGGGGCGGAAAGATTAAACCATTCGGCAACGGGGCGATCGCCAAAAAAAGAACGCAACCGCTCAACTGTCCAAGGTTCTGTTAGCATGTTGTATGGTATCACTTCATGACCAGCAGCTGTTAGCAAAACTTTTTGCTTAGTACCACCTTTACAGCCTGGTTTGCTATAGAAAATAACTCTTGCCATTTAACTACCTCCTAATTACTCAATTATTTGTAGTTCGCGCTTTGAATGCTAAAGCTTCAACTACGAACCGATGAAATTAATCCTGACGATTCCTAATTAAAAATTCCTAGACTGATGAGTAACTGAGTCAAACTCAAATCTCTCATTTGGATCGGTTTCGCCGTAAACATTAAAAGTCACAGTTGGTTCATCACCCACTGCTTCTACACAGTGAATTGCATCGGGAGTAAAGCTAATAATATCTCCTGGTAATAGAGTTAGCTCTCCCGTCGATTCAATTTTGTCCTGAAATTCTGGGCTATCAGTGCGTTGCCAAAAAGTATTTTTTTCCTGACCTTTTAACACCGCCACTATTCCCCATGTCCCATGATTATGAATGTTTGATCGGGTTCCCGGCGCAAATGTTACTGTTTGCACTGTCAACGGAAAACCCAATTCATCATATAGGAGTGAAACAGAGGTTCCCGTTTTAGACGAAGGCTCTAAATACTGACTTTGTACCCAGTAAGAATTTACTATTAAGCGCCTTACGAGCATCTGAAGTTCTGGTAAACGACTGGCTTCATCGTCAGCGCTATTGAGAACATCTTCTACCTCAGTTAAAAACCGATAAAGGCGGTAGTTTTCTCTCAATAAATCCCATGCTCTTACAGATTTACAAGCTTGATGCTGACCATCCCCCGTTAGCAGCCAATCCTTACCTTTCATAACTTTTAAATTGATAATCGATAAGATTGGAGGACAATGATTGGAGAGACATTAGGAAAACTACCTACGTCAAGTTTAGTAGGTACGTTAATAGGAGGAAGGATAGAGTTGCTATTAGTACCTGCTCCCAAAAGGGAGTAAGAGGAATACGATGTAGTAGATAACCAATTGTTCATGATTGTTCACCTTGATTCTTGACTAATTAATCATCTTCTTCTACTGGACGTGTCAAAATATCTAGGAGAATTCTGGCTCCGAAATCATTTTTTTCGTCTATTTCTTTGACTTTGGTACTGATTTCTTTTGCTTGCTCAATTTCTCCTAAATTTGCTAGTACTAAACCAGAAGCAGCATAAGCATTTAAGTACAATCGAATTTGTGGGTCTTCTTTGCGATTGACTAATATAGGCTTAAGTTGCTCCCAGTCATCAGGAAATTTCTCTCGTTCTTTAATTTTATCTAATAATTTGATAGTTGTTTGTAGTGCAAGAGAATAATTATTTTTATAATAGAAATATCTATATGCTGCTACCAATACATCTGTATTGTCACCAGTTTGAGCTAAAGCTTGTTGAATATATTTTTCTGATTCTGATGTATTCTCCCAGTTTTGTGCAGCTAAAAATAATAGATTTTTGATGTCCTCTGGAACCTGGAACCATGAGAATTTATCTGTATTAGCTTGCATATTGGTAACTGGGTAATTGGAGACTAGGGACTGGGGACTATGAGGGAGTGAGGCAGAATAATTAATACCCAATGCCCCCTACCCCATGCCCAATTTAAAACAAAGTAAGAATGTACACTAAGGTGAATAAAACAATCCAAATAATGTCTACGAAGTGCCAGTAAATTTCTGTCATTTCGATGAAAGTATGATTGGTTGCAGAATATTCACCAGAAAGACGCGATCGCCACAATGCACGTAATATCAATAACAGTCCCACAAAAACGTGCAAACCGTGGAACCCGGTCATGATATAAAAGCAGTTGGCGAAGACGTTAGTAGTCAATCCGTATCCTAAAGTTGAATACTCATAAACTTGACCACCTAAGAAAATTGCCCCCATGATTGCGGTAATTGCGTACCACAGTTGCATTGCCTTGACGTTATTCTTTTTAATCGCCGTATCACCGAAGTGAATCACGAAACTACTAGACACCAGAATAATCGTGTTAATCGTCGGTACAAGTAGTTCTACTTCACTTCCTTCTGGAGGCCAAACTGCTGTACTGCTGCGAAAAAACAAATAAGTGGCAAAAAATCCCCCAAACATTAGGGATTCAGAAGCGAGGAACGTCAACAATCCCCAAACTCTTAAATCTGGATGTTCTTCGTGTCCTGCACTGTGATTTTCGCTTGTGTTTGTAGCTATAGTCATAGATTCTTTGACAATATTATCTGCTGCGTCTGTTGTGGAAGCTTGAATGAAAAATGAAGTCTGAAGCGGCAAAATTTTCATTCTTCATCCAAAATCCTTGTTAAAGGGATGTTTAATCTCTTTACCCTGTGTTCTCTGTGCCTCTGTGGTATAAAACTAATGAAAGTTAACCACAGAGGCGCTGAGAGCGCTGAGAGAAAAAAGAGATTTTACTAGTCACCTTGAAGGGCTACTCTACTAACTAAGCACTAGCCTCTGGCGTTGCAGATGGCTCTATTTCAAGCTTGTTATCATGACCGTAGTCATAAGGCCCATGAGTTACAACCGGCAACACTTCCCAGTTTTCAATTGCAGGTGGCGAGCTAGTTGTCCATTCTAAAGTCAAAGCTTGCCAAGGATTATCACCAGCCAAAGGCCCTTTCAGCCAACTGTAGATCATGTTGATGGTGAAAGGAATTACCGATATCGCCAAAACAAATGAACCAAAGGTACAAATTTGATTGAGGTCGATAAATTGGGGGTCATACATTGCCACTCGTCGCGGCATTCCTTTCAAACCCAACTCGTGCATCGGTAAAAAGGTGAGATTAGTACCGATGAAAGTCAGAGCAAAGTGAATGCGTGCCAAGCTTTCATTCAGCATTCGTCCAGTCATTTTGGGGAACCAGTGATAAATGCCGGCATATATGCCAAACACGGAACCGCCAAACAGAACGTAATGGAAATGTCCTACAACATAATATGTATCGTGGACGTGAACATCAAAGGGGGCTGTTCCCATCGTCACACCGCTTAAGCCGCCCATGACAAACATGGACAACAAGCCAATGGCGAAAAGCATTGCACCTGTGAAACGGATTTTACCACCCCAGAGGGTAGCAACCCAGGCAAAAATCTTCACGCCAGTAGGAACTGCAACTATAAGAGTGGAGATAGTGAAGAACATCCGCATCCAACCGGGTGTGCCACTGGTAAACATGTGGTGTACCCAGACGAACAAACCGACGACGCAGATGGCTACACTAGAGTAAGCGATCGCTTTATAACCAAAGATGGGCTTGCGGGAGTGAACTGGAATTACCTCGGACATGATGCCGAAGATGGGCAGAATCATTAAATATACTGCCGGGTGAGAATAAAACCAGAATAAGTGTTGATAAATTACAACGTTACCGCCTGCATCTGGTTTAAAGAAGGAAGTACCAAAGTTGAGGTCAAACAACAGCAGAACTAAACCGGCTGCTAATACAGGTGTGGAGAAAAGTGCCAGCAAGGAGGTTGCCAAGATTGCCCAGCAAAATAAAGGCACTTGATCCCATTTCATGCTAGGAACCTTCATCATCAAAATGGTGATCACAAAGTTCAGTGAACCCAAAATTGAAGAACTTCCCACTAAGACGATCGCAAGTATCCACATAGTTTGAGCGATTGGTGCTGTTACCAAGCTCAAAGGTGGGTAAGCTGTCCAACCAGACTGCGAACCGCCAAAAATGAAACTACCTAATATCAGCGCACCTGCTGGGGGATTTAACCAAAAGGCGATCGCGTTCAGCTTCGGGAAAGCCATATCCCTAGCACCGACCATCAACGGCACTAAATAGTTACCAAATCCCCCAATGGCGCTAGGGACAATCCACAGGAAGATCATGATCGTCCCGTGATTGGTCATGAAAGCGTTATACAGATTGGGGTCGAGTACGTCTGCATCTGGTGTTGCTAATTCGACACGGAGAGCAACAGCCATCAATCCGCCGATGAGATAGAACACAAACGCTGTCACTAGGTATTGGATACCAATAACCTTGTGGTCAACATTAAATGTAAAATAGTCCTGCCATTTCCACGCCTTCGGATGGGAGGTATGGCCAGCCACCATTTTCGGTTTATTTTCTTCTGGTGGAGTATTCCGGGGAAATTCTACCTGTGTCATATTTTTGTCCTTATGTCCTTTGTCCTTTGTCATTTGTCTTTTATCTTTTGTCATTTGTCAGTTACTAATGACTAATGACTAATGACCAATGACTAATGACCAATGACCAACGACTCTAGAGTTGCTGCATTAATTCCCATATCATGGGTGTGGGGTGCGAGAAACTCTGATGTTGATAAGTCGGCTGGATTACTTGCAACTACTTGATTTAAATTTTGCTGTTGAGCAATCTGGTTTTCTGTCCGCCAGGTTTTATATTCTTCTGGTGTGTGGACAATTACTTGTGTCCGCATTGAACCGTGATAACCACCGCACAACTCAGCACAAACTACAGGATATGTACCTGGTTTGGTGGCAACAAATCGTAGTTCAGTTGGAATACCAGGAAGCGCATCTTGTTTCAAGCGGAAGTTTGGCACCCAGAATGAGTGAATTACATCTTGTGCTGAAAGGTTGAGTTGCACATCAGCACCGACGGGTATGTGTAATTCTCCAGAGGTAATGCCACTATCAGGGTAATTAAATAACCAGGCGTACTGTATGCCTTTGACATCAACAACTAAGTCGGCTGGTTTGTTTAGCGTTTGAGGAGACGCGCCGATACCAATTGTTGGGGCTATTGCTGGGGCCGTTGTTGCTTGGGAAGTATCGCTTAATGTAGCTGCAAGAGCGCTTCCCGGCATCTGAGCAACATGAGCTGCTGAATGAGGATGACCCGCAGGCTCAAAGCCGCCCATTCGATTAAAAACATCTACACTGTAGATACCCAAGAGGAGGACAATCACTGTGGGAATTGCTGTCCAAAAGATTTCTAAAGGAACGTTGCCTTCCACCCACACGCCATCGCCATCGTCACCCCGACGGTGACGAAACTGAATCAAAAACAGCACAATTGTTCCTTCTACCACCAAGAAAAATGCGATCGCAATGGTAAACATGACGTTGAAAAAACCGTCTACCAAAGGCGCTTGTAACGATGCCTGTTCGGGCATGAGACCGTGGTTTTGACCAATCCAAATGCTGATTGCTGTAACTACTATCCCAGCAACCAGAGTCCATAGTGAAACAGGAACTTGTTGCATACATGCTACCTGCTTTGTAAACCGTCTTTTGAGGTGTTATTTTCTGGAAATTGGGCATTGGGTATTGTTATCTATTCTCCATTCCCTATTTCCCATTTCCTTTTCACTTATTAACTTTCTAACGTGCAGCCATCAAAAATGGGAGAAACTTCCAGATTTTTTCCATATCTTTCCCCCAAAAAATGACAATTTATATTTCAACTCATACCACAAAGTTAGCCCCCTGCTTCTATCAAAGCTAGTTGTTTTAAAAGGGCACTGTTAGACCTAATATTGATTAGGCTATATTAGCAGCAAGTTTAAATTTGTTAATAGCTGACATTTTGCAATTTCCAGATTTGTTTACTGCAAACTTTTTATTGGTTCCAGTAAATCTTTAGTATTCCCCTCTAGTTACCTTGCCTAGCGCATTTGCGCTTTATTCAAACAGTGCCTCCTGCAACGAGCAACAATTTTGAATAACTCCAAAAACCTTAATTATTTAATACAACGTGGGTGTAACATTTCTTCGGACAGATCCGCGAACAAGCTTCACAACCAATACAGTTTTCTGGAGAAGTAACTGCCATTACTTTCCGTTCAACTTCTTCATCATCTTCATCTTCTACAAATTCACCTTCTTCATTCAGTGCTTTCAAACCAAGCACATTGTACCCGCAGACTTTAACGCATCTGCCACAGCCGATACATTTTTCTTTGTCGATTTCTTGAGCGAATTTTGGTGTCCAATCTTTACCGCCAAATGTCAAACCTGTTAGTTGTGCCATGAGTAAAATCCTCGGCAATTTTGCCTATCATTTGTTTGTGCATTAACCATCATCTTATCCTAATCTTTTCTTGCTTTGTACTCAAAAATTACTTTTACAGTATCAATTTTCGATGATTTTGAACACAACAGTAAATTAGTTTTTCTTTCAATTTATAGATGATAATTATTGCAAATAATTCTTATGAATATTTAGTCTTCCTCGTTCCCCTGCTCTACATGGAAATGCATTCACCAAGTCTCTGACTCAATATCTGACTGGAGGCAGCAGCCCACAATCGGCCATTTCCATACAAAACATAAATAAAAACTTGAGGATTTAAAACCTATGCAGGTGAGTAAAGCTTCGCGTATCTGTGCTTTATAACTACCGATTTAACTATTATTTCTAGCAAATGCAACTATATCTATAAGAGTAATGATATTTTTTTTCAAATATTTTTCAGATTAAGCAAATAAATTTATATAAACAGTATAGCTGTATACTAAACTAAATGTTCATAATTTACATTCTGATATATGCAATATGTATTTTAGAAAGCAACAATTCTCAATGTAGTTTGATTTAAATATTGAGATAAATGGTGACAAAAGAGATATTTTTATTTCGTCAGAATCTAGAAAGTTAATTTATAAAGTAACTGTAAAGTTTATGGCAGAATATTCTTATGACTTAAATATTAAAATTATTAACAAATCAGAGGAAGTTCATTGTATGAGGCTAGAAGATTTACTAAAAATACTTTATGTAAGGTTTGATAGTCAAAGCTAAAATGTTCATTAAGTACCTAATTAAATAAATGTTAATTTTTTTGATAAGCTCAATCCGAACAAATTCATTATTTTTTTTATGAAATGTATAGTTAATAAGAATTTTTATTAAGCTGTTTTTAAAGCCTTAATTAGCTTGTAATTAAATGCAAATTTAACAAGTTGATGTGGGATTGAATGTGGTGAGAAAAGACTATTCTCATCACAAAGATAATGTGGTAGCGAGTCATGAATAAACAGGACTCATCCAGGGGAGACCTGAGCCAGACATCTCAACGATTAGAGTGGGAAAAGAGCCAAATGCCTTATACAATTCCTAACAACAGTTGCGTTGGATGTGACAACTGCCGCCCCCAATGTCCTACGGGTGCAATCAGAATAGAAGACAATGAATACTGGGTTGATCCTGGTCTTTGTAATAATTGTGAGGGCTATTATTCAGAACCGCAATGTGTAATAGCTTGTCCAACTAATTCTCCTATTCCTTGGCAGGCGAAAAAGGGAAGATGCAAAGTCGAACCAAGAGATACTACCAGCTTAGACTTGTTTTCTAATGGCAAGAATAATCCATTTGCTTCAGCGATCGCAATTTGGGAAGCTTGTAATGTACTAGCGCAGCGTACATCCTTAAATTGGGAAACCGATGAAGAAGGCTACATCAGTTACAGCCGACAAGTCAATCAAGGGCGAGGTGCGATCGCTTTTCATATCCAAGATCCCTTGAAAGTAAACGATAAGGCCACAGATATAGCAGCAATTGAGGGGCTTGACATCAGAGCCGCTTGCATACATCTAATTTTCGCAGCTTATGCTACAGCCTTAGAGCAACCTTGGGAGGAAGAATTTGCGATCGATGAGCGACAAATTGAGAAATATTTGGGGATGGAGAAACGCAAAGACTTGAGCAAAGCTGCCAAGCTAGCTTTAATGAAAAATATCGTTCAGCAAGCTTGCTCCCTAATTATCTCCATTGACTGGCCCCAACAAGGTCGAATTAACGGATTCTCTGTCGTCAAAAGCCGCTTATGGCACTTGGTAGATATTCAACACCACTTTCAAGAAGACAATCTTGGATGCAAATATCTGATTGGGCTAACTTTTAAAGTAAAAGTAGGTGTCTGGGCACAATATTTCTTAAACAAACAAGCATGTAAAGAACGAACCGCATTTTATCAATACGGCAGTCTTCCCAAAACACTGCTTACCACAGTCATGAGCATTTGGCAGCAACATGAAGGCGCAGTTCGATTAATGCTGTGGTTGCTGTTTAAAACCAAAATGGGCAAAGAACAACGCATTACCATTCCTACCTTGCTGCGTATTGCTTACGGTGAGGAAAAAGTCGCCCTTGCATCCAGACAACGAGAAGAACGCAAACGTCTGTTGCGAACCTTTGAAAGCGATTTAGAAATTCTCAATCACTATGGAATGAAACCGCTTTTCGATCCGGTTACTTACCCACCAGAAATTCAACCTTTGTGGGCGAAATTAATCGATCTTCCCGAAGATCCAGATGAAGCATTAGAATTTTGGACTAATGACGGTGGTGCTGAAACTCGCCTCACAGATACAGGCCCCCGTGGTAAATGGAATTTGCTAATGAATGCGCGGATTTTGGCTTTTGAACTGCCGCCAGAATGGGAACAGCAAATTTTAGAATCGGAAAAAAAGAAAACAAGAACTGCTAAAGCCAAAAGAAAGCCCAAAGCGATAAACGATTTGCTAGGCGAGCAGATTTTGCAAGCGCGAAAAAATTTGAATCTCTCCCAAAGAGAATTGGCAAAACTCACAGGTAAAAGCCAAAGCTGGATTCGAGATATCGAAAATGGTCGTTTAAAAGCCAAATTAGAAGACCAAGTACTGTTACGAAAAGTCTTAAATATGGCTTCATCTTGATTCGGAATTTGGAATTAAACAATTATTCATTTACTTCTATGTACTATAACTCATTACTTTATCAGAGGTCATCCAGAAACTACCGACAGTATATTTAGTAACTACTGACTTTCGTGTAGCATTGCATGAACTCTTCAGTTGTTGAGTCTTGGTTTCATCTTTCACAAGTTTAGCCTGGTAAGTGTAGAGAGAACCAGAAGGTTGTTCAAAACTTAGTTCAGCTAAGATAGTATTATTGTCTAAACTTTGCTCTAAGATTTTGCCTGCAACTTTGTAGTTAAACCAATCCCATCCTTGACTGAGTATTAACTCTCTTTCCAAAACCTGAAGTGTAGTAGGCAAAATTCCCCAACCTCGATAGACTTTTTGTAAGCAGTGAATATCGCCAGTACGAGTCAAAATCGATCTAAATGAATCTCGATCGAGACGACCGTAATATCTTCCTTCTGGCAAGTCTATAACTGTTGGTGCAAACCGATGTCCACCAAAATGCGATGATTTCCAAATTCGCACATTATCTAAGCACAAATCAGTATTACTCGCTGTAATCTGGAAGTAAAAAGGAGTGCCATATCTCGCACAACACTTATCATGGCTACCGTGAGTACAAACTAAAATATCTCTAGTTCTACTAGTTTCTACCTCAAAATTAGAATTGATACCCCATATCCATTTTTGGACAACTCCTGCTACTTGCTCAATATTTGCTAGCTGAAACTCTTGTTTCTGGTATCCATTACTTAGCCCCTCTTGTTTTTGATAAATCAAAAGTGTAGTGTGATTTACCTTGTGTGACACATCATTAGCAATTAAGAGGAATCTAATCGGTAGTTTAGTACGCTTCACTTCTTCTACCAAAATCCTCAAATTCTCAGGCACCCATTTTGAGTTAAAAGCTTCTGATGTCCAAGGTAGAGGACACTCAACTAAAACATAAGTTTGATAATTGGTGGCACTACCAATAACATCTTCTCCTATTTGCAGTGAATCGTCAGAACAAAAAAAAGTCTTCATCTCGCTGTACTCATTAGCATATTTTATGGACAAAAGGTATTTCCAAATACAGTTGTGTTCTTAGCTACAATATCCTTGACTAAAGGAGATAAAAAAGAACAGTATTCATTTCTCAGTTCAAATTAGATAGCCACTTTATAACATCATGATTGATTGAGGTCTTTCCAATTAATAAATTCTCCACAATAAAGATAAACAGTGTCAATAGATATTTTTCCGTATGAGTGGCGTTAATTTTGTATCTAGTTTTATTGTTATTTGGTATTTAATAAATTTTAAGTTGCGGAAACTCACTTTTTATAAACTTGGTTTTCTTAGCAAAATTAAATATATTAAACCTGGTACATAAGACGCAAAGCGACTTAGAGACTTATCATCGATGTAGCTGATACTACAATCAAAAATATTTCTCGTAGCAACTTAGTTGTTTAAAGTTTTGCCGAAATTATCTACATAGCTAGTTACATATCCTGTTTTCACACATAAACATATAATTCTGTGCTGATTTTATGAAAAATATATTCATAAAGGTAGATGCGAAAGTATTTAATAAACAGATAAGGCTGAAGTAAGCCAATACTGTTTTAAGATTTCTTCCACCCTACCTGCTTTCAATATATCTATCAATCTATACATATTGCAAATTTTTCTCAATAAGTTGAGAAAAATAAAAAAATCAAATTAGGGACAAATGCTTTACTTCCTCGTACTTCATCTGCGATAAGTTAATAATCAAAAGTAGTGACCACTTATTAGCAGTGTCATTGACATTAACATTAACAAATTCGGTATTTAGCGTTTCACCTAATCTAACTTCCCGAAGATAATGTTAGGGTTTGATGATAAGCATCTACTTTGACTGTAACTGAAGTCAATAAGAAATGCAAGTATTTAAGAATCTTTATGAATTCTTTACATACAGTTTGTTGCCTCTAGGACATTGCTTAAATCAAGGTAAATAGGCATTTTATTATGGAGATATTTTACTATAACAAGCATTAATAACTTCAATTTAATAGAGAAAGCTTTGCAATTGTGACGGATTCCTGCTAGCAAAGGCGCACTTACTAATCTAAATATCTGTAGCTATGGCGATCGCATATTTCTACTTTCATACAGAATTGAATCATTTTTTACCACGGCATCACAAACAAGTGAGAATCTCTCATGTTTTTGAAGAGAAAGCCTCAATTAAGGACATGATCGAGTCGTTGGGTGTCCCTCATCCAGAAGTGGATTTTATAAATGTTAATGGTGAATATGTAAATTTTTCTTACATAGTTACAGATGGAGATACTATTAATGTTTATCCAATTTCAGTTAGGAAGATTATTATACCAAGCGTTTCTGTTTTGCCAAAACCGCTCAGTATTATCCGTTTTGTTTTAGATATTCATTTGGGGAAGCTTGCGACATCTTTACGACTTTTAGGTTTTGATACTTTATACCGCAATGACTACGAAGATGAAGAATTAGCCCAAATATCCTCTACTCAAGAGCGGATTCTCTTGACTCGTGATAAAGGTCTATTGATGCGTAGTTTGGTAATGTATGGATATTATGTTAGAAATACTAACCCTCAACAACAAATTGTAGAAGTATTGCAACGTTTCGACTTATTTAAATTAGTCTCGCCGTTTCAAAGGTGTTTGCGCTGCAATGGATTATTAGAACCTGTAGATAAACAATCTGTTATTGAACAAGTGCCAGAAAATGTGCGCTCGCAGATTGATGAATTCCAGCGTTGCCAAGACTGCGATCGCATTTATTGGAAAGGGTCGCATTATGAACGATTACAACAGTTTATTGATAAAGTACTTAACTCACAAAAAGATGAGTAGCTAAGTCATGCCAATTATTTAACCAGCTGAAATATTGCCACTAATTATTTGACTACCCCCGATTCTGGGATCTTTATCTAATGGGAACCGCTATATCTTTCTTGAGAAAGAAACTACTTAGAGGTACAAAAAACTATGACATTAATTTTAGCTCTCGATTTTGGTGGAACCAAGCTAGCAGCAGCAACAGTAAATATCGGTTCGAGAAAGTGGTTGCGTTATGAACGTCGTCTCTCGCCAGTAGATGCAGATGCTAAAACTGACTTGGAAATTATGCGATCGCTAATTTACTCTTTGTTGCAAGACACAAAACCTGCTGCGATCGGTGTCAGCTTTGGCGGCCCAGTTGACGCTTCCACAGGGACGGTGCGACTTTCTCATCATGTCATTGGATGGGAAAATATCCCTCTCAAAAGGTTGTTAGAGGAGGAGTTTGGCGTTCCTGTTGGTGTAGATAATGATGCTAATGTTGCGGCTTTGGGCGAACACCGTTTTGGTGCGGGACAAGGATACGATAGCCTGTTTTATATTACTGTCAGCACTGGTGTGGGTGGTGGTTGGATACTCAACGGCCAGCCTTGGCGCGGTGCTGGTGGGATGGCTGGCGAAATTGGACATATCGTTGTCGATCCTGCTGGGCCAGTTTGTTTGTGTGGGAAGCGGGGATGTGTGGAACGTTTGGCATCGGGGCCTTATATGGCGCAAAATGTGAGGGAAATTTTGGAAAAGGAACCGCAAAAGCACAAAGGATTTAGAGATGGAGAGGTTTTGAGGGGTTTGGTAGGAGATGATTTAACATTGCTGACGGGACAGTTGGTAAGTGAGGCGGCTGCTGCTGGAGATGATTTGGCGAAGGAAGTTTTGCACAAGGCTGCTTGGGCGCTAGGTGTGGGTATTGGCAATGTCGCAAATCTGATGAATCCGCAGCGCTTTTTGTTGGGAGGCGGCGTGACAAAGGCGGGGGAGGATTTTTGGCGGGTGGTGCGTCAACTGGCGCGGGAGACAGCTTTGCCGGAAGTTGATTTTGAAATTGTGCCGGCGGTTCTGGGGGATGATGCGACTTTATGGGGCGGTGTGGCGATCGCTTCTATGATAATCCCGAATTTGTAAATGAGTGAGGCGTGGAGCGCGTGCAAACAGAATTAGTTATTTTTGATTGTGATGGAGTATTGGTAGACAGCGAAGGATTAGGCAATCGTGTTCTTGTGGAGTTTGTCGCTGAGTTTGGACTTGCAATGAAACTTGAAGAAGCCATTTCATTATTTAAGGGTTGCAAAATGGCTGATTGTGTTGCTGTCATTGAGCAAAGACTTAGGAAAAAGATGCCGCAAGATTTTGTAACTCAGCTTCGTAGCCGTACTGCTGAGGCTACGAAGCGTGAACTACGTCCTGTAGAAGGAATAGAAGCAGCTTTAGACAAGATTAATCTACCTATTTGCGTTGCTTCCAGTGGCCCACTGGAAAAAATTAAGTTAGCTTTGCGTGTAACTAACCTACTACCTCGATTTGAAGGACGTATCTTTAGCTCATATCAAATTGGAAGTTGGAAGCCAGCACCTGACTTATTCTTATATGCGGCTAAAAATATGGGGTTTCAAGCTCCATCTTGCACTGTTATAGAAGATAGCGTTTTGGGTGTGCGTGCAGGTGTTGCTGCTGGGATGAGAGTTTTAGGTTACACCGAGCAAAGTGAGGCTCATCTACTTGAGGCATCTGGAGCGCGTGTTTTTTATTCCATGCACCAATTACCTTCTTTGTTGTGACACCGTTAAACTTAGAATTAAGAGTCTATGTAAAAATTAACATTCTGAACGATATAAAAATATTTTATTATTTAAACCTGCTATTACTGTTGAATGCCTTGACGAAACTCTTTAATCGCTTCCAAAAGGAGACGATAACAAAAGACAACGATTAAGTAGAGATAAATCTAATTCTGGTAAAAGTTCACTTTTAATAACTTTCTTATATTCTTGCTCTCGTAAGCAGTAAACTTCAATTGTGCGTTTTACTCTCTCATTTCCATTTTAAGTTAAAACCAAATTATCCCGATGAATCACGGTTTCTGCACCGGCATATCCTAAAATTGTGGAAATTTCTCGTGAATGACGCCCAGAAATCTTTTGCAGTTCATTGCTGTTGTAATTTACAAGTCCTCTAGCTATTTCGTTACCATTGGTGTCGCATAATTGCACAGCATCTTGTGTGTTAAACTCTCCTTCTACTAGCTTAATTCCAGCCGCTAATAAGGATCTTCCTGCTAGAGAAATTGCCGCGATCGCACCTTCATCTAAATACAATTTACCCGCAGGTACAAGTCCGTAAGCTATCCAACGTTTACGCGCCGAAGTTGGTTCTGGTTGCGGTTCAAAATGCGTCCCAATAAGTTCGCCTTGAATAATTTTTTCGATATTCCGGGGAAATCGCCCTTGGGTAATTACGGTACGCACTCCCGCCGCGATCGCAATTCTCGCAGCCGAAATTTTTGTCACCATCCCGCCAGTACCCCACTGAGAACCTTGGGAACCTGTCTGTATTTGTAATTGAGTTAATTCTTTAATGCTACTCACTAAAGCGATCGGCCGCGCATCTGGTACAGAACGCGGATCGGCTGAGTACAGTTTATCGACATCGGTAAGTAAAAATAGCCAATCTGCTTTTACTAAGCTGGCAACCAATGCTGAAAGGGTGTCATTATCACCAAATTTTAGTTCGTCTATTGCTACGGTATCATTTTCATTTACTATGGGAATCACTCCTAGTCCCAATAGTTCTTGAAAAGTGTTGTAGACGTTGAGATAGCGGCTGCGCTGTACCAAGTCACTACGAGTCAGTAATACTTGAGCGATCGCCTGTTGTAAAGTAGTAAATAAATCATCGTATATCCGAATTAATCTACCTTGTCCAACTGCTGCTACAGCCTGTTTCAGTGCGATCGCTTTTGGACGTTCAGTTAAACCTAACCGCGCACAACCCACGCCTACAGCGCCAGAAGAAACCAAAATCACCCGATGTCCTTGACGTCTTAAATGGCAGAGTGTTTCCGCCAAGGTAGCAATAGTAGAAAGTGCTAATTGTCCCGTTTCTGGTTGAGTTAGGCTAGAAGTACCGATTTTGATAACAATTGTTTTAGTCATTAGTCATTGGTCATTTGTCATTAATCATTGGTCATTTGTCATTTGTCATTTGTAACTGACGAATGACAACGCACAAATGACAACGGACAAATGACTAAAGAAATTGTAAAGCGCCAATCCCTCTATAGTGAAGGTTGACGCTTTACACAAGTATATTTGTTTAGTATGAGTTAGGGTCTTTTTTGGCTGACCCCATGTTATTAATACTTATGATCCCCGATTTTTTGGTTCCAGTAGGATTCCTTAACCATCTCTTTAGATTTACTTTCCTGACGATTTCTCAACTTTTGTGAATCTTCTTTTTTTTGGGGGTAATAGAGGCTCCCAGAATTTCAGATATCCAAACTTCAAAGTTGCGGACGGGATGAGAGCGGAGAGCCGCATCGGCATGAACAATCGGTTCCACTAAAATGGTAAACATTCCTAGGCGATTACCTGCTAAAACATCGGTGAACAAGCGATCGCCTACCATTCCTACTTGATGCACTGGTAGATCCATTCCCCTAAGTGCTGCTCTAATTTTACGTCGAGAAGGCTTGGCTGCACCTAAGTAGTAAGGTAAGTTGAGCGATCGCGCAATTCCACCAATTCGGGCTTCACTGAGGTTGTTACTCACCAAGCACAGTGCAGTACAGGTGCGGATTTGCTCTACCCACTCTCGTAGTTCTGGGGAAGCTATGCCGACTGTAAAGGGTACTAAAGTTTCATCTACATCCAATACCAGCCCTTTTAGCCCGTATTTTTGGATAATATCTAGTGTTAGGTTCAATACTGAACCCTGTAAAATCAAGTCAGGCTGTAAAAGATTGTTCCAGACCATAGTCAACAGTCAAATGTAGATAGCGAAGACAAATGAGCATAACCCAATATAGTTTAGTTAGTCGAACTCCATTCTGGAATATCTCCCTGAACACTTTGAGATAAAATCCCTAAAATCTTGTCTATTTCTTTGATATAATAATTACTCAAATCAATAAATATATCGTTTTATTCTAACTTCAAAAACTTCCAAATCTCCCCTGTTGTTACCGCACCATAAATTTTTCTGATTTCATTTCCTTTTTGTTGATTAAACAATTGTGCTGCCAACATTGCTGCTGCACATTGACCTAATCCACCTTTAATATTTTCATTTTTGGCTTCAATAATAACCACCACTGGCACATTAATTGTTAATTGCTCTTTAGAACGACTGATGATAAAGTCACAATAGCCATTCAGACCGTTTTCTGCATCTACATTAAAATCTGTTCCCGAAAATAAACTAATTGGATAATTAGCCCTGCGTCTTATCTCCAACAATATCGGAGTGATAATCATTTCTGAGCGAGCTGTTTCAGTATTAATTGCTAAGGCTAATTCTGTAGTTTCTTCTAAAGAGTTTTTGAGCTTCTCACTTGGTTGTAAAGGTTTTATATCAGCACATAAATCAGTTTTTTCATCAATGCGGATACTGAATGACTTTTTAAATTTACTTAATGTAAAATTACTATAAGCCATTTTCAGCACTTTATACTAGTTTGGGATTTTAGATCGTGGAATTAAAAATTCATACCAAAATGCTTTTTCCAGGATTTAAACAATACTAATTGCCCCAATGTAATGTTAATGTTTCATTGCTTCTAACATTTAATGGGACATAGTAAAAGATTTAAGTAAATTGTGATTTCAATGAAAAACTGCCAATTAAAAAATTCAAAATGAAAATATTACATTTTGAATTTTTAATCTTATTCAACTTCATTAAAAAGATGTTCTTCTAACAGAGGCTGCACTTTGCGGAACTCTTCTGGAGAAAGCAATTCAGGTTCACCTGTTTTTGTTATCCGTGCAAAAAACAACAGGGGATCTAGGGGTGTATAAATTGCATACTCCTGATCTTCATCATAGAAGCTAGCGAGTAGCTGTAATTGTTCAGGCTCTAAATTTGCCTCTTCCTCTTCAATTTCTAAGGTGAAGAGTTCTGATTCTTCCACTGGTGGTAAATCACCTGCAACTGTCAGAGCATAGGCTGTATTCTTCAGTACCAAGTTCTGCTCAGATAGTACAGCTTGGGCATTAGCAAAAATTTGCTCAATGATGGTGTCATCTTCTACCAGAACTGCTTCTTCTTCCTCACCGTCCCCTTCCCAAGAAAAAATTTCTACAGGTGAGTCAACAGGAAGAAGCAAAACGTATTCTTGTCCATCTACCTCTAGGGAATGCTCTATGTAACAGTCGAGCGATCGCCCTTTTTCATCGGTTAAAGTGATGGAACCCGCATGAGCGTTATCATTTTCTTCAGGAAATGGAGAGGAAAACATAGCCGAAATGTATAAATTTAATAAATACCAGCAAGTTTGAAAATCGTTTAACTATAGTTAATGACATATTATGTCAAACAAATAGCTTTATACGTAGATACAACTGCTGGCTAATCGTTTTCAGAATATCATGTTAAAAGGTATCAATATTCAATAGCCGCAACTGAGCTAGGGGAGTTGGCACGTTTAACATCCAGCCATTGTTGCAAAATTAAAGCCGCTGCCTTGCGGTCAATTAAACCTTTATGGCGTGACGGAGAGCGGTTTTCAGCTATCAGCAGTTGCTCTGCTTGAAATGAAGTTAATCGCTCATCCATATATTCCACAGGCAAGTTTAGTGCTTTAGCAAGTCTTGTAGTAAATTTCTGAACTTGACGAGCCTGAAATCCTAGTGAGCCATCCATTGAATAAGGTAAGCCCATAACTAGAATTTGCACCTCACGTTCATTAACGATTTGTCGGATTAGCTCCACATCCTGCTCAAAAGATGTGCGCTCAATTGTGGTGATACCCGTGGCAATTAAACCCGTGCGATCGCATCCAGCCACACCAATCCGCTTGCGACCAAAATCTAGTCCCAACGCGGAAATAAACGGTTTTGGTTGCTCTTGGGATATCACACTACTTCTCCTGCTGTCCATCTGCTGATTCAACAATCGGCGATGTTTCTATGCTGGGGTTTGTTACCGAAAAGTTAATCGGTTCTGGCTTGCTTGGCAGAGGTTTATCTGACAATGGTAACTTTCCTGGTTGTATCCATGACATCCCACCTGGTATAGGTTTACGAGTAGGTTGTAAACCTTGCAGCATATCAGTCCACTGCATTCCTTCTAAGGAAACGAATTTCGACTCTCGGAGCTTGTGCCACACAGAGCGAGACATCACTAATGTATGTTCTATGCGTTTTGCTCCAATTCGCTCTAAATATTCTTCTCGTTCTGCCTGATAGTCTGAGGATGCTAGTTGTAACCCTTGCTGGGGAAAATCTTGGGCAATACGAGCCAGTTGAGATAATAATTCTGGATAAAGCCAAGTGTAAGCAGGATGAACTGTCAGCGTTGCAGCATGAGGAACTTCACCGTTGCGGTCAAGTTGCACCTGAAAATAGCCGATCGCAGCTTTGCGTTGCGGTTCAAATACGTAACCACTAACTACTTCTGTTTTAGTTAGCCATTGCTTGACTGCATCAGTTAAAGCGCCGAATAAGCTAGTTTTAAAGTCGCGGGTATTGCGGTCAAAAACCTGACGTACCAAAGGAGGCATTGATGCCGTATCTAATTGATATAGCAACTGGGCATCAGCATTACTCACAGGCATGAGATTGGGCAAGTCTGGCTCTGCTTGCGCTAATTCAGCCAGTAATTCTGGCCCAATTTCCCAGTACGTCATTTCTGCTAGACGCTGGAATCCATTTTGCCGATATAATGCCAGCGCCTCTATGTCATTGATGTTAACTTCTAGTAGCCAAGTCCGAGCTTCCAAAATCGATTCAAAACAATGACGCAAAAGTTGCGAACCAATTCCTTGTTTATCGACACCACGTTCTAGTAGCACTTGATCGATCCGCCAAGTACTGCGTGTGCGGTTAAAAGGTGACACTTGAATCATCCCTAAAAGTATCCGCCCTTGCTCTGCGACATAAGCACAGAGGCGATACTGTAGCGGGTTAGGAAACCAACTTAAAAATTTGAGTAATCCATACCAGCGACGCAGCCTTTGCATCTGGCTGATGGCAAAACCTGCTCCCTTCGGAGTAAGGGCTGCGAATGACTCTTGAGTTATGCGCTCAATCCCGTCCAGATCACGGTATTGGACTGGTCGGATAACAACGCTGAGATTTCTGGGGAGTAATGAAGTCATTTTTATTCGAGCCGCCATTTAGCCTTAACTAACTGCTCTTCAAAGGAAGGAACTGCTGCAATAATCTTAACCAGTTTCTGCTCTCTACTATTGTGCCAAAAGGGTGATTTTAGTAACTTAATACTTAAAAAGCAGAAAAAGCAGACCTTGTGAGAACACCATTGGCATTGACCCAACAACATCTGCCCTTATTTTATTTGAATTTTGATTAAAATTTGTATATATTTTATAACCCTTGCCGAGAAACTAGCTTTTCAAAGTGGGCTTGGGTTTGATGAAGTAATTGGTGGCGACTATCTACCAGTGTTTGCTTCAGCGTTGGAACAAGATTGCGAGCTTGTAGAGTCATGTGAAGTTGCAGGTTGGCGACATATTCACTGAAATCTTGATTCATTTCATCTGCGCCCGCATCCGTTAATAAATTTGATTCCATTGCCACTGTGTTCTCCTGTGTTAATCCTGTGCTGTCTCTCTTCATGACCAAAAACTATCACGTTGTTCGGACTAACTTCTTAATTTGCAATGAAGTTTAACGCTTGTTAGGGATAGCGTGCCCCTTAAAATCTCAAACCAACACCACCTTGTACAGAGATAGCTGTACCACTGCTATCTCGGTAGGCATCAAAAGCAATAATAGCATTGCCAAAAAGGACAGTATTGCTATTTGGAATCATATAATCAATGCCCGGTTGTAAAGCAAAACTAATTTTGTCGCCCACAGGAGAAGAATCACCACCACCAGTTAGTACTAATCCAGCGCCCAGGTAGGCATCAGCTTGCCAGTTGAGGGGTAAATCGTAAGAAACCGTTGGTACAACAGCCGTATTATTACCAATTAATACTTGGGCACGCAGTGAAATTGGTGCTTCCAAAAGCTTGTAACGCCCTGCTATCACCCCTCCCAATTGGATACCATCGGTAATACCAACAGTGGGGCCGATACCGATATAACTACCATAAGCTACTTGAGCTTGTGCTGGTTTCGTACTCGCCAGACTCAAGATCAAACCAGCCCCCAAAACTGAAACCAAAGATGGAATATATTTCATAACCAACTCCTCACACCAATTAGTCATTAGTCATTAGTCATTAGTCATTAGTCATTAGTCATTAGTCATTAGTCATTGGGGATAGGGCATTAGCTTAGAAAAACTCTTCTTCAATCCCCAGTCCCCAGTCCCCATTCCATTCTACGGGCAACGGGGATGAATGCCTCCTTGAGTACAAATGTACGCTAATTGCTTGGCATCTAAATTTTTGGCTTGAGAAAAATCAACCCCTTGGACTACGGCAGATACTGAACCTAAATCTGGGGTTTGGACAAACTGATCTGCTGGATCTTGTTTGCTAGGAGCGAGAATTGCTCCTTTAAAATCTGCTCCAGCGAGATTTGCCCCTCGTAAATCTGCAAGACTTAGGTCAGCATTTTGCAAGTTAACGTTTTCCATTTGGGCAGAACGTAAAACAGCACCAGTTAAACGAGTAGCACTCAGGTTAGCATTGCTGAGATTAGCACGATCCAAATAAGCTCCTGATAAATCTGCCCCTTGCCAATCAGTGTTAGTTAAGTTAGCAAAAGATAATTGTGTTCCAATTGCAGTGGCGCGACCTAAACGCGCTGCATACAGATTGGCTTCGTTCAATTTGGCATCGCCTAAATCTGCCCCAGTCAAGCTGGCTTTTTCCAAAACTGCGTTTCGCAGATCGGCTCCTACTAGTTGGGTGCTGTTGAGTTTAGCATCATATAGACGCGCGTTGGATAAGTTGGCTCTGTTAAGAGTGGCGCGGCTCAAATCGATCCGGTTCATCAAAACGCGACTGAGGTTAGCATCTGTAAGATTGGCTTGCTGCAACTGAGCTTGGCTTAAATCAGCGATTACATCGTCGTAGGTATCCCAGCGTCCATCTTCACCCACACCCCGGAAGCGAGTACCCTTAAAGCTGGCTTGGTTAAGATTTGCAGATTTAAACTTAACTCCTGATAAATCAAGATTGTCCAGTACCAAGTTGAACAAGGAACTTCCTGAAGTACCGCTTTGACCTAATTGGGCGCTACTAAGGTCAACACCCTCGATTTTTTTACCGCTATAAACAGAGAGAATCTTGTTGATTGTCCGTTGGTTTCTTTGTAGCCGCCCTTGGCGTAATTCCCGCTCTTTGGTTGCAGTGCTATCCACAGATGATTCTAGTTCACTCACCAAAAACTGATTCTTATTTTTGAGTTCCGGGATGGCTTGAGGTCCAACAGTTGTCAAAGCTTGTTGAATCGTATCCACAAGGCTGGGGTTAGTTTCGCTAACTAATAAATCCGCAAGAAATTTAATCGATTGTGGGTCATTAAGACCACCCATAGCCAGAATTGCACTTTGACGTTGCTCATTAGTCGCCCCAGAGTTGGGAGTCAATTGTTTGACGAGTTCGAGGAATTGTTGGCTGTTGATTTGCTTGGTTGCTCGCTGGGATTGTTGAATTTGAATATAAACTTGAGTGCCAATTAAAGTTGCCAGCACAGCAGTCATACTCGTCAGCCCTACCCCAAACAAAGTCAGATTGGGATTTTGCTGTATCCGCCGCCACAAATTAGGCGACTGGCTGGTTTGATCTGCCGCTAATTCTTCTCCCTCTTGCCATTCTTCTGCTTCGTTACCGCCAGCAGACTGAGCTTGTCTGTTGCTAGCTAAAACTGCATCAATGGTATAAGTACTTGCGAGTTGATCGTGGAGTGCGCGACGCCCCCGACGCGACGGTAATCCTATCCCTTCACCCACAATCATTAATAAAGACAAAAATGTGAATAATCCTAAATTCGGAAAAGCAAAGCTGTAGCGCCACAGCAAATAGGCGATAGAAATGGGTATAGTCCAACGCCCAACGCCTTCTCTGATCGCAACTGCCCCCAATCCAGGTGGCTTCCCTTGCTCGTTGACAACCCGCACTTTTAACCAACGTTTCCCAATTGTGCTACCAGTCTTGGCTAATAAATATAATTGCCACCACGAGAGAGTTACAGGCGCTAACAAGGCGATTGTCCACAAAATATTAGTCGGCCATGCAACGTTACGGATGCCATAGCTCACAGGTAGAGCTAAGGGTCTGGCGATCGCTCTTTCTGTGACTACCAGTACGGGATTAAGCGGCACTCGGTTGAGATCGCTTCTAGAATTGGCATAGACACCAATGCCGAAGGGAATCAACCCACTAGTAACCACTAATGTGATTTCAGCCGCCCAAGCAGCAAAACGCCTACTTCCTAGCAGCAGCGAATTGGCTCTTTCCGATTTTTTGGACTGACCAGATTGATTACTAGTTCTCCTGACAATTGGTGAGGTCATCGTATAGTTTCCTTTGATATTATTTCTACGCCGCGATCGGCACAATTAAAATAGACTAAGCTAGTCAGCAAAAAGAAAAGCATATTGAAATAGAATTTAGGAGTTATAAATCAGGAGTCCTTTGTATTCTGGCTCCTGACTTTCATAACTCCAGGCATGCAAAGTAAATGCATATCAACTTATTGCTTACGTTGAAAGCTACCAGACACAAAAAATTTGTATCCAACATACACTAACACTGCCAAAAGTGCCAGACTGATTACAGATGCAACTAGTTTAAACACTGCTTGCACTATCGCCAAGCCTACTAGTACCGTCACACCCGAAACTACCAACTTTTTCACACTAGATAAGTTGTTGAACCAAATCTGAAATCGCTCCAGTTGCAAGTTGAAGCTGGCAAAAACAGACTGAGGCGTTTGTTTTTGTTCTTGTGAAACCACCCCAGGCGGGGAATTAACTTCTGCCTCTAGCTGATTGAGGCGACGCTGTAAGTCTTCTTCTGGTTGAGGATTCATCAATCTTTCCTACCTCATTAGCATACTTATTCAACAATAGACCAACCAAATTCTATTTTTGGTGGTTGTCTTAGTGATTTTAGCTAATGTCTGTGAGTGCAAGACCTTTCTAGACAGGGAAAAATTATGTTTTTTTGTTGCTTTCCAAACATCAATTTTAGAGACGTTGCAATGCAACATCTCTACAGATATACACCTATTAAATCTTCACAAATAATCTTTAACGAACTGGTATTACTTTATACGGTGTTCTTTGGAACTAAAACAGATTGCTGTCGTCTATATAAATCAACAATATTGCTCTAAAAAAATCTGGAGCATTAATTAAAATGAAGACGTTTAGGCTACTTGCAATTATTCCCACAGCTTTGGCTATGAGTTTGGTTTTCACTGAGGCTAATTTAGCACAGACACCAACAATCCAAATTAATCGAAATTCCCAACCAGATCCATTGATTTTGAACGGAAAGTCTGGAGGAACTGTCAAAAGTAATTGTGGCAATATTACCACTGAACCTAGTCAAGTTATCCAAGTTACAGAGTCACTACCTTATTTACGATTAACAGTAGAGAGTCAAGGAAAGCCAACACTGCTGATCGATGGGCCTGGAGGGCGATTTTGTGTACTAGCAGATAGTTACTCTGGAGGGAAGTCAGAACTTTCTGGTTATTGGCAGGCAGGAAAATACTTGCTGCATGTGGGCGAACTATCCCCGCAACAGTATACTTACAGCCTCTCAATCTCGCAAAAAAATAAATAATCATTAGTCATTAGCAAAGGACAAATGACTAATGACTATTCTTCCAGTGATTTAGCGGGAACTTCGACAGCAGTGACATCAATTGTGCCTTCTGGTGTGAAGCGCTGAAAATGATTATGTTGTACTAACAGTAATTCCTTACAGTTAGGACATTGTAACTGACTGTTATTTAAACCTGTAAATTCATATCCACAAACGGGACATTGATCGGCAACCAAGTTGCGTTGCAGCCACCAACGAAAGCCAAAAAAAGCCACAGTAGGTGCCAACAACAGCAACCCAAAAATAATTAGCAATGAATTAACTAACCAACCCAAGCCCACTGATGCCAGCAACCAAACAAGTGCCAGCAGGGTGAGCCAAGGGCGGAGATTTAAAAGATTCAATTGAAATGACTTAAAGCTCATTTTTAATAAATTTCGTCCTGCTCTCCTTATAGGATAGCGATTTTAGTCATTAGTTATTGAGTCATTAATTGTTTGTCATTTGGACTCAAATGGACTTTGTTACTGAGGATAGGAGCATTTTTTGTAAGTGCTGTTGAAAGGCATTTAGGCCAAACATAGCGATCGCCTGTTCTCGTAGCCACTCTCCATTACATCGCTGGTTATCCCCTTGAAGCATTTCTATGCAAGCTGTTGCTACAGCATCAGGATTGCGGTGTGGTACTCGCCATCCCAGTTTACCATCCTGCAAGGGGTCAGCGGAACCATCGTCGTCACCGGATAGTACAGGCACTCCACAAGCCATTGCCTCTAGATAAACTATGCCGAAGCCTTCTTGCGAAGGCATAATATAGGCATCAGCAAGGCGATAATGTTCCATTAACTCTTCTGTGGCAACGAAACCAGCAAAGACAACGCGATCGCTCACACCTAAATATGCAGCAAGTTGAGCTAATCGCGGTTGGTCATCGCCGCGACCAATTACCAAATATTTCACTTTTGGAAAAATCTGAGCGATTTGTGGTAGTGCCCGAATGGTAACATCTACACCTTTATAAATATCTCCTGACCATAATCGCGCTACCGTCATTAACACTTTCGCACCAGTTAAGCCATACTTCTGGACTAATTCTGGTTGTTTGGAACCAGGAGTAAATTTGTCCGCATCAATTGCACAAGGCAGCATCTGTAGCATTTTTGGGTTTAGACTATTGGCAATACAAGCGCGATCGCGGCTGTAGCGACTAATTGTCCAAATTCTATCTGCTGATGTCAGGGCGCGACGTTCCTGATTTTTCAACGGTTCCCAGACTTCTTTGCCGTAAGTTAGCACTGTGTAAGGAATCCCTAAGGGCTGGCAAAGTGTTTGAATTAATACTGCTAAGTTAATGTGACCGCAGAAAACTTGCTGCGGACGGCTCTGCAACAGACACTTCAGTAAAGCCGCTGCCATTTGCAATCTCCCCAAATAGGGAGACTGATTTTTAAAGTAATGAAATCTTAAGTTCTCGTCTTCAAACGGATTTAAGCTATCAGCACTATCTCGCAGTAAAAAAACTTCTGCCTTATAGTCTTGGCTCAATCCCAGATAGGCGCGAAAAATATCTTTTATATACGATTGAATACCACCTTCGTGAGCAAAAATTTCTAAAAACACGAAGACATGGTTAGTTTTTTTGTTAACTTTATCACCTAAATTTAGGTTTTTTGTCACTGTAGTGATTTGCATCTTAAATTATTTACACTCGTGGTGAGGGTGCGATGCCTGGGGCAAAAACTTCATCCTACGCACCGCTTTGTAATCGCTCCAAATCTGTTTTTACCATTTTTTCTAAAAGTTCTTCAAAGCTTACTTGGGGTTCCCAGCCGAGGTTTCTTTTCACTTTGCTGGGGTTAGCTACTAGTTGAAAATGCTCATCTTGTCGCAAAAAACTAGTATTTAATACTACATAATTCGTCCAATTCAATCCCACAGACTCAAAGGCTGTGGCAACTAAATCTCTAACACTATGTAGTTTACCAGTGCCAATCACATATTCTTCTGGCTGATCAATTTGCAACATTAGCCACATGGCCTCTACATAATCACCTGCAAAGCCCCAATCACATTTTGCATCAAGATTACCCATTTCTAAAGTGTCAGTTAAACCCAATTTGATTGATATAGCCGCTAAAGAAACATTAAGACTCTCAGCACTGCTGACAAATCTTAACAAGGGAGTTGGTGCAACTCGAATGTTATTTGTACTATATTCACTAATTCTTTTTATACAAAAAATTTATTTGATATTTTACAAAAAAATCATAATAAATAAGCAATTTCACGGAAAAAACATATTACTTCTATTCAAATAATATTGAAGAAAGAGTACACTTTTATCAATCAAATAACTATGTATTTCAATAAAAACTACTTTTTTTCAAAGGAATGGCTCAATTTTTGAGCAAAGTTTTTGTTAGCTTAGTGATGACTATAGGAGAAGTTTTATTTTCTGACTCTTAAGTACAATCGAGCTAGCAAGAGAGTGTTTTAGAGAAGACAAGTCCTCGTATTTTGTTGTCGGTATTCCTTCTCTACACTCCGCCTGCGCTCACAAGCCAAAATCGACATCAGAAGTATTCATTACCTTCCTTTGTCCTTGACTATTTCACTGTTACTTTTGTGCTTCTACAGAGTATTTGACAATGAGCAGGCAATTTCTACCATCCGCACCACGTTCGTATACAACCCGGTCAGCCAACCGCCGGAGGAGAAACCATCCATACCCACCGACTTGCAGAGTACCTGGGGCTGGCTCTGCGATCGCATCAGGATTAAAAGGTTTTCCGTAATCCCAAATTCTAATCTCTAGTCGGTCAATCCACAGATGAACGTTAATCTCAATGGTTGTTTCCGGGGGTAAAGCATGATGAGCGTGACGAACAGCGTTGGTAAAACCTTCTGCTAATGCTAAATTGAGGCGATCGAGTTGGGTTTTTGACCAGCCAAGTTGAGACAAGTGTTGCAGACAAAATTGCTCAAACCATTCTTGCACCTGGTTTAAGAGCCTGAGTTCGCTCTTAACCCTCAGATGGTCTTGCTGCACTATACTAAGCATTAACTGTGAGTTGAATATAAGTAAACCCAAGTTGCTAGTTATTAAATTCTGCGCTGTTCGCAAAATTTCTCTCGCCTCAAAAAATCTAAATTGACATATTCTGTGTACCAAAATACAAAACATGAATGATTTTGGCAGATGAAGATTATAACTAGCAACTTACGTTAAGTAAGTAAGAAATGTTTGTATTTGTTGACTTTTGATGATTTGAAATTTTGGAATAGCTTTTCCATCCAAAACTTCAAATCTTAAATACAATCTGAACAATTGAAGAAGAATTCAGAATTCAATCAATGAAAAATACTCTGCGGGGTCTTGCTACAGACCCATGACCACTAAAAAAAGTGTATTTAGTGTAGGAATTAAACTCATTTATTCAGACGCTATCTACGAGACGCTGTGCGTAAATTGCTTACCCGTAGTATACGCGGACTTGCTTTAGTGGCGTTATCCGCTTTTTCATTCAGAATTTAATTCTGAATTTTGGCTTCTGACTCCTGAATTCTTTCCTGTTAAAATTGACGCCTGTTGATTGTTTTCAAAAGCACATCTGCATCTGCTCTTGAAACTCACAGGCGTCAAAGCACTTTCTGGTGACTAATTTAGAATAGTCCCAAGGTCAAAGATTTATCCAATGGCAAAGCAGCACCAATACCCAGCCACAGGGTGACAAGAGTACCAACGAGGAATACTGTGGTTGCAACTGGACGGCGGAAGGGGTTTTGGAACTTATTCACGTTCTCAATAAAGGGAACGAGGATTAAACCTACTGGTACAGAACCCATTGCTAACACTCCTAAAAGTTTATTAGGAAGCGATCGCAAAATTTGGAAGACTGGATACAAATACCACTCTGGCAAAATTTCCAATGGTGTAGCGAAAGGATTTGCTGGTTCGCCAGTCATTGCAGGATCTAGCACGGCTAGAGCTACAATTGCAGCGAAGGAACCCATGATCACAATTGGAAAGACGTAAAGTAGGTCATTAGGCCAAGCTGGTTCACCGTAGTAGTTGTGACCCATGCCTCTAGCAAGTTTGGCTCTTAACTGAGGATCACTCAGGTCAGGTTTTTTTTGTGTTGACATTTTGAAATGTGTTCTCCTGCTTAAGTTAAATTAAAGCATTTGTGAAAGCTATCGGCTACTAGGCAACCAATAGGCGGCATTTAGTGTCTATTTCCGGTCAGCCGCCTAGAGTTTCATCGACAGCTTTCGGCTTCAGATACAAGTATTTGTTTTTTGGAACTTATGTGCAATTAACTTCTTGTGTTTCATCAGTTTAAAACAAACAACTCGATCTGAAAACTGACGAATGTTGCTTTTCGCTAATAACTGAGATTACAAAGGTCCGGAAATGCCTTGCTTGCGGATCATCAAGAAGTGAAACAGCATGAAGACTGCAATTAACCAAGGTAGTACAAATGTGTGTGCGCTGTAGTAACGAGTTAGTGTTGCTTGACCAACACTCGAACCGCCGCGCAGTAGGTCGGAAATCAAAACACCAACTACAGGAATTGCTTCTGGTACGCCGCTAACGATTTTTACAGCCCAATAGCCAACTTGATCCCAAGGTAGGGAATAGCCAGTGACTCCAAAGGAAACGGTGATCACAGCCAAGATAACACCACTTATCCAAGTCAATTCGCGGGGCTTTTTGAAACCACCGGTTAGGTAAATCCGGAAGACGTGCAAAATCATCATCAGCACCATCATGCTGGCAGACCAGCGATGGATAGAGCGAATTAGCCAACCGAAGTTTACTTCGTTCATGATGTATTCCACTGAGGAGAAAGCTTCAGTGACTGTTGGCCTGTAGTAGAACGTCATGGCAAATCCAGTGGCAAACTGGATGAGAAAGCAAACCAGGGTAATTCCACCCAGGCAGTAAAAGATATTGACGTGAGGAGGGACGTACTTGCTAGTAACGTCTTCGGCGAGTGCCTGAATCTCCAGGCGTTCCTCAAACCAGTCGGAAACGTTGGTCATACAATCTCAAGTTCCTAAGAATCGGTTGCGGTTGATAAATCCCGAAGTTCTGAATCGTCAGACTTCTCTCCCAACTAGTAATTTTGGGATTTTAGTAAAGGGGAGTTTTTTTGGAAAGCTTTTCAGCTTTTGGCGTGCTAATAGATTTCAGAAACTTTACACTCTGTAAAGATGGAATATATTGCGATTTCTTTACGCCCTACACACAAAATGGTGGACACAAAGTAGATTTTATCCTTTGGTGAGTGGATACGAGGCATCAGTTGACTGAACAACTTGATGAGAAAAATGCACCACTTCTATAAAAAAAGTAACATAATCGAGAGATAGATTTCATCAACAACAGAGGAAGTGGGCATTATCTAGGCAATTTGGGTTGAGGTGGAATTGATAATGGGGTTCATGAACAAACAAGTCTTTCGAGTTGGATTTTCATTGTTAATGGCGTTTTGCTTGGCGTTGGGTACGCTTACTCAGTCGGCGGTGGCTTTGACTGGGGAACAAAAGCTGGTTTCGGAAGTTTGGCGAATTGTTAATCGTACTTATCTAGATGAGACCTTTAATCATCAAAACTGGGCGGCTGTGCGGCAAAAGGTTCTGGAGAAGCCACTAGCAGACTCAAATGCCACTTACACGGCAATTGGGAAGATGCTTAAAAGCCTCGACGATCCTTTTACTCGTTTTTTAGATCCAGAACAGTACCGCAGCTTGCAGGTTAATACTTCTGGGGAACTGACTGGAGTAGGATTGCAAATTGCCCTAAATCCTGAGAATGGGAAGTTGGAAGTAGTGGCTCCTATCGCCGGTTCACCGGCAGATAAAGCGGGGATTAAACCACGCGATCGCATTCTCAAAATTGAAGGCGTTTCCACAGAAAATCTCACCCTTGATGAAGCTGCAACCAAAATGCGCGGGCCAAGTGGCAGCCTTGTGACTCTCTCGATCGAACGGGACGGAGAGGCAGAAACGGAAATTAGATTGACACGCGATCGCATTGCTCTTAACCCTGTGGTTTCAGATTTGCGTGTTTCTGCTGAGGGTACACCCATTGGCTACGTAAGTCTTACACAATTTAATGCCAACGCTTCAATGGAATTGGCACACGCTATTTCTAGTCTAGAAAAAAAAGGCGCTGCTGCCTACATTCTAGATTTACGAAATAATCCTGGAGGTTTATTGCAATCAGGAATTGAAATCGCCCGTTTGTGGTTAGACTCTGGGATTATCGTTTACACTGTTAACCGACAAGGCATTCAGGGTAGTTTTGAAGCCCTTGGCCCAGCCCTGACGAAAGATCCTCTGGTGATTTTGGTAAATCAAGGAACTGCTAGTGCCAGTGAAATTCTTGCTGGCGCACTTCAAGATAACCATCGTGCCCAGTTGGTAGGCGAAACTACCTTTGGCAAAGGTTTAATTCAATCCTTGTTTGAATTATCAGATGGTTCAGGCTTGGCAGTGACAATTGCTAAGTATGAAACTCCTGAACACCGAGATATTAACAAACTAGGTATTAAGCCAGATAAAGTTATTTCCCAACCAGCTATTAACCGCGAACAGATTGGCACAAAAGCGGATCTGCAATATCAAGCAGCAGTCGAACTTTTGGTGAAAAATTCGCTGGTGGTAGGGAAAGCTTGAAAAAAAAGACAAGGAAACAAATCAGATGGGGATTCAGACTCCATCTGATACCAGAATTAACAAATAAGATTTAGTTACGCCGATAACGGTAGCTGAATCTTGAATTCAGTTCCTTTGCCAAGTTGAGAATTCACCGCGATCGCTCCGCCGTGTTTTTCTACAATGATTTGACGAGCGATCGCCAATCCTAATCCTGTGCCTTTACCGACAGCTTTTGTCGTAAATAAATGGTCAAATATTTTTTGTTTTAACTCTTCATCTATACCCTTGGCATTATCGGCGATTGTAATTCTAACTAGATTATTTTCTCCTGTAGTTGTAATTGTAATACAGTTTGGATTTGCTTTAATTTCATTAAAACTTCGGCCAATATTTGATTCCTCTAAGGCATCAATCGCATTCGCTAAGATATTCATAAATACTTGATTTAATTGTCCAGGGAAACACTCAACTTGAGGTAAAGTGCTGTATTCAGTTATTACTTCAATTGCTGGACGTTGCTCGTTAGCCTTGAGACGATGTTTCAAAATTAAAATCGTGCTGTCAATGCCTTGGTGAATATTAAACGGTACTTTATAATCTTTATCGGCACGTGAGAAAGTTCGTAAACTGGTGCTGATATTTTTCAGGCGATCGCACGCCATTGACATGGCATCAATCATCTTGGGTAAATCTTCTAAGCTATAATCCAAGTCAATTTCTTCGGCATGATCTTTGATTTCATCATTCACATTGGGCAAGCTTGATTGATAAAGTTTTAAATGTTCAATTACATCAGTAAGGGTAGGTTTAGCTTGTTTGAGACTGGCAGCAATAAAACCAAGAGGATTATTCATTTCATGAGCGACACCAGCAACTAAGTTGCCTAGTGCAGACATTTTCTCACTTTGCACCATTTGTAATTGGGCGTTTTGCAGATCGGTTAGCACTTGTTGTAAGTCAAGTGATTTTTGCTGTAAGGCAAGTTCAGCTTGTTTGCGCTCGCTAATATCTCGCATCACAACTACTGCACCGAGTTTATCACCCGAAGCATCGGAGATCGCTTGTCCGCTAGCTAACAAAATTCTCCTAGAACCATGCTTTGGTGCAATTACCATTTCGGCATTTTCAACGATTTCTCCTTGCAAGGCGCGAAACAAAGGAATTTCCGTTTTTAATAAGGGTGTTTGACCATCTGGTTGATAAAGTGAGAAGTATTCTGCCCATTGTTCTGCTGGTAATGATTCTACTGGTAGACCATGAAATTCACGAGTTGCTTTGTTAAATAGAGTCAATTTGCCAGTACTATCACAAACAACAATCCCATCGGTAATATTGTGAATGATCGCATTTAAGAACTCTCGTTCTTTAGCTAGAGATGCTTGTGCCTGTTTTCGTTCGCTAATATCAATCACCACCCCATCCCAGATGATTGCGCCATCGGCTTGTCGCTCTGGGCGAGAAGCAGATTGAATCCATTTCTCGGTTCCTGAAGGCAGGATAATCCGCCATTCTTGCTCAAAGGGCGTGAGATATTGGGCAGAGTAGGCGATCGCTTGGGCAATAGCTGGGCGATCGTCAAAATGATTCACATCATAAAGGTTATGCGTCCCTGCCATCACCAACTCTGGCTCTAACCCATACAAATCCAAACAGCCAGAACTAACGTAGGGTGTTGAAGTTGAACCGTCGGCCGCCAGACAAAATTGGTACACCATCCCAGGAATATTATTCGCCAAATTTTGGAAGCGGGTTTCACTAGCCTGTAATTTTGCTAGAGATTGTGTTAACTGTTGAGCATAGTTCTGGGAATTTCGATAAAGTTGGGCATTTTCCAGAGAAATTGCAGCTTGAGCGCAAAGTAAGTTTAGTAGTTCGACGCGATCGCTTGTAAAGGCTTTGGTTACTAAGTTATTTTCCAGATACAAAATGCCTAGCAACTTACCCTGATGCAAAATCGGGCTACACAAGATACTTTTGGGCTGCTGTTGTTGAATATACAAGTCATTAATTAATTGAGGATGCACCCTAGCATCAATAATCACTGTTGGTTGTAAGCTGCGTTTGACGGTATTAATTAAACCAACTGGCACATTAGATGAGTCTTCAACAGACTGTGGGTTGAGCAACATTGGGTAAAAATCGATTTTGGCAGCCTGGTTCTGTACACTGTCTAAGGAAAGCTGTGCTAATGCCTGAATTAGCAAACGATCTGATTCCAAAAGCATGAACACACACTTATTGGCTCCCGCATTTTCAATGACGATATGCAGCAAAGCTGAGAGCAGTTTTTCGAGTTCGATTTCCCCTGAGATAGTTTGATAAGCTTTGAGAATGGCAGCTAAATCTAAAGCAACAGAGACACTGCTACTGCTGGAAGTGGCGGAACTGGTGGATGTGACACTCCCCAATGTAAAGATAGTTTCGTGAGTGGAAAGGGGAGAACGAATTTGCTCAAGGATGGGAGCAAGGAGTTGCGGATAGCACCGTTCTAAGTCGGCGACTTTGGCTTTAGCGCCCCAACGAGCATAGCCATAGTAAGCTTCAATTATGTATTCCTCAGCTATGCGCTGCTTGCCCCAGTCGAGGTAAAATTTGGCGGCTAGTTCGTTGGCAAGTGCTTCTTCTTGGGTGTAGCCGTGTTCTTTAGCAAGAGCAATGGCGCGATCGTATAATTCTATTGCCTCTGATTTATGTCCCAGAACCCGATATCGTTCTGCTTCAACCAAATAAAACTTGTGTAAATGATTGGCTGGAATATAGCTAGCCCAAGTTTTGAGCTTTTGCTGATTTTTGCTCACCCGCTCAAGAATGTGTAGTTGTTCTGTTGCACAAACTTGGGAATAGATTGCCAGATAAGCCAGAGAATCATAAGTGTGGAAGATTGGAACCACAAATAATCCGATGACACTGCCTAGATAATTTTCAGTTGCGATCGCAGCTTCCACTGCAAGTTCAAACTTCCCAAACAAATAACTGAGAAAAAGTTTACTCACATAGAAATAGTACAGCGCAGTTTGATCGCCTGAGTGCTGGAGAACTGGCAACATTTGTTCTTGATTGAAAGCCTTACCAACCAATTGCCATACTTGGGCACAATCACTGTTTAAATTCAAAACCCCCTGCTGAAAAATCTTCAGTTGGTTGAGAAGTCCTTCTTGTTTTAGTTGAGTGAGTTGAAGGTAGAAGGCATCACTCTCCCGACTTAACTCCCCCAGTTCTTTACCAACAAACAAAGAGTGCATGACGTAAACGACTGCACAAATGGTAGCTGATTCTAAATCTCCCGTTTCTAGTCCAACTTGATAGCCTTCCCGGAAAAGTGCTAAGGTGTTCCTAAGCGGCTCCTTCCAATGCAATACACTACAGCATACTCCCACATAGGTTCTGGCTTTCAACTTTTTGGCATTAAAATGTTCGAGTAATTTGAGTGCCAGTTGTCCAAACTGATAGCCGCATTCAATGTCTCCTACCGCCCCACAAAGCAACAGTCCATAGTAGGCATAACCATTTGTAGAGTCTGAGGTATTGCCATAATGAACAGATAAATTTACTTGCTCAAGGATAATAAATGGTAAGAGTGTTGGAGCGGCAACAAAGGCAGAAGAAGAGACACCTACAAGAATCCGCATAGCGGCTAATTTGTCTAACTCTGTCATCTGATCTAGAGCGATTAAATCTGGCGGTTGCCTTTCAGCTAAGATAGATTTGGTTACTTTGAGCGCCGATGCAATATCTGATTCGATGGGTTGCTTAGGAAAATGGATTCCTAACTGCTCTAAAATCTTGAGAGCAAGCTCCACGCCTTGTAAAAATTGATGTTGAGCTTGAGCGGCTTGAATTTGGATTTCATAGACTTTAACGGTATCCAATAAGGTTCTAGCATTTTCCAAAATGACTGCTGAAAATTGTGCTAGCGGCTCAAAGTTGCCACTTAGGTAAGCTGCTTTGGTGGCAGTTTCATAAAGTGTCAAGGTTAGTTCATATTCTGTTTGCCATCGATCTTGTGCAAGCATTGCAATACCGATAGTGGCATACTCAAATGCGGCGGCGTATGCTGTTGCAGCTATTGCTTTTTGTGCAGCTTGTAAATTGAGTTGAGCGAGTTCTATTTTCTGAGATGGATCGACAATTAAGCTATTTCCTATATTCAGTTGATTAACAATCTCAAATAGTTTTTTATCTTGTTCTGCGGCTGGCGTATGATTCAGCAAAAGTTGCCCAATTTTCAGGTGAGTGACCTGTTTTTGCTGGTTGGCAATGAGAGAGTAGGCTGCTTGCTGAACGCGATCGTGCAAGAATTTGTAAACTGTCATTTGTCCTCTGGCATTTGTCATTTGCAAATGATCGATGACTAATGACGAATCTTGATAAAACTTGTAAACCTCATTGATGGGAACGATCAATCCTTCTTGCAATGCTTTCCACAAGTCTGAGGCAGTTTCCATCTGCGACTTTTCAGAGACGATCGCCAACGTCGCTAAATCGAACTGATTACCGATACAGGCTGCTAGTTTCAAAATATTTTGAGTGATGTTGGGCAACTTCTGAAGCTGTTGTGCCATAAATTCCACCACATCATCGGTGAGAGCAAGCGATCGCACTTGCGCTACATCACACTGCCAGTAACCTGCTTTTGAATCAAAGGTAATCAACTTATCCTCATGTAGCACTTTCAAAAACTGAGTCGTGAAAAAGGGATTACCTTTAGCTTTTTGATAAACTAACTCTGTCAACGGCAAAGCTTGGCTGGTTGCACAACTAAGGGAGTCGGCGATTAAAAAATTCACATCTGCTTGACTCAAAGGAAATAGAGTCAGAGTGTTGACGCAAGAAGATGCCTTTTTGATTTCATCTAGAGTCAACATCAGGGAATGAGCTGCAAACACCTCGTTATCGCGGTATGCGCCAATAATGAATAGATAGCCGCGATTACTCTCGGCCATCAACAGCTTCAGCAAATTGAGTGATGCCAAATCTGCCCACTGCAAATCATCCAGAAATATTACCAACGGATGCTCTTTTGTCGCGAACACCTGAATGAACTGTTGGAACAGCAGATTGAAACGGTTCTGGGCCGCACTACTTGAAAGTTCAGCGATCGCAGGCTGTTTGCCGATCATCTGCTCCAGTTCAGGAATCACCTCGATCAGAAGTTGCCCGTTCTCACCAACTGCCGCTAAAATCTTGCTCTGCCATTGCTTTAATTGAGTATCGCTTTCACTAAGCAACTGTCCCATGAGGTCACGAAAGGCTTGGACAAAAGCAGATAGAGGAATATTTCGATTAAACTGGTCATACTTACCTTTGATGAAGTAGCCGTTCCACTGAACGATCGGCTTATGCACTTCATTAACAACTGCGGTTTTGCCAATGCCAGAGAAACCTGCCACCAGCATCAGTTGGGAGTCACCATTAGCAACATGACCAAATGCTTCTAGCAACGTCTGTACTTCCGATTCGCGTCCGTAGAGTTTTTCCGAAATGAGAAAGCGATCGCTAATATCTCGCTGTCCCAAATCAAACCAGTTGTGTTTGCCTGTTTCTCGCCACTGTTCTAAGCAGGTAACAAGGTCATGTTTAAGTCCTAGCGCACTTTGATAGCGGTTTTCGGCGTTCTTCGCCATCAGTTTGCGGATAATCTCGCCCAGCATCGACGGCAATTTGGGATTGAAATCACAAACGCAAGGTGGAAGTTTCGCAATGTGGTAATGCACTAACTCCATCGGTTCCTGGGAGTCAAAGGGCAGTTGTCCACTCAGTAATTCAAAGAAAGTCACACCTAAAGAATAGAAGTCACTGCGGTAATCAATGCCTCTGTTCATCCGTCCGGTTTGCTCTGGCGACAAATAGGCTAACGTTCCCTCCAATCCATTGAGGCTCTGGATTTCCTGGGTTTCTCGTGGTAAAAGCGAAGCAATACTAAAGTCAATCAGCTTGATTTGTTTGGTGTCAGGGTGAATCAAGATGTTGGCTGGCTTAATATCTTTGTGAATGACGCGCTGTTGATGTAACTGGTGTAAAGTGTCTAGCAGTTGCAGAGCAATGGGTAGGAATTGCTCTAATGTCAGTGTTTTTCCTTGAGGAAATTGCCGCAGGGAAACACCACCAAAGTCTTCCATGACTAGGGCATAACCATTGTGATAGGCTTCCAGGCTGTAGGGTTTGATAATGCCAGGAATATCTAAGTTTTTAGCGATCGCATATTGGTTGCGAAACTGTACTAATTCGCTAAAAGTTGGGTATTCTCGTTTTAAGAGCTTGATGACAACTGGTAGGCGATCGCATTCTTGAATTGCCTGATATACTTGAGTACGAGAACCTGAATAAAGTTGCTTAATGATTTGGTAGCCAGCAATCTTTAAAGTTCCATCAACTTTTGCGCTCATAAATTTTGACGAAAATTTATTTATACTAGTGTTATAATTCCCACTACCATATATTGGTTAACAAACGTTAGAAAAGTTACATTGGATATGGGGCACTAGTACCGCAAGGCGGAAGTCAAAAGTTAAAAATCTTTCATTTTGGGCTTTCTGGCTGTAATAAAATAGTAGGTTTATTTCTGCCGCATTGTACTAGAGGCAAAGAGTAGGAATGCAAAGCATCTTCATAAGGAATCAACAACAAACTTAAGCTGATTAAACGCTCTGGTTATAGATTTAGAAATTTTGAAAACTTTAGAGTTAATGTTTCCTAAATTGGTCTTATCGGACTCACATTTTATTTCTGAAATACACGTAGGATAGCCAGCCGCTCAAGTCGGGAAACTGGATTTCTACTCAGCACGGCCTAAACCTTAGCTATCCGCTAACAGCACTTTGCTATATTATGTAGACAATTTGCAGAGTTTTTACTCTTTGAATTTAGATTTAATTGGGTGGTAATTCTAAACTCATTTCACCCAATGATCCCTTGCGAAAATCTGTTAGAAGTTGCCTTGCAGCTCGCTCTATATCACCTTTGTAACGATGTTCTGCTAAGGCGTGCAAATAAGTATCCCCGGTCTCTGATGTCGAATCAAGTTGGTAGCGAGACTGTAATGGTTTTTTTGGTAATAAATCTGCGGCTACAGCTTCTAAATAGTTGAGTAAATCCACTAGAGCTGCTGCTACTAGCTGATTATCGTAAGATGCTTCACCAATATCATCACAAATAGCTAATTTCAAGGCTGCATCTTGGTCTTCTAATCTTAGAGGGATGACACCAGGAGCATCTAGCAATTCTAAATGTTCAGAAATTCGCACCCAGCGTAGTTGGCGAGTTACTCCAGGACGGGCTGCACTTTCCACGACTCGCTTTCCCAACAGGCGGTTAATTAAAGCTGATTTACCAACATTAGGAAAACCAATCACCACAGCCCGCACTGGACGGGGTAACATGCCGCGATCGCTTCTTCTTTGATTGAGTTCTACCCCAGCGGCTTGCGCTGCCCGCGCCACTTCTGCGATACCTTTACCATGTTGAGCGTTGGTAAAATAAGGGATTTCTCCTTGACGTTTAAACCAATCGCTCCACAGCGATCGCATTTGCGGCGTAATCATATCTACTCGGTTAAGTATCAATACCCGTGTTTTACCCTCCACCCACTCACCTATTTGGGGATGGTGAGTTGCTAAAGGAATCCGAGCATCTCGTACCTCAAACACCACATCTACGCGCTTTAGCTGTTCTTTGAGCTTCTTTTCAGCTTTCGCAATGTGACCTGGATACCATTGAATCAGGTTTAATCTATAGTTTTGAGTTATAGCCATTTGTCCTTTGTCCTTTGTCCTTTATTATTTGTCCTTTGTAAATTACCAATGACAAATGACTAATGACTCCCTTTAGGAGCTTGATGTAAAATCAGACGGTTGCCATCAGTGTCATAGGCATAAATTTCTCTGCCGTGAGAAGCAATGAAAATGTCTCCTGGTGCAGGATAGCCCAAAGCAGTTAGGTGAGCGATCGCATCTTCTAAATTACTCACCTCTAAACACAAACTTATCTTACTTTTGGCAATCGCTTCAAATTCCGATTCGTTTGTGTTCTTGGGTTTAAAAATACCTAAACGCATACTAACCAAATTAAACTCAGCATAGACATTCGGAATCAAAATAACTGGCTTTTGCTCCAGAAATCTAGTATAGAAATTCACTAACTCCTCAGAATTAACCGATGCTATGGTGACAAATGCGTTAGTGTATTGGAAAACCATATAAGCCTTAAGTTATTTGATTTTTTTGAGATCACTTTTCTAAAGTTCTTACACTCAGCACTTGCAGTGGTGTCGAATCTGGCGGATAAATCACATCTACCTGTACTATCCGCTTAGTCGAAGGTGGAAGTACAAGCTGTACCAACGGTTCTAACACCTGACCAGTTCTGTGCCATAGATGTATGTAACGCGTCTTTTGTTCACCTTGGTCATCAAAATAGCGTAGCCGCACTGTACCACGGAAGAAAGGAAAATTTAGGGATGGTTTACGGAAACGCAGACCGCCTTGGGATAATTTATCTTCCTTCAAAGGAGTTTCTAAAGTAACAGTCACAGTCTGGTCTTGGTTAGTATTGTTGCTTAAGGGTAAAGTGAGTTTATATTCCACTCCATAATTACCATCTGCTTGTACAGACGTAGCAGTGCTACGTCTGTACTCGTTACTTTAAGCCGAGGCACTGTTTTTGTGACAAATAATTAATATACGGGTAACGAGCGCGGAGGGATTTGAACCCCCGACCCACAGAACCGGAATCTGTTGCTCTATCCACTGAGCTACGCGCCCTTATTTTACAAAATCATAGCACGTCTGTGATCGGATTTCCAGCTTTAAAGATAATTAGCTGGGTCTACAGGTGTACCATTGCGACGAACTTCAAAGTGGAGATGGGGGCCAGTTGAGAAACCTGTGGAACCAACAGCAGCGATCGCTTGTCCGCGTTCAACTGCTTGTCCTTCGGAAACATACAACTCGCTGGTATGACCGTAGAGTGTAGTCATGCCATTACCGTGGTCGATAATTACCGCTCTGCCATAACCACCATACCAGCCAGCAAAAATTACTGTTCCGGAATCGGCTGCCCGAATTTTACTACCATAGCTAGCAGCAAAATCTAACCCGGCATGAAAGCGACGATAGCCAAGAATAGGGTGTATCCGCCAGCCGAAGGGACTGCTAGTAGGAGCATCGCTAGGATATGCCATTATACCAGTTCCCCGAATGATGATACCTGTTCGGCTGTTGGTTTTTGCTTGGGCTTCTGCTACCTTTTGTTGAATCAAGACTTCTAGATTCTTGGATTCTCTTTCTAGCTGATTTTGCGCTTCTTCCAAGGCGAGGCGATCGCTATTCAGGCGTTGAATCAATTCTGATTGTGATTGCGCTTGGGTTTGATAATCAGCTTTTTGTGCCAACAATTGCTCGCGAATTAAGCCAATTTCGTTTTTTTGCTGTTCTACTTCTGTTTTTTGTTTATCGATGGAGCGTGCTTGGGTGTTGAGTTTTGCTAAAATTTGTTGGTCTGCCTGAAACACTAACTTCAACTGATGACGACGGCTGAAAAAGTCGCTGATATTTTCACTTTCAAGCAAAACCGCCCATCCAGCAAAAGCAGGCGATCGCTGAAGGTAACGCAATCGTGCTACTGTTGCTATTTGCCGCTCCTGATATGAACGTTCTGCCACACCTAAATCAGCTTCTAACTGCTGGAGGCGTTGGGTAGCGAGTTGTAATCGTGATTCGCTCTCTAAAAGATAGCTATCTGTAGTTTGCAGATTTTGCTTTAAACCAGTGAGGTGTTTTTCGGCCTCTTGTTGGAGATTATTTAAGCGATCGCGATCGTTAAGCACACTCTGACGCTGCTGGTTCATTTGTTGCTGCTGTTGTTGCAGAGTATCAATAGACCCTGTAGACGTTGCCTGGGCTGGAATTAATGCCAAACAAATCCACAAAATACAGCAAAATGCAATAGATAAACAGCAATAAATCTGCTTTTTTTCTAGAAATCGCCCTCTCATAGTGCGAACCTAATCAAAAGGATACTTTCAAACACTATGAGGATTATTCCCAAAATCTAATTCACCTACACCAACACATTATTAAATTGCTCTGCCAAGTTGTAACACAAGGATTCCAGCTATGTCAGCATTGAGCAGGTATGTAAGTGAGTGAGATGTATGAACGCACGTATAGCAATTCTCTTAATTACCTTGGTTTTCCAGGTTTGGCAGTGGTGGGAGTATCGTTGTATTGGTTTAATCTTGATTATGCAGCACCGATTAAAGCTGAAAAGTATGTGGAAAATTTGGTAAAGGTTGGAAAAGTAAATGATAGACAGTTAGAGTATGCCTATCATCGCACCTACATTCATCGCATCAACGTATTTGCCAATGGTACTTAGGGATTGCTAGAAGCTGTAATTACAGCGCTAGGTACACACGGATTAGTCACTATTAAGATAAGTAAATTAAACGACCATAAATAATACAAAGTTACTTTTATCCCCTTTTCAAAGAAAAGCTAATAATCTGACTAAATGCCTGACTATACTGCGTTTCGTTAAAAATACAAAAATAGTATTTATCCATATCTAGTGTAATTGCTGACACCATTACCAAAATGAGTTACAAATGAGCAGTCATTGACTTGGAAAGTGAACATCTAGTCAAGACACATTAGAACTATTCGTTGGGCAAAATTATTCTTTTCCAAAGGTAATACTTGCAGCCAGGGTTATTCATGCCCTGGCTATTCCCTCATTTTCATATCCGCATTCAAAAAACCGTAATTTCTTTAGGAGACACTAACTCATGGACTATCAAAACCCTTTGAGCAAAAAATCCTCCCGCCGTGGGGTAATAGTGAGTGGAGCAGTTGGTGGTATAGCGACTGCGTTAGGTTTGCCCTTGATTGCCCAGAAGGCTGATGCTCGGACAACAACTGCTGGGCGAAACGATGTAAAAATTCTGAACAATGCTCTTTATTACGAACATCAGGCAATTTGGGCTTATGGTGCTGCTGCTGGCAAACTGACTAATACTGAAGTTGGTAAAGCTGTTTTGGCTTTGGCGCTCCGCAACCAAGCGGATCATAAAAAGCATCGAGATGCTTTAGCAGCTACGATCACCACTTTGGGGGGAACTCCAGTAAAAACAGAGTCTACCTATGATCTTTCATCTTACATCAAAAGGGGTGAGGGGAACTTGGATAGCGATGTGAATATTGCCAAGCTGGCTTTAGCTTTGGAGACTGATGCTGCGATCGCCTATAGCCACGAAATTGCTAAGTTGAAAACTCCAAAATTGATTACTGTCGGGGCAAGTATCGGTTCTACTGAGGCTGCCCATGCTGCGGCTATTCGTGCCACTTTCAAAGCACTTGGAGTAAATCTCGAAATCGTACCAGCGTCTTTTGTTAGCTCTGAGAATCGTGAAGCCTGGGTACTGAAGGTATAGATAGGGAGTGGGGAAGGTGGGGCCCCCTCTGGGGATAAGGGGTAATGGGGAAATCTCAATGCCCCATTCCCATTAATTGTGATTAACTTTCCAGCTTGCCAAATCAGCTAAAGAGCGATCGCGGTAACGTCCATAACGCTCTGGTTTACTTTTTATTTTCATTCCTAAATCGGGAAAAATCCCAAAGTTGGGCGGCATTGGTTGGAAATGTTTGGGGGAAGCGGAACTAATAAATTCTAATAACGCACCGATCATTGTTGTTGGTGGTAAAACCAAAGCTTCTTTACCTAAAGCTAATCGCGCTGCATTAATTCCCGCCAAGCAACCACCCGCAGCCGCAGCAGTGTAACCTTCAGTACCAATCAATTGTCCTGCGGCTAACAATGTTGGACGCTCTTTAAATTGCAAGGTAGGATGCATTAACTGGGGAGCATTAATAAAAGTGTTGCGGTGCATCACCCCCAACCTGACAAACTCTGCCTTTTCCAAACTGGGAATTAACTGAAAAATTCGCTTTTGCTCGCCCCAACGCAGATTAGTTTGAAATCCTACCATGTTCCACAGTTGACCAGCTTTATCTTCTTGTCGTAACTGCACCACAGCATAAGAACGTTCCCCTGTGCGAGTATCTGACAATCCCACTGGCTTCAGGGGGCCGTAGCGCATGGTATCTTCCCCGCGCTGTGCTAGTTCTTCTATGGGTAAACAGGCTTCAAAAAATTTTGCTGTTTCCCGTTCAAAACCCTTGAGTTCTGTTTGTTCCGCCTTACAGAGTTCTTGTTGAAAATGCAAGTACTGCTCTTTATTCATTGGACAGTTGAGATAAGCAGCTTCACCTTTGTCATAACGTGATGCCATAAAAGCAATATCACGATTAATCGATTCTCCGACGATAATCGGACTAGCTGCATCAAAAAAGCTGAGGTATTCCATCCCTGTAAAGCGGTGCAAATCTTCTGCCAAATCAGGACTGGTTAAAGGCCCGGTTGCCAAAACCACAATTCCTTCGGGAATTGCAGACACTTCACCCCGGCGGAATTCAACTAAAGGATGACTCGCTAAAGTTTCAGTTAAATCTTGGCCAAATTGCCCCCTGTCTACGGCTAACGCCCCACCAGCCGGAACGGCGTGTTCATCAGCTTTTGAGATGACGATAGAACTCAGTTGGCGTAACTCTTCGTGCAATAATCCCGTCGCGCGATCGCTTGCCATTGCTCCAAAGGAATTACTACACACTAATTCTGCTAAATGTTCTGTATGATGAGCAGGACTAAATCGCTTTGGACGCATTTCATGCAGAATTACAGGCACTCCAGCTTGCGCTATTTGCCAAGCTGCTTCTGTGCCAGCTAGTCCACCTCCAATTACTTGTATCGGTTGTATTTCCATAGTTAAATTTTTAATCCCTATATTATTAAGTATCCATCAGCGTTACAGAAGTCAAATTCAATAAAAAGTCATGTTAAACCACAACAAGTGCAAATAAAGTATTGGGCCAATTGTAACCTTGAGACTATACTCTCAAGGTTTTTTACAATCAATTTTGCTGTCACGCGAAAAGCCACTATCAACGGTGGGCTTAACATTTTCCAACTGGCACACTGCCAGCAAGTGCGATCGCGTTTTCAGCCCTTGCCTAATTACATTAATCAAAAAATTCGCCAAATTAGTCATCAAACTAGGATATTTTGGATAAATCCTTGATTTCTCATTTTTTTAGGTGATACATTAAATAGGTATTCAATGATTAGTTAACAATGGGTTAATTAGGATGTAATTTATGACTAAAAACAAAATCAAAGATAACGTCGATTTCAATCAAGCTCCAGTTATGTGTATTGAGGAAATAACAGATAATAATGAATTAAAAAGTATATGGGGTGGGGAAACGCCTCCTGATTCAGTACTAAGCACTAAGATTATGGCTGCTCTTGTAAATCGCGGTATTATATTGCCTAACGAGCCTGAAAACGCAAATATATTATCAGAAAATATGTTGTCTGCTTTTAAAGGAGTTTCAGTTAATTAGACGTAGTAGAACAAACGATTTCTATAAGACTCATATTTGATTGCGTGAAAAAAACTCAGTACATCTTTATTCCTTTTTCCCAGTCCCCAGTCTTTACGAGTAATTCAGTCATTAAATCGGATTGCCATATTAATTATAGCGATATGCAACACTAAGACGTGTTTTCAAACACGCTGTATTCTAAAAAATAAGCTAATCTCAGTAATATTGGAATTATTTTAATGGCTTATCAAAGTCATTTGATATTGTAATCAAATATTTGGCACTACCAAATAACAGCAGTTTTCACTCCTTCTATGCTTGGGAGGGCGTTCAACTTTGGCAACAGACAATCAACCCAACAAATGAACAAGTCAGAAGCTTGTCTAAAAGAAAAGCGATCGCTAGCCCCAAAAAAAATTAACATTAACCTTAGAAGTGTTAATTTTTCATCACATAAACTCATGGGTTACTACATCGCTCCCCGCTTTTTGGACAAACTTGCTGTCCATATCACCAAAAACTTCCTGAAGCTTCCCGGCGTAAGAGTTCCCGTGATATTGGGTATTCATGGACGCAAAGGAGAAGGCAAAACATTTCAATGTCAATTAGTCTTCGAGAAAATGGGTATCGAAGTCACTAACATATCTGGTGGCGAATTGGAAAGTCCAGATGCCGGAGATCCAGCGCGGTTGATTCGGTTGCGCTATCGGGAAACAGCAGAACTGATCAAAGTACGCGGCAAAATGTGTGTACTGATGATTAACGATTTAGATGCGGGTGCTGGACGCTTTGATGAAGGGACTCAATATACTGTAAACACGCAGTTGGTAAATGCCACACTGATGAATATTGCTGATAATCCCACAGATGTGCAGTTGCCGGGAAGCTATGATTCCACACCTTTACATCGCGTGCCGATTATTGTCACAGGTAATGATTTTTCCACTCTCTACGCACCCTTAATTCGGGATGGACGGATGGAGAAATTCTACTGGGAACCAGATAGAGATGACAAAGTGGGAATTGTCAAGGGGATTTTTGAACAGGATGGACTATCACAGAAGGAAGTTGAACAGCTAGTTGATACTTTTGTCAACCAGTCCATTGACTTTTTTAGCGCTTTGCGATCGCGCATTTATGACGAACAAATCCGCAACTACATCCATAAAGTAGGTTTTGAGCAGATATCCTCAAGTGTGGTTAACAGCGCTAAAGGCCCACCAGAATTTCAAAAGCCAGATTTCAGGCTGTCTCACTTAATCGAGTCTGGTAACTTCCTGGTTGGCGAACAAAAACGGGTAGAAAATTCCCATTTGGTTGATGATTACAATCGTCTCAATCGAGGTAGAAATTCTCAATCTGCACCACCTGTTGTTGTGACACCAATTAAACCAATTAGTCAACCGTTAAATGGCGCAACTCAAGAAGTAAAAACTAATCAATTCCAGAAACAGGAAGCATCCAGTCCACATTTGACTTTAGATACACAAGCTCAAATTAGGGAATTATTGGCTCAAGGTTACAAAATTAGTGTTGAACACGTAGATGAGCGCCGCTTCCGCACAGGTTCTTGGAAAACTTGTGTTCATAGCCACATTGATGCTGAGACTGATGCCATCTCAAATTTGGAGGCAACTTTGACAGAATATAGTGGTGAGTATGTGCGCTTAGTAGGTATCGATCCTAAAGCCAAGCGGCGAGTGTTGGAGACAATTATTCAGCGTCCAAACGGAAGTAATTAGGGGCAGATAAGCTGTTACGCATTAAAATTGCACATTAACTAGTGTACCCCTCTGGGGAAGCAAGCTACGCGCAGCGTCTTTTTCAGGAGAGGGTTGTCCTTTGTCCTTAGAAACACAAATGACTAATGACAGTCTATACGGAGTTTGTGCAATATATAGGTGCATTAGTTTACAGCAGAATCCGGCAGTTAGGAATCGGAAGTTAAATCGACGGTTAAAAACTGTGTCTACACAGACAAAACCCGCGCGTGCGGGTTTAAAAAAGCTTTATTTTCTATTAGCTCATATCATTTCTGGGTAATTATAGCAGTCGAAGCATAGGTTAAGACTATGTTGATTGCTGAAACCTTTGATAATACTGAGTTTCTACTCAGCACGGGCTAAACCTTAGCTATCCGCTAACAGCATTCAGCACTTTGCTATAGCTGCTAAAGAGATGATGTTTTAGCTATAGCAATCCCAATGCTGTACGGTTAAGGCAAAAGACACGATGAATCGCCGTCTTTACAAAGCCAATCCTAAAGTACTTGCGAACAACAGGAAAACCAACTTCTTGGGGAAGTTGGGGATTTAAGGTTGCGAATTTGATTCACCAGGTTTTTTGTTAATTCTTAAACAACTGGAAACAATATATTTCCTGAATTTGGTAGCTGAATTTTTCTTTCTCTTTTACTTACAAGTACTGGCTGAAACTGAGGTCATCGTTCTTAAATCGCCTGTAAATGCGGCTGTATATTGATAAGGTGATGAACCAGAGCAATTCATGGAATTTGTATAGGTATTACGGGGATTCCACCATGACATTGCTTTCACAGTCAAATTTGCGCCATTCCATGATAAAGACTGGACAAGTAAAGAATTCGTTTGTCCATTATCTGGCTTTTTACCAGATAAAAATGTTGCATAATTAACCTCACCATTAGCTGGATTAATCCGGGCTATAACTGCGGCTTTTGGCCCACCTCCACTACCATAGCTAGGCAACCATCGACCACTGGCAAAGCGGCGAAAATCATTACCTGTTTGAGTGCCTGTAGCAGAGTAAATGCCATATAAAACATCACTTCCATTCCAATACAATCCGTAACCTGTACTATCGTCATTTGTGGTCTCATAATCATTACGACACCATGCTTTTATCCCATTATTGAAGCGGATAGTTACAGGGTTTTTGTTATTTGAGAGTTGCTGATAACCAATGTAAATTATTGCTGTTCCATTAACTACTTTGGGGCCATTTTTAGCGGCGACTGTCGCTTCACTATCATTGCAACTGAATGTCACAGCTTCACCGATCGATGTATTTATGGTTTCAGCTAAAACTGGAGCAGTTTTTTGTGTGAAAACTAAGTCACCTACTAAAATTACAGACAAAGAAATGCCTGCAAAATACTTTTGTAATTTGCCAGAATAAATCATGTTATGAATCTGCCGAGACAAGGAACGGAAAACACCGTATCACTATAAACTCTAATTAGTATTTAAACAAGTAAAATGGTTGAAAGGACTGTATATGAAGGCTCTCAGAATTATAAAATGTTAGATGAAATGACAAAATGCCTAATAGACATGCGTTGCTATGCATGATACTAACTGTATATAATTATTATTTATAATAAAGAGTAGATAAATATAAAAAATTGTAATGGGTTATGCTTTACCATAAACAATCACAGTATTTGAGAAAATAAATTTAATTAGCAAAGTAGTCTTTGTTCATTCTTTACATCCTTTGCAAGAAAATTACTTTCCCTCTATGTGATGCTTTTATCTGGGCTATATTAGGTAGTTTTAAGATTTTCATATGATACTTTTTTAACAGATGCTTTCCAGCGAATCAACCTGTTTTTGCGAATCCATTCGCTATCGTGAACCCCGTCCACAATTTCATATTCACTGCTATTTTTGCCATAATTAAAAGCAACCTATCTTACCATTCTGTCTGTAATATTACTTAAAACTTTTTCTATCGGATCAATTTTAGTTTTGGAAGAATCAATTACAGATAAAGCAGTCTTATAAGCATTAAGCATAGTTCTTAGCTGTTCAATTGCTTGATTCGAGTTTTGCAAATTGCAATCATCACCAAAACTCATGTTTGAATAAATTGTTTTTAGTCCAGTGGATCTCAACTCAGCTTTTTCGAGAACACGGGATGTATATTTTTTAGGAGATGTCTAATATATTCTTTCGAGAAGTTTATAAAGCTACTTTGCCTTAGTAGGGCAACGAAACCAAGTTTTAAGTGGGATTTTAAGACTTGTGTGTACACTGTAGCTTTTATAAGGGGTGATTAAGAGGGGTAAAAATGTACTTAATTTAAATGCAAAATACTGTATATAGCCTTACTGTGGTCTATTAAACTGCAAATTACTGTAAATTATTGATTACTGAAACGTTTATATAGAAAAGCTTTAATCGGATTTGTCAATTCCCCAACGGACAAAACAATTCAAAGGCTGTATTTTTTATTAAACAAGCATAAAAAATAAAAGACTGAGACGCCTAAATTAATCAGGATTCTTAATTTTAAAAGAGGTTTTGCCAATGACCAATTCAGATTTAGAGAGAGTCACAGTTCGCCCAATAGATGAGTATAACCAAAAGTTGGTATCTTACGTCCATCCGCCAAATTGGGTTAATCCTCAACCCCCTGACGTTTATGACTTGGTAGTAATTGGTGCTGGTACGGCGGGATTAGTGGTGGCAGCAGGTGCTGCGGGTTTGGATTTGAATTTAAAAGTGGCATTAATTGAAAAGCATCTTATGGGTGGAGATTGCTTAAATGTTGGTTGCGTACCATCTAAAACTATTATTCGGTCTGCCCGCGTTGTTGGCGAAATCTGGGATGCTAAAGACTTGGGAGTTAATATTCCCCAACATAATATTGATGTTGATTTTCCTAAAGTTATGGCCAGGATGCGGCGAATCAGGGCTGATATCAGCCATAATGACTCGGCGGAGCGATTTCAAAACTTAGGTGTCGATGTGTTTTTGGGTAGCGGTCGATTTGCAAGTAAAAATACTGTGGAAGTTGGCGACAAAACCCTCAAGTTTAAAAAAGCTGTAATTGCGACTGGCGCAAGAGCTGCACAACTGGTGATTCCAGGAATTGAACAGGCGGGTTATCTAACCAATGAGACGGTTTTTTCCTTGATTCAACGACCGGAACGTTTGGCGGTGATTGGTGGTGGCCCCATTGGTTGCGAATTGGCGCAGGCTTTCCGGCGTTTGGGTTGTCAGGTGGTACTTTTGCATAACAGTTCTCATCTCCTAGATAAAGAAGACGCACAAGCCGCTCAAATTCTCCAAAAGGTTTTGATTAATGAAGGAATTCGCGTAGTACTCAATTCCAAGTTGGAAGAAGTGGTAACTGTCACCGAGGGGAAACGGCTTTACTTTTCCTCTAATGGTCATCGAGATTCAGTGACAGTTGATGAAATTTTAGTCAGTGCGGGGCGATCGCCAAATGTGGAAGGTTTGAATTTAGAAGCTGTGGGTGTAGAATATGACAAGCACAAAGGTGTGAAGGTAAATGATTACCTCCAGACGACTAATCCCAAAATTTATGCAGCTGGCGATATCTGCATGAACTGGAAGTTTACCCATGCAGCAGATGCAGCAGCGCGAATTGTAATAAAGAATACGCTGTTTTCTCCCTTTGGTTTGGGACGCTCGAAACTCAGTAGTTTGGTGATGCCTTGGGTAACTTATACTGACCCAGAAATTGCCCACGTGGGATTATCCGAACATGAGGCGCAGAAATTGGGTATTGAGGTGACAACAATTGAGATCCCTTTTAATAGTGTAGACCGAGCGATCGCAGATGGTGAAGAGTTAGGATTTCTCAAAATTCACCATAAAAAAGGGTCTGATAAAATTATTGGTGCAACTATTGTCGCCAGTCACGCGGGTGAGATGATTTCAGAAGTGACTACGGCAATGGTGAATAAGATTGGTTTGAGCAAGTTAAGCAGTGTAATTCATCCTTATCCCACTCAAGCCGAAGTGATTAAAAAAGCAGCTGATGCTTATCGTCGAACACTTTTAACATCAAATACCAAAAAATTGTTGGGATTTCTAACAAAGTTATCTTAAGTAAAATGAGCGAACAGTCGAATAACTGTTCGCTGATAACTGGTAACTGTTATGTTATGGCAACAGCCAAAGTGGTTAGGACATCAACGGATGAGAAAACTTAGACACAACAAGATTTTTCACTTAATCCCCAGTCCCTTGCTATATCTCTAAACAGGTCGGAAACGATCAATCTCGCCTCCAATCAAGTTTGCGTAATACAGATTACCATCAGGCCCAGTAGTGATTTGTGTAGGCAGTCCTAGATTAGGCCTGTCCTTTTGGGAAGCAAACTGCTTAACTGAGGTAACTTTGCCCTTACTATCTAATATCAAAGCATCGATAGTTCCTTGACTGAAATCACCAATGAATAAGGCATTTTGATATATCGAAGGGAAAGTATTACCTGTGTAAAAGTCACCCACGAGGATCGCATTAGAACCAAAATGCTTGTAAGTGTACAATGGTTCTGTAACAGTTGAGCCACTATTATAGAAAGCTTTGGCTGCATCTAAATTGGCGTAGGATGGTTGTTTGAGACTGATGGTATTACCATTTGCATCAAGGCCACCTTCATAGAATGGCCAGCCAAAGTTAGCTCCTGGTTTTCCGACATTCACCTCTTCGTAAGTACCTAAGCCAACATCGCCAATATAGGGGGTATTGGTCTTTTTATCAATTGTGAAACGGAAGGGGTTACGCAGACCTAAGTCATAAACTTTGGAAATATTGCTATTGGCGTCACCGTTGTAGAAAGGATTATTTGATAAACCTTTACCAGTAATCGGGTCAATCCGCAGAATCTTGCCGGACAGATTATTCTTATCCTGGACGCGAATTGCTCGCGGGTCTATTCCATTGTAGGAAGTACCATCTCCTAAGCTCACAAATAGAGAACCATCAGTACCAAAACGCACAGAACCAACTGAGTGAGATTCACTATCATTGGCGATAAAATTCTGGATATTTTGGACTTTATCGAGATTATTAAGATAATCCTGCAAGCTGGTAAACGGCTTACCAGTATCTTTGTTAAGAATTCCTGATGGTGCATAGCCAAGTGAGACATCTGTACTATTCCCATCTGGATGGCTGATATTTGCCCAAGTGCCATTTGTGCCGAGTAGCACAACTTCGCTGCCAGCAATAGCAGTAGTGTAATTAGTGTTGGGGTCAGCTGTAAAACGACTTAGGCGTGCAGTACGATTCCCATTCTGATCAGGATCGTCCAATGTGCTATTGGAATTATTATTAGAATTGTTTGGATTAGTTTCTGGTGGATCGTAGGTATACAACAGGTAAACATAGTTGTTGCCGTTTGGACTTTTGCCAAAATCTGGATGTACGGCAATGCCTAATAGACCGCGATCACGCGTATCATTTACCTCTTTGCTAATATCAGTAAATGGTGTTGATAATAAGCTACCGTTTTTCATGACTCTCACTACCCCATCTTTTTGGGCAATGAACATGCTGTTACCATCAGGTGCCCATTCAAAAGCTGTAGGTTGATTCAAACTAGAAGCTACTGTATCTAAAGCAAAGTTACCAGAGTCATTATCAATAATAGTGATACTTGTCTGTTGATTAGTTAGCTGCACTCCAACTGGGTTACTGAACTTCAAAGCAAATGTTTCATTTGATTCCCCAATATTGTCATCAAGAATGGGGATAACAATGGTGTTGCTAGCTTGTCCGGCGATAAAATTCAAGCTTCCAGATACAGCTCGATAGTCAGATCCAGCTTTAGCAGTCCCATCTTGGGTTGTGTAGTCCAAACTAGCAGCCGCCGAAGTATTGCCCCGTGTAACTATCACCTTGGCAGTACCGTCACCCTCATTAACTACTGGCTGACTGAAATCGAGGCCAGAGCCATCATTGTCCTGAATTGTAATTGCGAGAGTTCTTTGGACTCCTAGTGTTGCCCCCTCTGCCTGATCGATGACAAAATTAAAGCTTTCATCTGGTTCTATCAAGGAATCATCATTGATCGGAATGGATACCTGCACGCTGCTTTGTCCCGGCGCAAAAGTCAGTGTTCCAGCACTTTCAATGCCTTCACTCCCATAGTCAACTCCTTTTGTAGCAGTATTAGCGATAGTCGCATACTTGATTGAAGATGTACCACTTACATCTCCAGTTCTAACTAGTTTAACGGTAACATTACCACTGCCTTCGTTCACAGTCATCGAAGATGATCCTAAGGTGATAGTGGTCTGAAGAACTGGTGAATAAAGTTGAGACTGAGGAATGATTTCCTTCGCCTGAGAGGTGCTTGACCAACGCAGTTGAGAAACGGCATTGCCTTTATTTTCGTAGTACTCAAGTTTAATATCGTACTTCTGACCTGCAACCAATGCGATCGAGCCACTGGATTCGGTGGCAGCTTGATCGACAAACTTATCGATGATTTGTTGACCATTCACCCACAGTCGCACACCATCATCAGCAGTGGTGTAGAACTTGTAAGTTTCGCTGTACTTGGCTTCTACCTGACCTGTCCACCGCACTGAGAAACTATCTGCATCAATCGACGGAGCGGGAGAATCAGCGCGCCAGTTAAAGTTCACCGTCGGATCTGTAGTAGTTACCTTCAGGTTAGTGAAGTCGATGTTGTCGTAATACTCTCCTTTGAGTCCATTGCCACTACTAGGTGTGCTGACGACATTACTATACAGTTGGGACTGGGGAATGATTTCCTTCGCCTGAGAGGTGCTTGACCAACGCAGTTGAGAAACGGCATTGCCTTTATTTTCGTAGTACTCAAGTTTAATATCGTACTTCTGACCTGCAACCAATGCGATCGAGCCACTGGATTCGGTGGCAGCTTGATCGACAAACTTATCGATGATTTGTTGACCATTCACCCACAGTCGCACACCATCATCAGCAGTGGTGTAGAACTTGTAAGTTTCGCTGTACTTGGCTTCTACCTGACCTGTCCACCGCGCTGAAAAAGTATCTACATCAATCGACGAATCGGGAGAACCAGCGCGCCAGTTAAAGTTCACCGTCTGCTCTGTACGAGTTACCTTCAGGTTGGTGAAGTCCATGTTGTCGTAATACTCTGCCTTGAGTCCATCTCCTTGAGAGAGTACGCTAGACCGAGCAGAAATGCTGGTTTGCCCCGGATCAATGCTTTCTAGAGATGATTTAGTAGTAATTACTGGATTTACAGATGTTGATAAGTTTTGATTTGATGCCATAAATAATATTTCATGATCGGTTTTATCTGGACGAATATTTTCAACAAAGAATGAATCATAAAGCTTGATATCAATATATTAATAAGCTCATCTTTGATTTACTTATAAACATATATTTAGTAATTGCTAATTATGAATAATTAGTTGAAGAACATATTGGAATTTGTTTTATTTCAACAAATTTCTGATTTATTGAGAGCCTCTAATCTCATTGATATACAGATGCATATTCGTTGAGGTAAGCGATATCCAATAAAAGTAGCCATATACGTAATTAGTCAAATACAATAAATTTACATAAATTACTTAAGTATCAGTTTTACTTTTACATATTTGACAATAGATTGCAGGGTTATGTCTATCTTGTTTATCAGAGTTTGTTTAAATATTCACATTAATCTATACTTTTTTAAAGGAATATAAAAGTTTTGATGAGCTTTAAATAAAAATTGCCAAAGTGCCAGAGAATGTAAGTGTTTTATTTACAGATTTATTAACTATATAAAAATTGGATAAAGAAAACCTTTTATCTTTAAAGATTTGAAAAACTAATATTTATCTATACTTCATCTTGACTATTAGTTGATGTCTTGATTACTATAACCAGCAGAATATAAGTAGGTCGGCGTAAATAATTATTGTTGAAATAAGGCAGGGGACAGGGGGTTTTTAGCTGGGGGAGAAAGAGTTTTAGCCTTATTTACTTTTATTCATACAGCTTGGTTTTATTGCACCGACTTACTTAGTAATAACCTCAAAGCAGAACGTCAAGCAACAGCCCAACTATTGGGTTATGAAGCTGATACAGCTGGGCGAATGATGACGCTAGAGTTAATCTCGCTGAAAGAAAACTTGACAGTATCTCAAACTCTAGAGCAAATTCGCAACTTAGCGAATGCTAGTGAGATGATTTATTATCTTTATGTCATGGATGCGGCAAGGCGCTTAACAGGGATTGTATCGTTGCGGGAATTAGTAACATCTCAGCCGGAGCAAATTATTGGCGAAATTATGACCCGTGATGTGGTGTTTGTCTACACTGATACAGACCAAGAAGAAGTTGCAAGATTAATTCAAAGATATGATTTTTTAGCTGTGCCTGTGGTGGATCGAGAACAGCTTTTAGTAGGTATTGTGACGGTGGATGATGTGATTGATATTCTGCAACAAGAAACCACCGAGGATATCTATGCCTTGGGTGGTGTGCAGTCGGGTGGCGACAACTATTTTCAAATGAATTTGCTGGAAATTGCTCAAAAGCGGGTTGTCTGGTTATTGGTCTTACTTGTAACCAATACTGTCACAGGCACAATTATTAAGTCGCAAGAAGATATTTTAGCAAAGGTGGTGACATTAACAGCGTTTATCCCCTTGTTGACTGGTACTGGGGGTAATGTAGGCGCTCAATCTTCTACAGTGGTGATTCGCGGGATGAATACTGATGAAATTCGATCGCGTGGTGCATTGCAGGTAATCGGCCGGGAAGCGATCGCTGGGGCATTATTGGGAGGAATGTTAGGTACGATCGCTACTGTTTGGGCTTATTTTCTGCAAGGACGATTAGAAGTAGCGATCGCTGTAGGCACTAGTTTGGTAGCTATTTCCATTTTGGCTTCGCTTTCCGGTTCAGCACTGCCGTTTTTATTTCGCTATCTGCGTTTAGATCCGGCACTAATGTCAGCACCATTCATTACCACAGCAGTTGATGTCGTAGGCGTTTTGATTTACTTCAATTTGGCGCGAGTAATTTTAAAGTTATGAAAACGAGTCATTAGTGAATAACAAACTACAAATGACTAATACCAATTCGTAATTCGTAATTCGTATTTCGTAATTAAGAAAGCTAGACTATATCTGGGTTTGGGAGTTTGAATGTGTTGCCTCATTTTAAAGAATTGGTATAACTTAACTTTTACAATTCTGATTCTGTATCTGGAGCAACAATTTCGCCAGTACCCACTTGCAGTATCATGTCCTGGTCAGTAATTAATCCGCTAAGTTCTTTAACTTGTAAATTCATGTCTTCACAAGCTTGTCTTAGTTCTTGGGCAAATTTGTTGAGGTCTTGACCATAGCCACATTGATAAGCAGCAGTTTCAATTCCTTGCTGAGCATTTGCTCTAGCACAATCTACTAGTTCTGTGCCATGCAGTGGTGTAAGAGATGCCATAAACGTAATTATTATTTATTAAATGTACGCTGTTAGATAGCTTATCAATATTTGCACATTAAATCATCCCTCCAATGGATGACCATGAAGGGGGAGTTATGAATGAAAAAACAAAAAATTATGACGTGCAAATTATCGCGATTTTGGATTTTAAATTTGGGATTGAAAGAAAAATCTCAAATCCAAAACCTCAAATCCAAAATTGAGTAATTCATAATTATTCTACTTAACCATTAATCACATCTCCACCATTAACATGTAACACTTGTCCAGAGACATAAGAACTATCATCAGAAGCTAAATATACGTAGCTAGGAGCGACTTCTTCTGGTTGTCCGGCTCGTTCCATTGGTACTTGTTTACCAAAACTTTCAACTTTCTCTTCTGGAAAAGTTGAGGGAATTAAAGGTGTCCAAATTGGCCCTGGTGCAACGGCATTAACGCGAATTCCTTTGGATATTAAATTTTTTGATAAGGAGCGAGTAAAAGCAACGATCGCACCTTTTGTAGAAGAATAATCTAGTAACTTTGGGCTACCTTTATAAGCTGTTACCGATGTAGTATTGACGATGGTGCTGCCTGCTTGTAAATGCTTGAGTGCAGCTTTAGTCATGAAAAACATTGAGAAGATATTAGTGCGGAAAGTTCGCTCTAGTTGTTCTTCAGTGATTTCTTCAATACTTTCTTTCGGATGTTGTTCGGCGGCGTTATTGATCAGAATATCGAGTTTACCAAATTCACCAACTGTTTGTTGGATGGCTTGCTGACAAAAAGTTTCATTGCCAATATCACCTGCAATGGTAACTGCCCGACGCCCTTGTTTTTCTACCAAATTTTTTGTTTCTTTGGCATCATCATGTTCGTTAAGATAAAGGATCGCCACATCTGCACCTTCTTTTGCAAATGCGATCGCCACAGCACGACCAATACCACTATCTGCACCCGTAATCAATGCTACTTTATCTTGTAACTTGCCACTACCCCGATACTGAGCATCATCTGCTTTAGGTTTTGGTGTCATTTCTGATTCCACACCTGGTGCTTCTTGTTGCTGTGGCGGTTGCAATTTTTGCTCTTTTTTCTCTTTTTGCTCTTTTGATTTAGCCATCTGTTTTACCTTGATAATTGAATATTGAATTGGGCATTGGGTATTGATTGAATCCGATTTTTCTTATCTCTCCCATTCCCTATCTCATAACTAAACCTTGGATCGAAAATTCAACCCAAGGTTTATTTTTTGCTTTGACTACCATTAGCCATTTGCACTTTTATACATTCATATCCGGAATATTTGCCAAACTTATTTATTCTTAGCAACTGTATGCAATTTACATTATCGATCCTCGAAAATAAGTACACAACTTTGATCTGATGAAGAATTTATCTTTTCGCTCTACTTTCAAGTTAACTATTATATTGCTGTACTTTATCGCCCCCTAGAGGTAAACTAAGCAGCAATTAGCTCAACCTTAAGATGGAAACAAAATTCAAGAATAAAAAAGTATGCGATTTACGAGCTGCTATAGTTCGATTGTTCCTTGCAGACTTGCGGAAACTTTTTGTAAAACTATCTGAATGCTGACACGGCGACTATACATCGTCCAAAAGGGTGCGTGGTGCGCTACATTGAAATTATTAGAGGGCATGGGTTATGGCAACATTAAATATTTCTGAGTTAGAACAAGTTGAAAAGTTTCGGAACTTACAATTAACCCTGCGCGATCGCTGGAAAACCAGCGAACTATTTGACAATAGTGAAGCAGATATTTTAATTATTCCCTCCCTAAGTATCGACCAGGGGGAACTGCAAAAGATCGAAGGTTGCGAACATTATGAAGAAAGATTACTATTTTCCTTAATTCGGTTGCGGAATCCCCGGACTCGGCTGATTTATGTAACATCAGTACCGCTACATCCTAGTATCATTGATTATTATCTGCAACTGTTGCCAGGAATTCCCTTTTCTCATGCTCGCAATCGCTTGCTGTTACTTTCTACTTACGATTCCTCTTTTAAGCCTCTGAGCCAAAAGATTTTAGAACGTCCTCGCTTGTTAGAGCGGATTCGTCAATCTTTGAGGCTAGACAAATCATTTATGATCTGCTACAACTCTTCAAACTGGGAAGGTGAATTATCTTTAAAATTAGGTGTGCCATTGTATGCTGCTGCACCAAATTTACAGAATTGGGGAACAAAAAGTGGTAGTCGGCAAATCTTCAAAGAAAGCGACATACCGTATCCAGATGGCAGCGAAAAAATTTGGAACCATAAAGATTTGACAGAAGCTACCGTTGATTTGTGGGAACGCCAACCAACATTAAAACGGGTAGTAGTAAAACTCAACGAGGGCATTTCTGGAGAGGGAAATGCATTGCTGGATCTTAGACCAATTGAGAATTTAGCACCAAACATTGGTACTCATGCCGAAAGGATAGCAGCAATTAGCGATCGCTTCTCAACGATGCGCTTTCAAGCAAAACAAGAAAGTTGGGATAGTTTTTTGAGAAAAATGCCTGAGTTAGGCGTAATTGCGGAAGCATTTGTGGAAGGAGAAATTAAGCGATCGCCCAGCGTCCAAGGACGGATCACACCTAATGGCGAAGTGGAAATCCTTTCAACTCACGACCAAATTCTTGGCGGCCCAGACGGTCAAATTTACCTTGGTTGTCGCTTTCCTGCTGATGAAAGATATCGATTGCAATTACAGCAATTGGGACTTAAAGTCGGTAGAAAACTAGCAGAGAAAGGCACTTTAGAGCGATTTGGATTAGATTTTATTGCCGTTGATAAGGGTAATGAAGAGTGGGATATTCAGGCGATCGAAATTAACCTCCGTAAAGGCGGTACAACTCATCCATTCATGACCCTGAAATTATTAACGAATGGCCGCTATGACCTTTCCACGGGTTTATTTTATAGTCAACAAGGCCGTCCAAAATATTACATTGCCACCGATAATCTCCAAAAAGAGCGCTATCAGGGATTATTACCCAATGATTTGATGGATATCATCGCTCACCACGAACTCCAGTTCGATAGTGGTACAGAAACGGGTACAGTGTTTCATCTGATGGGTTGCCTTTCACAGTTTGGCAAGGTGGGATTAACTAGTATCGGTGATTCTCCACAACAAGCACAAGACATTTATAACAAAGTTGTCAAAGTTTTGGATGAAGAAACACGCAGCGAAAATCGTGATTTTTCGGCGTTTTCAGATTATTCCTTTCCCGTGGTTTGGGATGAACATAGTTAAGGAATGTCGTTTGCAACATTCTTTTACCCCCTTAAAAAGGGGGTCGCCGCAGGCGGGGGGATCTTAACCGAACCGTATTGGGTAAAATCCAAACTATGATATCAAATGTAATACTATCCTTTGCCGGAACGGGAAAGCGATCGCTTAGTTTCCTTGCTTGAATAGGGGCGATCGCCGGAGTTACTACCATTGCTTACATAGTACGAAGTTTTGCACTAAAGCTGAAAGCATTGCTATACAAGAAATACAATTTTATATTAAATGTAGCGACCTGCACTTATTCAGATTCAGCTATCTTTATAATTATTTACAAACAGCTTCTAAGCCGTATATTGTATCTTAATTGACATAAATTCTGAATATTTCCCATATAGCGTATAACTATGAATTTGCCTGTTCCTCAAGATTATCAATATCAATTTGGTGGTAGTCTTCCTGCTAATGCACCCACATACGTTACACGCAAAGCTGATGAAGATTTGTATCAGGCTTTGAAAGCTGGAGAGTTTTGTTTTGTTCTTAACTCTCGACAGATGGGAAAATCCAGCTTGCGTGTTCGTACAATGCAGAGGTTACAGGCTGAAGAAATAGCTTGTGTATCTATTGATTTGACGGCAATTGGCACATCAGGGCTGAGTGCTGAACAATGGTATGGTGGAGTTATTGATACTATTGCTAATAGTTTAAATTTAGATGAGCAGTTTGATTTAGATGCGCTATGGTCAGAAAACTCCCGATTTTCTAATGTGCAGATTTTTGGAAAATTTATTGATCGAGTACTACGATTAATCTCCACACAGATTGTTATTTTTATTGATGAAATTGATAGTATTCTCGGCTTAGATTTTCCAGTTGATGATTTCTTTGCCCTAATTCGTGCTTTTTTTAATCAAAGAGTTGATAATCCTGAATATCAACGCATTACTTTTGTGCTTTTGGGTGTTGCTACTCCTTCCGATTTAATTCAAGATAAAAAGCGCACTCCTTTTAATATTGGACAAGGAATTGAATTAACCGGATTTTACCTTGATGAGGCTTTACCTTTAGCAACCGGATTTTCTGCCCAAACTCACAATCCTCAAGCAGTACTAAAAGCGATTTTAGACTGGACGGGAGGACAGCCGTTTTTGACTCAAAAAATCGGTCAATTTGTATCTGAAACTGAAGCTGTAATTCCTGCTGGAGAAGAAGCTGATTTTATAGAGAATTTAGTTAGAAGTCGCGTGATTGAAAATTGGGAATATCAGGATGAACCGGAACATTTTAGAACAATTCGAGACAGGATTTTAAAAAGAGATGAGCAAAAGGCAGCATATTTATTAGATTTATATCAACAAGTGTGGCATTCAGGAGGAATTGATATTGATAATAGTATTGAACAGAGTGATTTACAGTTGGCTGGAATAGTTGTCAACAAGGAGGGCAAATTAAAAATTTATAATCGGATTTATCAAACTATTTTTGATAATTTATGGATTGAGAAAACTTTAGCGAGTTTGCGTCCTTATGCTGAAAATTATCGGAAGTGGTTATTATCAACAAAACTGGATGATTGGTTATTGCGGGGAAATGCTTTAGTAGAAGCGGAAACTTGGAAACAGGATAAAAGTTTAAGTTTTCAAGATGAAGAATTTTTAGCAGCTAGTCGTAAAAGAGAGCGAGAAGAGGAATTAGCAAAAACAGAAAAACAGGCAGAATTAGAAAGAGAAAAAAAAGAAAAGGAAGCTGCGGAAAGGGCTAGATTAATTGAAGCAGAAGCTAAACAAGAAGCCGAAAGGCAACTAGCAACTGCTAAAAAAAGAATGACTGTTGGAACAGTAATTCTATTTATTACTTTAGGACTTGCAGGCTTATCATTCATAGCAGCATTTATACAGGGGAATGAAGCAGTAAAGGAACAAAAAAAGGTTATGCAACTCCAACAAGAGATTAATAAAGTTAAAGACTTATCAGCATTGGCTTCTGAACTTCAACAAATAAACGAGACAGCAGAAGCCTATCAGTCTTTGAATATTGCAAGTTTGGTTTTACAAGATAAAATTAAAAATTCAAAACTAAAAGATGCTTTATTAAATAGTTCTCTGGCTTCAGGATATCAAATATTAATTAGTACGAAAGGCTCAGAAAATTCAAAAAAAAATTCAAACAAAGCTAAAGTAGCTATTATTCAAGCTCTTAAAGAATTATCAGAGATACAAGAAAAACTTGATAAAAATGATATTAACCAGTTAGCTAGTTTAGTGTATATTTACTATGTTCAAGGAAAATTACTTCAGACTCAAAAAGAAAGTTTAGATACTGTTTTAAAATCTTATACCAAAGCATTGGAGCTATATAAAAATCTAGAAGCTAAGTTAAAATCTCCTCCTTTTAACTTAAAATTTAATATCCTCTACAATAGTAATGTTGATATTGTGGCTTCTCTTTATCAGGAACTTAATCAATTAGACTCTTCAAACTCTACTTATATTCAAGGGATGAAGGAATATTATTCCAAAAAGCTGGGCTATTTAACGGGAGAAAATAAATGGGAAGAAAGTAATATTGATATTGTGATTTCTCTGTATAATAACCTTAAACAATTAGACCCTTCAAACTCTACTTATATTCAAGTTATTAAAGAATATTATTTAAAAAAACTGGGCGATTTAATGGATAAAAATAAATGGCAAGAAGCAGATGAAAGAAACTTCCAGTTTATTATAATAATAGGAAATCGCGAAAAAAGAAAAGTTTTAGATCTAGAGGCTATCAAAAACTTCTCCTGTCCTGATTTGAAAAAACTCGATGATCTTTGGACAAGGAAATCTCAAGGTCATTTTGGTTACAGTGTTCAGAGAAAAATGTATTTACAGGCAGGGAATTCATCCAATATTGACTGGAAGACAGGAAAGATAAGAGGATGGAATTCGGAAAATTATAATAAATTTTTGACTCGTATTAATCAAGAAGAGCCACACAATATTATCTTTAATATGACTGCAAAACAGGGAGAACTCCCGATAGCTTGGGTTTTCGCAGGCAATCAACAAGACCTAAAAGAGGATGAATCTCCGGTGGTGTGGTATCCGTTTATTATGCTTGCAGAAAGATGTAAATTGTGACTATAGGAGATATCCCTTTCAAAATGGTAGTATCATAATTGAAAATCACACTATGATCTTGGCATAAAAAATATAAAATATCAATTATTAATCCGCTTAGAGCGTATGAACTGCCAAAAGATTTTAATTCTAACTGCGAATCCTACCAATACCCAACCATTACGTTTAAGTGAAGAAGTCCGAGAAATTAAAAGTGCTTGGGAACGCTCATTAAAACGAGAACAATTTGAAATTATCGTTGAAGAAGCTGTACGCCCCAAAGAATTACGCCGTGCTTTGTTAACTCATAAACCCCAGATACTTCATTTTTCTGGACATGGTGGCGGTGAACAGGGATTAGCTTTAATGGGAGATTCAGGGGAAGCTGTGTTAGTTACATCTGATGCACTATCGCGTTTTTTTAAAGCCTTAAAAGAAATTTTTACTATTGAAGCTGTTTTACTCAATGCTTGTTATTCAGAAGTACAAACTGAAGGCATTTATCCATATATTAATTATATTATAGGTATGAATAAAGCAATAGGAGACGAAGCAGCCACGCAATTTTCTATTGGTTTTTACGATACACTTTTTAATGGAGAATCTATTGAAAATGCCTTTCTCTTGGGTTGCAATGCCATAGAGTTAGAAAATATTCCCGAATATTTAACACCTATTTTTCGGAAAAATAGCCTAATTTCAACCCCTATCACCCCAAATACTCAAAGCCAAACCACAGTTATTTTTGATAATATTGATGGTCAAGTTCCCCTTAATTCTCCCTTTTATATCGAGCGTCCAGAAGTGGAAGTTAAATGTTATGAATGTATCCTCCAACCAGGGGTATTAATCCGTATCAAAGCCCCGCGTAAGATGGGCAAAACTTCCTTAATGAGTCGTATCCTTCACCATGCTAAAAAACAAAGCTATCGCACAGCTTTTTTGAATTTATGGAGTAAAGAAAATCTCACAGACCTCAATACATTTTTACAGGGATTTTGTCTAATTCTGAGTGAAGAATTAGGAGTAGAAGAACAAATAGATAAATATTGGAATAAACGCTTAAGTAGTCAAAGAAACTGCACTAATTATTTAAAAAAATATTTATTAAAAGCTATTGAAACTCCCCTAGTATTAGGCTTAGATGATATTGACCGGATTTTTCCTTATACTGAGATTGCCCAAGAATTCTTTGCCTTACTCCGAGCTTGGCATGAAAACGGGGCAAACGAAGAAGTTTGGCAAAAACTACGCTTAGTAATTGCTCATTCTCAAGAAGTCTATGTTTCCCTAAAAGTGAATCAATCCCCTTTTAATGTGGGTTTATCTATCGAAATAGGAGAATTTAACGCTATACAAATAAAAGAATTAATCCAACGATATGGATTAAATTGGTCAGAAGGAGAAATCGGACAATTAAAGGGAATGATTGATGGTCATCCTTATTTATTAAAAACTGCTCTTTATCAAATTTCTAAGGGTAATTTAACTTTAGAACAATTTCTGGAAGTTGCACCAACTGACGAAGGATTATTTGGAGATTTTTTATATCACTATCTTTTACTTATAGAAGATGACAAGTTGTTAAAAACAGCGATTCAACAAGTAATTAATAGTGATGTTTTCGTGAAGATAGATTCAATACAAGCCTTTAAATTACGCAGCATGGGACTAATTGAATCCAAAGGCAATGAAGTCCAATTCCTTTGTAATTTATATCGCCTTTATTTTCAAGAACGCCTATCGGAATGATTACAGGTCGTGGGATAAAATCTGTTTACTGCCTTGCTCCAGAATGCGATCGCACTACGGCGATCATTACCTTTCCTGAATCCAAAATTGCACGGATCTTCACGGGTGGGTGGGTTGATTGTTCCACTCTCAATATGGTTCGGTTAAGTCAAAAAATAGATAAACTGAGTTTTATCACCTAAGTGTAGTGAAATTGAATGCCCATTAGCTGATTAGTTCTGAATGCGCTGATCGCTGTTAGGTAAGTTTTGCTGGGTGTTTGGCTGTTTACGAGATTGCAATTGAGTATATACATAAGTAACTGCTGCTAAAGTCAGCCCAATGGCCAACACCACCCCCAGAATTCGCAAGAAATTGGGAGTAATTCTCGTACTTAGCTGCTCACTTAGCTTTGGTTGATAAATAGTGTCATCCGTTCGTGTTTGTGGTCTAGTTTGATTAGACGCAGGTCGTGGCTGATACAACGTCACATCTGGTTGCACTGGTGGTCTAGTTTGATTAGATGCTGGTCGTGGTTGAAACAACGTCTTATCTGGTTGCACTGGTGGTCTAGTTTGATTAGATGCTGGTCGTGGTTGAAACAACGTCTTATCTGGTGGTGCTTGTTGACCGCCTTGATTAGATCCTGGTCGTGGTTGAAACAACGTCTTATCTGGTGGTACTTGTTGACCACCTTGATTAGATCCTGGTCGTGGTTGATATAACGTCACATCAGGTTTGTTGGCGTTCGGATTATTCACATGACTTTGTTGATTTTGCTCAACTGGGTTAAATGGTCTGGGAACGGTTTGGTGATTTGAACCTTGGTTCTGTCCAGCCTGAATGGGAGGAACGATTTGCTCAGATTGGTTTTGTTTAATCGGGTTAGATGGTCTGGGAACAGTTTCGTGATTTGAACTTTGATTATATGCAGCTGGAGGACGTAGAATCGTGTCGTCGTCCGATTGTCTGGGAACAGTTTCGTGATTTGAACTTTGATTATATGCAGCTGGAGGACGTAGAATCGTGTCGTCGTTCGATTGTCTAGGAACAGTTTCGTGATTTGAGCCTTGATTATATGCAGCTGGAGGACGCAAAATCGTGTTGTCGTTCGATTGTCTGGGAACAGTTTCGTGATTTGAACCTTGATTAAAAGAAGGTTGCGATCGCCCAGTCATCTGTCCGGGTACACTAATATTATCTGTGGCAAATTTTGCCGCAGCTTGCAAAGCCTGATTTAATTCTTCTACCGTTGCAAATCGGTTAGCTGGGTTTTTTTGGAGGCATTTCATCACCACCGCTTCCAATTGTACGGGTAAATTCTCACACCCTGGTTGCGATCGCAGTGGTTTTGGTGGCTCATAAGCATGAGCTAATACCCAAGAAGCTTCACTAACATGACTACCCTTAATGCTGATTCCAAAAGGATCGGCTGCACTCAGCATTTCATAAAGGATAATTCCTAAGCTGTAAATATCACCTCTAGCGTCCAGGTTTTGATCGCTTTGGATTTGTTCAGGAGGTGCGTAACGAAATGTACCGATAAATGTACTAGTTATATTTGTAATATTGGAATTTTCTGAAGATTCACCGCGAATTTTGGCAACACCAAAATCTAAAACCTTCACCCACTCTCCCAAATCTGTTGGCATCAAAAATATATTATCTGGTTTCAGGTCGCGGTGAACTACCTGAATATGTTCAGTGGTTTTGCCGCCATCCCGTTGGAGAGTCACTCCTTGATGGGCAAGCTGTAAACCCTTGCAAACTTGCGCCATAATCTTCACTGTCCGCTCAACAGACAGCCGCTTGTCGCGCAGCAGTAATTGTCCAAGTGTTTGCCCCCGCAAATATTCCATGACATAAAATGGAAAACCTTCCGGGGTGACACCACAATCACTAATCTTAACAATATGGTCGCTTTGCAAAGCAGCACAAACTGCCACCTCACGCTCAAAACGCTTTCTCATTTCTTGTGATGCCACCAGCGTATCTTTGAGCAACTTCAACGCTACTTGCTGACCTACACGGGTATCCGTTGCTAGGAAGACTTCTCCCATGCCACCCCCGCCTAACCGTCTGTCTAAACGGTATCGCTGGTTATCACCTACGAAGCGACCATTCCAAGAATTTGAAGCAGGTGGGGATTTCATCTGCAAGAACTCATCCTCGTGTACTTTAAGTGTTAACTTTATTCAGAGATAGTACTAGTATTACAAATATGATTGCTTAGTAGCCTAGAAAATTTTAGTAATATATACTACTAAAACTTCTCTAGTTATATTCACATTAACATATTGGTAACTTCAAGTAATGCTAGCAATTTGATAAAATGTTTAAAATTAAGACTTATGGCAGTTGAAATTTGTTCCTGACCTGAAGTTAACGCCAATTCGATGAGAGTCGTCAGCGTGACTCTTTTTTACTGATTTTGAGCTATAGCAGATTATACTCAGCAAATTAGGGTTATTTTTATCTGCTAATGAATAGTAGTGTATCAAGAATAATTGAGAGGTGGGATTGTTTGTAGTTTGCGCTTTAGCGAAGACAGCGCAAACTGCGAATTTAGCAAATCAAACTTAACAGACTAGTAGTTATTAATGTGCTTTTATATGTTGTGCAGATAGTTTTTGTTACAGAATATTTCAAGTTTTGCAAAATATATTATGTCAATTTGCCCTGACATAGATATATTGATATGTGCTATAGCCATGAGGAATGAGGATGAGTAATGCGCTCTCTATAGCCGCAGTGACAGCAGTACTAAAAGTTTTGCTGGAAAATGGTTTAGTCAGCGATCCGATCGCTGCTAGTGTTGGTGATGTGATTGTAACTGCTCTACCGCCCGATCGAATTTCAGTTGAAGCTGACGAGCGCGCCCAAATCAACCTTTTTCTCTATCAAGTGACGCAGAATCGCAATGTCGATTGGGTATCTCAAGAATTTCGCAGCAAGCATTCACGTGTTAATGGAAACTCGCGCTCTACAACTCCACCACTAGCTCTTGACCTTCACTACTTATTAACAGCTTACGGAGCCAAAGATTTTCAGGCAGAGCTTTTACTAGGCTATGCAATGCATTTATTACACAAAACACCAGTTATCACATCTGATATTATTGAAAATACTTTGATAAATGCATCTACAACCAATACCTCAAGTGCTTTTTCCCAAGCTGTAGCAAGTGTGTCTGTATCCGATTTAGCTGAACAAATTGAGCAGATAAAACTGACTCCAGAGTTTTTTAACATGGAAGAAACTTCTAAGTTATGGTCTGCTTTACAAACACACTATCGACCTTCAGCTACCTATTTAGCATCAATGGTATTGATTGAAAGTAGTAAATCTGACAAAGAAGAAGATTTCTACACGATACCTTTGTCTCAACCGAATATAGAGCAAGTTATAGCTCCAACAAAAACTGAACAAATGATTGTTGCAGGTACAAAATTAGTAATTCGTGGTAAACGGTTACGCGGTGAAATCACACGAGTTCGTTTTGGTAATACGGAAACATTACTAGTACCTCAAGAAGTCAAAGAAACGCAAATTAGCTTGTTAGTCCCCCCAGATTTATATGCCAGCGTTCAGGGTGTCCAAGTTGTACATCTAACAATGGGCAATGCAGAGCAAACGAATCATCTAGTTGAATCAAACGTTGCAGCTTTTGTTTTACATCCAACAATTACAGCATTTGTCACTCAAGTAGAAAATAGCGGTGATAATTTACGCATGGCAGAAATTACCGTTAAATTCCAGCCGAAAGTAGGTAAGGCACAGCGAGTAGTTTTGCTACTCAATGAGGTATCAGATGATAGTCCGGTAGCTTACTCTTTCTTGGTTGCACCACCGACTCAAGACACTGATGCAATCATGATTCCAGTGAAAAACGTCAAGCCAGGAACTTATATTGTGTGGGTGCAGGTAGATGGGGCCGAAAGTCCACTGCAAAAGAATCAGTTTGGGGAATATGATTCGCCACAGGTGACAATTTTATGAATGCTACGACAATTAATCACAATTGGGATGAGGCAAACTACCGCTACCTATCAGCAGCTCTAGCTGTGGTGCGTGGTATTTTAGAAAATCACACCGCAAAAGAGCAAAACCAACCTGAAGAGAATCATCAAGAGTATTTACAGCAGGCGTTACAGGAAACGGCTGCTGCTATGTCTGCACCATCAGCATTGGAGAGAATATGCAAAATGTTTAGCCTCTCATCCTTTGAACGTGATTTGTTGCTGTTGTGTACAGGTATGGAATTAAATGGAGATTTTGCCAAATTGTGTGCTATGATTCACGACGACTCACAACGAGCTTACCCAACTTTGGGTTTAGCTTTGGCAGCTTTACCTAACGTCCATTGGGATGCGATCGCTCCAAATGCTCCCTTACGTCATTGGCGGTTAATTCAAATTGGTGATGGTCACTCCCTGACTCTCAGTCCCTTGAGAATTGACGAGCGGATTTTACATTATCTCACGGGTATCCAATATCTTGACGAACGGCTAGCTGGTATCATTGAGCCATTACCAGAGGTTAGCGATTTAGTACCCTCGCACCAAGATTTAGCAGAGCGAATCGCAGCAGTTTGGTCGTCAGCTTACAAGGTTAATAGCTTACCAATTATCCAGTTATCTAGTGGTGAAACTGCTAGTAAACGTGCCATTGCCATGACAATTTGTCAGCTTCAGGGTTTAAGCTTGTGGGTAATGCCTGCACAAGTGATTCCCTTAGCACCTGGCGAATTGGATAATCTCATCCGTCTTTGGACTCGCGAGACGATTTTAAGTAAGAGTGCCTTACTCATAGACTGCAACGAATTGGATACTAATGATACAGCGCGGCTGAATGCGATCGCTCGTTTCATCGAACGCACAAAGGGCTTTTTAATAGTTACCAGTCGAGAACGCATCGGCTTATCACAAAGCTTAGTAGTTAATTTTGACGTACATCAACCAACTAGCAAAGAACAAGGTGCAGTTTGGCAAGATGCACTAGGGGCGAGTGCATTGCAAATGAATGGGCAAGTCAAAACCCTAGTGGATCAGTTTAACCTTAGTGCTGTAACCATTCGTGCTGCTTGTGCAGAAGCCGCAGGACAGTTAGCACAAACACCAGAAACCGATATTACTAACATTTTATGGGATGCCTGCCGCGTGCAAGCACGTCCGCGCTTAGATGAACTTGCCCAACGGATTGAGCCATCTGGCGATTGGGAGGACTTAGTATTACCAGAAGCACAGAAACAAGTTCTCCGGGAAATTGCGGCTCATGTGCGCCAACGTAGTACTGTATATCATAATTGGGGTTTTGGGGGCAAGAGCGCGCGGGGATTGGGAATCAGCGCTCTATTTGCAGGTAGTAGCGGCACTGGCAAGACTTTAGGAGTAGAAGTACTGGCCCAGAAATTACGCCTTGACCTTTATCGGATTGACTTATCATCGGTAGTTAGCAAATATATTGGCGAGACAGAAAAGAATTTGCGTCGGGTATTTGATGCCGCAGAACAAGGTGGAGTGATTTTGTTATTTGATGAAGCCGACGCTTTATTTGGTAAACGGAGTGAAGTCAAAGATGCGCGCGATCGCTATGCCAATATAGAAGTTAGCTATTTATTGCAACGGATGGAAAGTTACCCAGGTCTAGCAGTCTTGACTACCAACCTGAAAAGTTCAATTGATACAGCCTTTTTGCGGCGGATTCGCTTTGTGGTGCAGTTCCCCTTCCCCGATACTATGCAACGAGCTGAGATTTGGCGGCGTGTCTTTCCAGCTGAAACCCCAACCGCAGATTTAAATGCTCTGCAACTAGCACGGCTCAATGTCGCTGGGGGTAATATCCATAACATTGCCTTAAATGCCGCTTTCCTTGCTGCCGATGCTGGGGAACCAGTGCAGATGAAACACATATTGCGGGCGGCTCAAACAGAATATAGTAAGTTGGAGAAACCCTTGACTGATGCGGAAGTTGGCGGATGGATGTGATTTGAGAATTTTGACCTTAGTATAGCTTTGTATAAAATCGTGGCAAATTGGGGTTGAAATTTAAACGCAAAGTAGCGCAGAGGTAAGCGCAAAGTTACGCAAAGAGTTCGGTACGAATTAATGAAATGTTGTACTTACTAGAAAATGCTGGTAGTTAAATAGGTTGTAAAATTTGTGAGCGATGTTTAGACGGGCTGTATCTACGCTAATACGATAGCAAACAAAATTACACCAATTAGAAAAAAGAATGCGACAGATGCATAGGGACATATCTTTGTTCTGTCTGGCTTTCTTAATTTTGAATTTTGAATTTTGAATTTTGAATTGGGATATTACTCTGGTAATTCACCAAATCTTTCCCGATAGCGAGCAAGCATAAACTCCATTTGGATAAGTTGCTGTTCGGCTTGTTGACGCTGTTGCTGTTCTTGGTGTGCTACTTCTTCTGGTGTGGGTGTCAGTTGTCCATCGGGAGTAAAAAAGCGCAACTTCGATTGATAAACTCCCAAATATAACTGCAATTGCTGACTCCATAACCAACCTGCTTCGTTTACTTGCAGTTCTTGATAACGACCATCTAATAAATGAAATCCTTTAAATTCTAAACTTACTGGATCAAACCAAAAATAATCAGGAGTCCGCCAAATATCTTGATAGATTTCCTTTTTCAACCCTTTATCAGTAGCAGATGTTTTGTCAGAAAGAATCTCTACAATCACATTTGGGTATTTGCCATCTTCTTCCCAAACTACCCAGCTTTTGCGTATTTTGCGTTCGGTATTTAAAACTACAAAGAAGTCGGGGCCTCGAAATTGCTCAGATTTGCGTTGGCGCGGACTGTAATAAATGGTCATGTTACCGCAAGCGTAAAAATCTTGACGCTCTTGCCACAACCATTCTAAACACTGAATCAACAGCAGTATTTGCCGCAAGTGAAGTTCTGTTTCCAAAGGTGGTTCATCACTGTATAAATCACCAGGAGGAAATATAACATCTTCTGCTGTGTCTTCTAAAATTATTCCTAAATCTTGAGCAGAAGACATAATAATTTCTCTTTTGACAAGATAAATTTAACTTAAGATGCCCGAAGGGCTGTAGGGCCAACGCCTCAATTTTTCATTTCAGCTTTCTACGATTATAAGTCTGGCTCACACAGAGTTACTGCTGGCGCAAAATAATTTTTACTTAAGTCGATAGCGATCGCCACTAAACAAATTGTATAATTTGATTCATAAATCTGCTTAGAGAATGTGAGATGAGCGAGCGAATTGGGCGCAACAAATCAGCCGCATCAACTTTTACAAATCTATCACTTGCCTCCCCAGGTATTCCCACTCTGGCGAATCCAATACGTAGCTTTGGCTCACAAATTAATACTGTCCCACTTCAAACAGTAACTGAGGTAGCACCATTTCAAGAAGTCCAATCTGCTGATCAGCAATCCTTGGTGGAACCAGAAGCGATAAAAGAAAAGCCCCTTAGTCACGACATTAGTCGCATATCGTTACGTCGTCCACAAGCAAAACTTACAGTTGGTAAGCCAAACGACAAATACGAACAAGAAGCTGACATGATGGCAAATCAAGTCATGTCGATGCCTGATTCTGCCGTACAACGAGAGATTGCATCAGAGGAACAGACTCTGCAAACCAAGCCTCTAGCAGCTGCGATAACTCCCCTTATACAACGGCAGGCGATGCCAGAGGAATCAGAGGAAATACAAACTAAGCTTTCATTGCAACGGGCTACGGATAGTGACTTGCAGGCTGGAGATAATATTGAGAGTCGGCTCAATAGTAGTAAAGGTGGGGGAAGTCCGTTATCAGATGAAGTCCGAAGCTTCATGGAGCCGCGCTTTGGTGCTGATTTTAGTCAAGTGCGAGTGCATACAGGCAATGAAGCGGTGCAGATGAATCAGGATTTACATGCTCAGGCATTTACCCACAAACAGGATGTTTACTTTGGTGCAGGGAAAGCTCCTGCAAAGGATGCGTTGACTGCCCATGAATTGACTCATGTGGTGCAGCAAACGGGCACAGTGCAAGCCAAGGTAATGCCTATCACGGCTGCACCCACAAAAATCATGCGATTTGCTCAGGGCAGCACCCAGATTGTCAAAGATGACAAAGGTGTTGGGCAATACAAGGGAGGCACAGGCCACGCCGGGATGACAGAAGAAGCACTTCACGGGATGGGGCTGAATGCAGACGAGGCACGCAAGGGACGCATGGGTAACTGGGAACGCGATATGTCTCAAGCTCTGACTCCTGGAACAGTAGCATTGCTCACCGCCGAAGGGATTATGCCCATCCTGAATATTCTGGCAATTAAAGAATTTGGGCGCGGACTGAACGCCTCAGAATTTGGCACTTATGATCCTGTTGAACACATTGATAACCCTACTGATTTGCGTGGTAGTGACGTTTTCAACCAAGTAGATCAGGCAAATCCCCAAAATGACTTTACCAATTCGACTAATCCAGATGTTGGTGTAACTAGCAAGCTTAAGGGCACTGAGGGGCCTAGTGATAAAGGCTATGCCAATGTTGATCGCCGTTATGCAGCCACCGAAACCAAAGGCAAAATTATGAATCTCCAGGATGCCAAAGCCTTCCAGGTGGATGAAAGTGCCATTCCACGCTACATGAATACAAGTAAGAAATGGTTAACTGGTAAGCTGCATCAATCAGCCAATTTGGGACGCAAAAAGGAAGATGGACTAGGGCCACGAGAATTCTCCAGTGGTATCCACACGATGCAAGACTTTTATGCTCACTCTAATTTCTGTGAGATTGGCATCAACATTTTAATTCGAGAAGGGGGTTTGGAAGTTGTTGTTGAGGATGACGGTAAGGGCAACAAAAAGATTGAGACACTGGGTAAAGATCAGGTTCTAAATACGCAAATCCATGCTAATCAACCCGATGGCAGCCCTGAGCAGAAAAACTTAGTAAATCCCAATGGCACTAGTAAAAGTGGTAACAAAGAAGTGCGGGAAGTGATGACTACGGGTTCCTTCAACTTAACGGATACAGCTGCCAGTGTTCTAGAAGAGGTGGCTGATAAGGTTAAAGAGATGAATCCCTTTGACAAATCGAAGAAAGGCCCCAACGAAATGATCATGGCTTGTCTCGATTATATGGAAATGGATGAAGCCAATCCAGCAGATTTCTCGGCTTTAGGAAACAAGGTTAGCTCATTGATCAACAAAGCAATTCCCACCATTTTAGACTTAGCACCCACTGCCGCCGCGATCGCAGAAAAAGCAGGTAATTTGGGTGCTAGTGCAGTCGAAAAAGGAGCTTCCTTCGGTTCTGGGGTGCTGGATGTGCTTAATAGCGCCAACGATAAATTAGGTGGCGATAAGGATTATTTTGATAGTGAAAAGAAAGCACTAGAAGGAGCCGGTAAAACGGCCGCAGGTGAAATTCAAGGAACAGGTGATAGTTTAGCTGAAGGCATTCGCAACATTAACACGCAGTTGGAAGCAGCTGCTAAAGCATTCGAGGGTAAGAGTCATATTCTGCGAACAGCATATCAGTGGGCTTACGAAAATAACCCCTTGAAGCTGATCAAAGCAGCTGCTAAGAAGATTCCGGTAATTGGTGAAAAGGTCGCTGCTGCGATCGAAAGTTTGGAACAGGAAGTTAATAAACTCCTAGAAGATACTCTAGGTGCAGCTTGGAATGTAGCAGTTACCAAAATCGTTGCCAAGATTAATAAAGTAATCGCGAAAATTCGCGAAGAAACTAATATCCAGAAAAAGAAAAAACAGTCCGGTATAGGTACACCTGGCAAATTAGGAGGTGTCAGTGATCTGTATGATGAAAACGGCAATCCCAAGGAAGGAATTGCGCCAAAGAGCTATACACCACCGAGCCATACAGAAATCGCTAAAGACCATGACGATATCAAAAATCCGGTTAAAGATGGCAAAACTGACAATCCGGATGAAGGACTCGACCACGATCGCAAAGATGGCGATCACGCTCATAATGATGATGAACACGGACACAACCACATATCCACTTACCTAGCACCTCTAGCAACCGGATTAGCAAAGCAAGCTTCAACTGCTATTGGGCAGAAAGTTGCTGTCTGTTGGGATGTAGTTGATGCTGGCGGTACGCCCTCGACACAACAACTTGGCGAAATTGATCAAGTAGTAGAGCAGTATTTTGCTCACCCCGCAGATTGTGACTATTGGCGAAGTTATTTCAAAGCACAGTTAAAAACAGCCCGCATCGGTGGTGAAGTCAAGAGAAAGCTAGGAAATTATTAGTGCGATCGCCGATATTATAAGGGCAGGGGGGGCACAGAAAAAGGGTTTTTGGGTTTCTGTATAGATTCGGGAATCATAACTAATTGGCCGGACTTGATATGACAGCAATCTCGCTTACTGATGGTTTTAGCTTAAGTTGACACCAATGGACTTCTTGCATAAGTCGGGAAAAGGGGAAGGTGGGGCCACCTTTGAGGATAAGGGGCAGGGGGAAAGGGTAAAGGTTTTGTATTGTCCCCTTCCCCTTTAACCTTTTCCCTTTTCCCAACTCTTGCAAAAGTGTTTTTTGCAAGAGGTCTAATAAGCAATACTGTGCCCCTACCCCACTTTTTACTCAGCACTCAGCACTGCTTCGCCGACACAGTTTTGAGCAGCGCAATTTATAATTTTTTCAACTTGTTTGGGAGCTTTGATTTCAGTAAATAGCTGAATTGCTCGATTAAAATTCATTTGACTTTCATCAAGTGTTGCCATCTTTTGATTAGTTAAACCCAATTGAAAATAAGCTTCAGCCAGATCGCATTTAGCACCTATTTTATCCAAAAGTTGGATTGCTTCTGTCTGATTAACAAGAGCTAATGCAAAATTTGTTTGTTGTCGATGGATTTCTGCTAAACCATTGAGTGTTTTTGCTTTTACCTGTATATAGTGACTTTCTTCAGCAAAAATCAAAGCTTGATGGAATATCTGATTTGCCTGGGAAAATTCGCTTAAATTGACATAGGTTTGACCCAAAATTTGCATGAAATAGACAAATCTTCCCGTTTGTTCTACCAGTTTTTCATTTATTATATTTTGATAAGCTACATCTGCTAATGCAGAAGAGGCTTCACGCAAACCTAAATAAGAATATACTAAAGCTAAACAGACTGAAGCTTTTTCTGCCCAGCGATGATGCTCGGTATTTTGAGCTAGATAAATCACTTGTTGAAATAGCTTTGCGGCTGCCTTTAATTCCCACAAATCTATCTTGTAAAGACCAATACTTAATAAAGAATCTACCTCTAACATCCTCAGATAGTAAACTGTATGTTTATTTTTTGGCTGAGGTACAAGTGATTTGAGTGCTTGCGTTGCTAAAGTAATAGTCTTTTCTTGACAAGCGATCGCTTGACTAATTTTACCTGTTATCCAATATAGATCGCCTAATATATTATAAAGTTCGCTGAGATTTTGGTCATCTTGCAGATTGTTAACAACTCGCTCAATTGCTGCAAGTATCGGTTGAATTAAACCCATCCGATACAATGTACTTCCAAGAGGTAAAAACTGCTGCCATTGATTATTTCGGCTTTTTAAAATGACCTTGCCTGCTAACTCAAATTCATTAATATCTATATAGTGATAATATGCTTCTAAAGCTTGCAAAGCATCTTTAAAGGTTTCAATTTGCTTAAGACTCGTTGTCCAAAATTCTGCGGCTTTGTGGTTGGCAATTTCCCATTCATTGCTGGGGCGTAAACGTGCGATCGCTTCTTTTTGAATCACCGGATGCAACCAGTATTCACCTTTATCGCACTCCACTAAAGACCGATTTCTCAAGGAGGCGATAATTTGGCGATGTTGCTCAGATGGGACATCCCACAGCAAACAAAACAATCCTTGAGATGAAATGGTGGGTATATCTTGGTAACGATAGCATCCCAAACGACAAAGCAGGCGATATGCTTGAGGGTCGAGGGCTTGCAGGCGATTAATTTGACTAACTGCTAAATTTTTTAAGTCGGTTGCTGCTAACGGATCGGCATGATTTTCTTGCCAATAAAGAACCATATCACCGTCGAAATCCTCCAGAATTGAACCACAGAGAATTCCCATTGCTTTAGCATTACCGCCATAAGTGCGATGCATGATTTGCAAAGTTGGTGAGTTGATGGCTAATCCCCGGTTGCTAAAAAACTGTTGCCATGCGCTTTCATCTAAGCCAGGAAGCCGATAGTGATTCACATTTAGTCCAGGTTCACAAAGGCGATCGCGACTGGTAATTAAGGTAACAGATTGCACTCTAGCATCAGCCAACACCCGTAATAGTTCTACATAGTTGCGGTGAGAAGCAATCAACGCACCTTGTCGATCTAATGCAGGTTCGAGATTGTCAATCAAGACCCCAATCCGCCGATTGTGGAGTTCGCGCTTGAGTCGTCCCAATGTAACCCCAAATTCTACCCCAGGTTCTTGATTAAAATCTTGTTTGAGCCATTCCTCTACTACTCGTTCGGCGGGGGTGATATTTTGCGTTTCCTTCGCCATCAGCAGTTCTAAAACTAAGTCAAACTCCTGATGGAGATATTGCTGCGCTAGAGTAGTTTTGCCTAAACCTCCCTCACCTTGGATTACAATCACTTTTGAGCCTTGATTTACCAAAGTATTCAGGTGAGCGATCGCTTCTGTTCGTCCAATAAAATTGGTATCCTCTAATTTTGGGGTGGGTTGGGGCGATCGCGAGTAATCAATCAGACTGGATGATATTGCAGTAGTTTTTCTCAGAATTCGCTCTAAAGTAGAGCGACAATTACTTTTGGTAATCTTTTGGCGCAGTACTTTAGAAAGCAGCTTCCATAACTGAGAACCAGCATCCTTAGCGTGTCCTTCCGTGCAACCGTAAGAATGAGCGATATCCAAGTATTTTCTACCCAACCAAACTTGCACAACAATCACTTTTTGCAAATCGCTCAACTGTTCCCCAGTCTGAGGGGGAATTATGGCGTCTAACCATGCTAATGCTGCTTGGGCGTCCATTGTGTAACGACGAGGGTAGGTCAGATTTTAAGGACAACTATAAATCAATCTACAGTTATGTTGCTGAAGTTTTCGGATAAGATTCTGTAAATCCGACTTTTTTCCCGACTTTTGCAAACTTTATTCAAAATTCAGCAGCAAGTTCTTGAAAAGATTGCTGTTATTCCAACGGTAGGTATTAAAGTCTCGTTGATCAGCTGTCAAAATTCGTCCATGTCCTAGATGTTCTGCTAGAACAACCAGAGAAGCATCTGCCATATCCATTGGCAAATCGTTATATTTTTCCATGAGTTCAACTATGCGTACAACATGGTGACTTCGTAAATCAAACACCTCAAATGCTTCCTGTGCAACCTCTCTCAAAAAGCTACATTGAGCATTATTACCACCTCCTCTGGCAAGAAGAAGGTACCAAGTTTCAGTAATAACAGGGTAAGTAGTAACTAGTGGTTCATTGAGGGCATTTAAAACTTGTAGTGATAATTGATGGTATTGGTCGTTTTGGTTTCCAAGTGCCACGAAAAAGCCAGTATCAGCGATAATCATACTTTTCTTGCATTAGCGATGTCTACGACGAGCTTCGCTTACGCACAATGGCTTCGGAATTAGCAGCTAAGTCAGTTTCCCCTTTGAAACAGCCAATAAATTTGGGGAACTGCCAGAAGCGTAAGGCATAAGGCGGCAATCGCTCATATTTTTATTAACAATCGCTCATATTTTTTATTAACAATAGATTAGCCCTCACCTATAAATATAGGATGAGGGCTGACATAGCTGATATAAAAAAATAACTAATTAAATCTTAGGCATTCCTTTAATGTAAGGTTCGACAAAAGTTCCATTTTTCTTGATATAGCTTTTAACAACTTTTATTTTAGTTATTTTAGGTGCTTTGGGTGGTTTCGGTGGCTTTGTTGTTTTAGACATTTTCTTGCTTCCTTCTAAATAAATAGCCTCTAAGACTGTTTTCTATCATGAACTTGGAAAGGGAAAACCACCTCAGCAAAAATTCTAATTTTTATAGATAACTCGTAAAGACAATATAAATATGTATGAAAAGCTTAAAAAGTACATAGTTTTTTTGATACTTTAAATTTTTCTTTTTATCTGATTAGCCCATTGTCAATTAGCACTTACGCAAAATATCTCTCAAGCTCTGATTTCTCCGTGCCCTCTGTGCCTCTGCGGTTCGTTATTCCGTAACTCGTGCGTAAGTCCTATCGATATCAAATCACCACAATTCAAATCCGACTTTTCCAACTCAATCACATAAAACTGCCGACTTCATCCGACTGACAAACGATAATGCGATCGCTTAGGCTATTGAGCATAGAGATAAACATCTGAGTATAAAAAGATGCTTAATACCTTCAGCCCAATCACAGAAGACCTAGCAGGTAAAAGCTATCCTATTCCTCATTACTTGCAAACACAACGCCGCATTCGTTCCCTCATAAACAAATATATTACAGTCGAAAAACTAGACGAGCGTCTGCAAGATTTACCGTTACAGTTTGCCAATCCTCAACCGCGTCCTTGGAAACTCATCGACTGGCAAACAATTAACCGCAATCAAATTATCGGCTTAGACGCAGAGGTATTTTTATCTATACTGATTGGTGCGATGGATACAGAAGCTCCGATTCGCGGTTATACCCAAACCAGTCGGCAGTATTTGGAAAAATTGCATCCTCAAATGGCTCGGTTTGTTGGTGGAACAGTTGGTAAAGATGGCGAACTGGTAGAACTTGGTTTGTGGGAAAAGGAAGAACGTCAGCACACACCCGCATTAATCAAAATCTACACCCAATTAACAGGCGAGAAAATTACCCCAAAACTTCGGACAGTTAGAAGCTATCTCCCCACAGATGACGCCAAAGATGACTTATATCGCCACGGCTTACACCGTATCGCCACAGAATACGGTGCTACCTGTCTTTATATTTGGTTGATGGCTCACACTACTGGCGCACTCCAGGATGTTCTAGAGGAACTAGCACAGGATGAAATTAACCACATGACTAAATTCTGGGGGTTTGGGGTTTGGGCTTTCCCTAATACTGGGTTGATGCGAATTGGACGCACGCTGATCAAAACGCGATCGCCAAACTATCAGCGTAACAACCTCATGCGTACTCTTTGCCGGATGATGGGTACTCTCAATTGGAATGCTTGGTCATTAACCAACAAAATAACTCTCCTCTTCACGTTCATTTATACAATGCGTCGCTTGTGGAGTTGGAACAATAGCCTCACACCAGACTATCTGCAAAATTTATTTGAAACTAAAAGGACAAATGATAAATGACAAATAACAAATCAAAATTACCCACCGATTTAAACCCCCAAAAAATCCCCCAACATATCGCTGTCATCATGGATGGTAATGGACGATGGGCAACCAGTCGAGGATTACCACGCATTGCTGGACATCGCCAAGGAGCAAAGACACTCAAAGAACTATTGCGTTGCTGCAAAGATTGGGGAATCAAAGCGTTGACAGCCTATGCTTTCTCCACAGAAAATTGGCAGCGTCCCGTTGAAGAAGTGGATTTTCTCATGCATTTGTTTGAGCGATTACTACGCCGCGAGTTAGCTCAGATGCATCAAGAAGAAGTACGCATCTCGTTTATTGGAGATTTATCAGCTTTATCCAAGTCTCTACAGACAGAAATAGAACGTTCAATGACAGAGACATTGAACAATCAAGCAATCCACTTTACGGTTGCAGTCAATTACGGTAGCCGCAACGAAATTACCAGAGTTTGCCGTCAAGTAGCTCAACTCGTGGAACAAGGCAAACTCAGCGCCCAAGAAGTGAATGAAAGTCTTGTAGAACAACATCTCTACACAGCAGATACTCCAGAACCCGATTTGCTGATTCGTACCAGTGGTGAGATGCGATTGAGTAATTTCCTGCTATGGCAAATGGCGTATACAGAGATGTATTTCACCGATATTCTTTGGCCAGATTTTAATCGCGAAGCATTTCATCAGGCTTTGTTAAGCTACCAAAATCGCGATCGCCGTTTTGGTCAAGTCAAAGCTTCATTATCAGCTTAGTGTACTAAACACCAGACATCATGTAAAGAAGGCAGGAGGCAGAGGGCAATATTCCTTCTGCCTTGAGAGTGCTGTTAGCGTCAGCGGGGCGTTTAGCCCGTGCTGAGTAAAAATACTAGTTCCTAGTCCCCTACCCCCAGCAAGAACTGCCTATTTTCATGCTTGGTGATGTACGAAGTTCATCGGGACTGCCTTCTGCTTTTGTTGATAAAGTAAAAGCACCCACACTACCACGATGGTATATGAGCGCTTACAAATAAAATATTATCGAGGATAATCTATCTGCTATGACAGACCGAAGTAACTATAAGAATAGCAGGCACTGAGTAAATAAACTGCAAGGGTAGTTACAAATGTTTTGTTAAAAATACTACTTACCGTCAACATGATGCTTGATTTAGGCAAAATCCAATCGATTGCGAAATCCTATTCTCCTCAAGAACTCTTCCTGCTTTGGTTTGGCAGCGTTGATTCAATGAGTTTAATGGCGAAGAAGTGATTACTGACCAAGTGATGGCACGAGTGAATATTATGGTTTGCGCCTGAAGCGCCGACTAAGAACTAGATTGGAAGGGGGGCTATGGGGTGAAGATGTTCAGCAAGATTGTGATGCGGTGGTTGTTGCCTATTGGTGGGATTGAATACTTGAAAGTTATTTCCACCGTTTTCCTCCCGATCTTAGCTGCACCCAAATTGAGGAGCGATCGCAGCCTCTTAATTTTTTTGAGTCAATTATTCTTTATTAGGTATTGAGCCGAAATCCTCGGTTCAATACCTATATTCATATATCACAAAATCAGACTTATGTAAATTATTCTTCTGTCAATAAGTAGGTCGGCAGAATAAAACCAAACTATGTTAACAAAAATGAAGGAGGCTAAAACCCTCTTTCCTCATGCTTTCTGCCTCTTTCCTCCTGTTTTATCCCAACGACAAATATTTTTGCCCACTTACTTATAGCAATTATTTTTTATCTTTGAACAGAGAAAATTTAGAAAGCTTATGAATCATGCATTTTACGCAATGCGTTGTTCATAAACCATTCAGGATTGCTATCGTGATTATAGAAACTATCAATATGATGTATTGTTAATTCTTTCCAAAAATAGTATTTACTAGAATTTAATACCTGCGATATAAGCTGACGTTTTGATAAGTTAATTCAGAAAAAATTCTGATATTCAAAATTTAAAGTTAACAAGACTCTCTTGCTAAATCTACTTTAAATTTACTTATCAATCCATTTTAAAATCGCAATGAATTTTTCCACTATTTTATAGGTGTTGGGAGTCATGATGGCAAAATATCTACTAGCTTTTGCTAGTGGGATGGGATTTTTATGTTTAATTGTCGGGTTATCACCTGTGCAAGCCCTTCCTAGTTTAAAAATTGCAGATAAAAACGTAGCTGTTAATCAAAATGACGGCAGCTATGAAAAGAATTATTCTCATCAAAGCAATTTAACAAATAATCTTTCCAGTAAATTGCTGATAGCTAATGAAACTCAAAAAAACTTATCCTCAGTCAATCAACAGCAAAAAACTCAAGATATCGAAGTAAATTCTGCTGTTAACTTGTCGCAGCCAATCATACCACAACCTGCAAGTTCATCTCCAACCTCATACAAACTTGCACAAGTAACATCCGTGTCCCAGTTGTCTGATGTACAGCCGAATGATTGGGCTTTTCAGGCACTCCAATCTTTAGTCGAGCGCTATGGTTGTATTGCAGGTTATCCCAATCAAACCTATGGCGGTAATCGGGCGATGACTCGCTATGAATTTGCTGCTGGCTTAAATGCTTGTTTAGACCGAATCAACGAATTGATTGCGACTGCAACTGGTGATTTAGTCAATAAACAAGATTTAGCGACGTTGCAGAAACTACAAGAACAATTTGCGGCTGAATTGGCAACATTGCGGGGTCGAGTAGATGCTGTAGAAGCTCGCACAGCAGAACTAGAAGCAAATCGGTTTTCTACTACAACCAAACTCAGTGGAGAGGCAATTATTGCTGGTATTGGTGCTAGCGGTGGCGCTCCTAATCAGGGTGACCCGAACATCATCCTAGTCAATAGAGTACGGTTAAATCTCACCACTAGCTTTACTGGTAAAGATTCATTAATTACCGGATTGCAAGCCTATAACTTTTTAGGTGGAGCCGATGGACAAGGTAGCCTACAACAAAGTTTAGGATTAGCTTCGCCACTTTTAAGTGCAAGTAGTGCTCGTACCAGTTTTGAGCCGCAATTTCCGGGGTTAAATGTCAATACTTTATCGGGTGTTGGCGCAAACAGTATTCAGGTTTACAAATTGCTGTATGTCTTTCCCGTCGCTAATAAATTAACTTTGTTTGCGGGAACTGCGGCAGAGACATCAGATGCTTTCCCAGCAATTACACCTTTTTATGGTGAAGGACAAGAGTCAATTTCTCGTTTTGGCAACTTGAATCCTGTACTACGGATTTCTGGTGGAACTTCGGGTACTGGTTTAGCATCGGCGGCGGGATTTATTTTTAACATTTCGCCAAATTTTGATTTAAGAGCTTTATACGGCAGTGTAAATGCCAATTTACCTGAAAAATCTGCTAATGAAGCAGTACCAGGAGTTTCTACTACACCTTTGGGAGCAGGTTTATTTAGTGGTAGTAGTATTATTGCCACACAGTTAACCTTCAAGCCAAGTTCTGCTCTAGATATTGGTTTAAACTATGCCCACAGTTATCACGAAATCAATATTTTGGCTACAGGATTAGTTAGTAGTGATATCGGTGCTTTGTCAGGGGTTGCAGTTGGAACACCGCTCACACTCAACTCTGTTGGCGGTACGGTAACATGGCGATTGTCTCCCAAAATAGCATTATCTGGCTACGGTGCAGCAATATTTGTTGATGCTGCTTCCAATAACGTGGATGCTTCCACCACCTTTACAAGTTGGATGGCGGGAATTCACTTCAGAGATTTATTCAAGTCAGGAAACACTGCTGGGATTCTTTTTGGTCAGCCGCTTTTCCGTAGTGATACTGGTGGTGCTGCTCAACTTACGCCCACAGGCGACAATCGGGCGACTCCTTACCATTTAGAAGCCTATTACCGCCTTCAAGTTAGCGATAATATCAGCATTACCCCTGGTGCGTTTGTTCTCTTTAACCCAGAAGGTAACAGCAACAATGATACTACGACTGTAGGTGTACTTCGGACTACTTTTACATTTTAAGAGATTGGGAGTAGGCAGTCAAAATTCCCCAAGAAATTGGGGGATTTTGAGATTGGATAACAAAGTTCACAGGAAGAAAAATATTGCCCTCTTTCACTAATATCGTGTCAGAAAATAGACCACCAGGCTTCCATGCTATTTTGAGCCTTTGTCTACATTTGTCAAGAGGACTGGGTAAACCGTGAACTAAATATTTTTTTAATTCGTTCCGAATTAGCTCAAGTTTGCCATCTATCAGTTCAGATATTTTATCAACTATTTGATTAGCATCTTGAAACAACTTATTTTCAAAATACTCGATTCTTTCCAAACTCTGCTCAATGCTATTTTGAGACAAGCTAATAGCCTGCATTACAGCTAATGACATTTGATTAATTCTGTTTTCTAGATAAAAATTAGTTCTACTAATAGTCTCATTCAGGGCTTTTTTACGAATTTTTTCTATTTTATCGAGGTGATGTTTAACTTTTTTATCTGCGGTATTCAATAGATATTCAATGTCAACTTTAATTTTACTTTCTAATTCCTCACTTCTTTCTATTGCATGATTAATACTTTCTTGAGCTATATAATCAAGCTTGTTGGCTAAAGGGTAAAGTTTGTCATCAAACAAGTTAGCTATTTCCTTGCTACTCTCTCTCACTACGTCCTTAGCTGCACCCTCAAATTGTCTAACAAGACCTCCAAATAGCCATCCCATCATTTATTCACACCTTTTCACAGTATAATTAGCAAGCAGATATCCTCCCAAAAATAACACTCCTTTTTAGGAGTGTCGAGGATAAAAATAATGACTAATAAATACGTATAAATTCGGTGGATGTTTCTTGAATAATATTGTTTAGTTTTTGACAAAAATATAGTCGCTATTCCCCAAAATCTATTATGCAAAACTAGTGCGATGTCTATCGTGGTGACTGAGCTTACTGAATAGCCGAATTGCCGGCTACATTAAAAATCAACTGTGTAGGTGTAGCTCATCGTAGATATCACCCCACAGATAACCTAATTATTTCTTTTACCTGCTTTAGCAGTTTGATTTGAAAGGTGGTGCTTTTGTATAACCCGCTCAATCTGGCAAGTCACCGCATCTATTCTATTTTTAACTTTATCAAAATCAATATTCGCCCAAATATAGGCTTTCTCAGGTCTTTGCTGTTTTATATCCATATATAATTTTACTTGTCAATATATTTTATTATATCTATACAATATAGTCTTCTCAATTTCTGGACTACTTTCTCCAGATATATAAGTAAATATGCTTAACATTTGCTTAAGGTTTTATCGCAATCCGATTTGATTTTTAAATTTATTTGCGCGGTATTCAAAGTACAGCGCAAGCGCCAGAGCCAGAAAGTAGGGAATCAGCCTTCGTTATACAGAGTTTTTTCACGCAATCAAATAGGAGTCTCATAGCTCCTAAAAGTTCAACCAAACAGTGATTTGATTAATATGGGCGCACATTATTATCTATCTATTGAAAGAGACGCGATATTTCGCGCCTCTAAGAACCAAAATTAAAATTCTAGGTGTTAGCTTAAATCTTTGTTTGTAGATATTGCACCAACTGCGGTGCTTGCATCACTCCCTCTATCCGCTCCACAGGCTGACCGTGCTTAAATAGTACTAAGGTTGGTAGAGCGGCAATATTATACTGACTAGCCAAATCTGTGTATTTTTCTGTGTCGATTTTGACAATTCGTAAACGCTCCTTAAGTTGGGCGTTGACTTGCTCTAAAATTGGCACCATCATTTGACAGGGGCCACACCAGTCAGCGTAAAAATCTACTAATACAGGTACATCAGAAGCAGACAGCATATCTTCAAAACTGTTAAATTGCTTTTTCGTTGCCATGTGACACACACCGATTTTCAATTGTTTGTTTCAATAGTAGTTCTTATAAAATAAAATCGGTATAGGTTTATAGGTTTTTGTTGGTAAAAGATTAGATTAGTTAATATTAGAATGATTTGACAGTCAAAAATATTAAATAATTATAAGAAAATATGTATATTATGTTAGGTTGTGTATCTAGATTAAATATGTATTTTAACCGATCGCGATCAACAAATCATTATAGAGGCTTTCACAAGAGTGATGTCTACAAAGGCTGTAGATGCAACACTTTCTAGTCTATCTAGTCAGGCGAATATATTACTTAAAGTTATTCATCTATTTACAGAGAAGTAACTATAGATATTTAATCAGAGTAAAACGTTAATTATTGTTATTCGAGTTATATATAAATCTTATTTGATTTGTGAGAATTGCAAACCTCAGATTCTCGATAACTTTTATGAAGCCGGGGATCTTATTTTTGCGTGTTTGATTCAGCATAGCTATAGTCTAGCTAAATACGACGTATAACTTTATCTATTAGCTATGTAACTTGCAGTATGACTGCAAGATTATCACCCCGCAAGAGTTAGATATTATCCAGACAATATTCAGATGTTCCCGAAATCGCCATAAGATAATTAGCGCGGTATTTCTATGATTGAGGAACATTAAATGACACTATTACAAGATAAAGTCGCAATTGTTACAGGTGCATCACGAGGAATTGGCCGCGCGATCGCAATTGAATTAGCCTCACAAGGAGCGATCGCAGTTGTCAATTATGCTAGTTCGAGTGCCGCAGCTGAGGCAGTTGTTACAGAAATTACAGATGCGGGAGGTCAGGCGATCGCTATTCAAGCAGACGTTTCTAAAAGCGATCAAGTAGACGCACTAATTAACGCCGTCATCGAAAAGTTCAGCCGTGTGGATATATTAGTCAACAACGCAGGTATTACCCGCGACACGCTGCTTTTGCGTTTGAAGCCAGAAGATTGGCAAGCTGTAATAGACCTTAATTTAACTGGTGTTTTCTTATGTACACGCACAGTCAGTAAAATCATGCTGAAGCAGCGATCGGGGCGGATTATCAACATTACCTCTGTTGCTGGGCAAATCGGCAACCCCGGTCAGGCAAACTACAGCGCCGCCAAGGCCGGTGTCATCGGCTTTACCAAAAGCGTTGCTAAAGAACTAGCTACTCGCGGGATCACTGTTAACGCTGTTGCCCCTGGATTCATCACCACCGACATGACTAGCAATCTCAACAACTCCGAAGATATTCTCAAATACATCCCACTCGGTCGCTTCGGTCAACCTGAAGAAGTTGCTGGGATGGTGCGCTTCCTCGCCGCCGACCCCGCCGCCGCCTACGTTACTGGACAGGTTTTTAATGTCGATGGCGGTATGGTCATGGCATAAGTAGAGACGCGATGAATCGTGTTTACAGCAATTTTCGTAGGGTGATGTTACGCCGAAATCGTAACGCACCAATAGCGAGTCTGCAAGCGTCTGTGAACTTTTCAAGACAGACATCACTTTCATCCACAGAATAAACCATTGTAGGGCCAGCATTACAATGCCCACCCTACAAGCAACTAGGACTGTTGGCGTATCCTTTGCCAGACTGTAAAACCCAAAAGCAGGATAATACTACTGGCGGTTGTCAGCATCACAGACAAACTCATACCTTGTATTCTCATTGCTAGCAAGTTGAAAACTAAGGTAATTGACCAAAGGGTGAACGCAGCATGGCGCTGAGAGAGTCCCCAAGCAAGTAAGCGGTGGTGCAGATGGTCTTTGCCAGGAGTACTCAAAGGGTTATTTCCTGCTAGTAGCCGCCGCACAAATACTTGAGTGGTGTCTAGCACCGGTAATAACAGAAATAAAACCGTAGGAATTAGGGCATAAACTGTGTTTTGTTGCAGTTTGCCTAAAATACTAGTTGCTGCCAACACATAGCCAAAAAAGTATGCTCCAGCATCACCCATAATAATTCGTGAGGGATGGAAATTATGGCGCAAAAATCCCAGCGCAGCACCTCCCAATGCTGCAAGTACTAAGATTGCCGCCGCACGATTGTTAAATTGAGCTGCAACGCCCAACAAACTCATGGCGGTAATAAAGCTAATTCCTCCTGCCAAGCCATCCATACCATCCATCAAGTTGATGGCGTTGGTAATCCCTACTACCCATAGTACTGTTAGCAACATGGACAGAAGCGAGTCAATGGGAGTGCCAAACAGGACTTTGACACTGATGCCATTCGCTACCAGCAAAAGTGCCGTGACAATTTGCGCCCACAATCGCACAGAGGGCGGTAAGCCAAACTGATCGTCGATAAAACCCACAAGGACTAATATCGAACCCCCTAACAGAATAGTGAGCACCTGAACCAATACGTTTTGAAGTTCAATCGGTCGTAAAAGGCTAGCTAATACCAGCGCGGCAATCACACCCGCGTAGATAGCCAGCCCCCCAGCATTGGGTAAAGGTTCTCGGTTGAGTCGCCGGGCGTTGGGTTGGTCAGCCCAACCTACCCGCAAGGCGAATTTGCGTACTGTCGGAATTAAACGCCAAGTTACAAGGCAAGCCAAGAGGAACGTAAATACTACTGCCAACCAGCCGGTGCCGCTAGGGTCGGCAATACCAAGGGACTTAAGGGAGTTGTCTAGATTCATCTCCCAATTCAAGCATTACTGCCAGTATCTAATATGAGCATCACCTGTATATTAATCAATTTTTTTTATTTCCATTTGTAACTTGAGCCGCTTGAGAGATTAGCACTCTGGCGCTGTGAGTGCTAAATTGTCTAATGAAAGCGCTGGAGAAATAAAACATGGCGAAAATTATTGCATTTGACGAGGAATCGCGGCGATCTCTAGAAAGGGGTGTTAACGCCCTTGCCGATGCCGTAAAAATCACCTTGGGGCCCAAAGGTCGTAATGTCCTTTTAGAGAAAAAATTTGGCGCACCTCAAATTGTCAACGATGGTATCACTGTTGCCAAGGAAATTGAATTAGAAGACCCTTTGGAAAATACTGGTGCAAGACTCATCCAGGAAGTAGCCTCAAAAACTAAAGATGTCGCTGGAGATGGTACAACCACGGCCACAGTTTTAGCACAAGCCTTGATTCGAGAAGGTTTGAAGAACGTCGCGGCAGGTAGTAACCCTGTTAGCTTGAGACGCGGGATCGACAAAACTATTGAGGCCCTGGTGCAAGAAATTGCCAAAATAGCCAAGCCGATAGAAGGAAGTGCGATCGCTCAAGTTGCCACTGTCTCTGCTGGTAACGATGAAGAAGTTGGTCAAATGTTAGCTCAAGCAATGGAAAAAGTCACCAAAGATGGTGTAATTACCGTTGAAGAATCTAAATCCCTAACCACCGAACTAGAAGTAGTTGAGGGGATGCAGATTGACAGGGGTTATATTTCTCCCTACTTCGTCACCAACAACGAACGGCAAATCGTCGAATTTGAAAACGCCAAAATCTTAGTGACAGATAAAAAAATCAGCAGCATCCAAGATTTAGTGCCGATTTTAGAAAAAGTTGCTCGTTCTGGTCAGCCTTTGCTAATTATCGCTGAAGATGTCGAAGGTGATGCTTTGGCAACTTTGGTGGTGAACAAAGCGCGGGGTGTACTAGCCGTAGCTGCGATTAAAGCGCCTGGGTTTGGCGATCGCCGCAAAGCTTTGTTAGAAGATATTGCAATTCTCACCGATGGACAGTTGATTTCTGAAGAAATCGGCTTAAGCTTGGATACCGCTGCTCTAGAAGCGCTGGGAACTGCCCGCAAAATCACCATTGACAAAGAAACCACCACAATTGTCGCTGGCAGTGTCACCAAGCCAGAAGTACAAAAGCGGATTGGTCAAATTCGCAGACAGTTAGAAGAAACTGATTCTGATTACGATCAAGAAAAACTCCAAGAACGCATCGCCAAGCTTGCTGGCGGCGTGGCAGTGATTAAAGTGGGTGCGGCAACCGAAACCGAACTCAAAGACCGCAAACTGCGAATTGAAGACGCGCTCAACGCTACGAAAGCTGCTGTGGAAGAAGGTATTGTTCCTGGTGGTGGAACAACCTTAATTCACTTAGCTAAGGCGGTAGAAGCGATTAAAAACACCCTGCAAAATGACGAAGAAAAAATTGGGGCTGATATTGTTGAACGAGCCTTAGAAGCCCCTTTGCGCCAAATAGCAGACAACGCTGGTGCTGAAGGTTCTGTAATTGTCTCTAAAGTCTACGAGAGTGAATTCAACATTGGCTATAACGCTGCTACTGGCGAATTTGAAGACTTGATTGCTGCTGGTATTATCGACCCCGCCAAGGTCGTGCGTTCAGCTTTGCAAAACGCTGGTTCCATTGCGGGTTTGGTCTTAACCACAGAAGCGATCGTTGTTGAAAAGCCAGAGAAGAAATCTGCTGCTCCTGCCCCTGATATGGGCGGCATGGGCGGCATGGGTGGCATGGGTGGCATGGGCGGCATGGGCGGCATGGGCGGCATGGGTATGTTCTAACTTCTGCTAACCCAGATAAATATTTTTTAAACAGTTTGTCTTGCCAAGGCAAACTGTTTTTTGTAGCATTGCTGATTCAGAGGCAATATGGTATACCAATTCGTAATTCGTCAGATTAAATCTGGCTGACGATCAAATTAGCAACCTAAATAATTACCTAATTTAGAAATTACCGTCTTTATATTAATATTTATAAAATAACGTGTAAGTTATCCTTATGTCCTTTGTTATTTACTAATGACAAAAGACCAATGACCAATGACAAATTACTATTAGGTAATATTGCATGGCACGAAAACTAAGTCGTCTTCCTAAAATAGTTTCCAAGTTCTATGAAGATGAGTTCTATCACCAACCAGGGACTATACCTGGAACTATTTTTATTGATGCAGATGCTCCACCACCAGTAATTTTTTTGATTGACTATAACCAAAACAATTTTATCCGCGAACAAATAGAAACTCCAGAGGAGTGTGTCCCCTATCTGGAGGCGGAATCGATTTCTTGGGTAGACGTACAAGGTTTAGGTAGTCAAGATATATTACAACGATTGGGTAAAGTTTTTAAGTTACATCCTCTAGTTTTAGAAGATGTAGTCAATGTACCAGAGCGTCCCAAAATAGAGGATTATGAAGATCAATTGCTTTTCATTGCCCGGATGGTAGTACCAAAGGAAAAAATATGTGGTTTTTATAGCGAGCAAGTGAGTTTGATATTAGCAAAAAATTATTTGCTGACAGTCCAAGAAGAACCAGAACATGATTGCTTTGAAGCGGTGCGATCGCGAATTGAAAAAAACAAAGGTACTATTCGCAAACAGGGAACAGATTATTTAGCTTACGCTGTATTAGATGCAATTATTGATGGCTTTTTTCCAGTACTGGAGCTTTATGGAGAGCGAATTGAAGAGTTAGAGGAGGAGGTAATAGTCAGACCTACTCCCCAAACACTACAAAACATTTATCAAATTAGACGAGAATTACTGCAACTACGTCGTGCTATCTGGCCCCAGCGAGATGCAATTAATTCCTTGATTCGAGACGGTAGTGAACTTATTAGTGAAGAAGTGCGAATCTACCTGCGAGATTGTTATGACCATACGGTACAAGTGATGGATATGGTGGAAACTTACCGAGAACTGGCATCTGGATTAATGGATGTGTACCTTTCGGCAGTGAGTAATAAAATGAATGAAATCATGAAGGTACTAACGATAGTTTCAACAATTTTTATTCCACTGACTTTTATTGCCGGAATATATGGGATGAATTTCAATACTGAAAAATCGCCATATAATATGCCTGAATTGAACTGGTATTGGGGCTATCCACTTTGCTGGGTAGCGATGTTAGCGATCGCATTTAGTTTGCTATTCTTTTTTTGGCGAAGAGGCTGGCTGCAAAATTCTGTAGAAATTAAGCGCAATTAAAAATTGTAGATTAGCGACAAGTCCTATATACATTCATTAGCACCAGGAGTTAAGATTTTGAGTTATGAGGAGTAGCGACCAGAATTTAGTAGTTTTGACGATTTATATTATCGGTGTTTCTTATGTTTTCAACCGCATGATTGAATCCATCGATGACCAAGTTAAATATGAGTTTAAAAAAGGAATTGTTGACGAGCAACTCAAAGAACACAATCTCGATGATAAAATTGGAATTTCCTTTAAACTCAAATCCTCATACCCAATTGACGATTTGAAAGATTTAGGAATTAGCATTGAAAATAAATCGGATAATGTTGCTTTATACGTTGACTGGGATAACAGTTCTTTAGTTGTTGAACACAGTAAGCAATCGCGCCGCGTAATTCGGAAATCACCAGACTTAACCCGCGACTTAGCAGTACCTCAAAGTCCTAGCCTGATTGCTCCCAGGAAAACACTTTCTGAAACAGTGACAGCAGAAGATGTTTTCCAGCGCGATCAAGTAACTGGAACCTATTTAGCAAAAAAACCACTAATTGATATCAATGGCCTACAAAAAGGGCAAAAAAAGTTGTACAACGACTTTTTTAACAGAAAAAAAGAGTTGGACTTTTCTTTGCAATTAGTGCTTAGGATATCTGAAGTGCGTTTAGGTCTATCCCCAGGTGGCGATTTTCCTCCCATTAGTATTATCAATTGTCCTTTCACAGTCAGGAAACTACCTTGGACTTACGCTCTACCTTGGAATAAAAAGAAGTAATAACCTGTCAACCCCTTCTGTCAACCAGGTACACTGGATCTAAGGAGAGAGTAGGCGCAGGCGGTTGCAGATCAGTCATAGTTACTGATTTGAGGAAAGTCCGGACTCCCGAAAGACCAAACTTGCTGGATAACGTCCAGTGCGAGCGATCGTGAGGATAGTGCCACAGAAAGATACCGCCGGGAATAGGGATTGGGGACTAGGGACTAGGGACTGGGAAAAAATCTTCCTAATCCCCATTACCCAATCCCCAGTACCCAATCCCCGGTAAGGGTGCAAAGGTGCGGTAAGAGCGCACCAGCAGTATCGAGAGGTGCTGGCTCGGTAAACCCCGGTTGGGAGCAAGGCGATAGGAACTACGGTTGGTCTTTTACCTGTTCCGCTCAATGAGAGCCGCTTGAGGCGTTTGGTAACAGGCGTCCCAGATAGATAACTGCCCTCGCAAGAGAACAGAACCCGGCTTATGTCCTGCTCTCTCCCCTGCAATGGAGTATGAACCTTTCACGGTTTATACTCTATTATTTTTTGTACGGATTTTGTGCGATCGCTTAATTCTGTGCGTGTAAACATAAAATAAAGTTACCTCTTGTAAAAGTGGAAATCGGTAGGCAACAAGTTTCTCAGGCTAAGATGCCCATCGATTTAACATTCTCTACTGATATACACGTGGAGAATAACTTTATTTGTATTTTTATATAATGTCTAAAAATAAAGGTAATCCAGATAACTTAAAGCCATTCACCACAGATAGAGAGCGACCATTAACTGAATATCTACATTTGCGTGTCACCAAAGAAATGAAGGAAGAGGTAAAAGCTAAAGGCGATCCTCCTGAGTTTTGCCGTCAAGCGATTCAAGAGAAGCTAGATAGAGAGAAGTAGCATAAAAGTTGTTAAAGTGATAATCCAAGAGATTTAGAAATATAAAAAAATAGATAGTTAATTATCTTCCCCTGCTCCCTGCCCCCTTCCCCTTGTCACGTAATGCCCCTCGCTTATCCACGCCGTCAACGGCAACTCGAAAGTTTAGTCCAAAAATTTGGTTTGTCGCTAGAAGCACCTATAAAGTGGGAACTGCTGGATTTAGCGCTAACTCATCCCACTGTCTCTGATTCAGCAAATTATGAACAGCTAGAGTTTGTTGGCGATGCAGTGGTGCGGCTGGTGTCGGCTGTTGTGTTATGGGAAAATTATCCTGAGTGTCCGGTGGGGGATTTTGCAGCAATTCGTTCGGTGTTGGTGAGCGATCGCATCCTCGCCCAATTGGCTAGAATTTATGGTTTAGAGCTATACTTACTAGTTGCTGGTAGTGCTACTGCTGATAAAGTTGGTCTAGAGTCACGACTAGCAGATGCCTTTGAAGCAGTTTTGGGTGCGCTTTACTTAAGTACTCAAAATCTGGAATTGATTCGCTCTTGGCTAGATCCCCACTTTCACCAACTAGCAACAGAAATTCGCCTCGATCCTGCCAGACTAAATTACAAAGCTGCTCTCCAAGAATGGACTCAGGCGCAATTTAAAGTTTTACCAGAGTATCGGGTTGTGGAAGTCGCTCAACCGCATCGCAATCAAGAACGTTTCATGGCTGAAGTGTGGCTACACGGAAAGATGCTTGGACAAGGTAAAGGACGCTCAATCAAAACCGCAGAACAAGCAGCAGCTAAAGTAGCTTTTTTAGCAATTTCTAATCCGCAAATACCCTGAGCTTAAAAGAAGGGCGATTAGTCGATAATCAGTTGATTGTCAGTGGTCATTTGTCCCTCGTCCTCTGTATACAAATGACAAATGACAAAGCGCAAAGTCTGAGCGCCGGCTTCCGGCGCTCAGACTTTGTAAGAGAGGACAAATGACAAATGATAAATAACTAATGATAAATAAAATTAATATTGCTGTCATCGGAGTTGGGCGTTGGGGAGTGCATCTGCTGCGGAATTTCTTGGCACATCCCGAAGTAAATGTAGTTGCTGTAGTTGATCCCCATCCAGAACGATTAGCGGCGGTAAAGCAGCAGTTTGAATTAGATAAAAATGTACTATTAACAACCCAGTGGCAGGATTTAAAGAGAGTGCCAGGGTTGACAGGAGTGGCGATCGCTACTCCTGCTACCACCCACTATGCTTTAATTAAAGACGCTCTCCAACAGGGATACCATGTTTTAGCTGAAAAACCCTTAACTCTCAATCCAGTAGAATGTCGGGAACTTTGCCATTTGGCAGAGCAGCATCATTTAATACTGATGGTTGATCATACTTATTTATTTCATCCAGCAGTTGAGCGAGGAAAAACTGTAGTACAAAAGGGGAAATTAGGTGATTTACGCTATGGCTACGCGACGCGCACCCATTTAGGGCCTGTTCGGCAAGATGTTGATGCACTGTGGGACTTAGCTATTCACGATATTGCTATATTTAACGCTTGGCTTGGTCAAATTCCTGTGAAAGTACAAGCAACGGGTACGGTGTGGCTACAGGGAGCAGGGGAGCCGGGGAGCAGAGGGGCAGAGGGGAAGAAAGAGACAGATTCTCCTTTGCCTCAAGGTTTGGCTGATTTAGTATGGGTAACACTGACATACCCAGATGGCTTTCAAGCTTATATTCATTTGTGCTGGCTGAATCCTGATAAACAAAGACGGCTGGGGATTGTGGGGAGCCTTGGTAGTTTGATTTTTGATGAAATGTCGCGATCGTCACCTTTAACGCTGCTACATGGGGAGTTTGAACAGCAGGACAATCAATTTATTCCTGTGAATCAAAGACAGATAGCGCTGGAGTTAGAAACAGGCGAACCATTGGGGCGGGTTTGCTCTTCGTTTGTTGTCTCTATTCTTAACAATACTCCCTTAGAGGTTTCGTCTGGCTGGGTAGGCACTGAGTTAGTAGAAATTCTTGCTGCTTTAACAGTATCTCTTCAGCAAGGTGGTAAACCTGTTTTTTTGAGCGATCGCATTCTCAAGGAGCAAGAGTAACAACTATTTAGGAGTGCTGAGAATATAAACTTTTAACTAAATTACCTCTTGAAAGTCTCATTTGCACAAACTCCTCCTTTTGGAAGACTTACCAAAATAGTTTGCAGAGGCGAAAGACGAATCTCGCAAGTCTCATTTCCAAATAGCAATTGGGACTTCGGGAACTTTTCTTTGTCTACCTCTATTTTTACAGACTTGTTAATCCCCAAAGAGGAACTTCCTACAGACTCTTGTAGGCTAGGATAGCGGCTTACTTTTACCGCTTCATTCCCAGAGGAGAATCCCAGATCCCCGACATTTGCTTCTTTATTTGGAACAGATAACAGCGAGATATCAATCAAAGGTAAGGTAATTTTCAGTGTCGTACCTTGATGAAGTCCCGCACTCTCAAGGGTAATACTGCCTCCCATGAGTTCGATTAAGTTTCGTGAAATTGCTAGTCCCAGTCCAGTACCTTCAAACTGGCGTGTTGTAGTGCCATTCACCATTACAAAGGGGCGAAATAGTTTGTGCTGTTGAGTCGGATCGATGCCTATACCCGTATCTTTGACAGCTATTACCACCTGAGATTTACCACTACTAGATTGAATTTCTGTAGCAATGGTGATGCTTCCAGTGTCGGTGAACTTGGTGGCGTTGCCGATAACATTAATCAGCACTTGCTTCAGTTTTCCTGCGTCTGCCTTAATTGGGATCACTTTGGAAGCTAACTCACATTTCAATTGCAAGCCCTTTTGTTGGACATTAACTGATTGTAAATTAATTACCTCTAACAATAATTGTCGAAGGTCAATAGGCGTGGAAACAACTGAAAGCTTACCTGCTTCTATTTTAGAAATATCGAGTAAATCATTAATAATACCTAACAAGTGAATTGTTGTTTCATCGGCTCGTTTGAGAAACTCCATTTCTTCTTCTCGGTCATCACATAAGCCTTCTTCAACCAGGCGAATACAGTTAATAATAATATTTAATGGGTTTCTCAATTCATGGGAAGTCGTAGCTAAAAACTGGCTTTTAATTTGGTTAGCGCTTTTTGCTTCTTTCCAAGCTATTTCCAGTTCTTCCGATCCAGCTTTCAGCCGTTCTACCATTTGGTCTAATGCTTGGGCCAGCTGATTAAATTCCCGAATTTGAAAATTGTGCGGAACTGGTTGTGCGGCATGGTGAGAGTGAATATTGAGAGCGTAGTCTCGCAATTCTTCTACAGGACGTGCCAAGTAAGGAGCTAAATATAGAGATGCTAACAAACTTGCACCAATCAAACCAACTGTCAAAACGATAAGAATCAATTTGATTTCCTCTAAACCAAAAAGCGCATTATCGACGCTAGTAACAGCTAAAACTATCCATTTTTGCTGCTGCTGTTGAGTGAGTGGGTTTGGAATTGCTGTATAGCCAGCGACTAATTCTTTTCCTTCAGTAAAAGAGAAATTTATCGAATCGTTTTGTCCCGTAATTGCATTTTTAATTATGCTCTCGATTTGGGAATGATTAGGGTGCTGAGTGATCTTAGTTCCCACCCAATCTGTGAATGGGTGTGCCAAAATTGTGCCATTTTCAGCAATCACTACCATAGCGCCCGTGAGCGATCCCGGCGGATTATTGGTTTGTTGGGACAATGCAGACTGAATACTTAAGCTATAAACTAAATTTTTTCGCCTATCAAAGACTGGTGCAGATAAAACTACTTGCAGCTGCTGATTTTGTGTGTTTCTTTTTCCCGTCATTCCTGCTTTTTGCGGGAAGATTGCTTTGACATCAATTCCCTCATTAGGGAAAGGTAATCTCAATTCTCCAATTTCTCGATCCCCACAACTACTAGCAACTATCTTATGGCTTAGGAGATTTGTTAATTGGATGCACTCAATACTAGCTGGAAGTTGTTGCCTTAACTGCGTGAGAATTTCTTGCTCTTGTATAGGCGAATCTGACGGAATAACCGTTGTTTTGCTTACACTCTGCAAATTAGCTTTTAAGATTGCGATCGCATCACCAATTCTCTCCCCTTTACTGATAGCGCTTTCTGTTAAATTTTGCCGTGCGATTCCCAATATACTAGAACGTGCCTTATTCAAGGCAACAATTTCGCCTACTAGTAGAACTGGAACAAATAGCAGCAATATTCTCGTTACTAAAATTCGACGAAAGGAAGATTGACGGGAATTAGTCATCGACTGTCTCACTTTGCACCTGCAATCTACAACACCAAAGATATGCAATTAGACCAGCTAGATGAGACATTTTATTAAATTACCAAAATTTTATTTTCAATGTTTAAAAATAACAAATTGCTATAATTCAAAAAGAAACGTCGTATACCAAAACTCGTATATGCTAGATGTAAAAGCGATTTATGTTGCATATCAATAAAGGGCTAAAATTATAAAACAGTAGTTTGCAGGTATGTTTTTGTTTGAAAATCTACATCTGACTAAAGAAAATATAAAAACTATCAAATCAATTTAATGTTGCAACATCGTCCTCATACTACAGTTGTTTTAGCAATGAGTGCAGATGGCAAGATAGCAGATTTTAAGCGATCGCCTGCTCGATTTGGCTCAAGGGTTGATAAAGCACACTTAGAAAAACAAATTGCTGCCTCTGATGCCGTTTTGTTTGGTGCTGGGACTCTGGACGCTTATGGAACAACACTTACTATAACCGATCCAACTTTAGTGGAACTTCGGGCGCAAGGAGGGAAGCCTCGGCAACCAGTTCATATAGTGACTACAAACTCTGCAAACCTTAATCCGGAAATTCGCTTTTTTAAGCAACCAGTTAGACGCTGGCTACTCACTACAACATCAGGAGAAATTTCATGGAAAGAACGCTTACAGACGCTTTCCTCAACTCTGGCAACCAGAGTACAAGAGTACCCTCCAGAATTTGAGCAGATTCTGGTTTTTGAAACACCAACGCGAGAAATTGACATTTCCGCAGCTTTGAAGCATCTAGCCACTCTACATATAACACGCTTGGCGGTTTTGGGTGGAGGTGAATTAGTAGCTTCCTTGCTGGAATTAGATTTAATTGATGAATTATGGCTAACTGTCTGTCCGCTGATTTTAGGTGGTAATACTGCACCCACAGCCGTAGATGGGAAAGGATTTTTACCTGATTTGGCTCCCAAGTTAGAACTTATAGAAGTTCATACAGTAGAGCAAGAAGTGTTTTTGCACTATCGCCTGCAACGACTAACAGATTAGATTACGCTAAGTTAAGTTATCGGGTATTGGGTATTGGGCATTGAGCATTAATTATTCTTCCCCTGCCCCTTACTACTCCCTACTCCCTACTCCCTACTCCCTACTCCTCTAAAATGGTGGAACAACTTAAGCCTCGCTATTCTGTCGTTTGGACGAATAAAATCGCTGAAGTACCCCAAAATGCCTGGAATGCTTTGGCAATGCCACTCAAAACGCCATTTTTAGAATGGGAGTGGCTGAACAATCTTGAAATCTCCCAAAGTGTTACAGCTAAAACTGGTTGGTTGCCAAATCACTTGACATTGTGGCGAGATAGAACACTGATTGCTGCCGCGCCACTTTATCTTAAAGGACATAGTTCTGGTGAATTTATTTTCGATCACCAATGGGCAGAGTTAGCCGATCGCATCGGAGTTCAATATTACCCAAAATTGCTGGGAATGACACCATTCACCCCAGCTGAAGGTTATCGGTTCTTAATCGCCCCAGGAGAAGATGAGGATGAAATCACAGCGCTGATGGTGCATGAAATTGACACTTTTTGCTCCAAAAATCGGATTTCTGGGTGTCATTTTCTCTACGTCGATCCTCAATGGCGGCCGATGCTGGAACGGCATGGGTTTACAACTTGGCTGCACCACAGCTATATCTGGGAAAATGCTGGCTTTAAAACTTTTGATGACTATTTGAAGGTTTTCAATGCCAATCAGCGCCGCAATATCAAGCGGGAACGCAAAGCTGTGGAAAAAGCAGGTTTACGATTGCAACCGTTGAGTGGCGATCAAATTCCTCAGTCTTTGTTTCCCTTGATGCACCAATTCTATGCTGACACCTGTGATAAGTTTGGCTGGTGGGGTAGTAAGTATCTCACACGGAGGTTTTTTGAGCAGCTACACAGTGATTATCGCCATCGAGTCTTGTTTGTTGCCGCATATAGCGAAGAAGATGACTCTCAACCTTTAGGAATGTCCTTTTGTTTATTTAAAGATGACAAACTTTATGGACGCTATTGGGGGAGTTTTCAAGAAATAGATTGCTTACATTTTGATGCTTGTTATTATGCACCGATTGAGTGGGCGATCGCTAATGGCATCCAAATTTTTGACCCTGGCGCGGGTGGGCGACACAAAAAACGGCGCGGTTTTCCCGCTATGCCCAATCATAGTCTGCATCGCTTTTACAATAATCGTTTAGGGCAAATTATCCGTCCCTATATTAAGGAAGTGAATCAACTCGAACAGCAGCAGATTGAGGCAATTAATGCAGAGTTGCCGTTTAATGAGAAAAATGCTTGAGGAAAACGAACTACTTTCTTAACAGAGTTTACCGAATAATTAAACTTTACTCGGCAAATAGATGTAAATTTTCCTTATTTTCAAAATAGTGTGAAAGATATCAAGAAGACTAAGGAAGATACGAATTACACTTGATATAGAGTGTAAAAACCCTGAAAAAAGAAAATTTCTTTTTATAATGCTTATGGATTTAATAGTTGAAGATTTAGCCGCAATTGATGATAAACTTTCCCAGCGCCATATTGACCTTGATCCCGGTGGATATTTCATTATTTACTTAGATCGAGATGCAGGGTTAATTTATGCCAAGCATTTCACAAATGTGATTGACGATCGCGGTTTAGCTGTCGATCCTGAAACGGGAAAGGTTATTCCAGCGCGAGAAAAGGTAGAACGAACTCATACAACAGTTTTTAGCGCCAGAACGGCGAAAGAACTTTGCGTGAAGATTTTTGAAGAAAATCAGCCTTCTCCTGTAACTCAACTAGATCATGCAGCTTACTTAGGTCGAGAATTTATCCGGGCTGAGGTAGCTTTAGTTACAGGGCAAGAGTATGTTCAAGATTAAAGTTGACAGTAAGGAGTTAAAAGTTAAGAGTTAGAAATTCATAACCCCTAACTCCTAATGCCATTACCCATTAGATGAAGGCTGATTTATCTGATAGATATAGTAAGTTGCCATTGGGATAACGGTGGCAGCAATTAACAATCCTACTACCCAAGCAGTAGCGTTACCTTGATCGGTTTCTTCAGCTTTCTTGAAAGTGCCTCCAACCTGTACATTGTCAGTTATTTGGGGTGGCCCTGGATCGGTTTTACCAGAGAGAACGGCGACAAGGCGATCGCTTGCATCAATAAATGCCTGATTGTATTTGTCACCATTGCGTAACGGTACACTTACTGTTTCAGTTGCTATACTCTCGGCAATAGAGTCAGTTAACAAAGATTTGACTTTATCCCCAGTAATAATGGCCGTACCGTTGGTAACTGTATCAAGAACCAACAAGGTTTGATTAGCTTGGGCTGCTTTTGTCGGAAACCATTTTTCAAATAGTTCTTTACTAAAGCTTTCTGGTGTTTCACCATAGTCGAGGCGGCGAACAGTAACAATTCTTACCTCATTATCTGTTTGCTTTGCCAAATCCTCAAAAGCGCTGCTAATCTTGCCTTCATTCAGACGGCTGATGACTTCACCTCGATCCAAAACCCAGGTGTTATTCCCGGCACTCAGGCTGGGTATTTGATACACACCTGTGGCTAAAGCAGGTGTAGCAAACAGTGAGGCTGCGAAAATAACCGTCACCAAAGGTAGAATTAGCCGGATGAGGTGTTTTTGACTGCTAAAAACTTGTTTGAGGAGCTGTTTCATCGTGTGATCCCTAAGACAGACTTGCACCAAAAATACTACAGAACCACTGCAAAAATCACCTCGTTCCCGATTTTATCCAGTGTAAAATTTCTGATATTCCCAGCAAATATGTATATTGTACGGGATTTTTGATTACACAAACTTGTTCTGAAGGCGGTTGCAAGCATTAACCTAATGCTAACCCCCTTACTTGTGACAAAAAATACCCCCCATTTTGGGAATTAACCCAAATGCTTAGGGCGGAATTTGCAAACCATCAAGAAAAAATATCGCTAGTGCGATATTTTTTGCAGAATCAAGCATATTTTTTCATATATGCAAGTAGCTTTTTTTGCTGTACTGATTAAATATTTGAGAGAAAAGATTGTAGAGACGTTGCACTGCAACGTCTCTACAACAGTTCTGGATAATGCATACTTAATTTATAGAGATGTCTATGTGATGGTTGATCTCTGCATTTTTCTGATATTTTAGCTAAATCAATATGATATACACATGACTATACTTTTAACTAACGACGATGGCATTGATGCCCCCGGTATCCAAGCGCTGCTCAAAGCTGTAAACGGCAGAAATTCTATTATCGCTGCTCCTGCGGATCATCAGTCTGGCTGTGGACATCAAGTTACTACAACTCGTGCTATCAATCTCCAGCGACGTTCTGAAACTGAGTATGCGATCGCAGGTACTCCCGCCGATTGTGTGAGAATTGCAATAACACAAATTACCGCAGATGTCAAATTTGTACTTTCAGGCATCAATGCTGGGGGAAACTTAGGAGTCGATGCTTACATTTCTGGCACAGTTGCCGCCGTACGGGAAGCCGCGATGCACGGTATTCCTGGAGTTGCCATTTCCCACTATCGAAAAGCCAAGCAGAATTTTGATTGGGATCTGGCTGCCAAATTCACAACTGAAGTTTTAGCGGATTTATTTAAGCGTCCCTTAGAACCAGGAAGCTTCTGGAATGTGAATTTGCCGCATCTGCAACCAGGAGAACCACATCCTGAGATGGTGTTTTGCCAAGCCTGTACCAAACCTTTGCCCGTGAACTATCGAATCGAAGGCGATAATTTTTATTATGTAGGAGAATATGGCAAACGCGATCGCACTCCTGGTAGCGATGTAGATGTGTGTTTTTCCGGCAATATCGCCGTCACCCAGTTAAGAGTTTGACATCAGCTATCAGTTACTAGTTGACTGCTACCACCTTTTAGTGGATATTGAGGAGAGCTTGTAGGGCTATTAATTAATCTTATGGATATTGTTAGTGCGATCGCTCTTTAAATTTCCAAGGATTTGAAATCTGGTAAAGTTTCAGTGGTACTGAACACTAATTTCAAAAAAGGAGAAATATATGCAGTTTCTGAAAATTGTTCTTGTTGCTCTGGTGTTAATAGTGAACTTGCTAATTGCTCAACCTTCTTGGGCAGGTAAGGATTTCACTAAGGGGGCTGACTATGCTGAGGTAACTCAAGCGCTCAATCAACTTCTAACTGTCAAGAATACACCGGAGCAAGCTGGCTATACACCTGAGGAATTCCAACAGCGACTGGCACAATTGCAGTTTCAGAAATATGTCATAGAAACAGCTAGAAAGCGGGCACAGTGTCGTAATGAAACTGGAAAGACTTTGGCTGTCTATGCCAATAAACCTAAAAAATCTCCAACCCAACTCTACTTTCTGGGCGCAGGAACAATCACCGATGATGATTGGGATTGCGATGGCATTTACTTACCCGCAGGTTCTCAAGTGATTCTAGGCCCGAATGCTCAACCACAAGAACTGATTCAACCAATCGCCATTAAGTTTGTCGATGGTACACAGTCTCTTGCTAGAACTAATCCAGCCACTGGTGCAATTGAATTGAATGTTGAACCTGCCAAAGTATTTAAGGCGGGTGAGAGTAACTGGTTGCTCCCCACTTATTCCCAAGCAGATATCGATACGCAAATTCCCACCCCACAACTTATTGACTAATCTCATCTAGATAATTCAACTTTTATGCGATAAGGCATTAAGCCTTACGCCTTTCTTGCCAATCAACATAGAAAAAGAGAATTGCAAGCATTACATAGCCAATAGCCCAAGGCGTACCAGTTCCCCAGCCGAAATTAACAACTGTATCTGCAACACTCCAACGATAACTGTGTATCAACCCAACCCAGGAAATGACAGCAGCGACTATAGACCAATAGGCAGCTTGGCGAAACTTGCGCTCAATAATATAAACTGTGATACAAGCCAAAATCATAGCGGAAAAAATAAACCCTTGCTCAAGAGCAAAAGCCCCATCAATATATGTATCGCTTAACTTAAACTGCTCAATCAAGGTTGGTGTAAAAGGTTTTTCCGGCGTACCCAAACCTGCTACATTCCTTGGGGTGGACGAGAATACATACAGCAGTTTTCATTTGCATGAAGTACAAAGTTACGGATTTTGAGGCAGCTATGCTGGAGGCTGGAGGCAGGAGGGAAGAGGTAGAAACTCTTAATATTTGATAAATCAGTCCTGGATTTTGTACCTCACTTACTTGCAATCTGCTGTATATAAAAGCAATTTCCAGATTCTATTTGCAAACTAAACTGGTTCTTAGCAAATATCTAGACCTGTCTATATACTAGTTGATACAAGGGTTGAGGGTCACTCCTTGTGTGCTAACTTAGGGTAATTTTGAGCATTACAAAGAGTGAAGTGTTTTTGTTGCACTCGAACGTATTTAAAGTCAATAATATATATTTAGTGTTTTCCAGTGTTAAATAAAGTAATTCAACTCTTTGAAGTAGAACTTACTGTTTTAGAAAAATCTACAAAGGTATCACGAGAAAAAATTTTACGGGTTCTCACTCAGGGCGATCGCGTTCATAAATTATTGCGCGATACTATAGCAGTTACCTCAAGTTATTAGTGTCAGTGATAGGTTTTTATGTTTGAACAACAACCTGAAGATTTACGATTTTATGTCCAACAGTTAGCTACCGAAGCTTTACAAAAATCAGAACCATCGGCATGGTTTGAAGTGTTATATACCGAAGCTAAAGGTGATACAGCAAAAATTCCTTGGGCAAAGTTAGCTCCTCACCCTTATCTACAAGATTGGTTGACGATTCGTCAACCGTTCGCTTCTGGGCAAAAGGCGCTAGTCATTGGTTGTGGTTTAGGAGATGATGCCGAAACTTTAGCTGAACAGGGGTTTGAAGTAACTGCCTTTGATATTTCACCGACAGCGATCGCTTGGTGTAAGCAGCGATTTCCAGATTCGACTGTCAGCTATGTAGTTGCAGATTTGTTAGCGATTTACCCACAATGGCATCAAGCTTTTGATTTTGTTTTTGAATGTCGTAATATTCAAGCCTTACCGTTAAATGTACGTTCTTGGGTTATTTCTTCAGTTACCTCTGTTGTTGCTCTTGGTGGCACACTTTTGCTGATTACTCGTGTTCGAGATACAGAAGCTGAACCTTCTGGGCCACCTTGGCCATTATCAGATTCAGAATTAGCACAGTTTGAAAGTTTGGGATTACAGCAAGTAGAAAAACTTGAGTTTTTAGAATCTGAGTTTAACGTTAAGCAAGTGCGGATTGAATATCAAAGGCATAAATAATTCTTTAACAAGTGTATTGCCTTTCACTTTTCTTGGATAATCTACTAATTTGTAATACCAATTCTCTAAAATGAGGTAATACATTCAAATCCCAAACCCAGATATAGTCTAGCTTTCTTAATTACGAATTACAAATTGGTATAATTCCCAGCGATCGCCTTGGAAAACAACCGCACCGGTTGCACAAATATGGTTATGTACCAGAAAAGCAAGAAATACTTTCATCTGGTCTATCTGAATATCTTTTTTTTCTGATTTCAGATATATTCTCGAATTTTTCCCTGATCACTTCCGAGGATGAATAGAAACTATCCTCCAGCCCAGAAACTTTCTTTGACAAAATTCCCCACCCCTACCATCTTCGATGATGACCCCATCCGTGGAACCCTCCGCCAAATCCAAAGTGGAACCCTCTTCCAAATCCGAAGTTGATGCCATAAGTAGGATAGGGCGACCCATAGATGGGATAAGGGTTGTAGATGTAAGCAGGAGAAGGCGCTACGGTGTAATAACCATCATCACTACAAACCTGAGTAGTATGTTGCACAATTGTTCTAGGTACAACATTCTCTTGCCCAGCATAAGGTAGATTCAAATAACCATCCTGAAAACCACGAGCGAATTCACCTCCCACAGTCCGAGGTTTATAAGCAACTCTATTCCGAGCGCTTTGTTGTCCTTCTCGAAAACCATTTGTATAAGCATTGGGGTGGTCTGCCACCGATTCTTTGAGTACCCTATTGTCAGTAACAGGATGACAGTAAACAACCCTATCAGCTTTAGCGGCTTGGGGAAAAAGTAAAGATGTTGAGCCAGCGATTAAGCTGAATAAAGTAGCAACAACTATTTTCTTCACAGCTTTTAACCTCATTTATGCTTAATGCTCTAAGCCTTCTAACTCTAATTATAAAACCTGAATTATCAGGCGACATGAGCTAAAAATCATAAATCTTCTGTCAACACCTCTGTCTTTAGGCTAGGGGATTCTAACCTCAAGTTTTAGGAATACCACGGCACAATAGTTTATTTTCCGGCGAGTTTCCGCGCAATAACCACACTCTAAGCGCAATAATATTTTCTGTCATTATCGTGCTTGCGGTTATGAGTGGATAGATTCAGCATTTAATGTTACTTGTATTCAATGCAGTCGCAAAGATGTAGAAAGTATTTCATTTTGGCAGTTTCCCGATGACTAAATCGAAATACTTATTGAATAGTACGATGGTGAGGTGAGTAAAGCTTGGATGTTGTTGTTTAGGAAATATAAGCGATCGCTTGACTGTATATTTCCTTCAACAGTAGATTTGGTAGTTGATTATTGACATTAATAGTTATTATTCTGGTTTACCGAACTAAAAAATTAGAGTTAACCGTAATCTTTTTTTTAAAGTCTAATTATGTGCGGTAATCATCCTTTTATTAGGTGATGATAACCGAAATTATACAACTTTGAATCATATTTATTATGAATACATGAGCACAAAACCAAGTGCAAAAACGATTAAACAATAGTTGAATTTTTCCGAGAAAAAGTTATGGTACTAGTTCGTTACAACCCCTGGCAAGAATTGAACGCTTTAGAACGTCACATCAACGGTTTATTGGGAGATACCAAAGTCCCATCTGCACGGCTTGAAAAAGGCTTTATCAGAGTTCCGGCTGCTGAGTTGCATGAAACTGATGATGCGATTCATCTCAAGCTAGAACTGCCAGGACTGTCAGCTAAAGACTTAGATATTCAAGTCACCCAAGATGCTGTTCATATTAGCGGTGAGCGCAAGTCTGAAACTAAAACCCAAGACAAGGGTATTACCAAGAGTGAATTTTACTACGGCAAGTTCCAGCGTGTAATTCCTCTATCTGCTAGAGTTCAAAATACCAATGTCATCGCAGATTATAAAGACGGTATTTTGAATCTGACACTGCCTAAAACCGAGCAAGAAAAGAACAAAGTTGTCAAGGTTAATCTTGAACAACCTACTGCATAGTACGAAAATACTCACCTTCAATAATTGATTGAGATAGCTAAAAGCCCAGTTAGAAATGACTGGGCTTTTTTGTATGCGATCTCTTACCGAATATACAATTAAGAAAAACTCTATCCTTTGCTTAAAATTCATTGTGATTATGCGATCTGTTTTATATATTTGAGTCAATTTTATTATCAAAATTCCAAGTGAAAAAGTAGTTCTAGATAAAAAGAGATATTACTGTAATTTTCATAATCTTTGCAATCTTATTCTGTATTGAGAGTTTCATCAAGACGATCCTTGGTTTTTTATTTGTTTAGATGTAGCTTCCATGAAATCGATAAAAACTTTGATAAGCTTATGAATTCCCTCGCTACCTCCTGCAATTATACCTCCCGTCAACAATGCATCTAAACAACGGAAAATAACTACCTGTATGGGATTATCTAAATCAATAACTACAAGTGGCTCAATTGAGCGAATACCTATTGCACTCATTAAAAGACCGAATAAAAGGGATGTCCATAGAGCAATTATTCGTGTATCAGATTTATAAGCTGTTTTTTGACGCTCTTTTTCATTTATATCATCCATTTGTGGTTTGAATATTTTTAATGGTTCTTGTTGGTTTTGTGTAAAGTTTTGGATAATTTGCTGTTCTAAACTCATTCCTTCAGGTGGGAGTCCACTGATTTGATTAGATTTTAATAATTGGTTTTGTTGTACTTCTATAAGTCTTATGTTCTCAGACATTAGAGCCTTTTTTTGCTCAATGCTAATATCTAATTGTTCGACGAATGGCCCACGCCAAGTAGTTATAAAAACTTCTAGTGAGCGCTCTAATAATAAAGAGATAAATAATAGTAATGTGAGTATTTGGACGATATCATTAACTCCAAATGGTTTTAAAACAAATGGTTTAGAGGATAACCAAGCTGACAAGGTTACTACTAGAAAACTAATAATGATTAATACAATAAATAAAGGAGATTCGGGAGAAAGCTTTAGCAACGTATCTATACTCCTGCTTCGCGTCACAATATCTAACACAGCTTAGAGGTGAAAACTACACCTGCTGAGTAACTTAACAACGTTAATTTGATAGAACAGTAAATAATTTATGACCTGTGCCTTTTTTCTAAAAGTATGATAATTTATACTAATTCGTAATTCGTAATTTCTAATTCGTAATTAAGAAAGCTAGATTATATCTGGGTTTGGGGGTTTGGATGTGTTGCCTCATTTTGGATAATTGGTATTACGCCATTGTGGGAGCAGTAAGCATTGCAGTGCTACTGTGCATAGAATGACGCTAAAGCAAGTAGCAACCGTAGTACCAACTAAAAACCCCTCCAAGCTAAGGTGTTGGAGGGGTCCAAGTAATTTTTGCGAATTAGATAGGTGATTAGGGGGAGACAGTAGCTTTTCCTGCTCGGTTACGCATTTTCTTGTCAAAGCAACCAGATGATAGTACAGCATTTTATAAATCTCATTACGAACCTTCGCAAGTCTGTACTTAGTAAGATAAATCATTTTTGGTGTTGAGATACCAAAGTACTACTGCTAGGAATACCCTGTGGTTTTAGATTACTTTGATAAGCTAGAAATACAGCATCAAAGGGTTTGAGGTAGCTGAATTTAGTAGAATGAGTAGATAAATTGTTAGAGTTGATAGCTATAGGCTCGCCACTATTGTTAGTAGCTATCTGAGTGCTACCGATTCCAGGCAATAAAGCAATAGAAGTAACAATAAATACAGAATCAATCAAGATAGAGAATTTCATAGGATTATCCTTAGTTATAGTAAAGTGCAATTAGTGTTCTTGAGTAATAGAGTCTTATTTTTTATCTGTCTTAACTTCCTGCACCCAGTTCACCTGAACGGTTGATTTGCTCTTCACCCATTCGGGTGATTTAATTGAGCGTATCCTACGCTCGTTAAAAGTTGCTAAAATCCATCATTTGATAAGCAAGAACAGTAGTATCAAAGGATTTGAGGTAGGACAAACTTGAATAGATATCTATTTAACTGAGGTTATCTAAAAATTTATGCAGCACTGTTACTTAGTTTTAGGTATAGCTTAACTGAGGCATCGCATTTCTGGACTATCCCCTCCAACAGAAAATTTAGGTTTAGTATAAATTAAATCTATCTGAAACAAAAACAGAAGAAAAAGATGTTACAAGAAGTGAGTTTCATTACGGTAAATTTCAACGCGTAATTTTTCTATCGGCTCGAATTAAAAATACTGACGTTACCGCAGATTATAAAGATGGCATCTTGAATCTAATACTTCCTAAAAATGAGCAAGAAAAGAACAAAGTTGTCAAGGTTAATTTAGAAAAATCTACTAACTAATAGTTTGCGATCGCACTACTTTTTCTGCAATAATTGGTTGAAATAGTTAATAGCTTGGTCACTCGCTTTACCAAGCTTTTTTATGGGCATTTTGAAAGGGTGAATGGTAGAGTTAGCAATAGTTTTACCTTCTATCTCCTGTTATAAAATCATAACCAACTCGTTTGTAACCTCAATTAATTCGCGCCAATATTATTACATACCCGACTTATTAAAAAATCGGGTATCTTGTTGTTTGTGAATAATTTATAGTTGCTATTTGTGTTTAAGATAATGTACAATCGCCTCTGCTGTCGGCAAATTAGTAGCCAATAAAACTTGATTAATAGTGCATAATCTTAACAGTGCTTCTTCATTTGCTTGACCTGGCTGAGGTTGCAGCAAATCTCGTAGAAAAATAACTGCTACAATTTCTCCGGCTCCAACCAATGAAGCAATTGTTTGATATCCTCCAGAAGTTGGTGCAGCAGTTTGTTGACTAATAGTTATACCCGTCTGTTGATGTAAGACTTCACTAACAGATGGCCAGGTAATTGTATAACTCTGTGAGAAAAACTCCTGATGTTCAGAAACCAATTCAGCAAGTTCTGATTTATTGCTTTCATGAGCAAGCAGTACTATATTTTTTTCACTGATTGCTTGAGGAGACTCACTGACATTTGTTTCTTCTGGAGTTTCATCAAAACGCTCTTTTATTTCAGGTAATTCTTCAACAGTTTGACTGATGCTCTCAGTCGCTCCACTTTCTGTGGTTTCCAAAGATGGAATGTTATCTGAGTCAGAAACTTTACTTACTTGTGCAGAAACATCATCAACATCTACACTAACTTGTTCAGTACTTGCATTATTCAAATCAATGCGTTGATTCCTTAAAACTTCTGCAACGTCATCATCAGGTACAGTTGATGCTTGAGAAACTTCGCTTATTGTTTCATCCACAGCAGAAGTAGGTTCTACTTCCTCAACATCTACGCTGTCTGCTGCTGTAACTGACGTATCCCAATCTACCGCTTTATCAGTGGTATCCTGTGTAACTTGGCTCAATGCTTCTTGTGGCTGAATCTCTTTATTTTCAACAACTTCACTGACTTCTTCTTTGACTGGTGTATCTAAATTCACTACTTCATCATGAGTAGCTTCGGGAATATCACTTTCCTCCTCAGATATATCGTGGAAAATATCGCGCGGCTGTACCGAGGTAACTTCTGCTGCTAGTGCTGCCTCCAATGCATTCTCATCGTCGGTAACTTCAGGAATAGCATTTTGTGCAGGAACTTCGTTGAAAATATCACGTGGCTGTACGAAGGTAACTTCTGCTGCTAATGCTGCCTCTAACTCTGCATCCTCTTCGTAGGTAGTTTCTGGAATAGCATTTGTATCACGCTGTTGTACGAAAGTAGATTCTCTCGCTAGTGGTGCTTCAAAGCCTACAACTTCATCATGGGTAGCTTCTGGAACACTTTCCTCTTTATGAGTTTCAATTATGTTTTCAGGTGCAGCTATAACTTCATCAGGTTCAGTCAAAGAAACTTCTGAGGTTTCGTGGGTAGCTTCTGTAACACTTTCCTCTTTATGAGTTTCAATTATGTTTTCAGGTGCAGCTATAGCTTCATCAGGTTCAGTCCAAGAAACTTCTGAGGCTTCGTGGGTAGCTTCTGGAACTTCTACTTCCTCACCATCTGGTTTATTGAATGTCCGCAAATCCCCAATTTTATCATGAACATCGTGTGAAACTTCGTTGACTGCTTCTGGTGGTTGAATGATGTTTTCAGGGGCGATTATCTCAACAACCGGTATGACATCATCAGGTTGATTAGAAACAACTTCTGAGATTTCGCTGATTTCTGGGGAAGCAGCTTTAACTTCAGGTGTTTCTACTTCTTGACTAATTGGCGGTGGAACTTCGTTGACTACTTCTGGGGCTGGATTAACAACATTGGCAGCGCTGACATTTTCAGGCGATCGCGGCCGAGAAAACAGTGAAGGATCTATAATTCTAAAGACTGTCTCTGGTTGCTCATAGGCGGGAGCAACAGCTGACAAAATCAAAACATAATCTGCAATCCGAATAACATCTCCATCGCTCAAAGAATACGGTCGATCTTTTTCAGTTTGTTTACCATTAAATATTGATCCATTTCTACTGCCAAGATCAGAAAAGTAATAATTTCCACTTTTAATAAAAAACTTACCATGTACCCGACTGATATCTGGGCTGTCTAGAACTAAATCAGAATCAGGAGAACGGCCTATTATCCATTCTCCTCTCGGTGTAGTTTCTAGGGTAAGGTCAAGTTCATTGACTTCACTTAGATTTGGTGAGTAGCTAACTTTTACTTTCATATTAATTTTTGGTTAATTTTATTGATTTCTCCTACCCAACGCTGACGGGTAGTGTGTTCTAAATTTAAAATATCATCTTGTGACCAATGGAAATGATAAGCAATAAAAGCTACCTCCTCATATAAAGTATCAGAGGGGTAGCTTACGACTCCCCCGCTAGTTCTAGCTCTACTGAAAATTGAGTATTGCAGTGGGGACATTGTGTCGGAATGTGTACATTGCCTTGCTGATTGATTCGATTATAAAATTCTCGCAGATAGGCAATGTCATGTAAGAGCAGTTCTTCGAGTAAATCAGGACTAACAGAGTTGAAACTGCCCAAGCGAGTAATAACCCGCGCAAGCATTACTAATACGCCGTAAGCCGGATTTTCCTGAACTCTGCGCTCTTGTTGCACCAAAATTTCATCTTTTGCGGTGGCTAAACGCATCACCCCATGACGATGTACTCGTTGTTCACCATCACCCAATCCTTTAGGAAGAGTGAAAGAAAATTCTGTGCAGAGAGTATCTTTTTTACGGCGCATAGGTTATTTTATTTGGGCACTGGGTATTGGGGAGTGGTGAGTAGGGAGTGCTGAGTAGAAAGTGGGAAGTCAGGAGTTAGAAGTTAGGAAGAAATATTATTGTTTCAAGTTTAAAACTCGGAAGTTGAGCCTTTTTGCTTGAACGTTGAACCTTTGAACTTGAAAGTTGCACCTTTTTACTCGAACGTTGAGTTTTTAAACTCGGAACTTTTACCTCAGCACTCAGCACTCAGCACTCCCCTATCTTCAGGTATGGAAGTTTCGCCTTCCAATCCATTGATTCGACGGTAAAAATCTTGGAGGTAATTTAAATCTTGGGAAAAAAAGTTTTCCACGATTGCAGGAGTCACTTCTGATAAAGCACCCAAGTGGGTAATCACTCGCGACAAGATAATAATTGTGGCATAAACAGGATTAGCTTTAACGCGTGGGTCACGCAAGGGTGCAATCTCGTCTATCGCCGTTGATAACCGCATTACACCTTTGCGGTGGAGGTTGCCTTCCGAGTCTAGATACCCCTTTGGCAGTGTAAATTCAAACTCTGTAGGAAACATAATCCTCCTGATTATTTCACGCGTTTAAATTCCTCAAAAGCAACCTCTATTTCTTCAATTTCAATGTCATTGCTGCGGGCGTTGACATCGGCAATTTTGTAACTTGTGGGCCAAGCACCGGCTAATTCAAATCTAGCTACTTCTTGATTTGCCTGATTATAAATAGACAAAGCAACAAGTCTACGTTGCTGTGACCAATTACCCTGTTGGACTTTTTCAAACCAATTCCAAAAATCCATAGAGTTAGTAGTACCTCTACGCAGAATGAGATTACCACTCTTAGGATTGCTGGGAAGCTTAGTTCTTACCACCTGACCTTTTGACTGCCCTTTTGTACCCCAGCTTTGAGAAGTAACTTCACAAATTTCAATTACCTCTTGTGTTCTTTTGAAGCCTTGACACTCCAAAAAGAAACAATTGGCATCGTTTTGACCTTCTAGTGTCAGTTCTAAATAGAACCGATGAGCCGTAAGAACTTCTGGAATTCGACTTGCGGATTGTACCACTGTTAATTACTGCAAATACTAATTATTTGATTCGTTTAATTCCTTCGTGAACCAATTCAATGGTTTCATTCGCCATATCACCACCAGAGGCACTTAAGGTAGGCCCAGTATATTTACAGGGATAACAGTTGACAATGTTCCACCGTGCCTTTTCAGAGCCTTGTTGGTCGTAAGCAACCACTGAACCAGTCTTACGATTCTGTGCCCACTTGCGAGGGTCTCCCATGTCTTCGTTACAGTCTTGATACCATTTATAAAGGTCTATATCATCAGTGGCAATGACTTTTACTGTGATGTTGGTAAATTTCACAACAGTTGGTGTTGCTTGGCGCATTAGTTTAGCGCCCTTAGATGAACCGTGAACTTCTTGCGCTGGTGTATTCTCAACGCCTAATCCGCTAATTTCTTTAATGAACTTATCAGTAATTCCATCAGCCTCGAAGTAAAACTTACAAGAGGTTAAAAATTCGCCTGCCATGTTTTTAGACTCCTTTGTATGTAGTTAATTTGGGATTGGGGATTGGGGAAGGTGGGGCCCCCTCTGGGGATAAGGGGTAATGGGGAATGGGGACTAGGGATTAGGGACTGGGGAATGGGGATTAGGGGGACAGGGAGGACAAGGAAGGGGGACAAGGGGGAATTATTGAACAAATCTCTCCCTTGTCTCCCCCCTCTTCCTTGTCTCCCTTGTCTCTTCTCCATGCCCCATGCCCTATTCGTTATCTTCAATACCATTCCATTGGCTAATGCGGAAAACAACAAATTCAGCTGGTCTGACGGGACAAACACCAACTTCAATATATAAACGTCCTAAAATTCTGGTTTCTGGTGGGTTCAATTCTTCGTCACACTTGACATAGAATGCTTGTGCTGGAGATGCCCCATACAAAGCACCTTCACGCCAGATACGTTCTAAGAAATTACTGACGGTGCGGGTTACACGCGCCCATAAATCTTGGTCGTTCGGTTCAAAAACTACCCACTGAGTCCCCAGTTCTAGGGATTTTTCGATATAGCTAATTAATCTACGCACACTGATGTAACGCCACTCTGTTTTATCTGGCTCAACTAGAGTGCGTGCGCCCCAAATGCGGATACCTCGATTGGGGAAGTTGCGAATACAATTTATTCCCAAAGGGTTTAATAGTTCTTGTTCGCGGAAGTTAGTGTCATAGCCTAAACCAATTACGCCTCTGGGAACTTCATTTGCTGGGGCTTTGTAAACTCCTCTGGTTTCGTCGGTGCGGGCCCAAACACCCATCACATGACCACAAGGAGGTACTAAAATTGGATTACCGCGATCGCGTGGATTAGGTACTTTAATCCAAGGATAATAAAGGGCCGCAAACATTGAACGACGGTTAAATCTATTTAACCATTCCACTACTTGTTGCGGTTTGACGGCTTCCGGTGGCGCATCAAGTACAACCATGCGATTGGGTGGATTGGGAATATCGCCACTGGCAGAACCTTCGCACATACTAATCATCAGTTCGATGATGCCGTGGACTTGATCTAAATTTAATACTTGCTCTTGATAAGCCCGCATCACATCAGGACAGGCCAGCATCGTGATTTCATCAATTTCAAAGATACCGCGTACTCCGGTGCGATCGTCTCGAACCCCTTCTAAATTTTGCGAAAATCTATCAGGCGGGGTGGCGACAATAGGCGGGGCTAGTTCATATTGACCATTAACCGGACGACGAGCTAAAGGCTGTCCGCTTTGAGTAATATCTTCTAAAGTGACATACATCGAATTTCTCAATGCTGTCAGCGCATAAGTGGCTACCTGAATAGCAGGCTCGCGGTTCATTGTCAAGTTTTCGTATTGCTCTAGAAGTTCATCTCCCCGACGAATTTCGATGGTAAAATATTCGCCCGTATTTGGAGGCGCTTCTCCTTCAGTACCTTCGGGTAAGGCACGGGGCGAACTTTCAACAATGACGATATTTACTAATCCACCTGCTGCTTGTTCAGGGCGCAAAGTAAAGCGCAGGGCTGGACGATTACCTCGAGCGTTAATTCTGAGGTTAGCCGGTTCTGGAGTTGACGGTCTGGGTGCGCTTGGTAACTGAGTCCCGATGCTTGTTACCCAGCAGCGACCGCCACCATTCATAAAGTAGCCGTAGACTGAAAATGGTAAATAGGCGTTGAAGTCGGTGAACCCATCAGAGTCGAGACGCGCAAAGTAGTTTAAGTATTGCGTCCAAGTGGTTACTAGCATGGGCTTGTATAACTCAGCCCCACCGCGAACGTCTTCAGTAAAACCGACAAATCCGGCAACTGCCGTGCTGACACCTTCAATTGGTCGGCTACCACGGTCAATTTCTTCAATATAGACACCAGGAGCAAAGTAATCAAGTCTAGGCATGAAAGTCTCTCCAAGTCAGTAAAAAGCTAATTATTCAGGAGTTAGAAATATTTCTTTGAAAGTATTACTTTGGTTCTCTACCAATGCATTGACATTTTGGGGTAAATAGCCAGGATGAGTCAGAGTCAAAACATAATTACCTAAATGAAGGTCTTCAAAGAAGAACAGCCCTTCTTTGTTGGTTAATATGGACTTTTCAGTTCCTCTTACAGCTACTTCTGTCGCTACCAACGGCAGATTTGTCACCGCACTTTTGACAATACCCGCGATCGCAACTCGCCTGGTTAATACTAAACTGTCACTATCACGAGACGATTGATTTCGCAAATTGAAAATTCGCTCCCAAACCAAAGGTACTGGGGTCGGTTGTGGCTCGAAGGGTATTGTAACTGTCAAATATAAGGCTGAACGCAATGGCACACTGAGAGCGCTCCATAAAGAGCCAATCTCAATTGGCGGCTCTAAAGCAACTGTCAGGTTCAAATTACCATAGCCCCGTAACTCAGGAACCAAAAACTCTTCTTCCAAGGTGCGATGGCGCAACAGCACGGTTAACGCCTCACTAATAAAGTGATGCTCACCTAAAGCTGTTCTATCCCAGGCTGTTAATAGCAGCGAAACATCAAACCAAGCGGGTGCCCAATTTACAATGGCAGGTTGTAGAGCGCGTGTTAGCTTGCGTTCAACTTGTCTGCCAGAATGTTGTACCTGCTTACTCTCACGGATATCAAAAATATATAAATTGAGAGTCGGGCCTGCTCCCTCTTCCCTACGATTACCAGGATGGCTAAAGTCAATTTGCTCTGTACTGGTAAGTGAGGTTCCTCCAGCTAGAATTTCGGCTAAAGTTTGAAGAACGAAGATAAGCATCAGGGTGTTCTGCTGGTAGCTAATCCAGATCCATCTACAGTATATGTATCAGGCTTCTAAAGTTAATTAGACTTTTGTCGATATTTTTGGATTAGGCATGGGGCATAGAGAACAGACAAGGGAGACAAGGAGAGGGGGGAGACAAAGGAGAGACTTGTTCAATAATTCCCCCTTGTCCCCTTGTCCCCTTGTCCCCTTGTCCCCTTGTCCCCTTGTCCCCTTGTCCCCTTGTCCCCTTGTCCCCTTGTCCCTCTACCCGTCTGCTCCCCTTTCCCCCAGAATGATGATTGAGAAGCTGGAAAATATTAGTTTCTCAAGAATCAGAAAAGCAGCAACTTCAGTTTATAGATTAGTTTGGAGCGGTTCTTAATTGATGCATTACATTTTTTTAATGTCGAGTAGGCATCTTGCCTTCCTTAGTTAGAGCGAAACGCCCATCCCAGAAGATTTATCGAAGTGTTACAAATTATAGCTTGTATGTACCAATATATACTTATGAAAATAAACTCTGCTGTGAATATAAACTTTATAATTCTTTGTTTGTATGAATTATCTCAAAAGAGAACTTAACAAAAAAATAAACATTCTTGAGACTGCATAATTTTATACTGATCAGCAGAAGAGTAAAAACATTTAGTTGCAAAAAGCGAGTGAAGCTATGACACTAGGCTTTTCTGTACAAAAACTAGAGAATGACTCGAATTATTTGAATTCCTCAGACATCCAAAGCTTTTGTCAGCTTGAGTCTGAGCAGCTAACTAGTCAGTATCCAATTTTTTTCGCTCGGATTGTCTATCATGATTCGTTATTGAGAGCTAATCAAGAAGCGATAAATTATAGTCAAGACCAAGTTCCATTTTCCCCAAAAACTTTAGCTTATTTACGTTCAGAAGCATGGCTTACAGATTTTCCACCTGCTTTGACTTTACATAAATTTAAACTTAAGGACTTTTCATCTATTTCTTATATTTGTCCTATATCCTATAGAAATCAAAAACCTGAATACATTCAAATCATTACTCATGAACCTCTCTCAGAGAGTTTGCAATTATATGTAAAACGCTCTGCTATGCTTCTGAGTAAGTATGTAGATATTTCCTTGGACTATGGCAGACAAAAAACTGAAATAAAACTCCTAGAAGATATATTACATCGAGTCGGTCATCAATTGCGTAACTCTCTAGGACTTATAGGATTGTATGCATATAATCTCTGCTTAGGTTTAGAGAATAACCCTTGGCAAGAGCAAGCAACAATTATCGGTGAAAGTATACAAGATTTAGATACTAATTTAAATGAACTGATTGATTGTGGTCAAAGTGGAAAATTAAGGGTAACATTCCAAGATTTAAGAAGTTTAGTGGTTGAAAGTATTACAAATTTACAACCTCTAATTAATCATAAAAAACTTAAAATAATAATTCCTGATATATCGACAATATTGAAGATAGACAAATTGCAAATGAAACAAGTTTTTGACAATCTTCTTAGTAATGCCGTTCATTTTAGCCCGGATTTAGGAACTATTACCTGTAGCTGGCAAATTTTTCAAGATGAAGTTTTAATTAAAATCTCCGACCAAGGGCCAGGATTGTCTCAAGAAGATTCACAAAAAGTATTTACGCCATTTTATTCCCGACGGAAAGGAGGCACAGGACTGGGTTTAACTATTGCTAAAAAAATCATTTTGGATCATCAAGGAAGTATCTGGGCACAAGTTTTATCTGAAAGTGGAGCACAATTTTCTATGATTTTACCTCGACCAAGGAATGGATAAATAATTCGTCATTTAAAGATATGGTTAATGATCATAAAAAACTTTCAGTTTTGCTGGTAGATGATGAAGAACGCTTCCGTCAAGGGTTACGTACTCTCTTAAGTTTTTATAGTATTAATTCTGCATTACCTGTAGAAGTTATGGGTGATGCAGATTCTGTTGAGCAGGTTTTGAAGTTTACAACCCACAAGTGTCCAGATTTAATTTTGCTGGATATGCAATTGAAAGGATGTGATGGAATTACAGTTCTGGTACGTCTTAAAGAAGCTGCTTATACTGGCAAGGTTTTAGTGTTGTCGGCTCACCAAGAAGACGAGTGGATTTTTAGAGCAATGCAGGCGGGAGCCGCAGGTTATGTGTTTAAAAATCGTGTAGCAACCCAATTGTGTGAAGCTATTGACACTGTAACAAGATCGGAAATTTATCTACCTTCAGAAGTTGCTAGTCGATTTTTTCGGTTTTTTCAGGCTTATTCAGATTCTTGTGTAAAAGCATGTCACGATCTGCATTTAACAGAAAGAGAGCAGGAAGTTTTATACTGGTTAACTCAAGGTGCTTCTAATGAAGAAATCGCTAAACATTTATATGTAACAGTTGCGACGGTTAAGGCGCATCTCACCAGTATTTTTGAAAAATTGAAGGTTACTAGTCGGACTCAAGCGATTGTGGCTGCCCTCAAGTTAGGATTAGTTCACACTTGAGTGTGACAGAAGTAATCGGTGCAATTCACAAAACTCTTTGTATATGGCTTCATTTGAATCTTTTTATCAAGAATACCCCTGCTCGTACAATTCTCCCTTAAATTGCGATCGCCCCTTCCAAACGGCGCAGCAAATGAAGGGTGCTAAGTTTTGCTTGGAATGTGGTTTTCTGGCAACTTTACCACAGGAGGCTGAGATTAAAGGAAGTCAGGGAACTTATCAAATAGCTAATTTTATTGGTGTACGGGGTTTAGGCCGTTTATACTCAGCTGTTCAACTCAAGGACAAACAACCTGTAATCATCAAAGAATACCTGCTCCCCAATCGTTCTTTTAATGAAAGCGAAACTCAAAAGCGGAAGGAGACTTTTAAACGGGTAGGTGGGGTAAGTTTAGCCGATAGTCGAATTCAAAACTTCCGTCTTGTGGAAACTAAAGAAGCGATCGCCGATCAAAAAGGAGAACGTTGTTATTTAATTATTCAAGGAATAGAGTCATCCCAAACTTTAGGTAAGTATCTCATAGAAAAGGGAGCCATGACATCTCTTGATGTGCGTCAGGTACTAAATCAAGGTTTACAAACTCTCCAGTTTCTCCACACCCAAAAGCTGCGTTTTCCATCTAATCAAATACAGTTGGGTATCACTCACGGCAATATAAATTTAGATAGTACTTTAATTAAAATAGAAAATAATCAAAAGTTCTCTATATACTTTTGTGATTTAGCTATCTGGGAAAACTTATTTATTCCACCGATTATTCCTCAACCCGCGTCCGCTAGACCTGAGCAAGATTTAGAATCATTAGGATTATTAGCTTTTTATTTATGGGCAGGGCGAACAACTAATTTTTCATCCAACCAGCTTCTCGATCCTAGAGATAATCAACAATGGCCGGATACCGATAGCCATTTAAAGCAGTTTATTTATCGTTTAATTGGGCTGGAAACTCTTTTTGAGAGTGCAGAAGCGGCTCGTCAAGCACTGCTAGAACTTCCTCAAGAAGATCGTAGCAAAAGTTCGGTGCGTTCGTTGCCAGGTTCTCAAGAAATAAAAAAGCCTTTGTCAATGCCCTTACTTTTGCTATTAATCTTGCTTTTATTATTACTTGGTGGAGGAATTTGGTATTGGCTTTGGGGGAGGAAAACAGCTAGTCCTAATCAATATATACAATGGTCTAGACTTGTGCGGAATTTTTCAGAAGTCCCCAACGTTCCTTCTGGACAATTTACTTACACAGGAGAAAAAGATAGTACATGGAGTTTTGTTTTAACGCAATTAGTGGACAGCAGTCGTTTAAGAGATTTATTAACCAGACCAAAATCAGATGCAACAGCAATATTTGATTATAAATCTGTTTTATCATCAAATATAAATAATCCGATTCAAAGTCTTGAAGAAGTTCAAACAAACAAAAAAGATTTTGCAATTACTAGTTTGGTAGACAACATTACAGATAAACTAGCAAAAGAAGCAGTAGCTTATGATGGGTTACTTGTTTTTGTAGCATTTAATAAAAGAGATTCAAATCTTGCCAATGCTCTTAGGGGGCAAATCAATCTTGAGCAATTGCGTCAAATTTACACAGGTAAAATTACTAATTGGCAGCAAATTAGTTCCAAACTTCCAGATTTACCTGTGAAACCTTTTGCCCCAACTGAACCAGAAGCAATCAGTAAATTTCAACAAATAGTTCTGAAAAATGCCCCTCAAGACGAAGCTTTATTTGCAGCAAAAGTTACTAAACTTGATACAACAAAAACCCAAAACCTGATACGCAGTGAGACTTTAGATGGGCGAAGCACTGGTATTATCAGTTTTGGGATTATCAGTAAAACTTCGAGTCAGTGTACTGGCTATCCGCTAGCGATCGCAGATGGCAATTCAGCGATTCAACCTTTGTTTCAAAAGCGCGATCGGCGCTCAATTAATCCCTCGGATGATTTGTGTCAGCATGATGATTATTATGTTGATGTCACAACTTTCCAAAGCTACCCCTTGGGATACCCTATTTTTGTAGTGTACCCTAAAGACAGCAACCGCCTGCTTGGTGGTTCTACATTTGCCCAGATGCTAACTACTCGTCAGGGTCAGTGTTTACTTGGTAAAGTAGGTCTTGTAGCTTTACAACCTATGCCTGATGATATAAAATCTTATGCCTGCAAATCGGTGCCCTAATCCCAGTTGCGAATATTTTAACCGCGCCCTGCCTAACAATGCTAAGGTTTGTCCTTGGTGTTCTACTCCTGTGGGTAATGTAGTTGCCCCTACATCACAACCGCCTAGTCAACCACCGCCTAATCAACAACCGCCTATTCAGTATCAGCGCCCAGCCACAGACCAACCTAACTACCAGGTTCCCCAACAAGCCCCCGTTGATTATTCAACAGTCTATCAGCAAAGAGTTTCCTATCAACCAACACCGCCTGTTTATACCCCTCCGGCTCAAAGAGCGCCAGCTTTAAAGCTAACTCATAGCAGCGACAGAGAATTTCATCTCGTTGGAGAAGGAGGTTATATTGGTCGCCGCAGTCAGAGTCCAGGAATAGCGCCACCAGAAATTGACTTGACTGGTATTCCCAGTGAGGGAATAGTCTCTCGTCGTCATGCGCGAGTCGATTGGGACTGGTCGCAAAATTCTTACATGATTGTTGATATGAGTACAAATGGTATTTATTTAAACAACAATCCTTTGACTCCCGGTATGCAGTATCGCATACTTAACGGTGATTCACTGCGATTTGGTCAAGATAACCTAGTTAATTTCACTGTATATATTGTGTAGTAAAAAGCTGATTTTATAACTTTTAATTAACAAGACTTGGGGCTTAACAACAAGCAATACGGTTCGGTTAAAGGGGAAGGTGGGGCCCCCTCTGGGGATAAGGGGCAGGGGGAAAGGGGAAAGGGAAAGAAAAAACCTTTAACCCAAACCCAGTAACCTTTTCCCCAAATGCAATTGGTGAGTTTACAATGCTTATCCGAACCGTATTGTAACAACAAGCTTAAGCCCTTTGTTAAAGGTAGACATTCTAAACTAAATAATTTAGTAAACCTGCTGTTTACGACTCATTTTTACCTTCTTAAATCTAAAATTCCGTAATTAGCCATTTTCGGTTGTCACGATAGACAAAGCACAATGGACAAATGACGGTGGACAGAGGACAAAGGAAAAATGAGCAATGTATTTCGGGAATTTCTGCAAAAAGTAGGCAGTGGAAACCACACAGCCGAGAATTTAACTCGCGCCCAAGCAGCCACTGCTACTAAAATGATGCTGCTAGGTGAAGCGACACCAGCTCAAATTGGAGCCTTTTTGATTGCTCATCGAATCAAGCGTCCCACCGGCGAAGAGTTAGCCGGAATGTTGGATGCTTATGAGGAATTGGGGCCAAAACTGCAACCAATAGGCTCTGAGCGACCAGCGATCGCTCTTGGCATTCCTTATGATGGTAGAACACGCACAGCACCAATTAGTCCCGTCATCGCTTTACTACTCGCTACAGTGGGACAACCAGTAGTAATGCATGGTGGCGATCGCCTACCAACGAAGTACGGCTTACCTCTAATAGATATTTGGCAGGGTTTAGGAGTTGATTGGACTACCTTACCATTAGCAAAAACCCAACAAGTGTTTGAGCAAACGGGAATCGGCTTTATTTATCTACCTCAGCATTTTCCCTTAACTACAAGTATTTGGGAGTACCGTGACCAACTTGGTAAACGTCCGCCCTTGGCGACAATGGAGCTAATTTGGTGTCCTTATGCTGCGGATGCTAACGTAATTGCTGGGTTTGTCCATCCGCCAACAGAAGGAATGTTTCAGATCGCTCTCAGACTGCGGGGAGTAACAAAATTTACTTTAGTTAAAGGATTGGAAGGGAGTTGCGACTTACCGCGCGATCGCACTGCAATCATCAGCTTATCTTCATCTGTAGCATCCCAAGAGGTAGAACGATTGCACCTCGTACCGCGTGATTACGGCTTTACTACCAAGAACGTACCCCTTGGAACTACTGAAGAACTGGTGGCAGATATTCAAGAGGTTTTGGCAGGTAAACCAGGTGAATTGATGCAAACAGCCTTGTGGAATGGCGGATTTTATCTATGGCGCAGTGGTATTTGTTCAGATATGGCAGAGGGTTTAGCGAAAGCAGAAGAATTATTAACCAATGGTGTAGTAGCAGCTAAACTCCAAGAACTGAGCCAGGTAGTAAATTCAGTATCAGCAGCATTTATGCCAGTGTCAACAGTTTAGTTACAAGTATGAATTTTCTTATTTGGTAGGTGTCAACATAATTCCTAATTAATTACGAATTACGAATTACGAATTATTTACTCAGCGATTCCTCCAAAATAGATTTTTGTTGTAACCAATCCTGACCCACTTGAATACTGATATCCGAGCCAAGATTGCCAGTGCTTTCCACCCGCACTTCTCCAAAGCCCAAAGTGTTACGGATTGATTCAGCACTGTCACCATCTCCTTGTTGGGCGACAATATGAGTTTCGTCTAAAGGTTCACCCCACGGCTTGGCCACATAGATGTTGCGATATCCAGATTTTTCCAAGGCTCTAATTAACGGTTGCAGGTTAGAGCGATCGCCACCTGTACTATCTTGAATTGCTACACGTAAAGAGCGGTGGTCAGTTGCAGTCCCCAACTGTTCCTGTTCTGACTCCAAACCAAAGTGTTGAGCCATCAGTTTCGCAATACCATCTTTGTTAGGCAACCAATAGCTAGCATCAAACTCGCCTTTCTCGCTAAAGCGACCTGGCAGCATTAACATTTGCATATTAGAGCGATTTGTCCGCACTCCAAAACCCATTAGCGCCACTAATTCTTCAACCGTCAAGTTAGTATCAATATGTTCTTTCACAACATCAAGAACTTTAGGTAATTGAGTAACAGTAGCTGGGTTGAGTGTTTGCTCCATCAAAGCGCGAATCACCATTTGCTGCCGTTGAATCCGACCAATATCACCGAGTTCGTCATGGCGAAAACGCAGCAATTGTAGCGCCTGATCGCCGTTGAGATGCTGCTTACCCGCCTTCAAATTGATGTACAAATGTTGAGAATCATCTTGGTATTTCATATCTTTAGGGACGTAGACAGTCACGCCACCCAAAGCATCAATCAGTTTGGCAACTCCCAAAACGTTAATTCGGATATAGCGATCAATTCCTGCTCCTCCTAAGAGATTACTGACGGTTCTGGCAGTCAAAGCTGGGCCACCGTCAACATTGGCAGCATTAATTTTTTTCACTCCATAACCCTCTATTTCCGTGCGGGTATCTCTGGGAATGGAGAGCATATTTATTTTTTTCGTCTCTGGATCGAATTTGACCAAGAGCATTACATCAGAAAGACCATCAAAAGAGTTTACTTGCGGCAGGTATCTGAGGTTTTTGGTATCTTCAGGAGGGTTTTGGATATCTGGCGGAAGTACGCTCATTCCCATCACCAAAAGATTCACCGGGCGAGTTAATTCTGAAAATCGCAACACACCTCCAGAAATGCGATCGCTATCAAAGACCGCCTCATCCTTGGGAGTTAGCTGGGCTTGTTGCAGAGGCGTACTGGTTAAAGATACCGCCAAAAGCGCCCCCGCAGTTGCTGACACCATTGCAATACCACTCATCCCTACCCAAAACCACAGCCAACGTCCTGATGTCGATTTCTGGGAAATTTTTTTACTAGACCTTGAGGCTTTTCCTGACTGGTTTTCTTCCGCCGAACTTCTTTGAATGGTCACAGACTTCCTCACACTTATTCACTAATCAAATTCAGTTATTTGCAGGCTAAAAACACCCAAACAAATCAACCCATAATAGCTAACTCTTAATTATCGGTGCTAACTTTTTTAATGTAGTGTCAACCACAACACTTATAGCAGCATTTACTCTTTTTTTGGGACAACCTGGAGATGTTTTACTGAAGTATGGCAATAATAAACTGGATTTGACTAGATATATAAATAAATCAGCCATAAATTTTTCAAAAATCAGTAAAAACACCGATAAATTCTCACCCAAAAAATTAAGATAAATACTTACCAAGCACTCGTTCTGCTAAATTACTAAACCCTGGTAAACGACCAGATTTGCCCTGCATTAGGCGCAAAATCAACCAAACACTTACTAAAAAGTAACCTGATGTGAGAAAGCTATTGAGGATAAATAGACGTAGCGGAAAAAAATTTGAAGAAGTTGCTGCTCCGGTGGCTAATAATAGATAACTCAACAACCAAGTAAGTGCCAAAGTAATGGACAGACGACTAATAGCAAGTTGTTCCCGACTACCCTGGCCCCGATACAGCGTCCACAAAGATGGAAAAAAGCCGACAATCGGAACTAAATGTAAAAGCAACTGCATTTTGGGGATTGGGTATTGGGGATTGGGTACTGGGGATTGGGTACTGGGGATTGGGTACTGGAGATTATTATTCTCCCCCTGCTCCCCCCTATCCCCAGAGTGGGCCCCCAGTCCCCCCTGCTCCCCTGCTCCCCACTCCCCACTCTCCATTCCCCACTTCCCATTCTCTTTTGGTTCAAAATTATTCATTGGGGTTAGTCTAACTCCTAAACTAGAAGGATGAATAAGACTCATATAGTTAGAGATAATAAGCTGTAAAGAAAAATTTCACCTAGTTCTATTCCAATCAGCTCAAAATGCAGACACGCAAGCTACTCGACTGGTGGCAAAGATTCACACCAATAGCGCGAATCGGGGCGATCGCGTTATTCCTTCCGCTGCTAGTTCTCAATGGTTGGGCACTTTCGGTCTTCTTTAATTATTTCCATTCTCTCATAGTCATTCTAGTTGCAGCCTCAGTGCTAGCATTTCTGCTCAACTACCCCGTGAGCTGGATGGAGCATCAAGGTGCAAAGCGAGAGCAAGTCGCTATCTTAGTATTTCTCTTGGCTTTATCGATTTTATTGGCATTGGGTGTGACACTTTTCCCCCTGGCTCTTACCCAAGCTCAACAACTGGTGGCTCGTTTGCCAGAGTTAATCGACTCTGGACGCTCTCAGTTAATGATATTAAACGAAAAAGCTGAGACTTTTAGCTTACCGATTAACCTTGATGCTTTAGTGGTGCAAATCAACGATCGCGTCAAAGGACAATTGCAAGCGATCGCTGGACAAGTTTTAAATCTGGCTGTGCTGACAGTTACTAGCCTGCTAGATATTCTCTTAACGATAGTTTTGACTTTTTATCTTTTGCAGCACGGCGGTGAACTCTGGGAAAGTTTAGTGGAATGGCTACCTAATAAATTTCGCGATCCTTTTTCCAAAACAGTCCGCCTCAGCTTCCAAAATTTCTTCATCACCCAGTTGATTTTATCTACCTGTATGGCTTCAGCCCTTATTCCTACCTTTTTGTGGCTGAAAGTGCCATTTGGGTTACTATTCGGCCTAACTATTGGTCTGATGGCTCTTGTTCCCTTTGGCGGTTCTGTAGGCATCGCCCTGACTACACTATTGGTAGCATTGCAAGATTTTTCAATGGGTGTGAGAGTTTTGATCGCAGCATTGATTGTACAGCAAATTCTCGAAAATTTAATTGCCCCTCGAATTTTAGGCAGTTTTACAGGTTTAAATCCAGTTTGGATTTTAATTTCGGTCTTAACAGGGGCAAGAATTGGTGGGCTGTTGGGTGTAATTGTGGCAGTACCTACAGCTGTTGTGATTAAGACTGCTTTAAGTGCCTTGCGTCCTGGTAACGAGATAAACGACAGCGCCACTGGGGAGATAACTGCATCTGTTCCAGCAAACGAGTCCTCTAAAGCTGATGCTAACAAAACTTTGAGCATTTCTGAAGCGACATTGCCCTAATACAAGAAGGCAGGAGCAGGAAGTGCATCATCAGTTATTTATCAGGAACGGTAAGGGGCAAGGGAAAGGGTAAAAAGCTATTGTTCCGATGATGGAGGACTATTATCAACTTTTTACCCTTAATCCCACATTCCACAAGTGCATAGGCGTAGCCCGTCACAGGCATCGCAAAATGCTGTAATTTTTGAAGTATGAGTGTTTCAATATCACAAATCAAAGTACAAGATATCGCTCACGAATGGCATAGTGGCAGCAGTCAGGAACGGTGTTGGATTCTACAGTTTTTTGATACTCCTTGTTGCAAGTATTATCTTCTTTTGCGGAATCTAAGCATAAGTCCTATTAAACTATTTTTGCAGCCAGACTGATATTGAACCACCTGGACATGGGAAATTTCCCCATCCGTCGTTATTGGTGTGAATAATATTGTTTATATGTCCCGTAGCATCATAAAATTCCTGATTGGGTCGGAACATATTCATCCACTTGTTCCCTGGTGAGCTATTGGTCAGCACTACAGCCATTGCACCCGGATGTTCTCTATTACCCAAGCGCGTCCAACCGATAGTATTGGGATGGTCAAAGTAATCATGCTGGTCGCCAAAACCGTATTCTCTACGCGCCTCCAAGAACTTGTCAATCAAGAAACGGTGAGAGTAAAGGGTATTATCACGTCCTTTATCTTGATATTGTGCCCCGTAATAATCTGCATAGAAAACGCAAGGATAGCCTGATTGGCGCAGTAAGATTAGTGCATAAGCTAAGGGCTTAAACCAAGGTTCAACAGGCGACTCTAGGGATTGACAAGGTTGGGTATCATGGTTTTCAACAAAGGTAACAGCTAGGGCAGGTTGTTCTTTAACTAGGGTTTGATCAAAAATCGATCGCAGATCGAAACTACTACCCTCGCGACTAGCTTGGTGAAACTTGAAATGTAGAGGCACATCAAATAACGACAAACGCCCATCACTAGAAGTAATATAACCGTGTAAGGCATCGATATCTTGAGACCAGTATTCACCAACGCTAAACAGTTCCCGCCCACCAAAATGAACTCGCAGGTGATTTAACCAATCACGGAAAAAAGTGGAGCAGATATGTTTAACAGCGTCAATACGAAAGCCATCTACACCTGTGGTATCAACAAACCAACGCCCCCAATACATCAACTCACCGCCCACGAGGTCATTACCTGTATCCAGGTCGTTGGCCATTAAATAATCGTAATTGCCGTGTTCGTGGCTAACTTCTGTCTCAAAATGTTTATCTTTAAGACGGTAGAGTTTGTCTGCCCTTTCAGTATCTACATTGTATGATAATGAATCAAAGCACCACCAATACCATTTCATACTGGAGTATTTATCTCCACGACCAGAAAAATTGAACTTTGTATAAGCTCCAATTTCGTACCAATCGCTGACTGGACGGTTGCGGTCATTCCAATCCATTTCCTGGGCCGAGATGCGTTCTATTTCATCCCCACCATCTTTGTGGTTGAAAACCACATCAGCATATATTTGTATACCTACACGCTGTGCTGTTTTAATCGCCCTTAAGTATTGCTCACGTGTTCCATATTTTGTCCGAACAGTATTTTTTTGATCGAACTCACCCAAATCGAACAAATCGTAAACTGCGTATCCAACATCCCATGTTCCACCACTGCCTTTATAAGCTGGCGGTAGCCATAAGGCAGTGAAGCCTGCATCAGCTAGCTCATTAACTGTTTTATCCAGCTTGTCCCATAATGTACCATCATTGGAAATGTACCAATGGTAATACTGCATTATTACGCCGTTAGTCATGCGATCGCCTTTTTAGAATCTTTGATTTTACAGATTTTTGTCAGAAATCTCTGATGCTAGAATATGTTACTTTTGTCACACACCCTCACTTCATCCGAATTTATTTAGGTTTTAATATGCATGAAAATATACAAATACAGCAAAAAATATCTAGATAAAGACTAAAGATTTAACCAGTCTTTGCCAAGTAAAATCACCAATTAGCAGTTTTATAATTTGCTGTTTATCTATTAGTTTTTATTATCGAGTAAAACTTTATTTACAGGTTTCCTGATTTCTGATGCTTCGTAACTACAACTCATACAACTTCATCAAACTTCACGCCAGCTTTGTCGTCGTAAATAAGTATCTGGAGTTAAACGACTGAATCTGCAAGATATTTTTTGCTTGCTGCGAGTAAGAAAACTTATTCTCTACTCTGCAAGACGAGAATAAAGAAATACTTAACTGAAGTGTATTGTGCCATGTAAGGTTTTTATTTGTTTCTATTTTTTCCCCTTTCTTCCCACTGGTATACACATCGGTGTACCGGAAACTGGGTCTGGAATAACCCGACATTCCAATCCAAACACCTCCCTTACCATCTTCTCAGTGATCGCCAAATTAGGTTCGCCAACAGCAAAAATTTGACCTTCTTTCACTGCTACCAAATAATCAGCATAACGGCAGGCATGATTCAAATCATGTAACACCATGACAATCGTTCTTCCCTGGTTTTGGTTTAAATCATACAATAAATCTAAAACTTCTATTTGGTGCGCTAAATCTAAAAAAGTAGTTGGTTCATCTAACAATAAAATATCTGTATCTTGAGCTAATGCCATTGCAATCCAAGCACGTTGTCGCTGCCCACCAGAAAGAGTATCTAACTCGCGTTCTGCTAAGTATTTGATTCCAGTAATTTCTAACGCTAGTTCTACTAATCTTTCATCTTCTTTTGTCCATTGCTGCAACCAGCTTTGATAAGGAAACCTTCCACAGGCTACCAAATCTCTAACGATTAATCCTTCTGGTGCAACGGGCCCTTGAGTAAGAATTCCTAATTTTTTAGCAACATCTTTTGTTGATAGCTTAAGTATATCTGTTGTATCTAAATAAATTGTGCCAGCACGAGGTTTTAATAATCTTGCTAAACCCCGTAATAAAGTGGATTTTCCAGAGCCATTTGCACCAACTAAAGCAGTTATTTTACCTGGTGGTATATCTAAATTTAAATGCTTAATAATAGTTATATGATCATAACCCAAAGTCAAATTATTCGCTGACATTTGGTAATGTAGATTCTCGCTCATTAATGATATTGACATAATTAAATTTAAAGGAATATTTTGGTGATTTTGTAAGTATGTAATATCATGTTTGCTTGATTACTTAATTAAACTCATAGAACCCCACGCTGCTTTATCAGCGCTTTATCTCACATTTTGCAGATAGGGGATTCAGGAAAGCCAGGACGGTGACAGGGGAAATCCTATGAGAATTCGGCGCGTAGGGTGCAATGACTATGGGAATCATAACTAATTACCCGAAGATGATATATTACACTATTCGCTTTTATTAATGCTACACCTAAATAAGAATTTTTTCTCTTATTATTTAGTACTAAGTATACTAAATTAAGTCAGAATTTTTCGATTCCTGATTAATAAATAAATAAAATATGGAGCACCAATCACAGCAGTAACAATTCCACAGGGAATTTCGATAGGAGCAAAAATAATTCTGCCAATAAAATCAGATAAAACCACAATTATTGCTCCTGTGATTCCCGCTACTGGAATCAAACCTTGATGATTTCCACCTACTAATTGACGGGCAATATGGGGAGCAATTAATCCTACAAATCCAATTGTTCCCGCAGTTGCTACTGCTGCGCCAGAAAGCGCTGCACTAATTAATAATAATAAACTGCGCTGCCATACCACTTTAGTACCTAAACCTTTAGCAATATCATCTCCTAAATTTAAAGCATTTAATTCTGGTGCTTTGATTAAAGCCAAAGGGACAAATATAACTAGCCAAGGTAAAAAAGCAAAAACCTGTTTCCATGTTCTACCATAAACGCTACCAGCTAACCAAACTAAAGCCTGACTGACATCGTAAATTTCACCAAATGTTACTATTAAACTAGTCAAAGCACTGGCTACAGCGGAAATTCCCACACCAACTAAAATTAAGCGAACGGGATGAAGTCCCCGATCCCACGCTAACAAGTAAATTAATAAAGATGCAACTAACGCACCCAAAAAAGCTGATAAAGGTAAAATTCCTGTTGGAAAACTTGGTAATAATACAATTACACTCACAGATGCAAGGCTTGCACCTGAATTAATTCCAATTATTCCGGGATCGGCTAAAGAATTTCGAGTTAAACTTTGCATGATTGTGCCAGAAATTGCTAAAGCTATTCCTACCAAACAAGCGGTTAAGATTCTAGGCAAACGTAGAGTATTAATTACAAAAGCATAATCAGGATTTCCTGTATCTATCCGCAGTGCAGTTTGAATTACTACTAGCGGTGGTGTTGGATATTCTCCCACTGAAGTGTTAATTACCATTGTGGCCAAGGTAATAATTATCAAGATAAATAAAATACTGGGAACTTGGTTTTGAATCCGAAAGGAAAATCCTAGTTTTGCAGAACGAAAAATCAGTGAGTTTTTCTTCATTTTTTTACTTGATATTTGGCTAAGTAAACGAAGAAGGGCGCACCAACTAAAGCTGTCATAATTCCCACGGGTATTTCTTGCGGTCGAATTAATAATCGCGCCAAAATATCGGATACTAATAGCAATATTGCCCCATAAATTGCACTATAAGGTAAAATCCAACGGTAATCTACCCCAACTACAAACCTAACTATATGAGGAATAACTAAACCAATAAATCCAATTGAACCAGCAGCAGCAACAGAACTACCTTCTAAGAGTAAAACACTGATAGCGGCAGCAATTTTTATCCATAAAGTTTGTTGCCCCAAACCTTTAGCAATATCTTCTCCCAGGCTTAAAATCGTGATTTGTCTTGCTAAAGCAAATGCCAAAATCATGCCAATACAAATGTAAGGCAATACTTGTAAAATAACACCTTTATCAATACCCGCCAAAGAACCAGCCAACCAAAAGCGAATTTCTTCCAAAGTTCTTTGACTGACTATTAAAACTCCCGTTGTTAGTGAAGTAAGTAAGCTACTAATAGCTGCACCCGCAATTGTCAAATTTAAGGGAGTTATACCGCTACGTCCCAGAGAAGCAAAAAGATAGACACTGACAACGGTGACACCTGCACCAATAAACGCATACCAAATATAAACACTTGGTGCAGATGTGCCTAATAGAAAAATACTAATGACTACAGCAAAAGCTGCACCTGCATTCACTCCCAAAATACCAGGATCGGCTAATGGGTTACGAGTTATACCCTGCATAATTGCACCAGCAGTAGACATTGCTGCACCCACTAATATTGCCAAAAGCGATCGCGGTAAGCGAACAGTTTGAATAATTAAATGTTCTCTCTTACCGTCAAACTGAATAAACGCAGTCAGTATTTGATTTAGGGGAATATCTGCTGCACCAAATGAGACGCTGAAAATTAAACAAACCAGAAGAATTAGCAATCCCACGATTAAACCCGCAACGGGAAATGTTAGGAATGACAACAATCCTCTGGCTAGTGAGTGAACCGATCTACTCATTGTTCAAATATACTGGCTTCAAGCAGTGTAATTGTTGCATGTGAAGATAAGCCAACACAAGCTGCTAGTTCTTCTAATGCCAAGCGATCGCGTGCGTTTGTATTCAGCATCTCCGTTGCAGCTGCAACATAGTCAGGATTCGCCAGGTGATTTAAAGTTCCTGGAGAATTCACGGTAGCAATCCGCTCAGTTTTTGCTCGTAAAAGGGCAAGCTGTTGCATTCGATAAGTGGCTATTTTTACAGCTTGACGGGCTTGTAAGTAAGTAAGGTAGTATTGTACAACGGCTACCCGTTTTTGCTGTTTAACTTCATGCCAGCGAGCTTCTCTGATCGGTAGTTGCTGAGTGATATTCAAAAGTTTAATCGGGTCAATTGTCATTGCGATCGCAAAACCGCGCTGACTTTCAGATGCTATTTCAGGCAAGTTGTAATCGATCTTGCTTTGAGATGGTGATAATTCTACACTTAAAACATCGGTGAAAGCACCCCATCCCATAGCAGCTTTTGCCTCCTGTACCTGCGAAGACTGATGTTGGGCGATCGCAACTAACTGCTCAATAATTTTTAGATCGCGATCGCTAATTTCTGTCTGAAGAATTTGTGGTTGATAATTATTCAGCTGTTTGTTTTCTGACAACGCTGGTAAAGGCAGACTAGTAAGTGCGATCGCCAGAACAATTTTCCAACTGTACAGACAGCCTATTAATTCATAACTCATAGCTGTCAAAAAGTTTTGCGTTCCTCCAAGTTTGCTAATACTTCTGTACGAGTTCGCCAAACAGGACGCAATTGCTTGCGAGTAAACAGTGGTAGCTGGTCAGTAATGTGGGGTGAACCGGGTTGAGTAGCGTTACCATAGCTGATCAGAGCCATTGCTTTTACTGGTTGCGAAAACTCAATGGCTGCAACATAACTATCACCAGCTACGGCTTGAAAGCGTTCACCCTTAACTGGAGCAAAATTAAGGGCGCGGAATATTCCTTCATCCCCATCGCCACCATTGGCAGGTAAATCTAAGTTTCCGCTATGCACTCGAAAGACTTCACCCCAAACAACATCTAGTTTTCCATAAGCTTTTTCGACTTTTGCTGCCGCTATTTGTAGCGCTTTCACTGCACTTTGTGGGTCTTTTAAACCATCGGGTGTGGTGCGCGGCGAGTTCTCACTCCAAGGAATACTAAAGGTTTGCTTTTGATCCATTTCTTGCCACCAAAAGGAAAACAATACCGCGCCTCGACTATCAGAATTAGCATTTCGATCCCAAGCAGCCAAAATATCAGCAGCACGACGAGCTGATTCATTGCCATATTTTTGAGCAGCAGGAATTAGGTCATCGAGGATGCGTTCTGCAAGTTCCATTTTGGTGGAATGTTTGTACTCAATCATTTTCTCAAAAGAAATTTTTGGATCTTCAGCCAGCATTTTTGCAGACCTTTGTGACCGGAAAGACATTTCTCCTCGTGGAGCCATATAAGCAGGGTAATCATCTGCTTTGATGACAGCTGGAAAAGTCGTTGTCCAAGGTGGATCGTTGGTATTTTGCAACCAACCGCTAGGCGGGTCAATTACACGCGGTAAATCTTTGTATGGGTGCATTTTTGTCCACAAAGTCTTAGATGTGTCGCCAGGAATTAAGCCTTCCCAGTATTTAAAGTCTCCTTGTTGACGAATCGGCACTAAACCGTTGAAGAAGTGCATGATGTGTCCGGCTTGGTCTGCATACATGACGGTAAACATCGGTAGTTGCAAACGTTTCAATACCTTTTGAAATTGGCTGAAGTTTTGGGAACACGCCATATCCCACCACTGTTCCAACACACCGGGACGATCTGCACCGACAACCCGTAGCGCTACAGCGAACCCATCTTTTTCTTGAACGACTGCACCGTGGACAGAACTTTTGACTAATAATGGTTGTTCGATTAACGAGCCATTTTTTTGCTTAACCTTTAACAAAAACTTTGATGTTGTAAAAGGACGGACTTTGCCATCAAAAAGATAACCATTATCAGCTAATTTCAACTTGTATACATCCCAACCATCATGGGTATTGACGGTATGAGTCCAACCCAAATGATCGTTAAAGGCGATCGCTAAAACTGGAATTCCCACTAAAGCTGCTCCAGAAGCATTCATCCCTGGCGCAGTAATTTGTGCTTCGTACCAGACAAATAAATCTGACCATAACAAGTGGGGATTTGCCAACAACATCGCTTTTCCACTGGCAGAATGTTTGGGTGCGATCGCCCAACCGTTAGAACCAGCTTTTGATGGAGTATGAGTAATATTTGCTACTTGCTCTTGATTGACAATAAAAGTAAAATCCAGCACTCTTTGCAAATGTGCCAACACATCTTCTGGTTTGACAGGTAATACTATTTTTACTTGCTCGTCAATTAAATCAGGATGGGCTTTTGCATACGTATTTATCCCAGTGGTAAAGGCATTTATATAACTACGAAAAGCTGGACTTTGTGCCTGATACCAAGAACTAGCACGATTGGGCACTCCCATCGTCAGTACCCATTTATCAGATTCTAAATACTCTTCTCCCCAGTATTCGGCTGCTTTTCCCCTAGCTTGACCATAGAGGTGCAACAGCAAGTTAGCATGACTCTGCATCTGTGCCCAACCAAACGCCTGGAAAGCACTTGGAGTATCTTTTCCGTATATATGCGGTATACCGTAAGTATCCCATAATATCTCTGTAGTTCTGGGCGCAGTTGCAAAACTATTGTTTGCCAAAACGACAACTAAAATAGCACTGAGGATAAAAGCTAAAAATCTAAATAATTTTCTTTTCAGTATTGACTGGTCAAATTGCCACAAATACACCCTAACATTCAACATAATGGTTTGATTAAATTAATTTGACTGGAAAAATTTAGTGCCTTTAATCTATGTTCCGTAACAAACCGACATAAAATCCAAATACTAATTGCATATTGATACTCATTCTCACAGTCAGTGAAAAATGTCACGTCTGATATTAATGACGCGATATATTATCAATAATGCTTAACACTAGTTATATAAACCCTCAAAAGCTATCTGCGACTAATTTGCATCTAACTCTAGTGCTATTAGGAGACATTATCATAAAGGTTACACCTGAGCAAGCTATCAAAACTTTTAAATTTTATAAATATGACTAGCGTTGTGTGAAAAATCTTTATTAATAAGTCTTTTCAAGATATAATTATAGTAAAAACAAAGTTAGATTTACTTAATTGGCACTTTGTAATCTATCTTTTGATATACTTTATAAAAATTATTTTTGAGCAAAAGATAATAATAATTTTTAATTAAAATTTACTTACTACTTTCGCTAAGTTGCTTTAGAGTCTTAAAATAATTGCAAATAGTGGCAATAATATTATAAATAGAACACGTAAAGCGATCGCATCTCAACTGCAAATTTTAGAATTAACTGGAGAGCGGGCGTTACTACTTAATCGCATCATCGGTTAACACTCGTAAGGGTAGTCTGATTCATTTACTATGGTTGCAGTGATTTGGCGACCGCGCTGAGTTAGCGGCTCTTTCATTAGAGCTACAGTTTCCACTTGGGTTTTAAGGAAGTTATTCAGTAGCACTCTGTACAATCAGGTGGGATGTGTTCTTTTCCAAAAGTTAAAAAAAGGGCTATTCTTTCTAGCTAATTGCCTTCTTTCTCTTCAGACGTATTCCCAATAATCCAGTAGTAACTATTATTCCTCTAATAGCTGATGGTTCAGGGATAGGTTTTACACTCACACTATCCAAGTATAAAAAACCATATCTAGCTCTACCACCAAACTTCAACTTTGTAGATGATTCTGTTGCCACAAAATTCAAGTCATATTGTGTGAAGGGAGTTCCAGCAATATTTGCACTATTTATTTTTTCAAAAACTTTATTTCCATCGATAAATGTATCAAAAATATTATCAACTTGACTGCCATCTTCATCCGTTCCTAAAGAGAAACTAAGATTATAGTTACTACCGATAGTCGTATCTATACTTTGGGATATGTAAGCAGGATTTACAAATGAACCAATAGCCAAACCTAAATTACCACTTTGGGGAAAATTGCTAATTTTAATTCCGGAAGTATCAATCGGATCGCCAGATTTATTCCATCCTGTAATATTGGGATTTGTAGTGTTAGGATTATTAGGATCTACAAGTGGTCCGATTTCAAATCCTCCGTTAAAAACACGGTCTTGAGTATCTAGAACATAGTTGGAATTATATTGTGCTTGCGCTACTGAAATACCAGTACCAGTAATCACAGTAGTCCTAGCTAATGTAATGGGAAAATTAAAGAGAATTGAAAGTTTTTTATTGAAATTCATGAAACTTAACTCCAAATAATCACTTCCAAATTCCGACAATTAAAACAAGTTGATAGTTACATCTATTCTAGCTCTAATTAGTGTCAAGAAAAATCAACACTTTATCCAGGTTGATAAAAGTTAGTTATTCACCATAGTTCATCTCTCGAGCAAACAATGATGGAGTTTTTTAATCAGATGAATTAAGTGGCATTCTCAACACTGTAGAGCCAGATATCGCTTGGGATTATTAAAAGAGTGATGGTTAGCTTGCGCTCTGTGGCTTATTTTTAAGTCTCAAAAGCGTCACTCACATACAGAGTTTTGCCCTAGTTTCTCTGTAGATTTGACACTCACATCATCCAAATATAAAAATGCATACTGGACTTTGGAAGCAAACCTGATCTCGGTGGATGTTTCTTTGGCTTGAAAATAAAACGTGTATTGTGTGTAGGGTTGGTAAGAAGTATTTTTTTTCGTACAAACCGGCTTTTCACGTATAAAAGCCTGAAATTGATTATTTAGGTCAGGTGCTTCCTCTGTTGATGCTAAATAGAAAGTAAGTTTGTAGTATTGATTAACGACTGTAGGGACATTCTGTGATATGTAGCTCAAGTCAGAAAATCCACCAAGCGATAAACCTTGGTTCCCAGTGTTAGCAAAATTGTCAATCCTAGTACCTGATGTATCTACCGAATTACCATTTTTAATCCATCCTGTAATATTAGGATTTGTCGCATTGGGATTATTCGGATCTACAAGAGGATCGTTTTCAAATCCCCCATTGGTAATCAGTTCTACTACTTGTGCTTGTGCTGCTGACTTATAAGTATTGACAATCACAGCAGTGTTGAAAACAGCAGTAGTTAAACTACAAAAAATAATTGAGAGCTTTTTAGTGAACTTCACAAGACATAACTCCAAATAGTTCAAAATTCACGACAGCGAGTACTTGATTGATTTACTTTCGGTAATTAAGGCAAGACAAACCCATAAGTATTCTTGAAAATATTCTGGGCAGTACTACCACTTAAGTAGGTAGAAAAACTCTGTGCTGTCGATAAAACTGTAGTTCTGGTGAGTATACCCAGTGGATAGACAATCGGATCGCTCTCTGTTGTCAGAGCAGTTTCTACGACTCTTACCTTGGTAGAAATTGCGGCATCAGTTTTGTAAACCGCACCTGCATCAATAGTTTTACTTACGCCGTTAACTACCAGAGTTTTATTTTCAACAGCAGTTAAGACATTACGCACATTACTAGCAAGGTATGTTTTCGGACTAACAGTAGTGAAAATACCTCGGCTGGTAAGAACTTGTTTGGCATAATTTCCTGCTGGTACAACTGGTGGAGTTCCTGTGTAATCACCTATAGCAATACCAGTAATGTTGGCGTTGGTCAAACCATTGAAGCTAGTCAGAGCAGCACTACCAGCACTAACTGGAGGTGTTGTCGGAGCGATCAAAACTAGACGGTTTTTGACAACGTTTTTACGGCTACCTGCGACTATTTTGCTTGGGCTTGAATTTTGTAAGACATCTAGTTGATCGGTGGCAGCAGAAATGAAAATATCTGCTGGTGCTCCTGCTTGTATTTGACTAAGTAAAGTACCAGAAGCACCAAATGTATAATTAATGGTGACACCTGGGTTAGCATTTTGGTACTGAGTTTTGATGTCATTCATCGCGTTTGTTAAGCTGACAGCCGCATACACGTTAAGTGTCGTTGCAGAGTTGGCTGGCGAGAAATTCACAAACTGAGAGCCTATTACCAGCATCATGCTGGTAACTGCTGTTGCAATCCAAGCGATAAGTCTTCTTCTTTTCATGAAAATCATAGTTCTAAGATGAAATCCCATCACTCGCATATATCGATACCTGGAAACAAAAAACCAAGCCAGAATTACCTAAAGCGTTTCCGACGGTGGAAATTGACGATTTTCCAGTAGGTTTACTTAAACAGAGAGTAAAAAGGATAGAATGATGAGATTGTACCATCAAAATAGGTAGCTACCAAATAATTTGGTAAGTAAAGCTTAACAATTGAAATATAAGATTGAAATATAAGTTCGTAGTTTTCCCAAGTCACTTGTACCAAGAAAATCCTTTTATATAAACAAAGATTAAAAGTATTGACTTAGCAGCTTTATAGCCTATATATACTAAATAGACTTGGGTAGCCAATTAAATACCAACCAAGTTTACTTCAAGCATTAGGTTGGTAATTTACTTAGAATCTGATGATAAAGTTATGAAAAAGTAATATAAAGATCGATGAATCATTCAAGTAAGGGTCTTAAATATGTTTTTTAATAAAAATACAAAGATGTTATTTTAAAAAATAGGTTATTGGCTTTTCATCTAATTGATTTTTCACCTATTTATAAAGTAAATCTATAATTTTTTTCGTCTGCTACATTCCATTTCACTGTTCTGTCAGCAATACTACTTCTGTGGGTTTGTAATTTTGACAGATTCAACTTTGTTCAGCTATTAAAAAAGTAATGCGATGTCTACAATAGGCTGTACAGTGACGCAGCTTTTTATTTTAATCATGTAGCCATCGCGTTATCATTATCTGAGAATGACGAAAAATAATTATTTTTTCTAGCTAACTAATTGCCTTTTTTTTCTTCAGCCATATTCCCAATAAACCAGCAGTAACTGCTATTCCTCCGATAGTTGATGGCTCAGGCACAGGTTTTACACTCACATTATCCAAGTATAAGAATCCATATCTATCCCAATCCCCAAACTTTAACTCTGTGGATGATGAATCTGCCGTAAAATTGAACTTATATTGCGTGTATGGTTGAAAATAAATATCTTCTAAATCAGAAATCTTATTTCCACCGACAAATGTCTGAAATTGATTATCAAGGTCAGGGGCCTCATCTATAGATGCTAAATAGTAACTAAGTTCGTATTGCTGACCAGGTAGTGTAGAAAGCGTCTGTGATATGTGGCTGAGACCTATAAATCCGCTAAGTGATAAGCCCTGATTACCACTTTGAGGAAAATTGCTGATTCTAATTCCTGATACATCCATCGGATCGCCAGATTTAGCCCAGTCTGTAATATTAGGATTTGTAACCTTGGGATTATTAGGATCTACAAGCGGATCGAGTTCAAAGTTTCCGTTTTTAACAAGTTCTGCTGCTTTTGCTGCTGCATCAGAAGTATTGGTAATCACAGCAGTACTAATTAAGGTAGTAGCAACACTAAAAACAATAATTGAGGATTTTTTCTTGAACTTCATGGAACTTAACTCCAAATAATTACTTGCAAATTATAACAATTAAAACAAGTTGATAGTTACATCGATTTTAGCTCTAGTTAGTGTCAAGAAAACCAACATTTTATTCAGTTTGATAAAAGTTAGTCATTCACCATAGTTTATCTCTCGATCAAACGATGATAGAGTTTTTTAATCAGATGAATTTAAGTGCATTCTTAACACTATAGAGCCAGATATAGCTTGGTATTTTAGAAGACTGATGGTTAGCTTGCGTGTAGCTTATTCTTCACTATCAGGAGCGTCACATACAGAGTTTTGCCCTAGTTTCTCTGTAGATTTAACACTCACATCATCCAAATATAAAAATGCATACTGGACTTTGGAAGCAAACTTGATCTCGGTGGATGTTTCTTTCGCCTTAAAATAAAACGTGTATTGTGTATAGGGTTGGTAAGAAGTATCCTTTTTCTTACAAACCTTCTTTCCACGTATAAAAACCTTAAATTTATTCTTCAGGTCAGGTGTTTCCTCTGTGGATGCTAAATAGAAAGTAAGTCGGTAGTATTGATTAACGACTGTAGGGATATTCTGTGATATGTAGCTCAAGTCAGAAAATCCACCAAGCGATAAACCTTGGTTCCCAGTGTTAGCAAAATTGTCAATTTTAGTACCTGATGTATCTACCGAATTGCCATTTTTAATCCATCCTGTAATATTAGGATTTGTCGCATTAGGATTATTCGGATCTACAAGAGGATCGTTTTCAAATCCCCCATTGGTAATCAGTTCTACTACTTGTGCTTGTGCTGCTGACTTATAAGTATTGACAATCACAGCAGTGTTGAAAACAGCAGTAGTTAAACTACAAAAAATAATTGAGAGCTTTTTAGTGAACTTCACAAGACATAACTCCAAATAGTTCAAAATTCACGACAGCGAGTACTTGATTGATTTACTTTCGGTAATTAAGGCAAGACAAACCCATAAGTATTCTTGAAAATATTCTGGGCAGTACTACCACTTAAGTAGGTAGAAAAACTCTGTGCTGTCGATAAAACTGTAGTTCTGGTGAGTATACCCAGTGGATAGACAATCGGATCGCTCTCTGTTGTCAGAGCAGTTTCTACGACTCTTACCTTGGTAGAAATTGCGGCATCAGTTTTGTAAACCGCACCTGCATCAATAGTTTTACTTACGCCGTTAACTACCAGAGTTTTATTTTCAACAGCAGTTAAGACATTACGCACATTACTAGCAAGGTATGTTTTCGGACTAACAGTAGTGAAAATACCTCGGCTGGTAAGAACTTGTTTGGCATAATTTCCTGCTGGTACAACTGGTGGAGTTCCTGTGTAATCACCTATAGCAATACCAGTAATGTTGGCGTTGGTCAAACCATTGAAGCTAGTCAGAGCAGCACTACCAGCACTAACTGGAGGTGTTGTCGGAGCGATCAAAACTAGACGGTTTTTGACAACGTTTTTACGGCTACCTGCGACTATTTTGCTTGGGCTTGAATTTTGTAAGACATCTAGTTGATCGGTGGCAGCAGAAATGAAAATATCTGCTGGTGCTCCTGCTTGTATTTGACTAAGTAAAGTACCAGAAGCACCAAATGTATAATTAATGGTGACACCTGGGTTAGCATTTTGGTACTGAGTTTTGATGTCATTCATCGCGTTTGTTAAGCTGACAGCCGCATACACGTTAAGTGTCGTTGCAGAGTTGGCTGGCGAGAAATTCACAAACTGAGAGCCTATTACCAGCATCATGCTGGTAACTGCTGTTGCAATCCAAGCGATAAGTCTTCTTCTGTTCATGAAAGTCATAGTTTGGGGAAAATATTACCTAAAAGTCTCTTTGTTGACATACCTGACTTACGCACAGGCAACAGAAATACCAACCATAGATAAATGGAAGTTAGAGAAGGTTTTGGCGTAAATCCTACGCATGATAAATTATGGAAATAGACGGGTAATCACACTAATGATTTTGGCAATTGTGATTGCCCGTTTGTTATTTCCAGGTGAAATTACACAAACAGCAAGTGAAATTTATTTGGTGATAAAATAATATCAGTTAAATATGCATTTTACCAACTTATTTGGTTATTAAATCCTGACAAAAAGTTAATGTAAGTATATTTCAGTTATATAAAAGTATTTTTGTCTAAACTTATACTGTAAACATATTTAAGACTATTTATTTAACTAACTTTATTGGTATTATTAGTACTACACTGGTAATTTTAAGTGTGTATATTTTTATACGTTATATTAAGGCGATCGCATCCAGCAATGCTCAGAAATTATCCACTTGGTATAATTCTTTCTTTGTATAAAAATATATACAACGTTTTATCGTATCAATAAAAAAAATGATTTGTCATACGCCTAGTGATAGATAGATTTTATTGAAAAAATAGTTTAGGTTTGTAACAAGTTACACATAACTAGGTAAAACACATGGCCAACATAATTGACACTGCTACTAATAATGGTTCTTTCACAACACTAGTTGCAGCAATCCAAGCAGCTGGTCTGGTAGATACACTCAAAGGGCCTGGACCATTCACCGTCTTCGCACCCACCGATGAAGCATTTAATAAGCTTCCAGCAGGTACAGTAGACGCATTACTAAAAGATACTGCGAAACTTAAGAAAATCTTGACCTATCATGTGGTATCAGGGAAAGTACTAGCTGCTGATGTAGCTAAACTAAAGACGGCTAAAACAGTTGAAGGTTCAGATGTAAAAATTGACGCTTCTAATGGCGTTAAGATCAACGATGCAAAAGTCGCAACAGCAGATGTTGCTGCTGATAACGGTGTCATCCACGTAATTGACACCGTTTTGATTCCTGCATAACCAAACGTCAGAATAGCGAATGCTATTTCTGAGGCGGCGACTATCTATAGTCGTTTGTTCATTACAGGTTGAATGTTTTTTAGCAAACATCAACTACCAACAAATCCATCTAGACAACATCTAGATGGATTTGTTGTTTTAGGCGTGTAGAAACGTTGCAATGGCTAGTTTCTCTTAAATTAGATGTAATCAAATTTTTAGTTTTGCTAAACCTAAATAACGGATACCTTCGGGGGAAATGTCAAAACGGCAAGGTAAAACTTCTAAACCGAGAGCGATCGCATCCCGCAATAATTTACCATATACAGGATCTGTGCGATCGCCAGGGGAAAATTCTGTACAATCACCCCGATTGATAAAATAAAGCATCACTGCACGAGTCAAAGGTAACAGCGCCATTAATTCTCGTAAGTGTTTTTGCCCTCTGGTAGTCTCTGTGTCAGGAAATAAAGCTAATCTCCCTTCAGACAAAGTTGTATTTTTCACTTCTAAATAAATCGGGCGCTTCTCATCACTCCCCGTCAAGAAAAAATCCACTCGACTTTTTTTATCTAGCCCATAAACTACCTCGCCTTTAATTTGGCTATAGTCGCCCAATTCTGGGAAAAGGTATTTCGCCAAAGCTAGCTTTACCACCCGATTGGGCAAAAAAGTATTTATGCCTACCCAAGTCGGCTCATTATCATGTACCTGAATTAGTTCTAAAGTGTAAGCCAATTTGCGGTTAAGATTATCGCTTTTAGAAAGTTGTACTGCACTTAGAGGTGTCGATACTCCAGTCATTGGCCCTGTATTGGGACAGTGTGCTGTCACTATTTCACCAGAAGTAAGTTGAACCTCAGCAAAAAACCGCTTGTAACGCTTGAGTAAAATACCAGGATACAAAGGTGGGTAACGGTAAAGCCAATCTATCATTATGGAACCTTGTTGCTGCTTGTAAATATACGTCGATTCTTTGACCACCGAACCCTATGTGCAAATCTTTTCAGTAGCGACTCCATTCTGTGACAAGAACTTGAGTAACTTTATATATCATAAATTGTCAATTCCTGTAGTTAAAATAACAATATTTTAACAAAAATTAGCATATAATAAATATTACAAGCCTCCCAAACAAATTCGGGAGAATCTCAATGTGCAAGGAGGTAAATCCTATGCAAAAAGTGTGGACAGAAACGGAATTAGAATATGCTTTTCTATTTACTCTCGGAAAAGTAAATTCAATCGGTCTAGAAGGTTTCAAGCCATTTTTTAGTAATATGCCTCTTGACCCTTATATCAAAGGCAATTATCGTTCCAGAAGATTATCTCGGTTCACAGTCTCTGGAAATCAGTTAATAAAATTACCTCATGGCGTGTTTTTTCAAAGTAAAGAGTATAATCGATTAGCGGGAAACGTAAAAAGAGAGTTTGCAGAATTAGATGATGCACTCATAGAACTTGATATTTTCAAAAATCTTGTTTTGGCATTTAGTGATTCTTGTAAACTTCATCCTGAAGCTGAAATCGGAGTTCATCAAATTAGAATTAGTTGTACTCCAGAGAATTTTGGTAATCCAGCGCCTGAAGGCATCCATCAAGATGGCACTGATTCTATTGGCATATTTTCAGTAAATAGAGAGAATATTCAAGGTGGAGAAACACATCTGTATACTGCCAAAAAAGAAAAACCTGTATTTAGCAAAATTCTAAATCCGGGAGAACTCCTATTGATTAATGACCACGAGTTTTTCCACTACGCTAATCCTATAAAACCACAAACTGAGGCTCAAGGAAATTGGGATGTTTTTGTTCTAACTTCTCCTAGCTTGCTTTCGGAATAATGTTAGTGGGATAATTTAGGACTCAAAAAGCAGAAATCAGAAGAAATCTAATATTCTTAGTATGTTTATACTATAAGTTCTCAGTTGATTATTAAACTATTCTGACTCATAAATTCTGAATTTTAGTCAACCGTAAATATTTTAAAATTTCTGATATATGGGAAATTGAATTTAGTCAATTTCTCATATTTTTATTGGAAAATTAACAGAATTTAGCTGATAAGAGTTGATTAAAATTAACGATTAAGTTTTATCGTGAGGCAAAACTATATCAAATACACAGGCACAAACTGCTGAATATAACCATAAATTTAATTAGTGATATTTTCACTAAACTTAACTCTCAAATCTAGATGTGTACAATATTCCATTTATCAAAACTTAGGGTATTATGTTAGTTTTGTTTCACTAAAACTATAAAATATACTTAAAATATGAAGATGATTGTATAGGTTAGACTACGAAACAAGCTTGCTGGAATTCAATTAACTGAATCAACCAAACAAATGTTATGAATGACGAATTTTATAATAGAGGATTGGAAAAGGCTAGGGGAAAAGATTACACGGGAGCAATTGAAGAATTTAACCATGCTTTACAACTGACACCTTACTTTAGCGAAGCTTATTTGCGACGCGGTTTAGCTTATTATGACTCAGGAGCAATCCTAAAAGCTGTTTCAGATTATACCGAAGCCCTGAAGTTTAATCCTGATAGTGTAGAGGCATATTATTGTCGGGGATTGGCTAGAGTAGCGCTGAAAAATTTACCCGGGGCGCTAGATGATGTTGAACACGCGATTCGTCTCAATCTTAATTATGCTGCTGCTTATAATCTGCGGGGATTGGTGCGGCGCAAACAGGGTTACATTCAAGATGCGATCGCTAACTTTAAAAAGGCTGCTGGGTTACATTTAGAGCAACAGGACAAAGAGAATTGTCGTCTTTGTCTAGAACGAATTAAACAGCTACAACCCAAAGAATTACTTGCCCTTGAGGAATCGCGTTCCACTAATGCGCCAATTTTATCCACCAATGATTATTTCACGCAGTTATTAGAAAAGGCTGAAAAGGGAGATACCCAAGAGGCACTCGCCGATTTAAACTGGGTATTAAAAGCCGATCCGCAAGATGCCCAAGCTTACTGCTGTCGTGGGGTTGTGCGTTGTAAAATTGGGAATTATCGAGAAGCGATCGCAGATTTTAATCAAGCATTACGATTAAATTTTCAAGATGCCATTGTTTACCGCAACCGAGGTAAAGCACGTTCTGTCTTGGGAGATCATCAAGGTGCGATCGCCGATCTTAACCAAGCACTCCAGATGCAGCCGAAAGATGTCTTAGTTTATATTGCCAGAGGTAATGTCTATCGAGCAACCGGCAATTATCTCGGTGCAATTCAAGATTACACGCAAGCGCTACAAATCAATTCTGATGATGCTCAAGCTTACTACAATCGCGGCATTGCCTATACTTGCTTAGAAGAAATACAAAACGCCGTGGAAGATTATCAACGAGCGGCGAGCATCTTTTGCGAACAAGAAGACTGGGAAAATTATCAACAAGTCTTAAGTAGCCTAGAAAAAATTCAGAAATTTAGTCCAGAGTCAAAAAAGCAAAAATATCACCTGCTACGTCAGCGACTTTTACGAATGGTTGGGGGATACTGGGAAATTGCCGAACGATTGATTCAGCAAAACCAAGATTACCATCCTGGGATGTCAGACGAGTGGTATTTGCAAAAAGTGATTGATGATTTAGAACGCGATCGCAATAGATAAAATATAAATGCCACTACAAACATAAATTCACCCGTATAAATGTACGGGTGAAAATGCGAGCGATCGCTTGTTATGTTCCAATGAAACTAAACGTATCTTATATTAAGCACCATTTCCAAGTTTAGTGAGAAGCGCGACTTTGACGGCGGCGGCGTAATCCAAACATACTAACTGCTCCCACTGCAAACATTGATAGAGTAACAGATGGTTCAGGAACGGTAGCACCAATTAGCTCTTTAACATTTGCCTCACCCACATCAAGAACGACGACAACATCATTAAAGTCGCGATCGGAACCTTCGTTCCACTTACCAGTTGCAGAATCTACCCCTGAAGCGTGTAAACCACCATATAAATCTTCAAATGCTTACTATGTACTACGCTTTCGTTGGCTTGATTAACTAGTAGTCTGTCAAAATCGACTTCGGTATCGTCAGAATCTAGAAGTTATCCCAAGGATGGGAGACAATTTAAGGGGGTTGTACCTTAAAATGACAGTCTTTGCCTAGACTTGATGAATATCTTTTAAGGTTAAAATAATCAAGCTTTTCCAGAGCTACATTCCCCCTTTCACAGATAAAATCTATATATGAACGCTACACAAGAAAAACTAAAAGCTCAGGTTGAGCAAGCTTTAATTGCGGCTTTTGGCGCTGAATGGAAAGGAGTAGATCCAATTTTGGTTCCTGCTAGCAATCCTAAATTTGGCGATTATCAGGTAAATGTGGCTTTATCCCTGAGTAAAAAGTTAGGAAAGCAACCAAGAGCGATCGCAGGTGCGATCGCCCTGAAACTAGATGTATCCGAAATCTGCGAACCACCGGAAATCGCTGGGCCAGGATTTATCAATCTCAAACTAAAAACAGCATATTTAGAAGCACAACTAAACGCAATTCAAGCCGATCCCAGACTAGGAGTTCCAGCCGCAAAAACGCCGAAGCGGGAAATTGTGGATTTTTCCAGTCCGAATATTGCCAAAGAAATGCACGTCGGACACTTGCGTTCGACGATTATTGGTGATTCCATCGCCCGGATTTTAGAATTTCTTGGACACGATGTACTGCGGTTAAATCATGTAGGTGATTGGGGTACGCAGTTTGGAATGTTAATCGCCTATCTGCGGGAAGTTTACCCAGACGCCCTTACCACCGCTAATGCTTTAGATATTGGTGATTTAGTCTCTTTTTATCGCAAAGCCAAATTGCGGTTTGATACAGATGAAGCTTTTCAAGAAACAGCACGCCAAGAAGTCGTCAGATTACAAGCAGGTGCAGAAGATACACTTCATGCTTGGAAACTATTGTGCGAACAGTCGCGCTCTGAGTTTCAAATAATTTATGAGTTGTTGGATATCAAGTTAACTGAACGCGGGGAATCTTTCTACAATTTTTTACTACCAGGAGTTGTGGAAGATTTAGAAAAATCTGGATTACTGGTAGAAAACCAAGGGGCAAAATGTGTTTTCTTGGAAGGGTTTACAAATAGAGAAGGTGAACCCTTACCTTTAATTGTGCAGAAATCAGATGGTGGTTATAACTACGCCACAACAGATTTAGCATCTCTCCGTTACCGCATTCAGCAGGATGAAGCAAAACGGATAATTTATGTAACAGATGCTGGACAAGCAAACCACTTTGCTCAATTTTTTCAGGTAGCACGCAAAGCCGGATGGATACCCGATGATGTGGAATTAGTTCATGTTCCCTTTGGGTTGGTGTTAGGAGAAGATGGTAAGAAATTCAAAACTCGTTCTGGGGATACTGTGCGGTTACGGGATTTATTAGATGAAGCTGTTTCTCGTGCCCATACTGACCTGAAAACTAGATTACAAAAAGAAGAACGCCAAGAAACTGAAGAATTTATTAATGAAGTTGCTAGGGTAGTTGGAATCAGCGCAGTTAAGTATGCAGACTTAAGCCAAAATCGCACGAGTAACTACATCTTCAGCTACGACAAGATGCTGGATCTCAAAGGTAATACTGCGCCTTATATGCTGTATGTTTATGCGCGGATTTATGGAATTAGCCGCAAGGGTGATATTAACTTTAAAGAGTTGGGAAGTAATGCCGTTTTGTTGCAGCATGAAACAGAATTAGTGTTGGCAAAATATTTACTTCAATTGGATGAAGTTATTAGTAGTGTAGAGCAAGACTTGCTGCCCAATCGTTTATGTGAGTATTTGTTTGAACTGAGTCAGAAGTTTAACCAATTTTACGATCGCTGTCCCATACTCCAAGCGGAGGAACCGCAGCGAATCTCTCGCTTGATTTTGTGTGATTTGACTGCTAGAACTTTGAAGTTGGGATTATCTCTATTGGGAATTCAGGTATTGGAGAGAATGTAATATTTTTTAACGCAAAGTTCCGCTGAGGTAGCGCTAAGGTACGCAGAGTAAGATTTATGCTAAAGCTGATTTTTCTTTGTGTCTTTTGCGGGTTGTTAAGAAAATTTGCTGGATTTGGAGGCGATCGCTTATGGTACGGACACCATCAAAAAACATAACTTTGGCAGAGTTTCTAATGTTACCAGAAATAAAGCCCGCTAGTGAATATATTGATGGTCAAATTATTCAAAAACCTATGCCACAGGGAAAGCACAGTATAATTCAAGGTGAAATGGTTAGCACTGTCAACTTAACAGTCAAGCCCAAGCGAATTGCTCGTGCTTTTCCAGAACTCCGGTGTACTTTTGGTGGAAGGTCAATAGTGCCAGATATTTCTGTGTTTATTTGGCAAAGAATTCCCCGTGATGAAAATGGTGAAGTTGCTAACGTATTCCAAACAGCCCCCGATTGGACTATTGAGATTCTATCGCCTGACCAAAGACAAACGAAAGTTACAAAAAATATTTTACATTGCCTAAATTATGAAACACAAATGGGTTGGCTGATCGATCCAGAAGAACAAACGGTATTTGTGTACATCCGCAATCAACAGCCAATCATGTTGGATGAACTAAAAGCTTTACTACCTGTGCCAGATTTTGCAAGTGAGTTGAGGCTAACGGTAGGAGATTTATTTGGTTGGCTATTGGAGTAAACCCAATCATGTCAAACCATGAGAAATTGAATCAGGAAATACAGCAAATACAACAGGTTTTATGGGTGGGAATCGGTTGTAAACAAGGAACATCATGGGAGTTGATCGATTGGGCAATTGAGCAAGTATTTCGAGAAAATCAGCTTTTTGCAGGTGCGATCGCAGGTATTGCTACCATTGATACTAAAGCCTCGGAAGTTGGCTTAATCAAACTTTGCCGCCTCCGCAATTTGCCTCTAAAAACCTTTTCTGCGGAAATCCTTAGCTCTATCTGTGTACCCAACCCTGCCACAATTACCAACGATAAAGTAGGTACACCTAGCGTAGCAGAGGCAGCTGCTATGCTTGCAGCCTCTCAACTTACATCGTTGACTGTTTTTCCATTTACCAACATAGAGGAATTGCGGGTAAAGTTCTTAGTTCCTAAACAAATTTTCCAAACACAAGGACAACCAGGAGCGGTAACTCTTGCTGTTGCCCAAGCTTGAAATATTAGTATTACAAAAGTTCTCTAATTTTTCTAGTCAACAACTCGCAAAAAATAGTTAATTATGCTAGAAACAATTGCTAGCACAATTGAACCTAACAAAGCAGGTAAAAAACCCTGAATCTCAAAACCAGAACCAGGAGTTAGGACACTTGCCAGCCAAAGGGCTAAAGCGTTAATCACCAATGTAAATAAACCAAAGGTGAGTAAGGTAATTGGAAACGTCAAAATCTGCAAAATTGGTCTAATAAATGCATTAACCAGACCAATAACAAGGGCAGCAATTAGGGCAGTCAGAAAATTCTTGATAAAGAATCCCGGAACGATATTAGCAGTAAGAAATAACGCCACCGCAGTACCGAGCCAAGTTAATAAAAAGTGTTGCATAAGTTTTTTTAGAGGATTTAGCAGTCAGTTTAATTAATTTCACTATTGCCAGTTGTGATCTGTAACACGATTAGGTATTGTTGTGCTTGACTTTTAAAATTGCCATCATCTTTCGTCAGCCTAAAATCAATGCAATTTTTCAGTGCTGCTAAGAGAGATATTTCTAATCGGTATATCTTTATCGTATTGCAGGATGTACCGCATTAAATTCATAAAAAACAGTGTGGAGTGCAAAAGCCCAACAAAGGTTTCTCTAAATCGAGAAACCTCAGTCATTAGGGATTCCAAGAAATAAAGTATCTAGTTTTGTTCAATTGACAGCATTCGACTAAGCGCTCACACCGAAATTTTGTCTGCACCTCTGGTTACGGACGGGTGAGACGCTACATTACCAAGCTTGAAGATTAGGGATACGGTTAACGCCGCAAAAGAACCTCCCAGGTAGAGCCACCAACTACGCCGTCAGCTTCTAAACCATAGCGCTTTTGTGCAGCTTTCACTGCTGCTTCGGTTGTCTCGCCAAAGTCACCATCGGCATCACCTTTCAACAAACCAAGCTTTTTCAGCTGTTGTTGCAACTTAACAACTTCAGAACCACGTAATCCTATACGCAAAATTGGCAATCCTTCTGAGGTGTATTGAATACCAGGAGTTCGTTTTGTAGTTGTGTTTGACTGAGTTGGAGTAGTTGATGTAGTACGCTTTGGCGTTTTCTTTGTGCTAGAAGTTGTAGTTTTTCTAGGAGTAGCAGGTCTTGGTTCAGGGTTGTTTGTAACTTGGGTTACAGCTTTTTTTGTGGTAGTAGGTTTTGGTTGTGGTCTAGTCGGAACTTGGGTTACAGCTTGTCTTTGAGGGTTGGGGTTGGGATTTGCAACGTTGGTAAGGTTACTAGCCTGAGTTGGAACAGGAAAATTTGTAGCTGAGTTAAATCTTGGCTGGGATGAAGGGGTGGTTGATGCTGCTACTGTTTGATTAGGAAAAAGTCGTTGCCAAGTGCTAGCATCAACAACGCCATCTGGATTCAAGCCAGCTGCTTGTTTAAACCGGGAAACAGCAGTAGCTGTGTTTTCACTATAAATACCATCTACTGCACCAGAATAAAAACCCAAAAGTTTCAGAGCTGCCTGAAGTTCAGATACGCGTTCACCTTGGCTACCAACTTTCAGGTTAGGGCGGTTGATGCTATCTTGAGGATTTACTTGGGCAATTTTTTGTGGCGCTGCTATTGATACTACAGTCGTTGAGGTAATCAGCAGAGGCGTAGCAAAGAACAAGAGTATTTTAATAGCTGATAAAGATTTAGACCTGTTTAACCACCAATCCTTTTGCCGTTTTTCCATTCTACAGCGATTTACAGTTAGGTCTAATAATTTTAAATAACTCAAAATACTTGCTGTCAGGCTGCTTTGCATGGAATTCACTCCCAGAATATTCTCATGCTAATGGTACAGCCGCTTGGTTGAAAAAACAGCTGCTACATTTTACGATATCTGCAACGGGCGTCGCTGCGGCACATTCTCAGTTCACGATCGCACGATTAATTGCTTCTTCTTGACCAACTAAAGACAAGTAAGGCTCTTTTAAATATTTACAAGCTGAAGCGATCGCATCCTTGGCACTCACTGCCGCAACCAATTCTTGGAACTTAATGTCAAAATCAATTCCTAAGCCCAAAATTTCATACCAACCGTATATCTGAGCAATTTGCCCGTTCGTTTGTTTACCCAAGGCGTATTGCCCCAGGATCTTGTTTTTAGCAGCTTGGAGTGCGCTTTCGGATATTTCGGTGGTACATAACAAATCTACTTCTGTACGCAGTCCTTCTAGGGCAATGCTGGTATTTTCTGGTGCTGTACCGATGTAAACCACAAAGGAGGCTGGAAATAGCCTTGTGGAGTAAAAGGCAGATACTTCGTAAGCTAAACCTCGTTTTTCCCGTAATTCGACAAACAAGCGGCTAGAAAGCCCATTTCCCAAGTAGGTACACAGCAATTTTAATGAGGCGTAGTCAACAGAACTCACCGATGTTCCCAAATACCCAAGCATCACGATTGATTGTTGTGTCTGTACTGGATTCAGCTTTACCTGCGGTTCTACCTTAATCTCAGGTAAATTTAGTATTGGCAATGCTTGGGCTGGCGCTTGCCAATCAGCAAAAACTTCTTCTACCAACGCTGTTGCATCTGTGGGTGTGATTCTACCAGCAATACTAATAACTACATTATCTGGACGGAAATAAGTTTGGTGATACTCCACTAAATCCGCACGAGTTAAGCGGCTCATGGTGGTTTCGTCTCCCAGCACTGACATCGAGTAGGGATGATTTTGGTACATTACCTGTCGCATTTGTTCAAAGGCGATATTGAACGGTTGCTCTTTTTGGGAACGAATATCTTGGAGTGCTAAACGCCGTTCTAGTTCCACTTGAGTTTCGGGAAAAGTAGGCGATCGCAAAATCCGCCCTGCCAATGTTAAAATTTCCCCAAAATCAGATGTTACCGTCTTGAAAGATAGCAAAAAATAATCAGTGCCAGTATCCGCACTCAAACTCGCTCCTACAGACTCGACTTTTTCAGCAATTTCCAAGCTAGAAAGTCCATCACATCCCTTTGTCATCACTGCTGATAACAAATGTGCCAACCCTGCTTGCTCCCGGTTTTCGTTACAACTACCGGCACGCACAAAGATTCGCGTTGCAATAATGTCCGCAGCCGGATTTTCTGCCACCAGCACGACCATGCCATTCTTCAATACAGTACGATGGATGGGCGATTTTTGCAGTAAGGTTGTCATTTGTCCTTTGTCATTTGTCATTTGTCATTTGTCCTTTGTCAAAAACTAATGCCCCATGCCCAATCCCCAATGCTCAATTTTCAATAACTAACATGGTTTAAGTACAGTAACCGCATAATTCTGTGGCGAGAGATACTGTTTAGCTAATTGTTGCAGTTCTTTAGCATCGAAAGACTGAATCTGCTGGGGATATGTCACAGCTAATTCCGCTTGGGCAATGGTATTGTAATATCCATAAAGCCCCGTCAGTTGATTTGGTGTTTCAGTAGAAAACGCATACTCATTACATAGAAGTCTGCGTATACGAGCAAGTTCTTGTTCGCTAATTCCTCTATTCAGCAAATCATCCAAATGAGCGCAGATTAAAGACTCAACTTCCTCTAGATTTTCTGGTTCTAACCAAGCAGTAACTGTAAATAAACTTGATTCTCGTTGTAGAGAAAAACTACTGCAAATTCCCTGTACCAATTGCAAATCTTCTCGCAAATCACGCACTAAACGCGAAGTCCGCCCTTCTGCTAATAACACGGACAAAAAATCTAAACCATAGCCAGTACGGATATCTTCTACTCCAGGAACCAGCCACGCCATCAACAATCGCGCTTGCTCTATGCGTGGTAAATACAGTTCTTGACGATGAATTCCTGTTATTACTGGCTTTGCCACTTTCTCAAACTGTGGACAATTAGAAGGTTCGGCAAAATCAGCAAATGAATGATTTACCATTTCCCAAGCTGGTTGCTGGGGTATACCGCCGGCAATTACCACTGTCATATTTTCCGGCTGATAGTGAGTGCGGTGAAAACAGCGCATTGCTTCTGGCGATTGCTGCATCAGTTCTTGCTCAGTACCTAGCACCGAACGTCCGTAAGGGTGATGCGGATAGATACTTTGAATTAGAGCTTGAAATCCTATCCAGTCGGAATCGTCCTGACAAGAGCGAATTTCTTCTAGTACCACGTCTCGTTCGCGGCTAAATTCATCTTCTGGAATTGCTGCATTGAGTAGTAATTCTCCCAAGTAGGGCAGAGTCTCTTTTAAATAAGGGGCAGCTGTGATGAGTGAATAATGAGCATAATCATAGCTTGTCGCCGCATTACTGACGCCACCCCGGTTTTCAACTTTGGAATCGAACATTCCAGGGGGTAGCGTCGCCGTACCTTTAAAAATCATGTGTTCTAAAAAGTGCGCCATGCCAAACCACGGTTTTGGCTCTAAGCTGGCTCCAGCACGTACCCAAACATCCGCCACAACTACAGGAGTAGTGGGAATTTCTTGATGAATAAAAGTTAAACCACTCTCTAGTCGGAAGACTGAGGCTGGAAATACAGTATTAGTTAGTTGTTTTAACAATTTTTGTAGCTTTAACCACAATTTAAGGCAATTGTGTCATTTTAACTCTGAACGATACCTCATTTAGAATCAAGTTATACAGATTTAGTAGAATTATGCTATTGCTGTTCTCCACATTACTGAAAAATTAGAAGCGTTATGCATTGAGAGGAAAATCGCAAATTAGTTAAAATACTGGAATCTCAATGACAAATTCTGTTCCTTCGCCAAGTACAGAATTGCAAATCAACCGCCCATCATGGGTTTCCTCGACAATTTGACGAGCGATCGCTAATCCTAATCCCGTTCCTTTCCCAACCTCTTTGGTTGTAAATAGGTGGTCGAAGATCCGCGATCTAATCTCCTCTGGCATCCCCTGACCGTTATCTTTGATCCCAATTGCCACCAAATTTTGCTCAATAGATACTTCGGTGTGAATCAGTATTTGGTGATAATTGGCTTTGGCTTGGGCAAAAGAAAGCCCCTTGCAGGAAGTATCTAAGACATCAATGGCATTAGCAAGGATATTCATAAATACTTGATTTAACTGTCCTAAAAAGCACTTTACTGGTGGTAATTTTCCGTATTTAGTGATGACTTCGATTGCTGGACGTTTTTCGTTAGCTTTGAGGCGATACTTCAAAATCAACAGGGTACTCTCAATTCCTTCATGGAGATTACAAGCAACTTTTTCGGTTGTATCGGCTCTGGAGAAGGTGCGGAGACTGATGCTAATGTCTTTAATCCTTTCTGAAGCCACCTTCATCGAGTCTACTAGCTTTGGTAAGTCTTCAGTCAAGAATTCTAGGTCAATTTCTTCGCTATGCTCAATGACTGCGATCGCAGGATTAGGATAATGTTGTTTAAGCAATTGGATATGAGCGAGTAAGTCTTGGATATACTCTTCGCCATTATTGAGGCTGCCTTGCAAAAATCCAATGGGATTATTTATTTCATGTGCCACTCCAGCAACCAAATTGCCCAAGGTTGCCATTTTTTCATTTTGCACCATTTGTAATTGAGTTTGCTCAAGTTCTTGTAGCGATCGCTCTAACTGTTGGGCATAATTTTGAGATTCTTGATAAAGACGGGCATTTTCTAGAGAGATGGCGGCTTGAGCGCATAGCAGTTGAATAACTTCGGTGCGATCGCTTGTAAATGCACCAATTGTCAATGGATTTTCTAGATATAGCAGCCCGATGAGTTTACCTTGATTTAACATCGGTGTACACAACATACTCTTAGGTTGTTGCTGCATAAAATATAAGTCGGCGATAAAATCAGTTTGTGCTGTTGCATCATCCAGCACAACAGTTTTTAAGCTGCGTTTAACATAGTTTAGCAATGTAATGGGAATGCCTTCGCTGCTTGACAATGGTACAGATAGCAGAGTGACTCCTTCATTAATGCTAGCTACAGCTTCAACCACTAAGTTGTCCTGTTGGAGTACAAGTAATGCAGCTTTTTGCGCCCCAGCATTTTCCATCACCACTTGCAAAAGAGTAGTAAGTAATTGCTCTAATTGAATTTCACTGGAAAGAATTTGGGCGGCTTTAAAGATGGTGGCAAAATCGAGGGCATGAGAAATGCTGCTGCTAGAAAGATTTGTATGAATGGTTTGATGTGGAAATAATGGGGCATCGACGGTTGAACTCAGTTGTAAGCGATGATACTGCTCTTGTAAGATGAGAGCCAGGAGTTGAGGATAGCGTTTTTCTAAATCCTCGGTTTTGGCTTTAGCACCCCAACGAGCATAGCAGTAATAAGCTTCTTGCATATAGACTTGAGCGATTTTTTCTTTGCCCCATTCGAGGTAGAACTTGGCAGCTAGCTCATTGCTCAAGGCTTCTTCTTGGATATATTGATTTTCTTTCGCCAGAGAAATGGCGCGATCATATAATTCTATTGCTATCATCTTTTCGCCCAAAACCCGATGCCGTTCTGCTTCCACCAAATCAAATTTATGCTGAAAATTCATCGGTGCAAAATTGGCTCGAAACTGTAATTTTTCCTGGTTTTCGCCAACCTTTAAGAGTAATTGCTTTTGTTGAGAGGGTTCAGCCGTTGGATAGACAGCAAGCCGAGACAGAGAATCGTAATAATAGAAAATGGGCACAGATAACATTCCTGCCGCACCGTTGAGATATTGCTCTCCCTGATTTGCATTTTCAACTGCTGCCGGAAAATTATTAAACAGATAACTGAGTATTAACTTACTTAAGAAAAATATATGCAGTGTTAATTCGTCGTTCTCTTGAATCAGCCTAGATAAGAGTTGTTCTTCTTGACAAGATTTACCAATGAGACATTCTGGATTGTCGCTATATTCGGTTAAATTGTTAATGCTTTGACAGATTATATTCGACCAATTTAGTAAGCGCTGATTTTTGGCAAAATTAGACTCATAAGCTTTGATATCTGCTAATAAAACCTCCAAGACTTCTGTACCACTTAAATAGACATAGAATAATTTGAAAATCATCGATGCCAGCACATGAAAAAAATCGCCTGTATCTAATCCAATATTATGCGATTCCTGTAATAAACTAATTGAATCGCGAACATGTTGTTTATTATATTGATTCAATGCAGCCACTTTGAATATAGTCATGCTTTGAACAGATTTTGCTTGAAATCTATCCACAAGTATTAAAGCTAGCTTGCCAAATTCGTAGCCTAACTCTAGTTGGTTACAAGTATTAAGTACAATTCCAAAATCAGCATATCCTGGCGCTGAGAGTGGTGCATTGCCATATTTAAGAGATAAATTCACTTCTTCGCAGGCAAGAATTGGTAACAGATAGGAAGAAGTCTGGTGGATGGCGGGAGCGATGCTAGCCATAATCCGCAAAGCAATCAAAGCTTTGGTATCATTAATCAATGGCAAATTAACTAAGCCCTCAATACTTCTGCCTGCCAAGGTAGAGAGCGTGTTTACTACATATTGCTGAATGTCTGAAGGTGTTACTGATTCAGGTAATGTCACTCCAAGTTGAGCTAGAAGTTTACACCCAGTTGCGATCGCTTGAAATGGTTGACCTTGAACCTGATAAGCTTGGAGTTGAACTTCATAAACTTTCACTCTATCCAATAAAGTAGTTGTTTGTTGGATGACAACCTGAATCAGAGATTCCATTTGCTCAAATTCATTGTTGAGAAAGGCCGTTTCGGCAGCTTCTTCGTATAAACTTCGAGTCAGTTCGTAGGCAGTTTCCCAACTATTAATTGTCAGCAGTTGTATTCCAGAATTGAGGTAATGAATTGCTGCACCATAAGCGGTAGCTTCTTTTGCTTTTCGACCAGCATTCAGATTTAACTCAGCTAATTGTTGACATTCAGTCGGTTGGGTGATTAGTAATATTCCTCGATTTAACTGACTGACAATCTCAAAAATTCGCTCCTCTTGCTGTGATTTTGAGGTATTTTGCAAGAGCAATTGACCAATTTTAAGATGGGTAAATTGTTTCTCTTCATCTGGAATCAGCAAATAGGCAGCTTGTTGCACGCGATCGTGTAAAAATTTATAGATAGGGATTTGGAAATTGCAATTTAATGGGTTTGAGTCGGAATCATGCTCACTATATTGAAAAAATTTATAAAGTTCAGTAGTAGGTAAAACTAACCCTTCTTGCAAAGCTTTCCATAAAAATGCTGCCGTTTCGGTTTCTGATTGTTCAGAAATAATTGCTAAGGTTAGCAAATCAAAAGAGTTACCAATGCACGCGGCTAATTTCAACAGATTTTGCGTTACTACTGGCAACTTCTGCAACTGTAGCGCTAGAAACTCTACAACATCATCAGTAAGGGAAAGTGCTTTTACAGCAGCAATATCACATTGCCAGTACCCTTGAGCGGAATTAAAACTAATTAGTCCATCTTCATATAATACTTTGAGAAAGTGCGTTGCAAAAAATGGATTACCTTGAGTTTTTTGATAAACAAGTTGCGTTAAAGGTTGAGCAATTTCACCTGAACAACTCAAGGTATCAACCACCAATTGATTTAAACTAGTTTTACTTAACGGAGCTAAAGTAATGCTGTGAATTGTCGCATTGGCTTTGCGAATCTCCGCTAAAATCAACATCAACTGATGTGCTATAGATACTTCATTGTCTCGATAAGCCCCAATTAAAAGTAAAGATCCACTTCCTGACTCGCTCATCAATAACTGCATCAATTTGAATGATGCAGAATCAGCCCACTGCAAATCATCCAGAAAAATTACTAATGGATGTTCTTTTGTAGTGAATACCTGAATAAACTTTTGGAAAAGTAAATTGAAACGATTCTGGGCTGCACTTGGTGAAAGTTCCGTTGCAGGTGGTTGATGACCAATAATTTGTTCTAGTTCAGGAATTACCTCAAGAATAACTTCTCCTTCATCACCCAGCACTTGTAAAATTTTATTCTTCCAAGTTGACAATTGGACATCACTTTCACTCAGTAATTGTCCCATTAAGTCTCGAAATGCCTGCACAAAAGCAAAGAAGGGAATATTCCGATTAAATTGGTCAAATTTGCCTTTAATGAAGTAGCCCCGTTGGCGGACAATGGGTTTGTGAACCTCGTTAACTAAAGCAGTTTTACCAATACCAGAAAAACCAGCTACCAGCATTAGTTCTGTTTGATTGTTAGTAACTCTGTCAAATGCTTTGAGCAGAGTTTCAACTTCATGCTCGCGACCATAGAGTTTTTCTGGGATAATAAAGCGATCGCACACATCTCGTTGGGCAATTGGGAAACTTTCAATCTTACCCGTTTTTTTTAGTTGAGCTAAACAATTTTCTAAATCATATTTTAGCCCAAATGCACTCTGATAACGGTCTTCAGCATTTTTCGCCATCAATTTGCTGACAATAGATGAGAGTACAGGCGCAATTTGCGGATTAATCTCATGTACTAAAGGCGGAAGTTTGGCAATATGACAATGTACCAATTCCATCGGCTCATGCGATTGAAATGGTAATTGTCCTGTTAGTAATTCGTAAAAAGTTATACCTAGAGAATAAAAATCAGTCCGGTAATCAATCCCCCGATTCATCCGTCCAGTTTGCTCTGGAGACAAATAGCCGAGTGTTCCTTCTAGTACATTAGGACTCATCAGGATTTGAGTTTCTCGTGGCAATAAAGATGCAATACTAAAGTCAATTAATTTAACTTCTTTAGTTTCTGGATTAATTAAAATATTGGCAGGTTTAATATCTTTATGAACAATCCGATGACGAATTAGAATATCTAATGTATTGCACAGAGCGATCGCTACTTGTAAAAACTCAATCAGAGCTTGTGGTGTTTCCCCTATTCTTCTATTCTCTCCTCTGTCTTGCCACTGCTTTAGAGAAATTCCCCCAAAGTCTTCCATCACTAACACATAGCCGTTCTGATAAAGTTCCAGACTGTATGTTTGGATGATTCCAGGTAGATTCAAATTTTTGGCAATGGTGAACTGGTTGCGAAACTGTACCAATTCGCTGAAGCTGGGATAAGCGGTTTTCATCAGCTTAATCACTACAGATTTTTGGTCAGTTTCTCGATTAGCACGATAAACCAAGGTTCGAGAACCATTGTAGAGTTCTTTGCTAACCTGATATCCGGGAATGCTGACCATACGGCTTAATTCTTGAGACGTCAGTATTTAGGTTTCCCGAAATAATGGCAATCTTTACTGTCAGTTCGCTTATTTTAAACTGATTGAAATAATTAAAGCTCCCAAGTTCTAACTGACTTTGGGAGCTAATAATTTTAAGTTCACCGCGACGCCGTTTTACCTAAGTTTATGACCTGGGTTTATCCAGGTGGGAACCTAAATTCCTCGTTTAAAGTTTCCGGGTACATGCCCGGTATACTGCCACGAGAACAGTTGACTCCCTTGTCATTAAAGGCATAGATCAAAAAACTTGATGGCAGTCACCAACGTCGTAGTGGAACTTAAATCATTATAGCTTTCAAAAATATGTTGTGTGTTCAACAGCGAAACTTTCTGCTCAATTTACCTGGGATACCAGATATATTCTATGGTTTGGGCGATCGCGATCGCCATCTCTCGATTTTGATTATCCAGCAAAACGGTGATATGTCCTAACTTTCGTCCCGGACGTGATTCTGTCTTCCCATACCAGTGAACCTGCGCCTGGGGAATTTCTGCTATTTGTTGACGCTGGCTTTGGTAGTCGCTGTGAGAATTTTCATACCCCAATAGATTCACCATTACAGCGCTGGCGCACTGCAAAGCCGGATTTCCTAAAGGTAAACCACAAACGGCTCGAAGATGCTGCTCAAACTGAGAAGTTTCACAAGCATCAAGAGAAAAATGCCCAGAATTATGAGTACGTGGTGCAATTTCATTTACCAGCACTTTGCCATCAGCCCTGAGAAATAGCTCAATTCCAAAAATTCCTACTACTTCTAGGCTATTTAATAGAGTATGGGCGATCGCTTGGATTTCTGCTACTTGATTGGGCGTAATTTCGGCTGGCGCAATCACCCGCCGACACACTTGTTGTTCTTGTTGGGTTTCTACGACTGGATAAGTGACAATTTCTCCCTCCACAGAACGAGCTGCAATTACTGCTAGTTCTCTTTCAAATGGGACAAATTCTTCTACCACGAAAAGCGATTGATTTAAAGTTTGTGTTGAGGTTTCATCAGTTAGCTTTTGCTCTAAAGTAGCAAAATCTGGAATTATAAAAGTACCTTGACCATCATAACCGTGGCGACGGGATTTAAGGACTACTGGAAAACCTAGATATTCTATTTTTGATTTGAGATTTTCCACCTCGTCAAGGGCGAAAAATTGAGGAACTGGTAAGCCCAAGTCGCGTAAATAGCAACGCTGATGATATTTATCTAAAAGAGGAGCTAATGCCTCTAATCTGGGACGGAAACAAATGCCTTGCTGTGCCAAAGCAGATAAAGCATTCAGGTTAACAAATTCGTTTTCAAAGGTGATGACATCGCATTTTTGAGCTAATATTTTCGTAGCACTTGCATCATCAACTGGCGCGAAAACAATTTCTTTGGCGATTGACACGGCCGGGTCGTGTTCGCTAGGAGTTTGTACTAATAATTCTACTCCTAGCTTCTGTGCCGCATCCGCCATCATCCAGGCAAGTTGTCCGCCACCAATTACACCAACACGCTTCATTGACATCCTAGAGAATCACGAGTTTGCACGCCTGTTTTGGAATTCACACCACTGGCTTTAATGCACAGTTCTTTGATTTGCGCTCTATCCAAAATTGCATCTGTAAAATCTGCACCGTCTATATTTACATCATTAAATATGGCACGGAGCAAAAGAGCTTCTTTGAAAACTACATCGCTCAAATCTGCCTTAGTCAAGTTTACCTGATCGACCATTGCATTCGTTAAATCCGCTCCGTGGAGATTTGCTTTTGTCATCACCGAAGCGCTCATGACTGCTCCCCGTAAGTCAGCGTTTGTAAAGTTAGCCAATTCCATATTGGCGTTAGAAAACTCCGCAGCTTGCAAACTCTGTCCCGAAAAATCACGTCTTGATAACTCTGCATTGCTAAATGACAGTGGATGAGTCCAGTCTACTGCCACTGCTGGATCGGCCACACACCAGATCATAATTCCCAAAAGGAATGCTAATGCTTGCCGCCAAAATATATTGAGAGTCAATTTAATGTATAGTTGCCGCATTTAATTACCACATTTGAATATTAGCAAAACTGGCTCGTACTAATTGAGACTCGCAGCCTTGCTACTGGACTTGGAGAACGTGTATTTTCGTTGCTTAATATTTTGTAACGCAAAAAGAGCATAAGCTTCTTACTTTAGCAAAATTATCCCTGCTACTTGAGGTAGAGAGTGGCAATCAGCGATCGCACTAAAATTAGATTAGATATCAAAACAATAATTACTAAATAGCGATCGCAATGACTGAGTATAAATTGTTTCTCATATCAAGTAAGCTTTAGCAAAATAGAGGCCGCGAGGATAATCTATCGCTCTTAATCAAGATAAAACTTGAAATTCCTAACTCTAAAGGAATAATTTAGCTGAATAAAACAATGTTTGCTATAGCCTATGGTTGTTGACTTATTTACAATTCTTCATTTATAGATTTAAATTTTTAAGATATAAAAAGTTTTTCTGAGCAGTAATACTCACGAAGTTATTTACAATTCTTGACTTTCTATTTTGCAAGTAAAGTTTATTGTCTTTTGAATTCGACAGCCCCTATCAACTGTTAGTCTTTTAATTAATGAAAGCAAGATTTGAACGTAATTATATGCGTCTCAATTGCTTAACAAAGCTTAAAAGTTCGATAATTAGCGTTAATTTTATAGCGATTAATTAGTTCTTCAGGAATCTCCCATTTACATTCACCAAGTACACAACTTCCACAAACCGAACTCCGAAACCCGATGATGAATCATTACTCACTTCAATGGATTGAGGCATGGTGCCAAGAAAATGGCTGGACAGATTTATTTGTTGAGCGACGTAACAACTTCTGGGCTTTCCCTCCGGGTGGGGTAATGCCAGAGCCAATCCCAGTTCATGTTCTGAGATTGATTAAAGCCGAAAAAGGACTGACTTTGGAAGAACGATTGTGGTCGGTGTCAGCAGTAATTGGCACAATTCTAGCTGTTCTTTTTACCTTTTGGTTCCAGTCGCCGATGCCATTAGTTTTAGCTTTTGCTTTTAATGCTGTTACAGTGGCTCAATTTGAACTTGAAGATGCCTAATTTTTATTTTGGGCTTTGCTATTCAAAACTGCTCTTGTCTACTTTCAACAAGAGCAGTTTTTAATTTAACAAGAAAGAATTCAGAAGTCAGGAGCCAGAATTCTCCAATTAAATTCTCTGCAACTCGCTACCCCTGCAAAGAAACAAGCTACGTGCTGCGCGAATGTAGAAAACGTCTTGATTCTGACGCTTTGGCGGAGTGTCTTAGGCTTCGCTTCTGAATTGTTTTTTAATGATTTGTAAAGCAGTCGTCTAATACAGCACGGCGTAAATAAACCACCTATTCCAAATCAACAAAATACTTGCGCTGTATACCTGTTTGAATTTTGAATTTTGCTTTGCGGTACTAGTCTATTAAGACATAACAATTAGAAATTACTAATATTTAAGAACAGCTAGCAGATATAGCTATTTTTGCGTGTTTGTTAACGTAGTCCACAAATAATTGCTTCAATCGAGGACTAACACCAGCGTGTTCAAAAAATCCAAAACCGAGATTTCTCGCTTTTGCTAAGGTTTCCTCTGGTGTTAATCCTTCCTGGATAGCGATACTCAACAGCGCAATTCCAGTCGATCGCATCCCGGCGGCACAATGTACGACTGCTGGTTTCGGGATTTGTTCGAGTGTCGTGAGAATTTTGGTAATCATCTCTTCATTCAAATTTTTTAAATCCACCTTGAGTGGAACATTTTGATAATACAGCCCCAATGCTTCCGCTACTTTTTGCTCATCTTTGGAAAATCCTAGTTCATCAGGCGATCGCAGATTGAGAACGGACTTAAAACCTTCTTGAATAGCTTGCTCAAGCTGTTTCGGTATGACTTGTCCTGTTGTTGTCAAGTTTTCGTTAATTTGTATAGCGTTGATCACATTCACTCCTTTTGACTTTCTAATGTCTTCCAGCTTGTCAAATACTCTAATAGAGCAGGCTTTGAGAAGATATTCAAAATAAGCACAGCAAAATAAGCCAAATATTACAAGATATTGCTTGATTACTTCAAAATTTGTCTTTTGAAGTTGGTTATTTTTTTACTTTATCCATAATATACGGTTTGTCGATAGAATTAGTGTTAATTAGAGTTTTTTATACTTTTTGTTTATATAATTATCGTAGTTTATATTTCAAGAGTTATACTATTGGGCAAGTTAGGAGAGCAATTTCGCCAGTTTTGACGCTATATAGCAGGTTTCCCCAGCCCAAGTAATGGACTTATCCCAGTTCGGAGATTGCAAAAAAACGTATAGAACCAGGAGTATCTGTTTGCAAGGTTGCCGCTAAGGGCGTTAAGGCAAAGCGGCAACCTTGCAAATTGTAAGAATCTATAAACTGACGGGCACACGCAGTACGCTAGCAACTTTGTGGACAATAGATGATGAATCTACTAGCGAGTTTATGGGTGAATTATACCGAGAGTTGGATGCTGGGGTAACTAAAGCCCAAGCCTTGCAACGCGCCCAACTTGCTATTTTAGCTAAAAAAAATTGCCCATATTTTTGGGCACCTTATGTTCTGGTGGGAAATTGGTTGTAATTATACTGTTATCTAGATTACTTTACCTTGCTGAAGGACTACGATCGCAGCATCGATTTCTTCGCGTCGAGTCAAATGTGTAAAGCTAATCTATGATGCGAATTAATCTAGATCCCTTGCTATGCTAACGCTATAAAGTTTTCCACCCTAATCGTGCTAGCTTCTATTCCAATAAGTTCCGCTAGTCTTTCTTGTGTATCTGTAACCTGAATTGAAGTGCTAAAAATGCCTTGTGTAATTGTGATCTGCTCAAATGTCAGATCCTCTAAGATGAAAAAGTCCTCTCCACGATCATAGTCAAGTATTTTATCTTGTCCATAAAGCGATCGCAGCACAAACCGATCAGCTCCTTTATCACCAATAAGGATATCGTTGCCTTTACCGCCATCGATAACATCATTGCCATTACCTCCTAATAAAATGTCTTTCCCGTCTCCTCCTACTAAATAGTCTTGCCCTCCCCGCCCAACTAAAATATCAGCGCCTTTATTTCCGTAAAGATTGTCAGCAGAATCTGTCCCGTAGAGAAAATCGGTACAGTCAGATCCTATCTTTTCTGAAACGAATGCTTCTATAACAGCTCGATCTGCCTGTACAAGCCCTGAACCTTCTCCTATAGAAAGCGCAGTATCTTGGACTTTAGTACGAATCTCTTCAGGGGTAAGATTTCCATCGGCTCGATCTAACATTAGTGCTACTAAGCCTGCTACGTGAGGTGCAGATGCTGAAGTGCCTAAAAATTCAGCAAACGAAGAATCACTTGGGAAATTGGTTGCAACGCCGTCTGGGGCATAGATTTGTGGTTTATTTCTAAGGATGGGATTGGCCAACCTATTGCCGTGAGAATCCAGCCAAATGGGAGATCCGCCGTGGCTTGAATAATCTCTGATTTCTGTAGGATTTTTGATATTCGTGGCACCAACAGTAATGGATCTGGGTGCATTACTGTGTCCGTAAACTGATCTATTATTGGCATCTTCGTCTACGTATTCATAGTCAATTTTGCGGTCTGCTCCATTAGCGCCACTAACCCATTTGATAAACGTTGGTTTTTCGGATACATCATCACCAACCTTGGCAATTACAAAGTAAAGTTGTTCATCCTTTTCAGGGGCATACCCAAGTACTTGAAGGGGAACATCTACAGCAGACTCGCTAATTACCCCTGAAACCGCAACAATATTGGCTGGGTTTGGCAATTCAGGCGTATTCACTAAAAACTGGACATATTCTGTTTTGATCTCTCCAATAGGATCGTCCCATCCCAAAAGAGGATTGATCAGTGTATTACCTTCTGGGAGATTGATGTTCTGAAAGATATCTACGCCATCGGTGGGATCAAAATCGTGGGCTTGAAATTGAAAACCTTCAAGCTTAAACTCAGCGCCTGGACGAAATACGCTTTCGTATGAAATTCCGCCATTATTACCAGCAGCAGAGACAACTACTACGCCCTGATCAATGGCGGCTTCGATAGCCTTAGCTGCTTTACCGTCTTGTAGAAGAGAAGCAGCAAATATAGCATCTTCAACGATTATATCAACCCCGGCAGCAGTAAGGGTAGAAACTGCTTTGGCAAAAGTTTCTTCATCTTTAAACAGGCCGTCTCGATCCTCTTTAATGAAAGTATGAAAAAATAGCTCTGCCCCTGGTGCAATATCGTGGATTACTTGACCTAATGCCCTACCTTCGTCCGACAGTGGTTTATTACTGTCTGCAAGGATGTTCACAGGCTGGCGATATCCAAATGGATTCGCTTTTCCAGGCAGATCTCCACTTTTAACATTTTCACTTAATCCAGAAAGCGAATTGAAACTATCCGAGATGATGCCTACTTTAATTCCTTGACCGTCAAGACCAAAAAGCTGACGTGCAATGTCTGCTTTGAGGATCTTATCGCCTTGAGTTGTTACTTTGCCAACCATAATACTGAATACGGAAGTAAATGTAGGTAAAGTCTCTATTTCTTTCTTGAATGATTAACAAAATCCATTTGCACGGGTTGATTAATCCCCCGAAACTAAATCAAGTTCAGCTTCAGGGGATTTTGTATCATCTAATACCTATCTGAAAGGCACTAAACAACACAGTTATGATACTAACACTCAGACTTCATTTGGTATCTAATCTGAAGTAGATAAAGAAGCCCCACTAGCTAACACTTGGTTACCTGTGTTAGCGAGAACACGTCTGTATGCACGAATAGCAGCAAAGGGATTTTTAGTAGCTGCGAATACAACTGCGAATCCTCCTCTAACAATATTGATGTCCTCGCAGCTTAATTCAGATAGTGAGCAAGCATTATCTAAATCTAGTATTTTGATCTGTGACATTTTTCTTTTCTCCTTAATAAAATTCTTTGGTTAAGATTAACTTTGACTTAATTAACCTCAACTCAAAGATATGAGTTATTCTCAACGATTTCAAGAGGTAAAAGCTTTTTATTTATGCATAAGTAAGAGTGTTTTGATTCCAAAATTGCTCTACTGTAAATAGGGATATTGTCAAATTTGGTAGTAGTAAATCACCATTTTCAGTACATATTTACCAATGCCTGCAATTTCAAACTGAAGCTATATTTATAGTCGCAGATGGTACTTGATGCCCTGTCACACCACCAAAGCCTGAAAAGCCATAGTTGTGACTGTCTAGCAAATTACTGTAAAGCTTTGTAACGAGATGTGGAATTCCCGGAGTTTTGATTCAGAGAAGTAACAGAGGTTCTCAGGAATTATCCAGATTAATTTCTATCTGGGCATTGCAAGTTATACCAGGAGGAATTGCTGTGGACAAGCAAGGTCTATACTTAACAAGTTTTCAGCGCAAACTTTTGCTCAAGAGTCTAGAAACAGATTTACGTCCAGAATATCGCCGTCGGATTGAAATTATGTTGTTGACAGATGCAGGCCAATCTCAGACTCAAATCTGTGAAGCGTTAGGATGCGCTCAGGAGACAGCACGGCACTGGATGACGATTGCTCAAACAGGTCAAGCTCATCATTGGAGCGATCGCCCGATGGGTCGTCCCAAGGCTGTGAATGAGCAATATCTGGCTCGTTTGCAAGAACTAGCAAACCATAGTCCGCGTGAGTATGGCTATCCATTTGAACGCTGGACAGGACAATGGTTAAGCAAGCATCTGGCAAAAGAGATGGGGATGAAAGTTAGTGCTTGCCACATTAATCGCTTGCTCAAAGAAATGGGACTTTCAACTCGCCAGATACGCAAGACTGCTGAGCAAGAAACTGACAACACAAAGAATTCTCGGATTACTATTGGCAACCTGCTACCAAATTTAGAGCCGGATTTTCGGTGGTCATTGAATAAGGAAAAGCAACGGTGCGAATGATTCGTCGGGCGCACACTTTACTAATGGCTTCGTCAGGTGAAACAGATGAAGCGCTCGCCAAAATTCTACATATAAGTGTGGCAACAGTGGAGAGGACGCGGATGTAATTCGACTGGTGATGCACAACTTAAATACTCATACCATCGGTGCATTGTATGAAGTCTTTCCCGCAACTGAGTCCAGAAGAATTGCGAAAAAACTAGAAATTCACCATACACCGAAACATGGTAGTTGGTGAGCCAGTGCGTTAGGCGGGTTCCCCGACTTGAAGCAGCTGGCGAACCCGAAGGGTTAAATATGGTGGAATCTGAATTGTCTGTACTTGTTCGTCAATGTCTTCAACGAAGAATTCCGGCGGATTGTAACTTTAGATTCATTGGTTTCAATTTGGGAGTGCGATCGCAATCAAAATCATGTTCGTGTAAATTGGCGTTTTCGTACAGAAGATGCCAGAGTTAAGCTTTCCAAGATTTATCCAACCCTGCAGAATTAATGGGACAGACCACTAGTTTATCGCTGCGATCGCTCCGGCAGCAAATTGGTATAGTTGACCAAGATACCTTTGTGTTGGCAATACAATTCGGAAAAACATCAGTTTAGGTCATCTTGAAACTTCTTTAAAAGAAGTCATAAAAGCCGCTACACAAGCAGGCGCACATCAATTTATTAAAGAACTACCGATGGGCTACGAAACACTTATCGGTGAGGGTGGAGAAACATACCCTAGCCCCAGCCTTAGATGTATTCTTTGTGTCAGGAGGCTTAGATATCAATGTCAAAATGGAAGATGAAAAGTTTCTTAATTTTCTCAAAACCCAAGGTAAACAAGCCCGCTACGTTATTGCTGTCTGCTTCATTAACTTTTTCTCTGCGAGACACTACGCATAGCTTGCTTCTGTGTAGGAGTACACAATCTCAAATCTAAAATCCAAAATGGTATAATTTGAATGCTAGCCTTGAACCTATGAATTCTAACGAAATATCTCTTCGACCTGCCCAAGAAACAGATGCGTGGGTGCTGAGTGCAATTCATATTGCTGCTATCAAAGCTCTGCCTGCAACTTTATACACCCAAAAAGAACTTTTAGCTTGGCGCAATTACCGCGCCAAACCTGATGGTTCAAATATCTTAAAGAGTATGAAAGCAGAATCTTTCTGGGTTGCGATCAAGGGAGATGTTGTTATAGGTTTTGCTAGTTTCATTGTTGATGAACTAATCGGGTTGTATGTCCATCCGAAATATCAAGGTAAAGGGATTGGCCGTGCTTTAGTTCAACATTTTTGCGATGAAGCAACTGAGCAAGGTATAGATAAGGTAATTACAACCGCTAGCCTGTATGCTGAAGGGTTTTATTTACGACTGGGATTTACTGCCATCCAAAAAGCACCTCATTATTTAAGAAGTGGGATAGTTGTTCCAGTTATTAAAATGAGTAAAATATTAGCTACTACACCAAAATCAATTTGAAAAGGTAAATCTTTTCAATAACTTTAAAAATACTAGCATCAATATTATTTCCCCAAAATTACAACCACTTTTTCTACATATTCTATGATGAAAGGAAGGGAAGTACTTGCCAGCATAAATGCATAAAACCATTCGTTCATCAACTCTCACCCGCACACGTTTGATAGAAGCCGCCTTACAGGTATTTGCCAGTTTAGGTGTTCAAGGAGCAACTACCCGTGAAATAGCTCGTGTTGCTGGTGTGAATGAGGTGACTTTATTTCGCCACTTTGTTAGCAAAGAACAACTTCTCTTAGCAGTAATGAAAAATGCCTTGGCACTCCAGACAGAAGCCCTTGCATACCCCGAAGTGTGGACACAGGATCTAAAAATTGATTTAAAACGGTATGCTCATCTCTACAATACTATGCTAGAGACACAGGAGGACTTAATTCGTACCTTCATTGGAGAAGCTAAACGTCATCCAGAGGCAGCTAAACAAGTGATTCAAGAAGCTGCCAAGCCGTTAGCACAAAAACTAGTAGCTTACCTGCAATCGAGTCAGAAACTAGGCACTGTCAGGGCAGACCTCGATCCATTTCCGGTTGTCGATATGTTTACAGGAATGCTATTGGCTGGAATGCTATGCCGCAGTGCAAAATTCAATCAAGGCAGCTATAGCTGTGAAGACTATATTGAAACCTGTGTAGATATTTTTGTGCGCGGTATCAGTACCACTCCCCTCTAAATACTAATTAAAATTCAAAAAGCTAAATTTTATCTAGATTTATAGGCTTGTATTTGTCACATTATTTTTTTAAATTGGTAAACCTATCCCACTAATAATATCTGTGCTACAAAGCTTATACTTATTGAAAACTGAAAATAAAAGATCAAGGGTTTCAAGCACATATTAGAAAAAGAAGTAGGAATTTTTAGAATAACTAATTGTAAAATTCTGCCAAAAATTACCCTTGATAGCCTTCATTATTAGGTATCGATTCCAGATCAGTGCATACATTTAAACGAGCGAACGCATTTGTTATTTCGGCGACTGGGTTGTTTGAGTTTTTTAACTTACCGTGATATCACATCCGGTTAAAAATAGGCTGATGGATGGCGGAAATCACCAACCGCTTTGTCAAGTTCTTGAGCGATCGCTAGCAATTCCATCTCGCGCCATCGCTTGCCAATAATTTGGATTCCAATCGGCAAGCCATTGTGAGTTTGCCCAATCGGAATCACCACCGCCGGATGACCACTGAGATTAAATGGCATAGTGTAAGCTCCGTTTGCCACCGCATGAGGATAGGATTTGCCGTCTATATCAATAGCGCTCCAAGCCGGACAATGGGTAAATGCAGGAGTTGCTGTCACAGGAGTGAGCCATACATCCCACGCTTCTAGAGCTTCATCGATTTGGGCAATGAAGCGATCGCGTTCGGTGAGTGTCTCAAAATATCCTTTTAAGCTGGGATTTAAAAGTTCTGGCAGAAAGCTACTGAAATTCCCCAATTTTCGCAATTTTTTGTCGCCTTGAGTTGCCGTGCGAAAGAGTAACTCTAAGCTGCGTAGCACATTATAGCGATCCTTGGGTTGGGCGTAATTGTTGATATATGCTTCCATCCGTCCGCAGAGGTTCCACACTGTCGATAAATCAAAATCTTTGGGAAGCCAGCGTTCAACATGAGTACCTGCTTGAGCAAGTTTTTGCACCACTGTCTGCACTGCACCTCGAATTTCCGCAGCAACGGGAACCTCTACCCATTGATCGATCCAAGCAATTTTAAGATCCTGCAAAGACTTGCCTGATGGAGTATCAAGGGGAATCGGCGGCACATCTGGGCGACGCAGATCCGCACCAGCGATCAGCGAGAAACAAAGGCGAATATCTTCGAGCGATCGCGCAAAACAGCCAATAGTCAACATTTGTCGCAAGCATAGCGGCATTCCCGGTACTTCAGGGATACTTCCGGCGGTGGAAATACGGCGATCTGTTGGCTTTAAGCCATACACACCGCAGAAAGTCGCAGGCTGGCGCACGGAACCTGCAATATCGTTACCTATATCTAATGGTGAAAGTCCGGCTGCAACAGCAGCAGCACTACCTCCAGAACTGCCACCTGCTGTATACTCAAGATTCCAGGGATTATTTACCCGTGGAAACAGAGAATTTGTACTTTGATAATCACCAGCCAGTTCTGCCATGTTGGTTTTTCCAAGGATAATGGCTCCTGCTGTCCGCAGCCTTGCAACAACAGTGGCATCCTGTTGAGGAATGTAGTCTTTGAGAGGAATGTAACCTGCTGTGGTACGGAGTCCTACTGTTTCAAAAATATCTTTAATTGTCACAGGGACACCGTGCAGAGCGCCCCAGTGTTCTCCTCTAGCTAGGGCTTCATCTGCAAGCTTTGCTCTGGTACGAGCATTGTCTTCGTCTAACGTGCAAATCGCGTTTAACTTTGAGTTGTGTTTATAAATCTGCGCCAGGTAAGCATCGAACACTTCGACAGCAGAGACTTGGCGATCGCGAATCATCTGAGCAAGTTGATGAGCGGGTAGAAAAACTAAGTCACTCATGGGTTGATTTCACGTCATTTGTCAGATTCTAAGTTTCGATCGAGTTAATTATATTTATTTCAGTTTAAAAAGTTACAAGCTTTAAAACTCCAGGTCTAATTGGGTATTAGCGATCGCTATGCTCGAAATAGTGAATAAAATCACAGTCAACCACTTTTCAAACAACCTCTAAACCGACAGGCTTATAACCACAACTTTTTTAATAAATTGATAATTGTTTATTAGAAACTTGATAGATACTACAACCAACGTTGTTTTTTAGCATAAATAATACTGCTAATCACAATTAATACCATCATACAGATCACCGCAGGATAAGCCAATGGTTGCTCTAATTCCGGCATATATTTAAAATTCATACCATAGAAACCAGACATAAAAGTAATTGGTAAAAATATTGTTGATAGGATGGTTAGGCGATTAATTCGTTCACCTGTTTTGCTTGCAATATTATCACGTTGAATTTCCATTAATTCTGACATCCACGCTCTTAAAGCTTGATATTCTTGCCAGAGTTTATCAACGTGATGAACCAATTCTTGATTGAATAATTCTTTCACTGGCTGGCTAACCCATTGAAAATCTTCATTATCCATAATAGCCATAAGTAACTTGATGCTTTGAAAATTACGGCGTCCAGAACGAGTAGATTGCCTCATTGTAGCAATTTTCTGATACGTTGATTCATTACCAGAATTGTCTAAAACCTCATCTTCTAAATCATCAAGTTTTCTAGAAATATAGGTAAATACAGTTTCATAATTATTCAAAATATCTTTAAATATGAGATAAAAAAGATAGTCAATTCCCAGCTTTTGAATATCTATAGTTCTTTTTTGCAGATGATTAGTTAAAATATTGAAAACTTTTAGCTCAGTAATTTCAAAAGTGATAATAAATTTATTCCCAACTACAATATTACCCCGTACAACCTCAAACTCATTATTTTTGATTTGAGGAGTTAGGATTTCATAGCTATCAAATAAACAATCTTCTATATTTTCATCAATTCCTACAGGTGAATGGTTGAAAATCATGTTAACACGAGATGGATTGAGTCCAAAGTGCTTGATAATTCTAGCTGTTCCAGTGCGATCGCGGAAGTGAATACAGCGTAACCAAATATTATGAGAACCATCAATTCTTTTCAGTACCGTATCGACATCCCTGTTTGTGAATATTTCCAGGTTATCTGGATAAAAAGTCAGGAGAATTAGCATATAGCAATCCAAATTGAGTCGTTAAAAAATACTGTGACTCATCGTAAGAAGTACTAAAGTACTTACTATTAACTTTAAAAACTAGCTTGATAAAGCATTAGTGGTAAAATTGTAATATAAAACACATTATTGACTAATAACTCAGTTTTTTTCTATTTTCCCAGATTTCGGGCGTGTATTTTTCGCTGGCGCTGACTTATTTTGCAGAATTGCTATTTCTCGCTGTGCATCTTGATAACTATCTTGTTCCCCTTGCTGTTGGAATAGTTTTGCGGCTTTTCTGAAATCTGCGATCGCACCCGATTTATTTTTCTGCTTGGTGCGAATCACACCCCGGTTATAATAGGCTAAGGCATTGTTAGGACTAATTGCGATCGCTCGTGAATAATCCTGATTTGCAGCTTTTTTATTTCCCAGTTCCAGATAAGCATTACCACGGTTGTTGTAAGCTGCTATATTATTTGTATCTAATTTCAGCACTGCGGTATAATCTTCAATAGCACCTTTATAATCTCCAAAGGAAAAGCGGTGAATACCTCTGTGAATGTAAGCTGCAATAAATTTAGGATCTATTTGTAAAATAGTGTTGTAATCTTCAGTAGCTTCTACTTGATTTCCCAAATCGCTATAAATATCACCGCGATTCAGATAAGCCTCTATGTATTTGGGATTGATATTAATTGCATCTGTGTAATCTTTAATTGCTTCATATTTTTGTTGATTAATAGATTGAGTTAAACCCCTTTGATAATAAGCTTTAGCATCGCTAGGATTAATCTTAATTACTTTATCAAAATCTTGGATTGCTTCAAGTCTTTGTTTGAGGCGGCGGTGGAGAATACCTCGTTGCAAATAAGCTTCGGTATACTGAGGTTTGAGGGCGATCGCTTTGCTAAAATCTCCAAGTGCGCCTTTATTATCCTTCAATTGAGCATAAGCTAATCCTCGTCCATAGTATGCATAAGCATCTTTGGAATTTAACTTTATTGCTTGGGTATAGTCTGCGATCGCTTCTTTGTTTTTGCCTAATTCCGAAAAAGCAAATCCTCGGTCAAAATAGCCATTAGCATCTTGAGGATCGAGTAAAATAGCTTGACTAGAATCTGCTTGTGCTTGCTCGTAATCTCCTAATCGATAATAAGCATCACCTCGCCGATTATAAGCCAAAGCGTTTTGCGGATCTAATTCAATAATCTGATTGAAATCTGCAATTGCTCCTTCATAGTTTCCTGACTCATATTTATTTACTCCCTCTTGGTATAATGTTTGTTGGGCATCATTTACAAATTTTGGCGATCTCAATTGCCAAGCTGCCACACTAAGAGTAATACAGCCAGCTATCCCCGCTAAAACTAATAATAATTTTTTCTGATGGTGTTTTTGTTGATTGTCATCAGCATTTGTGAAATTTTTCAGGTCGTCTAAAACTTCGGTTGCATACTGGTAGCGCTTACGATAATCAAAACGCACCATTTTATGAATAATTTTTGCTAATTTTCTGTTAACTTTTAAATTTTTATCGCGCCAAAGTATTTCACCCGTTAGCTTATTTTTCTGACTTCGTAAATTAGATATTTCCTTTGTAGGTAAACCTTTTAATGCTGCGATCGCAACCATACCTAAAGCATATATATCACTGTTGTATTTGAGGTTGCCGTTAATTTGTTCTCTAGACATATACTCAGAATTGTCAACAGTATTATCGATTGCTTCATTAAAAGTACCTAAATTAATCAAAACTAACTTTTTATCTGATTCGCGACGGATAAGATTTGCTGGTTTGATATTCCGATGAATCATGCCATAGCTGTGTACAACAACTAAAATTTCTAATATCTCTGACAAAAGACTAATTACTTCATTTTCTTTTAAAGGTTGTCCCTGAATAATTTCCTCAGTTAAAGGATTACCGGGTATGAATTCTTGAACTATATAAAAATCTTCATTTTCTTCAAAAGAAGTAATGAGTTTTTGGATTTGGTCATTTTTCTGTCCCAACTTTTCTAAAGTTGCTGCATTATCGGCAAACAAGCGGCTTAAAATTGTTAAAGATTGAGAATTGCTACTAGAAGAACGTAACTGCTTTACTATAAATTGGCTGCCAAAAAGATTAACATCTTCAACTAGATAGGTTTTTTCTTTTTCCCCATCCTTGAGAACTTTTAGTATTTGATAATGTCCATCTAAAAAATGACTATTCATCAATATAAGTTATAGTCTGATAAATTGTTTGATTATAGCTTACGTGTTATAGGGAAGAAGCAGAAGGTAAAAACGATTTTTATCTAATATTGAGTTTTACATCTTGTACCTGATTTACTTGCAAACTGCTGTAAATATTTATTTATTAAGCGAATTCAAATGAGATTGATGCGTGGGCTGCCACCGCGTGTATATTTCAAAGTCCCTCTCCCAAGCTTGGGAGAGGGATTTAAGCTGAAAGCTGATTAATTCAGGTTTTATACTGGAACGACAAATTTCTCGCTACCAGCTAGTTCAAAGGCTGCATGAATAGCTTGCAAAGCTTTAACACCTTGCTCTTGCGCCACAACACAACTAATTTTGATTTCTGAAGTGGCAATCATCTGAATATTAATTTCTTGTTGGGCTAAAGCTGCAAACATTTTAGCAGCAACACCTGGTTGTCCGATCATACCTGCACCGACAATACTCACCTTAGCGATCGCACGATCTAAAACAACTTCACCCCATCCTAATTCTGCCGCTACTTGGGTAAGCATTTCTTTAGCATTTTCCCCGTCTATCTGCGAGACTGTAAAAGCAATATCTCGTCTGGGAACACCATCAATCACCCGGCAGCGCTGAGATTGGATAATCATATCAACGCTGATATTATGTTGTGCTAATAATCCGAACAACTTTGCCGCCATCCCCGGACAATCTGGCAATTGGCGAATCGCAAGACGCGCTTGATTTAAATCAAGGGCAACGCCGCGAACTGGGGGACAATTAGGCAGAGGAGAATCTAGGTATGGACTCTCCTCTGCTTCCTTGCTTCTCTGCTCCCCTGCTTCGATTTCAAAGGCACTGCGGAGTGCTAAGACGGCGCGATCGCATTCTGCGGCATTGACTACGCAACTGACTTTCACTTCGCTGGTGGAAATCATTTGGATATTCACGCCAGCTTCAGCTAATGTGGCAAACATCTTTGCAGCAACACCAGGACGGCCAATCATTCCTGCACCTGCGATGCTGACTTTGGCAATGTTACGTTCTATCATTACCTCGGCTTCGTCAAATTTGGGGTTAGATTGACTCCGCAGTGCTGGGGCGATCGCTGTTGCTACTGCTTCTGCCCGTTTTAGTATTGGTGTTGTCACCGTAAAGGCAATGTCATTACTGTTACCTTCGTGAACTGACTGAATAATCAAATCTACATCTAGTTTTTGCCGAGAAATTTCGCCAAATAACCTGGCTGCAACACCTGGTTTATCGGGGACGCGCAACAAAGCGACCTTTGCTTGGTTAGTGTCAAATTCTACATGATCTACAGGACGGGCAATTTCTAGATTAATTAGCGATCGCCCTTGGGGTTTGGCTGATGTCACCCAAGTTCCTGGTTGATCCGTCCAGCTAGACCTAACTACAAGGGGAACACCGTAGTTACGGGCAATTTCCACAGCACGGGGATGCAGCACTTTTGCGCCCAAGCTAGCTAATTCCAACATTTCATCGCAGCTGATGGCATCCATCAATTGCGCTTCAGCAACTAAGCGGGGGTCTGTAGTAAGAATCCCTGGAACGTCTGTATAAATTTCACAAAAATTCGCATTTAATGCGGCTGCGATCGCCACTGCTGAGGTGTCGGAACCACCACGCCCTAAAGTCGTAATTTCCATCTCTCCGACGCTGGATATACCTTGGAAGCCAGCTACTACAACTACTTTACCTGCATTTATGTGGCGAGTGAGGCGAGTAGTTTCAATATGCAAAATTCGAGCGCGGCTGTGTTCAGCTTCAGTAACAATTCCTACCTGAGCGCCAGTCATAGAAATTGCAGGCTGTCCGAGTTCCTGCAAAGCCATACTGAGTAAGGCAATAGTTACTTGTTCGCCAGTAGAAAGCAGCATATCCATTTCCCGGCGGTTAGGATTTGGAGAAATTTCAGTAGCTAGTTTGACGAGTCCATCGGTGGTTTTGCCCATTGCTGAAACCACTACAACAATAGAGTTTCCAGCTTTAACAGTTTTATAAACACGCTGTGCAACAGCTTGAATACGTTCCACTGAACCGACAGATGTACCACCGTATTTCTGAACTATGAGCGCCATAACTTTTTATTTAATCAATTGTGCCTGCTTTCATTAACGCTTCCGCCTGGTAAGGAAGCCTTCAAGGCTTATCAGTTATATAGTTTACTAAATATCGTGGCGAATGCCCGATCATAATTGACTATTCAAAAACTACATCTTCGTAGAGTGCTGCCATTGTTTCCTCAAAATCAACGCTATTGAGTCGAAATGATTGATGTTCTGCTGTGTAGGATTGTAAAACCCACAACCCTTGCTCATTGCGTCGAAAACACTCAACTCGTTGACGTTTTGTATTAATTAAAACATATTCTTGCAGACTTTCCAGGGTTTGATAATCGGCGAATTTGTCGCCCCGGTCAAAGGCTTCAGTAGAATTAGATAAAACTTCGACAATTAAACAGGGAAATCTTTTATAACCTGGCGTTTGTTGATCTCGGCGATCGCAAGTAACCATCACATCGGGATAATAAAAGCGATTCAAAGATTCAATTCTGGCTTTCATGTCAGCAATGTAAACACGACAACCAGAGCCGCGCAGATGATTACGGAGGAAAGATGCCAGGTTAAGAGCAATTGTAACGTGTGAATCTAGCGCTCCAGCCATTGCGTAGATGTAGCCGTCTATATATTCATACTTGATATTGTTTTGTTCCTCTACTTGCAGGTATTCTTCAACGGTGACGTAGTTTTGTTGGGGCGAAGCTATCATAGTTGAAACTTTAGGATTTGAGGGATACTGATTTATAGAATAGCGTTTGCTGTGGATTGAAGTTAGTTTTTGAGAGAGATTTTGGAGAGATAATTTTATGTTAGGTCTAGATAGAATTACATTTGACCCTAGTATTATGGGTGGACAAGCTTGCATTCGCGGAATGCGAATTCCGGTTTCTTTATTAGTCAATTTGGTAGTTAATGGAAAACCTGTAGAAGAAATTTTAGAAGAATATCCTGATTTAGAAGCAGAGGATATTCGTTAATCTCTACTTTATGCAGCGTGGTTGACTCAAGAACGGGTTTATCCATTCAAAATTGCTTAACCACTAAAATGAAGTTTTTGGTAGATATGGGAATTTCACTACGCACTGTATCTTGCTTGCGTGGCGATGGTTATGATGTCGTGCATTTACGCGATGAAGGTTTGCAAAGACTACCAGATAATGAAATTTTAATTAAAGCCCGTATAGAAGGGAGAATTTTATTAACTGACGTACTGTGTTATCTGCAATTATCTCAACGGCTGTTAGTGACAGATAATCGCGCTAGTATGCCAACTCATTTAGAAGCACATTGGTCAGAAGGTGGATATATTTGGGGCTAGTTTGGGAGACTACTGAGGCAGAAGAATGGATAGATCAGTTGGAATGGATTGCTTTTAAGCGATCGCTTTTCTTTCGGCTCAATGATATACCAAAATGAATGCGTGAATTACTTAAATGAGTAAGCAAACTGGGGTTTGAGTAAGTCAAAGCTGCTTTTGCTTGCGGAAAACACCAAAATGAGAAAGTAAAAGCTGCTTTTGAGTAAGTCAAAGCTTATTTTGCTTGCGGAAAACACTAAAATGAGAAAGCAAAAGCTGCTTTTGAGTAAGTCAAAGCTTATTTTGCTTGCGGAAAACACCAAAATGAGAAAGCAAAAGCTGCTTTTGAGTAAGTGAAAGCTCATTTTGAGTAAATAAAATCGCATTTTTACTTAGTTCAATATGAATTTTAGTTTAGGCGATACCTTCGGTGAGCTTCTCTTCGAGAGGCTTTGCCAACGCGAACGCTAACGCACTTTTCAGTTTTATCACTGTACGCTTTGCACAAAACTAGCTTATTCTGGATTTGGGGGGAGGCGATCGCGAAGATTTGCTAGATTTTCAAGACACTTAACAGTCCAGGGATGATTCACCCCTAATCGTTGCTCACAAATCTCCAATGCTTGCAGATACAATGGTTCAGGTTCCGTATAGCGTTCTTGTAAATAGTACAGTTTTGCCAGATTGTTGAGACTAACTGCGACATCTGGATGTTCTTCACCCAGCAGTTTGCGCCTGAGTGCTAAAGCTTGGATATGAAGGGGTTCGGCTTCGCTGTATCTGCCTTGAAAGTTGTAGAGTGTTGCTAGGTTGTTGACACCAAGTGCAACAGATGGATGTTCTTCACCCAGCAGCTTGCGATAGAGTACCAGAGCTTGGATGAAAAGGGGTTCAGCTTGGCTGTATCTGCTTTGAGAGCAATAAAGAAACGCTAGGTTGTTGAGACTAAGCGCGACATCTGGATGTTCTTCACCCAGCAGGTTGCGCCTGAGTGCCAAAGCTTGGATGTGAAGGGATTCAGCTTGGCTGTATCTGCCTCGAAAGTTGTAGAGTACCGCTAGGTTGTTAAGACTAGCTGCGACATCTGGATGTTCTTCACCCAGCAGCTTGCGCCAGAGTGCCAAAGCTTGGATGTAAAGGGGTTCGGCTTCGCTGTACCTGCCTTGGCAGTCGTAGAGAAACGCTAGGTTGTTCAGACTTTCTGGGACATCTGGATGTTCTTCACCCAGCAGCTTGCGCCTGAGTGCCAAAGCTTGGATGTAAAGGGGTTCGGCTTCGCTGTACCTGCCTTGGCAGTCGTAGAGAAACGCTAGGTTGTTGAGACCTTGTGTAACATCTGGATGTTCTTCACCCAGCAGGTTGCGCCAGAGTGCCAAAGCTTGGATGTGAAGGGGTTCGGCTTGGCTGTATCTACCTTGGCAGTCGTAGAGAAACGCTAGGTTGTTAAGACTTTCTGCGACATCTGGATGTTCTTCACCCAAGCGCTTTTTAGTGACTTCTAAACACTGCTCATACCAAGGTAAAGCTTGGTTATATAAACCTTGACCACTGTAAAATTTAGCATTACTGGTGAAAGCCCAAATTAAATCATCATCACTGACATATTGAATGAGATTTTTCGTTACTTCAGCTAAATGAGGTATTGCAGGTGTGACATCGGTGATTTGTTTAAGGGTGGGAGTTTGAGGAATATTTTTAACAACTGCTATCATTACCCGGCAAAGCGATCGCTTAAGTTCTTCTGCCTTTTCTAAACCTGTACACTTGTATTGGAAAAACTGCCGCAATAGTGGATGCAATTGGTAAATTCCCTTACCTTTGCGTTGGAGTAAGTGCAGATTCAGCAAGCGATCATCTCTAATTTCTTCTAAATCTTCGGCATCTTCCTCTGGTAAACACTGTTCCACCAACTTCCAAGGTATGAGTGCGGCTGCAAATAAACTCAATAAACAACCCAATTGTTTATCGTCGTCCTTTAATTCTTGCCAACTCAACTCAAAGGCTGCTAACACACCTTGTTGTGCTGTCATGTCGTCTTCCAACTTAGATTTAGAGAGAGAACGCTCATCTAATCGCTTGTTCTCTAACCGCCGCAACATTTCTGTTAAAGATAAATCCTGTTTCCGCGCCAGATAGCGCCCCACTAATTCCACGCCTAAAGGTAAATATCCCAGCCACTCACACAACTGATTTGCTAAAGCTAATTCTCGCTCAATTCGCTCTGGTGTTTCTTTAAGCAAAGATTTTAATAACTCCAGCGCCGCTTCTGGTTGCAGCACATCCAAAGATAACTGTGCGATGCGTCCCAACTCCTGGCGTGTAGTCATCAACACTTGAAACCGAGATGGTAGGGACTGAAAATAAGGCTTAACTTGCTCGTAATCGCTTACATCATCCAGCACTAGCAGCACATCACCTTCACGCCAACGCCGCCAACAGTATTGTACTTGGGCGAGTAAATCAAAATCTTCTGGTGGCTTTAAATCAAACTGCGTTCTGGCAAACTGCACAACTTGAATGCCCACATCCCCAGTTTTTGCCAGCAACCAGCAAAGCCCACCGTTATATATTTCGCGTTGCTGGATGGCATATTGCAGGGCGAGTTCTGTTTTACCAACTCCACCCATCCCGGCAATAGCTGCGATCACAACTTGTTTATTATCCTGCAAAAGTTGGTGGAGGTTTTGCAATTCCTCTTCACGCCCGACAAATTCCACCACCCCACTCAGGGGCAAATTTTGCGGTATTCCAGTAGAGAGATTTAACTTTACCCGTTCCCGTTCGGGCGACGGTAGTCAGAAGTTTAAGGTGTTACCAGAAATGGTATTAGTTCCACCTTTAATATTTATCCCCTGCCAATTTTCAATAATAGTGTTCGTAAGTTGAGGTTGTGCCTCATTAGCTACAGCTTCCACTGCTTAAGCAATTTCAGGATCTTTCTTTGCCGCTTCCTCTACCTGCTGCCCAATAAGATAAGCTTGATTGTAATCTAAAGGTTGCGTTTTAGCCTGTTCAATAACCTTCGCCGTGCTAGGTTGCTTGCGTTTGAGCAAAACTAACAACTTTTCACCTTCATCCCAAGCCTTCTCGCCGATGATTTCACCAGTTTTTTCAAAGGCTTTGGTGATTACCAAAGTGGCGATCGCAGCTGCTGTCAGTGATACTGGCTCCATAAATTCGCCAAAACATACGAAATTTTACTTATGGTTCTCAGTCTAACAGCCTCTAAACAAGTGATGAAGAACAACTAACAAAATAAATTATAAAAAAATTAAGGAACGACTCCCAACAAAACCTCTGTGTACCTTTGCGCTTACCTCTGCATCCCTTTGCGTTATAAAAACCTAATCCCTGACTCTAAATTTAATTTCATATATTCCCAGCAAACCTGCCGCAATCAGCAAAGGTAAGAAATAATAGACTCCCCGATAAGCTAACATTGAACCCAAAACTACCGCCGCCGAAACTTTTGAAGAAAGAATCAGCAAAATTATAGTTTCAAATACTCCCAAACCTCCAGGGACATTACTAATCACACCTGCAAACATCGCTAGTAAATAAATGCCTAAAAAGTCTAGATATGACAAAGATATATTGCTAGGAAGTAAAGCATAAAGAACTGCCGCCGCCAGAATCCAGTCAAAACTAGAAATTGCTATTTGAGCTAGGGATATGTTAAAAGAAGGAAATCGAAATTCATATCCACGAATTATTAATGGTTGTTTAATAAAAATACTTCCTAGTAAATAAGCCGCAACTAATAGTAAAAAAATTACGCCGATGGGACGCACAGTAGCAAAAGGTAAATGTAATTGAGTGGGAATCTTGAGGGGGTTGATGATAAATAAGAAACCTGCAACAGCAAACATCCCCAACCAAAAAGTAAAATTGGCGAAAGCAATTACTTGAGCGATCGCCACTGCTGATACTCCCCAACTAGCATAAAATCGATAACGGATAGCACTGCCAGTTAGCAAGGCAAAACCGATGGTATTACTAAATGCAGAGCTAATAAAGTTAGTGAAAGCTATCTTATTCCAACTTAGGGAACGATTAATGTAGTTAAAACCTAAGATATCGTACCCAATCATCACTAGATAGCCGAAAGCTGTCAGCCAAATTGCCCAACTTAAGCGACTTTTGGGAATAGCAGCTAGAGAGTTGAGGATATCACGATAATTATACTGATGTAATTCATTAGCGATCGCCCACAGGGAAAGCACCAGCAGTAACAAGCCAAACAAAGAACTCAAATTGAATTGCAGCTTTTTAAGCATTATGAAGAAACTTATCCTAACTCTTGACTTTTAATTTACAACCAGTCGCAAAGTTTCCATCCTGTTGACACAGTATCGACATATTATTTGCATAAACTTTTGAAAACAAGCACCAATTACTTAATAATGTTCTGTTTAACCAATACTTTTCAAAAATGAACTACAAACAATCTAAAATTTTCTTGTTATTTTCAGTATTAACCCTATTTGGCTGTAATTTTTCCCAAGGTGTCGTCGCAAAACCACCGCAACAGCAAGATTTACAAACAATGCCTTCCGTTCTTCCAACCCAGCCTAGCAACTTGGCGACTCCTCTAACTTATAAATTTGAAACTTACGATAGTAAAGTAATGGATGCAAGTCGCACTTATGGCGTTTCTTTACCTCCTGGCTATGAGCAAAACTCAAAACAAAGGTATCCTGTAATCTTTCTCTTACACGGTGGACATGGTGATCCCAGTAGTTGGTTTATTCAGAGTAAGGGACAAGCTCTCAAGACTGTAGAACAACTTTATACTACAGGTAAGTTGCCACCCAGCATCATCATTACACCAGATGGCAACGACAAGCGTGGCTCTAGTCCCTACCGAGATCCCGAATATATCGATGGCCCTAATGGTAAAATCTCTACAGCCGTAGGCGATGAATTAGTAAAAGTCATCCAAAGCCGTTATCGTACAATAAATAATCCAGATTTTTGGGCGATAGGTGGTTTATCTTCTGGTGGTTGGGGAGCAATTAATGTCGGATTACACAACCTAGATCGGTTCTCAATTTTATTTAGTCATAGTGGCTATTTTCAAGATAAAAGCGGCCCAGCAAATAGCCCAATATCTTATATTAAAACCATTCCTCCACAAGCTCAAAGAAAGCTGAAAATATATCTAGATTCGGGCACATCAGATACTGATGAACTCGGTGAAGCAGAGCGATTTAGTAAAGTCCTAAATCATCTGAAAATTTATAATTCATTTCGTCAGTTTCCTGGCAGTCACACTTGGAAATACTGGCGGGAACATTTAGCAAATTCCTTAACATTTGTCGGCGAACAATTTCGAGCTTCAGAAACAGCAAATATGGTGAAGAGAAACTTAAGTATTAATCAAAATAAAAATACTAAAAATAATTGAAAATCTCTAATGCTTTGTCAAGCTATAGCAATTCTAATAAAATTGTGAAAATTTTTGTTATGGTCGTTATTGGGAACTTCCAGAAATTAAATTATTTAATGATAATGAGCGAAGACGAGCATTAGATTCTTTCTCCCCTGCTTCCCCTACTCACCAAAGCGGTGGGTATTTTTTTAGTTGGAAGATCCCTTAGTTTATTTGTCCTACCCTGCTGTCAGCCGTCAACGCGTCATTAGTCAATTTATGATTACAAACGACAAATGACTAATGACTAATGACGACCAACCCCAAAAATATTTTACAAATGATTTAGGACTGCTATAGTAATGAGAAGTTTGTAGTAAAAACTTTAGTGCTTAGAAAATTAAGAATTAAAGTCTTTACTACGAACTTACTTGCCTATCAATTTCAACTTGACGGGCTACCAGTAGAAATAATACTATTTTGCCGACCAGTTGATACTTAAAAGTTAAGGTGAAAAACTATACTGCCATTTTTCAAAATATTCATTATAGTAAATTCTAATGGAGGTGATTTTTTTAAAAGTTAAAAGAATATAAAGAATATGAAAATTAATAAATTATTAATTAGCTTGACAGGAGCGATCGCACTCCTTACTAGCGCTGGTTATTATTATGTATTCATCTTAGGTGCGCCACAACTAGACCCACCCAAAGAAGAGGCAACTACTGGGCTAAAATTTCAATTAGCAACCTTTAACTCCCAAGCAATGGGTGCAGTCCGTAACTATGGCGTGATTTTGCCACCTAGTTACAACAAAAATCCGCAAAAACGCTACCCTGTGATATTTTTACTACACGGAGGTCATGATGATGCTCGTGCGTATGCTGATAAATATGCACTTTTAGACGTATTGCATGAACTTTATCAAAGTGGGAAATTACCGCCATCGATTGTAATTACACCTGATGGTAATGATAATCGCGGTTCTAGTCCTTTATACGACCCCGATTATTTTGATGGACCGAATGGCAAAGTGGGAACTTTGATTGGCTCAGAATTAGTACAAGTTGTCAAGTCGCGCTACCGCACTTTGGAACAACCCCAATTTTGGGCGCTAGGAGGTCTATCTTCTGGAGGATGGGGTGCATTTAATATCGGATTACGCTATCTCAACAACTTTCAGATTTTGTTTAGCCATAGCGGTTACTTTACTGATGATAGCGGCTCACAAAATAGTCCTCAACAAATTGTGCAACAGCTACCAGTTCAACATAGGAAGCGATTACGTGTTTATCTAGATGCAGGTGTGAACGATACTAATTTGCTAGCTTCTACTAAAGCTTTCAACGAAATCTTAAATAAATTAGGCATTGCTCACGTATTTTATGCATTTCCTGGAGGTCATGGTTTGTCTGGTGCAGATATAGGTTGGAATTACTTTCACAAACATCTTAAAGATTCACTATCCTATGTCGGAGAACAATTTAAAAAGTCAGAGTAGAGACGCGATTAATCGCATCTGTATAGGAGTTAAGAGTTTTAACTCCAAAGCAAATGACAAATGACAAATAACAAATGACAAATGACTAATAATTTAAAAACTCAGATTGGACTTTGGAGTGCAGCTTTCCTAACAGGTTTAGTCGGAGTAGTAAATTTATTATCAGCCGTGACACCTAACCTGTATGGACGGAATCACTGGTTAAAAGAATTTTTACCATTTGATGTTCGTGCTAGTGGTCATATATTTGCAGCATTAACTGGATTTATTTTACTAACACTTGCTACTAATTTATTACGCCGAAAAAGAATAGCCTGGTTACTAACCATTGCTCTACTAGTAATTTCTATTTGCAGCCACTTACTGAAGGGACTGGACTATGAAGAAAGTCTACTCTCAGGAGTTTTGCTAGTGCAATTAATTTTGATGCGCCATTTTTTCACGGCACAATCAGACCGTCCTTCCATTGCACGGGGAGTTAGAGTTTTGATAGGCGCTTTATTATTTACCCTGGCATACGGAACTATTGGATTTTACTTGTTAGATGGCAAATTTTCCGAGAATTTTAATTGGCGGGAAGCGATAGTTCAGACTTTGGCGATGTTCTTCACCGAGGATAATTGGGGACTGCAACCAAAAAGCAAATTTGGAGAATTTTTTGCGAATTCTATCTATGTTATTGCCGCAGCTACTATTACTTATGCAATAGTAATGCTGTTGCAACCTGTATTTTGGCGGAATTTAGCAACTACAAATGAGCAACAAAGAGCTAAAGAAATTGTCGAGCAATATGGATGTTCTTCTTTAGCAGCGCTGACACTCTTAAATGATAAAAGTTATTATTTCAGTCCTTCGGGTAACAGTGTAATTGCTTATGTTCCCAAAGGACGGGGCGCGATCGCTTTAGGAGATCCCATTGGCCCCATTGAAGACCGCAAAGAGACAATTATTGCTTTCCAGCAGTTTTGCCAGCGTAATGACTGGTATCCTGGCTTTTACCAAACCATGCCTGATGATGTTGAGCTTTATAAATCGTTGGGGTATAAGGTACTCAAGATTGGAGAAGAAGCGATCGTTGACCTGAAAAGTTTTACATTACAAGGTAAAGCTGGTAAAAACTTTAGACCATCAATCAGTCGTTTAACTAAGCTAGGATACCAAATCGACTTTCACCAACCACCCATCAACAATGATTTATTGCATCGGCTCAAATCTGTGAGTGATGAATGGTTGAAAATGGCACAAGGTTCAGAAAAACAATTTTCTTTGGGTTGGTTTGACGAAGCTTACCTGCGAGAGTGCGAAATTGCTGTGGTATATAATCCCGAAGGTCAGATTAGCGCCTTTGCCAATATTATCCCGGAGTACCAACTTAACGAAGCAACTATTGACATGATGCGACATCGCTCATCTCTTGAAAATGGCACAATGGACTTTCTATTTATTTCCCTACTCCAGCATTTTAAAGAGGGTGGTTACGACAGCTTTAATTTTGGTCTTTCAGCCCTTGCTGGAGTTGGAGACAACCCCGAATCACGCGGCTTGGAAAAAATATTGCACTATCTTTACGACCATTTGAATCGCTTTTACAACTTCCAGGGACTGCACGCTTACAAGGAGAAATTCCGCCCTCGTTGGGAACCGCGTTATTTCGTTTACCCCAGTTTAGCCACCTTACCAGATGTAGTTGTAGCATTAATTCGTGCAGATTCAGGCGATCGCCTCTTCGATTATTTCAAACCCGGAGCCTGAATTTGCGAAAAAATAACGTGCTGGTTCCTTGCTGTTCCTCTGAATTGCATATTTCAACCGATTAAGAACAGATATATCAAGCGATGCCTACACGACTGAATATTTATGAAATACAATTGTACTACAAAAGATGAACATCCACTGCTTTCATTTCTGCTTCATCCAATCGTGAGAAGTTCCGCAACGACAGTACAATGTTGCGAATGCGATCGCTTCCTATTTGCATGGAATTTAGTAATTTTTGTAGGTCTTGAATGACGAAATCTAACTCGATCGCTTCTATTCCTTTCTGAATCACTGGTGTTGGATGAGGATATTCTTTTTGGTAAAGCTGTAGTATTTTTAGCAATTGTTGGATATATTCTTTAGCATGAGTAATATTGCCATTAATAAAGTTAATCGGATTATTAATTTCGTGAGCTACACCCGCAACTAATTGTCCCAAAGAAGACATTTTTTCTGTTTTAATTAGTTGTGCCTGGGTCTTTTGTAATTGTTCAAGGGTTTCTTGAAGTTGTTGATTTTTTAGAGTTAATTCCTGCTCCCTTTGTCGCAAAGCAGCCTCTGCTTTTTTGACAGCAGTAATATCTAAACCCATTTCCACAACCATCGGTTTACCATTCATATCCTTAAATGGATAATCGTAAATCTGATATATCCGATCTGTTTTACTATCCACCCATTCCCAAAGTTGCGGAGCATTACTGTCAAAAACGCGAAAGGTGGGACATTGAGGACAAGGTTGCTTTAATCCGGCGATCGCTTCGTAACAACGTTTCCCTGTCGGGTCTCCAAATACCTCGCGGAAGCGTTGGTTATAAAATCCCACCCCGTAATCTTTAGGTTGCAGATAGAGAAAAGCTGGTAACTGATTGAGTAGGTTATAAAGGCTTTCCCGTTCAGTTTGCAACGCTTCTATTCGCCGCAGTTGTTGGCTGATGTCTTTACCTACTGCATAAATGAGTCCTTTTTGAGAAGTTGATAAACTCCAACACAACCATCGATAACTACCATCTTTATGAAGATAACGGCTTTCCCACTGCAACAGTTGCAGTGGTTCCGTTGGCAAATAATTGATTGTGATATCCTCTGGATGCACTAATCCCAGCCACGGATGCCCGATTAAGTTTTCTGCCTTCCATCCCAACACTTGTTCCCATGCTGGATTCACTTGCTGGTAAAAACCATCTTGGTCGATGATACAAAACAGGTCAGATGAAAGGTAAAAAAAATCTTCTAGATTAAACACAGTAATCTTGCTACTCAAGTTGTGCCTTTAAGGTAACTAAGCATATCCACTAACTTCAATGTTAAGATTACTGAAGTAATTACTATCTAATATTATTCAGTATTTTTACTTAAAAATATATGTGGCAACTGCTTATCATTAGTTTCGATAAATATACTTTAATAAATTTTGGTAATGCCCCATCAGTGGAATAACAAGTTATACACTTGAAGAATTTTAAAGCCTGGTAGGGACTACGTATTTATTTTATTTTTTAATATATAAAATTTAATTAATGAGCTAGGTATTTAAATTTTTAATTATAAAAAATACTATTATAAACACAATTACAAATTACCGAATAGCTCGGCTTTATTTGTGTCTAACTGCATCTATAATTTTATGTTTCTCTGACTCAAAATAGAGTCGCTATTGTCTTGTTATTTTGAGATATAACTTTGCAAAGTTAATTTTATCACCTGATATAGCAATAAATTTACTAACAATCTTTAAGAAAATTACGCAGAAATCAGCTTCAATGAGACAATCTCACCTAATCTTCTCAATCTAAAGGAAGACATGAACGATCGCACAAAGGCTCTCCAGGCTCTCGCCGCTGAACGTTGGCGGATATCCCTGATTCTCAGTGGAGCCATGATGTTTATTTACTTCGGCTTTATCTTATTAATCGCGTTCAATAAGCCGCTGCTGGGGTCATTAATAGTTCCTGGTCTCAGCCTGGGAATTTTATTAGGAGCGTTAGTAATTGTCTCAGCATGGGTATTAATTTTTGTTTACGTGCGTTGGGCAAATAGCAGTTACGATGACCAAATCGCAAGGCTAACACGTAAGTGAATTAGCTATTAGCAATTTCTAGTCCCAAATTCAAAATACTAAACCAAAAAAAGCATGAATAGTGTATGGTTCGATCTGCCACTAGCGGCGGATATTACCAGTCTTGGTCAGTTTAACCCATTAGCGATCGCTTTCTTCTTTCTGTTTGTTGCCAGTTCTCTAGGCATTACTTATTGGGCGGCGAAGCTCACCAAAAATACGGCACAGTTCTACACAGCTGGCGGTAATATTAGCGGTTTCCAAAATGGGCTAGCCCTAGCAGGAGACTTTATGAGTGCAGCTAGCTTTTTAGGTATCACTGGGCTGGTGGCACTCAACGGCTTTGACGGCTTAATTTATTCTATCGGCTTCTTGGTGGGCTGGCCGATTGTTATGTTTCTAATTGCCGAACCGTTACGTAACTTAGGTAAATACACTTTTGCTGATGTAGTGGCTTATCGCTTGCAGCAAAAACCTGTACGTATTGCCTCTGCAATTGGAACGCTGGTAGTAATTAGCTTTTACTTAATTGCTCAGATGGTAGGTGCTGGGGAACTAATCAAACTACTGTTTGGCTTTGATTATGAATTAGCTGTGGTCATCGTCGGTTGTGTGATGATGGCTTATGTGATTTTTGGCGGGATGATTGCCACCACTTGGGTACAAATTATCAAAGCAGTTTTGTTGCTTGGCGGAACTGTCTTACTAGCTATCTTGGTACTGGCACGATTTGATTTTAACCCGATCGCTCTTTTAGCTGCTGCATCTGAGAAATATACAGGTGTATTAGCTCCAGGCAAACTAGTTTCCGATCCCTTTGATGCGATCTCTTTAGGTATGTCTTTGATGTTCGGCACTGCTGGATTACCCCACATCCTAATGCGTTTCTACACAGTACCCAACGCTAAAGCAGCGCGGCTTTCTGTTACTTACGCCACAGCTATTATTGGCGTTTTTTACCTCCTTACCTTCATTTTGGGGTTTGGAGCAATGGTGCTAGTAGGTCAAGATGCGATTAAGCAAATCGGTACTGGTGGTAATATGGCTGCGCCGATGTTAGCAGAATTTCTCGGTGGTGATGCTTTCTTAGGTTTTATTTCGGCTGTTTCCTTTGCAACTATTTTGGCAGTTGTCGCTGGGTTGACACTCTCAGGTGCAGCTGCATTGTCCCACGATTTGTGGGTGAACGTGGTGCGATCTGGTCATGCTGACGAGTCAGAACAACTGAAGGTGGCTCGTGGTGCGACAATGGCTTTGGGATTAGTGGCAATATTTCTGGGTATTTTGTTTAAAGGACAAAACGTAGCTTATATGGTAGGTTTAGCATTTGCGATCGCTGCGAGTGCAAACTTCCCAGCTTTGCTTTTATCAATGCTTTGGCGACGCTTCACTACTAATGGTGCAGTTGCAAGTATGTTAGTAGGTACTGTCTCTTCTTTAGTGCTGATTTATTTGTCACCTACTATTCAAGTAACGATTCTCAAGCACGCTTCTGCACCCTTTCCTCTAAAAAATCCCGGATTAATCAGTATCCCACTGGCGTTTATTGTGGCGATTATCGTTTCACTATTGAGTACTGAACAACTGGCAGTAGAAAAATTTGCGGAAGTTGAGGATCGCATTCACATTGGTTCTGGGATGTGATTTTGTCAACGCATAAACAAGCCTAAACTTAGAACTCAGGGCGAATGGAATTCGCGGCTACACAAACAAAGCCAACCTCTGTGCGATTAAGAGAAAATTAAGGTTTTTATACCCATAGAGGTTGGTTTTGCCTACTGTCCAAGTTCTTTGATGTTATCCATCACTTGTTGGTATAAGTCGTTGTTACCTTGACTTTGAAAAATGCTTGCTGCTTGTTGTAAGTCCTTAAGTGCCCTCTGTTTGTCTCCATTAGCGGCGCGGGCATTTCCTCGGTTATTGTAGGCAGGGCCAAAGTTAGGATTGAAGCGAATGGCTTGATTGTAATCTTCGATCGCACCTTGAGGATCTCCATTGGCAGCACGGGCATTTCCTCGGTTATTATAAGCGATCGCATATTTGGGGTTAAGGAGAATTGCTTGGTCAAGATCGTCTATTGCCCCTTTTTTGTCTCCATTGGTGGCGCGGGCATTTCCCCGGTTACTGTAGGGTTCGGCATAGTTAGGATTTAGGCGAATCGCTTCACTGTAATCTTTAACTGCTTCTCTGTTGTTTCCCAGTGAGGCGCGGGCATTCCCCAAGTTATTGTAGGCTTCGGCATCGTTAGGATTGATGCGGAGTGCTTGATTGTAATCTGCGATCGCTTTTTCCTTGTCTCCCAAATCAAAGTAGGCTAATCCCCGCGCATTGTAAGCAGCGCTATATTGAGAATTCTGACTAATTGCCTTACTGTATGAAGCGATCGCAGCTTGTAAGTCGCCGTTTAAATGCTGATTCTTTCCCTGAAGATAGAATTCTCCACCAACAGAAGTTGTAGCTGAACGACGATTAGGTTGAGTGACTCCTATTTCTGTCACTAAAACATTGTCATTCTTGCTGCAAGAAACACTGCTAATTGCGGTCAATGTAGTAAAAACAGCTATGGTAAATACTTGATTTACCTTTGGTAGCTTTTGTCTAAATAAACGCCGTTTCATAATTTAATATAAACTGCCAAAACACCTGAACGCAATTAGTGCCAAAATATAAATTTTAATTCTTTCACTCAATAGTTATTTTAACTTTTGATGTAAGAATTCAGCACCCAGGAGTCAGAAGTCAGATTTTCTAAGGAGTTTAGTATTAATAAGATATTCATTTACCAAATCTGACTCTGATTCTTTAACTATTCTGACTCCTGAATTCTGACTTCTGAGTTCTTACCTTTTGATAGAGATTTAAAGTCAATTAATAAATTTACTTTATATTCCAAAGATTTATTTAATAGTTATCTTAAATAACTTGCTGGAAATATAAAGTATAAAACTTGTCACTTTGGCTTTTTGCTATTGTCATATTTGTATTTCTTTACAATAATTTTATGAACAATAACATCTTTCTTTTTTAAAATAAATGTGAAGATTTTTCTTAATAAAAACTCCATAAACTCTAGTTTTTGTAGCTATTTATACCAATTTTTAAAATAAAGTAACATATTAAAACCCAGATATAGTCTAGCTTTATTAATTACGAATTACGAATTACGAATTACGAATTGATATTAGACAATTCATTCATCCTCGATATCGCTCTCTTGAGTTTTAGGATTTAGCCGCCAAGAGGTGCTTTTTTCAATATCTACAGAGAGTTTTTCTAAATTTTGCCCTAAATCTTTTTGGAGCTTTTGAGTTAGTGCGATCGGAAAATCTAAATTAATACCTTCACTTTGTGCTAGCCTTGCCAATTCTGTAAAAGTAGCTTTGATTGTGGTTCGTTCATAGCTAGTCAGTTTGTAATTAGAAGTTTCAGATATATTCTGAGCTTGCATGGCTTTTTTTATACGTTCTTGCAAATGCTCAGATTCTGAATTCAATAACTTGCATTGCTGCTCAATTTGTGAGTATATAGTACTTAGTGTTTTTAAATCTTCTGTTACGGAATCGGGGCTGGCTTGGGCTTGTAATGTTAATAAGTTTGAGTAGATTTGAGCCAGATAAATACAATCTAAGTAAGCATACTCTATCTGTTCTTCAGTTAGAGGGCGTTTTCCCCAATCGCTTTTTTGTTCTTGTTTATCGATATTGTTGAAGCTACAAAGCGCTGTAGCGATTGTTTTGAGTTGGTAGTTGGGTAATGGCAATAGATAGTAGGGAATTTTTTTAGCCATTTCCAAAGTGCAAGTGATATTTTTGGCTTTCTTGCTACCGAGAAATTTTAGATCGTAACTCGCGTTATGAAAAACTTTTTCAATTGCAGAATTTATCATAATTTTTTCAATAAATTCAGCTACAATATGAGGCTGATCTAAAACATCTAAAACATAGACGCGATCGCCACTCATATCTTGAGGATTATCTAATACCTGAATCACCGATAACCGGGGATTACGACTTTTATAGTCAGCTACTTCTGTATCTATCCACAATGTTTTAGCATTGGTATATTCAGTAACAATTGCAAAAATTTCGTTAACCGAAGTAAGGTAGGGCATTGGTTAATATTTCCTGATATTTAAGGCATTGTAAGTAAGCCATAGTTTTATAAAGTAACATTTTGTTGGTGAGTTTGCTGGCATAGGATTGCAAAAAGGCTGAAGTTTGAAATTCGTCATAGACATCGCCAAATTGATTCAAATCTGATAACATCGAGTCACCACTGTGGGGTGGCATCGTCTACCATCGAAAGAGTTACTCAGCATCTACGTTAAATTCATAAAGAGCAATAGATTGTATGCATCTGGTTAGTAGCCGTCAGGAAAATTGAATTGGTATTTCTCAAAACTGGACGCAAAATCTTAGCTTCAAGAAATCGTCCAAATTTCAATTTTCAGTAACCTGAGCTATTGCTGAGGCATTTTTGTTACTTCACTTTTAATTGTTTTTTTAAATTTGCTCTTCACCATCACACACATCTCAATTAACCGCTTCAAGTACTCAATTCGGAGATAGACAATGAAAAAGCTAATTCTATTAGTAGTTAGTGGTATTTTGGTAATTGGTACTTTTGGCTGCCAAGAAGCTCCTAAAACTGGTTCGGAAACTCCTAGTACAACTAATGAAACTGCTGAAGTACCAGCGAAACCAGCTTCCCAAACAAATCAAACTCTCAAAGTTCCAGAAACACAAACTACTCCTTTAGCAGCTAGTACAGGTACTAAAGTTAAAACCGATTCTGAAAAAACCGCAGCAACCAAAGTTAAGAGCGATTTAAAAACTGAAGTTAGTGAAAAGTTGAATAAAGGCTTACCAGGCAATAAGTTACAAGTTGAAAACAAACAGGGTGAAATTATCCTCAAAGGTACAGCCGCTTCTGTTGAAGAACTCAAGAAAGCTGAAACTTTGGCTAAAGAAATTCCAGGTGTGAAGACAGTGAAGCTAGAAGCAAAAGTTGATACTGTAAAAAAGTCCTAAAAGAATAACTGAAGCTTTCAGTTAGCATTGGCACGAAAACCAAATAGAGACTTACATCTGTGCAAGTCTCTGTTTTTTACTTACTTAAATAAAAGTAAGTAATGGGTAGTTGATATTAATTGAGTAGCTTTATGTAGTGGTTTTTAGTTGAGTAAATAAGGTCAAAGAAATCACCCTCAATCCTATAATAGGATGCTTGAAATTATACTTTTTCATCTCTCAACTTCCATTATTATTTGAACCTCGATAAATTCGCTCCATTTGCTCTGGAGATAGGCGTCTCATTGGAAACCACTCAAATGGAGAAACAGATTGTTTCTCATAAGGTTGAACATCATTCTGCTGGTTTCGAGGAGAACCTACTGTTATGTTAGTATTTGGAGCTTGAGCCTTAAAGGACTCATCTAATTCTAATTCTGCAACCTGACTTTGGGGCAGAACATAAGCGTGCTTCTGGGGATCGTATGCGAAAACTTCTCCTGTTTCAATGTGATAAATCCAAGCATAAATGCTGAGTTCTCCCTGATAAAGCTTAGAGTGAATCACTGGATATGTCCGCAAATTCTCAATTTGAGTAAGAACATTTTCGGCAATCATAATTTCTAGCAATTCTTCTTCGTCGTAGTGGCTGTAGTGGTCTATAACTAGCCTTCGAGTTGCCTCTGCATATTTAAGCCAATCATGTACAAGCGGCATTTCATCGCTGAGATTGTGTAACTTCATTAATCCTTTCATTGCACCGCAATGAGAGTGACCACAAATAATAATTTGGCGAATATCTAAAGCTTGAACAGCATATTCAATTGTCGCACCTTCACCGCCATTACTTGCCCCATAAGGTGGGATGATGTTACCTGCATTCCGAATCACAAATAATTCACCAACTTGGGCTTGTGTAATTAGATTTGGATCGAGACGCGAATCAGAACAGGTAATAAATAAGACCCTGGGCTTTTGACCGTGTGAAAGCTGCTCAAATAATTGTTGATGTGTCGAAAAATAGCTAGATTTAAATTCGCGCAGACCTTTAATTAATCTCTTCATTACTAAGTTCTACAAATATTTGGGGGTTAAGAATCAAATCACAGACAGCAGATTTAAGTAGTAAAGAAGACTTTCTTTCTACGTTTTTCCAATTGTAAAGATTACTATATTATAAATTCATTTGGTGCTTTTAATATCCTTTACCATTTGGTTAAGTTACTTTTTTACCTTGCTGCCCTATGTTCCTTAGCAGGTCACATTACGGTGTAAGAATGTCTTGAGCTTATTTCAAACTAGTTATATCCTAAGATAAAAATGCAACGCTTCGTTGTCACGGTTAACTGACAACGACAGATACAGAAGAGATGATTAAAACTATACCAACTGGTTATCCTTAGCACTTAAACTATTTTGAGATTGTGTCCGGTTGAATAGTTGTAATTAGGACTGACGCAAAGACACGCAAATGTAGAGATTTTTGAATTACAAGTAATCAGTCATACATGATATTATCTGCTCTGGGAAAATTTTGATGATGAGTTTGCGATATCAAAATTTTTGCCCTAAACTGAGCGATCGCCTGCGTTAAGCCTTCGGATAAAGCTTGCAGGTTCACCGCAACGCGTCTACGATCGTGTTCAATTATCGTCTTTACCCTCTTGCGAATTTTTAATAAGTTGATACACTTGTTCTTCATTAGCCCAGGGAACCAGCGCCTATGGTGCACATCAAGCGCGTGGAACTTACGAACTTCAAATCCTTCGGTGGCACTACCTCTGTCCCTTTGCTACCGGGGTGTACTGTCATATCTGGGCCAAATGGTTCGGGTAAGTCTAATATCTTAGATGCACTGCTCTTTTGCCTGGGACTCTCCAGTTCTAAGGGAATGCGAGCCGAACGTTTACCGGATTTGGTAAATAATACTCAAACGGCTAAAGGACGTGCTTCGATTGAGGCTAGCGTCACAGTGACATTTGATTTGTCCGATGAAATCTCACACAAAGATGTAAAGCCACAAAGGGAGGAAGTAGATGAAGAACTGGAGAATTCCCACTCCCCAGTCGCCAGTCGCCAGTCCCCAACTGAATGGAGTGTTACTAGAAGGCTACGAGTAACTCACCAAGGGACTTACACATCGAATTATTATATAAATGGTGTACCTTGCACATTGACAGAATTACACGGAGAACTAAGTAATCTCCGGGTTTATCCTGAAGGCTACAATGTGGTACTGCAAGGGGATGTCACCAGCATTATCTCGATGAATGGGCGGGAACGCCGGGAAATTATTGATGAATTAGCTGGGGTGGCGGCGTTCGATCGCAAAATTATCCAAGCCAAATCAACTTTAGACGAGGTGAAGGAAAAAGAAGATAGCTGTCGGATTATTGAAACGGAATTAACTGCACAGCGCGATCGCCTTTCCCAAGATCGGGCGAAAGCTGAGAAATATCAAAAACTCCGCACGGAATTTCTCGCTAAACAATCTTGGGAAGCTGTTTTATCATGGCGATCGCTACAAGCACAACAAGAAAAGTTAGTTAACGAAATTCAAACAGGCGATCGCAATTTTAGTGAACTCACTACCCAACTCACAAACCTAAATTCCCAAATCGTTGAAAAAACAGATCAACTTGAACAACTCAATGCCCACGTAAAAGCATTGGGAGAAGATGAACTTTTGGCAGTACAATCTACCCTCGCCACCCAAGAAGCAGAACGTAAACAACTCCAGCGTCAGCTAACGGAATTACAAACAGCTTCCCAAGAAACTGCAAAACGTCTAGCTCAAACTCAGCAAGAGATTCAAAAACACCGTCATTCCCTAGAAGAAATTGCCGAAACACAAATTGTAGAGGGGCAATCTATTGTCTATTGTCAGCAACAAAGGGATGAAACACAGCAAGCGCTACAAACTTCCCGCCAAGCCGCAGCAGAAATCGCCTCAGCTTCAGAAGCGTGGGTGCAGCAACAAACGGCATTCAACCGTCAAATTGAAGCTTTACTGCACACTCTAGAACCGCAACGCACCGAACAAGCCCAACTCAGGGAACGCAATAATCAGTTACAGCGGCTGATCCAAGAGCAAACCCAGTTAATTGAACGCGACGAACCGCTATTAGCAGAAAAACAAACTCAGTGTAGTGGAGTTGAAACGGAATTTAACACCTCTAACGAACCCATCCAAAATTTAGCCCAAAATCTCTCAGCTACAGAGCAAGAACTGCAAATCCAACAGGAAACCCAAAAACGGTTACTTTTTGAACAACGAGAAAAACAACGCCAGTTGGATAAAATCGAGGCGCAAGCGCAAGCACAGCAAGAAGTCCAAGGAACCCAAGCTAGTAAAGTTATTTTACAATCAGGAATGCCTGGTGTTTGCGGCTTAGTTGTGCAGTTGGGACTGGTGGAACCCCGCCATCAGCTAGCCTTAGAAATGGCTGCTGGTGGACGCCTGGGACATATTGTGGTGGAAGATGACGGGATCGCCGCAGCCGGGATTGAACTGCTCAAACAAAAACGTGCAGGGAGGGCGACTTTTTTACCACTGAATAAAGTTCACGCTCCCAAATTTACCCAAGATGCAACGCTGCGTTTTGCTAGCGGTTTTGTTAACTATGCTGTTAACTTAGTTGATTGCGATCGCCGTTACAAAGATGTATTCAGCTATGTTTTTGGTAACACGGTAGTTTTTGCCAGCCTAGAGGCGGCGCGGAAAAATTTAGGACTGTATCGCATCGTTACTTTAGACGGGGAACTTCTGGAAACTAGCGGTGCAATGACTGGTGGTAGCAACACCCAGCGTTCAGCGCTGCGGTTTGGTACGGGTGAAGCCGCAGAATCTGATGAAGCGATCGCTTTAAAAAGTCGCTTGGTGGATATTGAGCGAGTTTTAGAGCGTTGTACAGAGGCGATCGCTACTTTGTCAACTAGAACCAAAAAACTGACTCAGGAACTCGCCGAAGCACGTCAAGCACGGCGCGAACAGCAGTTGCAATTGGAACAGTTGCAAAAAGACATTAAGAATTTAACAACGCAATTAGAGGGGACGCGATCGCAACTCGCCCAAAACAGTGAAAAGTTAGCCACTGCTCAATCACGTTTAGAAATTTTAGAGCGGGAATTACCAGGACAAGAAAGCGAATTGCAACAATTGCGACACGTATTAGCAGAGTTAGAAGCATCCCAAACCCCCAGTGAATGGCAACAAATCCAAGCCACAATTAAAATTCAAGAGCAACAATTGCAACAACGAGAGACGGCGTTAAGAGAAGCTGAACAAAGATTAAAAAATTTAGAAAATCAGCAACAACGTTTGCAAGAAAAAATCCAAGAAGCAGAAACGCGCATTGCAGAATACGAAACCCAACAAATCTCTTGTAGAGACGCGATTCATCGCGTCTCCACACAAATCACAACCATAGACGAGCAAATCACCCAAACCCGTTTATCGTTGAGTCAAATGGAGCAAAATTTGGGAGAAGAGAAACAAAAACGCGACGCTACAGAACAAGAAGTGCGATCGCATCTTTTACGCCAACAACAATTGGAATGGGAAATCGAAAAACTCCAAGAAACCCAAGAGAAGCGCCGGGAGGAACTAATTGCACTGCAAACTCAATTACGAGATGTGGGAGCAGAATTACCAAATCCCTTGCCAGAAGTTCCAGATAAAGTAGATTTAGAGGAATTGCAGAAAGAATTGCGATCGCTTACCAAACGCTTACAAGCAATGGAGCCTGTAAATATGCTGGCGTTGGAAGAATATGAACGCACTCAAAACCGTCTCCAAGAACTCACACAAAAATTAGAGACACTGGAAGGGGAACGCACCGAATTACTTTTGCGGATTGAAAACTTTACCACATTGCGACAACTTGCTTTTAAAGAAGCTTTCGATGCCGTCAACGAAAACTTTCAATCAATTTTTGCCGTCCTTTCCGACGGCGACGGCTACCTGCAACTCGAAAATCCCGAAGATCCCTTTAATAGTGGATTGAATTTAGTCGCTCACCCCAAAGGTAAACCCGTACAACGCCTAGCTTCTATGTCTGGGGGAGAAAAATCACTTACAGCCTTAAGCTTTATCTTTTCTCTGCAACGTTACCGCCCATCGCCATTTTACGCCTTTGACGAAGTAGATATGTTTCTAGATGGGGCAAACGTAGAGCGATTAGCTAAAATGATTAAACAACAGTCACAACAAGCGCAATTTATAGTTGTGAGTTTGCGTCGTCCGATGATAGAATCAGCCGAACGCACAATTGGCGTTACTCAAGCACGAGGAGCTTACACTCAAGTTTTGGGGATTAAGTTACAATCATCCAATACATCTGCTTGAGTTTTTGTTAATAATAGTGTATAGACAAACCGGATTCGAGATCAGGACTCGGTATAGAATGACCTCCGAACAGATAATTAGGCGTTCCGACATATTAAATACCCAGGTGATTACCCGCGACAACGGCAAGCGGCTAGGCATCATCAGTCAAGTCTGGGTTGATATCGATCAAAGAGAGGTTGTGGCTCTTGGTTTGCGAGACAGCCTGATCTCCATTTCGGGCATACCGCGCTATATGTACCTCAACAACATCAGCCAGATTGGTGATGTCATCCTGGTTGATAACGAAGATGTCATTGAAGATATTGATGTTGAATCTTTCAGTAATTTAATTAACTGGGAAGTAATTACAGAAACAGGTGAAGTCTTAGGCAAAGTTCGCGGCTTCAAGTTTAACGGCGAGAGTGGGAAGCTTGAATCTATAGTCATTGCTTCTTTAGGATTGCCCCAAATTCCCGACCAATTTTTGAGTACTTACGAGTTCTCAGTCGATGAAATTGTCAGCACTGGCCCCAATCGGTTGATTGTGTTTGAGGGAGCCGAAGAACGAGTAAACCAGTTGACAGTCGGTTTATTAGAGCGCCTGGGTATCGGCAAAGCGCCGTGGGAGCGAGATGTAGAAGAAGAATACGGCTATACTCCACCGCGCCAAGTTGCACCAGCTAATCAACTACCTAGTGGAGTGCCATTGCAGCCACCCAGGCAAAAAGTTCGTGCCCCTGAACCCGTAGCGCGGGAAGAAGAATGGACAGAAGACTATGTGGAAGAAGAAAGGCCACGGCGTCAGGTAATGAAAGCACAGCAGTATGAATCTATTCAATACGAAGAAGATGAGGAAGAAGATAACTGGAGCGAGGCAACAGGCAGCGACAGGTATCAACAACCGCAGCCGCTAAAATATGAAGCCCAGCCCTACAACAAGCCTTATGTTGACGAATACGATGATTATGACGACGTAGAGGGCGATGCTTGGGAAGATGCGCCAAAGCCAGTGAATATTCCTAAGAAAGTCAAGGAAAGACAGCCAGAATACGAAGAAGAAGGCGGATATTAAGTAATTCGTAATTAAATTTTCAGATTTATTTAGCTCTTTCCTTAAAAGTAAGGAGGGGGCTAATTTTTTATCTACCAAAATCTCATCCTGATAAAAGACAGATTTCGCTGTTGCTCTTGGCGGATTACCACTGAGGATTTGCCATAATTAATGTCGCCGCCTCAGAGCTATCTAATGGATGAGAGAAAAAATATCCCTGCCCATATTCACAACTCAAATTTCTTAACATTGCTAGTTGTTCTTCTGTCTCCACTCCTTCAGCAGTCACATCCACACTTAATTTGTGTGCCAATGTAATAATTGTCTGAACGATATCTAAATTTCCATGATCAAAAATGCTCCCGCTAACAAAAGAGCGGTCTATCTTCAACTGATTAATTGGAAAGTGGTGGAGACGACCTAATGAGGAATAGCCCGTACCAAAGTCGTCAATTGCCAACTTAATTCCTAAATTTCTCAGTTGCTTTAGTCTGATAATGGCTTTATCATCGTTCTCCATAATTACGCTTTCTGTAATCTCTAGCGTCAAACTTGGTGCGGAAAGTCCAGTGTCTTGTAGAACTTTGTTGATGTGCGGCAGTAACTTTTCTTCGCTGAATCTAGTACTACAAAGATTGATACTAATACTCAAAGGAGACTCAGGCAGACCCTTAGAGTTAGAAAAGAATTGCTCTTGCCACTGTTGTATCTGACTACATGCCTCATACAAAACCCATTGCTCAATCAGGATAATTAGCCCGGTTTCTTGGGCAGTTGACATGAAATACTCTGGCAAAACAATGCCGTATTTTGGATGTAGCCAACGCACAAGCGCTTCAAAACCAGTTATCCTGCCGCTACTGAGTGACACTATCGGTTGATAATAAACCTGAAACTCTTGAAGCTCGATGGCTCGGCGTAGCTCGTTAACCAACTCCAAGTGTGCCATTGCTTGAATATGCATATCAGTGTTAAAAATCTCATAACACGCCCTACCTTGTGTCTTAGCTCGGTACATGGCAATATCGGCGTCACGCAAGAAATCTTCTGGTTGTTGACAACCTGTTATGCTTAAGGCAATGCCAATACTTGCTGTAGTAGAAACTTCTTGCCCGCCTAAAACTACTGGAAGTGCCAGTTTCTTTTGTATTCGTTTAACAACCGCTACCACTTCTAGTACATCTTTAATTCCCACCAGCAAGATGATAAACTCGTCTCCTCCCAGGCGCGCAGCTATATCTACAGAGCGCAAGCATTCTTGAAGCCTTTGAGCTACGGTAAACAGTAATTGATCTCCCAATGCGTGTCCCAGGCTGTCGTTGATCAACTTAAAGTGATCTAAATCTATAAACAAAACAGCAAACAGATAATCTGAATGCCGTTTGGAATAATCGACCGCATCTTTTAAGCGGTTCATAAATAAAGTGCGGTTTGGCAGGCCCGTCAGTACATCGTGAAGCGCAAGGTGCAGCAGTTGTGACTCGGCTCGTTTACGCTCTGTAATTTCACTCAGCAATTGCTCATTTGCTTTTGCCAGATCCTCTGTACGTTTTGCCACTCGTTCTTGTGCTTGTTTAGCTTCGCTGATATTACGCAGCAACCAACGCCAGCTGACCAACTTTTTTTGTGAGTCATATACTGGAGATGTCCTGATACTAGCAGGAAAGGGCTTATTGAAGCGTGGCTTTAAATCAATTACCCAGTCTTGTATCTGCCGTGGATTATTTATCTGGGAGCGAAAAAACTGCCGATCTTGTTGAGCAATAAACAGAATTAATGGTTTACCTACCAGATATTTTAGGGCCATACAGAACATGGTTGCTGCTACATTGTTAGCCTCTAGGATCTTTCCTGTGGCATCAGTTACTAAGTAAGCATCTGGCGCAAAATCGAATAATTCTTGGTAACGCTGGCGTTCTTTCTCTACTGCTACTCTTGTTTCCTCTAACTCCTCAGAGGCAGCTAATAGTTCTTCTACTGCTATTTGGAGTTCATCGAAAGCCTCTATTATTAGCTCTTGGTGTGAGTTCGGTTGAGTTGCAGTGCGCTGCCATATTCCCCTTACCCGCGATCGCAACTCCTCTATCTGCTGGTCAAAGTTATTTACATCCATGTTGCTCAACCTGCAAAACTATGAAGCGTGGCTGTAAGCAATACTCAAATCTTAATACAAGTATTAATAAATACTAAAAAACTAGCATCTATAAGAAGATATACTTTTAGTACTTAAACTAGTTATTTGTGTAACATTCTTTTGAATTTAATACTACAACAGTTTGTAACTAATTGGTGAACTGTTCAGAAACTCGCCAAAAGCTGTTAGCGTCAAACAATATTGTTGTGGATCTTCAAGCTTGAAAACCCGTTCTAATTACTGGCAACTACTGCCTTATATCCGGCTCCAGTGGCAAACCATTACCAAGGGACTTATTGGTATATCAGGATACGTACTGGCGACTTTAGTATTAATTAATCTCGCTGGGAAATTGGCAACTCCCTTTGCCCAAGGTAATGTAGTCGCGATCGCTCAAATAACTGGCAGTTGTGCCTTAGTATTTCTGGTGAGAGGCTTATTTCAATCTATACAAGATATGTACATGGCAAAAGCAGCTTTAAGAGTTGCTTTTCATCTTCGCCAGCAAGTATACGCTCATCTCCAAAAGCTCAATCTCAGCTATTTTGAAACGGCAAAAGCAGGTGATTTATCTTATCGCCTTACCGAAGATGTTGACCGCGTTGGCGAAGTCGTAAATAAAGGATTTCACGACTTTATCCCCTGCATTTTGCAGTTGCTAGCAATTCCTATTTACATGATTTACTTGAATTGGCAACTGACACTAGCAACACTGATAGTTGCACCATTAATAGGTATTTTAGTCAGTTGGTTTGGTGAACGCTTACGCAAATATTCCTTAAAAAGTCAAAATCGCGTGTCGGGTTTATCAGCCATCCTTGCGGAAGTTTTCAACGGTATTCGTTTAGTACAGGCTTTTGCTGCCGAAAATTACGAAATTGCTCGCTTTGGTCATGAAGCAGAACGCAGTCTCAAAGCAAAATACTCAGCCGAACGTCTAAAAGCAATTCAAATTCCGATTATCGGATTTCTGGAAGCTTTAAGTGCCTTATTGTTACTGATTGTAGGAGCGTGGCAGATTTCCCAAGGCCACTTGACAGTGGCAAATTTTTTTAGTTATCTGGCGGCGGCGGCGCTGTTAATTGATCCCATTGGTCACACTACTAATAATTACAATGAATTTAAGCAGGGTGAAGCATCTGTTGACCGCGTTTTTGAATTGATGGCAATTCAGCCAACGGTGATCGAAAAGATAAATGCGATCGCTCTTTCTCCAGTCAATGGCAAAGTAGAATATCGTCATATTTCTTTTGCCTATAAACCGGGCGAACCTGTTTTAAAAGATATCAGTTTATTAGTATCGCCAGGTGAAGCGATCGCTCTTGTGGGTGCTTCTGGTGCTGGAAAAACTACATTTGTGAATCTCTTACCCCGTTTTTACGATCCTGAAGTTGGTCAAATCTTCATTGACGATGTTGATATTCGGGATGTGAAGTTACATAGTCTGCGGCGACAAATTGGGATTGTTCCTCAAGAAACCATTATGTTTTCGGGGACAATTGCCCAAAATATCGCCTTTGGACAAGATATTTTTGACATAAAAGCAGTTAAAGAGGCGGCGAAAATTGCGAATGCCCATCAGTTTATTAGCCAACTACCAGAAGGTTATAAGACTTGGGTAGGCGAACGTGGGGTAAACTTATCTGGTGGACAAAGACAAAGAATTGCGATCGCTCGTGCTGTTTTGCTCAATCCCCGAATATTGATTCTCGATGAGGCGACATCAGCATTAGATTCCGAATCAGAAGCATTGGTACAGGAAGCGCTGCAAAGATTGATGGAAAAACGAACGGTGTTTATTATTGCTCACCGTTTATCAACAGTTAAGAGGTGCGATCGTATTTTAGTTCTCGAACAGGGTCAAATTGTCGAATCGGGAACCCATGAAGAATTATTAGCCCTAGAGCGTCGCTATGCGCGGTTTTATGCCCAGCAGTTTAGTTAAAGACAGGGGAGTAGGGGAGAAGAGGAAAAGTTGCAGTAAGTTTTTCCCCTCTGCCTCTCGTGCCCAATCCCCCTCATTAACTATTTCCTAGACTGAATTGCCTCGATCAACTCATAAAAAGGTTGCCAATTATCTTCTTGGGCAATTGCTTCCCAAACAGATTCAATCACAGGTCTTGATAATACTGTTTTCGGATTATTAACAGCTAGAGTTTGAGCAATTTCATCGGTGCGTAGGCGTAGCCCGTCGTAGGCATCACTATCAAAATCGTTCAAAATTTGATGATATAGTATGCACCAATCATCAAATATTCCAGATGCACCCGGTACTGGCACAATATCTGAATTATCCATTACAAAACCTGGTTCATCTCGCCATTTCGATGAAAAAGTACGAGCCATCTCATAAAAAAATTGGTGATAACCAACTTGGCTATCTTTCAAAAATTCAATCGTTAGATTCAACAGTTCCAAAGCTTGTGGATGTGACAGCTCCTCAAAACCTAACTTTTTCAACATCAAAGAACTGTATTCCGCTTCATAATACTCATCAAATCGAGCTAATCCAGCTTCCATTGCACCTTTATCAATAATTGCCTTTAAAGGTTCTTGGAGCATTTGTAAGTTTAGATGACAAATACTTGGTTGATTCCCGTAACAGTAGCGTCCATAATAGTCAAAATATGCAGCGATAAAGGATGGGTTAAAACTCGGAATAAATGCGTAAGGCCCATAGTCAAAACTTTCTCCAGTAATCGACATATTGTCAGTATTTAGGACTGCATGACAAAAGCCAGCCGCCATCCACTGGGCTACTAATTCTGCAACCCGTTTAACTAATTCGGCGTAAAACAGGGCATATTTATCTTCTTCACCATTTAAGTGTTGATAATACTGCTCAATTACGTGGTCTAACAGCTTCTTAGTCAAATCTGGACGCTGGAAATAGTGCAGCCGCTCAAAAGTGCCAAATCGAATATGAGAACTGCTCATTCTAATCATCACAGCTGAACGGGTAGGCGAAGGTTCATCACCCCGCCAGAGGGGTAAACCTGTTTCAATCATGCTCAGACAGCGCGAGGTACGTACACCCAAGTAGCGCAGTGCTTCCGCAGCCAGAACTTCCCGCATCCCACCTTTGAGCGTGAGCATACCATCGCCACCACGGGAGTAGGGTGTTCTGCCAGAACCTTTAGTGCCAAAATCGTATAATTCGCCATCATTGGCGCGTACTTGCCCGTAGAGAAAGCCTCTACCATCACCCAACTGTCCGTTATATTCACCAAATTGATAGCCGTGGTAGCGTAGAGCCAACAAGGGTTTGCGTCCCTGAAATTGACCAAAGGCTCTGATGAAATCTTCGTCTTTGACTACTTGAGGGTCTAGACCGAAACGGGGCAATAGTTCATCGTTACGCCAACGCAGGAGGTGTTGGGGAAATTCAGCTGCTGCAACCTCATCGTAGTAGTCACCACCTAGAGATTCTAAGGCAGTTTCGTAGTTGAGGGTGAGAAAAGGATTGCTAGAATTCTTGTCGTTTGGAGTTTCAGCCAGAGTCATTACGAGCAAAGCTAATTCATTCTTCCTTTAATACTACCTCTGGCTTCAGCATCATCAGCATAGACACAAAAAGCGATCCATATTTAAAATATGGCAGCGCTGCGATCAAAATCGCGAGCGCTTCAGGAGGTAGAAGAAGTAAGCCACCTTGAAAAACATGGAATTGAAGCAAGAACGAAACATCCAGGACTTACGCAACTGGCACAAAGCGCGGCGTGGGCAGGTAGACAAGGGCAAACACATCTGAACATCACTTGCGCGGGGGTAGTGTAAGGAATGCTAACCAGGCATTATGACAGACAGGCGATCGCTATCTTGCAGGAAATTACAACGATCTCTCTCGGCTCGATACCAGATTGGTATATAAATACTAATTTAACAATCGCACTGTGCTAGTTGCGTAAGTTCTAACATCCTACAGTGGGCTTCTCCTCTTCTGCCAAAAGCAGAGGCTATGCGAACGCAGAGCATTTCGTAAAGAACGGAGAAGACCGCACTGACCCACTTGTATTTTATGATACTTTCTAACCGATACAATTCTTTTTTTAAATTGACTAATGACCCAAAACTAAAGTTTTCATTTATAATTATTTCCTCCTGCCCTCTTTTAAAATAAATAAAGTTTTGCATATTAAAAAAATAAGACTGGCTCAACGGAAGTTTGGATAAAATCCACCAGTCTTACAAAACTTAAACTTAATGAAATAAAACTGATTTTTTATTTTGTAATTGGTTGTGATGTTGGCGAAGTAATTTCTACTGATTTTGATGTTGTTTGTGATACTTGTGAAGCAAGAATTTTTTTCACTTGTAGGTTATAAGTTTGCAAAATTGATTGAACTTGTTTCTGTTGATTTTGATTCAGATCCAAAGATTTTAAAACTATTCTGATTCTCTGACGGGATTGTAATGCCGCCTTAAATTTAGTATCTTGGGACGGGTTTAATAGAGCCTCAATATCTTTATCTCTTTGCTGGCGAGCCATTTGGATTTGTAGGCGCTGTTGATTTGTGAGTTTGATTGCCTTGTGTGATGTAGCACTAGTCTGAGGTTTTAAGACTGGTGTAGTAGTGGGATTTGGGACTGGTGCTGCGAAGACAACTCCATTTAAGATGGTAGCAAAAGCGAAGATAGTAGAAAAGACAGATAAGCGCTTTATAGAATTAATGAGCATTTTCAAAAACTCCCCAACTATTTAATAAAATTGGACACATCGGTTAAAGCTAACCTTAATAACTAAGCCTGGTAGTTAACAAATATTACTATTGCATTTGCTTGTGGAGTTGTTGTGTAGTTATTATGAATTTGCTATGAATTTTGAGATATTTACAATTGATATGTCAAATTCATTATTAGGTAGATATATAATATTATATATAGGTATATAAATGGGTATGTTTCACTGAATATCAAAAAGTGTGTGAATTCATTTTAAGTCTAACTCACTTATATAAATTGTCTAAATAAAATTTATAATTAGCAAGTATAAATTAGTTGTTTTTTCAACAGATATAGTCGATAATTAAAATAGTAAATTAATAAAAAATCTCAGTGTCTCTTAAAAATCGGGTGCTTTCCAATCAGGATTTGTAAGACTTGTCAAAATATGATCTTCCCATTGACCATTAATTAACAAATAGTCTCTAGCATATCCTTCAATAACAAAACCGAGTCTTTTGAGTACATTGCCACTGCGCCGATTATGAGGCATATAATTAGCCATGACTCGGTGAAAATTTAACTCTTGAAATAAATATTGAGTTGCATACTTTAAACCCTCTGTCATATATCCTTTACCTTGTTTATTTTCAGCAAGACTATATCCCACATAGCAAAAATGAGCGGCTCCTCGGACAAAATTACTAAAATTAACCGTTCCAATAACTACGGTAGGATTTTTTTTGGTAAAAACAAATAGTTTTAATGATTGCCCATTGATAAATTCTAGAAAACTATTCTCTATCTGATATTGCCAATATTCTTCAGTGAAAAACCATCAGTCCAAAGAGGGTAAAATGGAGTGAGATAAGTTTTGTTATTAATAAAATATTTGAGAATTTGGGGTATATCTTCATGGATCGCTGCTCGTAATAACAGGCGATCGCTTGCAATTATTGGCAGTTCTGATATCATAAATTACTTAATCAAGGGGATCTCTTCCTAAAACACTCTTTAAATCTTATAAATTCTCTCATAACCTGCGGTTTAGCAGCAGTTAATTTAGCTGTCTGATCATTACGACTTACGTAAGTGTCATCGCTTTTTCATAAAGTTTGTTAATAATTAAGGGTCAATAATCCCCAATCTATGAGTATTTTTGCTCTTAATCTGCCATTCAACCAAAATCTTGATAAGCTGATGTCTAATATCTAGAGCGTAAGGATTGAGAGCCAATGGATGATAAAACACAGTGCGGGGCATAACTTCGATAAAATCGCTTTGCTCAAACGCTGTACCACAGCAGATTCAAGTAAAAAATAGCTCTTGATTAACCCAGTCTACAAGAAGGATAGTGATGTGGTGGGAATACGCTACGATTGGCAGGAATTAGAGATTAGGGCGATATACAACACGCCTTTGCTAGAGCTTATTTATCAAGCTGCTAGCGTGCATCGCCAATATCATGACCCAACAAAGATACAAGTTTGCAAGCTCATATCGATTAAAACGGGAGGTTGTCCAGAGGATTGTAGCTACTGCGCCCAATCTTCCCGCTATAAAACAGAGGTAAAGGCGCAAGCACTCCTAGAAAAAGAAACAGTAGTTAACATCGCCCAAAAAGCTAAAGAAACTGGTGTTAGTCGCATTTGTATGGGTGCTGCTTGGCGCGAAGTGCGGGATAACTCACAATTTGAGGAAGTCCTAGAAATGGTCAAGGATGTGACTGCAATGGGTTTAGAAGTGTGCTGCACTCTAGGTATGTTGACGGCAAATCAGGCTAGGAAATTAGAAGAAGCGGGACTTTACGCCTACAACCATAACTTAGATACCTCGCAGGAATATTACAGCACAATTATTACCACAAGGACATATAGCGATCGCTTAAATACAATTGAGAATGTCCGTCAGACAAATGTTACTGTATGTTCAGGCGGTATCCTTGGTTTAGGCGAAACTATCGATGACCGGGTTGGGATGTTACAAACTCTGGCAAACTTACATCCCCATCCAGAATCCGTACCAATTAATATTCTTTCCCAAGTACCCGGCACACCCTTAGAAAATCAGCCTGATGTTCCCATTTGGGATATTGTGCGGATGATTGCCACAGCCAGAATTTTAATGCCAACTTCCGATGTGCGTCTTAGTGCCGGAAGGGCGAGACTTTCTCAAGTTGAGCAAGCTTTCTGCTTTATGGCAGGAGCTAATTCTATCTTTTCCAGCGACGACAACAAGATGTTGACAGTAACAACTCCTTGTCCCGATTACGATACTGACCGAGAAATGCTGAATTTACTTGGTTTGGGAATGCGTCCGCCTTCCCAAAGACAAGAAAAGGTAGCAAGTCCAGCTGTTGTTGGATAAATATCTGATTGTGGGATAGCCGAAACGCTCATCCCACAATAAATAATTGGATATTTTTTACTTGAATTCCCTAAGCAGGTGTCAATAAAATCAACTGCTGTTGCAAAAGGGTTCTTACCCTATCTAATCCCAGTTCTACATTTGTCAATATCTCTGCAACTGTGGAATTAGCATTACATCTTTGCAGAAACTCAAACTCTGCTACAGATAAATTAACAATTTGGTAATCGTAATTAAAAAAACATTGACTGGGAAATCCCTCAATGCAAGGATTCAGTTCGGGAATTGCTGCCAGTAAAGTGTTATCCTCTGACCAGTCAGCTTTGATTAAAGGAGGACGACCGAGGAAAAATTCGTAATGAGTTACTTCTGGGTCTAATAATTCTATCAGGCGATAAAGCTGGCGATCGCTCAATTGTTTTGCCCGTTCTACTAACTCTGGTGCTTTAGCCAAAAGTCTCTCTAAATCCCAGAAACTCGGATTTGAGAAACAAATAAATTCCAATCCCGAAGCATCGATTAATTCAAACAGCGTCTCAATGTTGTAATCAATTTCTTGGGGATGAACGTACATATCAGCAAAGTATTCATCCTTGTTGTTTTCTAGTGACCAACGTTGTTTATCGTATTTGACAATTCGGTTATTTTCTGGTAGTGAAGCGAATATTTGTCGCCCGACTTGGACACCATCGCGGTAGTCGCCTTTTTTGTCACCTTGAATAAGTGCGATCGCTTTTTGCATCAGTTGAATTTCCCAACGCCCCAACTCTCCATACACAAAAATGTGCATCAAGCCGCCTGGGGCTAACTTCTTCGCCAAAGCTTGAATACCGCGAATGGGATCGAGGGTATGATGCAAAACGCCAACACAGTTAATTAAATCAAACTCACCCGGTAACTGTTCCACGTCAAACAAACTGAGGTGATGAAATTCAACACGGTTCGCTCCAGAACGCTGACAACGTTCTTTGGCCACAGCTAAAGCAGCAGTACTGAGGTCAATTCCCACAACAGAAGCTTGAGGATTGAGGTGAACCAAGTACTCTGTACCCACACCAGTACCGCAACCTGCATCTAAAATCTGAATATCTTGCCTTTGGGGTTTTTGACCTGTGCAGAAGTTATGAGCAGCTAGCCAATTCCAGCGCCAGTTGTAGCCTGGAGGTGGTTCATCCAACAGGGCTTCTGGCGGAAAGGGGTAAGTATTGTAGAGTTTGGCAACAGCAGCACTAACGGTTTGAGAATCGGACATGATGAGGAATAACGCAGCATTTCTGAGTTTAGCGGATAGTGGCTGATTAAAGCAAAGATTACTATGCTTATTTACTGCTACTTATCCAACAGAAAAGTCCGTAAATTTGCGTTTATAAGGAGCATGAAATCCTAATACAATATCTTCTTTAGGTACACCAGCCGCAATTAATTCATTAGCGATACCGATTTCTGTACCATCTCTTTGTATCCAAATTTTTTTGTCTTTGATATCAACATGAATGATAACTCCATAAATTCTACGTTGTTCTTTCCAGCCAATATTTAAAACTTGATAATGATGGCGTTCTGCATCAAACAAAAATTGAACCTCTGTACCATTAGCTACGTCATTAGCAGAATGTTTGTTTAAAATATCTTGAATAATTTGAGAGTAATTTATTCCTTCCATAAAACAATGTTCTGATTTAAATAATTAAATATTAAAAGTTTAATTTGATATTCTTTTAAAGAATCTTGAATAAATTGACGTGAGAAAAAGTCTTGGTATGTATCTTGGCTAATAGCTAGATATAAAATACGTTTTGGTTCTTCTTTTTTTAATGCTAGCCGATAATTCAAGGTTTGACCTAAAGCGAGATGAAATTCCGTTACTTCAGATGCACCTACAAACGATTTAATTTCTACAGCTATTTTTTGACCTTGTTTTTGTGCTGCTAATAGTCTTTCTGCTCCTAAATCCACAAAAAATTCAATGTCATCAACTTTGAGATGCAGAGGATCATGGGTAATCATCCAACCATCTTTTTCTAAAGCAGTGCGGACAGATTGATGGAATATATCTTTAGAAGGCATAGGTATCGTAAAGTCTGGCAACAGCAGCGCTAATAGTTTGGAAGTCTGACATTTCAGGAGGAATATTGCAGCAATTCTGAGTTTAGCGAATGCGGAACACTTTAGGTAGACAAATAATTGCGATCGCCATCAGCCCGTACATTTTAAGTAGGGAAGTTATTTCAGTAAAAACACTACTGTTTAAGTATTTATTAGCTAATAAAATCTAATGGATATATTTTGTATAATTATTTACTTAATTGGGAGTATCAAATGGCTGTAGGATTCCCTGAATTTGTTGAAAATCCAGAAAATCGTTGCCCAGTAATTCTCTTACTCGATACTTCTGGTTCTATGTCAGGTCAGCCTATCCAAGAGTTAAATCGAGGACTTGCTGCTTTCAAAGCAGATGTAGTAAAAGATTCCCAAGCATCGCTGAGTGTGGAAGTTGCGATGATTACATTTGGCCCCATAGTTAAGCTGATACAAGACTTTGTGACGATTGACCAATTTACACCGCCTACATTGGAAGTAGATGGTTTAACCCCAATGGGTGGGGCGATTGAGTATGCTTTGGATTTTCTAGAAAACCGCAAACAGACTTACAAAGACAACGGTATTCTTTATTATCGCCCTTGGGTGTTTTTAATTACAGACGGAGCGCCAAATGACTCCTGGCAGTTAGCCGCGCAAAGGTTGAGAGAAGCAGAAACACAAAGCCGACTGTCATTTTTCGCGGTTGGTGTAAAGGATGCTGATATGAATATCCTCAAACAAATTTCCCCTCCTCAACGTCCACCAGTTACATTAAATGGCTTAGATTTTCGCGAGCTGTTTGTCTGGCTTTCTGCTTCGGTGAAACGTGTTTCTAGTGGCAAAGTAGGGCAAGCTGTAGCTTTACCAGCTATGGGATGGGGTCAAATTACTAGTTAGAGGAAATTTTGTGAATTGGAAAGCTGTTGTACGTTACGCGATTGGAACAAGTCATCAAAACCAGGAGATAGATTGTCAAGATTATGGGGATTATCGCATCTTTAATGATGTGATTGTAGGCGCTGTTGCTGATGGCGCTGGTAGTGCTAAACATTCTGATATTGGTTCTAAGTTGGCGGTAGAAAAGGTACTCAAATGCTTTTCTGATATTAATGAATCTCCTCAGAAGCAAGCTTTTTCTCAACCACTGGCTAAAGAAGAAGCTGAGAAAGTCTTTTCTAAGATTGTGAACCAAGTCATTACAGAATTACAAAAGCAAGCAGATGAAAGAGATTGTTCTATCAATGATTTAGCTTGTACTTTATTGGTTTTTGTGGCAACCCCTGACTGCGTTGCAGCTATGCAAATCGGCGATGGATTTATTGTGCTGCGTTCCGAAAACTCAGAATATCAACTGTTGTTTCAACCAGATAAAGGTGAATTTGCTAATGAGACAACTTTTATCACCTCAACAAATGCACTAAAAGAAATGCAGGTAGAGGTTATTTCCCAAAAACAAGAGTTTATTTGTGCTTCCACTGATGGACTAGAAAAAGTAGCAATTCGTTTGAGTGACTGGAAACCCTTCCCACCTTTTTTTAAACCTTTGGAGGAATACTTACACGAACCTGTTAATCCAGAGGATGAAGATAAATATCTGATGGAATTTCTTAACTCGGAACGGCTAAATTCTCGCACTGACGATGATAAAACTTTACTTTTGTGCTTGTTTGATAGAGAGTAAAATTCGATGACAGTTCTCACTTGTACCAGTACGAGTCAATCGATTACTCTGCTGGGTGAACCTAAAATTAGTGGAGAAGCAAAGGTTTGGCGAACTAATCGCAATGGTTACTTAGCGAAAATTTATCACGACCAAAAACCTGAGCGCGTGCAAAAGTTGGCGGTGATGATAGCGCACCGACCCAAAGAGCCAAACTCTCACCTCAATCATATTTCTTTTGCTTGGCCTAAGTCGGTACTGAAAGACACTCAGGGTGATTGTGTGGGCTTTTTGATGCCGGAAATAAAGGAAGCAAAAGAACTTATTGATGTATATAACACCCAGCGTCGTAAGACTTTAAAACTTGAGGTTGATTGGCGTTTTTTGCACACAACAGCGTTGAATATCGCCTCAATTATTGAAGCAATTCACACTTCTGGCTATGTTTTGGGTGACATCAAGCCGCAAAATATTCTTGTTAATGATCGCGCCTTACCTTCAATAATTGATACTGATTCTTTTCAGGTTCGGAATCCGAAAAATAATAAGGTTTATCGTTGTCTAGTTGGTTCAGAGGGCTATACACCACCGGAACTGATTGATAAAGATTTTTCTAACATTGATCAAACGGAAGTACACGATCGCTTTCGGTTAGCAGTCATTATCTATCAGTTGTTGTTTGGTGGTGAAAGTCCTTTTGCAGGAAAGTGGATAGGCGCAGGTGAAACTCCACAAAATAATGAACTTATACGTCAGGGTTTATGGCTGTATGCACCAAACAGTTTGATTCAACCTGTAGAAAGGATAATTCCTCTTGAGATTGTTCACCCAGAGGTTCAGCGATGTTTTCTCAAATGCTTTAACGATGGTTATAAAAATTCTAGCTTGCGCCCAACTGCTGGGGATTGGGTAAAGGCGCTCAGACTTGCTGTTAATGAGTTAACTATCTGTGGAAAGGTAGATAGCCACTATTACAGCCGAACTTATGGTAAGTGTTATTGGTGCGATCGCACGATAAAACTTGGTACTGATATATTTCCTGGGTTTGTTAGACCAAAACAAGCTGCTGTTGTTGAATCAACCAATATTTGGCAGGTTGCCTCATTAAGCAATACAGCTACTTCATCATCAATTAAGCCAACTCAATCTCAAGTTTCGCAAACTAATCAGTCTACAAATTTATCTAAACCTTCGCGTCGTCGTTTTCTACAAGTTCTAGGGTTAGCAGGTGTTGGATTTGGGTTCGTAATGGCTAGACAAAGCGTTTTTGATAGAGAGAACCCATCCCCTAATCCCGTCTCTACAACTGGGGAGGGCGTTCCCACAATTGCGGAGGTAGAACTGAAATCCTCAGTGGGAATGGACTATACCGGACTGCGTGACTATCTTGCAACAGGAAAATGGAAAGAAGCAGATGAAGAAACAGCGCGAGTGATGTTAGTGGTAGCGAAACCGGATAATGAAGGGTACTTGAGTGTTAAAGATATCGATAATTTTCCTTGTCAAGACCTCAGCACTATTGACCAATTGTGGCTTAAATACAGTGATGAACGGTTTGGTTTTTCTGTCCAAAAGCTCATTTATCAAAGTTTAGGAGGAACGAATCAGTACAATTCAGAAATTTGGGGAGCGTTTTGTGACACCGTAGGATGGAGGAAAGGAGCAAACTGGTTGTATGAAAAAGATATTACTTTTGATAATACAGAACCACAAGGTCACCTACCTTATTTTCGTACTGGATATAATATTATTATTCTCTTCTCTACTATCGAAAATTGTACAGCTAGAACATAACATTGAGTCGTCCCACCAGTTGTTCTGTTGCTGTAATAATAGTAATAACAATATTTTAAGGATTAAATTTCATAATACTTACTTTGTCTCATTCTCCAAGTCAACTTGACTTCGTTCAGCTTCTATGTATTCCACTGTCTCAGCAAAAAGAGGGTTATTTTTGTGCATTCCCGAAAAATTCATCCAAGGATGTTCGGTTTGGGGAAGCTCAATTTCCAAAGTCACTATTTCTGGTTTCTGCTCTTGTAAAAGTTGAATTAGTTTCTCTAATGCTTCTTCTTTAGTCACACCAGAACCTTTAAAATCTGGCAAGCCTAGCACTATTGCACTAACTTCGCCATTTTGTTGATTTTCAATCAGCACATCATAAGTTAACTTAGGTGCAGTTGTTAAATGCGCAGTTTTTACAGTTAAATTCATAATATTTTGAAAATTGAAGTTTTATATTGATTATAACTGCTGATCTACTTGCTGCTAACCTTTAATTCCTAATGAAGCTGAAGCTCTCAAATTAGCAGCACGCTTTGTGCTTACTACAAATTTTTAATTGTTTATACTGCCTTACTTAATATATGGTTTGATTTTTATCATATTTAGGACTTACGCATTGACAGAAAGAATGACCTATGGGTCTAGATGATGCCATCACTGCTAAGGTTTGCAAAAATATGCTCACGTACAACTAACGT
>NZ_JBALDC010000044.1:0-54808 GCF_036917575.1 Nostoc sp. | reverse complement strand
GGAAACGTCGCTTTTTCGCGCTCCGCTTCCAGCACTTATTCAATATAGCGAACCCCATTCATTGTGTCAACTATTTTTCCCAAAATATTTTGGGAACGTTTTTCTATCCCCTGAAACTATCTACAGTGCTGGATTCTAGGCAACAATAGTTTATGCACTGTGTTGACGTAAGGATGGAACAAGCGTGAATTTTCAGTCGGTAATAAGTTTATTGCATCATTTCTGGGGCGATCGCGGTTGTCTTATCGCCCAGCCTTACGATATTGAAAAGGGGGCTGGTACTAAAAACCCACAGACCTTTTTAAGAGCTTTGGGACCAGAACCTTGGGCTGTTGCCTATGTTGAACCTTGTCGTCGTCCTACCGATGGACGCTACGGCGATAACCCCAACCGTTTCCAACACTATTATCAGTATCAAGTTCTCATTAAGCCGTCACCAGATAATATTCAGGAGATTTATCTTGATTCTTTGAGGGCTTTAGGTATCCGTCCTGAAGACCACGATATTCGGTTTGTAGAAGATAACTGGGAAGATGCAACTGTGGGAGCTTGGGGTACTGGGTGGGAAGTATGGTTGGATGGGATGGAAGTTACTCAATTTACCTACTTCCAACAGTGTGGAGGAATTGATTGCCGTCCGGTGTCGATTGAGATTACATACGGGTTAGAGCGGCTGACAATGTATCTCCAGCAAGTAGAAGCATTTACAAAGATTCAGTGGACAGACAACATCACCTATGGTGATATTTACCTTCAGGGAGAGATTGAGCAGTGTATTTATAACTTTGAAGCGTCGAATCCTGAGTCGCTACTGACACTATTTAATTTGTATGAGCAGGAAGCTACCCAATTGACGGAGCGAGCATTGGTCTTGCCTAGCTTAGATTATGTAATGAAGTGTTCGCACACATTTAATCTGCTGGATGCTAGAGGTGTAATTTCAGTGACAGAGAGAACTCGCTATATTGCCAGGATTCGGCATTTGGCTAAGAAAGTAGCTCATTTATATGTTGAGCAAAGAGAGAAGTTAGGTTTTCCGTTACTCAAAGATTTAAAACCAGTCATACAGCCACCTGTTTTACAGCCAGTTGTGCAGCAACTTGTTTCACAGCCAGTCTTATCACAAGCTGTTTCAGAGTCTACAGTTAAATCTCGTTACCAATATATTATTGATTGGCTGTTTTTGATTCCAATTATCTCTTATGTCTTTTGGCTTATACTTTCATTGTTTCGGTAGAAAAGTGTATGTATCAAACAATACAACCATCCAAGTACTTGTTACCTAGCTTTAGTAAGAGGATGTTTGTAATTTACCTGCGCGAGTACAAGTCGCGGCTACACAAACAAAACCTGCCTTTGCAAGTTAGCAAACCCTTGATTTTACATTCTCTAAGCTAGGTATATCTTGATGATGTGGCTATTATTGAAGGTCAGAAATACCGTTAAACCTTGAGTCTAGAACATTAAAGCTACAACGATGAGGCCCGCCTGTGCGGGCTTTGTTTGTATAAACTTGATGGATTATATTTCACCACAAGGATAAAAATTTTTCGATGTTGGTGATTATTAGAGATAAAAAACTTACGCATCAGCACTTTAAGCGCAGATAATAAGAGTTTGGAATATTTTATTTTTGAATTTCATAATCAAATTCAGCAATGCCGATTTTTCTTTATTGCTGCCCTAGCTATTTTTAAGTCAGCTGCAAATTCGGGTTATCAAGTGCTTTTACAAAAATCTTATGATTCAAACCAGTGGTGTAATTATTTGTGTTGGCTACATTTTTGGGTTGCTGTTTTCAGCAGTTCCATGGGGTGGTGTATGGATTTTGGGGTTGGGGATAGTAGGAGCAATTATTTTTAGAAGACGCACTATCTTACAGCAACTAGCTCAGAAATCAGAAAATGCTGGAACCAAAACAAAGTCAGTGTCTAATAATTGGCAAACTATTCCCCATCCTCGAATATGGCTAGCTGCTGGCTTGATGGGATTTTTGGCAACTCTATATTTTCAATGGCGAGTGCCACAACCGGGTGCAAAAGATATTAGTCAATTTGTCCCACCTGGAAATAGCAGCAATCAAGAACAACTTGTGATTGTACGCGGCGAAGTGGCGAGTAATCCGCGTTTAACTCGCAGTCAGCGAGGACAATTTTGGCTGGAAGCGACTCAGCTAGATGAAGTCAAAAATGATAAAGGTTCAGCGGGTGTTCCACAAGGGGTTACAGGCAAATTATATGTGACAGTGCCTATACTTCAGGCTACTGGTTTATACCCTAGTCAACAAATTGCTGTGACTGGGATTTTATACAAACCGAAAGCGGCTTTTAATCCTGGTGGTTTCGATTTTCAGAAGTTTCTCAAGCAGGAAGGAACGTTTGCTGGTTTGATTGGGCGACAAATAAATGTTTTGGATCGGGAACGTAAATGGGGATGGTGGCAAATTCGGGAGCGGATTGTGCGATCGCAAGTTCGTTGGTTGGGTATTCCTGAAGGGCCTCTTGTGAGTGCAATGGTTTTAGGTAGCAAAGCTGTTGATTTACCTTATGATATCCGTGATTTATTTGTACAAGCCGGATTAGCTCATGCTTTAGCAGCTTCTGGGTTCCAAACTTCTTTAATTTTGAGTGTGATTTTACAGTTAACAAGACGAGCAACAAAAGGAACACAATTTACTCTTGGTTTTTTAGCTTTAATCATTTTTTTGAGTCTAACAGGGTTTCAACCTGCGGTTCTCAGAGCCGTAATTATGGGTTTTGCGGCATTAGTTGGTCTGCTATTAAAAAGGAAGGTAAAACAGTTCGGATCGTTACTATTAGCAGCAACTCTGTTATTAGTGTTTAATCCTCTATGGATTTGGGATTTAGGTTTTCAATTGAGTTTTTTAGCAACACTAGGATTAGTTGTAACAGTACCCGCATTAGTCAATCGCCTAGCATGGCTACCACCTGCGATCGCTGCTTTGATTGCTGTTCCCCTAGCTGCCACTATTTGGACTTTACCTGTGCAACTTTTTGTCTTTGGAGTTGTACCATCTTATAGTCTGTTATTAAATGTGGTTAGTACGCCATTAATTTCGATCATTAGTATAGGTGGAATTATCAGTGCGTTAGTAGGTTTAGTTTGGACTGACGCAGGAAGCTTTTTAGCCGGGGTCTTACATTACCCTACTGATTGGCTAATTAAACTAGTGGACTTTTTTAGCAAATTGCCTGGAAGCTCTGTTGCGGTGGGCAGCATATCTACTTGGCAGCTTTTGGCAATTTATGTACTAATTATATTGGTCTGGCTAGTACGTTGGTGGCAAAGACGGTGGTGGTTTGCTAATATAATTGCGATTGGTTTAGTATTCATCCCGCTTTGGCATTTTAAAAATACATTGTTTAGAATAACTGTTTTAGAATCTGGTACAGAACCAATTGTAGTTGTTCAAGATCGAGGTACTGTAACTGTAATTAATAGTGGTGATGAAGGTACAGGACGTTTTACAATTCTACCGTTTTTACAACAGCAAGGTATAAATCAAATAAATTGGGCGATCGCAACTGATTTCCAAGGTAATGAAAGTAATGCTTGGTTTGAATTAATGCAACGTTTACAAATCAATAATTTTTATGAATATTCACCCCAAATAGATAATTCCATTACAACTCAGGCAATTCAACAGGAATTGCAAAAAAATCAAGGAATTTATCAACCTTTGGCAGTTGGTCAAGCTGTGAAAGCTGGTTCGATAGTAGCGCAATTAATCAATGACCAATTACCCATTTTACAATTGCAAATATTAGACCAAAATTGGTTATTAGTAGGTAATGTTAAATCAAAAGAGGTACAGCAATTAGTTAAAAATGGAGGTCTGACTCGCCCACAAGTGCTTTGGTGTGCGCCTGAATCATTGAAAGATTTAGTTATTGCTTTGCAACCACAAGTAGCGATCGCTTCTTCTGCCAACTTTGATTCAAAAACTTTATCTGAACTGAATCAAAGCCAAACTAAACTGTTCTTTACAGGACGAGATGGGGCAATTCAATGGACTCCTAATGGTCAATTTGAGGCATTTATTGAATCAACAGAAAATAAGTCATCTGTTTTATAAAAAACTCATAAATTTAGTGAATAAAAAAAGTTGTATCAAATTATATAACAATCTATTTTTACAGTATTCGTGAAGAATATAGCTGTTTCTTTAACTTTTTGTGTGGTAAACCAGAGTGATGAAAGATGTATCTCAGTTTTGGGAATACTAGATTTAGCACCAAACTTCACAGAAAGGAGTTGATGTCTAAAGGCGAATGGAATAACAGATCGAAAAATACAGTTCCCTTGGAATTACCCAAAAAATACCTAAAACCAGTGAAGCGTAATACAATTACCCATGAATTTGACTCTGGTTCACAAGCAGAAATAATACCTCCACAAGAAAGTGATGACCATTTGTCAGAAGCGTCTAAGCTACTAAGGCAAGGAATTCAACAGCAGCAAGGTGGCGAATTAATAACGGCTATGAAGTCTTTACAACAATCCTTGGGGTTGTTTCAGGCAGTTGGCAATTTAGAAAAACAGGCACAGGTACTTTCTTTTTTAGGATTGGTAACTTACAGCGCTGGAGACTACAAAAATGCTATATCTTACTCCCAACAGTGTTTGTCTTTGCTCAATAACACTTCAGATCTAGGATTGCAAATGCAAGCACTTTCCCATTTAGGCAATGCATACCGTCATCTGAATGACCATAAAAAGGCTATTGAGTTTCTAGAAAAATGTTTGAAAATAACACAACAGTTGCAAGACAAACGAAGTCAAGTTGCGGCACTCAATAATTTGGGATTGGTGTATAAAGCTTTAGGCAACTTTAGCCAGGCTATTGAGTATCAGCAGCAAAGTTTAGAGATTGTGCGGGAACTCAAAGATAATTGGGGCGAAGAACAGGTACTCAAGAATTTGGGTAATGCTTGGTATGCTTTGAACAATTACCCAAAAGCGATCGCTTATTATGAGCAATGTGTAGTACTATCACGCTCCTTAAAAAATGTTCGCAGTGCTTCTCAGGTACTAAAGAATCTGGGCAATGCTTGTTATGCTTTAGGTGATTATACTAAAGCGATCAAGTATTATGAAGATCGCTTGCAATTAGCCAAAGAAATTCAAGACAAGCGTAGTGAAGAACAGTCTTTAAGTAGTTTAGGAGTTGCTTGTGAAGCTTTAGGTGACTATAACAAAGCAATTACATATTATGAAGAGCGTTTGCTGTTAGCTAGAAATATTAAAGATCGTCGCAGTGAAGAACAAGCTCTTGCCAGTCTGAAAATCGCTTGCTACGCCCTGGGTGATTATGCCAAAGCTATGCAATATCAGCAGGAAACATCTTCAAATAGTTAAAAAGTAAGATTGCAAAACAATTCAAAATTACTCACATAGATCAATGCATTCTCTGCATTTACCTGCATTGGTATGATCGGCGACAAGTGGGGTATGTGACATGGTTTCTCCCCAGCATCTTAGGACGGCACTGCTTTTATCATGACTGAATTTTGTCTCAAATTAACTGATACAATAAGATTTGTATAAATAATTAAGTATTCAGCAAAAGTTTATTGTTCCGATCAATATCCAGCCAGAGGGCTATTTAAATCAGATATAATAGCTGGCGCTGATGCCAAAATTGTGACTTTCATGAGCAGCGAAACCCAACTCAGCCTCTTTGGCGACTCAACTTTTAATCAACGAGAACTGATTCCTACAGACGGTAAAATTCCGATCGCTCCCGGAACTTATTCTGCCATAACGGAGTTGACACAGGATTGCGATCGCTGTCACCGTTGTGCGTTGGGAGACACTCGTACTCATGCTGTTGTCGGACGTGGCAATCTCAAAGCACCAATTATGGTTGTGGGAGAAGCGCCAGGTCAAAATGAAGACGAAACCGGCTTACCATTTGTAGGCAGATCGGGACAATTGCTGGAGAAAATTTTGGCATCAGTGAATCTGACTACTGAGCATGATGTATATATAGCCAATATAAATAAATGTCGTCCACCAGATAATAGAGTTCCCACTCCTGTAGAAGTAGCGGCTTGTCTACCCTATCTACTAGAACAAATTCGCTTAGTTGACCCTAAAATAATTTTGTTAACGGGCGCAACTGCTGTCAAAGGGATCACTGGCGATAAGCGGGGGATTACGAAAATTCGTGGACAATGGCTGGAGTGGGAAGGACGTTTATGTATGCCAATTTTTCATCCTTCTTACTTGCTGCGTAACCCTTCTAAAGAAAGAGGTGGGCCAAAATGGTTGATGTGGCAGGATATCCAGGCAGTGCGTGCTAAGTTAGACGAAATTCAACATAACAGTTAATGCTTAATTGTCTGATTCCCAGTTAGAGACTGGGAATACCTTCGTCCTAGAGGCTGCGCCTCCCTTGCTGGCATCAGAGCGCTTATAGAGATTTACCTCCTGAAAAGGCACTTATTATATAAAACTTAATTTTCTCCCAAGGCATTAGGGAAAGTTAGGGAGGGGTAAAACTAAAGCTAGCGCGCCTCTTGACAAGGGGCACGCTAGCTAGCACGGGTGAGGTACTTTGGTTATTGGTAATCGAGCAGACTCGATATTACCTTTTACCTTTTAGACGCGAAATTTCAAGTCTCTATTCGTCGTCAAAATCATCTTCGTCGTCTTCCTCTTCTTCCTCGTAATCGTCGTCGTCTACTATTTCGTCAGCAATTAATTCATCTTCTTCATCTAGAATTGACCTTTCTGCACGTCTGCTACCAAAGCCAGATTCTCCAAGAGTAGGAGAATCTAAATTATAGGTGCGAGCTGTGCGATCATCTAAGACCATATCTAAGGGATCATCAACTTCATCTAACACACTACTGGTAATTTCAGCAGCATAATCATCGATCGCTCCTGGTTCTTCATAGGTATTGTATCCAGTACCAGCCGGAATCAATCGCCCGATAATCACGTTTTCTTTTAATCCGCGCAGCCAGTCAGATTTGCCTTCGATAGCGGCTTCGGTGAGTACTCGTGTTGTCTCTTGGAAAGACGCCGCAGAAATAAAGCTGTCGGTGTTCAGCGATGCTTTAGTAATCCCCAACAATACTGGGGTATACTGTGCCCTAGCACCGCCTGTAATTGCCATAGCTTCGTTCACCTGCTCGACTTGGCGCAGTTCCACTAATTCGCCAGGAAGCATTGTGGTGTCACCACCATCATCAATCCTGACTTTGTTGGTCATCTGGCGAACAATCACTTCAATATGCTTATCGGAAATATCAATCCCTTGAGATTGGTACACCATTTGCACTTCATTCACTAAGAAAGTCTGTACCTTTTGCAAGGCAAGGCTAGCACAAGCATAGATTCCGTCTTCAGAACCCAAGCTAAAAAAGATTTCCAAAATTTCATGGGGATTGGATGGGCCATCGGTCAATGGTTGTCCTACTAATACTGTTGATCCATCTGGCACAATCAAATTTTGTCCTGGCCCCAGAGGATAATCTGTCACCACACCATTTGATTCTACGACTTTGATGGCGATCGCTTCATCACCATCACCGTAAACTACTTTAACTTCTCCGCCCCGCCGACATAAGATGCACGCTTCTTTCGGTTTACGAGCTTCAAGTAGTTCCTCAATCCGAGGCAAACCTTGAATGATATCTCCGGTTTTGGCGCGTTCAAACACCAGTAACACCAAGTTATCACCCCGTTGTACCAAATCGCCGTCTTCTATCTGCAATACAGCACCAGGGCTGACTCGATAAGGGCGACCGATACGGGTAGTAATAACGTAATTTTTAGTACTTAATGCTGATTCCTCACCAGATGCAGCAGCGACACTTTTAATATCCACTACTTGCCCTGATTCTGGGGTAAAAACTCCAGGAGCAACTTCTGTACCTTCTACTAGCAAGTCACCTACTTTTACCTTTGGCTGAGTACTAGTATTAATGGGAAGCCTGTCAGCATCGCGCAACACCAAACAACGACGCACGTTTTCAGTTCCTTTTTGGACACCCCGCACTTCTCCGCCTTCTTTACACAAGATTTGGGTACGTGCGACTACAGAACCTGGGGCGATAGTTAGCCCATCATGAACCTCAAGTGTCGTCTGGGTACTACCTTGGGTGGCATCGGCGGTAATGTCTCGACGAATTACCAAGGATTCCAAAATTACTAGTTGTAAACGTTGAACTTCTAGGTCTTCGGTATCCTCTACCAATTCAATATCTGCTGCCAATGGTGAAGCATTATGGTCTTGTTCTCCTTCTTGCTCAATTTCCAGCACTAACTGGGTTCGTAGCAGTTCCACACCTTCAACAGATTTGACGCGTTCTGAATCTTTATAAGGTAGTCGCTGCACCGCTCTTAATTGAATCGATCGCCCAGTTTGTTGACTTACCGATGTAGTTGATGGCACATCTGGATTATCAGGGACGGCAAACTCAACTACTGGACGGCTCAACAGAGCGGGTCCTTCTGGTGTCTCTACATACTGGATATAACGCAATTCCGTGGCGGTATTGCCTTGGAATTCTTCACCTGGTTGGATAAAGGTGTTATCTCGCCCGATAACTGATTCGGGATCGTCCACCATCAGCAGTTCCCCTGGCTTCACCACCACTTCCCGCAGGATGTCGTTTTTCTGGGTCACTTCTACCACACCACTGTTTTGGCAGAAGATATCCTTCACAACTTCGGTGCCAGCTTCGACAAACTGACCGTCTTCCACCAATAGTAAGGAGATATCTTTATTAACTTCGTGGCTTTCTTCGGGAATCCACAACAATGTACCGCCCTGCACGACTTCATAACCCAGCTTAGCTTTGCCTTTTTTCTGGACTTCGACACCTGCAAATTTCAAAAATCCACCAGTGGTTGTGCGATAGCGGTCATCAATTAACTCAGCGACCACTTGACCATTTTGCACTTTTGTGCCTGGTGTTGCCCTGAGGTTAAATACCTGATTGTTACCTGTAGAAACTAAGTAGTTATTGCGACCCTGAGAACTTTGGACTGTCACCGTTGCCTGATCTAAGACTACAGAAGCGGTGATAATCTCAATTTCTCTGGTACTTTTACCTGGGGTAGCTTCGGGTAAGCGCACTACACCACCGTGTAAACTGGTTAACTTGGTTTCTGCTAAAACTCCATTAGAAGCGATCGCATCACCATTTTTCACCACCAATTCTGCACCCGGTGGCAAGTTGTAAACTTCTCCAGATAAAATCCAAATCAAACCACCGCGTGCGGCTGTGGTTGTAGTATTACCCTGACGGTCGGTTTTTTGTTCTGGAACTACTTCGGCAAATTGGACTTCCCCTGCCAAGTCAGAAGCAACATCTTTAACGGCTTTTTCTGTATTAGTCCGAGTTGTACGTCCACCGAGGGCAACCTCTGCCAACAACTGACCTTGTTTTACCTGATTTCCATCAAATACATATAGTGTTGAACCTTGAGTTAGATGAACTTCTTGATTTTCTGGGGTAACATCACCTACTTTTTTTGGCTCCAAAAGTAAGATACCATTAGCCTCAACATAGAGGGCATCTTCCCCGTGGCGGGTGCGATACGTTCTAGTCTTCAGTTTGCGGGGAAGCTTAACAGTTCCATCGATTTTAGAACGAACTTGTTGCGCCACTTCTCCAGTAAACACTCCACCTGTGTGGAATGTCCGCATGGTTAACTGAGTACCAGGTTCACCGATACTTTGGGCGGCAATAATCCCTACAGCTTCGCCCAAATCTACCATCTTGGCGTGGGCCAAACTCCAGCCATAGCAGTGTTGACAGACAGAACGTGCAGCTTCACAAGTTAGTGGCGATCGCACCACAACTTCTCCCACCCCAGATTTTTCAATTTCCTTCGCCAAATCCTCAGGAATTGGGGTATTGCGTGGTGCAATCACTTCTTTTGTCACCGGATGCACTACATCTTCGCCAATTACCCGTCCCATCAAGCGGGTTCCTAGAGGAATCAAGGTTTTGGCTCCTTCTGTCATTGGTCCAATAGTAAGACCTCTAGTGGTACCGCAGTCAAATTCCCTAATAATTACATCTTGGGATACATCCACCAATCGGCGGGTGAGATAACCAGAGTCAGCCGTCCGCAAAGCAGTATCCACCAATCCTTTTCTGGCACCGTAAGACGAAATAATGTATTCCGTCACAGTGAGTCCTTCACGAAAGTTGGTTTTGATGGGCAAATCAATAATTTCCCCTTGAGGATCTGCCATCAGTCCTCGCATTCCCACCAATTGCCGCACTTGAGAGATATTACCCCGTGCCCCAGAGAATGCCATCATATATACGGAGTTTAGGGGATTAGTCTTCTTGAAGTGGACGACTACTTCATCTTTCAAAGCTTCACTAGTACCGTTCCAGGTATCGATTACCTTTTGGAAGCGTTCTACTTCCGTGATTTCTCCCCGTTGGTAACGGGTTTCAGTGGCGCGAATTTCTTCTTCGGCCGCTTCTAAGAGCAATCGTTTAGTTGGAGGCACCATCAAGTCATCTACACTGATAGAAACCCCTGCTTTAGTAGCATAGCGAAACCCCAAATCTTTCAATTTGTCAGCCATTACTGCGGTTCGCGCCGTACCATAGTACGTAAAGGCCCAAGAAATTAATTTTTGTAGTTGACCTTTGTTAACTACGCGATTGCGAAAAATCATTTTTTCAGTCATTAGTCATTAGTCCTGAGTCATCAATAATTAATAATTCGTAATTCGTAGTTCGTAATTCGTAAATAGTTCTTCAATTACGAATTACGAATTAGAAATTACGAATTAACTTGCTAGTGCTTCCTGAATAGCATTATTATAAATAACACGACCAGGAGTTGTGTAAATATACTGAGAAATTACATTGCCCTTAGCGTCTTGTCTGACTCGGCGGAACTTATAGAGTAATGTGCGAGTACCATCCTCATTTTCCGTCACTTTCAGGGGTTCCATATCCGGTTGGTCTGATTCTATTTCACCGTCAAACCGCACGTAAATATAGGCGTGCAAGTCAATTTGCTCTTGCTGAAAAGCCATAATTACGTCATTTAGCGAATAAAAGTACTTTCCTGCGCCTTTTGTCGCATCAGGATTTTCTGCTGTTAAGTAATACGCCCCTAATACCATGTCTTGGCTGGGTGTGATGATGGGTTTACCTGTGGCTGGTGACAAAATATTGTTAGAAGCCAACATCAACAACCGTGCTTCAGCCTGACTTTCTAACGACAACGGGACGTGTACCGCCATTTGGTCGCCGTCAAAGTCGGCGTTAAACGCTGGACACACCAGAGGATGCAGTTGAATCGCTCTACCTTCTACTAAAATCGGTTCAAAAGATTGAATACCCAAGCGGTGCAACGTTGGTGCCCGATTTAGCATTACAGGGTGTCCTTCAATTACCTCTTCCAGCACATCCCAAACACTAGGGTCATTGCGGGATATGAGCTTTTTCGCAGCTTTGATGTTATTTACCATACCGCTACGAATCAGGCGGTTAATCACAAATGGCTGAAATAGCTCAATTGCCATTTCTCTAGGCAAACCGCACTGGTGAATTTTCAGTTTTGGTCCGACAACAATTACCGAACGTCCAGAGTAGTCAACCCGTTTACCTAATAAGTTTTGTCGGAAACGTCCTTGTTTACCTTCAATAATGTCGGACAAAGATTTCAGGGGTCGATTATTTGCCCCCACCACAGTGCGTCCCCGGCGACCATTGTCAATCAAAGCGTCGACTGCTTCTTGCAGCATCCGCTTTTCATTCCGCACAATAATCTCTGGTGCCAAAATTTCTTGTAAACGTGCCAAACGATTGTTGCGGTTAATTACCCGCCGATACAAATCATTCAAATCGCTGGTGGCAAACCGTCCACCATCTAGCTGCACCATTGGACGCAAGTCGGGGGGAATCACAGGAATAACTGCCATTACCATCCACTCTGGTTTGGAACCAGTAGCGATAAAGTTGTCAATTACCCGCAGTCGCTTAATTAGTTTGGCTCTCTTTTGTCCCTTGGCGTTGCCAATTTCTTCCCGTAGGCTTTCCGCTTCTTGCTCTAAATTAATATCGGCAAGCAAACGCAAAAGTGCTTCAGCACCAATACCTACTTCTACGCCTTGCAGCACAGAATCTTCGCTATAAATTTGGTCTTCTATTTCCAACCACTGGTCTTCAGTCAGTAGTTGTTTGTAAGTTAAGGTTTCGGCATTCCCTGGACTCAGGACAACATAAGAGTTGAAATAAACTATCTGCTCTACATCCCGCAAGGGCATATCTAACAGAATGGAAATATAGCTAGGAATGCCTTTGAGATACCAGACGTGAGCTACTGGTGCTGCGAGTTTAATGTAGCCCATGCGGTGGCGACGCACCCGTGACTCTGTGACTTCTACTCCACAACGCTCACAGACAATACCTCTATGACGAACTCTTTTATACTTGCCACAATGGCATTCCCAATCTTTTGCAGGACCAAAGATCCGCTCACAAAATAAGCCATCCATCTCTGGCTTGAGAGTTCGGTAGTTAATCGTCTCTGGCTTGGTAACTTCACCGACTACCTGACCATTGGGCAATGTTCTTTCGCCCCACTGACGAATGCGTTCAGGGGAAGCCAAACCGATTTTTACGTAGTCAAACTGATTAGTTTGGGCAGGTCTCATAACTAGGGATTAGGGACTGGGGATTAGAGATTAGGGATTAGAGATTAGGGATTAGAGATTAGGGATTGCTGACTAAGACTAGAAATATCTGTTTTATATTTCTTCCCCAGTCACCAGTCCCCAGTCACCAATCCCTAATCCTTATTCATCATCTTCCAGCGATTCGCGAGAAAGAGATTCGTATGTAGGTCGAGGAGGTGTACGACGGGCTGATTGATCTGCCATCAAATCAACTTCCACATCTAGGGAACTGCCGTCTGCTTGAGTTTCTACCTTATGTACAGCAATGTCTAACCCCAATGATTGCAACTCGCGCATTAGCACCTTAAAGGATTCTGGAGTTCCAGGGCGAGGAATTGCCTTACCTTTAACGATCGCATTTAATGCTTCATTCCGTCCTTGCATATCGTCAGATTTAACTGTGAGCAATTCCTGTAAGGTGTAAGCTGCACCAAAGGCTTCCAATGCCCACACTTCCATTTCTCCAAACCGTTGACCACCTTGTTGTGCTTTACCACCCAAGGGTTGCTGAGTCACCAGTGAGTATGGACCTGTAGAACGGGCGTGGATCTTATCATCCACCAAATGCACCAGCTTCAGCATGTAAGCCACACCGATGGTGATTGCTCGGTCAAAGGGTTCGCCTGTACGACCGTCATACACCATGATTTTGCCAGGGTTATCTGGGTTATATACCCAGTCTTTGCCTGTTTCATCACGTGCTTCTTGCAATTTGCCATGCACGATTCGCCGCGATGACTCTTCACCGTACATTTCATCAAACGGAGTAATCTTAAATCGTACTCCCAAGGTCTGACCAGCCCAACCCAAGAGGCATTCAAATACTTGTCCAACGTTCATCCGACTAGGTACACCTAAGGGGTTGAGTACAATGTCCACTGGTGAACCATCGGGCAAATAAGGCATGTCTTCTGCTGGTAATATCCGAGAAATAATCCCTTTATTACCGTGGCGTCCTGCCATTTTGTCACCAACTTGGATTTTGCGTTTTTGGGCAACGTAGACCCGGACTACCATATTGGCTCCCGGTGGCAGTTCATCGCCTTGTTCACGAGTAAACAAGCGCACATCAACTACGCGACCTTTTTCACCATTTGGTACTCGCAGGGAATTGTCTCGCACATCCCGTGCTTTTTCACCGAAAATTGCCCGCAACAGTTTTTCTTCTGGCGGTTGGTCAGATTCACCTTTTGGTGTAACTTTTCCTACCAAGATATCACCAGCTTCTACCCACGCTCCAATCCGAATAATTCCCTGTTCATCTAACTGACGCAAGGCATCTTCCCCGACGTTGGGAATTTCTCTAGTGATTTCTTCTGGTCCTAGTTTCGTCTGTCTAGCTTCAATTTCATATTTTTCAATGTGAATTGAGGTGTAGACATCATCCTGCACCAGTCTTTCAGAAATTAAAATTGCGTCTTCGTAGTTGTAGCCTTCCCAAGGCATATAGGCAACAACGATATTTTGTCCTAGCGCCAATTCACCGCCTTCGGTGGAGGAGCCATCAGCTAGCACCTGACCAGCAACAACCCGCTCACCAATGCGGACGAGAGGTTTCTGATTTAAACAGGTGTCTTGGTTGGAACGTTGGTACTTGGAAAGGATGTATTTAATTTCGGGGGTATTAGCTTTAGGACGGACGCGAATTTCTGTAGCATCCACATAAGTGACATCACCATCGGTACGCGATACAATCACCATCCCAGAGTCTCTTGCTCCTTGCGCTTCCAAACCAGTGCCCACCAAAGGACGTTCTGGTTTGAGCAGGGGGACTGCTTGCCGTTGCATGTTCGATCCCATCAGTGCTCGGTTAGCGTCATCATGCTCCAAGAAAGGAATCATGCTAGTAGCTACTGAGACAATTTGTACGGGAGATACTGCTACGTAATCCACCTGTTCTGGTGTTGTGGTAGAAAATTCTTGACGATACCGGACTGGCACTTGCGGTCCAATAATGTGCCCAGTTTCATCTACAGGAATATCTCCAGGGGCAACCCGTAGGTCGTCTTCTTCATCGGCTGTCATGTAGGCTGGAGGCAGATCAAATCTGACTCGCCCATTTTCTACAGGTCTAAATGGTGTTTCTAAGAAGCCGTACAGGTTAACCCGCGCATGGGTTGCCAAGGAGCCAATTAATCCGGCGTTGGGACCTTCTGGTGTTTCAATGGGACAAATACGTCCATAGTGACTAGGATGTATATCTCGCACTGCAAATCCAGCGCGTTCGCGGGTTAAACCACCAGGACCAAGGGCACTCAGACGGCGTTTGTGGGTCAGTTCCGCCAGAGGATTGGTTTGATCCATGAACTGACTTAACTGGCTGGAACCAAAAAATTCTTTAATTGCTGCTACCAGTGGTTTGGGGTTTACCAAGGAAGCAGGAGTGAGTACTTCGGCATCAGATACTGTCATCCGTTCCCGAATTATTCTTTCTAGCCGATTTAAGCCCACTCGCACTTGGTTTTGCAGCAATTCACCAACACTTCTCACCCGGCGGTTGCCTAAGTGGTCAATGTCGTCAATATTACCAATGTCGTATTCTAGGTTGATCAGATAATCTACTGCTGCCAAAATATCGCCAGGAGTCAGCACACGTATAGTATCTGGGACAGAAAGGCGCAATTTTTTGTTCAGTTTGTATCGTCCGACGCGACCAAGATCATAACGTTTCGGGTCAAAGAAACGGGAGTCTAAAAGTTGTTGTCCACCTAAGACTGTAGGTGGTTCCCCAGGACGGAGTTTGCGATATAACTCCATTAGGGCTTCTTCTTCAGAAAATTGCCCTTCTTTTTCAATGGTTTTTTGGAAATATTCTGGATGACGTAAGGCGTCAAAGATTTCGTTGTCTGACAAACCTAAAGCTTTTAGAAGTACTTGCGCTGAGAGTTTGCGGGTTTTGTCAATGCGTACCCACACCAAATCGTTACGGTCTGTTTCAAATTTCAGCCATGCTCCCCGGTTGGGAATTAAGCTAGCTGAATAAGTACGCCGACCGTTTTTGTCTATTTCTGATTTGTAATAGACACCTGGCGATCGCACTATTTGGTTGACAATTACCCGCTCGGCTCCGTTAATAATGAACGTGCCGCGATCGGTCATCAAAGGCAAATCACCAATAAATACCTCTTGCTCTTTGATTTCCCCGGTTTCTTTATTAATTAGACGTGTGGGAACATACATTTGGACAGCATAAGTACTATCCCGCCGTTTAGCTTCTTCGACGCTGTACTTTGGCTCCTTGAGTTTGTAGTTATGGCCCAAAAAGTGCAGTTCTAATTTACCCGTATAATCTGTAATAGGACTAAAGGAGTTCAGTTCTTCTATCAGCCCTTCTTCTAAAAACCAGCGAAAGCTTGACCGCTGGATTTCAATCAAGTCGGGCAACAGAAAGGCGGGTTCCATATATGTTTCTTTAGTCATGCCTCTTCCTTTGTCAACTTGGTACAATTTTCCCTTGGACACCGTTGTTTTACGCTTCCCATTGCTAGACAGTGCCCTTAGCTGTTTGGGAACTTTTTCTTACACACTTGTGATTTACATCTGTGGGTAAACGCAGTGATTAAATCTGGCTGGAATGAGTAATTTTGACAAGGGAGTGATCACCCCTAATCGGAACTAAGTGATGGGTACTCGGTACTATAAGAGCAGGGAAAAACTTGCTGAAAGTCTTTCCCCCGTGCATCTCATGCCCAATGACACCAGTTGCTTCTTTTGTGGTAGACGCTATGCCTAGCTTACTTCCTCGCAGAGGTACAAGTTGGCAAAGCTGCTCAACGCACTGGCTCCCCAATGCCCATTTCAAATAGAATATCCAGTTAAAATATTCTTGAATTTGATTTACTTTTTTCACTTCCCCTCCAAAAAGCGCGTTAATTCGCTGACGCAGCTCCACCCAGTGTGTTTTAAATCCACTCTGCTGTTTATACTCTCAGTGATATCTTAGATATCCTAAGACTGAGGGAATGATCCGCACCTTGTCATTTTGAATCAGAATCACTTGATTTTGCTGGATTGTACTCACAAGGCAATTTTTGTTTAACGATTTTGAATAAGTTCAATATAAACTAAACCGATGTTGTGCAAAAGTCTAACTCAATTTAGGTTGGCACAGTTAGTCATGTGTGGAGAGCATCCGCTTGTAGAGATTTTGAGGATGGGCAAGCCATAACAGTATAGAAAATTAAGATGAGAAGTTTTATGCTCCTTCCTTTATTATTATGGCGCAAGCAAAATGTTTTTGAGGGAATAATACTAGCATATTTTTGTCCCCCCTATAGGTTTATTTTTTTAACACAACTTAACAAAAGAGACTAAGAAACACTTGATATTGACAAACCGAATAATTCACAAGCATTTTGGGTGGTTTGATGGGCGATCGCTTCTACTGTTTGATGACGCAGTTTAGCTACTTGCTCGGCTACATAAAGTACGTAGGCAGGCTCGTTGCGCCTCTCGCCCCGTTTGGGAACTGGAGCGAGAAATGGGCAATCTGTCTCAATAAGTAGGCGATCGCTACTCACCATCGCCGCAGAAGATTGGATCGCTTTGGCATTTTTGAACGTTACCGTACCGCTAAAGCTTATATAGAAGCCTAAATCGAGAAACCATTGAGTTTCTTCAGGTGTTCCTCCCCAGCAATGCATCACACCCCGCACTCTTTCTCCTTTGACTTGCCGCCATTTTTGTAACACTTCTCTGGTTGCCACGGCAGCATCACGGCAGTGGATAATCACTGGTAAGTTTAGTTCAGATGCGATCGCTAACTGGGACTCGAACACCATATACTGTTGTTCATAGTTATCAGCTTTGTAAAAATCCAGTCCCATTTCCCCGATTGCTACCACATTTGAGTCAGAACTCGCTAAAGTTTTGATTTTCTCGGCTGTCTCGCTATTCCATTTATCAGTATCTAAAGGATGTAATCCTACAGCAAAACTAATTTCGGGAAACTCTTGGGCTATGGATTGAATACTGGAAAACTCTTCCGGATGAACACAGGAATGCACTAAACGCACTACGCCTGCTTCTTGCCACCGCGATCGCACTGTTGCTAAATCTGGTTGGAAGCTATCAAAGTTAAGATGTACATGAGTGTCTATCAGTTGCATCTTTTGTCCTTTATTTTTTGTCCTTGATCATTTGTCGTTTGTTTTGTTACCAATGACTAAGGACAAATGACCAATGACTACTCAGCTGTTTGTGCGAGGGGTTTTAATCTGTGAGCCAATCTTGACTTTTTCCTTGCCCCATTGTTTGGATGAAGAACACCTCGTTTGATCGCCTTATCAATTTTGCCGTAAGCCTCAGATAACCTAGCCTGCACTTCTTGTTTTAATTCTGGGGTAGGATTAGCTGTATAAGCAGCTACAGTATTCAAATATTTCTTCATCAGCGTCTTGACTGCTGATTTGTAAGATTTATTACGCAGTCGATTACGTTCTGCGATTTGGGCACGTTTGAGAGAAGACTTTGTATTCGCCACAGTCAATTCCAAAAAGATTGATTATTAATCATGTACACACACTACTAGACTTACTAATATAGCATCCAAATTACCAATGTTATAATTTCCTAAAAAAAATTATCGGATTACGTATTGGGCATGAATGAAGATCAATATTAGTATTAGTTGCATACTCTTTAACTCGCCGATTCAGTATTTCGTCAATTGAGGAAATGCGTTAAAATAGAATACATCTAAATAAGTGTCACCCTAACTCATCACAACCTGATTAAGCAATGTGATTGCCCATAAATATAAATTTGCCCGTAAACCAGATGTATTATTTAAAGGCAAAAACTGTAAAGAGCTAAATCTCAGGGATTTTCAAGTATAGAATCGAAATATCGTGCCTGTACACACATTAACTAGTAAAAGTTAGGGAAATCAGTAAAAATTATACTCAGACTCTAACCACTGTAAATTCAGGGTATTGGATGTGTAAACATACCATCTACATCCCACAAGAATTGAGAAAAAGGGTGTAAGGGAAGTGGGAAATGGCACACCTGCTTCCTGCCGCTAGCCAGTCAAGGCATGTCGGCTCGAGCAATTAAGTCGCCTTCTTGAGCAAACTATACGCTGGTAGCCTTGAGAGTATCAAAAAAATCCAGGTTAAGCTAGAGAAGAGAATTAGAGTCAGCTTGCACACCCCAGTGGGTCAAGAGCAATACTAAATCTCAGGTGGCAATATTATAATTTTGGCATTGTCCTTACTCCATGCTGCGAATTATTACTCAGCAGGCAGACGTTAGAGCAGAACTACAACGGATCTGCGATCGCACCCATGACGAACAGGTACTTCACAAAGAAGCAACGGTGCGGGAAATTTTGCAAGCAGTGAAGCGCCAAGGCGACAAAGCTGTATTGCATTACACAGACGAATTTGACAAACAAGCGCTCAAAGCAGGAGAACTCCGAGTTACAGGCTCAGAACTGGATGCAGCCTATCAGCAGGTATCAAAGGAGTTACTGGGCGCAGTTCGGCTAGCTTGCCGTCAAATTGAAGCGTTTCATCGTCAGCGAGTACCAAAAAGCTGGGTACACTTTGGTGACGATGAAGTAGTACTGGGCAAACGCTACACTCCTGTAGACCGAGCTGGGTTGTATGTGCCTGGTGGCCGTGCCGCCTATCCCAGTACAGTGCTAATGAATGCAATTCCAGCTCATGTTGCTGCTGTACCCCACGTAGTGATGGTAACACCACCAGGCCCAGGAGGTGTTATTAACCCAGCAGTCTTGGTAGCTGCCCAAGAAGCAGGGGTGCAAGAAATTTATCGCATTGGGGGCGCACAAGCGATCGCCGCTTTAGCTTATGGTACAGAAACGATTCCGAAAGTAAATGTAATTACTGGGCCTGGTAATATTTATGTCACCCTAGCGAAAAAACTTGTCTATGGCACCGTCGGTATTGATTCTTTGGCAGGTCCCAGCGAAGTGCTGGTGATTGCCGATGAAACCGCAAATCCAGTACATGTAGCTGCTGACTTGCTGGCCCAAGCCGAACACGATCCAATGGCGGCAGCGATTTTACTGACTACAGATGCTGCTTTAGCGAAAAACGTCCAATTAGCTTTGGAAAGACAGCTAGTAGATCATCCACGCCGAATAGACACAGAAAAAGCGATCGCTCATTATGGCTTGATTATTCTTGTAGAATCGCTCGAAGCAGCAGCAGAACTCTCAAATGAATTTGCTCCCGAACACTTGGAATTAGAAGTTAAAGATCCTTGGGCACTCTTACCACTGATTCGCCACGCTGGGGCAATCTTTTTGGGTTACTCAACACCAGAAGCTGTAGGAGACTATCTGGCAGGCCCTAATCATACCTTGCCAACTTCTGGTGCTGCCCGCTATGCTTCGGCATTGGGTGTTGAAACTTTCCTTAAACACTCTAGTATTATTCAATACTCCCAAACCGCATTACAAAATGTGGCTGGTGCTATTGATGTGCTAGCAACAGCAGAAGGTTTACCTTCCCATGCTGATTCAGTCCGACGCCGAGTTCAGCAAGAAGAGTGATTTGGAAAGCTTAATTTTTTCTTATAAATTAAAGTTTGGATAGCGATACCTACGGTAAGTGACTCTAACGCACACTATTTGCTATCCTGCCTTCAGCCACCCTTTAAGCGTCCACAAGTTGAGCATTGCCGACGGTAGTTTTTGGGAGAGGGTTTTCCTTTTCCAGAAACTTGTGAGAAGTTTCTTTAGAAAAGTCACTGCAACCTGTTCGCGTGAAAGTGGCGTAAAACTAGCTGACCAATGGTGTTATATCTGATTTATGAACAAGATTTCAGATAAAACCCTGATTAAACTGGCTTTTCAGTCTCAGTATATTTTCACAAATAAAATCAAAGTTCTATATATAAACTAAGTTGTCAAATAAAAAATTAGTTTAGTGACGCTGCCGACTAATTTTGCTAGATACTTATGTATGTAAGGAGTCTACTCTTTAGGAGACGAGAGCAGTGCTAAATAATGTTTTGGTAGCTCTGGACGGTTCGGATATTTCAGAACGAGTAATTCAAGCTTTAGATAATTTGGTGTTTTCAAAAAATGCCAAGGTTATTCTCTGTCATGTGTTTCTCACACCAGAGTCAGAAATGGAACTACCTGCCGATCGCCCTCAGCCAGAGTCTCCAACGTTTTCTTATTTTCATATTGAAAAGCAACTGCAATTATATCAGGAAAATTTATCAGTCAGAAGTGAGTTAGAGCTAGTAACTGGCGATCCTGCTGAAGAGATTATTCGTCTTGCCAATATTTACAAAACTGACTTGATCGTAATTGGCAGTAGAGGTTTGATGGGGATGAAACGAATTGTTCAGGGTTCTGTTAGCAGTCAAGTTGTAGAAGAGGCTAATTGTTCAGTGTTGGTCGTAAAACCAAGGTAAAGATTTACAAGGGGAAGCAATACCAAAACTAGCCTTTGAAGAATACCTAAAATACGATCATGGCACTGATAGCTGCTATAAATTAGTCAAAGGAAAACTAATTCCCATAGTCTAGAAAGTAGTAGACAACATGGTGCACAAGGGTTTAATAATTTTTACCTATGCAATTCCGTGTTGTCTGCGTTTATAGTCGTTAGCTAAATTACTTTTAAACTGCACTGCCACAGAGAAGGACACTTGCATGAGTGGGTTTCCCTACTTGAACAAAGTGTCCGTGGCGCATAAAGAAAAAAGGATTTTTCAAGTTACGTTAAAAGGGTTAGCTATAGAGACAAGGAAAATCCCTTTTCTACGTTCAGTCAATTCAACGTTCTTGAGTTGCTAAAAACTGACGCAAGCTCAACAAGCTGAGTGTTTGACCCAAATTCAAGGGCAAAAGTGAAACTCCTTCTAAGCGGGACTGTACCCAACCTTCTCCCCAGTACCATTCGTGGAACCCGTCAATGCCTCCGCTGAGTACTAAGCGAAGGCAGTTGGATTTGACAAAGTTTACTTGATGATGAATCGCGACTGGCCCAGTCCAGGTTGTAAACTGGAATCCGGGAAGTAGTTCTTCTGGCATTCCTGGCGCAAAACGTTGCCCTAAAAGCCATTTTTTTAGTTGCGCGGGATGCAGCAGACTGTCACGAATTGCATCTGTTGATGCTTCGATTTCAATGCGCAGTTGGCTTTGTTGAAAATTACCCAGCATTTTTCTCGGATTACCTAAAGATAAGACATCACTATTTCTAATATTGCAAATACAATCACTGATTTTGACTAGGTGACTTTTCTCGCAGCAGAGAACTTAGAATATAAAAAGTCAACTTGTTAAGAAATGTAAGGTTATTCATGGCGGATCAGTTAATTCGTGCAATAGCAGCTGAAGGTGGAATTCGTGCCGTAGGTGCGATCGCCACACGTTTAACAGAAGAAGCACGGCAGCGCCACAAGCTTTCTTATGTGGCAACGGCAGCACTGGGCCGGACTATGACGGCGGGCTTGTTAATGGCTTCTAGTATGAAGCGGACTGGATCGAGGGTGAATGTCCGTATTAAGGGCGATGGTCCTTTGGGTGGCATATTAGTAGATGCAGGCTTAGATGGTACGGTACGCGGATATGTTGGAAATCCATCTGTAGAATTGCCTCCCAACGCCAAAGGTAAATTAGATGTTGGTGGTGCTGTAGGTAGCGGCTACCTCTACGTTGTACGAGATATCGGTCGTGGTTATCCTTACTCTAGTACGGTAGAACTAGTTTCTGGCGAAATTGGTGATGATGTCGCTCATTATCTGGTAAATTCCGAACAAACACCTTCAGCTTTAGTTTTAGGTGTGTTCGTGGAACCAGCGGGAGTAACTGCTGCTGGAGGCTTACTCGTACAAGTATTGCCCAAAGCTGCCAGAGACGAAGCTTTAGTAGAAACGTTGGAATCACGGGTTGCCAGTCTAGCAGGATTTACGCCGTTGTTGCAAGCCGGGAAGACGTTACCTGAAATCTTTAGTGACTTATTGGGAGACATGGGGTTGGAAATCTTTTCCGAACGCCAAATGTTGCGCTTCCACTGTGGTTGCTCTTTTGATCGCGTTTTGGGGGCACTGAAGATTTTGGGAGAAGCTGAACTGCAAGATATGATTATTAAGGATGATGGTGCTGAAGCAACTTGCGACTTTTGTGGCAACGTCTACCAAGCAAGTAGCGATCAGTTAGCTCAACTAATTGCCGATTTGCAAGCTGAATCTGCTGTTTGAAGATAAAGTATAAAAAAGCACTGATTTTTGAGATTGATAATGGTACTCTGTAGAGAGAGATAATCAAAAAAGTAGCTTTGCTTTTTAATGACGAGAAAGTTACTATGTCAACAATGGAATTATCAACTTAAGACAGAGCGCTATTCAATTATTTTGGTGTGAGAGATGACAGAGCGGGATATTCCAGACAGTTGGTCAAGAGCCAGTGGAAGAAAGCCAGATGATCAAAACCAAAGATTATCCCGAACAGAACAATTCGGTGAAACTCAGCCATTTGATGTCCCAGCAACTGGTTCTACCTCCAAGCCAGTAAAGCGGCGAAAAAAAAACCATAGGGAAGGATTAACTATAAATAGTCATTCAGAAGAAACTGCTCAACTCAGTAGTACTTTTGGGAAATGGCCACGCTGGATGAAAAGCTGGACATTGTGGCTAGTACTACTAATGTTAATTCCCGGCAGTGTAGGATTCTTGGCAATGGCAATGCTGTTCAAGTTGCCAGCTGCTCCTAATTGTCCCTCGATTTTCTGGCCGTTAGCTAGTGCTTCTGTGCGGCTACATTGCGCTCAGTTAGCGGCTTCTAAGCAAACAGTGAACGACCTATTACAAGCGATCGCTCTGGTGAAGCAACTACCACAAAATCACCCGTTGCATGGAGAAATCGATCGTTTCATCGAAGAATGGTCGCGGGATATTTTAAAGCTAGCCGATCAAAGTTTCCAAACAGGGAATTTAGAAGAAGCGATCGCAACTGCTCGTAAGATACCCGAAGATGTAGCAGCTTATAAATTAGTCGATAAACAAGTTGACAAATGGCAGTCAATTTGGTCAAAGGCTGAAGCCACATACAACGGTGCGATCGCTGAAGTAAAGGAACGACGCTGGCAATCAGCGTTCATGTTATCCGCTAAAATGCTGCGTGTAGACAATCAGTACTGGGCGGGTACTAAATACGACCAATTGAATCGTCTAATTGCCACAGCCCGGGAAGATGGCGATAAGTTAGGAAAAGCCGAAAGTTTAGCAAATAGCAAAGTAGTCGATAACATATTAGAAGCGATCAAGTTAGCCGAGTCCATTGGGCAAGAAAGCTATATTTATCAAAAAGCTCAGGAAGCAATTCCGGCATTTGGACGCAAAATGCTGGAATTAGCACAGGCGAAACTAGACAAGCAGGATGCGGATGAAGCGCTGAATATTGCTAGGGAAATACCGGAAAGCGCGAAACTGCAAGGCGAAACTGATGACTTTATAGCCATAGCTGACGCGAAAAGGAGCGCTTGGATCGGTGATGTTTCTGGTTTAGAGGCAGCGATCGCCCAAGCTCAACAAATCGATCCTACTAGACCAGTGTATAACGAGGCACAGCAACTAATTGCTCGTTGGCAGTTGGAAATTGAAGATGTTGCCCATCTGGAAAAAGCAAGAATATTGGCTAGCCAGGGAACAGTCCCTAATTTAACAGCAGCGATCGCCCAAGTACAGCTTATTCCTACTAATAACCCTAGAGGCGCAGAAGCTAGACAAGAGATAAGTCGCTGGAACGCCCAAGTGGAGACAATTGAAGACCAACCTTACTTAGACCGCGCTGACCAGATCGCAATGTTCGAGGATATTAACTCATTACAAGCTGCGATCGCCCAAGCTAGCGAAATTCGTAGAGGTCGTGCTTTATATCCAGAAGCACGCAAAAAAATTCGTACTTGGGTAGGAAAAATTGAGCGAATTCAAGACCAACCTTACTTGGATCAAGCACAAGAACTGGCTCAAAGTGGAAATCTCACCGCCGCCATTAGCGCAGCTCAACAAATTGCCTCATCGGGAAGGGCGCTTTCACAGGAAGCACAAGCTGCGATAAATGACTGGGAAGGGCAAATTCGCACCAGGGAAAACTGGAAAAAAGCCCAGGAAGTGGGGGCAGCTGGCACTCCAGAAGCTTTAGTTGAAGCAATACGACTGGCAAATCGAGTTTCAGATAATAGCATCTTACGTATGGATGCTAATCAGGCTATTGACCAATGGAGTCAGCAATTGTTAGAAATAGCACGCACTCAAGGTCAGTCTGATATTGCTAGAGGCATTGACATTGCCAAATCGATTCCACGCGGTAGTGCTGCTTACAGTGCAGCGCAAGAGCAAATAAAGGCTTGGCAGGAATTTCTCAATCCTCAACCTGAACCTCAGCCTTCGTCTGTGCCTCAGCCTCAGACTGAATCTTCGCCATTTCCCCAATCAACTCCTATTAATCGCCAGTAATATCCTTTTAACGATTACGATTCAGTAAAAACCTTTTGATTGAGCATTTTCAAAAATATATCAGGAATGCCAGGGTGTAAGAAGAACCGAATTTACAAAATTTTTCAAGTGTCAACTTACAGGAAGGGCGGTTATCAACCGCCCTTTTAACGTTAAGTTGACACCAATAGACTTATTGCGAAAGTAGGGAAAAGGGTAAGGGGGAAAGGGGAAAGGAATAATAAAAAACCTTTTCCCTTTAACCTTTCCCCTTTTCCCGGCCTCTTGCAAAAATTACTTTTGCAAGAGGTCTATTGACACCAATGCATATTTGTACACCCGATAAAAATTTATTCTCCGATCGCTTCTCCCCATTCCTTAATTACAGAAAATAGTGATGAGTAATCATCATCAGCAAATGACATTTTTACGGCTGTTTGCAAGATTTGCCGCACTCCTTTAATACTGCTGACATCCAAACTCCGAGATTTCGCTTCTGAGATAAATAATTCCGTATCTTTAAGCAAGTGTTTTGTGGGGAAATTGGGATCGGCATAATTACCATCTAACATTCGTTGTAGCTTTTTGTCAAAGGTAGAGGCGTAAAGTGGACTGTCACGCAAGATTTGCATAAACACATCGACATCGACACCTTGACGCTGGACAAAAGCTAAACTCAAAGCAAAGCTAGTTGTTAAAGAAGCTATTAATTGATTTAGTGCCAATTTAAGTGCCGCCGCAGATCCCACAGGCCCAATAAGTAAAGGTTCTGTCCCAAAATTTTGGAGTAACTTCAAGTGGCGTTCGTATTGTTCTGGCTCGGCCCCTACCATAACACTCAACTTACCAGCTTTTGCTTCTGGAATACTCCCTAATACAGGTGCTTCTAAATACTCACCTCCACCAGCAACAACTGTATCTCTAATTTCCTGGCTTTCTGTGGGCGTAATTGTTCCCATTTGGATGATAGTGCGCCCCTTGAGAGTTTGCGAAGCAGTGTCTGAAAGCAAGACATTATAAATGGCTGGGGCATTAGTCAACATGAGAATTACGTACTCAGCAGCACTAATGGCGTGGCGGGGATGTGTAGCAATTTCAGCCCCAGCTGCTTGTAGTGGTGCTAATTTTTCTGGGGTACGATTGTAGGCAACTAGCTGTATATCTGCGGCTAATAACCTTTGAGCCATTGGTAGTCCCATCAGTCCAGTTCCCAGAAATGCCACCTTCATTTTTTACGTTCCTTTAATACAGTGTCACCGTAAGCGTTGCGTAAAGCTTTTAGCATAGCTTCTCTACCAAAGGCTGCGGTAACGTTTAGAGTGAATTATCGAGTGTCATAGTTCATCATGAACATCGGATTGTTTGATTCAAATTTAGTTGGGAAGTAGTTATTTGAAATTTAAGATACAATTCTAAATCCCAATTTTCCTATTCCCTAACTCTGGCAATCAACCACCAGCAGCAAAAGTCAACATAATTATCACTGAAAGTAAAATACCGGGGGTAAGTAGTGTTACTAACATTAACAGGTCATGAGTGGACATAATTATTACTTTGGTAATGTGTTTAACTTTACAGTAATCACTGTTATGCTAGTCTAAATAAGACTGATACTGCATTCTTAAATAGAGTTTTAACTTTTCTTTCTTTACGCTTACTCTGGCAGGGTCAATCCTTTTAATGATTGAGAAATTTCTGTATTGTCCAGACCTTTGCTCTGAATTAAGACTCCAAAGCCGCCGAGTCCTGTGGGATCTATAAGTTGGTGTAGTGCGTCCCGATACTGTAGTAACTGCGAGAGAGATCGCTTTTGCTCAGAAAGGGCTGCAATCCGATCGCCTAACCCCAACGCCATCAGAAATAATCCCTGCTGGATAAAACCAACATTCTTTAAGTTACACTTCTCACCCCAGCGTTCTAAAGCTGTAAAGTCAACATGGGCAGTGATATCTTGTCGCCCAATATTAATATAAGGATTATCATGGAAACGATGATGGTAATAACACTGTAGCGTTCCCTGCGATCGCCTGGGATTATAGTAACGACTAGCGGGATAGCCATAATCAATTGTTAACACATAGCCGCGTTGCAAGCGGTCAGCTACTATACTCAACCAGTCTAGAGCAGCTAAATTGATTTCACTACGGTAGCGATCTGGATATACACTTTGGGTGAAGTCGATTCCTAGTGAATCCAAATATTCAGTCAGTTGGGGCGTTGAAGGTTCTCCTGTGACTTCTATAAATGATGGACATGGGGCATTGGTTTCTTTTTCATTCTGATCTGTGGTTACATAAATTTCTCGGAGTTCTCCTGTTTCGAGGATGAATTGATGAACGGGGAAAGCATCAACTAACTCGTTAGAGAAAAAGCAACCAGCGATCGCATTTGGTGGGATCTCCTCTAAATTGCACCAACGCACCGGGAAATCTTGCAAGCGTTGCTGCTGTTCTTGTCTTAAAGTTGGGGACTTTTCAACAATGATGTACTCCAGCGCGGTAAAAAAATCTGGGTAGTGCTGTTGATGATATTTCAGGATATGCAATGCCAGCAATCCTTGGCCTGCTCCCATTTCTACCAGAGAAAAGGGTACAGGTTTTCCTAAAATCTCCCACATTTGCAAAAATTGTTCTGCTAGTAACTCGCCAAAGTCAGAACAGAGATTAGGAGAGGTGAAAAAATCACCACCTTTAAAGCCAATTTTGAGTGCATCGCTGGAATAGTAGCCGTACTCAGGGTGGTATAACACCATGTCCATGAATTCGGCGAAAGAAATTCGTTGCTGGGGACTGGTGGTGATGTGATGAGCGATCGCTGCACACAATGCTGGATTTGAATCCATAAAATTTGAGATTGGGGAGTATAGAAATAAATGAATTATGAATGATGCAAAACAAAACTCATAATTTCTTATTTCCCTAATGGTCTACAAACCTCATGATATCGACCACAGTGGCATAAGCGCTGGCATTTATTGACAGACAAAACTGGGGAAGTTTGCAGTTTGGTGCGATCGCAATCTACTGTCCAATTAATCGCGTCCAAGGCAATTTGCTATCTAACCATTCACCAACGACACTAGCACACCATTGAGATCGCGGACACGAGCAATAGTTTTTCCTCCAGGCTGAGATTTAGGGGCATCTAATGTTTTTGCACCTGCTCCAATTGCTCTCATATAAGCGCTGCCAACATCGGGAGTAATAAATGATATCTGGATTAATGGCGGTGGTTGTGTAACGTCGTTAGGATGGCAGCCTCCAGGAAATAACTTTTGTGCTTCGCTACTAGAAGAGAAAGCTAGTGTGGTGTTTCCGGTTTCGATTTCCGCCCAGATAGATTGTCCTTTATCCTGGAGAGTACGACGAACTAAACCAAAGGCTTTTTCGTAAAACTCAACTGTTTTAACTACATCGTCTACCCAGATGACCGTGTAACCAAATTTCACAGTTCTTTCTCCTTATCTAGAAAAATCAGTGCTGGCGAGTATCTCTGCTACTTAACTGTATGCGATTTGAATACACAGTTACTTAACTTTCTAGAATATTACGATCTGTTGCTATTTTGCCCCTGTTTGGATCATTTCTATATCTGATGGCAACCAATCATGAGGCCCTTGGCAATAATGTGCTACTAATATGCTTAGAGGATGTCTGAGAAGTATCAAATATTGGTTGATCCCCCCTAACCCCCCTTAAAAAGGGGGGAAATAAGAGTCTTAAAGTCCCCCTTTTTAAGGGGGATTTAGGGGGATCTCCAAGGGTTAGGTGTATACAAAAAACTTTTCAGACATCCTCTTAGTTTTTATTGAGTTTGAGGCAATAAATATACTTAAAACTCTAATGTAATAAGTCAGTTTTCATTCATAGTTACAGACATTTGTCAATCAATATAATTAAAAAGCTTCCTGATTCCGTTATTAGTATTCATGCTACTTGTAAGTCTCCAAACATTGGGGCAAAGGTACGGTAAGCTTCTAATGCTGCTTCTTTTACGGTTGCATTCACAATCGGAAATGTAGTGAGGATGTAGCTAAATTCATCTTCGGTTAAACCGTAAAGGTGTGCTACCATCCCATCGAGTTCGGCGCGGAGTTTGGCGCGTTCTGTTTCGTCGGTAACGCCTTGTTGATGGGAACCTAAACCGACTTCTTGCGCGAGTTCGTCAAATTCTGGTGTGGTGCAGATGAGTTTAGCAGCGCGTTGTACAATATCGTCGAAGTTGCGATCGTTTTTTGTTAAACGTGGGACGGGTAATTGGTAGACAATAAACATTGAAATAGATGTGGTGACTCTCTGGCGAATCATATAATCAAATACAAAAGAGTTAAATAATCCACAAATGTACAAAATTTCTTGATTATTAATTGTTGATTTGTTCAAGTTACTGAGTATTAATTTATGATTTGCAAAAACATTTTTTGGAATAATTGCAGTAATTAAAGTTCGTTCATTTGTGCTAGCTGCTATTTCACGAAATGACAGTCTATATTTTTGATAACTTAATATTTGTCTAATATCTTCTTTTTTAAATAGTAACTGTTGACGCGCTTCATTTTCATGAATCCAATATTTAGGTTGAGTATATAGGTGAGTAAACTGATGGATCATTTTACCTTCATATAATTGCAACTTCCCTTGTCCTGGTTGTTGTTTAAACAAATGGCTATCATTAGTCATGTGAAACTCATTACAAAAGACTAAATTCCACTTACCCTCAATCTTTTCACCCAGCAAGGGGAACTTAAGCATTTTTTCAGCTATGTGGATATCTACCCCATTCTTAAACTCCATGACAGATAGTGAATCAGGTGAGACTTTACGAACCATTTCAATGTTAATCTGCAAGCTATCATCACTAGGAAACCTTTGAAGTTCCTGCACATCATGACGCATAAAAGCAGATGGAAATTCTGTTGTTGTACTACCTTTTACAAAGGTAAGGACAACAAACTTAAAACGGCTATCAACTTCTTCAAAAATTATCTTACGATTCTCAAGACAGAATAACCCAGTCACTTTAGTTTGACTAAACAACATCTCCCGCAATTGCTTAGTTCCCAAATCTGTGTAAATCCCGCTAGGAATTACAATTCCGCACTCACCGCCTGAACGCAGAAGATTAAAACACTGTTCTGTAAACAGTTTATAAAGATTAATATCCGTACCTGCTTTTTTACCATTCACAATAGAAATCTGATTTTTATACTGTTCAGATGAACGATAATAAGCGCTGACATGAGGATATTGACTTTGATATTCTAACCAAGTAGTGGCAATTATTGGATTTTGTAATAGTTTAGTTTGCTCTTTTTCAAAATCTTTGATATCCATCTTATTCTTCGTCACCAGTTCATTATGCTGTGCAAAGAACTCTTTAGCTTGTGGCTTAAATATTTCCCAAGGTGGATTAGTAATAATCGCATCAAAACCACCGCGTTCTAAAACCTTGTCAAAATGATAACCCCAGTGAAACGGCTTTAAAGCCGCAATATCCTCAACCTTCAAAACACGCTTCTGTGATTTTCCAGTTAACTGAACCTCTTCATACTTGATACCTAAACGCTTACTAAATTCATCTAACAGCAAAATATTTAACTTTTCTTGTGATTTCTTGTTGAGTTTGTCAATGTCAGTACGTAACATCTGCAACCGAGATTTTTGTTCAGTTCCCTCTATTTCGCCAGGAAGTTGTTCTTTTCCAGGAATAAAAGCGTGTTCTTTATACGATTCAACAGACTTATTCTTTGCTTCAAGAATCTTTTTATAATTATCTGCGGCTAAAGACTGTAATAGATTTCCTTGTAGTGAATTTCCCACCGCATCAAAAGCAGTATCATCTACTTTAATTAATCCAATCAGTGAATTACCCGCCATAATATTAAAATCAATATTAGGCAAAGGCTCTAACTCTTCCACATCATTAGCAGAAGAAACCAACGCTAAAAAAAGACGCAGTTTAGCAATTTCTGTTGCTTCCTCCATGATGTCTATACCATAGAGGTTATCTGAAACAATCCGCTTTTTGATAAAATAAGGTAGTGATGGATGGGAATTTTCTATATCTTCAAGCTTTTTTTTAAGAATGCTATCATCCATCAATTTAATCGTCCCGAACACCGCACTATAAACTTGAATTAGCGTCTTCATCGCTGCTACGAGAAAAGCACCAGAACCGCAAGCTGGGTCAAGGATTGATAAATTAGGAAGAATATCTTCCATTAGTGAACGACAAACATTTGTATCCAGCTTTATCAGAAGTTCGTTGATATCCTCAAATGGCTTATACTTATCAGACAGCGCGTTATTTACGCGGTCTACAATTAACTTGTGAATAGTTCTATCACAAAGATATTCTGTAATTTGCGGTCTAGTATAATAGGCTCCAAAAGCCTTTTGGTTAATATATTTTTCAAAAATATAACCCAACACATCAGGATTTATCTCATCATCTTTACCTTCCGGCGTATCATCGAGATTCCAAGAATAACGTCCAAATAAATTTAGAACTTGCTCAAACGCCTCATCAACTATAGAAATATGATATTTATCTTCAATATGATGCTTGAGAAATAAACCACCATTTAGGTATTTTACCTTTCCTACCAATTGCTGTACAGATGAATCGCGTTCAAACTCAGGTTTAGCAAAACTTTCAAAAAACAAAGCCTTGAGAAATTCGTCATAAAAATGATTTTCAGCTTTTTGTTTGCTTTGTTCAAGTTTATTTTGCAGATAATTTAAATCTTCATTATCAATAAAACCCTTGCGTTGGAGAAAATAAACAAACATCAGGCGATTAAGAATTACCGATGTGTACCAACGTCTATCTGTTTCATTGTCAATTCCTTTCACAAACTGCAAAAACTTCTGATGTTGCTCTTGAAATTCCTTATAAAATTTCTTGGTTACTGGCTCAACATCAAACCCGCGTTGTAGCTTATAAGCAATTTCGACAACAGTCGGTTCCCCATGTTCTAATTCAGTAATATCAATGACTAAAGAACCAAGCTTGCTTAAAAACAAGTCTCCTGGTTGACCTTTCACATATAAATGGTCACGAACAGAAGTTTTAGTTCCTTCTCGTTTCACCCAATACCAAAGACTACGCGTGCGTTCTTCAGTAATAAAAATTAGGAGATTTTCAGCTATCAGTTTATTAATTTCTTTATAAATCTCATTTCTAACTTTAGCCTCTGGTATTTTCCCATCTGCTGCGGTGACTTCAAAGATTGCAACACCTGAAAGTTCAGCAATTTTCTGGTATTGATATGTCTTATTCTCAATCTTTAAGGTTTCAGGTTTTTGTCTTGAGGGTCTAGACCAACCTAATTCCTCTATAAACAAATCACTAAACTTGAACTTAGAGAGTAAATCACGTGTTCGTTGAAAATTAAGCGACATAATTTATCATGCTTGAAGAATAAAAAAAGAGCATGGTAAATTTGCCACTCAGAAAATAAATCTGTGGCTATAAAAATTAAATCTGCGCTAACAGACTTTAATAAACCCTCTTTATCCGAGTTAAATTTTTACCTATGCTTTTTATACTTTATAAATCCCTTACATTTAATTAGGCTGAGAAATTATACGGAAAAATTATTAGGTTCTCTAAATGTTGGCTTGATTTGTACCGCCGTAGTTTTAAATTATCAGGTAAATTTGGTGATTACTTTATCAAAATGCCTAATTGCTTTATAAAAATACCCGTTTACTTTCTCAAAATACTGAAATGCTTTCTTAAAATGACCTTTGACTTACTCTAAAAGTCATTTGACTTACTCAAAAGGTTATTTGACTTACTCATTTTGGTGTTTTCCGCAAGTCAAAGCAGCTTTTACTTATTCAAACTTCAGTTTGCTTACTCATTTTGGTATTTTCCACAAGTCAAATCAGCTTTTGCTTTCTTATTTCAGTACTTTACGCAAGCAAAATGAGCTTTTACTTATTCAAACCCCAGTTTGCTTTCTCATTTAAGTGTTTTACGTAAGGCGTAGGTTAGGTTGAGGAACGTAGCTTCCTTTCCGCAGGGGAACTCAAGATTATCAAAGCTTTAAAGACGCGATAAATCGCCGTCTCTACAAAGGACTAATTATTGTAAGGACGGCGATTTATCGCGTCTCTTACCAAATAATCCTAAAGAACAAATAATCTGAGGTTCTCGCTTCTCCAGTTCTTCTGTCACAATACACAAACGGTCATCCATGCGTAACGCTACAACCAACTCAGCCAACTGCTGATTATTAATACCGCTTCTCAGTTGACGGTTAAGAGTATCAATGGCTGACTGTCGCAATGGATAACGGTAAATCTCATCAATTGCTTTTAAAAGTTCTTCGCTAACAAATAATGTTCCCTTCATTTCTTGAACATAACTTTTCAGTCGTTCATAAGTGCGGAACCTTGCACCTGATGGTCGCCCTAATTGACCCCCTGCATTTTTCTCATCTTCAGCAATCAATTCAGCACCCTTGTTTACTAACTCGTGATGCTGTTTATTTCTGGGTATCGCTGCGGTAGATTCTTCACACGCCGCCACCCGCAGAACTGCTAATTGTGATTGAGTAACGCTATTTCCATTACGGTCAACATAAATTAAAGAATCATTTCCCTCGGTAGTTTTCATATAAAGCAATACTCCTTCCGGTTGCACAGGTTGGTGAGTATGGGCGCGAGTAGAATAAACTACATTTTCCATTTCCTCAATCGTTTTTTTCAAACCTGGATTACCATCAGTGGCTTTTTTCCAAATTTGAAATGCTTCTGATGTCAAATCAACTTCTGTATCTTCTTCACCATCTAAAATTCCAGATTTTTCATTGTAGAGGTCAAGAATTACCCGTGCATCATCATCTTCAAAAAAAGCTTCATCAGTTCCCACCACTTCCGCATTTTCTTGCAATCGTTTACGGAGTCGTTCTCGCAAATTAATAATCCGTTCTACTCCTTCGGCTGGTAAAAAAGAATAACAGAGAATTTTATCAGCATTTTGTCCAATGCGGTCTACTCTTCCGGCGCGTTGAATTAAACGAATAATTGCCCAAGGTAAATCCCAATTGACGATAATTGCACAATCTTGTAAATTATGACCTTCACTCAAAACATCGGTGGCGATTAAAATACGCAACTCATCTGATGATGAAATTTGCTGTCGTTTTCCATTACTCACAGGGCTAAATCTTCCCGTCATTACTGTTGGGTCTTTAGATTGACCTGTCACTCCAGCTACATTAGTAATATGACTGGACTGTAAATTATCTTCAAGGTAGCGGACTGTATCAGCAAATTGTGTGAAAATTAGCACTTTATCATTAGGGTGAGTTTTCGTTAGCAGTTTGATTAAAGCAGCAAGTTTTTCATCTTTTTGAGGATTCCACTCGCCACATTGCAGCACAATAATCAGTGCTTTGGCATCTTCTAACAAATCTCGTTTCAGTTTTTTAACATCAAAAAGTGTAGACCGCAGCCATTTAAATCGTCGTTGATATCGAGTTGTATATTCTTGGTAAATTGATTCTGCTCTTTGACGAAAAAATTTTTCTGTTTGAGATGCCTTCTCATTCTCGTTATCAAAATAAGTTACTTCTCCTTCCTCTGTCTCAGCTTGCAGTAAAGTAGTAGTAGAATCATCTTCTTCTGTTTCTGTATCAAACAAAGCTGCTGCGACAGAATCGGCATCTTCATCATTATTACTTGTATCTAATAACTCAGCTTCTTGAGTTCCAATCGGAATATTAAGCCCCTGTTCTAAAGCATATAAATAAATGAAGTTACGTAAAATGTGGCGCTCAATTGATTGAATAAAAGCAATACCACTACTTTCCAAACGTTTAAATAAATTAGTGCGAGAAAAACCCATTAATCTCCTACCACCACGAAATAAGCTATTAATAAAGCGTTGCTCTGTGTCTGTAGGCGGCTGTTTTTGTTTAGTAATAACGTAATTTCCTAGCCCATAGCGAGGTAAGTTAAGTCGATTAATAATTTCTACTACCGATTTAGAGTAAAGACGAGCATAAAAGTCTGTGTTAGAAGCTTCTAAAGGAAACTTGAGACTACGAGGTAAACGCTGAGGAAAATAAGAACGTCTCCCATCAGCAAATTCTAAATATTTCCGCCCTGTTTCATCAGTTTGGGCATAATTATCTTTAATAAAAGAGCGAGTGCGTCGCACCATGTAACGCTTCATCAATTCTCGCCAGTCATCAGGGTGTTCGCTTTTCTCAAAAGCCGCTAAAGAACGGACAGAACACTGATGCTTTCTAATAAACTCTAATTCTCCTACAGAACTGCCACCAAGTTCATTAATTAAAGCTTCTGGTCTTAATCCCAAATCTTCGTCTTCTGGCACAAATAGCCGCAGTTGAGCAGAAAGGTCAAGATAACTTTTATTGTAAGGAGTAGCTGATAATAAAATACATTTACTTTCATTGGCAGCAATATATTCTGTAATTGCTCGATAACGTTTACCTTCGCGGTTACGTAAATTGTGACTTTCATCAATCAATACAACTCGGTAACGGCGGAGTTTTGGTAATTTATTTTGTACTTGACTAATTGGCATAACTTCGGCAAGTAGCCGATAGTTATTTACATATTCTTGCCACATTGGTACTAAGTTTTTTGGGCAAATAATTAGTGTTTCTAAAAAGCAATCTTCTTGTAATATTTTGGCAAGGGCGGTTCCAACTAAAGTTTTGCCCAAACCGACCACATCGCCCACTAATACGCCGCCACGTCTTGTTACATGACGTGCTGCTAGCTGCACGGCGGCTTTTTGGAAATCAAACAAATTGTTAAATTCGCGGGGGATGCGAAATTCTGAAAGTCCAGCGATCGCTTCATGGGATAAGTGGTAAGCTATCTTCAGGTAGATGTAGTAAGGTGAGATTAATTCAACTCTTGCCCAGCTTTGATCGATAATTTCCGCAAGTTCCTGGGAAATATCTACACAACCGTAATCTTGCCAGCGATCGCTAAACCACTTTTGCAGTTTATTACAAGCATCGTGGTCTAAAATATCAACATTCAACTCCCCTTGTTTCGCCAGTCCGGGAAGGGTTAAATTACTACTACCCAAGAATCCCACTGTGGGAGTATTAGGGTCATGACGATGCACAAGATATAACTTAGCGTGAAGAGAATGGCGCAAAAACAGTTTAATAATTAGTTTCTGAGTTTTTAGCTGATGACTTAACCGCCGTAACCCCGCTTCATCTTGATTAGTCGGCGCACCGATAGTCAACTGCTGGCGAAATTCTGCCGCCATGCGTTTTTTTAACCGCACGATGCTACTATTGTCAATCCGTCCATCACTACTACTAAGGGAAAATGCCGCATGAACTTCATCACTAGGCAAACTTTGCATCCCAATTAATAAACGACAACAAGCATTTTCACTACCAACATACTGTTCGATTAAATCATCAATTCTTCGCCAACCTCTGAGGTTGAAGTAGCCAACGCAAAAATCTGCTCGATAAGAGACTTTAAGAGTTTCTCGTAAAACTGGTAGTAGTTGTAAATCAATGTTGTCAAAGATGCGAGGCATTATTTAAAACTCTATAAATATTTCGTACATCTGTTATATGAGTAAAAAATTTTTCCAGCCAGATTTGTGAAGGGTGTTAGACAAGAGACGCGATAAATCGCCGTCTATACAATAATCGGTCTTTTGTAGAGATGACGATTTATCGCGTCTTCAAAAATCATAAAAAAATAGAGCAGTTGCATAATACAACTACTCTAAAAAAGTATTTAGATAGATATTATTTACCTATCTACAGATCCCATAATTACGTCAACGCTACCGAGAATGACCACGATATCTGCAACCTTCATACCCCGCAGTAAATGGGGGACAATCTGGAGGTTGTTAAAATCTGCTGCGCGAATCTTCCAACGTGCAGGGAAGACATTATCCTCGCCGACCAAATAAATTCCCAATTCACCTTTGCCACTTTCTACACGAGAGTAGATTTCACCCTTGGGCATCTTGAAAGTGGGAGACACCTTTTTACCGATAAATTGGTAATCAAATCCATCCCACTCGGATTTTTTACCTGCGGCTAAACGCTTGGCTTCCAGATTTTCGTAAGGGCCGCCAGGAAGTCCTTTAATTGCTTGGCGAATAATCTTTACAGATTCCCGCATTTCCCGCATCCGCACCACGTAACGGGCAAAGCAATCACCAGCAGTTTCCCACTGCACATCCCAGTCGAAATCGTCGTAACATTCGTAATGGTCAACTTTCCGCAAATCCCATTGCACGCCAGATGCGCGTAACATTGGGCCAGAAAGTCCCCAGTTAATTGCTTCTTCACGGGTGATAGTCCCAAGACCCTCAACACGTCGTCGGAAGATGGGATTATCGGTTACTAAGCGTTCGTACTCATCAACTTTGGGTATTAAGTGGTCGCAGAATTCCAGACACTTATCTACCCAACCGTAAGGTAAATCGGCTGCTACTCCACCAACGCGGAAGTAGTTGTTATTTACCATCCGATAACCTGTGGCGGCTTCCCACAAATCATAAATCATCTCCCGTTCCCGGAACTGGTAGAAGAAGGGAGTTTGTGCGCCTACGTCAGCGAGAAAGGGGCCAAACCATAGCAAGTGGTTAGCAATGCGGTTCAACTCCAGCATGATGACGCGGATGTAGCTAGCACGTTTGGGGACAGCAACACCTGCAAGCTTTTCTGGGGCGTTAACAGTGACGGCTTCGTTGAACATTCCCGCAGCGTAGTCCCAGCGACTAACGTAGGGAACGTACATTACATTAGTGCGGTTCTCAGCGATTTTTTCCATTCCTCGGTGTAAATAGCCGATGACTGGTTCACAGTCAACGACATCCTCGCCATCCAGAGTCATGATTAACCGCAGAACCCCGTGCATTGAGGGGTGGTGTGGCCCCATATTTAGCACCATCGGTTCAGTGCGGGTTTCTAGTCTGGTCATAGATTTCGTGTTCTCCTGTTGTGTTCGTGTAGCGTGCCGAAGGCAAAATTTTGAATTGAACCGCCAAGATGCCAACCAGTTTATCTAGTCTGCCAAGCCAAAGTTAAGCTTGCAGGAGCAATACTTTTAGGAAAACTGCCCTTAGACGTTTATAATGTATTGCCCATACAGGGATATGTTGGAGAGGGAGTGACAGAAGAGGGATTTTACTAGATGTTTAATTTTGTTGCACTTCTTCAATTATTATATGGAAGCTCGATATCAGGGACTTGAGGTGCAAGATTTTTCTCACATTCCCGTTTTGGGTCGGGAGGTAATTGAGGGTTTAGCGGTGCATCCCGGCAGGCATTATTTAGATGTAACGGTAGGTGGTGGTGGTCACAGTCGTTTAATCTTAGAAGCTGCTGCGGATGTGCGGGTAACGGCGATTGACCAAGATGAGGATGCTTTAGCAGCAGCGAGGAAAGAATTAGCTGAGTTTGGCGATCGCGTACAATTTATTTATAGCAATTTTGCTGACTACGAATTTCCCCCCAACACTTTCGATGGTATTTTAGCTGATTTGGGGGTAAGTTCTTACCACTTAGACCGTGCAGAAAGGGGTTTTAGCTTTCGCCAACCTGCAAATTTAGATATGCGAATGGATCGGGGGCGATCGCTAACTGCTGCTGATGTGATTAATAATTGGGATGAAGCAGAATTAGCTGATATTTTCTTTAAGTACGGTGAAGAAAGATTATCGCGGCGCATTGCTAGACGTATTGTAGAACGGCGACCGTTGCATACAACTACAGAATTAGCTGATGCGATCGCTTCTTCAGTACCTCCGAAATACCGTTATGGCAGAATTCACCCCGCTACCCGTGTTTTTCAAGCTCTGCGAATTGTCGTCAACGATGAGTTAAAATCGCTAGAAACCTTTTTGGATAAAGCACCAAATGCCCTTGTCCCTGGCGGTAGAATTGCGATTATCAGTTTCCACAGTCTGGAAGACCGCCCGGTGAAACATGGTTTAAGAAATTCACCTTTGTTAAAAGTCTTGACAAAAAAGCCAATTATTGCACAAGAAGAGGAAATTAGTCAGAATCCGCGATCGCGATCGGCAAAACTGAGGATAGCCCAAAAGCTGCTGTAACTGCAATGCAGGGTTAAACTGCTCCATCTCGTGGCTTATAACTGCTGCGAATACGCTCTATATAGGACTTTTTTGCTTATTATATTATCGATATGAAATTCTTCTTATTTCCCCTAGCAATCATTTCTTACTTCTATATAGCACAGACATTAGTTGTGCAAAGTTTTGATTCTATTTTCACTGTTTTCATGATTAGCAAAAGTTTACCTGAGACTGAGTGTGAGAACCAAGCCGAAGGTTTTGTAGTCAAATATTCTGCACCTACTGTTTCAATTACAGTTAAAAATTTGTCACTAATTTGGAGTGAGAGAATCGAATCATACAAAAATCCCATATCTGCAACACCTAGTCAAGTCACAACTCATATAAAAAATAAAAAACTTACTAACTATCAGTTGAATCAACTTAAAAAACTGATTCAATCAAGTGGCTTTATGAATTTAGCAGCAGAGTATGGTGCAGCGACTAATCAAAGGTACTATCCTTATTCTATTTCAGTATGTATAGACAATAAAGAGAAAAAAGTATTTTTAAGAAGTAATCCGAGTAATGGTAAAAGTCCTGAAGCATTCCGAGTTGTGGAAGATTATTTACGACAGCTAATTAAGTAGTGTATTTACCCTCCTATCGTCTAGGAACAAGCCGAAATTTCTTCCTTAAGAATTCGTACCTTATTATACAACGTAGATGATTGCTGTAATTGGTAATCGGTAATTGGGATTAGTTCACTACTTGTTGCCGATTTTGCTCTACAATTTTCGACTCTAATAGTGTTCTAAAATAATAAATAGCTTTTTTCACTAAAGTTTTAGAGGAAATATTCCATGACTATTTGGGTAAATGAGCAAATTGATCCGTCTGGGATGATTCATGCCTGCATTGCCACTTGTAATGAATCTCAAGCTAAAGATTGTCATGATTCTTTTGAGAATAATTTGACCGAGAGGCAAAAGGCAGCAGGTTGGGTAGCGCGATTGCGGACAGTCGATTCTTGGGATGAAGTGCCGGTAAATTCTTTAAAACTCAATTAATAGGACTTAGACAAAAAGTAGCTAAAAAAGCCTCAAATCTATATGCAGAATGACTTTGATATAGTTTTATCTAGTTTATTGATGTATCTGGATTTCAAGCATTTTTGAGTATTTGGTGTATTTTTCTTGCCTTGTATGGGTTGCTTCAAAAATGTTTAAATTCTGCTAAGAGACTTCCAAAAAATAAATTGCCTATGCATTTACTAAATTTTTGAGATTGTCATCAACAGATTTAGCTGAAGAAGCGAGATACATCAACGAAACCTGCATGAAGGTTTACGATATTTGAAACTTCAGAATACATACTTCCGACTTTACCTGATTGATGGGTAAATAAATTATGACAACCCACAATTATTAGTAGTTCTTGAGCGCGGGAAAAAGCAACATTTACTCGTTCTGGCTTTTTAGCAAATCCGACATCTTTCTTACTATTGTTGCGAACCATACTCACAATTACAACAGGTCTTTCCATACCTTGAAATCTGTCTACTGTACCAGTACGAATTTCTAGCGAAGGAAAAAGTTCAGATTGCAAACGTTCATCAATTTTTCTTAATTGAGCGCCATAAAATGTAATGACGGCAATTTCTTTTTTTGATTCACCATTAGCAACTTTATCAGCCCAAGTCTTTTCAAACTGATGACACAGACGTTCAATCGCATCAATTTCTGGAATATTAAAGTAAGAAGTTCCGTTTCGTTGCTCTAAAAACTGATTTTCTATAGGCGTTTTTATCCAGATAAGATGCTGAGATTCTTGGATAATTTCGTCTGCTAAATGATGTGCGCGTTTTGTGTCTGGCTCTAAAATTCCAGATTCTAGTTTACCGTCATAAAATTGATTGATTGCTCCCATAATAAATGGATGCATTCGATACTGTGTAGTTAGCATTTGTTTGATGCTTTCATCAGCAGATTCAAACTGACTTTTAAATAATGATTCTTCTAAAAATTGTAATTCGTCTCGTGTATTGCCTATTGTTTGAGCAACTTCTTCTAAAGTGCTAGTATCAAGCATGGGTGGTAATTGCCGATGATCGCCTACCATGACTAACTTTTTGCCTTTCAAAGCTGGGATTAGTAACTCTGGTGGAGTACACTTACTAACTTCATCAATAATAACAACATCAAAAGATTTGAATTCTTCAGAAAAACCTCTATTTGCAGCCTGAACACAGGTAATACCAACGACATTAGCATTATCTAAATAAATGCGCCTTAAATCGTCATGATCGCGCTCAGTTGGCTGTCTTAATTTGCCTATCCAATCTTGTATAAAACTCTGATATTTATTTAGATAACTTTCGTCTTGCTGAAGTTGTTGCTGCCAATATTCAAACTGAGTATTGATTTTGCGTAAAAACTCTATATTAAACAAGTCGGCTTGAGAATTTCCTATTTTAAATTTATCAGGAATTGTTTGCCATTCTCTCAACCACCAGCTTCGTTCTTCTCTTAAGTTTTTTGATGGTTTTGGTTGTGAACTCTGCTCTAGTTCAGATAGATTTATTTGTATTGCTTGAACTTCCCGTAGAGAAGTTTCTGTTTCTTCTTTTAACTTTAACAAATGCTCATTTAGAGAATGTTTAATTGTATCTAGCACAGCAAAAGGTTCTAATGATAAAATTAAGACTTCAAGCTGAGTGATACAAGTTTCCCAATAATTAACTTGATTTATAAACTCTTGGGGTTGCTCCCAAATATTTGATTGTGTTGCCAGATAGTTTTCAACTAGAATACGTAATTGAGCAGGCATATTTGTTTGTTGATTAAGTTCTTGTAAAATATTAATCACCTGTCCAAGTTGGAAGTTAGCATCCTGCTGTACTTTTTCTACCTCAGCTTGAGTAATAGATATTTGCTGTTGGCTAACTTCGTTTTTCTGAAGTTCATTTAGTTGTCGTTGCAGCGATTGAAGTTGTTGATCTGTTTCCGTTTTAACTTTTAAAACACATTGACGCGCATTTGCAAGGATAGTATCTAGCAATTCTTGTGTAATCAAGGTAAGAGTAGAGTCAATGTTATTCCATTCCCATGATGCGGTATAAGTCCGTTGCATTCTAATTAAAAAAACTTGAGTATTTTCAACTAGTAATTTTCGCTGTTTAGGGTTGAGTAGCTGATAATTTTTAAACTGTTGATAGGTTTCTTGCCATTGAGTGCGATCGCTGTTTGATAGCACAATTGGAATCTGACTAAAATTTTGTTGTAAAAAATAACTAAAATTATGCTGTTTACCTCGCCTGTCGCTAAAATTTCCTTCTATTTCATAAGCGATCGCCTTTGCTAATACTTCCCATTCAGGTAAATTAATTTTGTAATTTGTTGGCACTATTGTTAGTTTTAATGTATTAGCAAACATCAATAAACCTAACGGCAAGTCAACTAAGTTTTCTGTCAATGGTAAACCTGATTGATGACATTCTTTTAAAGTTTGATAGAGATGAGAGGGCGCTGTAGATTTCCATTCTTTAACTGCTGAAATAATGTAATCTATTTCCCGTTTGCGGTTTTGCCATATCTGGATTGTTTGCTGTAAGTTTTGCAGTTTAGTAAGGTACTGCTGATAATCTGGTTGTAACTGATTTAACGAGGCGAAATTTTGTTTAACAACCTCCACTGATGCTGCAACTTTTAAGATAGCTTTACTTGCCTCTTGAGCATAAGTCAAAGCAGCTTTAAATCCAGAAATTTCTATTGCTATAGTTTCACGCAGCCAAGCCGCTAAACCAAAAGCACCAAGCGCCGGACGCACAAAGCCAAGTTCATCACTATACTTGATGGTTTGACGAACATTTGCTAAAAACTCTTCTACTATACTGTTACCTTCTGTATAGGGCTTAAGAAGTGGCAAAAAATCTGTAACTTCTGAAGCTTCCCAGTTGATATTTGGTGCAGTATTTAATATATTTTCTAGTTTTGTAATTAGTGATTCAACCTCTTTATGTTTTTCTACAGTTACGTGGTAAAATTTTTCTTTATTTTGAAAGTTTACCTCTATTTTTAACTTATTTTTATTGAATATGGTTTGTTGCTGATTAAATTCTTCTTCTGCTTGAAAGTAGGCTGTGAATCTTTGCGATGATGCCAGTAATTGAGTGAAAACTTTAATATTTTCCAGGCGTTGAGTCAAATTATTTTCACAGTCGTTCGCTGTATTTTCTAGCCATCTGCCAATCACTTGGTCTTCTAGAAATGGCTGTCCTTCTTCCCCAACTTTCTCGGATCTTCCCTTGCGTACAGCGCGAATAACAGGGTTGTGAACTAATCTACTTAGGGCGTTATCTACTGCTAAATTGGCTTGAGATGCGATTAAGGTGCGTCCACCGCGAAGGGCAATTTGATAGCAAATCTCCGCAATTACGGTAGTTTTTCCAGTACCAGGTGGACCTTGGATAAGCACAAGATCCTTTGCAGCAAGTACTTTTTCTACTGCTGCTTTCTGACCAGGATTCGCAGAAGATAATAATAAATCTTGTGGTTGAAGTTCAATAGTTGTTTTAATTTGTCTAGCCTGAGAAGCATCGAATAAAAATTTACCCAGATAGGGATTTTGAGTATAACCGTTATTCAAATCATCTAAAGCCTTTTTCTTGCGTTGAATCTGCTGAATATCACCAATTGCTTCAAAACACAAAAATCCTGTATCTGGCAATTTATAACGCTCTGCTGCCATGAATTCAGCTAAATCACGGTCTAATCTAAGGCTGATCATACAACGGTTGGGGTCAACTTCTTCAACAGTCCCTAATTGACGACCGCTAATCCAATTTTTGCCGACAGGAGCAGTTTCAAAAAGCTTTAAATCTTCATTTTTTGTGCGTCTTGCTCGTTCCCAGAAATTTTCTACATCAAGGGAATTTTGATAAAAGCCATCAAGGGTGGCTGAGGCTACATCAATTTCAAAACTGATTCGTCTTTTGAAGTTATAGTTGTGACTTATATAACGCACGCAAAATTGACGTGCTTTCGCAATTTTTTCCTCAATCTGCAAAAATGCTTTCCAAGCTTTGAGCTGATCTTCTGTAGGCACATTTTCGCCACAAACTGGTGCAGCTGCTATACGTTTCAATGTTGCGGGTGAAATGTCGAGATGATGCTGATGATTAGCTAGCAAACGTAAGCAACAAGGTACAGCATAGCTATCAGCCTGTCCTCGTGAGGGTTGTAACAACTGAGCCGATAGTATTTTTATACCGTTGCGTCCATCTTTTGGTACAGCCGCTCTAAATCCTAATGTTTTTCTCAGCTTCTCAAGTCTTGCGGGTAATGGAAAATTATTGGAGTCTGTTGCTATTGTTAAATCCCAAATTTCTTCTCTTACTTCTTTCCCCGTACCTTTGCGACGCACATAAAATAGAGAGGGCTTTTTACCAACACATTCCAACATTAACTGATTGGCGCGATCGCGCCGCTCTCTAAATTCGGGATATGATTTCAGGACGCTTTCACCTTCAAGATGGCGGATAAAGCTATCAACTGCTGAAGCTATAAACATATAGCCCCAATCTTCAGAGTGTATTTTAGTTTTCGAGGATTTTGCTGTTAGTTTATTTGCCACTGAACGAATACGTTCTGCATCAGATTCTGAGATGGTGCTGGTATGACCTTTGACTGCAATGTTGAGTTTGTCACAAATTGCTAATAGCTTCTTGCTATCCAAATTCAATTCTTTTGCTAGTTCGTAAATTCTGAGTTTACCGTTGTTCATCCAGTACTACCTTTGCCGACAAAATAGGGTTTAATAAACGCAGAGGGGCGCAAAGTTTATTTTAATCCCATTCGCTACAAATTAAAGGTAATACTCTGCGTACCTTTGCGTTGACTTTGCGTTCCTCTGCGTTTAAAAACTTTACGATTTTGGTAGTATTTCCTATTAACTAATTATAGTTTGTACTGCTGGTAAACTTCACTAGCGGCGCGATGTAGCAGAGAGTGTCGCCAAACTAAAGATTTCATATCATCAGCATAACCGCCGCCAATAACGCAGGCGACAGGATAACCGCTACTCATACAGGTACTTAAAACCTGCATTTCCCGGCGGAAAATGCCAGCATCTGTAAGGGCTAATTTACCTAAGCGATCGCCTATATGAGGGTCAACACCAGCATCATAAAATACCAAGTCTGGCTTGACTTTAGACAATAAATCTGGTAGAAAATTCGCCAAGGTTTGCAAATAAGCATCATCTTCCATTCCCACTGGTAAAGGAACATCCAAATCGCTATTTTGTTTAGTACCAGGGAAATTCACTTCGCAGTGCATGGAGAAAGTAAAAACGCTGTCATCGTCTTGGAAAATAAAAGCTGTACCGTCTCCTTGATGAACATCCAAATCGACAATCAGGATTTTTTGAACGAGTCCGAATTTTTGTAAAACGCGACAGGCGATCGCTAAATCGTTGAAAATACAAAAACCAGATCCATAACTAGGAAAAGCATGATGAGTTCCACCAGCTGTATTACAAGCTAAACCCTGACTTAGTGCTAATTTTGCAGTGAGTATTGTACCACCTACAGCTACACAGGTACGATTTGCTAATGCCGGACTCCAAGGCAAACCAATACGTCGCTGTGCTTTGGCATCTAAGGTTCCTTCACAGTAAGCTTGAACGTAGTTTGGAGTATGGACTAACTCTATCAATTTTAAGGGCGGACGTTCGGGAGTGTGAAATTGTTCTTGATTCGCTACACCATCAGTTAACAGCAATTCGTAGAGTTGTCGAAACTTAGACATCGGAAAGCGATGTCCTTCAGGTAGGGGAGCAATGTAATCTGGGTGGTAAATAATTGGCAAGTTCATAATCCAGAAAATCTTAAGCAAGTAATCCGGCAACTAACAAAATAAAATTTAGCCATAATTGCGGCAACAGTGCTATTATCCTAAATCTAAAACTCCAAATTTAAAATTGATATGGATATGATGGAATGGATTACGCCGATAGTGTTTATTTTAGCTGGCTTCGTGGCTGGAATAATTGGTGAAAAAGTTATCTTCAAAAAATTAGAAACATTCGTTACTAATAAACGAGTTGTTGGGAGTAAAATTATATTTCACTCTCTGCACCGGATGACTTTTATTTGGTTTGTCATTGGCGGTTTTTTTTGGGCAGTTCTGAGCGCTCCCCTCAAGCCAAATGTTTCCATCGTACTGCAAAAAATTCTGACGATAGCATTTTTGTATTCAATAACTTTAGTCTTGGCTAAATTGACTTCTGGTTTCCTTAATTTATATATTCGCAGAGCAGAAGGGGTTCCTACATCACTAATTTCTAACCTTGCTAAGGCTACTGTTTTAGTTTTGGGAACATTAATCATCTTACAAACGGTAGGGGTGCAAATTACACCGATAGTCACGACTTTAGGTATTGGTGGTTTAGCAGTTGGTTTGGCACTTCAAGACACACTAGCCAATTTATTTTCTGGTTTTTACTTAATTATTTCTAAGCAAGTTAGAACTGGAGACTATGTGAAACTAGATGCTGGCCATGAAGGATATGTTATAGATATTTCTTGGCGGAATACGACTATTAAAGAAATTTCCAATAATGTGGTTATTGTTCCCAACTCTAAGTTGTCTTCTGCAATTTTCACAAACTATCATTTACCTGCCAAAGAAATTACTTTAACAATGGATGTGGGTGTCAGTTATAATAGCGATCTGGAACAAGTTGAAAAAGTGACTGTAGAAGTTGCCAAAGAAGTCATGCAAGAAATTGCACCGGAATTAAAAGAAAATGAACCATATATCAGATTTCATACTTTTAATGATTTTAGTATAGATTTTACGCTTTATATGCGGGTAAGCGAATACTTCGATCAGCGTATGGGTAAACATCTTTTTGTCAAAAAATTGCACAAACGCTATCAACAAGCAGGAATTCAAATTCCTTTGCCGACTAGAAAAGTGTATATACAAGATAATTCATAAAGATCCTGGTGACTAGAAGTCGCAGCTATATTGGCAAAATCTGCCTTCGCAGGTTATCAATCTTTAATTTTGCGAATTTTTATCAGACGACTTGGGCAAGCACTTAAGCATACAGTGGGACGATAAGCTCGCAGATGGAAAGTGACACAAGAGGGATAGTTATTCATGTAGGGAATTCCGTACTGGAATTGATTGGCCAGTGAACCGGAAAATAGAAAATAATAGATATATGAACAAACGCTATTTTTTACAGGCTAGTGCAGTCATAGTCGGCACAGCGTTGTTATCAAGGTATATTAATTGGGGGTCACAAGCAATGACAACTTCTAGTAGTGGATTTGAAGTTACTAAACCAGAGTCAGAATGGCGCACGATTCTAACGCCAGAACAGTTTAATGTCTTGCGTAAACATGGAACTGAACGCCCTTACACCAGCTCATTGGATAAGGAATACGAACAAGGCACTTATTATTGTGCCGCCTGCGAACTACCACTGTTTACATCTGATACCAAATTTAATAGTGGTACTGGCTGGCCTAGCTTCTTTAATCCAATTGAAGGTGCGATCGCCACGACTGTAGACAAGTCGTTGTTCATGAGCAGAACTGAAGTGCATTGTAGTCGCTGTGGTGGTCATCTGGGTCATGTTTTTGATGATGGCCCTGCACCCACTGGTAAGCGCTACTGCATGAACGGTGTTTCGCTGAAGTTTGATCCTGCTTGATAAGTTGCGTAGGCGTAGCCTGTCGTGACATCGTACACACAACCTAAATCATCAGATTTTGGAGCTTGACCAAGGGTGAATAAATTTTTGACAATAACTTTTCCTATTCAGTGCTACTGGACGAAGTATTGTCAATTTGAAAAAATGCAACTCTTGGTCTTTGCTAGAACTATTTACCTAAATCGTCCTATTTATTTGAGTCTTTTTTCTCCTTTTTGTCTTTGGGATCTTTTTTAGGTTTTTTAGCTTCTTTATTACTTTTTCTTTCTTTCGACATCAGCCTTCTCCAACTAGGTGAATTAGTAAAAGCTTTCGCATTCTGCCGTCAGCAAATCAGGATATTACTTACCTGATATTTTTTTATGGCAAAAAAGAAAGTTTCAGACATAAATGCTACTAACTACCATGATACGGTGTTATTTGATTTTCTTCTGAAAGCCTTTTTGATCTATTTGAACTACAATCGCCTGTAGGGTAGCACAGTTAGCTATGCTACCCAAATCATTTACAATGCCTCTACAAGATTCTGCAAGCGATCGCGTCCATCGCAGACAGAACAACCATCCCTTGGGTAGCAACTTTTGCTTACCAAGCTTTTTCACCGGAAAATACTATGATTGGGTAAACGATGCTATAGCCAACGTTTTGCCAAAAAGTTATTTTTAAACTTAAAGAAGTTGACCCTACCTTGTTCGCGATCTGCTCCTGAGTTTGCAAGGTTTTGTCTGTTTTTTCTCCAGCGATCAAGTGAGTAAATATTAAAGCTGTTACCTGCAAGTAAAATAAACAGCACAATCCCGTAAGAAAGCATCGAAGTAGCTGCACTCCAGTTTTGTATCGATGTCACGCCCAACTTCAGAATGATCATCAGGACAAAGGTGACAATCAAAGCGCTTCTGGTAGCTAACCCAAGTGTGATTAAAATGCCCACAATTAACTCTACAGGGGGCACTAGGTAAGAATTGATTCTCACTAGAAATTCTGGAAAATAAGAATCTGCTAGTTCTTTAACAGTATCTTCAGCGAATCCAGGGATGTTGAAAATGCGAGTGAAGCCGTGATTAAAGTAATTCACACCGATTAGAATTCGCAGTAACAAATAGGCGATCGCAACATCCTTTGATTTGAGACTGATATAGTTTCTATTTTCATTCATTGCCTGAACTCCAACTATGGTACACCGATTTTCAGCAGGCAGAAGGCAGAAGGCAGGAGGAACCCATCCATAAAAAGGTGGTATTGAAAACTTTGACGTTTTATACCGCACTTCGTGCCGCTACGCTAACGCTGCAAGCAGTCTCGGTATAATTATTAGTTTAAACTGGGCTTTAAATCGAGAACTAAAGTTTTAATTGATACTCCTAACCTCCTGCCTCCTGCCTTTCTTTGTAATTGATTTCAATTTCAGAAATTGGGAAGCTCTTAGCGGTTTTGAGAGCTAACGTTCTTTCATAGACAGAATTAAGCGAACTGAGCGATCGCCAAATAAGTAAGTGTGAAGCCAAGTAAGTAATACTAAAAAACGACTACGATAGCCAGGAAGATACACTAAATGAACTCCTAGCCATATCAGCCAAGCCAAACATCCTGTAAAAGCAAATGCACCAATTTTTCCCACACCTGAATAACAGCCAATAATCGCTAATCTTCCCTTGTTGAAATAGCTAAAATGCTTTGGTGATTTACCTCGGAATTGGCGCTGAATATTTCGGGCTACAGCAACACCCTGCTGAAGTGCCTCTGGTGCAACCCCAGTTAATGGTTTACCGTTTTGTTCCATATATGCCAGATCCCCAATTACGTAAATATTGGGTTGCTCTAGCAATTGTAGGGTGGGATGAACAAGTAACTTTCCCTTATTTCCTGAAGATACCTCCTGTGATGTTGTGGGATAATTTGCTTCTAACCCCGCAGTCCAAATGACGGTTGCAGTTGGAATTACCTCATCGTTTTGCAGATGTAAAGATTCAAAAGTCACTCTAGTCACTTTTGTTTGCAGATAAACCTCTACTCCTAGCTGATGTAATCGTTTGTAGGTGTAGGCTCCCAACTTTTTTGGCAGATCGACTAATAAGCGATCGCCAGATTGCACGAGAATCAACTTCACTTGCTGCAAAAGTGTTGGATAATCTCGACGCAAGTGACCTCGAAGCATTTCAACGAAAGCACCTGCAACCTCAACACCTGTTGGTCCGCCGCCAACGATGGTAAACGTCAGCAATTGTTGGCGTCGTGATAAGTCAGATTCCTGGATAGCTCTTTCAAAACAAGAGTAAATGTGATTTCGGATTGCTATTGCTTCTTCTAGCGTTCTCATTGAGAACGCATATTCTAAAGCTCCAGGAACTCCCAAAAACTGGGTCTGGCTTCCAGTTGCAAGCACAAGAAAGTCATAGGTAATTGAACAACTATCTGTTTCAACAGTTTGCCTTGAAAAATCAATTTGCTCAACCTCAGCCATCAAAAACTGAACCTTAGACTTATTCCGCAGGAAATAAAATCGCCGTAATATTGTGCGGATAGGGTAAGCAATGTATTCAGGTTCCAATTGACCTGTCGCAACCTGATACAACAACGGTACAAAGGTGTGATAGTTGTTGCGATCGATTAACAATACATCTGCACCAGAATCAGCTAAAGATTGAGCAGCTTGCAACCCACCGAATCCAGCGCCAACAATAACAACGCGGCGACTGTTCATTCTTCCCCTCTTGATTTAGCTAGTCGGTCAATTTATTAACTGTTAATATATTGGTAACAAATTATCGATAGTGCCATCAGATTTCAGTATTAAACCTCGTCGATTTTGAAACCTGGAGTTTTTAAGCAAAGTATATTATTCAATTGTGGTTTGAGTTATGAACTTTACTCTAATTCCAAAAACTACGGTTTTCAAGGTAGACGCGGTTTAGTAGCAAAATCAAAGCAGCTCTTCTGTAAAGAATTGGAGGAGTTTGGGTAACAGTGTGTTAAACAGAAAGTATTGCCTCAACTCCCCCAACATTCAAACCGACGATCGCCCCTACCCATTTACAATGTCGCTACAAGATCCTTTAAGCGATCGCGTCCATCGCGGAAGACGGGCCAACCATCTCCCACCAGCACTGCTTCTACCCGACTCAGTTGAGCCAACCTTTGCACAGAAGCAACAGCATCCTTTCGATTCAGCAGCTTGTCATCTGGTAAAATCGTTAAGCTACCTGCTTTGCGTGCCCGAACTAAATCCCCTGTAATTAAAGTTGTCTTTTCTAGTAACAAAGCCAATTCGCCCGGAGTTTTAGAACCATTGAGTTCAATCACCTCCAATCCTGGGACAAATTCTTCACCATCAGATAGCCAGCGATCGCAAGGTATAGGAAAAGTGTCTTTTTCTGCTATGGGGCCTGCAATCTTAGCATAAGTTTGATCGGCAATTTCTTTACTTGCCCTGACGTGCTCAGAATTTGTCAGCACAATCCAAACCACACCACCGAGGGATCTCAGATGATTCCAATCATGGTTTGATAGCGCTACCGGGTCAATCAAGATGTTGCCATCTGGGCGAATCCAGGCAATCCCATTGAAATCAATATTTCTTGCCGGATTGAAATTAGACCAGCTATACAAATCGGGACGGTGCAAAGATTTCATGATGATTCTGGATCGGTACTTCAATAATTGACTATTAATCTCAATAATTAAGTATATAGATTATAAGGTTGCATTCCCTCTGGATCTAAAATTTGAGTATACTACGATAAATCTATCAATTTTATGGCTTTTGTCTGACTTACAGAAATTCACAGGATTTCGGCAATAACGATCAACGGAGGTATAGAGGTGAGTAAGATTAGGCGAAAAAAGATATCAGCGAAGGCAGAACAGTTTACAGAGTCTGTGATTCGAGAAATGACCAGGGTGGCACTGCAACATGACGCAGTGAATCTGGCGCAGGGGTTCCCTGATTTTGCTTGTCCCTTGGAGTTGAAACAGGCAGCATATCAGGCTATAGAAGCAGATGTTAATCAGTATGCCATTACTTGGGGCGATCGCCTATTTCGTCATGCGATCGCTAATAAAGTGCGTTGGTATCTCGGCTTAGATATCGATCCTGAAACCCAAATCACCGTTACCTGCGGTTCCACAGAAGCAATGGCATCTGTGATGCTGGCGACAGTCGATCCCGGTGACGAAGTAATTGTATTTGAGCCATATTACGAAAACTACGGCCCCGATGCGATTTTAGCTGGTGCTATACCCCGCTATGTGACACTGCATCCTCCCCATTGGACATTTGATGAAGCACAGTTGCGTCAAGCTTTCAATACCAATACCAAAGCAATTATTATCAACACACCCCATAATCCTACGGGTAAAGTCTTCAGCCGTGAAGAACTCACCCTAATTGCTGAACTTTGCCAAAAATGGGATGTGTTAGCGTTCACTGATGAAATCTATGAACATATTCTCTATGATGGCACTCAACATATTGCCTTAGCGACCCTTCCCGGAATGGCAGAACGCACCGTTACTATTAACGGTTTGTCCAAAACTTATAGCGTCACTGGCTGGCGAGTCGGCTACATTCTGGCAAACCCCGAATTGACAGGGGCGATTCGCAAAGTCCATGATTTTCTCACTGTTGGCGCACCTGCACCATTGCAACGAGCCGGAGTTGCCGCTATGCAATTGCCACCATCCTATTATGAAGAACTAGGCAAACTTTATCACCAGAAGCGAGACAGCATTTTACAAATTCTAGACCAAGTTGGGATTCCCTATTTCGTTCCCAAAGGAGCCTATTACGTTCTTGCAGATATTTCTAAATTTGGCTATAAAACAGATGTTAAATTCACTTACCATCTGATTAAAGATATCGGTGTTGCTGTAGTTCCAGGTTCCAGCTTTTTTAGTCAACCAGAAAAAGGACATTCATTGATCAGATTTTGCTTTAGCAAAAGACCTGAGACATTACAAGCAGCGAGCGATCGCTTACTCAAACTCCAATCAAATCTACAACCTACATCCTAACACTAATTTCTTCTCTCTGCGCCCTCTGCGGTTCGTTAAAATAAGGGGTTCTGAGTTTATGAGACCCACTTGTATGCTGTGTACAAAAATGTGCGATCGCACTGCAATGGCTTGTGAGATGATGAGCGATGACGCGAAAATGATGGAATGTGCTGCTGCTTGCCGCAAGTGTGCAGAATCTTGCAAAAGTATGCATATAATGCCTGCATAATTCCTCTACCTAGCAGAAGTTTCTCTGCAACCTAATATTCAAGCGCTCAGATCCTTCAAGTCTAGGCGCTTGAAGTAAAGACTTGATTAACGGGATTTAATACATTCGTCAGGGAGGAACAAGCCTCAAACTTATGTAGGGTAGGGGAAATACACCAAATGATCAAAAACAGCCCAAACCCAGATATATCAAGAAACTAAGCAAATCGATGTCAAAGTTTTTCTCTATATAGATTTGAGGCTATTTTTGGGGGCGTTGCATAAATGCGGGATGAATCGGGAATTGAAACCATTAATAATTCGTTCCAAATTGAGCGAAATCATCCCATGATTCAGCAACGCCTTTTTGGGGTATTTTTTACCTAAGTCCCACTAAACAACGTTCAAATTGACATGCACAATCACATCGTTGAAATCTTTGTCACCCCCATTTGCTAAATCCTCAAAGCCAAAGGTATTGTTTCCTAACAGACGAATGTGATCTGTCTTATCTGAGTTAGCTCCCAAAAATATGAAGTAAGCGTTCGGATCGTTATTAGCATTGCCATCGAGAATGGCATCGGGTTTCCCATTAGCAATAATGAACGGTGCAAACAGAGAATCAGGCCCGAAAGTGCCAGAGGAAGTTGCGATGCCTTGGTTATTCACCGTCAAGTCAATGCCTGGAACACGTCCACGCACAGCAGCTTCGGTATAACCAGCCTGCCCGACGAGAATATCTGCTGTACCATCGCCGTTGGTGTCAATACCACCATTTTCATCAGCAACTTTATAAAAGCCTACAAAATTGTCGTATGCAGCTTCTCTATTAACGACAAAATCAGCTTTTACTGCTTGTGTCACACCACGTAAGTCAAGGAGTTCTCCTTGTTGCTTTCCTTGGGAAGCTGCACCCAAAAGCAAATCTTCATCTGTTGCCTGAATTTTGAGCACCAGATCCTGGAATTCGTTACTGTTACTACCTTTCCAAGCCAAGGAGAAGTTATTGTCACTCAAGCTTGTAATTTTGAGATTGGTTGGGTCAGAAACCAGTACGTTTTGAAAAGGAGCTTGTCCAGCCAAGATACTATCAGTAGTGCTACCGGGTACCAAGAAAAATCTTAGCTGTTCACCAGAAGTAAATTCCCCTAAAGTGCTTAAATCAGGATTAAATCCAGTCGGATAATTGGTAAGCGAGGAGATAATCACCTTGGATCGTTTCAAAGCGGCTTCAGTGTAGCCAGCATCATTAGAGGCAATACCTTGAATCTTCCCTTGTTCATCATCTACGGCAAATACTCCCAGTTCATAAATTTGATTAGGACTCTGTTCTGTGAGCTTGACTGAGAGGCTTGCTTTTTCACTGTTACCTCTACCTTTGATAGTAAAGATATCGTTATTCCTCGTAAGGGTTGGTACATCGTTAACACCGGAATCATCCAGGTTATTAACTGCGATCGCCAACTCTTTATCAAAGAATGCTCCAGTTGCGTCAGTTGTCCGAACCCGGATGTTGTAACTAGATTTAGTTTCAAAGTCTGGGGAACTATTGATTTTAAGTTGACTACCATCAACGGTGAATGCACCATTATCAGTATCGCCAGTCCCCGGTATTAAGCTGTAGGTAAATGTGTCGTTTGCATCTGGGTCTGTGGTGGTAAATGTGCCAATTACTGTCCCCGCAGCTACATTTTCATTAACGTTTAACTGGCTTATTTC
>NZ_JBALDC010000043.1:0-60479 GCF_036917575.1 Nostoc sp. | reverse complement strand
CCTCCCCTGTTGCCAGATTCCAGACTTTCAGGGTGTTGTCATCGGATGCAGAAATCACCTGTTGCCCATTGGGGGTGACGGCGACGGCTTTTACCCAGGAACTATGACCATTGAGGGTGAATTGTTCCTCCCCTGTTGTTGCCGGACTCCAGGTTCTCGGGGTGTTGTCATCGGATGCAGAAATCACCTGTTGCCTCTTGGGGGTGACGGCGACGGCTTTTACCGAGTTACTATGACCATTGAGGGTGAATTGTTCCTCCCCTGTTGCCAGATTCCAGACTTTCAGGGTGTTGTCATCGGATGCAGAAATCACCTGTTGCCCATTGGGGGTGACGGCGACGGCTTTTACCGAGTAACTATGACCTTTGAGGGTGCGGAGCAAGCGTCCCCCTGGTGGCGTTAAGCTTGGGGTTAAGGGACGCAGCCAAGGGATAGTTGTGCTTTGCTTTATTTTTGCCAATAATGCCTGAATCTCCTTAGCCATTTTCTGATTTAGTAACCGTCCGTGCAATTGACTTGCTAATTGCCCCTTATCCACTGCTAATATATGCGCTGATAGTTTTAATGCACCTTGAATCAATTTCAGACTTTTGACTTTCTCAGAGTTATATTCTGGGTAATTTAATGTATCTGTATCATCAATCAAATCATAATCTTCAATTAGTGGCTGTACGCCAAACTCAGAATGATTAATCTTTACAGTGATGAAATTAAAATCGGTGAGAGTTGTGTAATACTTCTCCAAATTTTCTGAATTGATCAGATTATAAGGATACCTGCCCAGATAAGCTTTGCATGAGTAAGACTTTTGAAGTTGTAATTTATGAGGTGTTTCTACCATTTCATTCTATATCTTGAACTCTGTAGCTTAGGTTTCATTCTTCAATCTAACAACCAATAACCTTGTCTCAAAGACAAACGCACAATTAACAATTCACGGTGCATTAGCCTACGGCATAACACACCCGATATCTTACTTACTGTCCCAATAATCTACAATGCGTTGATTTACTTTTGTAAATAGCTTTCGAGTTGCTTTCAGTTCTTTTTTTGTCTGTAGAAAATCTAAGAAACTCGCATGATAAATACTATAACAATTATCTCCGTCTAGATTCTGCGGCTTCAAATACTCAACCCACTCATCTAAAACTGATTGCACATCCAATTCATCCTGTTCGGTAATATCCGCAATCATTTCACAGGGAATTTGTGTACCAATCTCCACTAAAATAAACAGGATAAATACTTTTAATTCTTGGGATTTTTCTTCCATCCCCATGCGCTGCCAATGAACTTGATAATAATCTTGTAAACCATCGGGTAATTGCTTTAAATTCAGGTCTTTATAGCCACCTTTAGCAATTCCTGGCAAAATATAACGCAGGTACATGAAATTATTTTCACTTTTAGTTGCTACCTGCTCAACAAAATCGTTATCAGAAATATTGCGGTCTTGAATCCATTGTCTAAGTGCATTTTTATAGTCTTTATCATCATTTAAAAAGAAGCGAATATACTCTTTGATATCTTCACGACTCAAATTAACATACTGACTTCCCCTTAAATCTAGCTCCTCTACCGGAACATCTGGTGCAGACAAGCGTTTTTCTCTATAGTATAGGGTCGTCTAGTCAGCAGAAAATAGACATATTCAGGAAGGGACGGCGGTAAATCTAAAAGATTCCCCCCTGCTTCTTGTTCTACTTCATCCAAAGCATCAACTACAATTACAAGACGATCGCCAGCAGTCAGTTGTTTGCTAACCTGTTCTAATAAATCAGCTAAATTAGCCTTCTCGGCATTCTGCAACTGGTAAAGCTTAATTAATTGTTTGCGAATGCTTTCAAGAAATAGCTCCGCTCGATTGCGACCATCAGAGCGAATATTAAAATAGCATGGTGATTTATTGTCCCAGACATATTTAGCAGCAATGGTACTCTTCCCCATCCCTGCATCACCCACCACTGTGAAGTAACCACTGCGATTTTTGTCGCAAAATTGTTTAAATTTATCGAAAACAAACTTACGACCGCAAAAAGAGCGGATTTTTTCTCTAATTAATGACTTAAATTCTGCTGGATACTCGTCTAAATTCCAATCAGGGAAAGGTTCAAACTCTTTGGATTTGCTTTTTTTGGCAACCTTAATAAATATTTCGCCAAATTCTTCTAACTCAGAGTGCAACTCAATCCTCAATAATCGGATATCATAAGCTAAATCATTCCCCTGCAAAAACTTTTCTACTTGCTTGTAGAAACCCAAGGGATTATTAGAAGTATAAGCACTCCAAAAAGCCTTTTTAATCTCTCTTTCTCGAAAAAGATTCAGAATTGCTTCCCGCTTACCCACGCCATACTCAATTAAAGAGTAAACATAAACACCATCAACATCTTTGGGTGGTTGTACTGGGTCAAAATCGTATTGTTTTAAGGTTCTGACTACAGTTTCATTGCGTTGAGCTTGATTAATAACTAGAGAAGCCGCAGGTTTAGCAATACTTTTAAGTGCATTAACTACAAGATCAATATTCATCTTCGCTATAGATAGAGATAATTTTTACACCTGTAACTTATCCTAACGACGATGCCAAAATTAAGCAAATACACAGTTATATAATAGCGATACCTTTCCTTCTCTACGAGAGGCTGCGCCAATGGAACGTTACGCGTAGCTTGCTTAAGAGTAGGAGTACGATAAGCCGCGCTAACGCTGCCTCTTCTCTCTTCCTCAGCGTCCTTTGCGCCTCTGCGGTTCGATTCTCAGACTCATTTAGCGCAGTATAAGCGCTCACTTATACCTAAAATAAAATGAAATATGGTGCATAGGCGTAGCCCGTCGTAGACATTGCATAGACGTTTCCACTACCAAACCCCAAACTTGAGCTTTTAAACCGCAAGTTTCAGGCTCAAAGGTGTAAGTTTCAGCATAAAAGGTGCAAGTTTCAGGCTCAAAGGTGCAACGTTCACCCTCAGAAGCTCAACGTTCACCTTCAGAGGCTCAACATTCACCCTCAGAGGCTCAACTGTGGCAATAATTAACCTTGCAACCATATCAACAAGTAGAAACCTAATATATGCTTGGACACTAAAGATAGCCATCTATGGTATAGAAATGTATAGAATCTTGTAAAGATATAAAATATAGTTTTTAAATGCACACATTTCTAGCTTCTTCCTCAATGCAACGGTCTTTACCACCAAATCACTTTCAGCCAATGAAGATTGTCGCGCTGGGGGATAGCTTAATTTATGGATTCGGCGACCCGGAAAAAGGAGGTTGGATCGAGCAACTACGGCGATGGTGGATGTTGCCGGATAGTCCCGGTCATATTCTTTATAATTTAGGGGTAAGAGGCGATCGCACCCAACAAGTAGCCCAAAGACTAGAAGTTGAATTTCGCCACCGGGGCGAACTGCGAAATCGTGTTCCCGATTTGATTATTTTATCTGTAGGCGTGAATGACTCAGCACGGTTGGCACGTCCCGATGGTCGAAGTTATACAGATTTTACATTGTTTGAAAAGGAAATTGCCTCTCTGCTAGATTTAGCACAGCAACTATGTCCTGTGTTATTTGTGGGCATGGTGCCAGTAGATGAAGCCAAGATGCCATTTTTAGATTGTTTTTATTATAATCATGCCGACCAATACCGTTACAAAGAAGCAACTCGAATTGCTTGTACCAAACGGCAGATTCCCTATTTGGATATTTTTGAGCAATGGATGGAACGCGGTGAAAGTTGGCGACTCAAACGCTTGAGTGAAGATGGACTTCATCCCAATACACTAGGTTATCAAGCTTTGTTAGAAGATGTAATTAATTGGGATGCCATACCTTCAATGGATTTTGCCAACGCAGCTTACCATTTTAAATTTGATTATCATCTGAAACCATCCTAATAATATAGATGTGTTGGTGCTTTGAGGCTAGCTAATATCATCGTATTTGCGATCCTCGGAAAAAGCACCACAATCTTCTTAAATTTTTAATGAACAATTCAAAATATATTTATAAAAACTCTAATTTCTCTATATTATTCATTACTCCTAACTCTTGTACAGACGCGATTAATCGCGTCTATACTCCTAACTCTTAACTCAGCACTTTTATGACACCAACTTTATTTGGTCGCTGGCAAACTCGATTATTATTACTGGTAACTGTCGGCGTACTTGTATCTTTGCCTTTTGCAATAGGTTGGATTGGCCCTGGTGCTAACTCAGTTTATTTTTGGATACTTGGTTATGTCGCTATATTTGGCTTGGGTTGGGATGTACTTTATGACTATCTACAAAAATCCCGTTGGGATAGAGATTGGCCCGCAGTTTATCAACTATTATCTGGTATATGGGAATTAATATTTATATTTTGCGGAGTCAAACTATTTGGCTTTTTACCAATACCTTTACCGAAGGAAGAACTGTCACCAGTAACTTTTTTATTGCACTATAGCATTGTATGGATAGCAGTTTTTATTAGTTCCCAAAGTCTAATGCGAATTATCTTCCCACGTTGGCGTTTTCGGGGTGGGGAGTGGTTATAAAATATCAAATTATCGAAACTAATTTAATCAATAATTATAGTAATTATCAGGTGATTAAACTGTAGATATGCACAAATGTGCGTATCTACACTCAATTGTGGTTTAAATAGATGAAAAAAGTTAATAATTGCAAATTAACAAATTATAAAAACTCATATATGGCGGTTTTAATTTAGATGCAATATCTTGTATTGACGTACAGTTGTATGCGTTCCTAAGAATAACATGGCAACTGCTACAACTTTGGAAATCAAAGCAACATATTGCCTGTTGTATCTCATCAAATTAAAAACAGCTATCTTCTGTTTACAAAATCGGCACTTGTGCTGATGTAGTAGTCATATATAAGTAAAAACAGGACAAGCTTTGGAGTCTAGGGAGATTCTTCAATGCAGAGACGCAAATTAAGGAAGTGCAATGTCAAATTATGATCTGGTTATTCGGCTATTTCTACAACTCACAGTTATTTTAACCACTTGTCGGATTGTCACAATTTTAGGACGCCGCTATCTTGGTCAAACCGATGTTGTTTGCGAAATGATTGCAGGTGTCATGCTTGGGCCGTCACTTCTAGGTTTGATTGCACCAAATTTTCAGCAATGGCTATTTCCTAAGCTTCCCATCATCACTGCTATTGGACTCAAGATACCCAATCCATCTATGTCAATTTTATATGCTATCAGCCAAATTGGGTTGGTAATTTATATGTTTTTGATTGGTTTAGAGTTTAATACCAAACTCTTAAAACATCATATCAAAAGTGCAAGTTTGCTATCTGCTGCCGGGATTATCACTCCCTTTATTTTAGGAGCGATCGCATCTTTTTGGTTTTATCGCAATGGTGATTTCTTTCAACCAAAAGTTATGCCTTGGTCAGCCGCTTTGTATCTCGGTGCATCAATGACAATTACAGCTTTTCCGATGTTAGCTCGTATTCTTTACGAACGTGGTCTTGCACAAACTCGCTTTGGTACTTTGGCTTTAGGTGCAGCATCCGTAGATGATGCAGTTGCTTGGTGTTTGCTGGCGATTGTACTTGCTAGCGTGAAAAATTCTTTGAGCATTGCCATATTAGCAATTGGTGGTGGCATTTGTTATGTGCTATTTGCAATTTTTCTCGGACAACCTCTACTGCAAGCATTCACACGCATGACAAAACGTGATGCAGGTGTGAACAGACAAACCCTAACTTTGATGTTGATAATTTTGATGTTTTGTGCATGGTTTACCGATGTGACAGGCATCTATGCAATATTCGGTGCTTTTGTGTTGGGAGCAGTGACACCACGGGGAGAATTTGCCCAACAAATTCGCCAATATACGGAGTTTTTAACTACTTCTTTTTTGTTACCAATATTTTTTGTTTTCTCTGGATTAAACACTCAAATTGGCTTAGTAAATACACCTACTTTGTGGGGAGTGACGCTATTAATTATTGCGATCGCAATTCTTGGTAAAGGTGTTACTTGTATGTTAGCTGCAAAATTAGCCGGCGAAAATTGGCGCGAATCTGCAACTATCGGCGCTTTGATGAATGCTCGTGGTTTGATGGAGTTAATCATCCTCAACATTGGTTTAGAACAAGGTATAATCACCCCAACTTTATTCACTATCATGGTTATTATGGCAGTCATTACCACCCTGATGGCATCACCACTGATTACCTTTTTATTGCACGGTACAAGCTATGAAAAATATTCTAATTAAGTAGTTTAAATATAAAATCAATTACTTAGTAATTGGGTAAAATTCTCTGTTTTCAGTCCGGTTATAGTAATCCTAAATAAGTTATGAATAAAAAGATCCCCGACTTCTTCAAGAAGTCGGGGATCTGAATACTCTCAGCAAAAAGCAAATCAAATAGGATTACCATATAAACGCTTGTTAATTCGGCAGTTATTCGAGATTAGCTCCTAAAATCATCAGAATTGATGTTTCACGGCTGCGACTATATCTTAACAATAATTCATATACCAATGAAGCAGAAATTACTTTTGGTTATATTTAACAAGCTTGACATTTCCCAGTCTTTTAAAGAATTATCTTAGGGAAACCAGATAGTTAATTTTAAGGAAACCATGCACATAGTTATTCTTGTTCTGGTTGAGGTGCTGATTGTTATTGGACTTTCACGGCTCGTAGGGCTAGCATTTCGTTCCATTAAGCAACCACTAGTAATTGGTGAGATTGTCGCCGGGATTATGCTTGGCCCATCTTTATTTGGTTTAGTTGCTCCCCATTTAGCAGTTACCTTGTTTCCACCAGAAACTTTTCCTTTTCTGAATGTTTTGTCTCAGGTGGGACTAATATTTTTCATGTTTCTGATTGGATTAGAACTAAATCCCAAATACCTCGGCGGTCAATTAGAAGTAGCTGTTTTAACTTCTCATGTCAGCATTTTGGTGCCGTTTTCTCTAGGAACATTGTTAGCGGTGGTACTTTATCCCCTAGTTTCTAACGCTAGCGTATCATTCACCGCCTTTGCCTTGTTTTTAGGAGCGGCGATGTCGATTACTGCCTTCCCAGTGTTGGCGCGAATCATTACTGAAAACAATTTACAAGGAACACGTTTAGGAACGTTGGCCTTAACTTGTGCAGCCGTAGATGATGTCACAGCTTGGTGTCTTTTGGCGGTAGCGATCGCAGTTGCTAGGACTGGTGATTTTGCTGGTGCTATACCCACGATTATCGCCAGCATCATCTACATTGGCTTGATGTTGACGGTGGGACGTTGGTTCCTCAAAGGCCTTGCCAAACACTACCTCCGTGCGGGACGCCTCAGCCAATTGCTGCTAGCTGGGATTTATATGGGCGTGGTTGCATCGGCACTGATCACCGAACTAATTGGGATTCACTTAATTTTTGGGGCATTTTTGCTGGGAGCAGCCATGCCTAAAAATGAAGATTTAGTGCGGGAATTGGCAGTAAAAACCGAAGATTTTGTTTTGATATTCTTGCTACCCATATTTTTCGCCTACAGTGGCTTAAAAACGCAGATTGGCTTGCTCAACCGTCCCGAATTGTGGCTTTTGTGTGCTTTGGTTTTAGGAGTAGCGATCGCAGGTAAATATGTTGGTACTTATGTAGCAGCTCGTGTCAGTGGAATTAGTAAACGGGAAGCCTCGGCACTCGGTTGGTTAATGAATACTCGCGGTTTAACCGAACTGATAGTGCTAAACATTGGTTTAGAGTTAAAGGTAATATCCCCCTTAATATTTACCATGCTGGTAATTATGGCATTGGTAACTACCTTCATGACCTCGCCACTTCTGGAATGGACATATCCGAAGAAGTTGATTCGGTTAGATGTGGTGGAACCGGAGTTAGAAGCAGAAACAGCTACCAGTGCTGCTGATAGCGAAACTTACATTCGTCCCTACCGAATTTTGGTACCTGTGGCGAATCCGAGTACCCAAAAAGGCTTGTTAGAGTTGGCAGCAAGCATTGCTCTCAACTCCCGACAACCTGCCGTTGTTAATCCTCTGAGCTTGATTGAATTTGAAAAAGATTATGCCTTTGAAAGTACGCCAGTTGAAGCAGACCGATTAATTGCCCAGCGCCGCCAGCAGCTAGAAGAATTGATTAATACTCTTGAACCAGTAGAAATACGCTCTCACGTGCGTCCAATTATTCGCATATCTAGTAATGTTGCACGAGAAACTGCACAGATTGCCGCACTCAAACAAGCTGATTTAATTCTTGTGGGATGGCATCGCCCAGCTTTTAGTAGCAACCGCTTAGGTGGAAGAGTTGGTCAAATGCTGACTACTGCGCCAGTTGATGTTGCAGTGTTTATAGACAAGGGAAGCGATCGCTTAGAAAGCTTGTTAGTGCCTTATTCAGCAAATATTCATGATGATTTAGCGCTAATAATAGCTATGAGACTACTAATTAACCGTGAGACTTGTGTGTTACAGGTTTTGCAGGTTATACCCGAAAATCAGCTTAAGGATGAATTGAGTTACGAATTAAATACGATGATGGAGAAATTACCGAGTAGTGTACGCGATCGCATCGAAATCAAAATTGTCCAAACTCCAGAGGCAATCCAAACTGTAGTCGAAGCCTCAAAAAATGTAGACTTGACAATTGCTGGTACTAGTCGCGCTTGGGGTATTGAGCGTCAAACCTTGGGAAGATATACAGATCAACTAGCCATCCAATGTTCTTCCTCCTTGTTGATTACCCGTCGCTACAGCCAAGTCAGCGCTCATCTGGCTTCCGTACTTACTGAGGTTAGTAGTCAAGAGCCAACATTAGACCTCTTGCAAAAGTAACTTTTGCAAGAGGTGGGAAAAGGGGAAAGGTTAAAGGGGAAAGATTTTTTATTCCTTTTCCCTAGTTCTGCAAGAAGTCCATTGAGGAGTTAAGAACATGAATAATTTCAACTTCAAATCTTTAACTTTTTACGGAGTAGCAATAATTTCAGTACTACTGTTGTTTAAAACTGTCAGTGCTTATGGAGAAAACAATCTCAAGGCTCCTCTTCCAGTTAGCGGTCGCTATCGTCTAACTCTAGCGGAGAATTTGCCTAAGTGTGAAAAATCGGATACTCTGACGTTAAACATTGAGCAGTCAGGTATTTATTTAAATGCCTCTGTATTACCGGCAAACGCTAACCCTGATACTGACGAAAAGCACTCTCTGGCAGGCATCTTCCGAAATCAACAATTAAATTTATCTGGGAAAGTAGGCAGATCAATCCTTTGTAATATTCCTCGCCCCCAAAACGATCCTCTAAACTCAGTCACAATTCAAATGCAACTTGTGGATAAAAGTAATATAACAGGTCAATTAACCGTAAATGGTATTCCACAACCTCTGAAATTTACGGCTGTGCCCCAAAAAGCTAATTGAATGGGGAGTGGGTAGAGACGCTATTCATCGCGTCTACAGGATTGGAAGCGCGAAATAAACAGCAATGTGAGCGCATTGTATGAGTTTTATGGAGCAAATAAACAGAATGGATCGGGGACTAAAGACTAAGCAATTTTACCAATGGGGCAAGCAGCTATTTAGCATTTGTATATTAGGCTTTTATGCAGCGATCGCCCTTGAAACTTGCACTACTGCTGCTACACCAGGGGCAAAGCTAAATAATTGGCATTTTTCTCCCAAGACACAGCAACTCGAAATCACCCTCTCAGCAGGCGTAACCCCTCGTTATTTCTACTTGGCACAACCCTCTCGTCTGGTTGTAGATTTACCGAATACTAAGTTGGGCAAAGTTACCACGCAACAAAATTATTCTGGAGCAATCAAAAGCATTCGCATTTCTCAACTGAACGCAAACGATACACGCATTGTCTTAGATTTAGCAGCAGGAACCGTTTTTAATCCCAAACAGGTACAACTGCAACCCGTTTCCCGAAAAAACTCCACTCGCTGGGTATTACGTCCGGTTATTTATAGTAAAACTACTGCTGTAAAACCAGGAAAGTCCGCATCTTCAGCCAAGAAACAACCTCAAACACTCCAAAAGCCGCCTAGCAACCCACCCATAACTACTAATTCACAATCGCCCTTACTCACAGCTCCGCCTCCATCCAATCAACTGCCCTCAACAACTACTAACTCAGGGCAGCCTTTTGTCACCGTACCTCCTTTAAATCCAAATACATCCTCTCAACAACCTGCTTCGATTCTTCCCCCTCCTTCTTTCCCAAATCAACTCAATAATTTAAATAATATTCCTCCTTCAGGAATATCGGAATTTCCAGATCCAACAATCCCCAATGCTCCCAATCCTCCAGTGATCGAGTTTGGTCAACCTTTACCCAAAACTAAATAAAAATAGGGAATTAGGCATGGGGCATGGGAAATCGAACCAATGCCCGGTTTGCTATGCGTTACGCCCTAATACAATGAATTATTTTTTTCCAACTAACTCCTTCACCTTGTTGATGATGCCGACTGGATCGATACCTTGATATGGGTACTGTTCCCACAAACCGCCGCAACCTTCTTTATAAGTTCCAAGATGGGCATATTTGGGAGTCAACCCCCGCTCTAGCAGCCAAGAGCCGAAACGACTACCTAAGCCTGTGCGACGGTTGAAGGGTTCTACTATAAGCACAAAAGGAGCATTACCAACTTTGGTAATTATTTCTTCATCAATGGTGTTTAAAGTTGGTTTGTTAATTAAACCAACGTCTAACCCTTCTTGCTTAAGACGCTCTACAGCATCAACGGCACGGTAGAGAGCATCGCCAAAACTGATAATGTAGCCTTGCGTCCCTTCTCGTATAACTTCATCTTTACCAGGAACAAATTTGTAGCCAATTCCAAAGAAGTCATTGCCGTTGCTGTCTTTAATGTTGGGCACTTTGGAACGGGTGGAGAAAATAAACCGTAGTCCCGGCTCAAAGAACACAGCTTCTACACAAGCTGTCATTTGATTATTATCTGCCGGGAAGTACAACTGTGTTGGGTAGCCATCATCCAAGCCATTGTCGGCAAACATATTATTTATACCAAAGTGGCAGCTGTTATCTGCCATGTCATCTATACCCGCATGGGAAAAATGACACAGAACATTGGAATAGTTCAGCCGTGCCATCGTGATTTCTGAGATACACATTTCTAAAAAGGCGCTGAAGGTCGCAAAAATACCTTGCTTGCCCTCGGCCATCCCGAATCCAGCCGCAGCAGAGAAGTTGCTCCGTTCCATGATGCCGGAGGAAATAAATATTTCCGGGTATGTTTCATGAATTTTCTTCAAACCGCAGGAGCCTTCTAGGTCGCTATCAATGACCATGACTTTTTCTTTACGCTCCGCTTCACTGATGCGACTGAGGACATCCACCACGGCATCACCAAACACACCACGGTTAGCGCCCCATTTGTTACCAGAACCCAGAAACTGATATGGTTGTTTGGGTTTCTCAATACTTTTAAGGTATTCGACAGCCGCAGTTTGTCCGCGAGATTCTAGATACTTAAGTGCTAAATCTAGAGGAATTACATCATGACCATGAATGGAACCTTCTAAACCTTCAATACCAGGACACATCGGGCGTTTATTGATTAGAGCGATCGCTCCGGGAGTATTCACAGCTTCGCAAATACGACGGTATAAATCGTCTAAGTCTTCCCCGTCTCCCTGAAGCACTTTCAACCCGTGCCCTTCTAAGGTTTTGGCGACACTAAAACCAGGTAAATATTTAGAAGGATGTCCAGCGATCGTTACATCATTGTCATCAATAAGCAGCTTGACGTTAAGATGTTGAGCAACAGCCAAGCGAGCCGCTTCAGCATCATTGCCTTCTTGCTGCGATCCATCAGAACCAAGACAGAAAACAGCTTTGCCTGGATTCGCCATTGCCACACCATTGACGTAAGGCCAAATATGGCCCAAGCGGCCAGAACTAAATTTCACACCAGGAGTTAGTTTTAGTTCGGGGTGTCCCGGTAAGTTGGAATGTGCTTGCCGATAATGTAAAAGTTGCTCGGCAGGTAAATCACCATGCAATGTTGCCATTAGATATTGGGTGGCGACTCGATGTCCTGCTTCATCAAAGAAAATTGGTACAAATTGCTCCGATGCTCCCCGGAAAAAGGCATCGAGGATCATCACCTCTGGGACTGTATCGTATGGCCCGCCAGTATGACCGCCGACTCCGCTAGCAGCGCCAGTCGCTGTAAAAAAGACGATCGCATCTCGGCAAAGTTGAATATTCGCTTTGAGAGTATCTCGTTGTTCATCTGTGAGGCTGGAATTTGCGGGATTGAGCGCTAAAGGTTTGTAAGCACCGAGATCAATTGGAAATTGGTTGTTCATAATAGTCATGGTTTCTAGATTGAATAAAAAACAATTTGAACAGACAAAACACGCGATCGCACTACGAAAAAATTGTTAAAACCCTGATGGGCAACAATTATCCAAGCTCAAGCCAACCACTCAGAACCATTGTGGAACCGTGTGATATCATCAAATGCCAAAATCAATACATGCAAGTGTGCATGAATGTGCTTGAATTCAATTGAAGTTACGGATTACCGTACAAGAACTTGCATATTAATAAGTATAAACTCACAAACGTGCAATTTTAAGTTCAAAAACGCAATTTCAGGAAAATTAATTATGCTAACTGCTGAACGACGACAATTCATCTTAGAAATTCTGCGTCGTGATAAAAAGGTACTTTCGACAGAACTTAGTGCTGTTCTCAAAGTTTCTGAGGATACGATTCGCCGAGACTTGCGAGAACTGGCAGAAACCGGACTATTGCAACGCGTTCATGGGGGAGCGCTCCTGAAATCTCCAGCCACCGCCAGTTATGCCGATCGCCAAAAGCAAGCCCCGAAAGAAAAGGAAGCGATCGCGCGCACAGCAGCCAAATTAGTTTGTACAGGACAGGTGGTGATTTTAGATGGAGGTACGACAACTCTCCAAGTAACCCGTCATTTACCTTTAGATTTGCACGTAACAGTGATCACAAATAGTCCGCCAATCGCCGTTGCTTTAGCAGAACATCCCCATATAGAGGTTGTGATGTTAGGTGGACAACTCTACAAGAAAGCCTTGGTGAACGTGGGTACTGTCACAATTGAAACATTACGGATGATTCGTGCAGATTTATGTATGTTGGGGGTTTGCAGTTTGCATCCAGAAGTTGGGATTAGTGTACCTAACCTAGACGAAGCGCACGTAAAACGAGCCATGATTGCTGGATCGGCTGAGGTAGTAGGATTAGTGACAGCAGAAAAACTAGATACGGCTGCTCCTTATCTAGTGGAGTCTATTCATGCCCTGACTTACTTAGTAACTGCCCCTACAGTATCTAATAATATGCTGAGTGCCTACAAAGCTTTAGGTTTGACCATTATCCGTGATGATTACGAATGAGCTGATGAAGGCAGATGCGATCGCTAGGCACTGGGAATTGAAAAAGGGAATAGGGTACAGATTATTCCCTGTTACCTGTCACCTCTTCCCTAACTAACCCAAATGCCAAAATCTAAAATCTATCTGTCTCCTGAGGTGCTCCAACTGCTCCCGGTTGAGCGGTGAAAAAGTTTTGAGCAGCTTCATTCTGATATATACATCTAATATCCGGTTTGTCACTGTCCAAGTTACCTGTGAAACCAAAAGTGTTCAGGCGATTTTTGCACTCATTTACTTGCTCAGATGTCACCAGCTTACGTTGCTCTAAAAGCGCCCAGTTATTTTGTCGGATTACGCATCCAGGACGCATACTTGGCTGGGCAACATAGACATTAAAGGGGTTGAGAGTGACAAACAGTCTAGCGTCCATCACCATCGCGCTGGCTCCATACTGTACACAAATTTCCGGATTCGGTGCTTTGGTGTCTATAAATTCACGGGAAGCTACATTTGATGGAGTCAATGTGGTTGTAGAACTAAAAGCAATGCCAATGCCAATTCCCAAAATCAACACCCCTCCCATAATTGCGATGGTGGTGAAGTTAAATAGAGGGGATTGGAAAATAGAGGGTTTAGAAGTAGTAGCCGATCTACCAGTAGATTTACGTTTCATTGTTGCTTAATCACCTTCACGCCGATTTGGGAGGGAGTGGTTTAAAGTTTTTCTCCCTCTTTCAGTATGCCTATTCTTGACTGTAATTGCCTGTAATTTTCTCTGGAATATTCTTGTTAAATGAGAAAAATACTAGTTTATCTAGATATTGGGACAAAATTTTAATACTTTTAATTGTTATCAGATATATAGCAAGCGAATCAAAGGTTAGGACATCTTGAAAGCCTGGATGTTAGGAATAGTAATGTTTTACCTCCTGCCTTCTGCCTGCTGCCTTCTGCCTCCTGCCTCCTGCTATAACTAATTGAGTTTTCACAATTAATTTAGTCATAATGCTTAAACTATCTAACTTTTGTTGTTAATTTCCAATTTTTAGAATGAGATATTTTTGTTACCCCTAGCAATTGATGTGTAAAACGATGTAAATTAAAACTTAATGAAATTTTAATAAGTAATTGAAAGCACGTGACATTTCAAAGAGCGCTACCTTCAGGCAAGAGGTTCAAAACTTCGCAACTTCAAATCTTCTTAGCTGATAGTCTGACTATTTTTTGGGGAGATTGGTTAGATTTACGGGTGAGAATCCTACCAGTTGCTGCATCAGGCTTAATATCGCCACTAATATATATTTTAGCTTTTGGCTTGGGTTTGGGTAGTTCCATCAAACCCGGTTCAGGAATTAGTGGTAACTATAACAACTATTTGGAATTTATCTTACCGGGAATGGTGGCGCTGTCATCGATGACGGTTAGCTTTGCTGGAACGACATTTTCGATTTGTGGAGACAGACTATTTACCAAAACCTTTGAGGAATTGTTGTTAACTCCCATACATCCTTTAGCTTTGTACATCGGTAAAATGCTGGCGGGAGTCGTGCGGGGTTTGATGACTTCCGGTTCCGTGATTTTGGTAGCGCTGCTGCTGACAGGAAACTGGAATTTTCTCAACCCACTATTTTTACTATTAGTGGCGCTCAATTGTGCAGTATTTGCTGGATTAGGGGTGATTGTAGGGTTGAGTGTGCGATCGCTCGAATCAGTTGGACTCTACAATAATTTTATCATTATCCCTATGTCATTCTTAGGGGCAACCTTCTTTGACCCTGCTACACTACCAGCGGCTCTGAAAGTTTTAGTTTACCTGCTGCCACTAACCTACGCCAGCATTGGATTGCGTGCAGTCGCCCATTTACCTTTGTCTCAGTTTCCTTGGTACAGCATACCGATTTTGTTAGTGGTTGCGATCGCTCTTTCTTTATGGGGTGGTTATAAATTTGCTCATCAACAAGATTAAAGTAATTCTTAATTCGTAATTCGTTAAAGCGTTGATTATAATCTGTGCTTTAACTGTTGAATTTTCTGTAAAACTTTTTCCCGATGCTGTGTCAGCTTAATCCATCTGGGTAGGCGACTTATTAGACTGCCATTGTGCCAGCCTAATAAGTCATCTGGCAAACGTTCTCGCAACCTTGATTGAACATAACTTTCCAGGAAGTTCAAATGAGCTTCATTATATGCCCATAGCACCTGACCGCAGCAAGAAGTTTGTAGCCACAGGGATAAGCCAAAAAAATGGTCTAATATTCCATAGCGAGAATTTCTTTTATCCCTGTGATTGTTCTGCCACAGTAACAATGCGGCTTTTCAATTGTCATCCTTTGACTGTTGTTTTGTATAGCTACAGTGCTGACAGGTAATTCTTTTGATGGAACTAAGACTTGATTTATCAGAGTTTACAGTCAATACCTTGGCACTGCGTTCGCATTGGGGACAACGTACTAAAATTTCTTGCTCAAAATCAGCAAGCCGTTTGCCATAGTCTCTAAATCTTATAACCATTTCATTTCAAACCTGCAATAAACCATAGTTTATTAAAAATCAGGATAATTACTTATGAACCACATATTGTCTAATCTGTCAATTTATAAGTTCTAAATTTAGATTTTTGATAAAGATTGCGTAAAATTACTAGTTATCGTGATAAAAAATTACAATAATTGCCTTATAAATCAACTTATGAGTAAATATTAACTCATTGAGCAAGCATACATTAACCACTATTTATCTAGCAGATAGATAGTGGTTTACAAAGTGAGTTTTTGCTGTTTGATTTAAACCATCCCGTATAGCAAGCTGTTAATCAATATCCAAAGGACACAAATATGATTAGAATTGCCACAAAAATAGCCTTGTCTGTTCTTGGAGCAGCAGGAATTAGTTTTTTGTCTTGGACACCAGCAAAAGCCGTCATTTTTGTAGAACCCATTGTGACGACTAAAAATCAAGATATACTCGACGTAAAAAAACCAAGAACCCTTACAGATTATCTACCAGGGCAAGTAATAGAATATGGTGTTCCAGATGTAGCTAATAACTTTCTAAATGCCACTGGTTACGATATAAACAGCTTGGTTTTTGATTTAAAAACGCTGTCGTATAGTAATCCGAATTCTACTCCACCATTTGATAATGAACCAGTGCAGTGGGGGGATGTTAATGGAGATGGGAAGATTGGTAACTCTGCTAACCCGGATTTAAAGGATATTTTTACAGACATTAAGATTGCTGGTAGTACTATCACTTTTAGTGGTGGCGTCATCCCAAACGGAACTCTGTTTTACAATCCATTCGCTACCCTGCCTAATCTAGCGCCAGGTGCTGGAATCATTCCACCAATTCCAGCAGAGCAAGCAGATAAAGATGGGCCGATCAGAGTGGCTGCTTATTATACCGCCGTTCCTGAATCAACTAACATTTTGGGTGTACTAATCTTTGGTGCTTTAGGCGTAGCTTTCAAACTAAAGCGATCGCTCTGTTAAGAGGATTGGGGATTGGGGACTGGGGACTAGGGATTGGGGAAGAAGCAAGGGAGTAGGGAGTGGACAGTTAATAGTTAGTTGTCTATTACCCTATGCCCCATGCCCTCATTCTGTAATTAACTCCCGATAGACTGTCATTGTTTCCTGATGAACGCGGGCAACACTCAGCCTCTCTAGGTTTTTCTTTGCCCGCTGTTTCCACTCGTTTAGCATCTCGGCATTACTTAGTAATTGCACTAAAACCCCAGCTAAAGCATTACTATCTTTTGCTGGCACTAAAAGACCTGCTCGCCCGTTGTCTAAAGCTTCAGGAATCCCGTCTACGTGAGTACCAACGATCGCAGTTCCAGTTTCTCTAGCTTCCGAAAGTACCAGAGGACATGGATCGCGGTGGGAAGCTAGTACAAATATGTCACAAGATATCAAATAGCGTTGAGGTTCCGGTTGAAAGCCTTCAAAATGAATGCGTTCATTTATAGAAGTTGCTTGTGCCTGTGCCTCAAATAGCTGTTTATCAGGGCCATTTCCTACCAAATAAAGATGGGCTTGAGGAAAATCTGAGGCGATTTGTTCAAAGGCAGCAATTAACTCAGCGATTCCCTTGCGTTGATACATTCCGGCTACAGTGGCGATCGCTGGATGCTGTAATGGTAAAGGTTGATAATCTTGTATCTGTCGGGTGCGGGGACTGCCTAAAGTTCCGTTACATACTACCCGCAACTTGTTTTCTGGGATACCACGCTTAATCATAGAATCACATACAGCCTGACTGACAGCAATTACTCTGTCAGCTAAACCCATCAGCAGGCTGGCACGCTGAAATTCGTTGTGGACTGTAGAAACTAAAGCATATTTGCGTCCCTTAAAAATGCGTGCTAGTATTACCCCCGTCATCATGTGGGCATGAACAATATCCGGCTGAAATTCAGCTGCGATCGCTCGGTAACGTATAGCTGCTTTAATCGTATTTACCAGTTTTCTGCTTTGGTCTAATTGGTAATGTTTGACACCACAAATATCTAGTAAAGCCTCGTATTCCCCACCAGCAGAAACAACCGCGACTTCATAACCAGATTTTGCCTGTAGACAAGCCAGATCCACAGCCACATTCACAATACCGTTACCTATTTCTTGAACGTCGTTTAAAATATGTATGATTCGCATCAGCTTTGAAATGTGTATAAAAAATAAAGATAAGTAACTAAGTAGAAATCAACATAATTATTGAGGGCTTCAGCGACAATTAAAAAGTAGTCAGTAGTGGGTAATATTCACCACTTTCTACTGATTAATAGCGCTTGTAACCAGTTACTTAGCTTAAAGACTTATTCAGTAACGGCTCGATAAATCGGGGTAAAACTTCAAAATTTTGAATATGCTATTTTAAGTCGCCACAGCCTTATTTTCTATTTTTCAATACCCTGGTATCGAACTCTAGTAGTCTGCCAACCCAAAGATGCGCTTTTTCGGGCTGGGGAAAGGGGAAAGGGAACTGGGTTTGGGATTTAAAACCTTTCCCCCTGCCCCTTATCCCCAGAGGGGGCCCCCCCTTACCCTTTACCCCGCCAAGTCACGAAAGCGAACTACTAGTACACCACAGCAGATATATAAGTCCCATTTAACACAGCAGCCAAAACAGAGAATAAAAGTCTTTTGATTTTTGAGTTGAAAGTACTCCAGATTTAAACTCTCTTGGTAACTCATATCATGTCCGCCTAATTAGTGATAGTTTCTGCATCTGTGCAAAAAGAAAGAAAACTCTTTTTCCCCCTGCCCCCTTGCAGTCTTAATGATAAGTATTTTGCCAGACACGATATCACTAGTTCATTTATGGGTACTCCTGAAATACTGCTTTACAAAAACAGCAATTGGCCTGATGATAAAAAAATGAAATTAATGGTAACAAATAATTTATTATTACTGTTAATAGTTGTGTGAAAACCCTGTAATGACAAAGCTTCAGTCTGTTTGAGTTTAACTCCTAACCTTAGTTTAAGGTGACAAAATGGTAACATTACATACTTCACACTTCCAATTAAATTCTGTAATTCCCACCTTATATACGCATAACCTGGTCTTCATTGACACGGCAATTGAAGACTGTCAGAGTTTAATTAACGGTGTTGTCCCCAGCACCGAAGTATTCATTATTGACCCAACACAGAACGGTGTTGAGCAAATTACGAAGATTTTGGCAACTCGCGCTGACCAGAATATTAGTATTCATATTGTTTGCCACGGTGCCCCTGGTAGCTTGCAACTGGGCAATACTTACTTAAAACTTGATACCCTCGAATACCATAGTCAGCAACTGCAACAATGGCAGAAGATATTTTCCACCTCATCTAAAACCGCTAAACCACTAATTACATCTGCTACAACAGTAGCCAATTTACTCATCTATGGTTGCAACGTCGCTGACGGTGATCTGGGGTCAGAATTTATTGCTAAACTGCACCAACTTACAGGAGCGAATATTGCTGCTTCCCGTCAGCGGATTGGCAATGCGGCATTAGGAGGTAACTGGGAACTGGAAGTACGCACCAGTGATATGGAAGTGAGTTTAGCGTTTGCAGAAACGACGCGGGAAGCTTACGCGGGAGTACTAGCAACCTTTACAGTAAATAGTATCAAAGACGCAGATGATGGCGATCCGAACAACGGTATCACTACTCTACGGGAAGCAATTAACTTAGCCAATGCAACTGCTGGAGATGATGCGATCGCCTTTGGGGGAGTTTTTACTGATGCTACCCCAGATGTAATAACCCTCATCTCTGGAAAACTGACCATTACCGATGATGTGAGCATCTTGGGAACTGGCGCATCTCAGCTGACTGTGAGTGGTAATAATACTTCCAGAGTATTCGAGATATCGGGACTAGCGACAGGTGTTACCATTGATGGCCTGGCGATCGCTAGCGGCGGTATTCAAATCAATTCAAATTCCATCCTCAGCCTGACAGCAAGCAGTATTTCTGGCAATACACAGGAAAACGGCATCTCTAATAACGGCATCCTGAATATAACCGAAAGTACTGTCTTTGGTAATACGAAAGGCGGAATCTCTAACAGTAGCATCCTCAGCCTTACGGGAAGTAGTGTTTTTAGCAATACGGGTGACTTCGGCGGTGGCATCTATAATGACGGTTCCGGTGCAAGCGTCGGTACTCTCAACATTACGGCAAGTACTGTCTCTGGCAATACGGCAAACTACGGTGGCGGCATATACAATAAGGGCGGTACTCTCAACATCACGGCAAGTACTGTCTCTGGCAATACGGCAAACTATAACGGTGGTGGTATCGTTAACGGAGATGATGGTGGCTATTTTGGCGGTTCAGCTACTCTAACTAACAGCACCATATCTGGCAATACGGCGAATGATGAAGGTGGTGGCATCTATGATTCTGGCAGCTACACAGGCGACGACCTCACTCTGATCAACACCACAATTACTAACAACATAGCCGACTCAGATGGCAATGGTGTTGGCAACGGTGGAGGTGTTGCCAGTTATGGTAGCCCGATGAACGTTAGTAACACCATTATTGCAGGCAACTTTGACAATTCTACCTCTGGTGATATACACCCTGACGTGTCTGGTAGCGTCGCTGACTTTGGCAATAATTTGATTGGCGATAGTACTGGTAGTACTAACTTTACCACCAGCACTCTCATTGGCACAATCGCCAGTCCCATTGATCCAAAAATCGGGTCACTGCAAAATAATGGTGGGGCAACCTTTACTCATACCTTACTTGCAGATAGCCCCGCTATTAATGCTGGCAATAATTCCCTAGTTCCTGCTGGTGTCACCACCGATCAAAGGGGCGCTGGATTTGACAGGATATCCGGCGTTGCAATTGATATTGGTTCTTATGAAGTCCAGCCTACGATAATTACGCCACCTGATAATCCTGATCCCCTAGTACCCACCATCAGCATCATCGCAACTGATAACACTGCCGATGAAAACAGTGGCAATACTGGCACTTACCGCATCAGCCGCAGTAATAGCAGTGGGGCATTAACAGTCAACTTCTCTGCCAATGGTAATGCAAGTATTGCAGACTACAATCTCAGCGTGGGTGGCAACCCTATCAACGGCAACAGTATTGTGATTGCTGATGGGCAAAGCTATGTAGATATCACCCTGACACCTGTCAATGATATTCAGGCAGAAGCGGCAGAAAATCTTACCCTCAGCTTGGCAGCAGATTCAGCTTACCAAATCAATAATGTGGATTATAGTGCGACAGTGGCGATCGCAGCCAATGATTTCGTAGTGACTAATACCAACGATTCTGGAGACGGGTCGTTGCGGCAAGCTATCCTCAATGCCAATGCTACTGCTGGGGCAGATATTATTACCTTTGGAGGAGTTTTTAGTGATGCCACTCCAGATACGATCACCCTCACCACAGGCAAACTAACAATTACCGATGATATTACCGTTTTGGGGACTGGGGCAGCAAACCTGATCCTCAGTGGAAATAATGCCTCCGGTGTGTTTGAGATATCGGGGACAGGGACAGATGCCAGCATTAATGGCTTGAAGATTGCTAATGCTAACGATACCTTTGGCGGTATTTTGCTTAATAATAATACTAGCCTCAACTTGATACAAAGCATTGTCTCTGATAATAGGGGGACGGTAGGCGGCATCTTTAACAAAGGCACTCTCAGCTTGACAAGAAGCACTGTCTCTAGTAATAGGGGTTCATCGTTAGGTGGAGGCATCTTTAACAAAGGCAACCTCAGCCTCACTAACAGCATTGTCTCTGGCAATAGTGCATCTACCAGTTACTCCTCTGCCAGCGGTGGTGGCATATTTAATATAGGTACTCTCAGCCTGACAGGAAGCACTATCTCTGGTAATGGGGCTTATGCCAGTGGTCTTAATCGTTATGGGCCTGACCCTTACCCTTCCTATGGCGGTGGTATCTTTAACTCTGGCAGTGTCAGCTTGAGTAATAGCACTATCTCTGGTAATCAAGCACTTTCTGGAGGTGGCATCTCAAACTCAGGCATCCTTAACATCACCAACAGTACTGTCTCTGGCAACAGTGCAAGTGGAGGGGACGGTGGCGGTATCTCTAGCTCAGGCATCCTCAATCTGAACAGCACCACGATTACCAATAATACCGCAGAAGACCTTTACAACTGGGGAGGCGGCACTGGTGGAGGTGTTTTTGCTGGCGGTACTGTCATCGTTGGGAACACGATCATTGCAGGCAACTTTAACAACAGGGGTATCTACGGCGGTGACATCAACCCCGACGTTTCCGGCGACTTCACCGACGACGGTAATAACCTGATTGGCGATAACACTGGTAGCACTGGCTTTACTACTAGCACCCTTGTCGGCAGCAGCGCCAACCCTATTGATCCCAAACTCAGCCCCCTGCAAAATAACGGCGGTGCAACCTTTACTAATGCCTTAATTAGCGATAGTCCCGCCATTAATGCAGGGAATAATGCTCTGATTCCAGCAGGTATCACCACCGACCAACGGAGCGCTGGATTTGACAGAATATCTGAGGGTACAGTTGATATTGGTGCATTAGAGTTCAATGGGCTGAATGGAACCAATGGCGCTGATAATCTAGTGGGCAATAATTATAGTGACATAATTAACGCTCAAGCCGGCAATGATACGATCGCAGGTAATCAAGGCAACGACATCTTAACTGGTGGCGGTGACAAAGATGAATTTGTTTACAATTTAGGTGATGGTATCAACACCATCACCGATTTTGGTGGGCTAGGTAAAGGCTCAAATCCCTCAGCAGCAGTTATCGAGGATAAGTTAATCATTACTGACTGGCTTAAAAATCGGGGCTACACTGGCAGCAATCCCGTAAGTGATGGCTACCTACTATTTGTCCAATCAGGTACTTCTACAGAAGTTAATTATAATTACGGTAGGAGTGATTACACTACCAGATTAGTAACTTTGGATAATTTCACAGCTACTAATCTGGTAGTTGGTACTAACGTCATCGTCTAACACTCAGAATATTTCTCACTCTATCTGCAACCCTCTGCTTTCTCAGGAGAGGGTTGCAGGTGGCTTTTATCCATGTGTTGTATTCTTTTTCAAATTGGTATTATTTATAGCCGTAGTCACATAGGTTAGGACATAATGACAAGCGTCAATGCTAGGAATAGTAAGTAGTTCTACCTCCTACCTACTGTCTTTTGCCTTCTGCCTCTTGCTATACTTCTTCATTTCTGTAAATGCTAAGTTTTTAACGTCGTTTAAAATATATATGATTCGCATCAGCTTTGAAATGTGTATAAAAAATAAAGATAAGTAACTGAATAGAAATCAACATAATTATTGAGGGCTTCAGCGACTACTAAAAAGTAGTCAGTAGTGGGTAAAATTCACCACTTTCTACTGGTTCATAGCGCTTATAACCAGTTACTTAGCTTAAAGACTTATTCAGTAACAGCTCGATAAATCGGGGTAAAATTTCAAAATTCTGAAGACTGATATAGGAATCCTATTTGATTTTTGAAAAAGAATACGAGAGAATACGTAGGAGAGTAAAAGTGTAAGAACAAACAATGGTAAAGCAGCATTCACAAACGGTAATACTGACTGTGGGAGTGACAACTGTGATACTTCCATCTGAAGAAACCGCCTTGGATGCGATAGCAGAACTACAAGAATTTATAGCTCTTCGCCCAAATGCCCGTGAGGTAAGGAAAGCGCTGGCAGTAAAGTTAGTTTATCAAGGTTACTTGTATGAAGAAATTCAAACAATTTTAGATGTATCACTGGGTTTGATAACAGGTTGGAAGCAGGCCTACGAACAGTACGGAATTGATGGATTGCGCTTAGATCACAAAGGCAAAAAAAGTTACTTAAGTAGCGAACAAAGAGAACAGGTATTGAGTTGGTTGCAAACCAAGGATTTTTGGGAACTGGGGGAACTCGAATATAAACTAGCTTTTGAGTATGATGTGATTTATGAGTCAAAACAAAGCTACTATGACTTGTTCAACGCAGCAGGAATTAGTTGGAAGAAAACCACCAAAGTAAACCCTAAAGGAAATCCAAATGCTGTCGCAGAAAAAAAAAAAGAGCTTGAAACAGTGTTGGCAGATAACCGGGAGGAAATCGAAGCAGGAAAGTTAAGAGTACTGCTAATAGATGAGTGTCATTTAATGTGGGGAGATTTAAGTGGTTATGTATGGGGTAGAAGTGACCAAGAAATAGCAGTTCCAGTAGTTAACGAGCGAGAAAAGCAAACATATTATGGTGCTGTTGACTACCTCGAAGGAGAGTTAATTCTCAAAGCCTACGAAGCCGGAAACTCAAAAAATACTATCGACTACCTACGATATTTACTAGCTGAATCGAAGGAACAGCGATTGCTGATTTTTTGGGATGGTGCGAGCTACCATCGTTCTAAAGAAATTCAAGATTTCTTGTCCGAGGTAAATCAAGATTTACCAACAGAGGAATGGAAAATACATTGTGTTCGTTTTGCTCCCAATTGCCCTACGCAAAATCCGATTGAAGATATTTGGTTGCAAGCAAAAACATGGGTTCGACGCTTCTGCGCCTTAATTCCAACATTCCTGCATCTAAAGTGGATGGAAGAAGTGGTTTATTCGACACACTACATTTGATTTCGCCACCCTTCAGATGTACGGAGTTTTTTCAAAAATCAAATAGGATTCCTATATTAAGCCAGTAATTTAATTAGGTGTGAGATGAAAAAATTAGGCGATCGCTACAACTATAGCCGTAGTCACACAGGTTAGGACACTTGGAAAGAGTGAAAGAAGAGAGTTAGCAATAGTTTTACCTCCTGCCTCCTGCCCTCTGCCTCCTGCCTCCTGCTATAGCTTGATACAAAAGCTGTGCTGCATCTTTGCCCGTCGAAAATATCGCTTCATAATGTAGAAAGATTAAACAGATACTCAGAAAACTCTCAATGAGCCAAACTAGCCTCAATTTAGTTGCAATATCTATCTTTCTCATGACCCTATCAGTACTGCTGGGGCCATTCTTAAACTTATCACCAGCAGTCCCAGCACTTGCTACCTTCACTATCTTAGGCATAGCAACATTAGATAGTTTCAGCTTGCAGGGTAAGGGTGGTACTATCTTTTTAGATTGGATTGCTGGTTTTTCAAAAGAACACCGCGATCGCATCGTCCACCACGAAGCAGGACATTTCTTGGTTGCTTACCTGTTGGGTATTCCTGTTACAGGCTACACACTCAGCGCTTGGGAAGCCTGGAAACAGGGGCAATCAGGCCAAGGCGGCGTTAGCTTTGATGATGGCGAATTAGCATCTCAACTAGAAGTGGGTAAAATCAGTGCCCAAATGCTAGACCGCTACTACACTGTTTGGATGGCGGGTATTGCTGCTGAAACCCTGGTTTTTAATAATGCTGAGGGTGGAACTGATGACAAAAGCAAACTGATAGGAGTCTTGACAATTTTGGGCTTTTCTGAATCAGTTTTCCAGCAAAAACTACGTTTTCATGCCCTCCAGGCAAAAACTCTACTAGAAGAAAATTGGTCTAGCTACGAGACTTTAGTTAGTGCCATGCAACAACGCACTTCGGTAGAAGATTGCCATGCTGAATTAAGAGTAGGGAGTGGGAAGTAAGAAGTTATATCAAGTTAGTAATGAAGAGTTTGTAGTAAGCACTTTAATGCTTAGAAAATAAAGACTAAAGTCTTTACTACGAACTGATTAACATTATCTTAAACAGAAAATTTATTCAACCCTGGCGCGGAGTGCAGGAGATGGAAAAAGATTTTTAAATCCGGCTTGTCGCTCATTTAAAGATTCTAGAGCATCGTTCCAAAGACTTTCATAATAAAAGAAAATTATGCCTAGACCTCGTTCTTGGGCAGCCCGCACCTGAGACTTAATTTGCTGCATGGGAACTGGATTATTTCGTAACCCTGTCATAATGCCAACTCCAGTTGGAATTCTTTGTTGTGCTTCTTTAATTTCTGCGCGGGAAATATTTGCCACAAAACTTTTCAAATCGGGACGATAAATTTGCACAATTAACTCGTCCACAATATTTTGTCGCATCCAACCTAGCCAATCTTGCAAGTGAAACTTGTAGGCTAAATCATAGTAATTAGGAGAAACAGAGAAAATCGCCTGGGGTTTTTTCTGTTTCACAGCTTGATTAAGTTTTACCATGAATGCCGTAATCTTATCTGCGCGCCATTTTACCCATGCTGCATCTTGAGGATTTTTTGGGGGAGGATTCTTGGTTTCTTTGGTGTACAAAGCAACTGTATAGCGATCGTAGCCAAACTCGTGAGGCAAACTCGTATGATCGTCAAACTGAATGCCATCAGCATCATATTGAGTAACAGTTTCCAGCACAAGATTAGTGATGAACTGTTGCACTTGTGGAAGGAACGGATTGAGCCACATCACCTCACCAGCCGCACTGATTGAAGTTTGGCTACCATCCTGCTTTTGTGTGAACCAATCCGGGTAATTCATTGCTAGTTCTGACGTTGGGGGAGCCATGAAGCCAAACTCAAACCAGGGAATTACTAGCAATCCTTGGTGATGAGCTTGGTTAATTAGGTCTGCGAAAATATCATGTCCATCTGAACCTTTGTAGACAAAAGGCTGAATACCTGCGCGTTGTGCTAGGGCACTAGGATGCATTACATAGCCAGAATTCCATACCACAGGATAGATTGTGTTGAAGTTCATCCGCCGCAGTTGACTGACTGCATCGTGTACTTTGTCTCGATTCTTGAGGGTATCAAAATCATTAGTGGTCATCCAAACCCCGCGAATTTCCTGACGGGGTATCTGTGCGATGGCGCTGAAGCGCCCACCTTCGGTGATCGCAGGGGTGAAACTGTCCACCAACAACACAGTAATCAACGATATTAAAACAAGAATCGGAAAAAGAGACTTGAGTAGTCGCCGCCAACTTTGAACAATAAATGATGATTTCATGGATTTGAATGATGCATTAGCTACCCACACAAGCCACTGCTCGCTTTTACGATTGAATCTACTAACCATATAAGTTTACAAGTATTTATGCTTAGTACAAAATTGATGAGTTAGTAGTTGTTCGTTCCTTGCTTATGGAACTTTTGCACCAAAAAAAACTAAAGCAGACAAATTAAGATAGTTGACGCAGCTAGTAAGCATTTGTGCCCAATAGATATTTTTGGTATGGGGAATGCGGCATTGGGAAGAGAAAAGAGAGACTTGTTCAATAATTCACCCCTGCCCGCCGCTTCCCGATCTTCACATTCCCCCACACCCCACCTGTGTCACAATAAAGAACTGTAATAAGAAAAATATTGTTAAGGTAATTTAGTGAGTCCAACTGCTCAATCCACGGCAAGTGCGCGTCGCGTAGTATTTCCTTTTACGGCAATTGTCGGCCAGGAAGAAATGAAACTGGCGCTGCTATTGAACGTGATTGACCCCAAAATTGGTGGTGTAATGATTATGGGCGATCGCGGCACCGGGAAATCCACAACTATCCGGGCGCTGGCAGATCTGCTACCAGAAATTTCTGTGGTTGCTAATGACCCCTTCAGTAGCGATCCTAGCGATCCCGACTTGATGAGCGATGAAGTCCGCCAACTTTTAGAACAAGGGGCGGAAATTCCCGTAGCTCACAAAAAAGTCCAAATGGTAGATTTGCCGCTAGGAGCTACAGAAGACCGAGTTTGTGGCACAATCGACATTGAGAAAGCTTTATCTGAAGGTGTCAAAGCTTTTGAACCGGGACTCTTGGCAAAGGCTAATCGCGGCATTCTCTATGTGGATGAAGTCAACTTACTAGATGACCACCTTGTAGACGTGTTACTCGACTCCGCTGCCAGTGGATGGAACACTGTAGAACGGGAAGGTATTTCTATTCGTCACCCTGCACGTTTTGTGCTTGTCGGTTCTGGAAACCCCGAAGAAGGCGAACTACGCCCCCAATTACTCGATCGCTTTGGGATGCACGCAGAAATTCACACGGTCAAAGAACCAGCCTTGCGGGTGCAAATCGTGGAACAACGGGCGGATTTTGACCAAAATCCGCCAGTATTTCTCGAAAACTACAAACCCCAGCAAGAAGCATTACAAGAGCAAATTGTCAATGCTCAACAGCTTTTGCCAGAAGTGAAAATTGACTACGATTTGCGGGTGAAAATTTCTGAAGTCTGTTCAGAATTGGATGTGGATGGTTTGCGGGGTGACATTGTTAGTAACCGCGCTGCCAAAGCTTTAACAGCTTATGAAGGACGCACTGAAGTTACAGTTGATGATATTCATCGCGTAATTACACTATGTTTGCGTCACAGACTGCGGAAAGACCCTTTAGAATCGATTGATTCTGGCTACAAAGTCGCCAAAGTTTTTAGCCGTGTTTTTGGCGTCGAACTACCAGAAAGTGATACTGCACAAAAAAACGGCACAGGTCAAAAGTTAGGGACTAGGGGTTAAAAGTTAAGAGCGGAGCCGGAAACGCTCCGCCTCCAGTGAAGAATTAATAGTTAAGAGTTTTGAATGGAAAGCTGCTTCATATCTCACAATTTTATCTAATTCCTCACTCAGCACTGACTATATATAACTCCTAACTCCTCACTTATTACGGGCTAAACGCCCCGCTACCGCTAACAGCACTCAGCACTAAAATATGAGAATTTGGTCTTTTTGGTTCAACAGCTTTGTTCTATCTAGCCAATACAACCCGCCCAGGTTTGTAGAATTATTGATGCTCTTATTAGCGATCGCTATGTTGGCAGTAGCTAGTATTTTACCCAATGATATACCCTATTTAATCTTAGGCTTGAGTTTAGTAGTTGGGGCATCTATTTCTATCTTAGTGCGGGAAGCGATCGCCCCTTCACCCCAGAGACGAATTACCCAACTTACAGCATTTCTATTACTAATCATCAGCCTCTATGGCTTTGCTGACTTGATGTACACTCTCTAGCTAGTCATTTGTTCACAGCCAATGACTAATGACTCCATCCTTGCATTTCCACTAATTCCATACACAACTGATTAATTTGCTCCAAATCAGGTTTATGAGGTAAGGCAGATTGTTCGCAAACAATTTCCATTTCGGCGACTAAATCTTCTGCCATTCTCATCACCTGCTCATAAGAATACTCACCTTTTAAAATAGCTTTTAAATCTTCAACATCACCAGATGTTCTCCTATCTACAATCACTTCACCTTGCTGCAATATTTCTACTCCACTGCGTAACAATCTAATGCAGTGCATTCCATGTTTTAAGTCAAAACCCGACTTTCTTTCCATTTCTGCTCTAGCTGGATTTCTATTTTCCTGCCAAGATAAGTAAGCTTTCCATTCTCTTAAAGCTATTTGATAGCTTTGACTTTTCTGAAGTAGACGGATAAAATCTTTCCGGCTATTGGTTAACTTTTGGGTATATTCCAAAGTTTTATCGGGTAAAGTATATTGTTTTAACACTCCTTTAAAATCAATATCTGCTGTCAGCAATTGATATAATTGTTCTGCTTCTTCCAAAAATTCAATCCGTCCTCTAATTAAGTTATAAAGATACTCCAGAAAAGCATTTAATTCATCTTTGCTCAAAGGTGCTTCGTCTTCTATGGCGAAGTCAGATGGTATTGGTTTTTTTTGTGGTGGCTTTAACAACCACTTACGATGAGTTTCCATCTTTTTGATTTGAGCAAAGGCATAACCTGTATAAGTATGTTTTACCTTCTTACTCAAAAATAACTGTCTTTGAGCGATTAAATGCTGTCCGACTGTACTTAAAAAAGGATAGTTATTCAACCACAGCAATTCTAAAACATTGGGATTTGCGCCCGCTAATAACTGGAGGATTTTTCTTAATTCATATATAACTGTATCTTTGTTACCATCAACGAATGGAAAAAGACCTGGTTCATCCCAACCAGCGTCTTTTTGTTCTATACGATCAAATCCCAAGTAGTACCTTTTGGGTGCGATAAATACTCCCCGATAATCAAAGTCGGAATCAGGGCGATTTAAACCATAACCGTGGCTACCAGCCAAACCAATTAAAATAGTTCTTTGCTCAACTTCTATTCTTTTCATATCACCTAATGAAAATATAGCCATCCTAACTCATAAATTAAGCAGGTAAAGACATAGGAGATTAGGGCAAACGCATCTAAAATATATAATCCTTCAATAGCTTGGGTTTGGGCGTTTGCTCGTTTAGGCTATTTTTTATCAATCTCCTTATCTAGTAAGGGTTTGGTGAAATTACGTATGTTTTGCTATGTTGTTTTTATAAGAATTCAGTCTACTTCATGATATGGGAAGGTAGGCGATCGCAGACTATGCCTCCAAGTAAATAAAAATGATAATTAAGCCCCAGGGAATAGAAAAAAATCTGAGCAAGAAATACTACTGCTCAGACTCAGCTCAATAGCATTGAAATTGGTATCATATCAAAGCTTAATGCCAATTTTTTTGCAAGTTCCTAAAGCTTGCCGATACAAGTTTAAGGATCTGGGATTTTGATTATAGTTAGTGTAGATTGCTCCAATGTTTTTCAGGGTTATGCATTCACTTCTAATAGAGCCAGTTTGTTGGTAAATGACTAAAGCTTGTCCAAAAAACTCTAAGGCTTTTTTGTACTCACGCTGTTTATAGTAAACTGCCCCAATACTGTTGAGAGTTATACCTTCTGTTGACTTGTTGCCAATTTCTTTATTAATTGCTAAGGCTTGCCCAAAAAACTCTAAAGCTTTGGGATACTGACTCTGGCTGTAGTAAAATGCTCCTATATTATTGAGGGTTGTACCTTCCCCTGCTTTGCTGCCAATTTGTTTGTGAATTGCTAACGCTTGCTCAATAACCTCTAAGGCTTTAGGGTACTGCTTCTGTCCATAATAAACTGACCCGATGCCGTTGAGAGCAGAGGCTTCTTTGGCTTTGCTGCCTATTTGTTTGTAAATAGCTAAGGCTTGCTGGTAAAACTCTAAGGCTTTGGGATACTGACTCTGACTGTGGTAAAATCCTCCCATACTTGCCAGATTTGCACCTTCTCCCTCTTTGTTGCCAATTTGTTTGGTAATCTCTAAGGCTTGCTGGTAAAACTCTAAGGCTTTGGGGTATTGACCTTGAATGGAGTAAGCATCCCCAATGCTATTCAAGGTTGTACCTTCTTTGGCTTTGCTGCCGATTTGTTGGTAAATGGCATTTGCTTGTTGGTAGAACTCTAGAGCTTTTTTGTACTGACGCTGGCTAGAGTAAACTGACCCAATATCTGTGAGGTTTGCACCTTCTCCCTCTTTGTCGCCGATTTGTTTGGCAATGGTATTTGCTTGCTCAAAAAACTCTAAGGCTATGCCATACTGACTGAGGTCGTCATAAACTGCCCCAATACTGTTGAGGGACTCAACTTCCCCTTTCTTGTTGCCGATTTGTTTGGCAATGCCATTTGCTTGCTGGTAAAACTCTAATGCTTTGGCGTACTGACTCTGGCTAGAGTAAAACTTTCCAATACTATTGAGGGCCTGACTTTCCTCTTTTTTGTCGCCGCTTTGTTTAGCAATACTATTTGCTTGTTGATAGGACTCTAAAGCTTTGGCATACTGACTCTGCCTAGAGTAAACTTCTCCAATACTATTAAGGGTTTGAATTTCCCCTTTGTTGTCGCCGATTTGTTTAGCAATAGTATTTGCTTGTTGGTAGAACTCTAAAGCTTTGGGGTACTGACTTTGTTTATAGTAAAGTTCCCCAATACCATTGAGTGTCTTACTTTCCTCTTTGTTGTTGTTAATTTGTTTGGCAATGGATAAGGCTTGTTGGTAGAACTCTAAAGCTTTGGGGTACTGATCGATGTTGTTGTAAACTGACCCAATACCTCTAAGTGTTGCACCTGACCCCTGTGTATCACCGATTTGTTTGGTAATAGCATTTGCTTGCTGATAAAACTCTAAAGCTTTGGGGTACTGACTGATATCGTTATAAACTTCCCCAATATTATTAAAGGTCTTCGCTTGGTGAGAGCGATCGCCAATTTCTCGATAAATAACTAAAACCCGTTGAAATGTCTCTAGGGCTTGGCTCAACTGACCTTGATTATACTGCTGTTCGCCTACTTGATAGAGACGTAAAGCCTCTTCTGTGCGCTTCTGGACTGTTTGTGTTTGTGCTGATGCACTCAATATTCCTGAATTGGTTACAAACAAGGGTGAGATCAAAGTTAGAGAAACTAACACACTCGTACTCAGTAAGCTCTGGCGATGAAGTCTATTTTGCAAGCAAGTGCTAAAAGAATAATGCATATAAATACTCCTTGCTCATTTAAAGTAAAGATATTTTCCTTTAGTTTTATATCACTCTTTTTTTGAGAAAATTACGCAGATATTGCAATATCAATAAGTGTTATGCATTGGTTAAAAACATACATAAGGATAATTACCAAAAAAATTCTCGTCTAGCTTGACTTGACGCTTGTTAATAAAATAGTATGTTAGATTGTCTGTCTAATTCCTGCTCGGATCAGGTAGACATATTACAAAGGCTGGCAAAAGCATCTCTACAAGAGATAGAAACCAGCTACCTGTACGGCAACCTCAAGGACAATTCCATGACCTACGCGATTATTGAAACTGGCGGCAAACAAATACGAGTAGAGCCAGGGCGGTTTTATGATATTGAATTGCTTGCGATCGAACCCGATGAAAAAATTACGATAGATTCCGTATTACTCGTGCAGCACGATGGCGAAGTCACCATTGGACAGCCATTAGTAACAGGTGCGACTGTAGAAGGGACTGTAATGCGACATTACAGAGGTCGTAAAGTTCTGGTATACAAAATGAAGCCGAAAAAGAAAACCCGCAAAAAGCGGGGGCATCGTCAGGAAATTACCAGACTTATGATTGACTCCATCACTCTTAACGGTGCAGTGTTTGCTGCCCAAGGAGAAGCGGAGAAGGAAACTCCCCTTGTAGATGACACTGCTGCTGAAGAAGTTGAAACCGCTGCTGAATAATAAAAGAAGTAGATACACAAGAGGAAATATATGGCTCATAAGAAAGGAACAGGTAGTACACGCAACGGTCGTGATTCTAATGCCCAACGTCTGGGTGTCAAGCGTTATGGCGGTCAAGCTGTACGTGCAGGAAACATTCTTGTGCGTCAGCGTGGTACTAAATTCCACCCTGGTAACAATGTCGGTATTGGTAGCGATGACACTTTGTTTGCCTTAATCGACGGTGTTGTGACGTTTGAGAGAAAGGGTAAAACTCGTAAAAAAGTTAGTGTTTATTCACCCGTAGCTGCTGCTGAGGCAGCCCCTGCTGAGGCAGTAGCAAGTTAAAGTGTTAGGGTGGGTAACAGTGCCCACCCGAATCGTTAGTTAACGCTGATCTGATAATCAGATTTGCACGAATATTTACAGCAGTTACTTAACTTTTAACTTTTATTTACTCTAAAAAATAAGTTCCTAACTCTTTTAGTCTCTCTACCTAACCTTTAATCTCATCAGCGACTTTATACTTCCATTAAAGTTGAAGTACTTCTCTAGTATGAGAATCATCAAATATAACTTTGTTTTTGTTTTCAAAGACTGTCGCCAGAAATTCTACTTGAGTAGTCTGATTAACTCCAGTTCGTCGTCTCGGTTGCTGTTAGTGTTGGTCATGGTGTACCTCTGGCTGTGACGATGCGATCGCCTCTGGGGATTTTTGGCAAGCCGCTTGCTCCTAGGCTAGTCTTCTGGTGTGCTTGCTATAAGCTTTCCGGGCTTAACAACCAAAATTTTTCCTCTGTTAAAACTAAGCCTAAATCGTTCATATTTAAACCAGTAAGCAAATCGACAAGTGCCGACTCTTGACAATCTCAAGCTCGATCTATCAGTTGCTTTCGAGCGATCGCTACTAGAAAAAAAAATGTCAGCATTATTTTGCAATATACAATACCTTATTTCTTTAAGTATAATTAGTGTAGGCATCGCTATGCAAAAAAACTTTCTGCATATTGATAATTGATATCGGCTAATTACAAAAACTGGTGCAGGCAGGTGAAGACTGCGGCGATGGCTAATGAAAGCCGATGGCTTGTTGCAATTGCAATACATTACAGTTCCACACTTTTTTCACCGAAATAAATCTTGGGACAGGAGCATCGGCGATCGAGATACAACTTTGGCTGGCTTTGTTCTTTCCCTCTCAACCTCTGTGAAACGTGCCAATTTTAGATTTTGGATTAGAAGACCTAATCCAAAAGTCTACCTGGGAATAATATAAAAATCTCAAATCCAAAAGTCTGACTGGGAACAATCTAAAATCCAAAATTGGTATGACCTCATCTAAACGTAAAGTTCGCTCAACACCAAGTCAGACTTTCCTATCAAAGATTTTTCACTGGATTAATATCATCAGTCTCATCTTGATGATTGCTAGCGGACTACAAATCTATAATGCTAATCCGGTATTTGGAGGGCGTGAAGGTTGGCATTTTCCTGACTTTCTGTTGCTAGGAGGCTGGCTAGCAGGTGGCAGAAACTGGCATTTTGCTGCTATGTGGCTGTTTTCGCTAAATTTACTTTGGTATGGACTTTATATCTTTATAACTCGTCGTTGGCAACGTCGGTTTGCCGATCGCGGTGACTTAAAAGCATTGCAAATCAGCCAGAACCCAAAGCGCAAAAACTACGCATGGCATCGGCTAGTTTATACTGCTATCATTCCAGTGTTGCTGCTGGCAATTTTGAGCGGTCTGGCGATGTACAAACCTGCCCAATTGCATTGGCTTTCCGCGCTGTTTGGTAGTTGGCAAACTCTACGCACTGTTCACTTTATCACTGTTCCCACTGTCATACTGTTTACAGTTGCTCATTCTTTACTTGCCTTGAAGGTAGGAAGCATCCGTTTAGTGAAATCTATGTTTTTGTAGAGGTTTTATGAGTCTGATTCTTCCCAAACGTACCTTATCCCGTCGTCGGTTACTGCAAGTATCTGGACTTTCAGGGGTAGGCTTTCTTTTAGGTGGCTGTGGGACAAATTTGTTCTCAGATAATCTGCGGCAAATATCTGAGCCACTGAATGAACGTCTTGAAGCACTCCTGTTATCTCAGAAACCAGCACCAGAATTTTCTGTCAGCGCCATAGAAGCAGACAAGTTGCTGATCAATACCTTTGACTTCACCCCGCAAATTGATCCGGCGCAGTTTCGCCTGAAAATTGATGGCGAGGTTAGTAATCCGATGCAATTGAGCATAGCAGACATTCAAAAACTTCCCTTGACTTCAATGGTAATTCGCCATGTCTGTGTTGAAGGCTGGGCTGCGATCGTTCAATGGGGAGGCGTGCGATTACGAGACTTAGTAGCGCTGGTACAGCCGAAATCAAACGTCCGCTATGTCTACTTCAAATCTGCTGATGGCTACTATGAAAGCTGGGATATTGCCTCTGCTGTCCATCCTCAAACTCTCATGGCTTATCAAAAGAATGGACAACCTTTATCAGTTGATAATGGTGCGCCCATGCGTCTAGCATCCCCAATCAAACTGGGCTATAAGCAAAGCAAGTGGGTAACTCAAATTACCTTTGTTAGTAATTTGTTACCTACTAAAGGCTATTGGGAGGATCAGGGCTATGAGTGGTTTGCAGGGCTATGAGGCAAGCAGGGGACGCAGGGGGAGCAGGGGAAGATGGGGGAGATAAGAGAGGAAATTTTACCTTGTCCTCCTTGTGTTCCTTGTCCCTGTGTAATGGGATATTTTTTATTTGCAATTTCCTTACATCCTTACCCTATAGAGGGATGGGGAATTATGGCGATTAGTTAAAAATCGTTTGGTAAGCGACAAAATATCAGACACCCAATATCTAAAACTTATCCAGAATCGATTTCGACGAGCTAACTCGGACACTGGGTCTTAATCCACAAAGCACGCAAAAGTAACAGCATGACTACAGAGAACTTAACTACCTTGCCATCATCTCCAGCCCAGACAGAATTAAAATCCATAGATTCCCCTGGCTGTCAATCAACGAGTTTGCACGACTCGGATGTACCAGAAGTAGACTTGTTTAGTCCACTGAAAATTCGAGATATCACCCTGCCCGATCGCATAGCAATGTCACCAATGTGTCAATATTCAGCAGAGAATGGAGTCGCCAATGATTGGCACTTTGTCCATTTGGGGAGTAGGGCTGTTGGAGGTACTGGGCTGATTATAGTGGAAGCAACAGCCGTGACATCCCAAGGACGAATCACCCCTGGCGATCTTGGTCTTTGGGATGATATGCAAATCGAGCCACTAGCTCGGATTGTGCGCTTCCTTCACCAACAAGGAGCGATCGCCGGGATTCAATTAGCTCATGCTGGCCGGAAGGCGAGTTGCAATGTTCCGTGGCTGGGTGGTACACCGTTAACACCTGAACAAGGGGCTTGGCCGGTAATCGGGGCAAGCCCAATTCCGTTTCAAGAGGGCGGCCCCATTCCCATACCCCTCGATGAGGCTGGGATTGAAGAGGTGATTCAAGCCTTCGTTACCACAGCCGGGCGTGCCCTGCAAGCGGGCTTTGAGATTATCGAAATCCACTCGGCTCATGGATACCTACTGCATTCTTTTCTTTCACCGCTAAGTAATCAACGAACAGATCGTTACGGAGGTTCGTTGGAGAACCGAATGCGTTTATTACTGGAGGTGACAAGACGAATCCGAGAGATTCTGCCAAGTGGGATGCCGCTTTTTGTACGCCTCTCTGCTACCGACTGGGTAGAGGGAGGTTGGGATATCGAGCAGTCAGTTATATTATCCCGTGAACTAAAGGAATTAGGCGTTGATTTAATCGATGTTTCCACAGGAGGCTTAGTCCCTCATGCTAGGATTCCCGTGCAGACAGGTTATCAAGTGCCTTTTGCTGCCAAAATCCGAGAAGAGGCTGGGATTAGGACAGGGGCTGTAGGGATGATCAAGGAGGCTGAGTATGCCAACCAAGTAATTACTCGTGGATGTGCAGATTTGGTTCTCGTCGGTCGAGAAATGCTCCGCGATCCATATTGGTCAATTCGTGCCCGTTGCAGCTTGGATGAGGAACCGAACTGGTCTTTGCCCTACGGCTATGCAATTAAACAGAAGAGACGGGAGAAATAAATCTCAACGGCAGGCGTTGCTGAATCAAATCCAGCAAATTACTTGTAATATGTGATTGCGATCGCAATTGATTTGTATTTAACCGCAGATGATATTATGGCGATCGCCTCCTGCTCCCAATGTAATTTTTGCAACTTCACAAGTTAGACGAGCGTTTCCAACTATTTACAGCCTTTGAGTACTGACTCTCGACGTTTCAGCAAAAGCGGCGGTGAATACTGAGCGATATCAATATGTTATATATCTACTAGCGATTCACTGGAAATATTTAACTATTTAAATCCAATTATCAGTAATAGATATACAACATTAACTACTAAATCTGAATAAGTATATTTAGTTTAGGTGATTTTGATTGCCAATAAAGGCAAAAAATCAAATGCTCATCCGATCGTAGTTACAAATTTAAATGAAAGCAAGTATCTGAACAAAGTTATTCAGGAAACAACACATTATCAATAATATGGATAACACCATTGTCAGCTTCCACATCCGGAGTCACAATGTAAGCATCATTCACCTTAACATTATTCTCAGTATTAACTTTGATATCTTTTCCCTCGGTTGTTGTTAGCTTTTGCGACTGATTTAGTTCACTTGCATTAATCTTGCCAGAAACCACATGATACTCTAAAACCTTTCTTAACTTAATCACATCCTGTAGGAGTTCTTCTACGGCTCCTGATGGAAGCTTGGAAAAAGCTTCGTCTGTTGGTGCAAAGACAGTAAATGGGCCATCTCCCTTAAGTGCAGTATCAAGACCAGCGGTAGTAATAGCTGTTACCAAGGTGTTGAAAGAACCTGCATTAATTGCAGTATCTATAATATCTGGCATCTGATGTCACCTCAATTGTGTGAAAACTTGATGTTAAGAGATTTAGCACATAAGTGTATGTTTAGACTATCAGTCAGTCTTGTGCCATTGCCGACCATCGCGCACCAATAAATCATCTGCTGCCAATGGTCCCCATGAGCCTGCTGCATAGTTGGGAAAGTTTTCAGGAGACGTGGTTGCCCAAGCCTCTAGAAGGGGGGTAACGACGCTCCAGCCCAGTTCTACGTTGTCCGATCGCTGAAACAAAGTCGCATCACCGATCATGCAGTCGTATAGCAAGGTTTCGTAGCCAGTACTCTGGATCTTGCCAAAGTAATCAGTGTAGCAAAAGTCCATTTCTACTGCATCCATTGCCATCGCTGGTCCAGGCACCTTTGCACCAAATTGGAGGTGAATTCCTTCCTCTGGTTGAATGCGGATGGTCAAGAAATTAGGCGTGAGACGCTCAATTGAGGTTTGGCGAAATAATAGTGAAGGTACTTGCTTAAACTGAATTGCAATTTCAGTCACACGTTTAGCCAAACGCTTGCCTGTTCGGAGATAAAACGGCACCCCTGCCCAGCGCCAGTTGTCGATGTTCAGCTTTAAGGCAGCATAAGTTTCAGTGGTAGAGTCTGATGCAACTCGTGGCTCTGAGCGATAAGCAGGCACTTGGGTATCCTTCACCGTTGCCGCACCATATTGTCCCCGTACAGTATCAGTTTGCACACTTTCAGCAGTGAGCGGAATGATCGACTTCAATAGTTTTGACTTTTCATCACGCACCTCATCGGCTGAAAACGAGACTGGTGGTTCCATCGCCGTCATTGCCAGTAGTTGAAACAGATGGTTTTGCACCATGTCCCGCACTGCGCCTGTACCTTCATAGAAGTTGCCTCTGCCTTCTACTCCAACCGTTTCGGCTACGGTAATCTGTACGTGATCGATATGTTCGCGATTCCAAATCGGTTCAAACAAGCCATTACCAAACCGAAACACCAAAATGTTTTGTACAGTCTCTTTGCCCAGGTAGTGATCGATGCGGTAAATCTGTTTTTCCTGAAGGACAGCACCAATGGATTTATTCAGGGCACGAGCCGAGTCCAAGTCGTGCCCAAACGGTTTCTCAATGATAACTCGCCGCCAGCGATCGCTCTCTTCGCGCACTAATCCTGCCGCGCCAAGCTGCGTAATGATGTCACAAAAGAAGTTAGAGCCAGTTGCCAGGTAGAACAAATAGTTTCCCTGAGTGCCACAGTCTCGATCGATTTGAGTGAGTAAGTCTTGTAATTGATGGTAAGTGTCGGCCTCCTGAAACTCACCAGCAAGATAGTATAGTCGCTCCTCAAGCGGTTGCCAGAGCTTCTCGTCTACAGGAACCGTTGCGAACTCATGAATGTCTTGAGCGAGTTTGCTACGAAAATCGTCCTGACTCATTGAAGTGTGTGCGACTCCAACGATCGCAAATTCTTGCGGCAGCAAATTGCTTTGTTTGAGGTTATAGAGGGCGGGAAGCAGCAGACGTTTGGTTAAATCTCCTGCTGCTCCAAAGATAACGAGCGCACAGGGTTCTGCCGGACGGATTGAGGCTTCAACAGGAACCTGGGGCGTGGTGGCAGCCGTCATGATAAAATCTCCGCATATTCTTCAATATCTCCACAAAACTATAGCGCATTGCAGACAGTAGTTTATCTGCAAACATTGTGGTGACTTAAAAGTATTGCAAGTCAGTCAGAAGCCCAACATAAAAATTATGTATGGCATCGTCTAGTTTACACTGGTATTATTCCAGTGCTACTAAGTAAGTGGGCGGAAATATTTATTTGTTGTTGGGATAAGGCAGGCAAAAAGCTAATCTATATCAGGTTCAACGCCTAGCGATCGCAATTGTGCTATCAACCGTTCAGCTCGTTGTCTTTCTTGTTCAGTAGAAGTTAATACCCAGCAGCCTGTCCAATCATATCAGCGTAACCAGGGCTGTTCTATACCTTGATAGCGTCCCTGCCATACACCCAAACCTAGTTCTAGTTCTGGTATCCAAAAGCGCGATTCTGACAGTGCTATCTCAGCATAACGACCACCGTCTAACTTAAATACTTTTAATTCATATTTGTACCGATCAAATACTACATAATAGGGAACACGTAGAATCTGCTCATACACTTCCCATTTTCCTGGTGGTTGCTTGATATCTCGCAATATCTGCCCCAGGTATTCTTTTTCAGTACCTGGAGACAGCAATTCAACTACAATAAAAGGATGAACTCCCTCTTGCCAAACGACATAATTTAAGCGTAAATCCCGTTGTTCATAGAGACGGGAAACACCTAAAACGGCAAACCAATCTGGTCGCTTATACCACAGTGGATAACGCGGATCATAATAAAGATTCAGATCGCTAGCAACAAATATCTCATCACTAGGATAATTTGGTGGACGAAAGGTTTCGTCTAACAGACGAGGTTGCAATAAATGAAACTGATCGGGCAAACCAGGTTCCTCAGGATCTTCACTGGGAAGATCGTACATTGTCGGCAATACATCTTTTGGCGATCGCGGCGGGTCGGTTTGATACATCATAAAGCAGTCCCGATCATGAAACTTTCAGTTCTATTATGATTTAATTGTTTTTGATTAACTTAACACCTTGCAGAACGGGGCAGCATAAATTTCTCGCCCTCTGCTGCAAATTTACCGCGAACCATCAGCACAGTTTCATCAAAAGTATGGGTGAATGCTTGCACTTCTTTGACATCTAGAAGTTCTGGGCTAAAGTAAATCACTACTTCTTCAATTGGTTGAGGTATCTTACTAAGAATATTCTTCAAAGAGCATATCTGCGTTGTAACTAAATCGAAAAGATGAAGTCGGTTATCTTCTATCTCCAGACAGGCGATTAAATCTAAATCTTCTGCATAGTATAAGGGACGACTTCCTTCATTGACGCAGAACACAAGTTTTTTGTTGACTACGCCAACTATATTAGAGACAGGGGCGCGTGTTTCTAAAAGTCTGTGTAGTAATGTGTAATCTTTGGTATTTGTAAAATCCAGTATTCTGAAGCTATCAGTGCTACCTGTGGAGTTACACTTAACTTTGAAGATATGTTCTTCGACTATACGAAAGCCAAAAGGTAAGTAAAACTCTGGTTGTGGTGTCGTCAATACTAGTGTTTCATAAATGCTATTGCAATACCCTAGCACTTCCTCCATTACTTCGCGGTAATAGCCTCTCCGGCGAAATTCTGCACGGGTAGCTACTCCATGAATTCCTCCTACAGTAAGCTTTTGTCCCATAATTTGCATGGGAATTTCTAACACTCCCACATGGGTAATAGCGACATCATCATGAAAACGCATAAACGGAGTTGAAGCTGTTTCCCAGGAAGCACCTAGTTTTTTTGCACATTCTGCTAAACTGCTGAGTCCGGGAAATGTGACTTCCATCAAGTCAAAAAGCTTATCGCTTAAGCTGGGATCATCAGAGAATGACTGTTTGAAACGATAATGGCTCATAGTTTAAGTATTACTATCAATTTAGTAAAAATTACAAAATCAATTCCAGCAAATCCAGAAAAAGGGAAATTATAAATAGGTAACAAGGGCGTAAGGTGTTGCACCTCTAACGTTTAACCCAATATTTCTCAAGCCTGAGTCTCTTCAAATAAGACTAAACCATACTTCTCGCCAGTAGGCAAAAAGCCAATTCCTCGATAAACTGCTTGGGCTGCTTGGTTATTATCACCTGTAAACAGGATGGAACGTTTTACTAAGAGCGATCGCGCATCTAACAATGAGCCTGCTACTACACTTTTAGCGTAGCCTTTACCCCGCAGCGCTGGCGGTGTCCAGACTCCACCGATTTGCACAATATCAGGTAGGCTGGCATTGAAAGCAGAGTAAGAAACTGGGGTATCTCCTGCTACCAAAACCCAATGCATAGCCGTAGCTTGACGTGCCTCAACTACCAGACGGCTAGCTGTTCTTAAACTGGGAGTATCTCTTTGTCCCAAAGTTTCCACACTATAAGCAGCGCTCCATTCAGTGAGTAATTCCAATTCATCTGGATGTGGCAAACGAGACTGCACCTTTGCCGATGCTAAAGCTTCAGGTATTTGCAAGTTACTCAATGCTAAAGATAACATGCGCCTGCGGTACTTTAGCTTGTTCAAGGGACAAACAGTCACCAACTGAGTGGTGGCATATCTTGTATTATAATTGTAGTACAAAAAGCCGATAATACAGAAAAACCGTTGATGTTTGACGTAGCTGACGTTTAAAATAGGTATTCAAGCGAAGGAAATGAAAGCTTGAAATTGATATTGGTAGCTTCCAACTCTTTGTTGTGTGCAGCCTTTGAACAGCATTTTAATTATTTACCAAATGTAGAAATAGTGAATAACTATTTCGAGTGGTTGCCAGATTTTGATTGTATGGTCAGCCTTGCTAACTCTTTTGGAATGATGGATGGTGGCATTGATGCGGCAATTATCCGTTTTTTTGGTCATTCATTAAGATCATTTTCTGTACCCACCCAAACATCTTAATTGCATAGTTGCGGCTGAAAGACAACTTCAAATATGGGAAGGAGGAGATTTTCTGTAAAGCAATACTTACGCTTTCTAAGATAATTGGGCGCATCTTCTAATACTTTTTACAAGGGACAAGAACGCATTGATTCAGCCAATCCAAATTTAATGCGATCGCTCATAGCATTACACAAGAATATCGGCGCTTAAATATCTTTGCAACTACTGTTAATGCAGCACTAAGCTTTGAAGAAGCTAACAAATCTCTGTGATCAACTTCTTAGCATGTCAGATTGAATTTGCTCTAAGTATTTTTATCATGTCTTTACCTAATCTTTAATTTTTTACTCAGTAGTTATCGGTAATATGTATTGAGTAAAATGCAATTTTATCTTGATTGAGATATATTATATAAAAAACTTTACTAGCTAACTTAAAACTACAATAATTGGTTAAAAGTATCCCGTGACAAAAAGAGAGAGTTTTAATTTTTATTTGTTAATTAAGAAAAACTGACTTTTCATATTGAAAAACTATAATTTTAATGTTTTATAGCCGCCATGAGTAGTTTAGTTATTAAGAGTAATTATAAAAAATGGAGAGCAATATAACATGAAGAATGCTTGTAGGCGTTGGATTACGACTGTTAAACAAGCTACGATTGCACTAATGCCGACGCTGATATTTTTAGCATTCTCTCATCAGGCAACAGCAGACGATCCAGGAGCGTGTTACATGATAACTTCCTCTGGTAAAACCGTTGAATTGGGGGGGATTTGTGGCAATATCATAGACGCACCTTCAGACAACAGAGTTTTTCGAGTCTCAATCAAACGCCGTTTTGGTGGAACTCCTGTGATTGATGTCACCTTCAATGACAAAAAAACTTTTGAAATGATTGTAGATACAGGTGCTAGTGGAACCATTATCACTCAAGATATGGCGAATACACTTCAACTACAGGCTACAGGTATAATGCAAGCCCAAATTGCTGATGGTAGTGAAGTACAATTCTCAACCAGTAAGGTAAAATCTGTTGCAGTAGGTGGAGTTACAGCCAACAATCTTCAAGTGGCGATCGCACCAAAAGCCAGCATCGGCTTATTAGGGCATGATTTCTTTGGCAACTATGATATTAAAATTCTGGAAACAGAAGTTGAATTTCATCACCGCTAATGCTTGCAGCTTGTAACTTATTGAGGTTTTTATATCGAAATATTAAAAGAAATCTGAGCTAAGATACTCAGCATTCCTGAAGCAGCTTAAGAGCGTTATAGAATAGAAATAAACCTTACATAACATTACGCTGATTCAGCAGAATTGCCCATGACCAGTTCTAAACGCCAATATCACATCACTACTTTCGGTTGTCAGATGAATAAAGCTGACTCAGAGCGCATGGCTGGCGTTTTAGAAGACATGGGCTTTGAGTGGTGTCAAGATCCGAATCATGCAGATGTGATTCTCTACAATACTTGTACAATTCGAGATAATGCTGAACAAAAGGTGTATTCCTATCTTGGCAGACAAGCCAAGCGTAAACACGAGCAACCTGATTTAACCCTGATTGTTGCTGGTTGTGTTGCCCAGCAAGAAGGAGAAGCGCTGTTGCGGCGAGTCCCAGAATTAGATTTGGTAATGGGGCCACAACATGCCAACCGTCTGAAAGATTTGCTGGAGTCAGTATTTGAGGGTAATCAAGTCGTAGCAACCGAAGCAGTTCACATTATTGAGGATATCACGCAGCCGCGACGAGATAGTACAGTCACAGCTTGGGTGAATGTAATTTACGGCTGTAACGAACGCTGTACTTATTGCGTGGTTCCCAATGTGCGCGGTGTCGAACAATCTCGCACGCCGTCAGCTATCCGGGCGGAAATGGAAGAATTAGGAAGGCAAGGTTACAAAGAAATTACTCTACTCGGTCAAAATATTGATGCTTACGGCAGAGATTTACCTGGAGTCACACCAGAAGGTCGGCATCTGCACAACTTTACAGATTTACTTTATTATGTGCATGATGTACCGGGAATTGAAAGATTAAGATTTGCTACTAGTCACCCTCGCTATTTTACCGAGAGATTAATTCAAGCTTGTGCTGAGTTGCCCAAGGTGTGCGAACACTTCCACATTCCCTTTCAATCTGGGGATAATGAACTTTTAAAAGCGATGGCGCGGGGTTATACTCATGAGAAATATCGCCGGATTATTGATACCATTCGGCGGTATATGCCAGATGCCTCGGTTAGTGCCGATGTAATTGTCGGTTTTCCTGGGGAGACAGAAGCACAGTTTGAAAATACCTTGAAACTGGTGGAAGATATTGGCTTTGATATGTTGAATACAGCAGCATATTCGCCGCGTCCAGGCACACCAGCTGCTTTATGGGACAATCAACTGAGTGAAGAAATTAAAAGCGATCGCCTGCAACGGCTCAATCATCTGGGAAACTTGAAAGTAGCAGAGCGATCGCAACGTTACTTTGGACGCATTGAAGAAGTTTTAGTAGAAGACCAAAATCCTAAAGATCCAACTCAGGTGATGGGACGCACTGGTGGTAATCGTTTGACCTTTTTTAACGGTAACATCAAAGAACTCAAAGGGCAGTTAGTCAAGGTAAAAATTACCGAAGTTCGCCCTTTTAGTTTGACGGGTGAACCAGTTGAAGTAAGGCAAACCATTTTGCTGTAAGAACTATTTGAAGATTATACCTTTGACTTATGATGAAGTTACCGCAAACGATTCCAGTTCTTCTTTTTGGGGCTAGCTTGGCTGTAATTTCCCCTCAAAGTGCTGCTTTGGGCGTTCAAGAGGTAGCTATTGTTGCCCAAGCATCAAGCGATTTGCCAATGGTCAAATCAGCTGGACTGTCCCCCGATATGGATGTGCCTTGGTCGAAAACCGTAAGAATTGTTGACCCCTTTGAAGGGGAGTTAGTTGGAGTGTTTGATCGCAATTCTTTAGGTGGCCGCTTGTACCGTGAGAGTTCAAAGCAAGTTATTAGTTTGTGGACTCCTTCGAGCATTCGAGTACTCGTAACAGTAAATTCGGATCAAGCAAGCTCTCCTTTCTACATAGCAGGTCGCGTATATCCTAGACCTGACTATTTTAGATTTGTCACGACTAAAAAAGTTGATAAGCTTTTGCTCAAGGTCAGAAAAAAAGTTTTTCAATTAGACAGTTCAACTGGCACATTTGCTGTTAGTAAAGAATTAGCTACTGCTTTGAAAAATGCTCCAGATGAAAACTTAGATATCAGATTAGTCTTGGAAGGAGGTCAAACTGTTGATAGCGAAATTGGCAAAGGTACAGTAAAAGCTTGGCGAACTATTTATTAAGCAATTGCATTTTTTAGCCAAGTGTTTTCTATGTTTAATAAAGGAAAAATCTCTCCGTTCTCATCATAAAATTTTGGTATAACTTGTTTATAGATCAATACGCTTGGGTTAAAGATAGCCGTAGGTTGGGTTGAACGAACGCGAACAGCGTCCTGGAGTTTAGACTAAACTCCAGTTGGATAGCAACATGAGTGTATCCTTCTAGCAGCATCTTGACTGCGAGTGCCCGTTGAATTTCTCGCTTGTCTTGGCTATTTTCGATAAACTCTGATAGCGATACCTTCGGTGAGCTTCGCTAACGCATCCACATTGATATCCCCTTATAATGGCTACTAATTATACTTTAAATTCTTTTCCGTATTTTCTCACAAACCAGAGCAGGTAGGATTTAGAGCAAATATACTGTAAGTATGTAATTGATGTGTAAAAAAACACGAATACGAGTAAATATATTGAAGTACCCTCAGAATTTGATGGTGAAGGAAAAGCTATATTTTTTGCTGGTGGAATTACAGGTTGTCCAGATTGGCAATCACAGATAGTGGAATTATTAGAACCCTCACCTTGGATAATTTTAAATCCTCGACAAGCTAATTTTCCCATTCATGACTCAAGTGCTTCTCAACAGCAGATCACATGGGAGTTTAAGCATCTGCGACTTGCCACAGCAATTCTTTTTTGGTTTCCATGTGAAACTCTCTGTCCAATAGTTCTCTACGAACTGGGTGCTTGGTCAATGACAAATAAACCTTTATTCGTGGGAGTTCATCCTAACTACGCTAGAAGACAAGATGTAGAAATTCAAACTGGTTTGGTACGTCCTGATATTCAAATTGTTTATTCTTTAGATGAATTAGCTAATCAAGTTTATAAATTTTAGTCGTGTGCAGTTAAAATTATTACTTTAATAATAGACCTTAATAATAACGAACATTGTTAGAAGAAAGACTGATTAATTCTTCTACATTGTTTGAGATTGTGTTACAAATAGTATTTAAAGGTAAGTCATTCGGATCAAATCCAAAAGGTTCTTCAATTTCTGAGCCAATTTGTTCAATACTTAATAATGTAAAACTTACAAAAGCCATTACTATACCAGTCCACCAATTTAAAAAGCTCACAATTTCTAAAGGTAATATAAGACAAAACATTAATAAAAGTTGTCTGAGTTTAATAGTATATATCAAAGGCAGCGGCGTTTTTAAAATGCGTTCGCAACCGCCTAAAATATCTACTAAATCATCTACACAATTATGTAAAGTAGTCAGTTGATAAACATTCAGACAATTTCGGTCATGCTGATATTGCAAGTAATCTCCTATCCAATAAGCAATTTGTAGTGGAGGATGATTAGTCTCTTGGAGTTGTAGATATTGTTTTTCAGACATTAATGATGCTAACTGAGTGTCTAAAGGTACCGATCTTAGATGTAACTTCATTGCAATTGCAAAAGCAGTTACTAACCGAAGCATTGCTTCTTTTTCTAATTTATCTTGTGGTGTCTTCTCTTTAACTATTATCGAAATTCCCCGAGTTAAATTACGTGATGTATTTACTAAAGCTCCCCATAACTGACGACCTTCCCAAAATCTATCATGGGCTGTATTCGTCCGAAATACTAATAGTAGTGTAAAACCAATATTAAAACTTAAAACAGCATTGGTAAGAATATTGCTAGAATCTGAAAATGCTATTGGTAATCCTAAATGATTTAAAAATGATATAAAAGTACCATAGATAGTACAAAAAATTACCCAAGGAAGAATAATAGAGATAATTGACCTTTCAAGTCGAAGAGTTACTTGAAACCAGTTTAATTTTTCACCTTTGTAAAGATGATACTTTTCTCTTAAAGAGTTTTTAGAATTATTTTTAAAATAGTTAAGTTGTTTCATGTTGTTAATACCAATTATCTATAAAAATGCGCCAACTTTGAAAAATGAATTGCATAGACGCAAAGCGACTACTCTTACGATAATGCTAAGAGTGAACCCGCAGGGTAGGTCGCATTCACGTAGCATCTCCTTAGAGAAGGACACAAAGGAAAAAAGAAAATTTGGCGCAGCCTCACAAACAAATGATATAGGGTTTGAGGATTACATCAATTAACAAACTAACTTTTTTAGCTAAATATATCTTGCTTAAGCAAGATATATGCAAGATGTAAGTTTACATATAGTCACTGTAATGGATCTATAATCAACACAAGTTCTAGTTTTAACATTGAAATTTATTTATGTAAACTATCTTGAGGTAGGGAAATTGAATTATTTATTACAAACCTGATTTTCTGCTTATATTGATTAAAGATTGTGGTATTTCAGGTAAAAGCGATCTTACTGTTAATAAAGCTGATGGTGTTAAAACTAAACGCGATCGCATGAGCTATGCTAGGCAATCTTAACAGTGCAGAAAGAGATAGAGGACTATTTGACAGAATCAAATTATTTCAATCAATTATTACTAGTTGCAGTCATATTAATGGTGATAGATAAGTTTAATTTTTAAACTCTCCTTAACCAAGCAGTGGGTTAAAAAATTTATAGTTTCTGTCCTGCATAAATCGATCGCACTTCGCCATTACGTCGGACGACTGCTTCGCCATTACTGACATCTACTAGCGTCCAACCGCTTGATCCGATACTTTCACCCATATTAATGCGACGAGTCACGCCATCGATTTTAAATAAAGCGGCAGATTTGTTGCCCAACTCTAGCAACCCCTCTAAGGTATTACTCGGAGCTTCTGCGATCGCAGTTGGCGGATATACTTGTTCTTGAGTAATAGTTGGTTCTGACTCTGGGGCGAGTGCGGCGCGTAATGGAACTACTGGTAATGCAGGTAGAGGCTTGGGTGTTTGGCGTACGGTAATAGGTGCAGTTTTGGCTGCCACAGGTTTGAGTTCGGTTTGGACAGCAGCAGCTAACATATTAACAGTTACAGGCTTGGCAGCTTGCCGCACTGTATTCAGGGCAGTTTTCACAACATTGGGTTGAGATAGCCGTAATGCACTGGCAACTTGTGGTAAAAGTGTGGGAGTCCCCGGAATGGCTGGAAGGGCGTAGCGCATTGGCGACGGCGCTTGATAAACGGGGACGTAGATGCGCTCAACAACGCTTCCAGAACGGTTGGGGGGGTTGGGGGCTGGTGGTGTATTGTTAGCTAGAAGTGGTGGAAGTGGTGGTAGATTACCAGTTGCTTGCTCGCGATTAAGGGCTATTTGGTTAGTATTTGCCTGATTGGAGAATCCTAGACTGAAAGATTTTTGATTGCTTTTTGCTCCTTGCTTGTCTATAACTGCCAGTGATTGGAGCATATAGTCAACTAATTCTGCCTCAATTTCTGTTTTCACGGGCAATCGTGACTGCGGTTGCGGCACTATCAGCGCTGATTCGGGCAATTTGGTATTAAAAAGATATATGACTCCAGACTGCACCAAGTAGATTGTACTAGCGATCGCTACCCCTAAAGTTGTTGCTACAATCAGCAGTTTGCCCAAAACCGGACTAGTTTTCTGACGCTTTCTACTAACTGGTTCGACATTAGCGGGATCAAATATAACGGTACTTAATTGCTTGTGGTTATCTTGAGCAACTGAATGTACTGCTTGATTGAGTGTGTTTGGTAAGATAATCTGTGGTATTGTAGCTGTCTGCACAGGCACGTATTCTGAAGGCGATTGGCGTTGAGCTTGGGCAAAAACCCCAGCAACAGAGTGGTTTGATTTGTTTTGATTACTGTGCCTAACAGTTTGAGAAAGTAAATTACCACTAACATCCAGAATGTAGTCGATATCGGCAAAGAGTTCATCCATTAAACCATCAGCATAGTTTTCTATCGACCAAGGCTCGTTGGTGATTAAGTCCTCTGATGGTTCTGGTACTATGAGACGGGTGCTGGCTTGTTGTAACATAGACGTTCGGGTTGTTGCTTGGACGAGTAAACGCCACCCCTACTGCCTGGAATTAGGATTATAAAGGAGGTAGCAGGAAAAGGACAGTTATTACTGAAAACAAGTATGAATAAAAACTTTAAAGTTAAGTAATTACCCGTATTAAAAAGCAGAATTGTATTGAAACGTGTTGAGTGAGATACAAAGCTTGGAGCCGCTTTGTCTCCTGTCTTGCTCCAATCCTATGCAGTTGCGCGTGGGTTACTCCTGCCTTTTGCCTCCTGAATAATAGAAACATCCAATTCCCCATCTTAATTGAGATAAGTTGATTGAGTGTTGATTATTAAACTCAACTTTCATCTAGAGATTGTTGATGATGACATTACTAATATTTATGTCATCTATCATACCAATCTCTCTTTCTACTACTATACTCAGTCTTTATCAAGTTTATATTAAGTTAACGCTGGAAACCCTGACTGGTTCTTAGTTCTACGCAATTCTAAATATAATAATAAGGCATTAATATCCGCTGGGTTTACACCACCTATACGTGCAGCTTGACCAAGAGTAAGTGGTTTTACGTGAGTCAGCTTTTCCCGTGCCTCTTTAGAAAGAGTATCAATTGTTGTGTAATCTAAATTCCCAGGTAACTGGCGGTGAGCTTGGCGGGCAATTTGGTCAATCTGATTTTGTTGCCTAGCGAGATAGCCAGAATACTTGATGTCAATTTCTGCGCCTTCTTTCTCGGCCCGGTTGAGGTTGGGGTTTCCCAGTCCGAACCTGTCGAGGTCAACGTAATGTAATCCTGGACGGCGCAACAAGTCGTTGAGGGTAATCGAACCTTTAATTGCTTGTTGGGTATCAGATGCGATCGCTATGCCAATTTGATCATGTTCTTTAACTCGTGTGGTTTGCAATCTTTGTTTTTCTGTGGTGATATTACCCTGTTTTTGGGTAAACATATCCCAACGGCGATCGTCAATTAAACCAATTTCTCGTCCCAAGGGTGTCAGGCGTTGGTCGGCATTGTCAGAACGCAATAGCAATCGGTACTCTGACCTACTGGTAAGCATCCGGTAAGGTTCTCGCAGGTCTTTTGTACACAGGTCATCAACTAGCGTCCCAATGTAACTTTGTTCGCGGGCAAAGACAATCATTTCTTGAGAGCGAACAAATCGAGCGGCGTTAATTCCTGCCACCAGTCCTTGAGCAGCAGCTTCTTCATAACCTGTAGTGCCGTTAATCTGCCCAGCACAAAACAGCCCCGCAATTTTCTTAGTCATCAGCGTGGGGTAACACTGAGTTGCTGGTAAATAGTCATATTCCACTGCATAGGCGGGACGCAGCATCACACATTTTTCCAAACCGGGGAGAGTCCGCAACATTTGCAGTTGCAAATTTTCTGGCAACCCTGTAGAAAACCCTTGGATATAAAGTTCGGGTATATCCCTTCCTTCTGGTTCAATAAAGATTTGGTGGCTTTCTTTATCGGCAAAGCGGACAATTTTATCTTCAATACTGGGACAATAACGCGGCCCTTTGGCTTCCACCCAACCGCCATAAACTGGCGACAGGTGTAAATTTTCCTGAATCAGACGATGTGTTTCGGCAGTTGTGCGGGTGATGTAGCAAGGCATCTGTTCCCGTTCTATCCACACATCTGGGTCAAAGCTAAACCAGCGCACATCTTCATCCCCTGGCTGGATGAGCATTTTACTATAATCTACCGATCGCTTATCTACCCGCGCTGGAGTTCCAGTTTTAAGTCTACCTGTTTCAAATCCCAGGCGATTTAGGGTTTGTGTCAATCCTTCAGCTGCAAATTCTCCAGCTCGTCCTGCTGGCATTGATTTGTTACCAACCCAAATTTTGCCTCCCAGAAAGGTGCCAGTTGTCAAAATGACTGCTTTACATTGGAACCCTACACCAAAATATGTTTCAACCCCAATGACTTCACCATTCGCGCCTAGCACCAAATCTATTGCCATACTTTCGCGGATTGTCAAGTTGTCTTGATTCTCGACAATATTTTTCATCACTGCTGCATATTCGCGCTTATCAGTCTGGGCGCGTAATGCCCAAACAGCAGGCCCTCGTGAAGAGTTGAGGATGCGTTTTTGTAGATAGGTACGGTCTGCTACTTTACCAATTTCTCCGCCGAGTGCATCTACCTCATGAGTCAACTGAGATTTGGCTGGGCCACCCACGGCTGGGTTACAAGGTTGCCAAGCGATTTTATCCAAGTTGAGCGTCAATAGCAGGGTACGACAACCGAGGCGTGCAGAGGCGAGAGCTGCTTCGCAACCGGAGTGACCTGCACCGACGACTATGACATCAAAAGCGTCTTGGAATTCAACGGAATTGTGCATGGTCATACTTACAGGATCGGCAAGCTTAGAGTTCTTTTCAATTTTAACTGTTCCAGTGGTTTCATGGATGTAACTTTCTCATAAAAAAGTTATACAAACTTACTAGTACTCAATTAAAGGCAAGATTCTATTTTTTAACTTTAGTAGTAAGTGGAAAATATCATCTTTTTAAAATTTGTGACAAGATTCCGGTTTTGCGATCGCAGCTATTGTTTGTATCGTTAAACAGTAGAAATTAATTTATAACTGATATGTATTATATATTTTTTGAGCAGATGCAACTAAATTTTAATATCGATAAATAATCTAAAATTTTCAGTCATCAATAATACTTTTTCTAAATATGTTAATTGAATTAACTCACTAAGCAATTATTTAAAAATGAAACTTACCCTTAGCAATCAAAGAAATATTACTAGATTTATTAGAAAAATCAGTTTCATCGGTATTGTTTTATTGATGATTTTTGTATTAGTAGCTAGCAATGAGATTAATCACCACCAAGTTGCTATAACTGCTCAACCATTACAAAAATGTTTTAATAATGATTCATTACATTGTATAGATTCCTCTAAAAATATAACATCAGAACCATTTATTCCCGATCCCAAATTAAATGCCCAACAGCGTTTTTTATCTGCGATCGCTAAAAAATTACCCACGATTCCTCAGCTTGGTACTTATGAATATACTTTGCTGCGAAGTTATGGTGCAGTATTTATAAATCCAGATATGAAGATTAAATTGCCGCAAAAAGATATCTTTGCTAATGAACAAGAAACCCAAGAGTTTCAAGCTACTTTAACAATGGGTCATATTGATGGTACTAACGACTGTTTTTTACAGAAACCTGCGGCTGATGCTTTAAATAAAGCGCGAACTCAACAACAAATTCCGCTAAAATCTGGTTATGGCTCTGGTGATTGTACTCGCACTTTCAACACGAATTTAAAATTTTGGAATAAATATGCTAATAATCAAGTTTTAGCAAAAGTTCAACAAGGTAAAGAAACAAAAATTCTCGGTTTAGTTGCACCTCCTGGAACTTCACAACATCTCTTTGGATTAGCAATTGATTTACGCGTAGGTAGTAAAGAACAGAGAAAAGCTCTTAATCAAAATGGTTGGTTTCAAACTGTAGAAAACGATGTTCCACATTGGACTTATGTAGGTTTATCTGAAGAGAATTTACGTTTATTTGGTTTAAAAAAACAAGCTATTCGAGGTATTAACTATTGGATGACACCACTTTAATTGTTAGATAGCATGAAAACTTGGGAATACTAACTTAAAAGATATATTGTCAGGGATTTAGCTATGCCAAACGAAGCTGCTAACCAAGAGCAAGACTTCCTAATTGATTTATTAAGAGCGACTTATCAAAATCAGGAAGTATATCCAATTCTGCAACAAAACTTAAGTAAAATCAACGATGATTTAGCTTTAAAGCTGCGAAAAAGGGTAAGCGATCGCTTTGCTAAAGAACCCGCTATTGCTATTAATTTAGCTAGAGTCATTATCAAACTAAGTACCATTATTCAAGAGTTTAAACAAGGGGATATTGCTAGTAATTTAGAAATTGCGATCGCCGGTTATGAAACAGTTTTGCAAGTGTGTACCCGTGAGGCTTTCCCCCATGAATGGGATGTTGTTCAGCAAGCTTTAGTAACAGCTTATCAGCAACGCCAGTATATTCTCTCCAAAACCATTGGTGAACTACGAGAGCAGACTGTCCAAACCCAGAGTCAGATTAATACATTAACTGAGCAGTTACAAGAAGAATTACAACAAGCAAAATTACAAGTTAATGACTTAACAACAACAATTACGGAGTTAAAACAGGAAACGAGTAGTTCAGAGTCAGCGCCAGAAATAACGTCCTTAATCGCTGAGTTAAAAGAGTTAAAGCAGCGTCAGATTCGTGTAGAACAGTTTACTTCCACAGCTCATACTTCACCTAAGACTGAGCAGTTCAATACAGCTATTTTTTATGATATCGAAAATTTAACAATGGGTAGAAGCAACCCTAACTTAAATTTTTCTCTGAAACAAATTCAAACAAATCTAGAAAATACTACCCTAGTTAATAAAATAGCTATCCAATGCGCTTATGCTGACTGGAGTGATTCTCGATTAAGGCTACTCAAAAATGAGATTCAAGAACTTGGTATTGAAGCAATTCAAATTTTTGATTACAGTCATAAACGGAATGCAGCAGATATGCAATTGGCAATTGATGTCATGGAATTAGCCCAGAGTCGTCCTACACTGCAAGTTTTTGTTATTGTATCAGGTGATGGTGCATTTGCCGCTTTAGCTAAAAAGCTCCATGAGTATGGAAAGACTGTAATTGGATGTGCTTACGAAGGACAAATTAATCGTATTCTCAAGTCTGTTTGTGATTGCTTTATACCTATACCTGCTCCTCAGGAAAAAATAAAAGATATTTTAATTAATGAAGTAACTAGCGAGAGTCCATTAAATGATGATGATATTTTAGTAGTAACTAAGAATACTTTACAAAACTTGAAGCAGAATGTTGAGCAATTAAATCAGCTTAAACAAGGTGGTATTCATCTACCTCAAATTCACAAAATATTGAAAGATAATATCCCCAACTTTGACAAAAAAAGAGATAAGTATGGTAAAACATTGACAAGCTTTTTGAAACAAGTCATTGAAGGAACGGATATTTCTCTATCGATTGACAACAATAAACTAATCTTTAAAGAAATGCTAACTATAGGCTCTAATGGCTCATCAAATAAAACTTTGAATGGTGGTAGCTCTTATTTAAAGACTAAAGTGCTTACTACCAACTCCGTTAACCTGTCATAATCCCGCTTGGCAGACTATTAATCGAAGTTACTAGTTATCAACCTCGGTGTAGTTTGCAGGCGATGCCTGCGGCGGGCTACGCCTACGCCCATAACAAGATGTACGGTTGCACTATGCATAACCATCACTCAAGCTTAATTTTCTTTACGAGAATTAACTAGTTTATAAGTGCTAAATTGAACTTGCTATTAAAACTGATGTATGTATTCTGTTTTGATAAATTTCAAAATAAAAATTTAGTTAATCTTTACAAAAAGTACAGGTAGTTTGGCAAATAAATTTTTTTTATCTTTAGATCCGTTCTTCAACTCTTGTAAAAACTACTTTTACAAGAGTTGAAGAAAGAGCATCTTAACGACTGTTATTCATTAACAATCGAAAAGCCTTCATACTGAACGGGTGGTGTTGCCAAAGCATTTGGTAAGGTAACGTTACCAAGTAAGGTGGCGGTTGCAAAGCCAGCGCCATTAGTACCTGTGGCACTACCTAAACCTAGACCTGATGCAGCAAGTTCATCTTGGTAGCCTGTGATCTCATAAACAGCACCAGTTTCCAGCCAACCGATCAATCTTTGAGAACCTAAGTTAGTAAATGACAAATCAGAATCTGCGTTGACATTCAGAGGTTGCCCTGAAGGAGTTCTCAGAGCAATCGGCGCAGATAGCTGACCAGTGAGTAAATCGACTTTATAAAGATTGTTCCCATTTCCATCAGAGGTATGAAAATCGCTAGCAAAAGCGCGAGTTCCACCAGGATTGAGATTGTCGATAGCTAATCCATCGGTAAATTTTCCAGGGTTGGTAGGTTGAGTTCCTTGTGTTTGTGCAGCAGTAGTAGGTGCGCCAAAAGCGTCTACAAGGCTAATATTTCCAGGGGTACCTGTAGTAATTTTATAAAGTGAGCTTCCTACTAGTTCTCCACCAAGATTAGCAGTTTTATTGCCTGAAATGTTGTAGAGAGCATTTTGTTGTTTACTAAAGTCAGCACCTGACTCAAATCCAAAACGCACTAGGTTAGATGGTGTAGGAGTTGGTGAGACCTGGGCTGGAGCAAAAGGCTGATCTACATTATTAACGACAATAACAGGACCTGGATTATTTGGAAGAGCAGTAGCCCGTGCTTCGTTAACTGCAATTACCCTTCCGGTAGTGGGGTTAGTTGCCAAACCTTCTAGATCTGCGTTAGTAACAGTACCTGCAATATTGACTGTACCTACTCGTGTGGGAGTAATAGTACCTCCAGGTGCAGAAGGGATCAAAAAGCGGTAAACGTCAAGTTGCTTGCCATTATTAGGGTTTTGGTCACGATCCTCTCCAATCGTATAGCCGTAAAGAGCCATGAGAATTTTCTCCTTATTGAAACCTGTTAAACTTTTGGGAACACTCCAAATATGCAAATTACTATCTGACTAAAAGCTTGTACGACACAAACAAAGCTAACCTTCCCAGGTTGAGATTTAAGATTAGTCCGTGTTATCTTACTTTGCTTATATAGCAGAGAAATTTGCAAACCTGAAATACATACTGCTAAACTTTTGACTGTAAACAAGCTAGGACTACTTAACTCAAGATTTTTGTAATTACTATGTATTTACTCAATTTTTGAGAGTAGGATATGTGATAACTTGATGCTCGGAGATAGAAATCTCAAAACTACTTTAGGTTACACTTCCAGGCATTTTTGGGAAACCCATTATTCCCAAACTAGATTACAATGAGCCGAGAGTTAAGCATCTTTAAATTTGCTCGTTAAAAGTCAAAAACTAAGGTTGTAAATTGTATTTGGAGTTATCTTAACAAGACTATATTTGAATAAAATTAAGGTTTCATAACATCTTGGTTAAGGTTTAGTAGTTGCTGAATGTTTTCACTCGCTGATATACTTCTTCCGTTGTTTCAACAAAAAAGCATATTGGGGCAAAGTAGTATATAAGTAGGCTTTCTCTTCGTGAAAACACTACCCATTACCTCTGAGGTTGCATAGAGCAATTTACTCAATCTTTTGTCTTGCCAAGTCTAATTTTGTAGAGTTTCACAAATAAAGAGAATTTTACTAGATAAATATTATAATTAATTTATACATTTAGTAAAGGTATCAGTATAAGTAAAAGTTGATTGATTTAATAGCTATTAAACAATTTCTTTTCGTAGGCGATCGCTTTTAGCCTACTCACTTAAAAATACCTTGGGCAAAAATAATTAAATAAGACTTAAAGGACAAAATTAAAAAGAAAGTTTTATCTTTCCCCCTTTTTTTTAGCTTGTTTTGCTAGAAATTTGATGGCTTTTTCTGGATAGGTAATCAGACTTTTGCTAGGGCGTAAACGCACAGCATAAAGCCGGAGACGTTTCCGTTACTCCGGGCTTCTATTCATATATTGCAACCTAGATACTAATCGAATTGCTCCTCTAGTTTCAGCAAAATATTAATTAGAAAGTGGATTTATTATTACTTCACTTCACTGGGTTCAAATTTAGTTACCTTACCTTTTTTAATGGCAACAATCACATCGTAATGTGAACAGTAAGCGAAGGTGACATCATTAGCTTTGTTATAGAGGTTAACTACATGACCTGCACCACCTACCTGGATACCGATTGGTTCCAAGTCACCAAAGAAGAAACGACGTAGTTGATCGCCACTACCAATTTGACCCTTACTCTTAGTAAGCAAATCTAATTTCTGTGCTACAGACATTTCTTGGGCTGCTGATGCTTGCACTAATAACGGATTGATCGCTTTTAATGGTACGTCCCAAACTGTGAAAAAACCAACCAAAGCTACACTTGTAAGTAAGGGTGCGAGTTTCATTTGTTACTTCTGTTTTTTGTTTTATCCTGAACATCCCAAGCATCTCAGGTAGCAGTGAGAGCTTATTGAAACTAAGCCACTATTTTCATGAATTTATCCTTTGAGAAAATTTAGTGAATTCTCAGCATTTTCTCAGGTAATCATGGCTGCTCAAAGTCACAGGATAATTTAAGTATTTTCTCAACAAAACCTCATTTTGAAGTGCGTGAGCGTAACTTAATATAATGAGCAATGCTTTCATTGCAGTGATGTTATTGTGACTAGAGCCAAAAGACCATCTCGCCAAATCCATAGAATTTCAGGACAAACATATCTTTGGCTAGCAATGCTAATTTTTGGAGCATCTAGCGCTGTTACCCGGAAACTAACAGAAATTGGTGCTCAACATTTCATTGATAATCGCAATCCGATTTCTTTGTGTAATGTTTTATTCGTGGGAAACCTTTGCGCTTTGATACTTCTGATCTTAATCTATGGGCGGCAGTGGAACAAAGCTACTTTGAAGCAACTCTCAAGGAAGGATTGGGTCAGTCTAACGGCAGTAGCTATTTTATTAGGAGCGCTAGCCCCTGGCTTAATTTTCCAGGCACTGGCACTCACAAGGGTGAACAATGTCATCTTGGTGGGACGCTTGGAACCGCCTCTAACTCTGGCTTTATCAGTCTGGTTATTAAGAGAACGGGTAAATATTTGGGAATTTCTTGGTGCGATCGCAGCTTTTATTGGCGTTATCCTAACTATTATCCTTCAGCCTCCAACAGAAACCATGATGAACATGGGAAGTTTCGGTTTAGGTATAGGGGAACTTTTGGCCGCAGTCGCATCTGTGGCTATAGCCGTTTCTACAATTATTAGCAAGAAACACCTTTTGCAGATTCCTTTGGGAATCTATAGCATTTTTCGGACTGCACTAGGAACTGTAATCTTTTTCTTTTTTGCTTTAATCCTCTATGGCAGGGATCATTTCGCTGGTGTCCTCTCACCATTCTTGTGGCAGTGGATGTTTATCTATGGCGGGTTGATTGTGGTGCTGGGCCAGTCTTTTTGGATTAAAGGTTTGAAAACTTCTACTGCTTCTATGGCTTCTTTGGTTAGCTCATTTGGTCCAATTGTGGGAATTATAGCAGCCTATTTAATTTTGGGTGAAGCTCCTACCCGACCTCAATATATTGGCGGTAGCTTGATTTTAGTAGGCATATTCTTGAGCCAAGTTGGTACTAAGCGTCAAACTTCTAGCATTGTATCTGATAAAGTGATTTCTACTTCAGCACAGCAACAGGTAGAAACTGGTATGGGATTCAAAGGGATTTGAAAGAGACGGAGGGTAAAAAAGCTTATATAGCCGTAGTCACACAGGTTAGGACATTTGGAAACGGTGAAAGAAGAGAGTTAGCAATAGTTTTACCTCCAGCAAGAACTGCCCTCTGCCTCCTGCCTCCTGCTATATCCTAAGCTTTTGTGTTATTTCTAACTGTATAAGCGTCCGCAGGAGCATTATTACAAATTAGGAATTCCGCCTTGCAGTACTAGTATGTCAAAATAAAAATACCCGATACATTAAGGTGAGCGATCGCTCCCAAAGCTAGATTAAAGGATTGACCTGAGCAATGGCAGAACCAACCAATCACAATCAAGCGGGAGAAGTAGCTCCCAGCACTGTTGACAAGCAAGCTCCAAGTGTAGCTGAAGAACACGCTCCTAGTACAGACTCACCCGAAGCCACAGATATTCCTACTGCCAACACACCAGATCCTAAAGCCGCGAATCCCGAAGATAACCCCAATGCTGCTAAACCAGTTGCTGTACCACCCAAGCGAGAAAAACCCGCCGCCGCAGCTAAAGCCGCAAAAGCAGAAAAACCCGCTGACGACGACACAACAGAAGAAAAACCCGCCGCCGCAGCTAAAGCCGCAAAAGCAGAAAAACCTGTAGCCGACGACGCAACAGAAGAAAAACCCGCCGCAGCTAAAGCCGCTAAAAAAGAAAAAGCCCCAGCTGTTGAAAATAAGCCATTTGTAGAGTTCATTGAGCAAGACTACTTGCCAGCTTTACAAAAAGCGATCGCTCAAAAAGGTGTACAAGATTTACAGGTGTCTTTTGCCAAGCAAAAAGTGCCAATTACTGGCTTTGAATCCGCCGAAGAATGCTGGCAAATTATCGGCAGTTGGTCAGAAATTGGTAAGCGTCAGTTTAACCTGTATTTCCCCGAAGAAGATATTCAAGGGAAAAAGGGATTTTCTTGTAATGAAGGCAAAAAACCCAGCACTCTTGAGTCATTCTTAATCGATGAGCGCAAAATTACTCTCGATTTATTGGTATATGGCTTAGTTCAGCGCTTGGATGGTCAAAAGTGGTTAGGTAGAAATTAGTCATTGGTCATTGATCATTGGTCATTAGTTTTTAACAAAGGACAAAGCGCAAAGTCTGGCGGAGATTTCCTCCGCTCAGACTTTGTAAGGAATGACAAATGACAAATAACAATTAAAGCTCGTAGAAATGGTAGGTAACGGCTCCAGTATTGGGGTCGTTATCAATTTTTACATAACCTGATTTGTACATCTCTAAGAGTGTAGCTTCCACTTCAGCAAAGCTAGCTCCCGTAAACTTCACCCCTTGAGTGACAGTTAAAATACCACCCTTGCTTTCCGCCGCTTCAATCAGTTTGCTCATGAGTTGGTTGCCTGTTGGCCTGTGGACTTGAGAAGCAACCACTGCTTGATTCAACGGCACACCCAAGGGAGATATACCCGCTTTTAATCTCAGGTTGTGTTCGTATTCGTTAACCATGTTGGGGATAAAGAACAAATCCACAAACTGCCCTATCCCTCTTCTGTCACTTTCCGGAATAAGCAAGTAGTTTAGGAGCTAAATCATCCAGAAGCATAAGAGGGTTTAAATTGATTCATTGCAGCAA
>NZ_JBALDC010000042.1:0-150836 GCF_036917575.1 Nostoc sp. | reverse complement strand
CTGCAATGAATCAATTTAAACCCTCTTATGCTTCTGGATGATTTAGCTCCTAAACTACTTGCTTATTCCGGAAAGTGACAGAAGAGGGATATTTAGTTAAAGTTACCTTACAAATGGTTTTAAGAAACTTTTTGAGCTTATTGTGAGTGAATTTGAATAGCTTGTGAGGTTTGGATACTGAAGGTGCGCCCAGAATACCATGATGAGTAAGCTAAATATAGAAGTGGGTTAAGGGACGGTGATTAAGGTCGCAGAAAAACTAATGGGTAATTCCCTATCTTCTAATCCTAACTTTTCAAAACCTGGTCTAGTTGGCGCAGAAAAAACCTCTAGATATCCTGGTGTCGGCAAAAAACTAGCGAAAAATGGACTAGAATAATTTCCTCTTGAAGTAGAATACGCAAAACCCTTACGTGTTAACTGCTGAGTATTAAGACTAATTAAATTATCAACATCAAAAGGTTCGTTTCCTGGCATTGGAGTCCCGGCGGGTTGCAGACCAGTAATTGTTTCACCATTTCGTGTACCAGTAATTCCAGTAATTAAGTAAAAACCCAAATTGTTAGGAGTGTCATTAGTAGTAAAAGTACCGTTTGCCGCTATGGCAGTACCAGAATAATTCCAACTCCAACTTAAAGCAGAAGCGGCTGGCATTGTCCCGAAAACTAATCCAGATATGGTGACGAGGGCTATAGCAGATAAAGCTAGATTTGTCATGAAGGTTGTTAGTGCGATCGCAAATCTTGTAGAAGACTCCCGTGTATTATACGGAAATCTATAAAGAGAGTATTATCAATCTTGCCTATTTACTTAGCAGCGATCTAATAACCACGTCAAAGCAGCATCAACATTACTAACCTGTTCTCCTAGTGGTACGGCTGGACGATTGACCATCACAACCTTTACACCCAGTTCTCGCGCTGCAATAATCTTGGGTTTTGTAGCATCGCCACCGCTATTTTTGCTGACGATGGTATCAATGTTATTCTCAATCAGAATTTGTCTTTCATTGTTGAGGGTAAAGGGCCCGCGATCGCACAATACCATCCCTGGCGGTACTAAAGCACCAGCGCTAGGAGGGTCAATCATCCGCATCAAAAACCAAATTTTTTCCAAGTGAGTAAAGGCGGCCAGTTCTTGCCTTCCAACTGTCAAAAACACTCGCTGTGCTTGGTTTTTTAATACTGTTGCTGCGGCTACAACATTATCAACTTCAATCCAGCGATCGCCACTTACTTTTTCCCAAGGCGGACGAATTAACATCAGACGGGGTACTCTAACTTCCATTGCTGCATCTGCGGCATTAAAAGAAATCTGAGTAGCAAAAGGATGGGTTGCATCAATTAACAAGTCGATTTGCATGACTTGCAGATAGCTAGCCAATCCAGCCACGCCACCAAAGCCTCCAACCCGTAAATCGCCCAACGGTACTGACGGTTCACGGGTGCGGCCAGCTAAAGAGGTGATTACTTCTAACCCTTGGATAGTCGTAACTTTGGCAGCTAGTTCTGCTGCATCACCCGTTCCACCCAGAATCAAAACACGGATCATTTAGATAAAGGTGGAATTTTTGCTAAAATGCCCTTTTTCATTGCTTCTGGACGCTGTGACCAAGGTAGCAAACCATCTGCTTTGGCATAGTATTGACTAGCACATTGCAGTACCGCAGAGGCACTACCATCAACGCCTAAATCACCAAATAAATATGTTAATTTACCTTTGGCAGCAAAAGCGACTACACAAGAACGATTACAAGCACTCATGCATTCAACTTCCTGGATTGGGAATTGATTTCGTAACTCCCAATCTTGTGCCAGCTGCTGAAGTTCGTGTAGAAGTTTTTCACCACCACTTTCACCTAAGCGTTTTCCATTTTGCCAAACACTCGCACAGGTTTTGCAAACAAATAAAGTATGTTCAGCAACTTCCATTGGACTGGTTGGGGAAATATTTACAGTCGTAGTCATCTGTACCTCGCAGATATGTGAAACTGATAAATCTATTTCGGCGGGCATCCTGACTCACTCAAATTGAGATTTTCGATTTAGTTCTTTAATCTCAAATTGGTTCACAGTTGCGGGACAGCGCCGGATTTGCACCGAACTTTCCCCGTTACCTCTGGTAGCTGACTCCCACCAGAACCGAATAACCTTATCGATCATACACTAGGGTTATCGGAAAATACGAAATGTCGGGCGATCGCAACTACCTAGTAGTCTGCCAACCCAAAGATGCGCTTGTGAGGGCTGGGGAAAGGGGAAAGGGAAAAGGGTAAGGGATTTAAAACCTTTCCCCCTTCCCCCTTACCCTTTACCCCGCCAAGTTCACTTGGCGAACTACTAGTACCGCTGGACGATTTGCCTGCTCTTTAGTCTTGTCCCAGCTTTGATTTTAGGATTGAGCTTGATTTTGGCTTGCTTTTACCCAATGAGTCGCGAAGCTCACGCTGCGATACAAGAAGCGCTGAGGAGTCGCTAAACTGCTCCCAAACCTTTGAGCGTAGCTTTCTGTGCTTCGGTAATCCCGGTCACGTCCATGATGTTCATGCCTTCGTAGGGGCGATTGGCTCTCAGCGTTTTGAGACATTCACCCGTTTGCACCGACCACAGCCGGATAGTTCCGTCCGAACTGCTGCTTGCCAGAATCTCGCCACTCGGACTCCAAGACACACAGAAAATTCGGCTCTGGTGTCCGTGTAGGGTAAAATTGTATTCATTGGTTTCCAGATTCCACAGTTTTATCGTGCAATCTTCGCTGCCACTGGCTAACCAACGACCGTTTGGACTCCAGGCAAGCGCCCAAATCCATGCCTGATGCCCCACGAGTTCGCGCTCAAATGCACTTGTCTGAAGATTCCAAAGCCGCACAGTTTGATCGGTACTGCTGGTTGCCAACCAGTTGCCGTCTGGACTCCAGGCGATCGCAACGCCCATCAAGCGCTCGTCGTGCAAGGTCTGGACACACTCGCCGCTCTGCACATCCCACAGCTTGATCTGCCGATCGTCACTCGCGGTTGCCAACCTCTTAACATCTGGACTCCAAATCACCCACCAAATCCAACTTTGATGCCCGGATAAAACCCTGAGACATTCGCCAGTTTCGGGATTCCATAATCTGATAGTTAAATCATTCATACCGCTTGCAGTCGCCAGCAATTGTCCGGTACTTGTTGGCAAATTCACTGCGCTCGGACTCCAAGCAACCGACCATACCCAATCTGAATGAGCCGTTAACGTTTTTAGGCATCGCCCTGTCTGCACGTCCCAAATCTTGATTGTGCTGTCTCGACCACTGCTGGCGAGCAGTCCTGTTGCATTCTGAGCATCAACACAAGCGTAAGGATTCCATGCTGCCGAAAGTACCCACCCATAATGCCCCGTTAACGTTTTCAGGCATTGTCCAGTCTCCACCTCCCAGACTCTGACGGTATTATCTGTGCTGGGGCTAGCTAAACATTTGCCATCGGGACTCCACACCACGGTACGCATCCAGTTTGTATACCCGTTGAGTGTGTGGCGACACTGACCCATCTGGGGGTTCCAAAGCCGTACCATCTGGTCAAGGCTGCCACTGGCGATCGCTTTTCCATCACTGCTCCAACTCACGCTCCAAATTGGTTCAAGATGTCCTTGCATCGTTTTCAAGCAGGTTCCGGCGATCGGGTTCCAGAGCCTGACGGTGCGATCGCCGCTACAACTCGCTAGTGTTGTGCCATCTGGACTCCACGCCAACGAGTAGATCCAGGTGGTATGTCCTGCCAAAGTGCGAATCTGCTGTCCGGTTTGCTCGTCCCATAGCCGAATCAGCAAGTCTGCACCGACGCTAGCAAGTATTTTTCCATCGGGACTCCAGGCAACGCAACCGACTTGGTATCCATCAACGGGCAACGTTTTGAGGCAATCACCCGTATCGCTATCCCACTGTCGAATCGTTTGATCGTCACTGCCACTAGCGAGAATCTTTTTATTGGGATGCCAAGCCACACTCCAGATCAAACTTTGATGCCCCTGCAACGTGCAAAGGCAAGCTCCGGTCTTTGCATCCCAAATCTTAATCGTGCGATCGCCGCTACTGCTGGCAAACCTGCTGCCATCCGGACTCTAAGTTAAACTCCAAACTCCCTTCTGGTGATCTCGAAGCGTGTGCAAACATTGCCCTGTTTCCACATTCCAAATTTTAATCGTACAGTCTTCGCTGCCGCTGATCAGTCTAGGCTTGTTGGGATGCCAAGCGACGGCTAAAACCCAGCTTTGATGACCACTCAAGCTTGAAAGCAGCTGTTCTACACCCGATTCATTATCGCTAATTGTTTGCCACAGACGCACAGTGCTATCGGTGTCTGCTAAAGCCAGCATTTTACTATCTGGACTAAAGGCGACTGCCAGGATGCCGCCAAAAGTTTGGCAAAAGGTTGATTGCACGAACTTGCAGCCAGTGAAGTTCACCCGGTGTAAGTTAACTGCTGAGAGAGAGTGGGAAGCTCTTAGGGCTGGCTGAGGAAGAGTCTGCTGTGTGGCTGCGGCTGTTGTGACTGCCGTTGCTTGCTTCACGGGTTGAGTCACGAGCGAACTCGGTGGTTGTCCCCCAACTTCAATGTCGCTGGCTCGCCGCATCAGCGCATTGCGGAAATTGGTCTTACTCACGCTCTCATTCAGCCCAAGGGACAGCAACTGCCAAAGCTTGGGGCCAATATTGCGCTTGACATGGCTAATCGAGTATCCAGCCTGTTCGGCAATCTCTTCATAGGTTTTATTGGCATCGCGCCCAGCAAAATCGTGGTTTCCAAATCGCTCAGATGTCTGCCGCTGTGAGCTTGGATGACTGCATCTCCGATGGCGAGTAACTGTTCTGGTTCCACAATGAGTGTTTTTTAGCTTGATCTTTGTTCTTAAAACATTATGGAACTTTCTGGAACTTTTAAATTAGTTTCACTTAAATTACAAGAACTTTTAGGTAACGACAGACACAAAATCTTCGCTTACAGTCAATGTATTGGAATCAATTGCAACCAAACCGAGCGATGAGCAGTTCAAAAGTTAACGCCACTGTCATCTCCAATTCGCTTTTTCCCATTCGCAATTCGCAATTAATACCCCAGGCATAAATGCAGGGGCTTGAATATTGATACTACGTGTTTGATTTTTTTTTCATAATTGAAATTAGGGGCTTCTATCCCTTTAGGTATCAATTATTCAATTGAGTTCGCAATTACGAACTGCGAATTGCGAATTGTTTGGTCATTGATTGATTCGTAAGCTCACCAACGTCGCTTGTCTTTGGTTAGCGTTAAACCACTCACAAAATCAGAGGTAAATTATGCCTAATGCTTCGGGAATTTTAGATGATATTAGTAGTATTAGTATATTTAATACTAATAAGAAGACAGGAACATCAGGTGATCATAAGATTAGCGGTTCGGATTCCAATGACACCTTGTATGGTGAATTTGGCAATGACACTCTTTACGGCAATGGAGGCAATGACCTGTTACAAGGTGATTCTCCTACCTCAAAGCCACCCTTTAGCGATTTCATCTTTAATACCAAGAGTACAACTAAGGATACTCTCTATGGTGGGTCTGGTAATGATAGTCTCTATGGTGGAGAAGACAATGACATCCTCTCTGGTGAATCTGGCAATGACATTCTTAATGGTGAAGATGGCGATGACCTGTTATATGGTGATTCTGATAGCTCAATAGTTACGGGTTCAGCTAAAGATACTCTCTATGGTGGGTCTGGTAATGATACTCTCTATGGTGGAGAAGACAATGACATCCTCTATGGTGGGTCAGACAATGATATTCTCCGTGGTGGGTCTGGTAATGATACTCTCTATGGCGAATCTGGCAATAACATTCTTTCCGATGGAGATGGAGCTGACGTGTTTGGCGTGGCCATTCTTTTTACAAGCACCTCTAACACAATTACTGACTTTAGCGACGGCATCGACAAGATTAGTTTAACTGGAGTGTTCGGTATTAAACTGAGCTTTGGACAACTGACGATTAGCTCCAGTGGCAGCGACACGCTGATTAATTTGAGCGGCGGTACAATCTCGGCAACGCTAACAGGTATCAACTCCAGCCTGATTACCTCTGACGATTTTATCACTATCTAAGTTTTTAAATGCAAAAGCGAAGCGCGATCCAATACTGCTCGGTTAAGGTGCATAGTCATTGAAGATCCCCCTTAGTCCCCCTTAAAAAGGGGGAAAATAAGCCCCCCTTTTTAAGGGGGGTTGGGGGGATCTACTCTTCACCGAGCAGTATCGAAGCGCGATCGCTTTTGTGTTCAAGCTTGAGTTGTTTGTTGCTGTGAGCGATCGCACCGCTTGAAAGATTTTTCCGAATTGAAGCGATCGCTCACAGCAACTACTTAAGTTCTAAAATGGCTAAAACCCTTACAAGTGCTACTGATGGTCACTATTTATTAAATTCTTTGTTTTACCATCCTCATCTGATGCTTGCTCTGCACTAGCTTTCAAGCGAGTCAACCTGCCTTTGCGTACACGTTCGCTGTCACGAACACCACCCGCTATCTCATATTCGTTGCTGTTCTTGCCGTACTTGAAAGCAACTCCCCTGAGCAACTTGTCTGAAAGATTGTTCAAGCTTTTTTCCATCTGATCAATCTTACTTTTGTTGGAGTCAACCACAGCTAGAGCGCTATTGTAAGCATCAAGCATACTGCGTAACTGCTCAATTGATTGAGTTAGGTTTTGCAAATCGCAATCATCGCCAAAATCCATATTTGCATCAACTGCTTTGAGTGCAGCCGTTCTCAATTCGGCTTTTTCGAGAATCCGCGATGTGCGTTTTTTACGAGGCATAAATTTACTCCTGTAAAAAGGTTATAGAGCTAGCTTGCCTCAACCAAGTAAGATTCCGGTTCAGCATAATTCGCAATTTTTACTGAGAATTTTTCATGTTATGGCAGGAGGCAGGAGGCAGATCGCTTTTAGCGTCTCCCCTTAGGAGAAGGCAGGAGGTAAAACTATTACTATTCCTAGCTTTCACTCTTTTAAAATGTCCTAAACTATGTGACTACGGCTATATATCAGTAGTTTCTTTGAATTTAATTGCGTAGGCAGGGAACAGGGAATAGTAAAGAAGGGAATAGATGCGTTATATCTTTTGCATAGACGCCTTAGCGGCAAGCCGTTCGCATAGCGTCTCGTAAAGCCTGCGGCATAACTACACTTAGGGCGCAGCCTTTCGTAGAGAAGAGAAGGCATCGCTTCAACGTTGATGACCAATATTGTAATGTTGATGACCAACTTTGTAATGTTGACGAGTGCCTAGACAAGATAACACGTTCGTTTTTTCACCGTCACCATTACGCTACATTTTGGACTGTCCCAATCCAACGCCAGTATAAAGAGGGCGATCGCACTTGGCTTGCCTTTAAGTTCTAAAATTAGTAGACCGAAAAGTTTTACGATCGCTCTGTGATGATTACCTGCCTAAGTGGACTTATCTTAAAAATTAGTAACTTTTTATGTCAGTGTTGAATAGTTGAGTTGATCTTGTGACATAAGTAAACGTGAGTTTGACGGGTTGAAAAAGGTACAAAAAAAGGCTGAGACTGTAATTACATAAAAAAAAGGGTGTCTCAGCAATGGAATCTATTGTATCTCGGTTGGATGTGACGCAGATTTTTTGCGATGTCAATGACTTCTATTGCTCATGGGAACAACCATCAAACTGGACGACAACCAGATAAAATACTGTGCATATTCACTACTTGTCCAATAACTGCGATCGCAGGCGCACCAAATCTAGTTTGCTCTACCTGTTTAACAATTGTTTCTAATGTCCCAATCAATTCTTCTTGTTCTGGGCGCGTACCCCAGCGCACCAAAGCAATAGGCGTTTCTAAATTCAACTCAGCTGCAATCAATTCTTCCACAATATAAGACAGATTGTGAATTCCCATATAAATTACAATGGTTTCGGAACCGTGAGCGATCGCACTCCAATTCACTTGCGGTCTATATTTACCCGCCGCTTCATGACCAGTTACAAATGTCACTGACGAACTATACAGCCGATGCGTCAAAGGAATACCTGAGTATGCTGCTGCTGCAATTCCCGAAGTGATACCCGGTACTACTTCCGTTGATATTCCAGCGTTGACTAATTCTTCCATCTCTTCGCCACCGCGACCAAAAATAAACGGATCGCCACCCTTGAGTCGGACTACAATTGCATTATCCTCCGCTTTATCAATCAGCAATTGAGTTGTTTCTTCTTGGAACAGCGAATGTTTTCCCCTCCGTTTACCAGCATTAATTTGCTCGGCTTGGGGATTAATCATTGCCAAAATTGCCGGACTCACCAAGGCATCATAGATGACTACATCTGCACATTCCAACAAACCTTTCGCCTTCAGGGTAATTAGTCCTGGATCTCCTGGCCCCGCACCTACTAAATAAACCTTTCCCAAATATTTGTTCCTCTGTGTGATTGTGCGGTTCATCTCTGTGTTAAATCCCAAATTAGCTCGGCTAATTCTGCACTTGCTCCCAATGGCTCTGCCAATTGGAAATTCACCGCAGAAAATTGTAATTTTAACTCCTCTATTGAGGTGGCGATCGCATCGGTTATTCCACCAGCGAATAAAAAGTATGGCAAGATTGCAATTTCCTGATAACCAGCAGTTACCAACTCTTTTACCCGCGATTCTAAACTAGGAGGCCCAGCCCAATAAGCAGTCACGGCTCCCAAACTCGCCGCCATTGCTTCCACAGTTTCTTGAGAACCTGGGCGACGGCTACCATGAGCTAAGAGAATCCATGCTTCTGCTTTTATAGCAGCTATTTGCTTTGCCAGCAATTTCTCTAAATTGGGATGAGAGCCTAAATATGGTTGCAACTCAATTATGACATCTTGATCGGTAGCCTGTTGTGCTAGTGCTACTTCGGCGGGAATATCTGTCATCACATGGACTCCCGGTAGTAGAAATAGCGGTACAATTTTGAGGCGATTTTCATTTTGAGATAGTTTATCATCGCCAAAAGCGCTCTTAGCAAATTGTTGAATCTGCTCGTGTAAAGATTGAGGATTCATTTCTAAAGCAGCGATGCCAACTAAATGTTCGCTATTTGCTGAGTTATGGTTTTTTGATAATTTATGACATATCAGTTTAGCTAGTTGCTGCATAGCAATTTCTGGGCGCGGGTCGCGACTTCCGTGAGATAGTAGCAGATAAGCAGATGACATCGGTAAAGTTTGAATTCTTAGTTACTATTTTTATTTAAGATTAAGCTGAGGATAATGAGTACTCTGGTAGTTATTGAAACTATTATTAGTCACTAAATAGAAGTATTCTTAATCACTTTTATATTCTCGCCCTACTCCTTACCTTATTGTTTTTCGGCAGTGTAAGTATAAAATTGATCGAAAGCTCCTACCGTTTCAAATTTGTACGAGGGTATCCAAGAATTTATTTTTAAATCTGTACGGTAAATGCTAAAAATAACGAAATCTTGCCTTTCTGTGGTCTTGGCAATAACTTCTTGGATTTGCGGGCTAGCCGAGTCAACCAATTTATCACAATTAAAACGGATTAAATTTTCAAGAACATTCGTAGTTTTTTTACATACATCGGTTTTTAAGTATTTTGTTAGCCGTTGAACTGCATATTCTTCATATTCAACCTGACTGGGATTAGTTTTCGCCATTGTCACACCCAAGGCGGCGAGTCCTACTGCTACTCCAGTATACGCAATGATGATCAATGGTTTCATATTTGCCAAGTAAAATTCATTGTAATCGTCAGACTCCAGAGACTCTAAATCAATTAAGTCCGTTCCTTGAACTAAAACTCTTGATCGCTTGCCAAATTATTGCTATAATTCAAATTGTTGAATGGCGAGCGTAGCCAAGTGGTTAAGGCAGTGGTTTGTGGTACCACCATTCGTGGGTTCAATTCCCATCGTTCGCCCTACGTAATTTCATGTTTATAGCTATACTCCTATTTAAGATGTGTTGTATAGTGTGAATAATCATAAGCATCACTTTACCAACAATCTGTGATTTTATAGCTTTATAGACTTGCAAGAATTGTAAGCCTACCATAGTTTATTAGATTATCTTATTAAATAAGTTTATGTATATAAGCAAATTTACTTGCTAAATTAAAATTAGCTATGCAATGCCTTATATCGTTTTGGGCTGGTGCGTGCGATCAAGGCAAGTAATATCACTTTTAATTATCTTATTCCTTTACTATATAGTGAGTGCCTCGATTCCATCCTAATTGTGCTTATGCAAGAGCCTCTATCCTCTTCAACTCAAGCTCTGGACTGCTGTTTGTTTTAATAGCTTTTTAAGCCGAAAAGTTAATACCGCTCAGAGGAAGGGATGCTGAATTTTCAAACCTTGTTTGAATCAATACCAGGATTGTATATTGTCTACTCACTCGACTTAATGATTGTCGCGGGAAGTGATGCTTACTTTTGGGCAACGAAGACCAAACGAGAAGAGGTTGTTGGTCGCCATTTTTTTGAGGTTTTTCCAGACAATCCCGACAATTTGAATGGTACTGGAATTCATAATTTGCGTACCTCGTTGTCAAGCGTACTGAAGTTTCAAAAGCCGCACACAATGGCAGTGCAGAAGTATGAGATTCGCCGCCTTGAATCAGAAGGCGGTGGTTTTGAGGAGCGGTACTGGACACCAACCAACTCCCCAATTTTTGATGAAAACGGTGAAATGACGCATATTATTCACCGAGTCGAAGATATACGCGAGTTTGTGCAGGTGCAGCAACAGCTAAATGAGCAGCGTCAGCTCAATCAATCACTCCAGTCTCACACCGAGCAAATGGAGAGGGAAATTTCTGCTAGAACGCAGGAGTTACAAGAGGTCAACGAACAAGTGCAAGTGGCAAATGAGGCGTTGTCAGAATTCGATCGCGTTAAGACCGTATTCTTCAGCAATATCTCGCATGAATTTCACACGCCTTTAACACTGATGTTGAGTCCAATCGAAGACCTGTTACTCGACACTCAAGCTATATTAACGCCGCAACAGCGCGATCGCCTTGAACTCGTGCAGCGAAATGGACTTCGGTTAGTGAAATTAGTCAACGCACTGCTTGAGTTTTCGCAACTGGAAGCGGCAGGGATTGAAGCTTCATCCGAACCGAGCGCCTCTAAGAGCAGTTTACCTTCAGCGATCGCACCATCTTCCTTACCCGCCCGAATTTTGCTGGTAGATGACAATGCCGATATGCGCGATTATCTGTGGCGATTGTTGAGTCAAAGGTATGAGGTTGAGGTAGTCACAGATGAAGCTGCGGCTCTGGCTGCGATCCAAGTAGAGCGCCCGGATTTAATTCTCAGCGATCTAATGATGCCGGGGCTGGATGGGTTTGAGTTGCTGCATCAACTACGGGCTGACCTCCAAACCAGAGAATTGCCCGTAATTTTGCTATCAGCCCAGGCGGATGAAGAGTCTCGCGTGTCAGGGTTGGCAGCAGGAGCCGATGATTATTTAATTAAACCGTTTTCGGCTCGCGAACTACTGGCTCGTGTTGAGTCAACCTTAAAACTGACAGATATCCGCAAACAAGCGGCTCAGACACTGCAAGCCAGCGAACAGCAACTTAAACTCGCCCTTAAAACTAGCAAACTCGGCTCCTGGCAATTCGATCTCAAAACAAACGTTCTGTCTGTTTCTGACCAGTGCAAAATGAACTATGGTCTACGCATTGACGCTGATTTCTCGCACCAAATTCTCATGGAGCGGATTCATCCAGAGGATCTGACTTGGGTGCAGGCGGCAATTCAAGACTCGATTACCAACCGCACCGATTACGATGTGGAATACCGCAATGTTTGGAACGATGGCAGTTCGCACTGGGTAATCGTTCGCGGGCATCCGATTTACGACGAGGCGGGCAATCCTGAGCGCATGGTCGGGATATCAATAGATATTACCAATCGCAAACAAGCCGAAGCTGATCTCCGGGAAGCTTATGTGCAATGGGAGGCCGCTTTAGCGGCAGGAGCCATTTACACATGGCGGTGGAAGATTGCCGAGAATCTGGTGATCGTGAATGCAGCCTTTGCTCACTTGTTTGGCGTTGACCCTGTGGAAGCAACAACAGGTTTACCGATTGAACTGTTTGTACGATCAATGCACGAAGAAGACCGCCCACGAGTGGTCGCCGCAATTAGTCAGGCGATTGAAACTGGCGAAGAATATGTTAGTGAGTACCGCGTTTATACGGCAAGAGGCGAGGAGCGCTGGCTTGCCGCACGCGGTCGAGTTGAATATGCTGCTGATGGCAGACCGATCGCTTTTCCTGGGGCACTGGCAGATATCACCGAACGCAAACAAGCCGAATCCGCTTGGCGACAAATTTCTGCCGAACTCGAACGACAACTGCGAAAATTCGACGCGATCGCCTCTTCCGTACCCGATTTTATTTATACCTTCGATCTGTCTGGACGGTTCACTTACATTAATCAGGCGTTGCTCGACCTCTTGCAAAAAACTTCGGCCCAAACCTTCGGTAAAAACTTTTTTGACCTGGATTATCCAATAGATTTAGCAGCCAGACTCCAAAGGCAGATTCAGCAAGTCATCGAGACGCGCCAACCGCTCAGAGATGAAACACCGTATACAAGTACACTTGGCACACGCGCCTATGAATACATTCTCGTCCCGCTTTTGAATTTAAATGGGATGGTAGAAGCGGTGGCAGGTGTGACGCGAGACATTACCGATCGCAAGCAAATCGAAGCGACCGTGAAAGCCAGCAACGAACGGCTGAAGCTGCTTTCAGAAGTTGCCAACGATCTATTGGTCAACGAAGATCCCAAGGTATTTTTAGCCAGTTTGTTTGAAAAAATTTCGACTTATTTGGGACTGGAAGTTTACTTTAATTACTTGTATCAAGAAGACCAGCAACGCCTTGAACTTAATACCTATGGCGGCATCTCACAAGACATTGCTTTAGGAGCTAAATTTTTGGAGTTAGGGGAGGGAGTGTGTGGTTATGCCGTGCAACATCGCCAGCCAGCTATCGTTGAAAATGCGCTCTCAACCACCGCTCCACTCGCTTTTTCAGTTCAATCAATCGGTATCAGAGCTTATGCTAGTCATCCGTTAATTGTGGGCAATCGCGTTTTAGGCACTCTGGGGCTGGGAACTCGTCAACGCGATCGCTTTACGCGCGATGAACTCGACCTCATGCAAACAGTAGCCAATCAAGTCGCGGCTGCCTTAGAACGATCGCGCCTAATTGTAGAGCTACAGACACGAGCCGAAGCGTTAGATCGAAGTAATCGCATTAAAGATGAGTTCTTAGCGGTTCTTTCCCATGAACTAAGAACGCCCATGAATCCAATTTTAGGATGGTCACAACTGTTGCAGAAAGGAAAGCTGGATGCCCAAAAAACGAATGCTGCGATCGCCACGATTGAGCGCAATGCCCAGATCCAGGTACAGTTAATTGATGACTTGCTCGACATTTCCCGGATTCTGCAAGGCAAAATGAGCTTATCAGCCTCACCCATTAACCTCAATACAGTGATTTCAGCCGCGCTGGAAACAGTTCGCCTAGCCGCAGAAGCCAAGTCAATCCAAATTCAGACGATTGTCTCGCCTGTTGTGGGAGTGGTAGTCGGAGATGCTGGGCGATTGCAGCAAGTCGTGTGGAATCTGCTGTCGAATGCCGTTAAATTTGCAGATAATAAGGGACAAATCACGATTGCCCTATCTCAAGCTGAAAATCACGCCCAAATTCAAATCACCGATACTGGAAAAGGAATTAGTGGCGACTTTCTGCCCTACGTGTTTGAGCATTTCCGGCAAGAGGATAGCGCAACCACCCGCAAATTCGGCGGACTAGGATTGGGATTGGCGATCGTGCGCCAAATTGTAGAAATGCACGGTGGAACAGTCACAGTAGATAGTCCTGGTATTGGATTAGGAGCGACATTTACGGTTAAAATTCCGCTTGCACCTCAGTTAACTCAAGCACCAACCTTGAATCAATCCCCTGTCAACGAGACTGATTTGAACGGTGTTCACATTTTAATCGTCGATGATGAAACAGACTCGCGGGAGTTCATCGCTTTTGTTTTAGAGGAATGTGGTGCGATCGTTACTGCTGTTGCATCTGGGACTGAGGCGCTGCAAGCGATCGCTCAATCCATTCCCAACATGATCATCAGTGACATTGGGATGCCAGAGATGGATGGCTATATGCTAATGCGGCAAATTCGTGCCCTTGAGCTTGAGCAAGGGGGACAAATTCCCGCTATTGCCTTAACAGCTTATGCCGGAGAAACCGATCAAAAGCTGGCGATCGCTGCCGGATTTCAACGTCACGTCCCCAAACCTATCGATCCAGAAGTTTTGGTGGCAATTATCATCGAAATGGGGATTTACAGCAGAATTTAGGAGTAAAACACGCTTTATACTTGGGTAGAAATAAAAAAATTGTATTCCTTTAGTGAGATCCAAAAATACTGAGTCATAGATACTTTGGGTAAAGAAGAATACGATTTAAGTGTCTGCTGAAAAGTTGATACTTATAGCAGGAGGCAGAAGGCAGATCGCTTTTAGCGTCTCCCCTTGGGAGAAGGCAGATCGCTTTTAGCGTCTCCCCTTGGGAGAAGGCAGGAGGTAAAACTATTACTATTCCTAGCTTTCACCCTTTCAAAATGTCCTAACCTGTGTGACTACGGCTATATATGTATACAGATAAATTATATGGTATTAGCAATGTAAACATCGTCATTTAGTGGAGTTGCTATGTCTGAATTGCTTCAAGCAGTCTTAGATAGTGAAGAAAGAAGTGATTTACGTTCCTTTATTAGTGAATTACGCCAACAAGAAAAGAAGTATTTGCTGCGGAACGACATACTCAATGTATATAGTGAGTATTGCTCTAAGTCCCAAAAACCTAAATCTTTTTATACTTTCTCGGAGTTAAGCAAACTCATTTACTATACTCAGGAAATAATTCAAGAAGACTCAAACTTCTGTTTCATCATCCGTTCTAAGATTGCCAGTCAAGAAGTTTATTGGTTGACATCAGACTTAAGCTTTGAGCCGATGACGGTGCAGGATTTGTTGGATCTGCGCGATCGCTTGGTGAACAAATATCATCCCAATGAGGGCGGCCTGCTAGAATTGGACTTCGGCCCGTTTTATGATTACTCCCCAGTTATCCGCGACCCCAAAAATATTGGTAAAGGGGTACAATTTCTCAACCGCTATCTTTCCAGCCAACTATTTCAAGACTCCAAACAATTGCTGGATAGCTTATTAAATTTCTTGCGGCTGCACCACTACAACGGTGTTCAGCTGCTGCTCAACGATCGCATTCAATCACAGCAGGAACTTTCCGAGCAAGTTAAAAAAGCCATCACTTTTGTTAGCGATCGCCCCGATAATGAACCTTACGAACAATTCCGGTTACAATTGCAAACAATGGGTTTTGAGCCGGGTTGGGGTAACACCGCAGCGCGAGTGCGGGAAACCTTAAATATTCTCGATGAATTGATTGATTCTGCCGATCCTCAGACTCTAGAAGCCTTCATTTCTCGTGTGCCGATGATTTTTAGAATCGTCTTAGTGTCGGCTCACGGTTGGTTTGGGCAAGAGGGAGTGTTGGGTCGTCCTGATACTGGCGGTCAGGTAGTTTACGTCCTTGACCAGGCAAAAAGCCTAGAGAAGCAGCTACAAGAAGATGTCCTGCTTGCAGGTTTAGAGAAATTGAATGTCCAGCCAAAGGTAATTATTCTCACCCGCTTGATTCCCAATAGTGATGGTACTCTATGTAATCAACGGCTAGAAAAAGTCCTTGGTACTGAAAATGCCTGGATTTTGCGAGTGCCTTTGCGGGATTTTAACCCTAACATGACTCAAAACTGGATTTCTCGGTTTGAGTTTTGGCCTTATCTAGAAACTTTCGCCATAGATTCCGAAAGAGAACTACGGGCAGAATTTCACGGCACACCTGACTTAATAGTTGGAAACTATACTGATGGGAATTTAGTAGCATTCTTGCTGGCGCGACGGCTGAAAGTTACTCAATGCAATGTTGCCCATGCTTTAGAAAAATCTAAGTACTTGTTTAGCAACCTCTACTGGCAAGAATTAGAAGATAAATATCATTTTTCCTTGCAATTCACAGCTGATTTAATTGCGATGAATGCTGCCAATTTTGTGATTAGCAGCACCTACCAAGAAATTGTCGGAACACCGGATAGTATCGGACAGTATGAGTCTTATAAGTGCTTCACTATGCCGGAGTTGTACCATGTTACCAATGGCGTTGAATTATTTAGTCCCAAATTTAATGTCGTACCACCTGGAGTAAACGAAAATAATTACTTCCCCTACACCCAGAATAAAGACCGAGTGGAGAGCGATCGCCAATGCCTTGCAGAAATGCTCTTTACTCTGGAAGATCCTACACAAATCTTTGGCAAACTCGACGATCCTAACAAGCGTCCTCTCTTCTCAATGGCGCGTCTTGACCACATCAAAAACCTCACAGGTTTAGCTGAATGTTATGGTCAAAGTCAAGAATTACAAGAGCATTACAATTTAATTTTAGTAGCGGGTAAGTTACGCGTCGAAGAATCAGATGACAACGAAGAACGCAACGAAATTATTAAACTTTATCAAATAATTGATAAGTACAATCTTCACGGTAAAATTCGTTGGTTGGGTGTACGTCTCTCCAAAACCGATTCTGGTGAAATTTACCGAGTCATTGCCGATCGTCAGGGAATTTTTGTCCAACCTGCTTTATTTGAGGCTTTTGGTTTGACAATTTTAGAAGCGATGGTTTCAGGATTACCGACTTTTGCCACACAGTTTGGTGGGCCATTAGAGATTATTCAAGATAAAATAAATGGATTTTACATTAACCCAACAAATTTAGAGGAAACAGCCACAAAAATTGTGGAATTTATTACTAAATGCGAACAAAATCCTAACTATTGGAACGAAATTTCCCAGCGAGGAATTGACCGAGTCTACAGTACCTATACTTGGAAAATTCACACTACTAAGCTCTTATCGTTAGCAAGAATTTATGGCTTCTGGAACTTTACCTCAAAGGAAAATCGGGAAGATTTATTGCGCTATATCGAGGCTTTGTTCTATTTAATTTACAAGCCAAGAGCGCAACAGCTATTAGAGCAGCATAAGTATCGTTAGTTTGTCATTAGTCATTTGTCATTAGCCGAAGACAAATGACTAAAGACGAATAACTAAATTGTCAACGCACCCCAAGTTCGTTGACCAACTATTCCATCTACCCCTAAATTTTGCTGATTTTGAAAGGCTTTGACAGCAGTCTCTGTTAGTGCGCCAAAAATCCCATCTACTCTCACAGCATAACCATTAGACACTAATAGCTGTTGTAAGGCTCTGACAGCAATACCAGAATTGCCAAAATAAAGAGTCGGTAAAGGTTGGCTGCTAAACTTCTGGAACCGTCCTGTAGCCTTTGTACGGACTTTATCTCCAGACTGAAAAGACTTCTTAGGCTTACCTAAGTTAGAAGAAACTAGTCCCAGATTCTTTTTGCTGATTTTTTGAAGTATGCGTTCTTTTTCTAGTTTCAGCGCAAAGACAGAAGGCTGGGAAATCCCATCTGTCTGCATGAATTCAGGTGGTGTGACTTTAGCAGCTATCTCTAACTGACTCTGTTTTGACTGGTTTACGTCATTTTCCATCTGAAATAATTGCTGCTGTGGCAAATTAGCCCCAGATGCTTGTCTTATTGTTAACACGCCCGTCATCATCAGGTCAATTTCAGTCATTTTATTTAGATATCGCTTAGTACTCTCAGTTGCGGATATTAAAAAACTTTTTATCTTTTTTCATCTCGCCATAAAGCAATACCACCTAACAAACCAGTGATATTGGGGATAAGTTTGACATTTGATGGTAGCTGTAAATTCACTTTTACAGCTTCACCACCGCCAATGTAAAGGTAGTCATAATTGAATAGATGTTGCAAAGATGCGATCGCTTTTTCTAAACGCCTATTCCATCTTTTCTCACCAATTTTTTCTAACTCTGCACGCCCCAACTGCTGCTCATAAGTTTCTCCTTTGCGAAACGGATGATGCCCCATTTCCATATTTGGTACTAGCTTACCATCTACAAATAAAGCCGAACCAAACCCCGTACCTAGAGTAATCACCAATTCAACACCTTCAAGAGCGATCGCTCCAAATCCCTGCATATCTGCATCATTAATCACCCGTATAGGCTTGTTTAACTGTTTTGATAATGCTGTTTCCAAATTAAATCCGATCCAATCTGGATGTAAGTTTACCGCAGTTTCCGTGACTCCAGACCGCACCACACCGGGGAAACCTACCGAAACGCGATCGAATTCACCTTGAGCTGCTGCTAAGGCAGCAATTGCATTAATTACAACATCTGGTGTCGCAGGTTTGGGTGTCTCTAAACGCACTCTTTCGGTTACAGAATGCCCTGTAATATCCAAAACTATAGCTTTAACGCCACTACCGCCAATATCTACCGATAGGGTACGAATCGATCCATTTTCTTCAACCATTGAGTTACATCCTTGTTAATACTTGTTATTTCGTTATTATGCTCTGCTGCATTTGATAATATCTGGATGTTTGGAGAGTTTTTATATTGGTGGGAAGTAGGGGAGCAGGGGAGCAGGGGAGCAGGGGAGCAGAGGAGCAAGGGAGCAGGGGGGACAAGGGGGACAAAGGGAAATTATTGAAACTCTCTCCTTTGTCTCTTCTCATGCCCCGTGCCCAATGCCCTATACCCAATGCCCAAAGTTAAAAATCCCATACATTCTAATGCCGGACAGCATCTAGATTTGTTAATCTAAGAATAATGGAAATAGTACTGGTCTAGCTGCTTAAAATATATTAAAAGTAATATAAGATAAAAAATTATGACGGCGTTTGAACCTCAAAGCATCCGCTCGTATAGCCAAGAAGATGTCCAACAAATTTTGCACTTAGCGATCGCTCGTCAAGCTGATGATAAAGATGCAGAATTTTCTTATGAGCAAATATTAGAAATTGCTGCTGAGTTAGAAATCTCACCTGATTCTTTAAAATTAGCAGAACATGATTGGGTATTACAACAGGGTCAAGTTCAACAGCGAAAAGCTTTTGACGCCTACCGCATCAGAAGATTTCAGAAGCGTCTAAGCAAATATGCAATTTTCAATGGCTTTTTTATACTGCTTAATTTAGTTACTAGTGGCGGAATTTCTTGGTCGCTGTACATTTTACTATTCTGCGGATTGCCTATAGCCCTTGATGTCTGGAATACCTTTCAAATTAAAGGCGAAGAGTATGAAATGGCATTCCAAAAATGGAGTCGCAAGCATCAGATTAAGAAAACCATCAGTACAGTTTTAAATAAGTGGTTTAAAGTATTACAAGCTTAATAAAAACTTTCCCTAATAGTAACTCATCTCTACTTAATCCCCCCCAAAAACGGGGGGAATATCTTACGATCAAACTAACTAGATACTGAATTAGCCGCCTCGGAAACTTTCTCAGGGGGTGGAAAGCCACCCATACGAATCTCAGAAGTGAAGGAAGTGATACTAAATCCACCAGAACTCTTGAGGACATTTACCCGCATTCGCAAATTGGGGCTAGCAAACCACAAGCGTTCTTCTGAGAAGATGTTTTCATCCTCTGTAGTTAGGATCAAAGCACCATCACTATCAACTTTATAGCGTCCGGCAACTGGAGTTTTATTAGCATCAACTATTTCTCTAAGTAACCTACCTTGAGTCGGATTATCTGCATCAGGTACCGAAACTAACACAGTTGAACCACTATGTTTTGTTTGCTCCTTGTCCATTGTGCCGTTCCAGGTAATTTTGGTAGCACAGGAAGCAGAACTAGGATTAATATTATAACTTTGACACAGCTTAACTGCTTCTGGACGATCTACTGCCAGCGCCTCAATGATGATATCTGATTTGCTATGTTCCGATTGGTTAAAAGCCAAATGTTGACTAGTACGGTGAGAAAACCATTTACCAGCACTTAACTGAAAAAACTCTTCAATATTCATGAATGAAATTACCCTGCATTAAAATGCTAAAATTGCCACTTAATTTTTATTAAAAGGTAGCAGGAAGCTTTCATATTAAGCTTGATTGCCTATTTCCTCAAGCTTCTTAAGGCCGATTCTGGCTGCCTCAGCAACGTTAAAATGATTATCTTTTTCTAGATATTTTAAAGCTGAGACACTCTTAGGAGTGGGAAGATTTCCCAAGGCTTCTGCTAAACGCTGCCTTACTAACCAATCATCTGATTCGGCAAAGCGCAGGATCTTATCTACAGATTCGATGTCTTGAATTTCTCCCAGTGCAGAGATTGCAGCTTGTTGCAACACGACTTCTTTACTATCCAATGCCTGAACAAGAATTTGATGGGCACGGGGATCTTTAAGATTACCTAGAGAGACAGCTGCACTAAAACGTACTAACCAATCAGTATCTTCATAAAATGCCCGTGAAAGCACCTCAAAGGCTCTGCCATCACCCAAATATCCTAAAGCTCCGGCGGCATCAGCACGCATACCATAATCAGGGTCATTTTCGAGAATTTTTACCAAAATCGAATAACATTCTGGCGTTGGCTTGATTCCTAGAGCAAATATTGCCATCGATCGCAGTTGCAAAGACTCGTCGTCTAGTACCTTTTTTATCAAAGGTACTGCATCCTCAGCCGCAACGTGACGCAGATTAGCAAGGGCTACCATGCGATCGCGTAAATTCGGACTTTCTAACTGAGTAGAAATTTCTTGTAAGCTTATATCTGCCATTTAGTTCAAAGCGTTTTCTTTACTTATCTTAATTTACCCGATCTGTTAATCGCGCTGTCGCCATACTGAAGTAGGAGTTTGGCGACTTTACAAAATCGCTCAATTATGAGTGAAGAATAAACAAATATTACATACCTTGAATTTAGCAGCAATTAAGGGATAATCGATAATCTTCAAAGCTTCATTAACCAGTTTTTTGTTGAATTATAGATGTAGGGCGATCGCACCTTATCGTCAAAAATCGCAGTTTTCCCCAAACATAGTTCTGTATCCACCCTCTTACGCTAAAGTTGCATAAGAGTGTGCATCTAAAACTAAGGAGGAAATAGTTGTGAAAGCAGTCTTAATGACAGCAGCTGGCAGTCCCGAAGTTCTGCAAGTACAGGATGTGCCAAACCCTGCTGTTCCTGTAGACAATACTGAACTTTTAGTGCGTTTGGTGGCGGCTGGCATTAACCCCATTGACACTAAACTTCGTAGTCGAGGCAGTTTCTACCCCGATCGCACGCCAACAATTTTAGGATGTGATGGTGCAGGTATCGTGGAAGCTGTAGGTGCTGGCGTGCAGCGTTTTCGCGCAGGTGATAAAGTATATTTTTGCTATGGTGGCTTGGGCGCACACCAAGGAAATTACGCTGAATATACCGTTGTAGACGAGCGATTTGTGGCACGTAAACCCGCCTCTATATCCTTTGCCGAAGCAGCAGCAGCGCCTTTAGTATTAATCACCGCCTGGGAAGCTTTATATGAACGCGGACGATTAGAACCTGGGGAACGGGTTTTGATTCATGCGGGTGCTGGTGGTGTTGGCCATGTAGCAATTCAATTAGCGAAACTCAAAGGTGCTACTGTTTCCACCACAGTAGGTTCTGAGGAAAAAGCTAATTTCGTCAAAGAACTCGGTGCTGACCATATAATTTTTTACAAACAAACAGACTTTGTGCAAGCGGTATTAGATTGGACTGGCGGCGAAGGCGTAGACTTGGCTTTTGATACCGTAGGCGGCGAAACCTTTCACAAAACCTTTCCCGCAGTGCGCGTCTATGGCGATATTGTTACCATTCTCGAACCAAATGCCAATACTGTTTGGAAAACTGCTAGAACTCGCAACCTCCGCATTGGTTTAGAATTCATGTTGGCACCAGCATTGCTACGATTACAAGAAAGCCTCCACCATCATGCAGAAATTCTCGAACAATCTGCCACCTGGATCGATGAAGGCAAATTAAAAATCCATGTAAGCCACAAATTTCCCTTAAAAGAAGCAGCTAAAGCCCACCAACTGATTGAAAGCGGTACTGTGACAGGTAAAATTGTTTTGCTGATTAGCGACGAATTTGCATAATTTATCCTTTAAACACAGATACACCCAAAAGTTAAACGCAAAGATACCCAAAAAACTCTCTCTGCGTACCTTTGCGCTTCCCTTTGCGTTCCTTTGCGTTTTACTTCTCCTCTTCCTCCCCCTACCTGCTTGGGCAGCACAAACACAACCAGAACGCACACCTCTAACTCTAAAATTATTGCAAGAACGACTACGCAAACCCACACTCCGCGAAGGAAATTTAACCGTAGATTTGCAAAACATGGCGATTGATTTACGCCCAGAAAACGCCACCTTTCGTGATGCCTTTTACCAATTACTGCGAAAAGAACTCGGTACAAAACCTCTAGGTTTAGACCTCAGCAATGCTTTAATTCTAGGGGATTTTATCGGCAGCGATTTGGGTTTAAGAACACCTTTGTATGCAAAAGCCATTGCACCCATTTTCACTCCTACCGAACAAGAAAAACTAGAACGTTTGCGCTTCGTTTGTCTAGAGTCACTCGCCATCGCTTTACCCAACTCCAAAGATTGTCGATCGCTTCTGGGAACAGAATCAACTCCATACAGTGAAATCATTGTCTTTCGTGGTGTCTTAACACTGGTGCAAACTCGCTTCAACGGCGAAGTGAAGTTCTCCAATACATTTTTTCTTCAGTCTGTAGATGCCCAAGGTGCAACTTTTCTCCAACCCACAAACTGGACTGAAACCAGATTTGCTCGTCCCATTAATTTTACTAATGCTAACTTCCAGCAAACAAGCAATTTTCAGGGTAGTATATTTTTTGAAAAAGCTAATTTTAAAAAAATTAAATGTCGGGAAAACGCTGATTTTCAAGGCAGTTTCTTTGAGAATACTGCTAACTTCAACCAAGCAATTTTTAAACAGTTGGCTAAATTCAGTAGCGTGCAATGGCAAGGGAATGCTGATTTTTCTGAAGTGTATTTTGCCAATCAAGCCCAGTTTACTAAAGGAAACTTTAATCATTTTCTCCTTTTAACAGAAGTGACTTTTGAGCAAGCTGTAAGCTTCCGAGAAGCAGAGTTTAACCAGTTGGTAAATTTGCAAGCTGCGAACATTCTTAACCAAGCAGATTTTAGTGATGCCAGGTTTACTCAAGAAGCTTGTTTAAGCGTATCTGGTTTAACTTTTAACTCCAACCAAGCGAAAATTTTAGGTAATCCTGGTGAGATTGGTCAGATGTTCTGCATCCCAACATTGCAAGGTAATCAAAACGTCTTGCGGAACTTGGGGCAAAATTTCCGTCAACAACAGCAAGTTGCTGATGCTAATGAACTGGAATACACAAAACAACGACTGCGATTAATAGAGTTTGGCCATCGTTTGACGGCTATAAATATTAATAGTGCTTCTGTTGCAAGTTTGATTAATCTGGGTTTTTCGGCAACTCAAGCCCAAGCGATCGCCCAGCGTCGTCTGCTAAAATCCTTTCGCAACAGTAGTGAGTTACTCACCATCGCAGACATCGATTTAGAAAAATATACCCAACTGAGTGATCGCTTAATTGTTGGCGAAACCCTTTCTATCGGTGGATGGTTATTGCAAGCTTGGAGTTGGTTGGCGTTGAATGTATTGCTGTTATTGAGTGGCTATGGTACAAATTTTTGGTTAGTCTTTGGCGTAGGAGGATTAGCGATCGCTTATTTCGGCTTACTATTTTGGTTAGTGGATCGCTATCGTCGGCTGCATCCCGTACCAATTATTCCCACATCTTACGAAACCATTTCAATATTAGTCAGTTTTAGCGTTTTAGAATTCTTCAGCTTACTAGCGATTTTTCGCAATGCCCAACAACCTTGGCTGACATTGGGGTGTCTTTTTATAATTATTGTCCCCGTCCCAATGGCTTTATTAATCCGACTTTATCAACAAGGTCGTTATCATGGCTTAATGGACGTTTCTTACTTCACAGAAGACGGCACATTTCGCCAGTTACGATTATTGATTGGACGTTTGCCAGTGATACCAAGGAATGAGACATTTCGGGAACGATATATGCCCTTATTGTGCGATCGCCGTTGGAACTGGCTCAACTACTATGATTTTAGTCTCAACAATCTAGTTAAATTAGGATTTAACGACATTCGCCTGCGAGACGAACACTTACCAGGTATCATCTCTGCACTTGCTTGGTATCAATGGAGTTTGGGTTCAATTTACATCACCCTAGTTTTGTGGACACTTTCGCGTACAATTCCGGGATTGAATTTGCTGATTTATCTGAAGTAATCCCTGTACCTAAACCTTTTTTACTACACTTGGTAATGGTACTAATATGATGTAAGATAAGTAGGTCGGCGTAAATAATCATTGTTGAAATAAGCCAAGAAGTAGGGGCATAAGGCAAGGAGAAAAAGCGTTTAAACCTTATTTCATTTTTTCACATCGTTTGCTTTTATTGTGCCGACTTACTCCTTGTAGGCTATAAGTACCCGTGCTATTTATTGTTATTATTTTTGCGCTATTACGGCGGATAAAAATGATATGCCTCATATAAACGCAGAGAAATTAAATATCTCAAAATTTGGTAAATTGATCAAAAGATTATTCATTGCAATATAATCATTAATCAAAATTAAATTTTATTATCCAAAAAGTTTTAGTTATTTTTTGAATTTTTGTCTGAAAATATCTACAAATTTGATCGAGATATCAAAATATTTTTCATTGTACTTCAAAAGTCAATCTTATACATTGTAAAGTGTAAGTAGTAGTGAGAAAAAATTGATTATCTCCATTTAACAAAGATAACCAAATAATCTAATAACTACTAACTAGTTTTGCTAAAAAAAAGATAACAATAAAATAGACAAAATAGACTTATATTTTGTCTATCTTATGTTGTGATGCTAGCAAAACTTTCATCAAAATAATAAGAGGATTAATCCTAATGGCAGAAAATTTGAGTAATAGCAGTAGCGGTAACTCCTCTACTAGTGGGAGCAATCCGATTGAACAATCACCCTTTGGTCGCTTGGAAGAAGTTGTTGGTAAGGAAGGCGTCAAAAATCTATTCAGTGGTGTTGGTAATGGAGAAGGTGGCGGTAGCCCATTTGGTGGTGGTGCTGCTGGTGGTAATCAGCCTGATTTACCCTACAATGGTAATCCTTTCGCTGGCGACAACTTCTGGAATATCTTTGCAGGCGGTGTAAACCCATCCAAAGTTAGTGGTAGCCCATCCGCAGGTGGTGGCAATCCATTTGCAGGCGGTAGTAGCTCATCCACAGGTGGTGGTATCCCATCCGCAGGTGGTGGCAATCCATTTGCAGGCGGCGGTATCCCATCCACAGGTGGTGGCAGCCCATCCATAGGTGGCGGAAACCAAGGTAGTGGCAGCGACCCTTTGACTGGTAGTAGCAGCCAGACCTATGGTATTAGCACAACTGAAATACCGGACGGGTTCACTTTGAGGGCTACTATTGACAAGCTAGTTAACTCAAAGCTTGACAAGGAAGTGGGTGGTGGACAAACCTCGCCATTTCCTACTGGTGGACAAACCTCGCCATTTCCTACTGGTGGACAAACCTCGCCATTTCCTACTGATGGACAAACCTCGCCATTTCCTACTGGTGGACAAACCTCGCCATTTCCTACTGGTGGACAAACCCCCTTCGCTTAATACAATATTTGCGAAAATCAGCAGATAAATACAAGGGAACAATGATAAGTTCTTCAGTACATAGTATGCTAGTACAGCTTGGTGCAAATAAACATATTATTCGATAAACCAGAAAAGCGTGTATTATCGCTGATGTGCCTTCTGCCTTATTGTACTAGTTTGCTATTTTACGCCCTGAAACTCTTGTCAGGTAAAGGCTTGTGCAATATTTTCTGTTAGTTTGACAGTAAGATATTAAAGCCTTTATTTTAGAGAGATTTTGGGTTTAGCAAATTCATAATTGGTATAAGAAGTACTGAAGATCCCATAACTTTTTAACTAATAAATAGGAGAATTAGTGCCAATGGAAGCGTCTGCTGTCAATCCCATTAATGGTGGAGTTAATCCCCTAAATGCAGGTGGCGCTAGCAACCTATATAGCGGTAATTCCTTTGCTGCCAATGACAGTTTGTCTGCTGTTAAGGGCAGCCTGTTGACGGGTGGTAGCAATCTGTTATTAGGTAATGGTAGCAATTCGATTCCAGGTGGCGGTATTAACCCGTTTGCAGGTGATGGTGGAAGTGGGCTTCAGAAATTAATCTTTGAGCGATTAAAGTTAGTTCTAGGTGATAACTATTTCAAGGGTATTGATAACACATTAGCAGGAGGTAGTAACCCATTTGCAGGCAGTGGTTATCCCATTCCAGGTGGGGCTACCAATCCGTTTGCAGGTAACAGCAATCCGATCGCGGGTGGGGCTACCAACCCATTTGCAGGTAACGGTAATCCGATCGCAGGTGGGGCTACCAACCCATTTGCAGGTAACAGCAATCCGATCGCAGGTGGTGGAAGTTTGCTTCAACAATCGCCTTTCGATCCGTTGAAAGAAGTCCTTGGTAACAATATACCCTTTAGTAACACTGGCAATACATCTAATTCAGGTAGTCAAACCTTTAATCAGAGCAACGCACCGGTTGGGAATGGTAATAAGGACTCTGGTAGTAATAACGCGACTATTGGTAATTTTAACTCGAATAATGGCAGTAACAGTGCAACCATTGGTAATGGGAACTGGAACTTTAATAATAACAACGCAACTATCGGTAACGGCAACTGGCTATTTGGCAAGGATAACACAACCCTTGGTAACGGCAACTGGTATTGGGACAACGGAAGTAAGAATTCAACATTAGGTAATGGTAATTGGCACTTCGGCAGTGACAACGCAACCATTGGAAACGGCAATTGGGACTTTGGCACTAATAACACAATTATTGGTAATGGTAACTGGGTTTTTACTAATGGAAATGAAATTATTGGTAATGGCAATTGGTTAACAAAGACTGATAACACAACGATTGGAAACGTCAATAATCTCAGCAGTTTAAAGTTATCCCCATTAGGGATCAAAACTGATGTTAACAATCTGATTGACTCTCTTATAGGTAAAATAGGTCAAAATTTTCTTGGGTTTACAGGAGATTTTGATGTATCAAGTAGCCAAACCTTTAACCGCCTCATCTCTTCTAAAAGTGTTGGGAATGACACTGATATATCTAAGGATATTGAGCAACTTTTGGCATCACTCAGCCCAATTCAAGGAAATTTCATCAATTACCAGCCTGTGCAAAACCCTCAGTCTGTGCCAGAATCTGCTTCTTCAGTGTCGTTGGTAGTAATGGGACTAGTATGTTTGTTGTTGTCACTCTTCAAAAAACAACAACACTGTTAAGGTAAATTCAATTCTTCTAAGCTGATTGCGATCGCACTTTCTGTTTCTCTACCAGGTTAACTTACAGCAGTAATTAGCGAAAATTGATGCTGTTTGCGCCAAGCTATCCTCATAAAGACGGTTTGCGATCACATTGACCGTCATTAGTCATTAAACCTCTTGCATAAGTCGAATAGACTCCCCTTAATCCCCTCTTAATAAAGGCTACGGTGTATACACAAGTCAAATTACCCCCCTTAATCCCCCCTTAGAAAGGGGGGAAACAAGACTAGTTCCCTCCCCTTAGAAAGGGGAGGGTTAGGGTGGGGTAAAAGTGACGCGAAAAACCAGGTGAGTAAACTATTTCAGACTTGTGTATACACCGTAGCCGATATATTGGGGGAAAACTTAAAATCTTACCCCCTTCCCTTGCTATAATTTTTGAAATATACGTAGGGTGCGTTACGCTACGCGATAACACACCCTACTTCAATTACATTACTTTAGTTTTGTAGACTCTTTCTTGGACAATTCTTGAATTGAATTTGCAAAGAAACCTTAAGTAGCGGCAAATGTCAAGCAAGCATTCCCTTTTGCACGTTATCTGTGCCAGTGCGAAACTCGCGTATGGGTTCCTCGCCGAGATTTTCCGGGAGAAATCCACCTGCTTGCATTTTCCATAACCTGTGGTAAGCGCCGCCGAGTGCTAGTAGTTTGTCGTGGGAACCATCTTCGATAATCCGACCTTTGTCGAACACCAGAATCCGATCGAGATGGACGATGGTAGATAGTCGATGAGCTACCACAATCACCGTTTTCCCATTCATTGCTAAATCCAGGGTATCTTGGATCGCTTTTTCTGTGATTGAATCGAGGCTAGAGGTGGCTTCATCTAAAATCAGAATCGGCGCATCTTTGAGAATTACGCGAGCGATCGCAATCCGTTGTCTCTGTCCTCCAGACAACTTAACACCACGTTCGCCCACCAGAGAATTGTAACCTTCTTGACTTTGGACGATGAAATCGTGAGCATGAGCTTTTCGTGAAGCCTCTATTACTTCCTCATTGGTTGCATCCAAGCGTCCGTAACGAATATTTTCTAGCAAAGTGCGATGAAACAGAGACGGATCTTGAGGAATCAAACTGATTTGAGCGTGTAGAGCATCCTGAGTCATGTCTCGAATATCGATCCCATCAATAGTAATCTCTCCAGATTGAGGGTCGAACAAACGCAAAATCAGATTGACAAAGGTCGATTTTCCCGAACCAGAGAAACCCACTAGTCCAACACGCTGTCCTGGTTGGATGGAAACAGAAAGGTTGGTGAAAACTTTCTTTTCTTCTGTGTAGTTGAAATTCACCCGTCGAAACTCAATCTTACCTTGAGTGATTGAGTGGGCGATCGCGCGATCGCGATCAACTAACTCGTGCGGTTGAACGATGACAAAAACACCATTGGCAACATTACCAATATGTTCAAAAAATTCCAGAAAACGGCGGCTCAAATTGCGGGCTTCACTGATGATTAACAGCGACAGGCTGGTTGCGACGACGAAATCAGCAGTAGCGATTTTTCCTTGACTCCAGAGAGAGAGTGAGTAATACAAAGTGCTGATTTTCAGAATGGCTGCCGAGATGAACTGAAACCAACGAATTCGCTCCGAATACCAATTGGATTTTCTTACCTGTTTGATTTCCCGTCCTAATTGCTCATTCAAATAGCGTCGTTCAAAACCCAAGCGAGCAAACAATCGGCTACTAGTGAGATTTGTTACCGCATCTACGATGATACCAGTTGTCTCACTTCTGGCGGCTGCGGCTTTCCGGGAGTAAATTCGGCAGCGAGTTGCCAGCCAGAAGGAAATACAGATGAAGAGAACTGCCCATATCCCCACAAGTGCAGCTAGCGGAGGATAGGCGCGATACAGTATCGTTGTGGCGACGGCATACACAACAATTACTGGCATAAATTCAGTAATCATCATTTGCATCGTCTGGGTAACACCTAGAGAAGTTTCGCCAATTCGATGTGCCAATGCCCCAGAAAAACTGCTGCTGAAGTAGCGATGCGAATGGTGTTGTAAGTAGGCATATAGCGATCGCACAATGTGCTGTCGGTGGATTGGATGGAGAATCGTCTGTAAGAGTCCAGCCGAGCGCCCAAATATCACTTCACCTACACTCAAGCCGATGAATAACATTAGGGGTTGCTTCATGGCATCAAAAATGGGCTTGCTGTCGCCCGTCGATCGCGTCACGCCCCGAATTATCTCGCCAATAGCATAAGGCAACAAGATACCACAGGTTGCGTGTATAATCTCCAAGATAACTGCTAGCAGATACCACCAGCGAAACTGGTTAACGAAATAGCAAATGAACCTGAATGGAGTTGATGGCAAATCTGGTGTATCACCAGCACGTTGAAAGGATTTGGATTTTCTGGTCTTTTTTGTCATGATTCCGGTTTGCAAACGTCTAATACCAATTCCTAATGACGCTCCTACATCGCTAGTGCTGCGCTAACGTAATTCGTAATTATGAAAATCATTTTTTATCAGAACAGAATTCAGGAGTCAGGAGCCAGAATTCAGAATTGAATTCTATGCAACTGGCGGATAAATTGCAGGGGTTTAAGACCCCACCAAATCGTAGATTTGGTGGTCTATAATCAGTGGCAGGTCCCAATCCCCCACTGATTTATTCTGACTCCTGAATTCTGACTTCTGAATTCTTCTTCAAAAATAGAAACTAACGCAGGGAATCACCTCTTCGATATTCGGCGGTTATGTCGTCTAACTTTTGTTTCAAATTGTCGTCAAGTTTTAGTTCTACCGCCTTAAGGCTGTCAGCAAGTTGTTCTGGTCGGCTAGCGCCAATGATGGGGGCAGTGATAATCGGATTAGATAAAACCCAAGCTACTGCCAAGGTGGTAAGGGAATATCCAGCCAGATCCGCTACTGTGCGTAAATCTTCGACAGTATTAAACTCGCGATCGTGCCAGTAACGATCTTGATAACGTTCTGCGGCAGCACCTAGCGTAAAACGCGTACCGGAAGTGGGGCCTTGAGCAAGAATGTGTTTACCTGTGAGCAAACCGCCCGCCAAGGGATTGTAGGAAATTACACCCAGTCCTTCTTCTTTCGCCAGAGGCAACAGTTCTCGCTCAATTTCACGGAATAACAGGTTGTAGCGGGGCTGAATTGAGACGAATTTGGTTAAATTGCGTGTTTCAGCACGACCCAAGGCGCGGGCGAGTCGGTAAGCTAAGAAGTTGGAAACCCCAATGTAGCGCGCCTTGCCAGCACGAACCACTGTATCCAATGCTTCCAAAGTTTCATCGAGGGGGGTAGAGGCATCGTCAGAGTGCAACTGATAGAGGTCGATATAATCGGTTCCCAGCCGCCGCAGAGAAGCATCGATCGCATCCAAAATATGTTTCCGGGAAGCCCCTTGATCCCAAGGTGCAGGGCCAACTCGGCCGACGCACTTGGTAGCTAAAATAAAATGTTCGCGTTTGCCTTTGAGCCAGCGCCCAACAATTTCTTCGGTGCGTCCAGCAGTAGCAAGCCCACCGCCGAGGGGATAAACGTCGGCTGTATCCAAAAAGTTAATTCCGCCATCAGCAGCAGTGTTGAGGATGTGTTTGGAAGTTTCTTCGTCGGTTTGCAAACCAAAGGTCATGGTACCGAGACAGAGGCGCGAAACGGTCAATCCAGTTTTACCGAGATTAGTAGTTGCTAAGGTCATAAAGATGTTGTTAATTGAGAAAGTGTGGAAATTTTTAAATAGAATGCGACGTGCGTTCCGCCCCGCTTCTCTACGAGACGCTACGCGAACGCTAACGCAGAACTAAAAATCTATAGGACGAATGGCAGGAGGAAAAGAAAATAAAAACCATTACGTCTTGCAGCACAAAGATTTCATAACTCTTACCTCACCCCAACAAATAGCTTTTCTTAATGCTATTTTCTATAAAACATATTAACTAACCCATGATTAGCCCGATTTCGGTATTTTTAAGCTGTGAACCAATTTAACCAACCTTCCCAGTTTTGGACGATCGCAGCAAATTCTGTATAACCAGCAGCTTTTGGGTGAGCGCCGTCATTAGCTTTTGCTTCTGCTAGCCAGATGGGTGACTTCACCAAACTAGAAAATACATCAAGATACGGAACATCTAGTTGATCGCAAACCAACGCGAATTCCTCTGAGAGATTTGCAAGAATTTGATTTCTTTTTTCTTGATCGACATCACCACAGGGTGGCGGACTAACCATCAAGATCGGATAGAGTTGCTTTGCTTGGCTTAAGATGCTGCGAGCATTTGCGATCGACTCTGACAGTTCGATTCCTTGCTGTTTACCCGCCCATCCTGAATCGTTTGCCCCAAAGGAAAACACTACTCGACCATCAAATTCTCTTGGGAGACGATAGGAGACTTCCGAGTACCAACGTTGTTCGAGATACCGACTCGTCTCTGCCCGCACCCCCAAATTGTAATGGGTGATAGCGTATCCTCTGGATTGAGCACTGCGGCACACTCTACCTGTCCAACCCAGAAACTCTGGATCGCCTGTGCCATTGACAAAGGATTCACCAATAAAACAAATTCTGATTTCTTTGCGATAATCTGACATAAGTCAACTAAATTTTGGTGAAAAAGTTCGGTTTTGACTTGAGAAAAAGCATTATGTTCATGATTCTAGAAGATATTAATATTCTGTGAGTCAGGCAAGCCAGTAGCCTAACTCACAGAATATTACAAGTTAGTTTTGGGCATTTTGGCATTGACAGAAACAGGCGAGAAACCATTGTTAGTGTCGTGAAACCCGCATTTCTCACTCTTCTTGAGGGGGAGAAGGGGCAGAGGGGAAAGAAACTTGTACAAGAACTCTCCCCTGCTCAACAGCTCAAGCGCAGACGGTGCTGAGTAAAAAAGTAGGGAATCTCACTTCTTTACTCAGTACTCTTCATGCCACCACTAGGTTCTTGTCCACTTGTTTAAATTCGGTGTTACCTACTTTCGATTCGATCGCTGTACCTTTGAAGAATTCGGGGTTAGCTTGGGTATAAAACTTGTAAGGATTAGCGAATACATAGGACTTAAAGTCGGCTTCGGTCAGGACGCCTTCTTGCACGAGATCCCAGCTTTCAGCCAAGGGGGAAGTCAAGTCTGGCACATCCCAGTGACCAACATCGGAGGAATAGATGGCGTTGATCTTGACTCCCAAGGGATTGGCTTTGTCATTGAATGCCGTAGCGATCGTGCGATCGTCAGACTCAGAACCAAAGAAGAAACTGTTCACCCAGCGATCGCGGATGTCTTCAATGGTTTCAATACCTGCTGCGGCAAAATCCTCCAATTCGCTACCAATCGGCGCACGGCTAAAACGGCTGAATGAAGCTCCTAGTACAGTCTTGGTCAATTCATCCTTATCAAGGGAATGTCCTTGAGTAATTTCTGCACCGTAGCGCTCAAATATTTCAAACAACTCATCGGCATTTGTCAACGCCGGATTGTAGTTTTGCAGTGCTTTGATATTGCGCTTGGAGAAACGATCTACCAAATGAATGTAGACGCGCGCACCCCAATCTGCACCACCTTCCAGCATTGCTACGCGCAACTGCGGAAAACGCTTGGTAACACCGCCGAAGAACAGCGCCTTGGCAAATGCTTCCGAACCATCGGCGAAGTGGCCGATATGGTTGTTCATGTAATTACTGATGGAGGAACGACCAGTCCAACCCTGACTGCCGTAATGGGTGGTGACGGGTACTCCTAGTTCCACAACTTTGGCCCAGAATGGATCGTAGTCGTATTCGCTATCTAATCCGTAGAAGTCGATATAAGAAGCATACTTGGCGATTTCAGGGAATTTATCGGCTGGATATTTATCAGCGATCGCTTTGATTGGCCGTTTCACACCGCCAGTGATATTAATCACTTTTAAACCCAGTGTTTTCACAGCAAACTCTAGCTCCTCAATGCCTTCTTGGGGAGTAGTTAAGGGGATACCAGCTACCGGTGTCAAGCGATCGCTATATTTCCGGTAAATATCAGCATGATAATGATTGACCGCACGTTGCAATGCTTGACGATTCTCTGCACTCGCTCCAGCTGGTGCTAAAACATTATTGGGAAACAGTACAGAATAGTCCGATCCTTGCTCTGCCTGACGCTCATAGAGGAGTCCGGGGAGGGTGTAAGTAGCGAGATCCAATGTGTTTTTAGTAACTCTAGCCCACCAAGGCGATCGGATTGTCCGATTATATTGACGTTCTTCAGGAGTTTGTTGATACCAGTCTTTACCGTTGCTCTTGGAGTTAAGACGAGAAGCTTCCGTCTTACGTAACTCATCTACGAGTTTCACACCGCCGTACTTAGCGATGTAATCCTCAAAAGCTGGGGTGAAATCATTAGTATGAACATCGGTATCGATTACTGGATAATCAAGGGTTGCTCTAATTGCAGCAGAGCGTGAAGTCTTCAATCGGCTATAGTCAGTCATGTTTTTTCCTTGCCTACGGCACAAAAATTACAGGTTTTTTTCAGCATCTATTAACAAATACATTTCCTGTAGAGACGGCGATAAATCGCCGTCTCTCTAGAATTTTCTGTAGGGCGGCGATCTACAGAAGGTACAGTTTAAAAGGTATGGCTTAAGCATCCATGAAAAATTCATTTACGCTACATCCAAGCACAGTGCAGATATGAAAAGTCGTTTACGCTAATACCAATCTTTCATCTAATTGTTTCGCGGCAAAACGATTGGCCGGACGACGCAATCCCAAATTTTCACGCAAAGTACTGCCTTCATATTCAGTACGGAACAGTCCGCGTTTTTGCAGGACGGGAACGACTAGGTTAACGAAGTCATCCAATCCTGTGGGAAGGATTGGTGGCATGATATTAAAACCATCTGCTGCACCGTTGTTGAACCATTCTTCAAGCTGGTCGGCAATGGTTTCAGGAGTACCGAGTATGGTGCGATGTCCTCGTGCGGTAGCAAGAGAGAGATACAACTGGCGCAATGTCAGAGTGCCACGAGTAGCTAAATCTTTGACTAGTTTGAGACGACTTTTGTTAGTGTTGGTGTCGCTGGGTAGTTCGGGAGCTAGATCATCAAAAGAATATTTTGACAAATCCACACCTTTGTAATAGTTCTTTAAAATTCCCCAGGCAACATCGGGATGAATTAACGATTGCAGAAATTCGTACTTCTCCTTAGCTTCTGCTTCGGTACGGCCAATGATTGGGAAAGCACCAGGCATGATTTTGAGATCGTCTGGCGATCGCCCATATTGTGCTAGCCTACCTTTGATGTCAGCATAAAATTCCTGAGCATCAGCTAAGGTTTGATTAGCAGTGAAAATTGCCTCAGCAGTGCGTGCGGCTAAGTCCCGTCCCGATTCCGAGGCTCCAGCCTGAACAATCACCGGGTAGCCTTGGGGCGGACGACCAACGTTTAAAGGGCCTTTTACAGAGAAATATTTGCCCTTGTGGTTCAATGTATGCAGTTTCTCTGGATCGAAATAAGTACCAGATTCTTTGTCACGGATGAAAGCATCGTCTTCCCAACTATCCCATAGACCTTTCACCACTTCCACAAACTCTTCAGCTCGTTCATAACGCTGGCTGTGTTCCGGGTGATGCTCAAGGCCGAAATTTTGTGCAGCATTTTCATTGCCTGTTGTGACTACATTCCATCCGGCCCGACCCTTACTCAAGTAGTCTAGGGAAGCAAACTTACGTGCCAAGGTATAGGGTTCTTCATAAGTGGTCGAAGCGGTGGAAATGAAGCCGATGTTTTGGGTTACAGAAGACAAGGCCGAAAAGAGGGTGACAGGCTCAAAATGGGCAATTTTACCATTGCGATGCTGAGTTTCTGGAGCGCCGCCCCAGACTCCTGGACTATCTGCTAAGAAAACTGCATCGAATAAGCCGCGTTCGGCAGTTTGGGTAATTTCTTTGTAATGCTCAAAATTCAGTCCAGCATCTGCTTGTGAATTGGGGTGTCGCCAAGCAGAGACATGATGTCCGGTAGCTTGAATGAATGCACCTAAACGAATTTTGCGTGTTGTACTCATGCTTTTTTCTTTTCTTAAAATTGCCTTAGCTGTAGCTCTATGGTTGTTATCGCTGATTTGTATATAACTGAATAGCACAAAGAAAAAGTGAAACCTCGCCTTTGTCAGGGTGTAGGGGATAGTGCTAAGAGACTTTGCATTATTTGAGAGTGTAAAACCTAGCTCAACTCTTCTCATATTCCTTACACCTCAAAAGCAATAATCTCAAGGGTTAGCACTTTTATTCGTGCCATTGGTACGGCTACGTCAGTACTAAATGTAATTATGGAATGCTCTCTAGCAACCAAACTTACCGTTTAGCTACCTAATAATTGCTCAAAAATTAAATAATCAAATTGCAAATTGTAAGTAAGTTTAATAGCACAGCAGAATTAGGGATGCTGCTGCTTGGTGCTTAAATTACCATAAATTTATTTAGTAATTTTACCCAGGAGATATGAGCCTACACGATCGCTATAAAAAAAGATGTGCTGGCAATCACAATCTTATGAAATACTAATTATTAGTTTCACTAATATTAAGTTTTGCAAATTATTTGTCTGCGGAGTTTATAGTTATGTATGATACCCAAAGTTTGTTAGACAATACTCTAAATTCGCTTAATTTCTCTCTATAATAAGAAATTGAGGGTTTTCACTCTAGCAATTGTTCGCTAGTTTTAAGATTCTGTTTTACGGCAGCACCGATGGCATGAACGGTTGGTTCTGTACTTTGTAGCAACGCATCTGCAACATTACTCTGGTAAAAATGACTGCAATTTTAGCTCAGGCAAATTGGCAACTCTAAGAAAATTAACTGTGTTATTTTCAATACTATATAAGGTGTATTTGCACTTTCAAGCTATTTAGACGGGCTGCAACCCGTCTTTTTTATCCCTGACTCGTTTTCAAATCTCCTCAAATCTCGTTTTCGGGTAGAACTGAAAATGCTCTTTAATTTAACTATGTACAAACTAGTAAAATCATTGAGAATAGCTCTGTTAGGGCAGGATTGTTAGAAGTACCTAGAACTTTTTCAGGCAAAGTACTCCCTGGACAAATTGAGCGGGGAATAATGTTAGAAAGCACTATTAGACTAATTTCAGGTTTGATTTAGCCAAAGAAAACCATATTGTACAAATTCTCCAGAGCAATGTTTATCTTTTGTCTCTATAAGCTTCTATTTAATTATCTATTCGTTAGTCCAATCCTTGCCCAACAAACAATAACTTTTAACTGATTACTCCTGAAAGCGGGTGCAATATTGTTAAATGAAAACTATGTCTGGTTTCAGTTTTCAGATACCGTTCTTGCAAAGGTTGCCACTGCTGCCACGACTCGTAACGATTTTCAGTTAACAAATTAGTAAGGGTGGGCAACTCAGTCTGAATTTCTGATTTGTAGACATCTGCAAGCCAGTCAGTTAAAACGGCACTATCTTGCATCGTACCCAAAATTTCTTGGATATTTTTCACTTCTGTAATATAAACTTCGTAAGATTCGCCATATAAGTCAGTAAATAACTCCATTTGATAGCGTATACGTTTAGCTTCTTTTCGTAAACTATGAAGATTTTCACCTTCTGTTGTCAATTGTTTTTCTATCTTTTTTGGTTTCCAGTTTTTCTGGATCTTAACTTCTGATTCTATAATTTCAGTACCAATTAGCCAGCCCGGATGCAATAAGAAGTTACTTACTTCTGGTAAAAGTAAGTCTGGTAGAACTTGCTGAATGGCAATAGATGCCAAAGGTTGATAAGTAGGTTTGTCTAACCACTTATTCAATGCATCTTTTAAAGACTTGTAAGATTCATCATTTAATGTTTTCTGCACGCTCGATTGTACATCTTCACGTTGTTTTTCCAAAGCGGCAAAAGCTATTTGTAGAGATTCCTGTTCTTTGCGGGGTAAGTTTGGTTTGTAATTATTTTCCAAACTTTCTTTGAGTACGTCTAAATCTCGCAGATTACCAAGACGACGAGCTATTTTACCAATATTTTTATCGCTGACTGGTTTCGATACATCCACCGCTAACCCAAACCGAGTTACTGCTGTCCGTAGGCGGCGCATTCCCACCCGCATTTGGTGTAGCGCTTCTGGATCTTCATCTTTCTTCACTGATTTTTCCCACTTCAAGGTTTTCTTAAAGTGTTTTTCAATCGCTTGGTAGGCGTAGTCACCGAGAGTTTTTACGGTGGGTTGTGTAGCTAATTTCATAATGGTTTGAATTATTACCTCATGAGATTAATGCATAATAACAATATTATTTAATAATTTACATCTACTTTTAATATTTTTTAGCTATGACTATTGATAGTTGTATACTCTTTTATAAATCTGTAATATCTGTCAAAGGTTTAAATAGTAGTTCATATTTTCAAGTTAATACTAGCTATAGTTTTAAGATAATCTTTCGTAATAATTAAATAATATATTATAATATCAATATTTCCATTTTTATAAATATCAATATAATTTAAAATGCCCAACTTACATTTGTTAAATCAAGTTTTATTGACTTTTGTAGATTCTTTTAAAGAACATAGAGAAGACTTATCAGCAGTACTACTAACACATGAGAAGTATTTATGGTTGGGGTCAGATGAAACCTCAACCATTGAGCGTTTATCTTTGGTTGATACTGATAAATTTACAGAACATCAACAATTTAAAGTAGCAGATTTTATCAATTTACCCGCACCAGAAGAAGAAGAAATTGATATAGAAGGACTGGCTTACGCTGATAATTACTTATGGTTTGTTGGTTCTCACAGCTACAAACGCAAAAAATCTAAACCGGAAAATACAGATGCTAAAAACTTTAAAAGGCTAGCAAAAATTGAATCAGAACCTAACCGTTACATTTTAGGGCGGATTCCTCTAATAGACGGTAAGCTATTCTCATCTTGCCCACATCCCGAAAAGCCAGATGTGCAATTGAATGCCGCTAAACTAGAAGTGACGAATCAGGGTAATTTGCTGATGACAGCTTTAGCAGATGATGCCCATCTTGGCTTGTTTATTCAAGCAGGAATTCCCGGAAAGGATAATGGCTTTGATATTGAAGGAATAGGCATTTATCAAAACCGCATCTTCCTGGGTTTGCGGGGCCCTGTATTACGGGGTTGGGCTGTGGTGCTGGAAATAGAGTTAGAAGATTCTACCCCTGGACTGATGAAATTAAAGCAAATTGGGGAATTAAAAGAGTTATATAAAAAGCATTTTATTTGCTTGAATGGTTTGGGAATTAGAGATTTGTATGTAGATGATCAAGATTTGTTGATATTAGCCGGCCCAACGATGGATTTAGATGGCCCTGTGCAAGTTTATCGTTGGGTAAATGGTGTGAATTTACGAGAAAATGTCTTCAGCAATCCTGGTTTTGTGCAAGATATTCCTTATGGAAATCGAGAAGAACACGCTGAGGGAATGGCGCTGTTTCAGGATGTAGCTGGTATACCTTCGCTATTGGTAGTTTATGACTCTCCAGCAAAAAGTAGGCTGGTGGGTGATGGTGGTGTAATAGCGGATGTGTTTAAGTTGGGCTAAATTCAATTTTAGATTTTAGATTTTGGATTGCTGAGAAACTTGGATGGGCAATCCTCCGTGGTGTATGCGGTAATCTTAAATGTTAGTAGAGATTGCTTGTACAGGACAAGTAGGGATACACTGTTCGCAGACAATACAGCGCGATCGCGTGAATGTCAACTTGTATGTCTCTGGCTGGAGGGTGAGAGCTTCAGTAGGACAAACCCCAGTACACAAGCCACAGTGTACACACACATCCTCGTCGATCGCAATTTCGCCTAATGTAGAAGAAACATTAACATTACGCGATCGCATCCACTCGATCGCTGCATCTAATTGATCGATATCTCCCGATAATTCCACTACCAGTTTGCCAATTTGATTTGGGGCAACTTGGGCGCGGATAATATTAGCGGCGACGTTGAACTCTTTGGCCAGTACGTAAGTGACTGGCATTTGCACAGCACGTTTCGGGAAGGTAAGTGTTACTCTTTTTTTCACAGATTTAGCAGAAGGTTTTTTCTGTTGTAGCGCATTGAGAGTTTTATCAGTCCTTCTCTACGGTAACTGCTTAGTGACTGGGTAGTGCCGACACTTCCAAATTGAAGCAAGAAGAAAATGTAAGCAATATACATTGATAAACCGTATTATAAGTAATTACCCAGACTTAATATTCTTTGTAATTTCAAGACTTGATCAGACATTATTCAAAAATAAAATATGCAAGCAAAATAATTTATAAAAAGTAAACGTAGAAAAAAGTGAGTTAAAAGTTTTTTTATGTATTGAAAAACACAATTGTTTAAAAATCAAGCCAGTTCTTGTTAGAATATACAATATAAACGAACGATTTAAATAAATTATAGCTTGGTTGCAAAATTAGGTATTTACCACAATTTCAGTTAACCAATAACCTTTTTTTCATGAATAGTAATAACTTATATTTTATAGATATACTAAAATTAGTTTAACTTTTCTTAATAAAATTTAATATATATTTGCTAAACTACTTAATGCTGTAAAATAAGCAGTGGGTTTTGTCTATTAACAAATTAAATCGTAATTTGCTTATTTTTGGTAATGAAGACCAAAACAATTGGACATGATCAGCATTTTCATTTCACCGAATTAATATTACGGATGGGTCTAATTGACGAACCACTCATTTTGGTATTATTGCTTTTCCTTCTTCGGTATCACTCTTGCTCGATACTTTCTGATTGCTGGTGGAGCATACTTGCTCTTTTATTTAATTCTGGGCAAGTATCTCGCCAACAAGAGTTTGCGTTTGAAACCGTTAATGACTTGTTCGATAAAAAAGGATATTGAATTATCAGTAATCTCCACAGTAGTTTTCGCTATTTCTGGAGCATTTATGATCTCAGAGTATAATTTGGGAGCAACGCTGTTATACACTGACATCTGGAAATACGGACTGTGGTATTTAATAGTTAGCTTTATTGTAGTGCTAATTCTTCAGGATACTTACTTTTATTTTGTCCATCGGATGTTTCATCAGCCGCTAATTTTTAGATGGATGCATTATGGACACCACCGTTCAGGCGAGCCAACACCCTGGAGTTCCTCTGCCTTCGATTTACCAGAAGCGATCGTACAAGCACTTTTTTTTGTAGGTGTAAGCTTCATAGTTCCACTGCATTTTGTCACCTTAGTTGCTGCACTTATAACTATGACAGTGTGGGCAGTGTTTACCCATCTCGGATTTGAACTATTTCCCTCCTCTAAAAGTTACTGGATTGGAAAGTGGCTTATTGGTTCTATGCATCATTCCATACATCATCGCAAATATAAAGTACATTACGGTTTGTATTTTACGTTCTGGGACAAACTGCTTGGTACTGAAGATGCTAATTATCAAAACAAAACCCACACAAGAGAATTTTAACTATAGCAGTCCTAAATCATTTGTGAAATATTTTTGGAGTTGGCTGTCATTAGTCATTTGTCCTTTGTAATTGTAAATAATAAAGGACAAATCACCAAGAATGACCATAATAATAATTTTCACAATCTCATTTAAAATTGTTATAGCAGCACCGATTAAATTAGCGAAATTTTAGAGTACTGACTATTTAATTTTTGTGGAATTCTCAAGCTTGTTTGGATTCACCCAACGATTGACAAATTCGTTGTTATGTTTGTAAACCTTGATTTGCACTTGCTTAGAACTTAACTTGACTATTTCGGCAGGAATTTTTTGGACATCGCTAGAATCTGTGCGGGGTTTGTAAAGCCAAATGACTTTTTGCCCAACTCGAAAGTTGTTAGGATTGCTAGTTAAAGAAAGCGTACTTTCTGCCAAAGAGGGGAAAGCAATTACTAAGTCGATTAACAATATTAATATCACTAGAGTGATTTGAAAAAGTTTTACACTCATCGCACTTGTCTTAGGTCTGATGGGGCAATCAATCTGCTGCTCTAGCATTTAGTTATTGTCCTTCTTTGGATTATCAAAGTTGAAAGCTCGGTATACTAAAACTTGTTTAAACAATTTAGTAGAAATTAAAATATCTACTGATTTCAGGATAAAACGATTTATAGAATAAAATCAAATAGTCTTATTTGTTAAAAGGATAATTTAGATTTATATAGCAATTCTAAATCAGTCGTGAAAAGTTAGATCCCTGACAACTTTTACGAAGTCGGGGATCTGGACACCAAGAATTTTCACAAACCAGATAGGATTGCTATGTATAAAAGATTGTGTTGCAAAAATATGTTTGAGAACAAATAGAATAGCTGAAGTAACAACTTAATTTTATAAAAGCGATCGCTATTTATCCTTAAGCCAAAAGAAATATTTTGACTTCAAACATTCAAGCGTTCGCCTTGTGTGAAATTTAAGCAGCACAAAAAATCGGGGCAGGTGACAAGCCCGCCCCGACATCTGATGATATAATACGCCCAACGGCTGTGGCTACAGGCTTTAAACTATTAACTAAATGCACCATATCTTCCAAAGAAAGTGCTTGACGGGCATCAGAAACAGATTTTTCTGGTTCTGGGTGACATTCAATAATTAATCCATCTGCACCGCAAGCGATCGCAGCCCTAGCCACAGGTGCGACCAACTCCCGTTTACCAACAGCATGAGAAGGATCTACAATTACAGGCAAGTGAGTTATTTGCTTGAGTGCTGCCACTGCCCCTAAATCTAGGACGTTACGGGTGTAATCATCGAAGCTGCGAATACCTCTTTCGCACAACACCACATCAGGATTACCGTGGCTGAGGATATATTCAGCAGCCATGACAAACTCTTCTATAGTCGCTGCTAAACCACGTTTGAGCAGTATTGGTTTACCAGCTTGTCCCAAAGCTTTGAGCAAATCAAAGTTTTGCATATTGCGGCTACCAACTTGCAGCATATCAGCGTGGGCGGCGACTACTTCAATTTGGGAAATTGACATCACCTCCGTGACAACTGGCATATCGTAATGCGATCGCACCTTGGCTAAAATCTCTAACCCTGACTCTCCCATACCCTGGAAAGCATAAGGAGATGTGCGGGGTTTGTAAACACCGCCACGCAACCCCTGTACTGATGCAGTAGATAACTTTTCGGCGACTATCTCCATTTGTTCTAAGCTTTCAACAGTGCAGGGGCCACCGATGATTACCAATTCTTTACCGCCGAAAGCGACTTCTTTCGAGATTTTAACGATTGTCTGGTGGTTTAGATGGGATTGTGCAGCAAGTTTGGCATTAATCATGATTACATTCTCCAGAGAAATTAAGTATTGGATATTGGGTATGGGGTATTAGTTATTGGGGATTAGGACAAGAGTTATTTTCCAATCCCCAGTCCCCGATAACAATAAAAAAGCCCGAAACCTTCAAGAGTTCCGGGCGCGTTCTGATTTATTGGCATGACGCTATTTACCCGGAATTTATTCTGGGCCAAAAGTAAAAGCCGTAAAACCAGCTACTGAAATAAGTCATGACAATGAAATTCTCCTTAAAAAAACAAAAACCGCAGAGTTTGCTCTGCGGTTCACTGGGCGGTTTCCATTAGGAAACTTAATTCACTCCCGGTGAACCACCCCAAACCAAAAATAAAAGTAGGAATTTGTGTTAAGCATTTGCGGAATTTTTGCTAGAAAAATTAACAAATATACCTATATGACTTTAAAAATAGCAGGAAAAGTCGGCTTTGTCAAGACCTGCATAAACTATAAAAAAGCGATAGACTCAGTACAACTCTGGGGATTAAGACTAATCACGCTTTGCACAATTCAAAATCACACCCTGTTCTAGATTGTACTAGTTGTTTATTTGCGTAGCGAAAAAAGCGGCTTGTCATTAGACATTACGATAGTTATATAACCTCAAAACAAAAAGCCAGGATTGAGAAGTTAAAATATATAATTCTCCTGACTTATGATTTCATCTTACGAAAGCTGATTGCAGGGAATCGACAACCGTCATACATTATTACCCAAATTCTCATTAACCAGATCAATTTTTTAGGATCATCAGTCTGATTATGCCCAGTTCCAAAATCTTAACCCAATCTTTCGACTATTATGGAGCTTATCCCTGCCCAGTCTGTCGAATAGGTAAGATTTCTCACATGCCATTGATGGAAGCTATGGCTTGCGACTTTTGCCAAGAGATTTTTACAGTCAACTTAGAACAACAGCAAATCAAGATGCCTTCTAGGCAACCACCTTTAATTTGGCGTTGGAATGGGTTTAGTTGGACAGAAGGCCAGTTGGAAGGTGTGGAATTAGGTTGGGGTTATGGACTAGCAGCAGCAATTTTTATAATTTTTCCTACTACTCTAATTGGCATAGTAGCTTACTATTTTCCTGCTAATCTGAAAGAACCCATTACCTGGATGCCATATATTTGGACAATATTAACCTTCTTATCACATTTATCAATTATTGTTTGGATTTATATAGAAGTTTATCAAATTCCAGTCGCAGCATATTTTAGAGCGATCGCTCGATGGAGAAATGGAGAGATGGGGAGATGAGCAGGAAAGCAGGAAAGCAGGGGACAAGGGGACTAAAGTTAGAACTTGTAACAAGTCTTTCCCTTCCCCTTGCTCCAATTCTCCTTATCCTTAAGTCTCTGCCCATGCTTCATATCCTATAATCCATAATAAATAATGCAGCGTATAGATGGCTCCATCACTCATAATTAAGTTGATTGTCCACCAAAATATCGTATGAGCGATCTGGAGCGGTACTATAGAATTTTGGAATTAGAGCCTGGAGCAACACTTGAAGAAGTAAACCAGGCTTACAAAGATTTAGTCTTTGTTTGGCATCCCGATCGCATTCCCAAAGACAATCTCCGTTTACAGCAGAAAGCACAAGACAAGCTGAAAGCTATAAATGAAGCTCGTGAAAAGTTGCGCTCTCTAAAAACCAAACCTCAAACCACACATCAAACCACTCATCAAACTACACAGCAAACTACATATCAAACTACATATCAAACCACACATTACTCACCGTCACCTCAACAGGAAAAACCATCTCAACCAACCCAGAAACCACCAAAACAAAACTCAGATTTAAGCGGCAAAGACTACAGTCGCGCAAATTTGAGCAATAAAGACTTATCTGGCAGAAATCTAAGTTATGCCAATTTGAGTGGTGCTAATCTCAGCGATAGTTTTATGCACAAAGTCAACCTCAGAGGTGCAGATTTATCTGAAGCAAATCTATTTCGGGCAAACCTACTTTTAGCCGATCTCAGGGAAGCGAATTTACGCGCTGCTAATTTGATTGGAGCGGATCTCAGTGGGGCCGACTTGCGAGGAGCCGACTTGACGGGAGCGCGGATTCGCTCTGGTGAGCGTCTTCTGGTTAAATTAGTTGGGACTAACTTAGCAGGGGCAATTATGCCTGATGGTTCAATTTATCAATAAGTGAGGTTGTGCCATAACACCAAAACTCTCATGTAGATACGCAATTTATCGCTCATGTAGAGACGCGATTTATCGTGTCTTAAAAACCAATTATCTACACCAATCACCCTTAACTAAAATGTATCAGTACATAAATTACTCTTATGCAATGCAATTGAAAACTGCTATATGCCTGTAAAATTGAATATGATACATCAAGGCTTTTAGGCACTGTGAACTTTTTTATCGGTTGTGCTGTTTGGGCATATAAAGGTTGGGTAGGCGAACTCTATCCCCAAGGTACTCGCACTGCCGATTTTCTGCATCTCTACAGTCGTCGCTTCACCACTGTAGAAGGTAATACCACCTTTTATGCCGTGCCTAACCAAGAAACTGTAACCCGTTGGGCTGCCGACACACCAGCAGGTTTTGAATTTTGTCTAAAATTACCACGAGATATTACCCATAAAGGATTGCTAAAACCTTATATTCCGACTGCTTTAAAATTTCTGGAAGGGATGCGCCCTTTAGGTAAGCATCTTGGGCCAATATTTGCCCAGTTACCACCCAGCTATGCACCTGCATTACTTGACGATTTGTCCAACTTTCTGGAAGCTTGGCCGCGTACAGAATCACCCCTAGCAGTGGAAGTTCGGCATCCCGACTGGTTCAAGGAACCCCATGCTAGTAATTTGACGGCGCTTTTAGAAAAGTTAGGTGTCGGACGAGTACTGTTAGACTCACGCCCCATTTACACTGGAGATGATGACCCACAATTACAATCGGAACGGCGCAAACCGAAATTACCGTTGCAATTGAGTGTGACAGCATCTTTTACTTTAATTCGGTTTATTTCTCATCCGAATTTATCAGTGAATCAGCCATTTATGGAAGAGTGGGTAAGGCAGATTCAGCAATGGTTACAGATGGGAGTGCGAATTTATTTCTTTGTCCATTGTCCAATAGAAGCGCGATCGCCCAACACAGCCCGTCACTTCCAACAGCTATTAGAACAGAGTAGTACACCAGTTCCACCCCTACCTTGGAATAACCTTGAGCATCCCCCTAATCAACTCAGTTTATTGTGAGCGTATTTAGTAGATAATTGGTGTTGTCATACTTTTTTATTAAAGTAAAAGTTTTTTCAGAGTAGTTCTACCAAAGGAGGTTGATATGAGTCGTCTTCTTTATGAAAAATCAGTTTCATATAAAGGATATCTCATTATTCCATTTGTTTTTGGCAAGGCGGATAATTACGAAATTTATTCGTATAAAATGCTATCTGAAATTGGGCACAGAAGCGAATTTCATAAAGCAGAAAATCCAGCACAAATCTATGGAGGTGAGGTTAGTAACATTATTGATATTGCTAAAGAGCATATCGATCAAAATTCCGAGTCTGTTCATCTGGGGGATAGTTTTAAGTCTCGCTATGTTTATCGGAACAATTTAATTATCATCTTCCAAGAAGGAGATAAATATTTTTATGACCATTACCCACCAGAGTTATTGAATAATATTGCAGCTCCAAAGTTATTCAAATCTGAATATGAATGTCTGAACTGGATTAAGCAAGGGTTTGATGGGCGACATGTGCGGCAAAGAGCTATTTGAAAAAGTTCACGAAGAGGGGGAAAGGGTAAGGATTTTGGAGTTCTTGATTGTGACAATAACACCAAAATAAAACCACGTGAGATCGAGGGGGCTTTAAACCCGTATTAGGGAAAAGAAAAGAAAAAATTTTATGCGTATTTAAAATAATTTCCTCATGCACCCCTTTTTTCCTTTCCCCTTTTCCCCTCCCTTCGGTAAGAGTATTTGCATTTGTGTATTACAGCTATAGTGGTTCCCATACAGATACGATATGACGTTGTACTACATCTGAATGGGAACTACTATAATTCCTCAAACATGAAATTTTCAACCTTGATTTATTGCGCTTGGCTCCATGTAGATAATTTCCCAAATGTGGCCATCTAAGTCAGCGAATCCATGTCCATACATAAAACCATGATCTTGCGGTTCATTGTAGATTGTTCCACCAGCGGCGACAGCCTTGCGAACTATTTCATCAACTTGTTCTCGGCTATCAGAAGATAAACACACAAGCACTTCTGTGCTTTTTGTGGCATCACAAATTTCTTTGGGAGTAAACGTCTTAAACTTCTCATGGGTCAAGAGCATGACGAAAATGTTTTCGGACACAATCATACAGGTGGAAGTTTCGTCAGTGAATTGAGAATTAAACTCAAAGCCGAGTTGAGTAAAGAACTCGATTGATTGATTGAGGTTTTTGACTGGCAGATTAACGAAAATTTGAGTATTCATGGATTCTTCTTTTGAATTATTGTACGGCGCATCATGACAATTTTGCCGCCAAGACAGTGTTCGTAGAACTTGAACGCTGCCTCACAGTTGCCGTTGAACATGAGATAAGGATTAAGTTTCATAGCGTTGGCTCAGTAGATTAGTTTATGGGTTGAGCGTGAATACAGCTTGAGAAGTCTCTGGATCAAATAGAACCGAGAGATGTTCGTGTAATATCTGCCATTTGCCTTGATTTTTCTGGCAGACAGTGGTGACGCGCATCCACGTCTGCATTGCTGGATGGTTTTGGGTTCGTGTGAAGCGAAATAGCCAATGTGCAACCGCTAAGTTTTCACTGACAGTAATTTTGAGGTCTCGTGTTTCAATCTCAAAGGTATCGGGGAAGTAAGGCAAACATTCTCACCACACTTGACTCCAAGCATCTTTTCCTTGGGTTTGGAAAGGAGGTTTAACATCGAAGATGATCACTTCGGTGGCATAATGGGACATAATTTGCTCAACATCCTTGGTGCAGATGGCACGTTGTTGCTCGGTAATTAGTTGGCGAATCTGAACTTCATTAGTTGCGATCGTGCTTTTGGTTGTCATCGTTATCTCTCCTTTTGGGTTGAGGTTGAGTGCAGTTACGAAAAACAGAGAGTAGGGAGTAGGGAGTAGAGATGTGCAATAAATACTAAAGTTTAGGGTCTAAAGCCCCCTAACAATCAAATAATTATGTCGAGATACGTAGTACGAGACATAAAACGTCATTATTCCAATCCCATGTCTTTAGGCATGGGTTCCCTACTCCCTACTCCCTTATCTCTACTCCCTCTTGAAAAATTCTCTGGCAAGCCTGCAACTTCAATTACAGGTCGAATTTCAACGGTGCCAACGCGTGCGCTTGGAATCCGCGCGGCGATCGCGATCGTCTCAGCCATTTTAGCCATTCACTTTCGTATCAATCCTGCATGGTTATATCATGTCCGCTTAATTAGCTATAATTCTCGCATCTGTGCAAAAAGGGCAAAAGCCTCTTTCCCCCTGCTAAGAGCTCCCTGCCCCCCTGCGGTCTAAATGATAAGTCTTTAAACGGATACGATATTAGTCTTTGGTAGCGCCTTCATTGGATGGGGTGCTTCACTCTTAGGCTACATTCGATGAAATTGCAAGCAAGTATTTTAGATTATTAGCAGCTCTTAACTTGACTTTATACACTTGTTTGTTTAAGTATATTTTTTAACTTCAGGTTTTTTTCCTCTATATGACTCGAATTTATAGAGGTTTTTCTGATTTTGACGGCTTCAGTAAGTCAAAAAATAGATATATTAAATCTTGCTTTCAAACTATTTTCATGTGATAATCACCGTTAACTACGATAAGCATATAGATTTACAGTACTTAACGGTCAAAGTTCAAAATTTTAGCTTTTTATCTATTAAAAAATAGATGTAGTTTGGGTTGAGTTACACCAAACCCTATATTGATTGGAGTGTTGGAAAACAAAACCCAACTTCAATTTTTTTGCAACAATTTAGCCTTGCTACGCCAGTATGGTGTGTTATGGCTTTAGCCTAAAGCACCGTACTTAGATTTACTTTATAAATCAACTCTGACTCATTTGTGGAAATAAACTTAACTTAAACCAAGGTAAAATATGTCAATTCAAGACACAGTAGCTAATTGGGAACAACTATTAGAAATTGCCCGAAAAAATACCCCGGCTCGACGGGTGCGTAGACCAGGGCAATCTCCTTCTACTGCTCCCATACCTAGCAGTCTCCATAAACTGCCACCAGATACAGAACCACCAGTACTGCTCTACCGCGATACCAACTCTTGGTGTCCATTTTGTGAACGGGTTTGGTTTGCTCTCGAAGAAAAAGAAATTCCTTTTGCAACAGAGTTTATCGACTTGACTAACAAGCCTAAATGGTATATTGATTTAGTTCCCACAACCCTTGTCCCGGCGGCGAAAATTGAGGACAAGTTAGTTTATGAATCCAAAGATATTCTGTTAGCCTTAGAAGAAAGATTTGGGTCAACCTTGCTTCCTGAAAACCCAGAGGAAAACGCCGTTGCTAGGCAGTGGCTTGAGGATGCTGAAACCAATGGTATCAGAGATATCGCTTATAAATTTCTTAGACAAGCTCCAGAAGATCCGAATGAATTAGCAAGCTTACAAGCAGCTTTTGAAGCGAAATTAGACGAATTGGAGCAACTTCTCGGAAAGTATCCTGGCCCATACTTTTTATCAACATTTAGCGTGGTAGATATTACCTATAGTCCCCATTTAGATAGATTGGCGGCTAACTTACCCGTTTATCGGGGATATCATCTCAAGGGAAATCCCCGGTATCCTCGGATCAACGCTTGGTTTGAAGCGCTCAAACAGCGTCCTGCTTATCACCGCGTCAAATCGGATGATACTACCAACAATTTACTTTTGCGTCGCCGATGGGGCGTGACACCAATCGGTAATCCTTTGCCCCCTGACCCAACTGTTAGCCAAGAAATCCAATTTCGGGCCGAAGCGGCTGAGAGGTTGACTGATAACCGAGAAGTTGCTTTAGGAGATATTCTGAAAAACTCTGGGGTGCAAGCATTGGCGGTCAATGGCGACACAACAGCCGTTAAAGAAACGGTTGATTTTCACCTCAGATTGCTAGCTGACTATCTGATCAATGGCAATGGTGCAGCATTACCGTGGGGACGCGTGGGTGGTAAAGATAATGCCGATCCCACTGCGGCTGCGATTGGTGCGATCGCACTTGCCTATGTAAGAAATCGCATTTGTGCGCCACGGGATATGAGCGCTGGTGCTGCAACTGCATTCCGAGCAGCAGCAGATAAAGTGTTGACATCTCTTTATTAGCGATCGCATTTCCAGGTCATTTACAAAAGAATAGACCTCTTGCAAAAGTGCTTTTTGCAAGAGGGGGGAAAAGGGTAAAGGTTAAAGGGGAAGGGGACAATACAGAACTCTGCACCACCTAAATCACACTTGGAACATTTTTTAGTTGTCAGCAGCTGCTTTATGTAACTGAAATTTGCAGTTATTTTAGCCTCACAATCTCTACAACTAAAAAGAAAACTAATTAATAGAACTGATGCAATTAGTTCTATTAATTTCATATACATAATCAATTATGAGTTATCAATTATTTTGATACAAAGAGATTTTTCAGGAACTTTACCCGTTGTCGGCGAATCTTAGTGCCAATCCTCCATACCCAATATTGCGATCTAAGATTGTTGGGTATTCTATAATTTGCGATCGCCACTATACGGATGATTGAAGTTGAACATCTGAGTAAAATATACGGCTCTACTCCAGCGATTACTGATGTCACCTTTAGCGTCGAGCCTGGGGAGATTTTAGGGTTGTTGGGCCCCAATGGCGCTGGTAAAACTACAACTATGCGGATTCTGGCTGGTTATTTACCGGCAACTAATGGAAATGCCCGGATTGCTGGTTATGATGTCCATGAAAATTCCCTGGCTGTGCGCCAACGGATTGGTTATTTACCGGAAACACCGCCGTTATATCCAGATATGACGGTGGAGGGATTTTTGCATTTTGTCGCCCGAATTAAGGGAGTTCCAGCAGGCGATCGCCCCAACAAGGTAACAGCCGCCATCGAACGCTGCAATTTAGAAGACAAGCGGCGGGTGATTATCCGCAAACTTTCTAAAGGATATCGCCAACGTGTAGGAATTGCTCAAGCGATCGTTCACGATCCTCCAGCAATCATTCTTGATGAACCCACCGTTGGACTCGATCCCCGACAAATAATTGAGGTGCGGAATTTAATTAAAAGTCTTGCTGGTACTCACACAATTATTCTTTCCACACACATTCTGCCAGAAGTAAGTATGACTTGTAGCCGCGTCGCCATCATCAATCGCGGTAAAGTTGTGGCAACTAATACACCAGAAAACCTGATGACTCAGTTGACAGGCGGCTCAGGGTATGAACTAGAGATAGAAGGAGAAGCCGCCCTAGCAAAACAGGTATTACAAAAGGTTGCGGGTGTGAGTTTGGTAGAATCAATTCCCACAGCCGGAATGCACAACCATCAACCCCAGGAAAATCGCGCTTACCTGCGGGTGATATCGCAACCGGGAAAAGAACCAGGACGCGATATTGCCATAACATTAGTGCGTTCAGGATTCGGTTTACACGAACTGCGGCGGGTTAACGCTACCTTAGAAGATGTATTCTTGCAACTAACTACAGAAGAAAAGAATTTCGATCCTGAGGTAGACTTAGCAGCAGACAACGAAGGAGAAGCAGCGTAAATGGGTATAGTGCTGAGTAATATTATTGCCATTTATCGCCGAGAGTTACAAAGTTATTTTGTATCGCCTTTAGCTTACGCGATCGCAGGCATATTTTGGTTCATCGCCGGGTTATTCTTCGTGATGATTTTGCTAGGGCCAGACGGCATTTTGGTAGGAGTTGCGGCAATAGATGCACAAGGACAACAACTGGGAGTACCAGTACCACCGATAGATGTCCCCTACGAATTTATCCGGGCATTTTTAGATCGCATGGGGTGGCTATTGTTGTTTATTCTGCCCATACTGTCGATGGGACTCTATGCCGAAGAACGCAAGCGCGGCACTTTAGAACTATTAGCCACCTCACCAATCACCAATTGGGCGGTAGCTGTAGGTAAATTATTAGGCGTGATCACATTTTTTATCACAATGGTTGCACCCATGCTAGTGTTGGAAGCGATCGCTATTAGCGGCTCAAATCCACCAATGACACCCTCAATTCCCTTGCTCGGTCATATTGGATTAATCTTACTAGCGGCGGCAATTTTATCAGTAGGAATGTTTATTTCTTCATTAACAGACAGCACAATTCTATCTGCCGTTTTTACCTTTGCAGTAATCTTATTATTGTTATTGATTGATTTAATCGCCAAAATTGTCCCTGGCCCTGTAGGCGAAGCTTTAGGTTATCTGTCGTTGCTGAAACATTACAACACTTTAACCCAAGGCATTTTTGATACTAGCGCCTTGATTTTATTCGCCAGTTACATTTTTTTGGGAATTTTTCTTACAGCTCAATCAATTGATGCCCTGCGCTTTCAAAGGCAGTAGTCATTTGTCATTGGTTCTTATTTTTAGTTACTTAATTTTCGTCCATATATTTTTACTTGCCACTATTTTTAGACCAATAAACAATGACAAATGACAAATATGAAGATAGTTGCAAAAAATAAACTCTGGAAATATCTATTTTGGTTGGGCCCGTTCCTAATTACTGTCGGCTTAACAGTTGGATTAGTCTCTGAACAGTGGGGATTAATTCCCTTAGTATTTTTGATTGGGGGAATTGTCATCAGTGGCTTAGGCTTAATATGGCAAAGCTACCAGAGTAACTGGTGGAACCGTCGTTCTACCCAAGCTGGGACTAATGCCCTAGTGGCAACTCTGGCAGTATTGGCAATTTTGGGATTGATAAACTTTTTGGGAACTCGTTATCACTTGCGGGCAGACTTAACAGAGGCTCAATTATTTACCCTCGCACCCCAGTCACGTGAATTAGTAAGGGTTTTACCACAGCCAGTTAAAGTGTGGGTGTTTGATGTTACCCAAAATCCCCAAGACAGAGAACTGCTAGAAAATTATCAACGCCAAAGCTCAAAATTTAAATACGAGTATATCGACCCCCAAGCTAGACCAGGACTTGCAGAAAAGTTTGGCGTTAAAGATTATGGAGAAGTTTATTTAGAATCTGGCGATAAACGGCAATTAGTACAAACAATAAATGAAAATGAGCGATTGTCAGAAATCAGATTAACTAGTCGCTTACAACAACTAACAAATTCAACCACAGCCAAAGTTTACTTACTGCAAGGTCATGGTGAACGCCAACTTTCGCCTGGTAAAGATGCAATATCACAAGCAGTTCAGGGATTAGGCGATAAAAATTTCACAACATCACCGTTGAATTTGGGAGAAACTTCCAAAGTTCCTCAAGATGCGGCTGTCGTAATACTAGCAGGCCCCAAACGAGGACTGTTTGAGGGTGAAGTCAAAGCTTTGCAAGATTACCTTAATCGTGGCGGTAACTTACTGCTGATGATCGATCCTAATACCGATCCCAAACTTAATAGCTTGCTACAAGAGTGGGGTGTTCGTCTGGATAATCGTTTAGCAGTCGATGTCTCTGGCGAAAGCGTTGTAGGACTTGGCCCTGCTGCGCCCTTAGTAACAGAATACGGAAAACATCCAATTACCAAAGATTTCGGTAACGGCAATTCTTTTTATCCGATTGCCCGTCCACTGGAAATTACCTCTGTGTCTGGTGTTCAGGCTACTCCACTGTTACGAACTAAACCCTACCCCAGCAGTTGGGCAGAAAGCGACCTCCAAAGCGAAAAATTGGAGTTTAATGCAGATAAAGACCTCAAAGGCCCTTTAACCTTGGGCGTTGCTTTAACAAGAAAACAAACACCCAAATCTACTTCCACTCCCCAAGCTTCACCCACACCTTCACTCCTACCATCACCAACCACTCAAAGCAAGACTAGCCCGACTCCTTCCCCTTCTCCCAAGACTCCGCAAGCGTTACCTTTACCATCGCCAAGCACTCAAAGCAAGGCCTCCCCTGCTCCCCCTACCTCCCCCACTCCCCCTGCCTCCCCTACTGCCTCATCTCAAACAGCTACCGAGTCACGGTTAGTAGTTTTAGGAAATTCCGATTTTGCCACCGATGGGTTGTTTCAACAGCAATTAAATGGAGATGTATTCCTCAACTCAGTTACTTGGCTGAGTCAACAGGATGAGCAACCCCTTTCCATTCGTCCCAAAGAACCGAAAAATCGGCGGATAACCCTAACAACCACCCAAGGTAATCTTTTAATATTGTCATCTCTGTTAGTTTTACCCTTAATTGGGTTTGCGATCGCAGTTATTATTTGGTGGAAACGACGGTAGAGTGAAGAATTCTCCCTCAATTCCAATTGACAAATGACAAATGACTAAAAAATGAAATTGCCGCGAACAACTTTAATTTTGATACTGCTAGCCCTGGGTTTGGGTGGTTTTGTTTACTTCCATGAAATTCGGGGTGCAACTGTGCGAGAAGAAGCAAAAGAGCAAAAACAGAAAATTTTCTCTTTTGGAGAAGATGATGTGCAGTCTTTAACAGTCAATACAAAAAAACTCACCCTGAGTCTGGAACGAAACCCTGAATCTTCTAGTAAGCCCAAGTGGTTAATCAAATCTCCCATATCGGATCCAGCAAATGATGCTATTGTTTCTTATCTAATGGATTTATTGGTCAAAGGTAATAGCGATCGCACTTTATCAACTCCAGCAAAACAGCTTGGAGAATTTGCCTTAGATCCAGCCCAAGCAACTATTAATATAACCCTGAAAAACCGACAAAGCCATCAGCTAATTTTGGGTAAATCTAACTTTAATGGTCGTTTCTTGTATGCTCAAGCTGACCCTGCTGCAAAACCTGATGGTTATATAAATGTGCTGTTGGTATCTACAGATTTTGCAAATGCTGTGAATCGGGAATTATCAGAGTGGAAACAACCTGTAGATAATAGTCAGAAACTTCCTCCACTCACCATTCCCAATCCGAGTCCGACAAACAGCAAATAATTAATTCCAAATCTGGCGATATTATTATGACAAATCCGACAGCAACATTGCTGATTTCCTGTCCCGATCGACGGGGATTGGTGGCAAAATTTGCCAATTTCATCTATTCTAACGGTGGTAATATTATCCATGCAGACCAGCATACAGATTTTGCTGCTGGGTTATTCCTTACGCGCATTGAATGGCAGTTAGATGGGTTTAATTTGCCACGAGAATTTATTGCCCCGGCATTTAATGCGATCGCACAACCTTTAGGCGCTAAATGGGAAATACGTTTTTCTGATACAGTACCACGCATTGCTATTTGGGTAAGTCGGCAAGACCATTGTCTATTTGATTTAATTTGGCGACAACGCGCTAAAGAATTTATTGCTGAAATTCCTTTAATTATTAGTAATCATTCTAATTTAAAAGTAGTAGCAGAACAATTTAATATTGAGTTTCAATATATTCCCATAAATAAAGACAATAAATCAGAACAAGAAGCCCAACAACTAGAATTACTTTGTAAATACAAAATAGATTTAGTTGTATTGGCGAAATATATGCAGATTGTTAGTGCAAATTTTATTAGTCAATTTCCGCAAATTATTAATATACATCATTCATTTTTACCAGCTTTTATCGGAGCAAACCCTTATCACCGAGCTTTTGAACGGGGTGTAAAAATTATTGGAGCAACGGCACATTATGCAACTCCTGATTTAGATGCAGGCCCAATTATTGAACAAGATGTGGTACGAGTCAGTCACCGTGATGAAGTTGATGATTTGGTGAGAAAAGGTAAAGATTTGGAGAGAATTGTATTAGCAAGAGCGGTGCGATCGCACTTGCAAAATCGTGTATTAGTATATGGAAATAGGACAGTAGTATTTGAGTAATTTGTAATTATTAACTACCTCTTTCCTTCTCTTCCTCTGTATACTTTACGCCTTTATAGGATAAATGCTATAAACAAGATACTATTCAAGATTTTGGGGCAGATTTCGATATATTGTCAATTAAAACAGATAATAAATAACTAATAGTAGCAGCCCCGAAAGAGAATATAGCAATAATCGCATCACGGGGTAAAATACCATCTAACCAGCTTCCTTGAATACTGGAAACAGGAAAATCCTTATCTAGACCGATTTTAATCTGTTGAGCTTTACCAGCAATGCGAACTTCTAACCCCTTATTGGGAACAATCTGAAGATAGCGTATCAGTTCTATATTTAGGGGAATATCAGGCTTTTCTCCCATGAGAAACTGATTGTCTTTAATATCCTTTTCCTGCTCTACCATACGAATTTTGCCTTCAATAATTGTGGAAATAGCTAAATCATCCCTGATATCACCGCTCCTATCTATTCGTTGAAAGTTTACATTTTTAGTAAATATTTTTCCCCGAAACCATTGTTCTAAATCATTTTTGTAAGGTGCAGTTGTGGTAATATATAAGTTAGTATCTTTTGCTAATTCTAAATTTAATTCTTTGTTATCTGGAAGGTAAATAAATTCTAGTACAGTCTGTTCTGGCCTATTTGGTAATTTTACAGATGGTAATTCATAACCTTCTAAACTAACTTTAAGTGGTTGCTCTCCCAAATAAAGTTTTAAATCATTTGGTTTATTATCTAACTTTGATATAGGCTGAGGTTGTAGAGAAAAATCCAGCCTCTTATTATAAGAGTCGTAGCTTAATCCAGCTACTTCTGTATTTGGTTGTAGTAGTAGTTTAGTTAGGTCTATTTCGCTGGGTAATTTAGAATTCGCTGGAGCGATAATAAATTTACTTTCGCTACTATTAAGTTCAATTTTAAGGTCTTTTAACTGATTAAGTTGAGGGAATGATTCACTTTCAAACTTTCCTGCAAAATTCAGAGTTTGAACGCCTTCACTTTCTAAGTTACTGATACTACGCATTGATTGGAGAAAGAGTTTTGGTTCTTGTCCATTATAGGTAAAGCTTATTTCTCCCACAGTCAGGCTACCTTCAAATATATGACTATGAGGAAGGATAATAGAAAAAGTGATGGTTCCAAAACTTAGCAATAAAAGTAATACGAAAATCACTATCTTTTTTCGAGCCAAGAATTTTCTCAAATGCTTGAAGCCCTGGCGAATATAATTTACGCCTGCACCCAAAAAACCTACCAGTGTGATTATAAAATTTCTGATTACTTGTAGTAACCATCTGAAGAATAAGAGAAGTTTCATCTCAGACTTTTGCCTGCGTACCATGATTTATATCAACCACTTTGGGTTGTGTTCAAATTTAAAACGTCGATCAAATTTCTCTGGTGGTCTGCCAATTCGTTCTTGTTCAGCAACTACATGGATTTCATAGCTGCCAGCTGGTGCTTTGCGTCCATTCCAGGTGAAAATTACTTCGCCACGTTGGGCATTATTACGAGGTTTGCTATAAACAACTTTACTGTTGCGGAGGATTTCAAAGGTGGAGAATTTCGCCCGATTAGAAGTGTAAAAAACAAATTCATACTGTCCAGAGGGTTGCCCAATAGTCACAGGTAGATAAACCGAGTTGACCTCAGCTAAGGCGCGTAGCGTGTTTGGGAGAATTGCGGCTTTGTTTAAAACATCGGGTTTTAAGGGAAAGGTGAAACGAGACTGACTTTGTATCAAAGATAAGTTATCCAAAAGATAATTTTTGTTTAGGGATTCCACTGTCACTTCTGGAGTACTGTTACCAAGGCGGGGAATTAGCAAAGTCAGAAGGTTGGGATATTTGTCAATGCCACGAGTGACAAGGGAAATTAGGTTAATGCCACTAACAACTTCTCTGGGTTGAATGCCTTCGCAGCGGTTGTTGTCCCGGCGAATATAAGCTATTGATTGGGGGTTACCACCATTACAAGCCGCTTGGGCTGGAAGGGTGCTAAGGCTGATAAGAAATATAGTTGTGAGTAAAAGTTGATATTTCATAGTTAGGGTATTCCCCAGTTACGGAGTTTTTTAATCACTACATCCATGTCGAAAGCAAAACCAAAGCCACCTGTGGCTGGAGTTGATAGTTCACCCTGACTAGTTTTGGTTGCATCCTGGCGTTGTTGATTGGGGTCTAAAATTGCCACCATGAGACCGACAACCTGCTGATTATCTTTGTCAATCACTGGTCCCCCAGAATTACCTTCGGCGAGGGTGGCTGTTATTTGTAGTTTGTTATCTTTGGAGAGGACGTTGCTAATCTCTCCAGAGACAGTAGTCCAGTCACCGCCATTGCTAGGATGACCAATTGCAAGAACCTGAGTGGTACGACCAACTCTACCTGAATACATTGGCAAGGGCCGAATATCTTCGGGGATGCCTGTGACTTCAAGTAAGGCTAAATCTAAAGGGTCATTGGCATCTGTGATTTGAAGAATTTTGGCAGTATAACGGGGAAGAAATATACCAGTAGGCGGTTGGCTAAAAAATTCCAACTCAATTTTTTCGCTGCTGCGTTTTGTATTAGCATCCGTCACTACATGACGATTGGTAACAATCCAGGCCTTATTTCCCTCTCGTTTCACTACCCAGCCAGTAGCAATATTATTTCCTGTGGGAATCTCGGCAATAATTCGTACCACAGATCGCAACACACCAACTAAAGGTTCCTCTTGTGGACTGGGTAACCATTTTTGATCATCGATCGCAATTGGCTGCGGTTTTTGCTGCAATGCCAACAACCTCTGCGCTTCCTTGAGATTGTTTTGGGCAGTTACATAATTCGGGTCTAACCTAGTCGCTTGCTTAAACTCCTGAATTGCCTCTTTTAAGTTCCCTTGCTGCTGAAGTGCGTAGCCCAGACCATTGTAAGCATCAGCATATTTGGGGTTCAGTTGGATAGCTTTTTGGAAAGCAGTGATCGCTTCATCATATTTCCCCTGGCTTACCAGTGAATTGCCCACACTGCCGTATGCATAGGCATTTTTGGGGTTGAGTTGGATGGCTTTTTGGTATGCGACGAGCGCTTCATCATGTTTCCCGTGATTTTCCAGGACATAGCCCAAACTAATATATGCATTAGCATATTTGGGGTCGAGTTGGATGGCTTTTTGGTATGCGGCGATCGCTTCATCATATTTCCCCTGGTTTACCAGCATATAGCCCAAACCGCCGTATGCATAGGCATTTTCGGGGTCGAGTTGGATGGCTTTTTGGAAAGCGGCGAGCGCTTCATCATATTTCCCCTGGTCTCCCAGCGCCCTTACCAAACCGCCGTATGCATTGGCATTGTTGGGGTCGAGTTGGATGGCTTTTTGGAAAGCGGCGAGCGCTTCATCATATTTCCCCTGGCTTCCCAACGCCCTCCCTAGACCAACGTATGCATTAGCATTTTTAGAGTCAATTTGCAGAACTCTATACCAAATTGCTTCGGCTTCGGAGAATTTATAGGCTGTTTGGGCAGCACTACCTTGTTGAGATAGCTGTTCAATACTGGTTTGGGCTACTGCCACTTGGGGTGTCGTAGCCAGAGATAAGCTTAACAACAGAGCTACTAACTTAGGATTTCGCACTATTTACCTCTAGGCATCATCAAATATCTGAGTTTCATGTACACTTCAGATTCTATGAATTTCTGAAAAATATATAGGTGATTATACGAGTATACTAACAGAATGATTGCCACTACTCTGTAAGTTGCGATCGCCTGATATTGTTTAATTGCTTTCTTTACAGACTTCTCTTTGCTTACGCGGGTGTTAAACCCTTGATTTTCAAGCAAAGATTTAGAGCAAGTTGTATTAGCAAGATCAGTGCGATGCCTACGGTAGGCTACGTCTACGCACTTGCAAAATCGTGTATTAGTCTATGGAAATAGGACAAGTAGTATTTGAGTGATTTATATATTTGAGCGAATATAAAGCCGTCCTCCACGCAGTTATATCTGGCTAAAATGCTTTAAGAAGCGATCGCGCTTTGTTATAGTCGCCAGTCTCATAATGTCATTTACAGATAAACTTCCTCTGGGTTGGTTGTTGCAGCAGTTTCAACTCCAGCCAGGTAAACCCGCCCTTTCCTCTGGATTGCGTAGCCTTTTTATACTGGGTGTTCCAATTGGAATTGGCATCATTACAGGTCATGCTGCTGAAAGTGCGATCGCCACTATGGCAGCTTGGTTCGTTGGCATGGTAAATGTTGACGGAGCCTACCGTCAGCGAGCGATTGCGATGATCGCAGCTACGATTGGGGTAACTGTGATGTTCCTAATCGCAAGTCTGGTTAGCAGTCATCTTTGGTTAGCTGTCCCCACCACGTTCTTGGTAATATTTATCACAGGTTTAGCAAATCTCTATGGCAACGTGGCTGCATCTGTCAGCTTGATTACTTCGATTATGTTTGTGATTGCGCTGGCTAGATTCGCTGCATTTTCTAATTTGCCTACTCTTATTCAACACTGTGGGCTATGTCTGGCTGGTGGAACATGGACAACTGTCTTGTCATTAGGACTGTGGGTGGTGCGTCCCTATATACCTGCAATGCAGATAGTCGCTAACTGTTATTTCTCATTAAGCAATTTTGTGGACTTGGTAGGCTACAGAGCATTAAATCCAAAGGATCGTCAGGAGTGGGAACAGCGATTTTTGCAAGCTCAGGATACAATTATTCAAAACTTGACATCTGCCCGTAGCGTCTGGACAACTATCTGGACTAGGCAAAGAGGAGCTAACCTGCGGGGAAATCAGTTACTCGTATTAATTGAGGATATAAATCAAATTGTCAATTCTGTTGTAGCACTGAACGAACTAATGGCGATCGCATCCGAACATCAACTATTTTCTCGGTTACAGCCAGAAATTCAGCAAGTGATACAACAGCTGGCAATTGCTCTACAAATGTTATCACAAGCGATCGCTAAAGGAAAAAGCTCACCTCACTTAGGGGATCTGGATCGAAGTATTGAAGCACTAGAACACCAAAGGCAAATTCTGCGTTCTCAAGTCCTCAATCAAACCATCACTGCTCACACAAATGACTATTCCGATTTACTCAACCTTGGGAAGATTACAGCCAGTCTGACAAAGCTGGCAGAGCAAATTCATACTGATGCAGAGATTGTTACAGATTTAAGCCAAGGAAAACTGCGTAACAGCATTGCCCAGCGAGATATTTCCCCCCCAGCCCAACCAGAGCGTTCTACAATTATTGAGACGCTACGAAATAATTTCACTTTTGATTCAGTCCTCTTTCGTCATGCGTTGCGTTTGGCACTGATCACAACTTTTGCTGAATTAATTGCCTCACTATTGCAACTACCTAGAGGTTACTGGATAACGCTCACAGCTTTAGTTGCACTCAAACCCAACTTTGGGGGAACGTCACAGACAACAGTCCAAAGAGTCATCGGTACTATTTTAGGTGGAATTATTGGCATTGCTCTGATTTTACTAGTTAAGAATCAATTGGCAAGTGCAGTTTGTTTCCTGCTGCTTGTCTTTGTGGCGATGTCGGTGCGATCGTTAAGCTATAGCATATTCACCATACTGCTTACTCCCGCCATCATATTGCTACTCAACATTATTAGTGCAGGTGGCTGGCAGGTTGGAGTATTGCGGATCTTCGATAGCTTTGCTGGGGGTGTCTTAGCACTACTTGGTAGCTATTTGCTTTTCCCTCGTTGGGAACGACAGCAACTTCCTGCACAATTGGAAAAGACAATTCGAGCTAATCTTGCTTACTTTCAGCAAGTAATAGCTAACTATCTCCATCCACAACATAATGCATTTGCCGATTCTATCAATATGCTACGCCACCAAGCAGCATTAGAGAACGTCAACGCTAACGCCGCAGCTCAACGATTGTTCAGCGAACCTCGTCACATTCAGGGAGAAATCGAACCTGTAATGACGCTGATGGCATATATTCGTGGCTTTTTCAGTTCGGTAACAACTTTGGCAGAACATCTGCGAGAATTTAGCGGTGAGTACCAATTTACTGAACTCAAGCGACTTGCCGATGCCATTGTCCAAGTTTTGGAAAACTTAGCAGATGCCCTTGGCCAGAAACAGCCACCCCAACCATTACCAGCGCTGGATAACTATCTCGAAGCAATTCACAACCAAATCCAACAGCTACATACTGCTCGGTTATCAGAGATTGCCACCAATTCCAACACTTTAACTCCCACATTACAAGCCGTTCGAGAACAAACTCTGCTCTCCACAGAACTGGATCGAATTGTTAATGAAATTAAAGTTATGCACTGTGTAATTGCTCGTCTGCAAGAATAATTTTCTTTTCGCGCTGGCGCTGCGCTTTGCACATCACGGGGGTGTTAACCTCTTGATTTTTTGTGAGTCTGCGATCGCTTAGGCTTTAGGATTACCAGTAACAGTAATAAAGCAGTTAATACGTTATCGTATTGAAAATTAAAAGATTACTATTTGATTTTTTCAAAAATCTTAAGCCATAATCTTTGTTTAGTGACAGATTGAGTCTCAATACACTTACCAAAAATGTCTAGCGCTCAGAGTTCGACTGGGCGCTCACGGGCAAGTCCACCAGTTGCTCAGAATTTAATTCTAACTTTTGAAGACTGGCGCTTTTATTCTGGTCATTTTGCCAGACATCATACAACTCAATCAATACAAGTTTACGAATCTGAGAATTGTTTCCCTGAGAGCGGCGTGATGAAACAGCAGTTAGCAAAAACTTCCAAGACCGAGGAGAAAGTATAGATGGATCTATCATTGAAAGAAAACTCTTGAGATTTTTTTGCTTCAGTGCGACTAAAATCCAATGGAGTTTTAAATAATTTTTTATATCCTGAAAGACAGGAATCTTTGAGCGATGTTGCTCATTTACCAAAGCGTAAATTTTCTCCTTCATCAAAATATTTGTCGCCAACCGCCGAGACAAAGAAAACTTTTGATTATATGCACCTGGCCAGATAGTACGGTAAGCAAGACACTGGTTGAAGAAAATAGCATCGCCAAACTGAGCAATCCGAATCCAGGAATCGATGTCATCACAGTTAGCATCGAGTGTGGAGTCCCAACCACCACTTTGCAGAAAAGCATCACGTTGACAAGCTACTTGTACAGGTGTGCCAAAAGGTACTAGCTCTAAAAGCATTCCGTAGTGGATATCAGCTTGTGGGATATAAAAAGCTAAACCGGGGCCAACTTGGGGGGTGCGAGAGAGTTCAACTTCATTGCCATCCACCTGAGCCGCTACACAAGAGCAGATTACAGCTTCGGGACGAAGTGCGATCGCCTTAATCATCTCTTCTGTGCAGTTAGGCGCTAAATAGTCATCATCATCTAAGAACTTAATCCAGTCGCCACTAGCTTTGGCAACTCCAGCATTTACCGTTGCTGCATGACCAAGGTTCACTTCGTTACGATGGTAAACAATCTTGTCCCCTAAGCTTTTAAGATAGGTTTGGGTGTCATCATCAGAACAATCGTCAGCAACAACCACCTCGCACTCGATTGTTTGGTTACGAGCCGAATCAATTGCTCTTTGCAGCAAATTCAAGCGATTATAAGTACTGATGACGATGCTAAATTTCATAAATTTTTCCTTTTTAGTACGGTATTTTGCAATATAGCTTTGATATGCAGGCTGTTGTATCAGTACAATTAGCAATCCTAACAAGTAGACTGAAATAGGATTATCAATCTATCATTGATGATCGTGAGTTTTTTTTAAGCAGACAGAAAGACTATGAACGCTCAAGAGATCATCCGCTCCATTGAAGCGGAACAGATAAAATCGAATCTGCCCGATATTTATGTGGGCGACACTGTAAAAGTGGGAGTGAAAATCAAGGAAGGCGAAAAATACCGCGTGCAACCCTACGAGGGAGTAGTGATTGCCAAGCGTAATGGCGGCATCAACGAAACTATTACAGTTCGTAAGGTTTTTCAAGGCGTGGGCGTTGAGCGGGTATTTCTGTTGCATTCTCCCCGGATTGACAGCATCAAGGTATTACGTCGCGGTAAAGTACGCCGTGCTAAATTGTATTATCTCCGCGATCGCGTAGGCAAGGCAACTCGGATCAAGCAACGGTTTGACCGTCCTGTGTGATTCGCCTTCAAAAATATGGGAGAAATCTCTTTTCTGCAAGCGGCATCTGCCGCTAACTTGTTTTTCCAACCAAATTAAGGTATGATGTAAATCGCATATTGCGTTAAACTGAAATTTAGTTCAGCGCAATCACTGAATCAAAAACAGCTTGTGCGCTCTTAGTTCAGTTGGTAGAACGCAGGTCTCCAAAACCTGATGTCGGGGGTTCAAGTCCTCCAGGGCGCGCTCAAGAGCAAAAAACAAAGCCCGAAATTAATTACGTAACTGCTATATTAGCAGTTAGCGCTAATAATTTCGGGTAAACTTATTGTATTTGCAGTTGTTTTGCTGACAGTAAGTAAAATAGAGTCGAAACTGCAAACCTAGATGACAATTAAACAGGATCTAGTATAAGAAACGGGGGATAAACGGTCGTGGCCAAAAAAAGTGAAGCAGAATTGCCAGAAACCGCAAATGGTTTTAGCTTTAACAACTTCATACAGGGAACCAAAGAAGAACTTGAAAAAGTAGTTTGGCCCAGTCGGAAACAGATAGTGAGCGAATCCGCCGCTGTGTTGTTAATGGTGGCACTCTCCGCATCTTTGATATACTTGGTCGATGGATTGTTTCATTGGGCAGCAAAACAGGTGTTCTAATGAGTTTTGCAACAGATGAACCACGCAACTCAATGTTGCAGTCAGAAGAAACAGCAGAAACAGCAGAAGCAGCAGAAGCAGCGTCAAAAGAAGCACGCTGGTATGCAGTACAAGTAGCTTCAGGCTGCGAAAAGCGTGTAAAGACTAACTTAGAGCAACGCATTCAAACTTTTGATGTCGCTGACAAAATTATCCAGGTAGAAATTCCCCAGACACCAGCGGTGAAAATCCGCAAAGATGGCAGTCGCCAGCATACAGAAGAAAAAGTTTTCCCTGGCTATGTGCTGGTACGAATGATGATGGATGATGATACTTGGCAGGTGGTACGCAACACCTCTCATGTAATTAACTTTGTCGGTTCCGAACAAAAACGTGGTGGTAGTAGTAAGGGTCGCGGTCATGTGCATCCCATACCACTGAGTGCTTCAGAAGTCGAACGTATATTCAAACAAACTAGCGAACAAGAAGCTGTTGTCAAAATTGACATGGCTACTGGTGATAAGATAATGGTGCTTTCTGGCCCATTTAAAGACTTTGAAGGAGAGGTGATTGAAGTCTCTCCAGAGCGGAGTAAACTTAAAGCCTTGCTTTCAATTTTCGGCAGGGATACACCAGTAGAATTGGAATTTAATCAGGTAGAGAAACAGAGTTAAATACAAATGGCGAAGAAAATAGTGGCGGTCATTAAACTGGCCCTGAATGCTGGAAAAGCCAACCCAGCACCGCCAGTTGGGCCCGCCTTGGGTCAACATGGTGTCAACATCATGATGTTTTGTAAAGAGTACAACGCCAAAACAGCAGATCAAGCTGGAACGGTAATACCTGTAGAAATTTCGGTTTTTGAAGACCGTAGTTTTACATTCGTACTCAAAACGCCACCCGCATCAGTGCTGATTCGGAAGGCGGCGAAAGTTGAAAAAGGCTCAAATGAACCCAATAAAAAGAAAGTTGGGTCAATAACCAAAGCACAATTGCAAGAAATAGCCCAAACCAAACTCCCCGACCTCAACGCCAATGATATCGACGCGGCAATGAAGATTGTGGCAGGAACGGCTAAAAACATGGGCGTAACAGTTACGGATTAGTCATTCGGTCATTAGTCATTAGTCAATTTAGAAAAAAATCAACAAATGACATAGACGCGCCAGCGGCTTACCGCAGGGTAGAACAAAGGACAAGTAACCAAAAATTATCGGGGGAGAGGCGAGGCTTCGGAATTACCCCAGGAGAACAAAATGCCAAAAATATCGCGTCGTTTGCAGAGTCTGCAAGCAAAAGTAGAAGACAAGGACTATAATCCCTTAGAGGCTTTAGCCCTTCTTAAAGACACAGCAACAGCTAAATTTACCGAAACTGCTGAAGCGCATATCCGGTTGGGAATTGACCCCAAGTATACAGACCAACAGTTGCGGACAACGGTAGCACTACCCAAAGGTACAGGACAAATCGTCCGAGTGGCGGTGATAGCCAGAGGCGAAAAGGTAAACGAAGCCAGCAGTGCTGGTGCTGATATAGTTGGGTCAGAAGAATTGATTGACGAAATCCAAAAAGGTAGAATGGATTTTGACAAGCTGATTGCCACACCCGATGTGATGCCACAGGTGGCAAAGCTAGGTAAGTTGCTTGGGCCGCGTGGTTTGATGCCATCGCCCAAGGGTGGAACCGTAACATTTGACTTAGCAGGTGCGATCGCAGAATTTAAAGCAGGTAAATTAGAATTCCGGGCCGATCGAACTGGTATTGTCCATGTTATGTTTGGTAAGACAACTTTCTCGCCCGAAGATTTATTAGTTAACCTAAAGGCATTGCAGGAAACGATTGACCGTAACCGTCCTTCCGGAGCTAAAGGTCGTTATTGGCGCACATTTTATGTGTCAGCCACAATGGGCCCATCAATTAAACTTGATATCAATGCCCTACGAGATTTGAAACTGAGCCAAGCAGCGTAAAAGGGACTGGGGACTAGGCGGACTAGGGAAATTATTGAATTAAGTCTCTACCTTTTGTGTCTTCCCAATCCCCAGTACCCAATACCCAATCACCAGTACCTAATTGAATAGGCAAAGCCGGAGACAGCAGGTGCTAATAACTTAATATCCTGCCGAGGTTAAAACTCTAATTGTCAGAATTACCACCCGTAAAGGTGTGATAACTATGGCATCACGAGTATTAATACTCAACCCCGGCTAAGTTAGCTGGGGTTTGTTGTTTGGGTTCAGATTGAGAAAAAACGTACAACTAGGGCACTTCCCTGATTGTTTTAAGGAGGTGAGATTGGAATGGGTAGAACAGTAGAAGATAAAAAAGAAATAGTCGCTGACCTCAAAGAAACTTTGAGTGAGTCAACTCTGGCACTGGTAATTGATTATCAGGGGCTAACAGTTTCGGAAATCACAGACTTACGGCGGCGGCTGCGTCCCAGTGGCACCGTTTGTAAAGTGACTAAAAACACCCTGATGGGTATTGCCATTAAAGACGATGAAAAATGGCAACCTCTGTCGGAATTACTCAGTGGTTCTTCCGCCTTTTTGCTGGTAAAAGAAGATTTTTCATCGGCAATTAAGGCATACCAAGAATTCCAAAAAGTCACCAAGAAGACAGAACTTCGTGGTGGTGTACTCGAAGGTCGCCTACTTAAAGAACCTGATGTCAAGGTACTGGGAGACTTGCCATCTAAGGAACAACTCATGGCCCAAATTGCTGGGGCTATCAACGCTTTGGCTACCAAGATTGCTGTGGGTATCAATGAAGTTCCTGGTTCACTGGCTCGTGCTTTGCAGGCTGTGGCCGACCAAGAGCAAAGTGGTGGTAGCACTGAAACTGCTGCTGAAACTGATAGCAGCACCGAAACCGCCACTGAAGCTGATAGCAGCACTGAAACTGCTGCTGAATAGACTTTGTGGTTCATTAGTCAAAAGTCAAAAGTCTATAGTTAAAGACCAATGACCGATGACAAATAAATAATCAAAATTACAGGAGTTATATCAATGTCTGCTGCAACCGATCAAATTTTAGAACTGTTAAAAAGCCTTCCTTTGCTAGAAGCTGCTGAGTTAGTCAAGGATATTGAAGAAACTTTTGGCGTGAGTGCTGCTGCACCGGTTGGCGTAGCCTTCACTGGTACTGGTGGTGGTACTGCTGCTCCGGCTGAAGAAGTTGTTGAGCAAACCGAGTTTGAAGTGATTCTCGAATCAGTCCCAGCTGATAAGAAGATTGCCGTGCTGAAGATTGTCCGGGAATTGACCGGTTTGGGTTTGAAAGAAGCTAAAGACTTGGTGGAAGCTGCGCCCAAGGCAGTTAAAGAAGGTATTGCTAAGGATGCTGCTGAAGATGCTAAGAAGCGCATCGAAGAAGCTGGCGGTAAGGTGACTGTTAAGTAGTCACAATTTTATTACCAGTTTTTTATTAAGGAGCCTAAGTTAGGCTCTTTTTTATCGTAGAGTCTTCTGTTGCAGATAAAAATACTATTAAGTATGACAACGCTTATTTATCCCTCTTCTGTCAGTCTCCGAAAACATTTGCCATTTCTGAATTCTAGAGCTTTTGTACAGCAAGTGTAGGCTAGCAAGCACCGCAGGCATCGTGCGATTATTTTCTAATAACAAATACAAGAGCAATTTTTTTGTAATAGTATAGCTTGTATTCATTGCCTCATGAGGCTTAAGCGCGATTGTCCTCTGGGAAAGTGACACAAGAGGGGTATTTTGTAACATTTATTGTCTTTGTAAGCAACAAAGTCAAAAGGTAAATGCTCACAAACAACTGGTGTGAGAATTAAGTATCCTTTAAGTGTTAGATCGGCGATCGCTTTTGTAGCAGCAATATCGCCTTTGTTCTTAGTATGATGCAGCAATAACGAACCCTCAATTGAGGAAGTCATCATATCACTTTACACTGCTTAAGGGTTCGTATTAAGTTAAAACGAGCGCGGCAGGGTTCGAACCTGCGACCAACGGATTAGAAATCCGTGGCTCTATCCACTGAGCTACGCGCCCAATACAAATTAATGGCTCCCAAAGGAGTCATTTATATTATTGTATCGTCTTCACGCACCAAGAAGCAATGGAAAATTGCAGATTTACCACTAGCAAGGCTAAGATGCTAGTCGCTAGTTAGTTAATCTACATTAAAAACGAAACAGATGGGGTATTGGTTTAAATATATTGAGTTTGTCAACGGGTTATTTGCCTGTTAACGCCACCGTCCTCTGGGCGGCTAGCTTCGGGAAGGATCTAGCGATCGCAAAGCTCATTTCCACAGTATGCTAGGTAATTTCAGCCTTGGCGATGCTGCCAAATGCCATTATATATTCCATATTAAGAGTGCCCCTGTGAGGAGTTATTTGCTAGTGCCATGTTTATTCTCAAACGGCAGGATGTTGAAATATCAAGCATTCAGCACCCAAAAAAGGATCAGCAGGTGCCGATCCTTAGTTATCAAGGGCAGACTTTTCGGTTGATTAGTGTATTCAAAGCTAGTCAAGAGGAAGAAGCTAGAGGCTTATGGAGAGAATTAACGGATAACCGAGGCAAAGCCTGTGTTTTGCTGGAAGAGCCGGAACGCTTTAGTGTTTGGGGTAAAATCCGTTTAGAGCAGCTAGATAGTGACACAGGTAATCATGGCAAAACGGCGATTTTAATCCAAGCCAGTATTTTGCTGTTGCAAGGTGTTTCTATCGATATTGAAGAGTTTTTAGGTGCTAGGCAAGCTGGCTTATTTGAAAAAGATATTGCGGAGGTGTTAAAGCAGAAACAATTTCCCCAAATATCCTCTCCAGAAGCAGTTAAATATTTAGTATCTACTAATCCTTTGCCGACAGCCAAAATACCTGATTGGCAAGAAAATCATGTAGTTATCTTGTTACAAGAACTGCATCGATTAGGAAAAGCTTATTTTGGCAACGCTAATTTTACCAAACAAGTAATTTATAAGCTAGAAGATATGCCAGAAGCCGAGCGATCGCTGTTTATCATTTGGCTAAATCAATCGCCACTAGGTAAACTATGGCAGTAGCATGGAAATTTTTTTACAAAATTCCTGCCACTGGCACTTGCTTGTGGTGTCCGATTGTGCATTAACTGATAGACATATTGCAAGATATACAGTCTTTTAACTCAAAATCCTGCTAGAGTGCATCTACATAGTTAAGTCCTATGAATAACTCTTACGAGAATTCGTTTCTTTCTAAATCAATTTTTACCACTCAGAACATTGTCTTAGCTAATATTGGCTGGGCCGTATTAGCACTGCTATACTTTTTGTTGTTTAGTGCCAAAGTTCCCGGAGCAGATGGCATAGAAAGCCGGGCCGAGTGGTATGTGATTGGTACAAATATTTTTGAAGCTTTAGCTTATTTGGGTGCCAGTATCTTATGCTTGAGGAATTGGCTGAGTCCGCAAATCGTCAGTGGGCGAAATGTTTGGCTCTTAATTGGGTTAGGTATGCTTTCCTATTTCGTTGGGGGGATAATTTTTGGCTATACCGAAATAGTTTTAAAAGATGAACCGGATGTATCTGTGGGCGATATATTTTTTGTACTGACTTATCTATTACTTGGCGCAGGCATGATTTTAGCTGTGGCTTCCAGGCGAATCAATCTGGAAAAATGGCAGTGGCTCATTGTGTTAGCAATTGCAGTATTCGGTAGTTTGTTGGCATGGTGGATTTCTATGCAACAGGAAACATCCCCAGAACTGCTAGTCGCTATTTTAAATTGGTTTTACGTAGTTAGCGATGTGGTTTTGTTAATTATTGCTACCACTTTACTACTAGCATTTTGGGGGGGAAGAGTTTCCCAGTCTTGGCGAATGATTGCAGCGGCAGCCTTTTCGCTCTACATTGCAGATATGTGGTTTAAATATGCCCAAGGCCCCAATTATCAAAGTGGGGAGATATTAGAAGTGTTTTGGGTGTTTAGTGGAGTGTTATTTGGTATGGGCGCTGTCTTAGAATATGACGCATCACTAAGACGAACGCGGCGTACCAGCGGACGTAAACGAGCTTAGTAAGGATTTTTGGTATCTACCGTGAGAAAATTAACAGACTCTGACAAGCAAGAAATTCTGAAGTTATATCGAGAGACTGCCGAAACAACCTCAACTTTAGCAGACCGCTATGGTGTGAGTAACTCGACAATTAGTCGTCTGCTCAAAAGCACTTTGCCAGAGGATGAGTATGAATACTTAGTCTCTTTAAAGCGGGCTGCGAGAACTCCTGAGGGAAGGGCACAGGTAAGCTACGAGCAGTTACCCCTGCTGAGTCAACCGGAACCAGAGCCGGAGATAGAAGTTCCACCCAGCGAAAGCCCACCTGTGGAAGTGCCAAAGGTTGAGCCACTACCACGTAAGATAATTCGTGTAGAGCAGGAACTTTACTCAGAGGAAACGGCGGAGTCAATTTCTGCTAGTAGACGAGTGCGGCGACGCCCCTCGGCGACGGAGAAACCCAAACTCCGAGTCACAGAGAAATTAGAAACTCCAGAGCCAAAGCCGCCGGAAATAGTCAGCATTCCCATCCCACCGCTAAAGAACGAACATCCAGGAGCGGCTGTTATCGCGCACATGCTGGGCGAAGATTTGCTCGACGAATCTGAGGATTTGGATGATTTAGAAGATGATGATTTAGAAGATGATGACTTTGAGGAAGAAGACTTTGATGATGATGACCTAGATGAGCAAAGACCTTTAGTTACAAGAAGAAGACCAGGTGAAACATCAGTTGAAGTTTTACCATTATCGGTAGCCAATTTACCCAAAACTTGCTATTTGGTAATTGACCGTTCCTCAGAATTAATTACGCGACCTCTGAAGGACTTTGGTGACTTGGGACAGATTCCCAGCCTAGAAACCCAGCAAAGAACTCTGCCGGTGTTTGATAATCATCGCGTCGCCAAGCGTTTTTCTACTAAACGCGATCGCGTCATTAAAGTTCCAGATAGTAAAATGCTCCATAAGGCTCGTACTCATCTACAAGCTAAGGGCATCACGCGACTGCTAATCGATGGTCAGGTCTATTCGTTGTCTACGGTTTAGGAGTTAGCAGTTAGGTAGAGTATCGATTCAGTAATTAAAAACAGGGCTGTTTCATCTTTGCATCCATAATTTTTCATCCCCTAGATAGTTGTAATTTTACATTTTTTAGGGCGTGAAACAATCCTGCCCTACCTACTTTTACCCTAGCCTGCGCCTTAGAGATTAGTTTGAGAAATGCAGGCTTTATAGGGTGGTCGCCGCTTATCTCGGCAGCCACCCTATAGCTTTATGCATCAAAAAAGCGCTCTCTGTTTAGAGAGCGCAGTGAATTTTAACTTACAATTAACCGTGAATTACAGGTACGATCGTTGCTAACGTAGTAATTTATTTGTTGGAAGTCCCTAAGTGCATTTAGCCATCTCTAGGTTAACGATTTCTTGTCTGTTAGCACCGTGAGATTTTTGCTTTTAGAATTCTCCAGCTAAGGCTGCTACACACCGTTCGCAAATTAAGGGATGTTCTGCTGATTCTCCCACATGAGTAGAGTAGTTCCAACAGCGATCGCATTTTTGCCCGTCTGCATTCACTACACCAATTCCCCAGTCTTCCGTCTGCACTGTATATTTTAATCCTTGCAACCCTTGAGCAGAATCTAATAATTCCACTTGGGAAGTCAGCAATAAATACCGCAGTTCGTCAATCTCGTTACCCTTAACGGGGTTAAAGGCTTTGATAGTATCACCTAATTGTTTGTCAGGTATATGAATCAAAGCTTTCGCTTCCAGGGAAGAACCAATGAGTTTTTCTATCCTGGCTTGTTCCAACACCTTATTAACATCGGTGCGGAGTTGTCGCAGCACTGACCAAAATTTTGCTAAATCTGGATTACGCCATTTTTCTTCAATCTGCACCCAACCAGCTTCAAACACTGATTTGTAAGGTGTTTTATAAGGGAGATATTGCCAGATATCTTCAGCAGTGTGAGATAACACTGGTGCGATCGCTCGTGCTAAATTATCTATTGCTATCTTCAGCACTGTTTGACAACTGCGACGGCGGAATGCATCTTTTGCACTGATGTACAATCTATCTTTGGCAATATCTAAATAAAAGTTGGATAAATCCACCACGCAGAAATTCTGCACTGTTTGGAAAAAGCGGAAGAATTGGAAACTTTCAAAGGCTTCTGTGACTTCCTCAAATACCTCGGTGATGCGGTGCAGCATATAACGGTCAAGTTCTGGCAATTCCTCAAAGGGAACTGCATCTTTTTCGGGGTCAAAATCATCCAAGCTACCCAACAAAAACCGCGCCGTATTGCGAATCTTACCTCTAACATCATTCATTTGCTTAATGATGTTTTTGCCAATACGGACATCACCAGAGTAGTCAACTGATGACACCCACAATCGTAATACATCTGCACCGTAGGGCGGTTCTACTTTTTGATTTTTCCCGCCTTCAATGATTGTATTTGGATCGATCACATTTCCTTCTGATTTACTCATCTTTCGCCCTTGTTCGTCCAAAGCGAAGCCGTGAGTTAAAACAGTTTTGTAAGGCGCAATCTCATTTACTGCTACGCTGGTAAGCAAGCTGGATTGAAACCAACCGCGATGTTGGTCGGAACCTTCCAAGTATATATCAGCAGGGTAGCGTAATTCTGGACGCTGCTGGACGACAGCCGCCCAAGATGAGCCAGAATCAAACCATACATCCATTGTGTCTGTACCTTTGCGGTAAGACTTGCCATTATTACGATAGGATTCGGGTAATAATTCCTCAACTGAAAGTTCCCACCAAGTATCGGAACCTTTTTCGGCGATGATTCCTTGGACGTGATTGATAATTTCTTCATTAAGCAGTGGTTCTCCCGTGGCTTCATCATAGAAAACCGGAATCGGTACACCCCAACTCCGTTGACGAGAGATACACCAATCGGAACGTTCCGCTACCATTGGTGTGATCCGATTTTCACCTTGGGCTGGAATCCATTTTACAGTTGCGATCGCCTCTAGCGCTTCTTCTCTAAATCCTTCTACGGAAGCAAACCATTGTTCGGTGGCGCGGAAAATTGTTGGCTTCTTCGTCCGCCAATCATAAGGGTACTTGTGGGGGTATGGTTCTTCTTTCAACAAAGAACCAGCCGCAGCCATTGCATCAATCACCGCTTGATTCCCATCACCCAACACATTTAACCCCGCAAATTCTCCCGCTTCTTGGGTAAAGTTGCCATTGTCATCCACTGGTGCAAGGATGGGTAAACCGTAGCGCTGACCAACAATGTAATCTTCTTGTCCATGACCGGGGGCTGTATGTACCAACCCAGTACCCGATTCAGTAGTAATGTAATCACCCCCGACGACAATCGGACTTTCCCGGTCAAATAGAGGATGACGGTAAGTAGTATGTTCTAAGTCATTTCCTTTAAAGGTGGCTTTTACAGTTAACTCAACTCCCAAGGTTGAAGATAAACGTTCGACTAAATCAGCAGCAACGATGAGGTATTTGAAATTACTCTCTTGCTCTCCCTCTGGGTGAGAAACTTCCACCACTGCATAATTTAAATCTGCATTTACCGCCACAGCCAAATTCCCCGGAATTGTCCAAGGTGTAGTCGTCCAGATAGCCACACCTAAATCTGACTGATATTCTGCCAACAGTGGTTTTACAGTTTCCGCCAAACTTGTAACCAGAAAAGCTGCATAGATACTGCGAGAAACATGACCTTCAGGATATTCCAACTCAGCTTCAGCCAAAGCAGTATGAGAACTGGGACTCCAGTGAACCGGCTTTAAACCGCGATAGATATAGCCTTTTAAGAACATCTGACCAAACACGCCAATTTGAGCCGCTTCGTATTCCGGCTTCAGAGTTAGATAAGGGTGGTTCCAATCACCCCAAATACCGTAACGTTGAAAATTTTGGCGCTGGTCATTTACTGTAGCTAGGGCAAATTCTTTCGCTTTCTGTCGCAGTTGTAAAGGCGTTAAATTTTGCCGTTCTGCTGACTTCATGTTCTGCAAAACTTTTAACTCAATCGGTAATCCGTGACAATCCCAACCAGGAACGTAGTAAACTTTACGCCCTTGTAACATTTGGTAGCGATTAATAATATCTTTAAGAATTTTATTTAAGGCATGACCAATATGGAGTGAGCCATTAGCGTAGGGAGGCCCATCGTGCAGTATAAATAATTCGCCAGGGTTATTTTCAAAGAGGCGATCGTAAATTTTATTTTCTTCCCAAAATTTTTGGATTTCAGGCTCACGCTTGATAGCGTTTGCCCGCATATCAAAGTTAGTTTTGGGTAGATTTACAGTATCTTTATAACTTCCTGATTCGGTCACAGTCTCATGCCTAGAATTAGGTGTGCAGGTTTTATCAATTATAGAAGATGACATGAAAACCAAAATTTGCTTTTTGAGAGCAAGTTTGATAAACCTCTCCTACCTTGAATTTTCGTTAATAAAGTTGCAAATAAAAGATAGGATTCCACAAGGGCGACGCCAAATAGCCCGTCGTAGACATCGCTACTATAAAATTTAGATGGATTAAAGGTAGTGGCGTGGCAAGCCTTAAATGTTGCAATAAATTTTCTTGTTGGATGGGTGTCCTCACCCGTCCGGGCGGGCAAGATGCCCACCCCACAAGAGCTAAATTTTATGCACAAATTTAGACTTGACACAGCATTAGATTTATGCATGAAGTGGATTATTGCAGCAAATGAGTTGTGCCGTTACCGTTAATTGACGCATTCGCAATTGCAGCTTGAGCAGGTTGACTGGCAAGAACCGCTACAACTGGAGCAACTTTTGAACTAGATTGTTTATTTCTTTTTCCATTAGAGCCGCCAGCCTTAGAATACTCTATACTGTTTCTGCCGTAGATAGTTGCAACTCCACTTAGCATTCGTTCAGACATTTCGGAGAGGGCTTTATCCATCTGGGTGATTATTTTACGCGATTCTTCAAGATTGGACACAAGCGTGTTATGAGCTTCTAAGGTTGCACGGGTAGTGTTGAGCAGGTGGTTATAGGCTTCAATGGTTAATCCATGTCCTAAATCCAGATTTTCATCAACGGATTTAAGCAAGGCGAGACGAAGTTGGGCTTTGTCAACAGCAGCAGAACTACGAGTTCTCAAAGACATGAGATATCCTTTTTTTTTAAATTACTTTTTCAACATAGTGGAGTATCCTTTTGCCTGAGATGGGTAGTTTTGTGGATTTATTTTATTAAAGTTTCAACAAAATAATTACGAGTTTGTCTGTATTTTTACTCATTTTTCATATCGATTTGTTGTTTGAGAATAAGTGCAATCAGCAAGTGCAATCAACAAATGCGATCGCTAAATCAACAAATGCGAACACCAAATCAGCAAATGCGATCGCCAAATCAACAAATGCGAACGCTAAATCAACAAATGCGAACGCTAAATCAACAAATACGAACGCTAAATCAACAAATACGAACGCTAAATCAACAAATGCGAACGCTAAATCAACAAATGCGAACGCTAAATCAACAAATGCGAACGCTAAATCAACAAATGCGAACGCCGAATCAACAAATGCGATCGCCGAATCAACAAATGCGATCGCCGAATCAACAAATGCGTTCGCCAAATCAACAAATGCGATCACCAAATCAACAAATGCGTTCGCCAAATCAACAAATGCGTTCGCCGAATCAGCAAATGCGAACGCCAAAATAACATTAGAAAGGGGAAACTAGAATATCTAATTTCCACTCCTTTATAAGCTACGGTCGGTGTACACACAAGTCGAATTACCCCTCTTAATCCCCCCTTGTAAAGCTATCCATTACCCGAATCTTTCTTAACATGGCTGAAAAGCAGACAAGATAAAGATTATAGAAATTGATATTGTTGTATGGCTTGACAAAATAAAATAATTATGATTTTGAGAATAAATTCTGAGAAGTGCGATCGTTAACTGTAGACAACAGATGGTGAATCGGAGTGAAGCAGTTGCCAGGTAGCAGCAATATCGTGTAAGCGCCGTAGCCCACGCCAAATTGTTAATGGCGATCGCACCATTAGTAAAACTCAAGCAGAAGCGTTGGCGGACTATTTTAATGTAGATATCAGTTTATTTACCTAGCTTATCTTCCATAACAACGCTCTTAAAACCAGCGTTTGGTATTGAAGCCGAAAATTTAATATTTTGGTATGAGGTGAAACGTGCGTAGATGCGTAGCGGCTTGTCCTTAGACATCGTTTCTCTATTCGATACAACAGCTACAAAATCTTTTGTCATTTAGCTTCTAGAGCTTGAGTAAGCTATGAACCTGTATTAAAAATCCTATGTCCCAACCATCCCAAACCCAAGCCTAGACTAGAAGTGCTAGCTAAAATTAGAAAAATATGAAATTTGCTAAAAGATTCTAATAATTTATTTCCAGCTACAGCCACAGTCAAAGAGACAGCCCCAACTACAGCCACAAGCCCACCCGAAGCCCCAGCCACAGCCACAGCCCGAGCCCAATCCCCAGCCACAGCCACAGTCAAACCCACAGCCACAGCCACAGCCCCAGCCCCAGTCACAGCCAAAGCCACAGCCACAGTCCAAGCCCCATCCAAAGCCACAGCCAAAGCCACAGCCAAAGCCACAGCCACAGCCCAAATTATGTACGCATCCTTAGACGCTGCTAACGAATAGCCTATCAATAGGTAGCTTAATAATACACCCATCAACCAGCCCCAGGGAATAATTCTAGATGATTTAGTACTTGGTTTACTTGGAATTGGTTCTAATAGCTTGGCTTTAGAACGAACAACTTCTTTTTTATGGACTGGAGCAACAGATGGTGGAGGCGTTGCTTTCGGTGCTTCTAGCATTGCCAACCATGCCTGCATCGACTGGGGGCGGTCTTTTGCCTCCAGCGCCATACCCTTGAGAATTGCTTGATTTAATTGATCGCTGATGTTTGGATTAATTTGTTTAGGTAATTTCAGAGAAGCATTATCAAGCTTGCGAGCTAAAGAAGTTGTAGGGCGTTGACCTGTCACTGCATAATAAAGTGTAGCAGCCAAACAATAAACATCCACTGTTGGCTCACGACTACCTCTGCTCATCTGTTCATAGGGCGCAAACCCTTCATTACCCGCAATACCCTTTGAACTCAAAGTTTTAGGTAAAAGTTCTTTAGCGATTCCAAAGTCAATTAAGACGGCTTTGCCATTTCTCCGCACCATGATGTTTCCAGGATGGGCATCTCTATGTACTAAACCTGCTTGATGCACTACGCTCAAAGCTTCCCCAATCTGGAGGATACAAGGCACAGTTTCCGCTTCTGGTAAAGCTCCTTTACGCCTCACCGCCTCAAATAAATTTTTTCCCTCAACAAAGTCCATCACTAAACAGTAGGTAGCACCTTCCCGAAACAAATCAATCACTCCCACAATATGAGGATGAGGGTCTTCTGATAAACGTGCGAGTATCCGCCCTTCTTGGATAAATCTCTCTATGTACTTTTCATATTCCGAATCATGGCTGAGATATTCATTAGGTGTCTTAATTACAACTATCTGGTTTAGTTCAACATGCAAAGCTTTGTAAGTAATCCCAAATCCTCCCTGTCCCAGGACTGTCTCAATTACATATTTGCCACTTTGCAATTTCTGTCCTGCTATCCAGGGCATGAATACCTCTAATAATTCGTAATTCGTAATTAAGGCACGCTCAACAATATATAAGACAATCTCTTTAGATAATTGGGCATGAGTCAAAATCGTTATTTTAATATCAACACCCTGATGAAAGTTTACCGAAATCTACGGTGTTTTGCTAGATGATGGGCTGGGAGATAGCGATGGTGGACTGGAAGACGGAGAGGGTTTGAAAATAGGAATCCAACCAACCATACCTGACAGTAAGGTTCCAATAGCTGCAATTAAAGTTGCAATGGCAGTAACAGCAACCCAATTAATTTTTGAAACAGGTGGGGGTACAGGTGTTTCCTTCTTGCCAATGTCCCCAGTCAAACCTAAAGAATCGAGCCATTCTCGTACTGACTGCGATCGCTGTTTCGAGTCTAGCTTCATCCCTGTTAAAATTGCTCGGTTTGTGCGATCGCTAATCTGAGGATTATGTTTTTTCGGTTCCACTAAAGGAGCATTATCCACTTTACGTTTGAGCGCACTGACTGGTGTTTTTCCAGTCAAAAGCACATAAAGAGTTGCCGCCAGAGAATAAATATCGCTATATGCTCCAGTTGGTTTAGTATGTTGAGCATAAAGCTCAGGCGGTGTAAATCCCTCAGAAGTTTCCTTAGTTCTACTTGTAGTTAAGATATGGTCGAAATCGAGAGCTAAACCAAAATCAATTAGCACCGCTTCCGGCTGTCCTTCTCGCACTCGTAAAAAGATATTTCCTGGATGTACATCTCGATGAATCAACCGATTTTCATGTACTTTAATCAGTGCTTCCCCAATTTGTTGAATATAGCGTAAAGCGTCTAATTCAGAAAGTATTTGTTGGCGACGGTCAGCTAAACTCACACCATCCACATATTCCATTACCAGACACCAGTGTTCTCCTTCTTTGAAGGGTTCTGCAACCTGCACAATATGTTTGTGTTTACATTGAGTAAGTTTTACCGCCTCTTGCCAAAACATTGTTTCCAGTCGTCCGCGTTCAGACTGACTTAGGGACGTTAATAAGTCATCATTTAAGGTTTTAATGACTTGGCGATCGCTATTCTGATTTTTGACCAAATAGGTGATACCAAAGCGTCCTCTTCCCAATTCTCTTTCAATGGTGTACTTTCCACCTTGCAAGCGATCGCCAGCTACCCAAGCCATCTTTGCAACTCCCAAAATGCTTAGATTAATTCTCACACAAGAGAGCATTAATAACTTGAGCCTAGCTTAACAGAACTGGTGCGATCGCCCTGCTTCTGCCTTTATTGCTAAACTAAAAAACAACCCTTATCCAGTGCAAAGGTAATCTTATGACCTCTGCAACCAATCCAACCACCGACGAACTCACTCCTTTCCCTGACCATACGCAGCTACCAGAGTCTGACGGTACATTCGTGAAAAACTGGCAAGAGCATCCTCAAAGCATTTTACTGACTGACTCAATTACACCCGTGCTGAAGCAGTTATATTCCGATGGTCAGTATTGTATCGGCCAGGATTTAGGTATTTACTGGCGCTTGACCGAACCCCCAGAAAAAGGTGCAGAAGCACCCGACTGGTTTTTTGTACCGAATGTACCGCCTTCATTGGATGGACTTTCACGAAGGTCTTATGTGTTGTGGCGAGAATTTATCGCACCATTGATTGCTTTGGAATTTGTTTCTGGAGATGGTAGCGAAGAACGAGACAAAACTCCTTGGAAGGGCAAATTTTGGATTTATGAGCAAGTAATTCATCCAGCTTTTTACGGCATTTATGAAGTAAGTAAAGCCAGTGTGGAAGTTTATGAATTAGTTGGTGGACAATATCAGTTATTAGTAGCAAATGAACGTGGACATTATTCTATTACACCCTTGGGTCTTGAATTAGGTATATGGCAAGGACAATATCAGAATATGGAATTACCTTGGCTACGCTGGTGGGATTTGCAAGGTAATTTGTTGTTGACTGGTGAAGAAAGAGCCGATCGCTTGACTGCTCAATTGCGATCGCTCGGTATTGAGCCAGAAGCATAATATTGATCAAAAATCAATTATTTATTTACATCCATTCCGTTATGGATGGAAGAAACAAGTCAAATCCTCTTCCCTTCTGGAGGCAGTGCAGTCTTCTCCCAAGGGGAGACGCTAAGGGCGATGGGGTCTCCCCAAGTGGAGCAACTGCCGTCCTTCTGCCTCCTGTCTTGTTTCTTAGAAGAGGGATTATTTGTGATTAATTACTTTCTTTATGAAATTAAGAATATACGAAATAGCTGATACCGAAGAAATTATGAAATTGTTCTACGACACTATTCATGAAGTGAATATTCACGATTACACACAAGAACAAGTAGCTGCTTGGGCACTAGCAAATATGGATATTGAAGTTTGGATTAAAAGTTTAGGAAGTAAGTTTACTTATGTAGCAGAAGAACAAGACAAAATTATTGGTTTTGGAGAATTAGAAGCTAATGGTCATATCAATCGTTTCTATTGTCATAAAGATTTTCAAAGGAAAGGTGTTGGTAAGAAAATATTAGAACAGATTGAATTAAAAGCAAACTCTTTAGGTGTGGACAAGTTATTTACAGAAGCCAGTATTACTGCTAAACCTTTTTTTGAGAGTCAGGGATTTATTGTTATCAAAAAGCAAGAAGTAGAGCGTATAGGGCAAAAGCTGATAAATTTTGTCATGGAAAAATGCTTAAAAATTGACTAAATTCAAAGGTTGTTCTAGCTTATGGTTTGTAAGCGAGAGTCAGCATCACAGAAGCGGGAATTTCCACACCATTTTCTGTGACATATTTTGAGGCTCCCTCGATAATTGCGTTTTCAATATTACGCCTTTGCTCATCGCTTTGCATTGCCAACATCGACCCCAGACGTACCGAACTTACAATAATCTTTGGCATCACATCTTCTGGTGTAGAAAAAGTCCACTTGATCGGCAGTTCGGTAACAGATACCTGAGTAAATCCCTCGGCGCTTAAAACCATTTCGCATTCAGTGGGGTCGCTAAAGCGAAACAGGGGTGGCCCAGAAGGTAAGTTCAGATTCATGCTGCCATAAGTCTGCACTGAACTTAGTATCAGAGCCATAAATGGATTGCGTGTTGGCGGTGTCCAGCAGGTAAAAGCGTAGCGCCCTCCTGATTTGAGTACGTGAAAGGATTCAGCGATCGCTTTTTCTGGGTTTGGGAAATGGAGGATACCCAAGCTACAAACTACTGCCTCAAACTGGCCCGACTCGAAAGTTAAGTTTTCAGCGTCCCCTTGATACAATGAGCCTTGAGGACATCGCCCTTTGGCAATGGCCACCATATTCTCAGCAAAGTCTAATCCTGTGACTATAGCCTGCCGCTTTAGTGCTGCGGCACTAAGCCATCCAGTTCCGCAAGCCACGTCTAGCAATTGAATAAGCTAAACCACATCTAGTTTACATAATCTGAAATTGTACATTTTTTGTGGGGTGGGCGTCTCGCCCGCCCAGTATATGCAAGGTTATTTGTGGAACAGCTTACCAGACTTAGCTCCCACGGCATCCAATATGGCTTCATCTACCTGAGAAGTCACAACAGCGATACCTCCGCTTCGCTAACGCGCGATCGTATTCTTGAGCTACAACAGAAAATTTGTCGCGCTCGAATTGCTTAAATACCTCGTGAGTAATGGTGGAATCATCTGTCATTTATTCACATCCAGTAACCGCGAAGTTTGTAACCGACTCATCCACTTCTCTAAATATACTTGATTACCTTTTTGCTCATTTGGATCTTTAGTATCTAAAGGATGAGGCATCAGTCCCAAAATCGTTGCTGTCGTCACACAAAACATCGATTTTTGGAAACTCATACAAATTTGGACTCGCAAATCATCTTCACCCCGAAGACTGTGACGATAAATTTCGTGCAAATATTCTGGAAGATAATGACGCATATCTTGCATCAACAAAGTAGGAGGAATACCAGCGCCACCGATGGGTAAAGGATCGGCATACAATGCACCATATTGAAATCTACTTTGATCCGGGGGAATTTGATATCCTTGGGCGTTGTATGAAACAGTACCGTGGAAAGGAGTTCCTCGGAAGAATACTGCTTCTACATAAGGTATTGCTGTATCTGCTAAGAAGGTCATACCAACGCTTTTAGGAATTATTTCATAGACCTTACCTCGAATTTTGACAGCGTAGGTAATTGGGTTTGATGCATTTGCCACTAACCCTACTTTAATATGGTCTACAACTTGAGGAATCGATTTGATTTCGCCTCGATCATAGCGGTCTGACAAGTTGAGGAACATATCAGCCATGACTCGCCAGAATTGACCTAAACCGGTGTAGTAAGCAGAGACGCGCAACTGTTCTGTTAAGAAATCTGGAAAAAGTTGGTTAATAGCCAGAATCAAGGGATTATTTTTAAATTTTGCGGCGATAACAGCTTGCGCTCTTTCTTGAAACTCTTGTGTATCTAAATAAGTATCTAGTCCACCGCCACCGTGCCACATCATCCCTTTCATGCAATACTCGGCATATTCAAAATTAATTCGATCATGCCACCAGTGACGGAGTAATTTCTGCAAAGAAACCTCTCCATTAAAGTATTTAAAAAATGGGAAAAAGACTAAAAACTGATACTCGGCAATATAGTTAAGATTTTTTGAATAAGCGTCTAAAACTACCCCATAGCTTTTCAGAATACCAACAACTTCCAGCACATTCTCTGGACTATCAGGGAGTAATGCATCTCCATTTTGTAGACGTTCAATATACTCAGCTAAAGGATTGCGAGTAGCTTTCTTTTTAATAGTTACCATTGCCATCTCTCCAAAAAGTTTAGGGATTGGGGCATTGGGGATTGGGGATTGGGGATTGGGGAGGCAGCGCCGCGCCGTGGGCCGATTTCCCGACTTGAGGCGACTGGCGTCATTGGGCATTGGGAAAACTTTTTTCCTTAGTCCTCAGCCCCCAGTCCCCAGTCCCCAATTCCTACTCCCCAGTCTCCATTGCTTTATCCAAGGACACTGTTGCTACTACGTTTTGGGTATTTACCATTGCTGTAATTGTTGGTTCAGTCCAACGCACTAACCAACTAGGTTGAATGCCGAAAATCACAATTAGTACAGCTAAAATTGCAGCTGGGATGCGATCGCTCCAATACACACGTGGTAAGTTGGTAACTGGTGCAGATAGGCGTCCAAAAAAGGCGCGGTTGACGAGTATTAAAAAATAAACTGCTGTTAAACCAGTACCAAGCATACATAATAAGGTTTGCACTGGGAAAACTGCAAAACTTCCCCGATAAACTACGAATTCGGAAATAAACCCTAGCATTCCCGGTATACCAGCGCTGGCCATAACTCCGACAATCATCAAGCTACCGATTACTGGCATACCGCGTTCTGGGTTCAGTAATCCTTGAATAATTGCTAAATCACGGCTTCCGGCTTTTTTATACACAACACCTACCAACAAAAATAGCATTGCCGAAATCAAGCCGTGGCTAATCATTTGCATCACAGCACCCAACACACTTAAAGGTGTAGCCGCTGCCGCCGCTAAAAGCACGTAACCCATGTGTCCAATGGAGCTGTATGCTACCATTTTTTTCATATCAGTTTGGGCGATCGCGCAGGATGAACCATACAGCACACTTACTACTGCCCAAATTGCCAACCAAGGAGCTAGATAACTCCAAGCTTCTGGTAACAAGTTCATGCCAAAGCGCAGTAAGCCATAGGTTCCCAACTTTAACAAAATCCCAGCCAATAGCACGGAAATCGGCGTGGAAGCTTCAACGTGAGCATCTGGCAACCAAGTATGAAAGGGAACTAAAGGAATTTTAATCCCAAAACCTACCAAAATTCCCGCTAGCAGTAATAGCTGTGTTGCTAAAGGTAAAGTTGTTGTGTTTAAGGTTGCTAGTGCAAAGTTAGAGGAACCACTCAGCCAAACCATGCCCAGGAAACTTGCTAAAATCAAAATTCCCGAAACGGCTGTATAAATGAGAAATTTAGTCGCAGCATAACCCCGCTTGGCGCCACCCCAAATAGCTATCAGCAAATACAGCGGAATCAGTTCCAATTCGTAAAATAGGAAAAATAACAGTAAATCTTGTGCTAGAAAGGCTCCTGTCACCCCAGTGTTTAATAATAGTATCAAAGAGTAATAAAATTTAGGACGCTGTAGGGATTCATCGCTGCTATAGATGGCAATACAAGTTAACAATCCATTTAAAACCAGCAACGGTAAAGATAAACCATCTATCCCAAGGTTATAATTCAACCCTAAAGCATCTACCCAAGGGAAAGATTCAGCAAACTGTTGAGTAATTTCTCCGGGATGGAACTGAGTTACTAATAGGATTGTCCACAAGAAAGCAATACTGGCAATGACCAAAGCCACCCTACGAGCAAATTTCCCACTGATGCCAGAGGGCCAGAAACCAATTAAAGCCGCACCAATTAACGGCACTATAATTAAAACACTAAGCATAGACTTCGGGTAACGGGGGATGACAGAGAATAACAGATGCGATAAATCGCGTCTCTACGTTTTGTACAGACGCGATTTATCGCGTCTCTCTAAAAAGGTAATTTATCAAGTAAACCCAATGACCAACTGATGAAAAAACCCAGGACGCTGACAACTGCTAGGATGGTCAACATATAGCCCTGAGATTGCCCAGAAATGCTGTACTTTAAAGTTTGTCCGCCGAAAATAGTCGCAAACCCAACCAAGTTTACTAAACCGTCAACCAAGTAGCGATCGCTCCAAGCAGAAATTTTAGATAGCAGTCCTACTATACTTACCACGGTTACAAGATAAACTCGGTCAATATAAAAATCATAACCTAACAGGTCTTGCAGAAATCTCCACGTCAAGATTCTGGATCTTGACCAAGCTTTGTGCAGATAAACTGTACACCCTACACCTACCCCCACTACGGTAGAACTAAACAAGGCTAACACCACATACCAATTAATACTTTCCCAATCTGGTAGTAAATACCATTGCTGTAACATCAGAGGTAGAAGCAGAGTCAGTACTATCAAAAACACCATTGGTAAAGCCATCTGCCAACCAACTTCTGGAGTGCGACGGGTCTTTTGTTGCGGTTTACCCCAGAAGACTAATCTAAATACTCTGGTCAAATTCAATGCTGTCAAACCATTGACTAATATTAAAACCCCAATCACCCAAGGGCTAATATTCACAAAACCATCAGCCCATGCTAGCATTGCCCAGAAACTTCCTAATGGTAGTAGTGTCACCATCCCTGCCGAACCGACCACAAAGGCTGTGGTGGTGGCTGGCATCCGTGACCACAAACCGCCCATTTCTGTTAAGTCTTGGCTTTGGGTAGTCAAGATGACTGAACCTGAACTCATAAATAATAATGCTTTAGCGATCGCATGAGTTAACAGCAACATCAAGGCTACACCCCCTTGCTGCAACCCCACTGCCAAAAACACTAACCCCATGTATGCACTAGTAGAATGAGATAGCGATCGCTTAATGTCAATTTGAGCTATGGATACTAATGTCGCCCCAATTGCTGTCACCGTACCCATGACTACCAAAGCATTCAAGGCAACTGGCGACAAGGCTAACAATGGTTGAAGTTTATACAGTAAATAAGCACCACCCGCTACGACTAGAGAGTTCCGCATTACCGAGGCTGGGTTGGGCCCTTCCATTGCCTCATCTAACCACAGGTGCAGTGGAAATTGGGCACATTTACCAGCAGGCCCAGCAATTAACGCCAACCCTAGTAATGTCGATGTCATGGGACTTAAATTGGCTGTTTGTGCCCACTCATATAAATCCGAAATGTTCAAACTCCCAGCTAAGGTAGAAAGTGTCACTACAGCCATCAGCAGCAACAAGTCTCCTACCCGTTTAGTCCAAAACGCATCCCGCGCCGCCGTCACTACTAGTGGTTGAGCATACCAGAACCCCACCAGCAAGTAAGTTGAAAGCGTCAATACTTCCAAAAGGGCATAGCTGAGAAACAAAGAATCACTGATTGCTAGACCACATAGCGCTGCTTCAAAAAATCCCAGTAGCCCAAAAAAACGCGCCAACGACCAGTCCTTTTCCATGTAACCCAGAGCGTAAACTTGTGCCAGTAAGCTTAACCCTGTAATTAAAACTGTTGCCCCAATACTGACTGAGGATAGTTCCAAGGAAAAAGATAAGTCTAAATCTGCTGCTTTGAACCAATTAATTAGTAAGGTTTCTGGTTCTCTATCCCAGACATTTTTAAATACAACTAGGCTATGGAAAAAAGCTAAAACGGTCGTCAACAAGTTGAAGTATGCCGCAGGTCTTGGCCCTGTTCGCCGAATTATTCCTATTCCCCACGGCAAGGTCAAAATTGCGCCCAATAAGCTGTACAAAGGCACAAACCAACTTGTTGAAAATAGAAATTGCTCCATTTAAATTTCCTTGATGACTCAGCCTTTATTTTTTAAAATCAAAACAAGTTTCTATTTAATAAAATGAATTTATCAAAATGTCGCTGTTTTTTACTATTATTTTAACTAAATTTTCAGAAGTACTTTTACTTAACATTACTCTATTAAATACTAAGTAAAATATAACTTTACATAAGCTAAAGCATCTACTTGCCTTAACATCATCCACCTTTTTACATTTTTATTTCTACTTTGACCAGAGTACTTTATACGATATATTGAAAAAACTTATATATATTTCACCTAGTCCTTGTACACTTAGTAATGTTTTATGAAAGATAGATACAGTAGAACATACAGCCACTGGTTAACCGTCGTCAGATAAGATTAGCCTTGGTTATGAATGTCGTTTTGTAAATGTGATAAAGAAATTATAAAGCATAAGTGGCTACTCAAGGAATCTGTAAACTTTAATTGCTCAGAAGCCTAGATAAATTTTTGTTAAGTTTTTTAAAACTTTCTTATCACAAACTATTATAGTAATTTATATTGCCAGGAACGCCAAGCTTTCCTATGCTTAAATTGGAAGTGTTTTCTTAGCTATAAGATCAGGCTCTCCCCGTCAAAAAATTCAAACGATAGTACAGATTGCATTAATTTTGTAGGAGTTCTGCGATGCCAATTGCAGTTGGAATGATTGAAACGAAGGGCTTTCCAGCAGTGGTGGAAGCTGCTGATGCGATGGTGAAAGCCGCCCGTGTCACCTTAGTGGGGTATGAAAAAATTGGTAGCGCTCGCGTCACCGTGATAGTTAGGGGAGATGTATCGGAAGTGCAAGCTTCTGTAGCAGCGGGAGTTGAAGCGGCAAAAAGAGTGTTTGGTGGTGAAGTGTTATCCACTCATATCATTGCTCGTCCTCACGAAAACCTGGAATACGTCTTGCCGATACGTTACACAGAAGCGGTCGAACAATTCCGTACTTAAAAGCTGTTTAAACAAAGTAATTAACGCTCTTTGCCTGAAAAGAGCATCATTTTTGTCCAAGACTAAAAACTTTGAAATAGGGATTAAAACTAATGTCAATTGCAGTGGGAATGGTTGAAACGCTAGGCTTTCCAGCAGTAGTAGAAGCTGCTGATGCAATGGTGAAAGCTGCTCGTGTTACTCTAGTAGGCTATGAAAAAATCGGTAGTGGTCGGGTAACGGTGATTGTTCGGGGTGACGTTTCAGAAGTGCAAGCTTCTGTAGCCGCAGGTGTTGAATCAGTGAAGCGAGTTAATGGTGGACAAGTGCTGTCTACTCACATCATCGCTCGTCCTCACGAAAACTTGGAATACGTCCTCCCAATTCGTTATACCGAAGACGTAGAGCAGTTCCGGGAAAATGTAAATGCAATTCGTCCTTTTGGTAGAAGACCGTAATTTGTAATGCAAGTTGCTAAAGTTCGCGGCACAGTAGTTAGCACCCAAAAAGATCCAAGTCTTAGAGGTGTAAAACTACTGTTATTACAATTAGTGGATGAAGACGGAAACGTCCTGCCACAATATGAGGTAGCAGCAGATAGTGTAGGAGCAGGAGTAGATGAGTGGGTACTTGTCAGTCGTGGCAGTGTTGCTCGTCAAGTGCTTGGAAATGAACAACGTCCATTAGATGCAGTAGTGGTGGCGATCGTAGATACCATTCATGTTGAAGATCGCCTCATTTACAGCAAAAAAGATCAATATCGATAGTCATTAGTCATTAGTCATTAGTCATTAGTCATTAGTTCTCGACAAATGACAAAGTGCAAAGTCTGAGCGGAGGTTTCCTCCGTTGGCGCAGCCCGCCGCAGGCATCAGAACTTTGTAAGAGAAGACAACTGACAAAGCGCAAAGTCTGAGCGGAGGTTTCCTCCAATCAGAACTTTGTAAGAGAAGACAACTGACAAATGACAATAAAGGAGGAATTTCGCGATGGCAGTCCGCAGCACGGCGGCACCCCCAACCCCGTGGTCAAGGAATTTAGCTGAACCCAAAATCCATGAAACTGCCTTTGTACATACATTCTCCAATTTAATTGGGGATGTGCGAATAGGTGCAAATGTAATCGTTGCTCCGGGGACTACGATTAGAGCAGATGAAGGCACACCTTTTTATCTGGGTGAAAACACTAATATTCAAGATGGTGTTGTCATTCATGGGTTAGAGCAAGGTCGAGTAATTGGCGATGACCAAAATAAATACTCAGTATGGATTGGTAAAAACGCTTGCATTACTCACATGGCTTTAATTCACGGGCCAGCTTATGTAGGTGATAGTTCCTTCATTGGCTTTCGCTCTACGGTGTTTAATGCCAGGGTGGGTGCAGGTTGCATCGTGATGATGCACGCTTTGATTCAAGACGTAGAGATTCCCCCTGGTAAGTATGTACCTTCGGGAGCAATAATTACCAGCCAGCAGCAAGCTGATCGGTTGCCAGATGTGCAAGATCAGGATAAAGAATTTGCTCATCATGTGGTTGGGATTAATCAGGCATTACGAGCTGGTTATCTCTGTGCTGCGGATAGTAAATGTATAGCACCCATTCGGGATGAGAACGCTAAATCTTATACAGGTAATGGTATTACTGTTTTAGAGTTGGAAAGGAGTAGTGAAGTGTCGAGCAATAGCTTGGGTGCAGAAACAATAGATCAGTTGCAGTATTTATTAGAACAGGGATACAAGATTGGTACGGAACACGTAGACGAAAGACGTTTCCGCACGGGTTCTTGGACTAGTTGTCAACCAATCGAACCGAGATCGCTTGGTGAAGCGACCGCAGCATTAGAAAGCTGTCTACAAGAGCATAGCGGCGAGTATGTCCGACTGTTTGGCATTGATAAAGGTAGACGGCGCGTGCTAGAAGCCATCATCCAACGTCCTGATGATGATGCAAAACCAGCTAGCAGCTTTAAAGCTCCGGCTAGTCGTGGCAATAGCAGTTACAGCAGTTACAGCAGCTACAGCAGTAATGGTAACAGTTCTAGCAGTGGCAATATCAATGGCGAAACTCTAGAGCAAATTCGCCAACTGTTGGCAGGTGGTTACAAAATTGGCATGGAACACGTGGATGAGCGGCGTTTCCGCACTGGTTCCTGGACTAGTTGCAAGCCAATTGAAGCAACTTCTACAAATCAAGTCATCTCCGCTTTGGAAGAATGTATAGCAAGTCATCAAGGCGAGTATGTACGTTTAATCGGCATTGACACCAAAGCCAAACGGCGGGTATTAGAGACCATTATCCAACGTCCAAATGGTCAAGTAGCTTCCTCTGGTAGTCACAAATCATTTACTAATACTAGTAGTGCAGCATTCTCTGGTAAGGGAACAGTTAGCAGTAATCGCTTGAGTAGTGAAGTAGTAGACCAACTCCGGCAATTATTGGCTGGCGGGTCTAAAATTAGCCTTGAACACGTGGATGAGCGCCGCTTCCGGATAAATTCCTGGAATAGTATCGGTCAAATTCAAGCCTCCTCAGAAAGAGAAGCGATCGCAGCTATAGAAGCACACCTTGGTGAATACGAAGGGGAATATGTACGCTTAATTGGTATTGACCCCAAAGCCAAACGGCGGGTATTAGAGACTATTATCCAACGTCCAAATGGTCAAGCAACCTCTTCTAGCAGCCAGAAATCATTTACTAGCAGTGCATCGTACTCTACTACTGCTACAGCAACAGCTACCAGTACTCGTTTGAGTTCTGAAGTAGTAGACCAACTCCGGCAATTATTGGCTAGCGGCTCAAAAATTAGCCTTGAACACGTGGATGAGCGCCGCTTCCGGATAAATTCCTGGACTAGTATCGGTCACATTCAAGCATCCTCAGAAAGAGAAGCGATCGCTGCTGTAGAAGGGCACCTCCACGAATATCCAGGGGAATATGTGCGCTTAATTGGTGTTGACCCCAAAGCCAAGCGTCGCGTATTAGAAACGATTATTCAAAGACCATAGCAGTGCTGAGTTAAAAGTGCTGAGTGCTGAGTTAACACTTTCAAGAGACCAGTCACACCAACTGTAAACTCAAATTTTAAAACATACTAATTACTCAGCACCCGCCAAATGCCCCGCTGACGCTAACAGAACTCAGCACTCAGCACTCATCACTCAGAACTACATCCGGCTTGAGAGGTTATAAATTTCCATGTCTGTGCCGCTACTGCGCCTCAACAATAACTTTGATACTTACATTAGTGGTGAGGTGACTATTCATCCAAGCGCGGTACTTGCACCTGGTGTGATCCTGCAAGCGGCTGTAAACAGCAAGATCATCATTGGACCAGGGGTCTGTATTGGCATGGGAGCAATTCTCCAAGTCCATGAAGGCACTCTAGAAGTAGAAGCAGGTGCAAACCTGGGAGCAGGTTTTTTGATGATTGGTGAGGGCAAAATTGGCGCAAATGCTTGTATTGGTTCTGCGACTACAGTTTTTAACTACTCGGTTGAACCTGGACAAGTAGTACCGCCTGGTTCAATTTTAGGAGACACCAGTCGGCAGATTGCTCTGACAAAGCAGCCAGAACCATCTATAAATAACCCAACTTCTACTACAAATACACCATCACCGAAGGGAGAGGAAAATCGTTTTGGTGGAGTTAAGGAAAAGGAAATTTCCTCAACTAATTTCTCAGCTTCGGCTTTTGTAGATTTCAAACAAAACAAGTCGATTTCTTATTTTAAATCTCCCGCAACTCCAGAAAGTCAGCCTCCTCCTGTGGAGGAACCAACGAATTATACTGACTCCACTTTGGCAAAAGCTCCCCAACAGTCTACAGAACAGAACTCAGACCTCAGTCAGGCAGCCGCAGAATCCTCTAACGGTTTTGGGACTCAAATTTATGGACAAGGGAGCATAAACAGACTGTTGACTACACTGTTTCCTCATAGACAATCCTTGAGCGACCCAAATGACGATTAGTCCGAGTAAGTGTTAATTGTAAGTTATCGGCTTTTTCCGTATTTTGGAGAATTCATCATGGAAACATACAATCAACGGTCTATTCGCACTATTCAGGGAGCGAGTGGTCGAGAAACTTTTCAGGATACTGCTTTGGGTTTAGTTTCTACCCGCAGCTTTCCGGCGATCGTTGGTACAGCAGATATGATGCTGAAATCAGCGGGAGTTCATCTGGTAGGGTATGAAAAAATCGGTAGCGGTTATTGTACTGCGATCGTTCGGGGTGGAATTGCTGACGTGCGTTTGGCGGTAGAATCAGGCGTGCAAACGGCTGAACAGTTTGGTCAATTGATTTCTAGCTTAGTGATTCCCCGACCCTATCCCAACCTAGATATAGTACTTCCCATCACAACCCGTTTCACTAAATTGATGGAGGAGGGCAATTCCAGCCGTCTGAGTAATCAAGCAATTGGTTTGGTAGAAACGCGAGGATTTCCAGCGATGGTTGGAGCGTGTGATGCCATGCTCAAAGCTGCTGATGTTCATTTAGCAGCTTATGAAAAAATTGGTGGGGGTTTGTGTACGGCTATTATTCGTGGTTCTGTAGCAAATGTGGCAGTAGCAGTGGAAGCGGGAATGTTTGAAGCAGAACGCATTGGGGAATTGAATGCAGTGATGGTAATTCCTCGACCGCTGGATGAAATGGAGCAAACCTTGCCATTGGCAAGCTGCTGGATAGAAGAACACGAACCGTTAAACTTGCCAGTGAATATTAAAGAAAAAGAACAAGTTGCAGAAATCGAGGTACTAAGATTACCAGACTTAACCAAACTACCTACAAAAGTTCAAGAAGAATTATGGAATGATGAATGATGATAGATGAATTTTTAAAAATCATCTATCATCATTCATCGTTTAGATGGAAGGCATCTTATGCTTAAGCTATTCAAAATAATAGCTTTTTCAATATATAAATAAAATATCTTTATTTGAATAAACATGATAGAGTTTTATCTATGATAAAACTCGTAACTTTCTGTGAGCATTAGTATATCATTTGCCAGTGTTCAGCAATACTAGATTTATATCTATTAATCGCTATATATAGGAGAATCATCTTTGAACCAAGCGACGCTGCACCAGTTAAAGGTGTTCGAGGCAGCGGCACGGCACAGTAGCTTTACTCGTGCTGCTGAGGAATTGTTTCTCACCCAACCTACCGTTTCTATGCAGATCAAGCAGCTCACAAAATCGGTAGGTTTGCCATTATTTGAGCAAGTGGGGAAGCGATTGTATCTGACGGAGGCAGGACGAGAATTATTTGCTACTTGTCGGCAAATTTTTCACAATATAGCCCAGTATGAGATGAAGGTAGCAGATTTAAAAGGGCTAAAACAAGGACAATTACGTTTGGCAGTGATTACAACAGCAAAATATTTTATCCCACGTTTGTTAGGCCCATTTTGCGAACTTTATCCAGGGATTGATATCTCGCTGCAAGTTACAAATCACGAACAAATTTTGGAACGGATGAGTCAAAACCTGGATGACTTATATATTATGAGTCAAATTCCAGACAATATAGATGTGACTTGTGAACCATTTTTAGAAAATCCTTTGATAGTCTTTGCACCAACAAATCATCCTTTATCCAAAGAAAAAAATATTCCTATACAACGCCTGTCTAATCAACCTTTTATTATGCGGGAACCAGGTTCAGGAACTCGTCGCGCCGTCCAAAAGCTATTTGAAGAAGAAGGGGTGATGGTAAAAGTCAAGCTAGAATTGGGAAGTAATGAAGCAATTAAACAAGCGATCGCAGGTGGTTTAGGAATTTCTGTTTTATCCCGTCATACCTTACTATCAGACGCTTCAGAGTTCAACATTTTAGATGTGCAACACTTCCCCATTCAGCGGTATTGGTACATGGTTTACCCATCTGGTAAGCAGCTATCTATCGTCGCTCGTGCCTATTATGAGTATCTACTAGCTGCGGCAAAGAATTTTGTCGAGCAAAAAACTGATACTGCTTACAGTACGTTTGAACCAATCCGCAAATAAGAGAGTTCGTAATTCGTAATTTATGAATTACGAATTCTCTATAGGACTTACCCACAGGTTACGGAAAATTAAACCACAGAGAAGCCAGTGCGCCCTTGCGGTTTCCCGACTTGTACCCCTTTGGGGAAGCAAGCTACGCGTAGCATCTCCCCTTCTCCCAAAGGGAGAGGCTAGCGCCAAGGGAGAAGCAACTGGCGCGACACAGAGAAATAAGAGCTAAAAAGGTTTTTTGCGTAAGTTTTACTTTAAAGGGGTTGACTGTTAGACCAGGAAACATTGACAATTAACCAGCAGAATCATTAAAAATGGGGGAAAACTAGCTGTGGTTAACCCGGAAATACCGTCTTGGCGCAAAACAGTACAAAGCGAGATTGTAGCTGTTACCGTGTATTCTGACAGAGCATTGGTTACACGGCGGGGTGTAGTTGATTTAACAGGAATTGAACAGGAATTAGTAATTACCCCAGTGCCAATGACTTTAGAAAGTGAGTCTGTTCGGGTTAGCGGTACAGGTAGGGTAGGGGTGCGCTTGGTGGGAGTTAGTAGCGATCGCATCTACACTACTGAACCTGTAGCGGAGCGAGTAGCACATTTGACAAGGCAAATTCAGCAATTAGAAGCAGAAAAACGCCACCTACAAGCCCAAATAGATGCTTTAGCATTGCAATCTAGTTTTATCGGCGGCTTACGTGAAAAAACGGAAGAACCTTTTGCACACAGTTTGTCTCGGAAAAATCTCAGCCTCAGCGAAACTTTGGATTTCCTCAACTTTCTCGGAAGCCAGCATAGTGAATATGCGATCGCATCTGGAGAGTGCAAAACTCAACAGCAGGAATTAGATAAACAACTGCAAGCACTCCACACCTCATTACAAATCATCCAAACACCTCATCCCAAAGAGAGTTTTAGTTTAGTTGTAGCTGTTGAAGTCGGAGGTGAAGGGGAATTTGAATTAGAGGTGTCCTACATAGTAAATCGCGCTAGCTGGAATCCTCTTTATGACTTGCGCTTTAGCACTACCAGCGATATTGTGCATCTGAGTTACCTAGCAGAAATTACTCAAAGCACTGGCGAAGATTGGATTGGTGCAAATCTCACCCTTTCTACCGCTAAACCAGGATTAGGTACACTTCCACCCAAACTTGAACCCTGGTATATTGATACCCCACTTCCTCAAAGAGTGCGACGATCTCGACTAGCTGCCCAGCCACCATTGCTGCCTAGCATACCAGAGCCGCCTGCTTCTGTTGCCAGAGCAGATTGGCAAGAAGAAGATGAAGTTGTAGAGGATAGTCTTATTGCAGCAGAATCCGTTACAGCAGAAGTATCTAAAGAAGGGAGTGTAGTTACCTTGAAACTGAATGGTGGTGGTAACATTCCCAGCGATGGTGTACCCCATAAAACTACGATTTTCAACGATGATTATCCTTGTAGCTTCGATTATGTGGCAATGCCGCGCTTGGTAAGTTTTGCTTATCTAGAAGCTAATGTGAAAAATAGTCCCAACGGTGCGACTTTGTTAACAGGTAAAGCGAATATTTTCCGCGACAACGTTTTTGTCGGCACTACTGGATTAGGGAATATTGCACCAGGACAAGAATTCAAACTGAACTTAGGAATTGATGAAGGTTTAAAAATTGAGCGCAACTTAGTTGAACGTCTGGTAGATAAAAGATTAATTAGTAACCAACGCCGGATTACTTATGGTTATCGATTGATAATCACTAACTTACTCGACAAAGAAGTAAATCTGAAACTCACTGAACAACTGCCAGTTAGCCGCAACGAGCAAATCAAAGTACGTCTCAATCGTAGCAACCCACAAATTCAACTTGGTGAAATGGGGATTTTAGAATGGCTGTTAACTCTTCCAGCCCAAGAATGGCGAGAGATACATTACCAGTTCAATATTGAACATCCACCCGATTTAATCATAGTTGGGTTAGATATTTAGAAAATCCTAAAAAACAAATTATCCAATATTTAATAGCGACTGTTACTTCTTTCTATCTTTAACGTATCAGTTCCATTTTCTAATTCACCATTTTTTTTCTGTCTAGAGTAGTAAAAGAGAGCTATGGACAACCTGCTTTCATTGCCTAGAACCGCTTAGCCAGAATCTGCGATCGCAGATAAGTCAGCTTTATACCTACCATCAGTCTTTTTTTGTCAAGTCATATAGACAGTTTGTAACAAAATTGTTATATTTAGTTACATAAATAAACAAAAAAGAGAAAAAACTATGTACACTACCACTAATGAAGACGGCATTCTCAACAACTACGCAGCAGAACCCAAGGTGTACTGCGCTGAGTACCCAGCAATTTGGGAACAACGTAAATACATTTTACAGGGCCTTTTTGCAACTTTAATTGTCACCGCTTTAGCTTTGGTTGGTTTTAGCGTTAGCTAAGATTTTTCGATTTCGGTATCGCTGTATCTCATCGTTAATCTCACTTCTCGACTTTACCTCGGCTAATTTAGTCGGGGCTTTTTATGTCTTAGAGGCTATTTATAAAGTAATAGCAATTCGCAATTTGCAATTGATAAATTTAGATGCAGTAAGGTTTTCCCGGCTTACATCTATGGTTTTATTTTAGAGAATTGGTATAAATCTAAAGAAGAGCCTTCAGATAAAAAGGTAACGACCAAATACTATTTATCAGTATATTTAGGTAGAAACAATGAGACGAAAGTCTTATTCTTAGAGGATGTCTGAAAACTTTTTAGTGTTGTATTCGAGACTTGTATATCCCTCTAAATCCCCCTTAAAAAGGGGGACTTTTAGAAGTTTTCCCCCCTTTTCAAGGGGGGCTAGGGGGGATCGGACGAAATATTTAATACTTCTCAGACATCCTCTTAGGACTTACGCAAAAACTCTCTGAAACTTATACTCCTCCGTGCCGCGCCAGTTGCCTCTCCCTTTGGGAGAAGGGGAGACGCTACACAAGTCTCTTAACCGCAAGGGCGCACTGGCTTCTCTGTGTGCTCTGTGGTTCGATTTTCCCTTATCTATGCGTAAGTCCTGATTCTATCTTAGTGACTCAGAATGGGCAATTTTAGCTCCTTTAATTTCACCCACTAAATACAGTGGATATCCCCGAACAACTGATATGCCAGAAGTATGCAACGCTATCTGCTACCATCTGAAAACTAGATTGTCAGTGGAATATGCTTCTAGCACTTTTTTGTGCCTAGATATTTTGGACGGGTCTATTAATAAACTCACTGGAAACAGTGGGTTTATTAATAGACCATACTACGTTAAAAAACTATTGTGTTGGTTGGTAAATCAAGATAAGAAGCAGATACATAAATTGGTTTGTCTTTAAGATCGGCAAGAATTTTAATTGCTGAGTTGGGATGTGCAATTAGACACTAAGGGTCTTTATTGAAAATTATTGTAACTGTAGCTATGGCATTCATGACATCGATGCCATAAATCATAAAGAAATCTACCGTATCCCCATCAACAATTGAGTACTACTGAGAACTTAGAGACCACTCCTCCTTGATATTTACATTTAAACTATAGTTGTAAATACCAGTGATGTAGGCGCAGTCCATCGTAGACATCGCTTATTAAAATCCACCGTGTTCTGCTTGTACTATCTATTTCGTACTAAAGTTAGCTTTATTCAACTGAAAATTATGAATTTACGGTTGGTTGCTGTTAATACAAGCAGCAATAGCGCTGCTATTAATTTAAATAGAAGCGTATAGAATAAAACTATGGTGACTATAGCGATGAATTGTTGCTGATGAGGATGATAACGGATTCATAAAACAGTATGATGCTCTCTCCTATCTGCCGTTATAGCTAAATCTAAATGTACATTCTAGAATTAACTTTTGATTCACTAGCGAATAGGGCTGAATTTCTAAAGCACGTTGAAAAGCTTGGATAGCTTGACCATACTCTCCTATTGCTGCATAACATAAGCCCATACCATGAAGCGCCCCAAAATGTATTGGATTTATCTGTACAACCATCTGACAATCTGCCAGAGATTTTTGATAATCGCTAATACTGTAATAGAGAAAAGCTCGACGATTCCAAGCTTCGGCAAAATCTGGCTGGTCTTTAATTAATGCCGTCAGCGCTATTTCAGCTTCAGCAATTTCACCTGCATCCAGTAATTTTTGACTACGGTCAATTATTTCCAGCCCATAGATTCCCTTTTGCTGAAACCAGATACGCCAGATTTTTCTGGTTGCGTTGTCACGCACTGTGGGATCTGGGTTTTTCAACTCTTCAAGTAAGGAATTGATAAATAAAGAATCCATGAATTTGAGATCAGTGAATATACCTTTGTATTAACTTTCTCACAAAACATATCGATTAAATCATTTTTAAAGTCATCTTTAAATTAGCCATGAATAATCGCTAATTATGAAATTATTGTGTAATTTATTGTCTTCAACAATACGACTAATACCACACTAGATATTTAAAGTCATAAAAATAAAAACTGATTAGAGGTAGCTAATAGATTTCTTTGGCAACATTAATATGCCAGAACTGCAAGATGCAACAGACAAAGGTAATTTGGTTATCACCAAAGCCGCAGTTGAGGCAGTTCGGTGTTTACTAGGAATTACTAAGCGCTTTGATTGAGATTGCAGAATAACAGTTGCTTTGTTCGTAAAAAATGTGTTACCCAGAGTGGAAGATATGGGCTTCTAAGAATTAATGCGAAATATGTTGTATTGGTTTTTCACAAATTATCTTAATGACTAACATAGTCTTTATTAGAATTTATATTTATCTGCTTACTAGCTGCACCGAAAGGTATATAAATTTTTGTAATTTACATTACATTATGATGTGGTATTATATGCACATGTCATTGATGACTATTTGGTTAAACATGACTAATTAAGTATTGGATTACGAAAGATAGTTACGGTGGGCTACGCATAAGCTGATTAGCCATGAGCAAATGACGATCAAATCCAGTTATTAACCTAATACTATACAAATTGTGAGTTAATAAATTTTACTTCATCAAATTTGGAAAGATCCTTAAATAAATATATACTAAATACATCACATTGATACAGGAACTTTATATAAAATAGTAATTAATTTTCTCAGCTATTCTATAATCATCTACTATAATGTTAGATATTCCAATTTTTCTTCTGATTATAAGAAATAAATATTACATAGTAGTAGTGATGATACAACAGACTATAGGACAATTAGAAATAGAAATATCACAGCGACTTAAAAATTTATATAATGATAAACTAGGAAAGTCTCCTAGCCAAATCATTTGTCATTTTTTTGATACTGAAATCGTAATTTCTATAGAAAACTCTGTTACCCAAGCTGAACAAACTCTACTAAAAGGAGGTTATGCTACTTTAGCCGAACAAGTACGATTATATTTAGATAAAATAATTAAACCAGATTTAAAAAATTTGATTGAGGAAATTATTGGTCAACCTGTTCTCTACCTGATGACAAACACAAATACAACAACAGGTCGTTCTGGGATTGTTGTAATTCTGAAAGAATTATCTGAAGTTCGTAATCCCGAATTTATTCCCAAGATAAATGTTAGGAATTTAGCTGACTGATGTGGCGACTGATTACTATTTCTAGTTGATTAAAATCATAGGGTTGAGTAATGCAATCATCTGCTATGAGCATCGTGGAACAATCATCTTGTAACGTTGTTAGAGGTGTGACTGCAATGATTGGGATGGTAGCAGTTTTTGAGTCATGTTTGAGATCGTCGATGACTTGGTTCGCACTCAAATTAGATAGCTTCATATCTAGCAGGATTAAATCTGGTTGATGAGTTTGTGCCAACATCACAGCCCTCACCCCTTGCTTGGTACAAATACATGAAAAATTTAATATTCATAAATGAGAATTAAGTAGCTCTAAATCATGTAAACTCTGTTATAAAACCAAAATTAAAGGCTGTCCATTCATAAGCAGTTAGTCCTGTCCGAGAAAAGCTAGGCATCAAAACTCTATCCATCAGGAAAACCCAAAAGTCTTTGTTTCTAGTATGTGTTTAATTCAATGTACAAACGGCCAACTCAGGCATAAAAATGAATAGGTTAGTGTACAGTTCATTTGGTTATGCATCGGCGTTAAATTTTAGAAAATAATATAGCAAAGCAGTCATAACATCAAGCAAATATTACCATAAGTGATGTATGTAATTGCCTGGATTGACTATAAAGATCGGTATTTTATGGTAAGTAGGGGATATTTAAAGTACTTGAAGTTGCAGATTTACCAGCTTTAGCTAGGAGTGCTAAAATTACTTAGATATTGCTTTTGTTAGATTCCCACAAATTAATTAAGTATATTTAACCATCAATTAACTGACGTGCATAAGCGATCGCCTCTGTTGGTGTTGAAACTTTTCCCTCAGCTTGTGCTACGGCAATTTCTGTTAACAGTTGACCAATGATTGGCGAAGCTGGAATATCTAATGTTATAATCAACTCCTTCCCGCTTACTAGTGGAGTGGGATGAGCGATCGCATCATCAGGGTTAAGGTAGCGGTCGATCAAAGGTGCTAAGACTTGGTAGCTCATTGCTTTAGTTTCCACTGCTGTGTGTAGTGGTTTGTCACCAGATATTGCCTCTACCAAATTATTAATTGCTACAGCAAGCACTGCCGTAGCAGGGAATACAATATCTGCGTTATGAAACAAAAAGTATTGTTCTCGCAAGGACATATCAACTACTTGAAATTGCGGTAACAGTTTCAAAGCAGTAGTTACACTTCGGATTTCTGCACGACTATAAGTTAGTTCCTGTAGCTCTATTTCTGCTAATTCTGGATCTGGGTTGACAAGACAAGCAAGTTTGGCAATACCTAGCCAAGTAGTTTTAATACTACTGCGAATATATCCTTGCAGTTGTACCCCTAGTTGTTGCCACTTTTCTATGAGCAAGGCGGCAGCTATGTCAACTGCTGCTAATTTGAGTAAGCTTTCACGGGTGGCATTTTTGAAAAATGGGGCAAGTAAACCATCTTCCCAAGCCATTGTTATCCAAGGAGTACCCTGAGAATTGCTGAGTAGATAGCCAATTTCTACCCTAACTCTTTCGGCTGCAACTTTGCCAAGATGTGATGCCAAAGAACGAATTGCAGCTTGGGTAGCTGGTTCAATAGTAAAACCTAGTTGGGCGGCTTGGCGATAACCTCGCATTAACCGCAAAGGGTCATCTTTTAAGTTCGCAGATGATACCATTCGCAAAATACCCTGTTGTAAGTCTATATAACCTTGTAGAGGATCGATAATTTCTTGCGTATGGGGATTATAAGCGATCGCATTTACTGTAAAGTCCCGTCTGTGCAAATCAACTTCTAAACTATCTCCTTCCTGTTGGGCAAAGTCAGCTGTAGCGTGGGGAAAAACCACGCGTGCAATTTGTCGTTCGGCATCAAGTAACACAAAACCAGCTTTGTAATGATGAGCGATCGCTCTTGCAACCTTTACCGCTTTGGATGGTATAACAAAATCTAGATCCAGATATTCGCGAGTTCTGCCAAGAATCGCATCTCGGACAGCCCCACCTACCATGTAAGCTGGTTCTGGCAAGAATTCCAAGCTGAAAGGCCAATTTTCGGGAGCTAGGGTAGAAGGAATTGATTCGTGCATTGTAATAAAAATCAACCCAGCAACTCATGAATAACAGTTGGGCTTAAGTTAGATTAACTCTTAAAGCCCCTGGAGTTGGTTCTATTATGTGTATTTGCGTGAACTGCCACTATGTAGACAGCTGTTTTACCTATCATGCCGTAGAAGGGCAGCACCAACAGCCTCACTTGACTCAAACACCAAATTTTGATCCGAATGAACCTTCTATCAATGTCAACATTCGGACTAATGAGGATGTGATTGAAATGGAATGGGATGTTGTTGGTTGTCTGAGTTTTAAGCGGGAAACAGGTAAGTGGTCGAAATTGCGTCCTGGTGAATTAGTGCCCACTTGATAGAAAATGATTGGTGTATCTTACAGCTATTTTCAGGTAAATAGACCACGCGGTAGGGGCACAGCATTGCTGTGCCCTAATGACAGATGTGCTTCAAATACATGAAAACTGCTGTAATGAGATTTTGTCTTTCAACGATCGCAAATGGTGTAGGCAGGAAAGCGATCGCTATTAGAGAGTGAACAGTAAGCGAACATTTGCGATCGCCTACTACGGCAAACGCTTGCGTCATCGCGTTCTGATTTTGTTGAAACAGCAAAACCTTTATCCTGAAAATTTTGTCCAAAGCAGAAGAAAAGATATGTAGTATATTCTAATTAAGAACTGCTATATTATATGCTTGAATAATTCACGTTAACTTGATAAAAATAGATATTTTAAATAATTTTGCTAACGGAACAAGCCGACCTTACCATAAATAAATACGCTTTAGCACTACATACCACCACACCAGAATTAGGTTTGGGAATTAGTAATTTTGTAGGCGATACTCGCTCTAAAGTTTGGAACTTGGGGCGTGATTTATCTAGCCTAATGCATCAATATTTAATTGAATTTATCAAACCGCAAACTTGGGCAGATTTGTCCTTTATTGCAGTTGCAAAAGGCCCCGGCGGCTTCACGGGAACTCGGATTGGTGTTGTTACTGCTCGTACATTAGGGCAACAATTAAATATTCCTGTATTTGCGATTTCAACTTTGGCTGCGGTAGCTTGGTCAGAAGCAGGCGAAAGTCAAAATCCAAAAACTATTGCTGTGGAAATGCCAGCACAACGAGGTCAAATTTTTGCTGCTATTTATCAGTTTGAGCCAGATAATTCTAAACTAAAAGTGTGTTTGCCAGATAGAGTGTTGACACCAGAAGTATGGCAGGAAACTTTAGCGAATTGGAACACTAATTATCAGTTGATTCAAGCCCAATCTGGGTTAGCAGCAACGGTGACAAGTATTTTGGAATTAGCTAATCTCGATTGGCAAGAGGGTAAGTGTCCTAATTGGTCAGAGGCTTTGCCATATTATGGGCAACATCCTGTAGAAGTTTAACTAACATACGTCAATCTATTCAAAATTAAAATAGCCACAGCCAAACTGGGAGAGTAACTAACAATACTATCGCCCCAGCAGCTAAGGCGGTAACTGCCAGATCGCGATCGAGATTGAATGTCTCAGCAATTACCAGTGTGGCGAAAGCTGGAGGCATAGCCGCTTGTAGCACGATTATCTTTGCGATCGCCCTAGTTAATCCAAACAGGGGTAAAATGCTACCCAATATCAAGGGAACTAGCAGCATTTTGATTCCTAAGCTCATCCCTACTTGTGGTAGGCTACCCCAAGATTTGAGCAGTGCCAGTCGCATTCCAATTAATACTAGAGATAAAGCTACACTACTCCAAGCAAATTTCTCCAGGCAGAATTCCACAACTGTGGGAATTGTCACCTGCCGAAACAGCAAGCCAAATCCGAAACCCCACAGGGCAGGATTAATTAAGATGGGCCTAGCAATCTGCCAATGATTATGGATACTACCGCCAAAACGCGCTGCTAGTAACACACCCAAGCCATAAGCTCCTGGAAATGAACCTAGCAAATCGTAAAATAACGCCCAAGCAAAGTATTCTTTGCCTACCATTGCTAAGGTAATCGGAAAACCAAGATAACCTGTATTACCCAACATTGCTGCTAATATCAAGCTAGCCTGAGTTGGTGGCTGGGGAACAGTCTTTTTAAAATAGGCTTGTGCTTTAATCCCTAACCAAGCTAAAAATGCTCCTAGTGAAATGGCTAGGTAAGTAGAACGATGTGGAAAAACCAAACTATGTTAAGAAAAATTAAATAGACTCAAACCCTCTTCCCTCCTGCCTCCTGCCTTCTGACTCCTGCCTCATCCCAACGATAAATATTCACACCAACCTACTTAAGCGATCGCAGGTGCAATCCAAATTTGCCCCGACAAGCTAGATTGACGCAAAAACGATACTATGCTTATGGGTACTCCCACCCAAAAAAGAAACCGTCCCAAACGTGTAGGAACTGTTACAGGTAGTTTGCGTCCCAGAATAAAACCTACCAGGACTAATCCCCCCAGCTTGACGTATAGTTCTAAAAGGTTTGTCAAGGTTGTGCCTCAGAACCACAGATGTAAAATGCTACCTGTTACGTCTACTTTTGTCCAGTGCAAAATCTGTTATGGCTATTCCACAAAAACAGGAGTTTACCTTTGAATAAGGCAGGGTTTTCTGGAAAACCGCAAAACTCATCGAATGACCTTGGCGATGATATTCCAGTGGCTGTACGCGATACCCCTGTTGCAGCACCTAAAATTTGGTTGCAACCCCGAATTATCTTTATTGGGGGAATTGCAGGATTTGTCTTGCTGGCTTTAATTGGCAGTTTTTTGTTTTTCGTCACAGCACCCAAAAAAACTGCCAATTCTCAACTTTTACCAGCTACTTCTACTCCTACAACTCCAACAGCATCTAATAATTCCAGCGATACTGTGTTGGGGCATTTTCCATACCCAGAAGCCCCTGAGTCAGAACTAGTAACCATCTCCGCAAAGAAGGGCATTAGAATGCGAAAAGCTGCTGCCCAAAAGTTTGAGGAGATGGTAGCAGCAGCTAGGAGTTCAGGTGTAATTTTAGTACCAATTTCTGGCTTTCGCTCAGTCAAAGACCAAGAGCAGTTGTTTTTTGGTGTCGGCGCCCAACGGAATCAAACGCCAGCAGAACGAGCTGCCCTCAGCGCTCCTCCTGGTCATAGCGAACATCACACAGGTTATGCTGTGGATGTTGGAGACGGAGCAGTACCAGCAACTGATACCCAAATTAACTTTGATAATACCAAGGCTTATCGGTGGCTGCAAGCAAATGCAGCGCGTTTTAGCTTTGAAATGTCTTTTCCTAAAGATAATCTTCAAGGTGTAAGTTATGAACCTTGGCACTGGCGTTTTGTAGGCGATCGCGATAGTTTAGAAATGTTTTACAAAGCCAGAAACTTGAAACCCGCTAAGATATCGCCATAAAAGACAGTAGTCAAAATAATTCGGTCAGGAGTAATTAGTTTTACTCTCTTTTTGTTAATGGAGGCTGAAGAACTAAGTTCTGTAAGAACTGGACAGTAGTATTCAGCAATTCTCTTAGCGATCGCATCTGGTCGAGAAACTTTATCTAGATTGCAAAGTAAAATCACGGTAATTTTGTCATCAATAAAGCAGGTAATGTTGCTTGCAAATCCTAATATCGAAACATTATGACCGTTCAATCAAGCTCGCGTAGACTAAATAGCCCTGACAATTGGGCTAAACCAGGGAATGTAACTGTATTGTAACGGTGGCTTTAGCTGCCGTTTTTTGTTGACGTTGCAAAAGTTTACATTTAGAATAGATTCGTCAAAACTTAATAAGTATTTATTCTTATTTATCTTGAAAATTTGACATTTAATGAGTATATATTCCTATATTTATCAAAAATTTAATATCTTATAGTTAAAGAATGTTTACAAAAGTATTGATTACTTAATATAGTTAAACTGAAAGCGATAAGGCAAATTGATTGTCAGAAGTGATGAATGCTATTGAATTTCCTTGGCTAACAGCCATAATCCTCTTACCCTTGGTGGCTACCTTAGCCATCCCCCTAATTCCAGACAAGGAAGGTAGAACTGTGCGGTGGTATAGTCTGGGAGTTGCGATCGCCGACTTTGCACTGATGATTTATGCCTTTTGGTATGAGTACGACTTCCAGAGTTCAAGACTCCAACTTATAGAAAACTATCCTTGGATAACGCAGTTGGGTTTGCATTGGGCTGTGGGGGTTGATGGTTTATCGATGCCCTTGCTGCTTCTGACAGGCTTAATAAATACCCTCGCAATATTCGCGGCTTGGAAAGTTAACACCAAGCCGCGATTATTTTATGGTTTGATGTTAGCGATGTACAGTGCCCAGCTTGGCGTATTTGTTGCCCAAGATTTGCTGTTATTTTTTCTGATGTGGGAAATCGAGTTAGTGCCGGTTTACCTGCTAATTTCCATCTGGGGAGGACAAAACCGCCGTTATGCCGCTACCAAATTCATTCTTTACACTGCTGCTGCATCAATATTTATCTTGATTGCCGGTTTTGCAATAGCATTTTCTGGAGATACCGTAACTTTCGATATGGCGACTCTAGGAATGAAAGAATACCCCAAAACCTTGGAATTGTTGGTTTATGCAGGTTTCTTGATTGCCTTCGGTGTGAAAATGCCGATTTTCCCTTTACACACTTGGCTACCTGATGCCCACGGTGAAGCATCAGCACCCGGTTCAATGATTTTGGCTGGTGTGTTGTTAAAAATGGGTGGTTATGCTCTGATCCGCTTTAATGTGGAAATGTTGCCCAATGCCCATGTGACTTTTGCCCCAGTGTTAGCAGTTTTGGGTGTGGTTAACATTGTCTATGGTGCTTGCTGTGCCTTTGCTCAAACCAATCTCAAACGCCGCTTGGCTTACTCTTCAATTGCCCACATGGGGTTTGTGCTGATTGGAATTGCCTCTTACACAGAGCTGGGTATCAGTGGTGCAGTGTTACAGATGGTTTCCCACGGTTTGATTGCTGCTAGCTTGTTCTTCCTGTCTGGCGTGACTTACGATCGCACTCACACCTTGATGATGGATAAAATGGGCGGTATGGCTAAGGTAATGCCCAAAACCTTTGCTCTGTTCACCATTGGTTCAATGGCTTCTCTCGCCTTACCCGGAATGAGTGGTTTTGCAGGTGAGTTGATGGTGTTTCTGGGTATCGCCAGTAGTGATGTTTACAGTTCCAGCTTCAAAGTTGTAGTCGTGTTGCTGTCAGCAGTTGGGGTGATTTTGACACCGATTTATTTACTGTCGATGCTGCGTCAAGTGTTCTATGGGGAGCAAAATAAAGAGTTGCACTTGGATGCTGTAATATCTGATGTCAAACCCCGCGAAATATTTATCACCGCTTGTTTGCTACTGCCAATCATCGGAATCGGGTTTTATCCCAAATTAGCAACGCAGACTTATGATGTGAAAGCGATAGAATTAGCCGTCCATGCTCGTCAAGTTCTACCAATTGTTGCTCATCAACAACCATCAAGTCTGTACTCGCGTATTTTCTCTGCACCAACATTGGCGACTTCTCAAATTGAAAGTTCGATTAAAATTTCTGAGTAAATTAACTTCCCATTAAAAGGCTGCAAGTAAATTATAAATATTAGGAGAGTAAAGGGGTGGTTTCATAACCATCCCTAAAATTTTGGCATTATTGAGTTGAAATAGATTTTTAGGTAAGGGCAATTTATGTAAACGCATTCGCAAAGCGTCTAGAGCGTGAAGAGATTATAGTGAAAGCAAGTGAAGTAGCCAAACAGCAATTATGACCACCAACTTACCTGTAGTTACAGAAATTATACCAATGGTCTTGCAATTGCAACCTGCGATCGCATTAACCGAAGATCAATTTTACGAGTTTTGTCAGTTAAATCCCGACTTTCGTATCGAACGTAATGCTGTGGGAGAATTAATAATTATGCCACCTACTGGTTCCGAAACCGATCAGCATAACTTTGACATTATTGTTCAGTTGGGTATTTGGACAAAGCAGGATGGTACAGGTGTAGGCTTTGGTTCCAGTGGTGGGTTTACTTTGCCTAATGGTGCAGTGCGCTCGCCCGATGCAGCGTGGATAAAACGCGATCGCTGGGAAGACATACCATTGGAACTGCGAAAAAAATTTGCACCGATTTGTCCTGAGTTTGTGATTGAATTGCATTCTGAGAGCGACAACTTGCGAATTTTGCAAGACAATATGCAAGAGTATATTGATAATGGCACACAACTTGGTTGGTTAATTGATAGAAAACAACGCCAAGTTTTTATTTATCGTCCTAATATTGCGGTTAAGAAATTAGATAATTCTAAGACACTTTATGATGAATCGTTATTACCTAGATTTGTTTTGGATTTAAGTCAGATTTGGTAGGATTATCTCTATTTACCTGCTTTTTATGGGGGTTGCCGCAGACGGGGGGATCTTATCTGAATTGGATTTTAACACCAAGCGGCGTATTAATTCGCTAAACTCTTATTTGTTGCCTTGAAACTGCTTAATAATATTGCTAATTAAAGGTAACTGTTCCAGTACCATTTTTGTCAAATCCACAAAAGATTTCTCCGAAAGGCGGTCATCTTGACGGAGTTGCAGAACGCCTATTAAGACGAGGAATATTGCTGTACCAATAATTGCTAAAGCTAGATAATGAAACGGTAACGAACCACCAAAAAATGCAATTAGACAAAATACAACTACAAATACAAATAAATAGAACATTCCACTTCTAAATGCAAATGGAAGTTTAACTATATCTTCTGGCTGAGGATTTTCTTCTCGTTTAGATGGTTCTGTCATAAAATTATTCTCTTGGTTTGATGGCTGAATCACATTATTAATTGTCACAACGACATTTTCCCTTCTTGTCTCTGAGGAATTAGGTAGAAAATCGCTATTTATCTGTTGTTCTGCTTGAAGTAACTCCCTTCTGTCCATCACATCATCAATTAAGCTTAAGACATCAAGCATTTGATAGCTTTTTTGACATTGAATGCGTTCTTGCTTATCGGCTACAAACTGTCGCAATATCTCAAAAAAGTAAAAGTGTGGCTCTTGGCTATCTTTGCAGGTGTGGCAATTACAGGGGATTAACTTGTTGTACTTCAGTCGCTTATACGAATCATGAATTTTATCGAGTTCATGTGTAACTATGGTCATCAAATCTCTTTTGTGACGACCTGAGACTCGAATCTTAATCTCTCGCTTGCCGTAATATTCAATCACCTCTGTCTTCGTCTGGTCTTTGCTGAGAACAACGCCGCTTTTCCAGACACATTTTTGTTCATTTATCAACTCATGGATGGCGACGATAAATTGGGTGATGATGCCTTTGGGCATGAACTCATAAGTGTAACGCAGAATCAGATTGTTGGTTTCATCCCAGTTATAGGGGAGTTGATTAGCAGATAGTAGTTGTGGGGCAATATACTTTCCTTGGCTTCTAGGAATTTCGTAGCACAGTTTGAAGTTGATCATCAGGCACAAGAGTTCATCATGCATCGTGGCGTATTCGTCTTCACACCAGATGTTTGCCAAGTCAGATCGGGTGAAACTGCCCAGGTTGCGAATCACCTTTTCATTATCCAGCACTTTGTAGACTGCATCAGTTCCCCACTTGGGTTTGAGGATGACAGTCTTGTTCAAAAGAGGGTCTTCCTGGAAGTGCAAGCATACTCCCAAATCGTGCAGATAACTGCTCAACTGCAACTTGTCATTTCTTTGGGTGAACCCATTTTGTTGGCAGATGTTCAGGTATTTATCCAAGCTGATGTGATTGTGTGCGTCAGTCTCCAAAGCTTCCCGGACTCTAACCCATGTTTTTGGGAGCGGACTGCCAATATGAGGTAGATTTTTAACGTAATGCTTGATTTGTTCTAAAACTTGTTCTAAACCTCTGTTGTCAGCAAGGTTTGTTGGTAAAGTCTCCTTCAAATTAGTAAACTGCCCCCGAAACTGGAGTTCATTAATTTCCCGGTGGCGGTTTTGTTTCTCATTTTTGATGATTAGCAACGGACTGTTATCGCTCAACAGTTCTACTACATTCAACCAGTAATAAAAATCCGTGTCTTCCTTGCGGGTATCTGCTACTAAAAGATAGAGAGAACGCTTGGTGAGGAAAAATTGGTGAGTAGCATGGTAAATCTCTTGCCCCCCAAAGTCCCAAATATTGACTCGAAATTCTCGCCCATTTTCCATTGGGAAACCCCACTGGATCACCTCAATTCCCTTTGTAGAGTCTTCCTCTCGGAGTTGATAATTTTGGTATTTAATTTTCTTTGCCAGTGTTGTCTTCCCTGCGCCTCCTTCGCCGATAATTAGTAACTTTGCTTCACACAGATAATCTGTACCTTCTGCTTGTATTTGTCGGAAATAATCCTTAATTGCCTGAAGACCTCGTGCAACAACTTCTAGCGGTGGCTTTTCAATGGGGTTGCTGCTTAAAAACAGTCTGGTGAGTTGTTGCAAGCTGGCCATCGCTTCTGGCAACGTCGTTAATTGGTTAGCCCTTAAATCCAAGTAAGTGAGTTGTTGCAAGCTGGCGATCGCTTCTGGCAACGTCGTTAATTGGTTAGCCCTTAAATCCAGGTAAGTGAGTTGTTGCAAGCTGGTGATCGCTTCTGGCAACGTCGTTAATTGGTTGTAGCTTAAATCCAGGTAAGTGACTTGTTGTAAGCTGGCGATCACTTCTGGTAGCGTCGTTAATTGGTTGTAGCTTACATACAGGGTGGTGACTTGTTGTAAGCTGGCGATCACTTCTGGTAGCGTCGTTAATTGGTTGTAGCTTAAATACAGGGTGGTGAGTTGTTGTAAGCTGGCGATCACTTCTGGCAGCGTCGTTAATTGGTTGTAGCTTAAATACAGGGTGGTGAGTTGTTGCAGACTGGAGATCGATTCTGGCAGCATCGTTAATTTGTTGAAGCTTAAATACAGGGTGGTGAGTTGTTGCAGACTGGAGATCGATTCTGGCAGCGTCGTTAATTGGTTGTAGCTTAAATCCAGGTAAGTGAGTTGTTGCAGACTGGAGATCGATTCTGGCAGCGTCGTTAATTGGTTGTAGCTTAAATCCAGGTAAGTGAGTTGTTGCAGACTGGAGATCGATTCTGGCAGCGTCGTTAATTGGTTGCGATTTAAATTCAAAACCTCCAACCATTCCAGTTCAAACACATCAACAGGAATCTCTGTTAATTTTTCATCAGTAAACCGATCAGTGCTTAAATCTAATTTTTTAAGCCGTTTCTCTTTCGCTTCTCGAATTTTTTCAAGGAAACGTTGAGGCATGTTTGCCATACTGAGATTCACCTGTCAACGAAAATTATATGTAATGCCCCTGATTTGCTAGAGAATTTTGCAACTATTAATATTTTGCAATAATCCCAACAACCGCCATAGGTTAGAAACCTATGGCTAATAGCGAAAGTCCTCTTCAGAAGACTAAATTCCTTCTAGACTTGGGTTTTAGTCCACATTAAGTGGACTTTAGCTATGAGCCTGGAACTTCGAGTTTCAGGCGATCGCGGCTACTAATTGAGAATGCTGCAAGATATCAAAGCAATCTACTATCCTGTGTAGCACTACATGAGCGCTAATGATTTTTACGGAATCTAAAAATAATTTATCATTACGAATGGCTCAGATTAGCTTGTGAATGAGTCTTTGATACTCGTGAACGAGTCTTTGACACTCGTGAACGAGTCTTTGATACTCGTTGATGAGTCTTTGACACTCGTGAACGAGTCTTTGATACTCGTGAATGAGTCTTTGATACTCGTTGATGAGTCTTTGATACTCGTTGATGAGTCTTTGATACTCGCGGACGAGTCTTTGACACTTGTGAATGAGTCTTTAATACTCGCGGACGAGTCTTTAATACTCGTGAATGAGTCTTTGATGGTTCTTTTACTTCTTTAGCCGTTTTTTACGCAACTTCTCCAGCCCTAAAAATCTGTTCAGCAGCTAAATTCAATTCTGGAAACGCTGGTGATTGAATGCGATCGCTTCCTCTAAATTGCCTAACTTGATACTCACCTTCAATTAGTTGGTAAATCGAGATAGTTGGTTGTTTAGGATTGCCAATAAAGCGCCTACCACCTAAACCTAAATAGTCTACAATCCAATATTCAGGTATTCCGACCTCTTCATATTTACCTGCTTTGATAAAATAGTCGTCTCGCCAGTTGGTACTTACCACCTCAATTACTAAAGGAATTGATGCCGCTTGGCTTACAGTAGATTCTTTTTTCCACAGAGGTTCATTTACTAAATTAGAGTTATTCAACAACATTACATCTGGGGAGTAAGCTGCTTCACTCTGATTCGGTTTAATGAATGCTGTTTTGGGGATGAAATAAGGTAGTTTTAAACGTTTGTATTCTGTAACTATTTCCCCAACTAAAAATCCAACAATTTGTTCATGTTCACCTGTGGGAGGAGCCATTTCAACAATTACCCCATCATGCAGTTCATAGCGTCGTTGTGAGTTTTCTGGATACCAAGTAATAAATTCATCAAATGTTACTTGTTTGGTTAAGGCTTGAGTCATACTTTGCCCTCTTGCTTTATATCAAATTTGACCCCTCTTAAAACCTCTCCCCAAAACGGAGAGAGAGGCTTAATCAGCGAACTGAAGTTAAACTTTCGCCGCAGCAGCACTTGGTAAAGTGACTTTCAATCGCTTAAACATCGCTTCTCGTGCTTGTGCAGCGAGGCTGTCGTCAAAAGGTGTTAAGGTAATTTCCTGCTGATACTTTAGCCGCAGCGCTGTTTGAATTAACCAATCTGCAACAAAAGGATTTTTCGGTAACAATGGCCCGTGGGAATAAGTAGCGATCGCATTCTGATAAAATGCTCCTTCTGTCCCATCTTCACCATTATTTCCCAAACCGTACACCACTCGCCCCAAAGCTTCCACTTTCCCCAGTTTGGTGCGTCCGCCGTGATTTTCAAAGCCTACTAAATATGGTGTGCTACCTGTCATCTCTTTTAAATCTCGCGCCAGACGGGAAGCTGTCACTTCAATTACCAAGTTACCAATACAGCGTTTAGTATTTTCACCAGGATGCACAGAAACTAAATCGAGTATTCCCAAACCATCAATTCGTTGTCCCAAGCCTGGTTCATAATAATGTCCTAGTAATTGGGGTGAACCACAAGTAAATACTCCTGGTGTTCCATTTTCGATTTTTTCGCGCATCGCATCAGCTTTCGCACCTTGCAAATCACGCATGACAATTTCTTGCTGACGGTCTTGTGCGCCACCACCAACGATTACATCGACAGTTTTAATATCTGCGGCTGTGGAATTTTGATCTAAGGGTAATACTTTCACATCGTATCCCCGCCATTGAGCGCGACGTTCTATAGTAATTACATTACCGCGATCGCCATAAGTACTCATCAGCGTCGGGTACAACCAACCAATTGTTAATTCTAAATTTTGAGAATTCATATTCATAATTCGTAATTCGTAATTCGTAATTCGTAATTGGATTGAGTCATGGAAATTGGGAAATGGGAAAAATTTCTCTAATTCCGACTACCCAAGTTAAAGAATTTTCCTACCAGTAAGAACTTCTCGCACTTCTAACATGGCTGAGTAGGTAGGTAGAATATGCAAAGTTTCATTCTCTGGTGTATGCTCTAATGCAGTAGCGATCGCTTGTCGCAAATCTTCTTCGACTATTAAATTTAAGTTACTCTCAGGGGACTTTTGGCTGTAACGTAGACGTAGTGCCATATCGTAGACGCGATCGCCACTCACTACTAAAGTCCCACCGCGTTCGACTAATTTCTCGGTATCCACGTCCCAAATCCAGGATACATCAGTGCCATCGGGCGTGCGATCGTTCAATACCAGCAGTGTGGTTTTATCTGTGCTTTGAGTAACTACGCGAATGGTTTCATTCGTTCCCACAGGATTTTTTGATAACAATATTCGCACTCGTTTACCATTAATTACTAAATCTTCAGCCCGACCAAAGGCAGCTTGAAAATTATTAATAGTATCTCTAATTGTTGCTTCATCAACTCCTAACTCAACAGCCGCAGTTACAGCCGCTAAAGTATTATATTTGTTGTACAAACCAACCAGAATTTGCGACCATTCATTACTTTCGAGAGTCGGTTTACTTTTACTAAAACCACACTTTGGACAAGTAAAATCTCCCAAATGAGACAAATAAACACCTTTGTAATCTAAGGAATGTCCACATCTGGGACAATAAATAGAATCAACAGCGTGAGGAATTGCTTCTAGATAATGTTCTGGTTCATTCAAGCCAAAGAATAACACCCGTTGGGGTAACTGCTGACCCAGGTTAGATAAAGTTGGGTCATCAGCATTGGGAATTACCACCGTTTCTGCTGGTAGGGTAGAAATAACTTTTGTCCAACGCTTACTAATTGTGTCTACTTCCCCGTACCTATCGAGTTGGTCGCGGAATAAGTTTAAACAAAGAATGATTCGCGGTTGGAGTGGAGTTAATACTCTTGGTACAATATTTTCATCAACTTCCAAAATAGCGTAGTCAACATTTAGCGTCCCTACCAAGTTGGTGCTTTCCAACAGCGCCGTCATCAAGCCATTTTCTAGATTTGCACCTGTAGAATTATGAGCGATGCGAAAACCCTTGCGTTCTAATATCGTGCATAAAAGCAGTGCTGTAGTAGTTTTGCCGTTAGTACCAGCAATTAAAATTACTCCGTTTTTAACTTGCTGACTCAATAATTGTAAAAGTCGGGGTTGAATGCGACGAGCAATCGAGCCTGGTAACACACTAGCAGCACCCAGACGGAGCGATCGCACTATAAACGTCACACTTTTTGCTACTGACACCGCGAAACCCAATCGCAGTCTATCTATGAATTGTATTTTGTTTCCCACATCTGTATCCTAGTCTTTTGGCGGTTGCTAATTAAAAGTGCAAATTTAATCTTGTGAGTTTAGCGAATCCTGGCTGAAAAAGCCAGCGATCGCAATTTTGAATTTTAGATTTTGGACTTTGACTTCTCTTTGAGAGGCTATTCGCATTCGCACAGTCAAACGATTTTGGATTCTTGAGCCTTACGGTTGCGCTACTTTATCTCTGTTTTGACTTGCGCGTAGCGATACCAGTCACTTGCGAGAGATAATCTCAGTAAGCGTTATTTTAAAGAATAGTGCGTGGGCGTAATTACATATCTAGCCCCGGTTGCCAAATTAAGCACATCACAACAAGTAGTAGCTTGCAAGGTTCCTTTTGATGAATAGTACAAAGTTCCTTTTTTTACATAAACAAATTACTGGCTGGCAAAGATGGTTATCCAAATGCCTGTTGTTGCTTGCAAGTCTTTTGATTATAAGTATGCAACCTGCATCTGCTGGTCTTAATAATGATTTATATGATGGCAATATCTTTGTCGTTTATGCAGGCAATGGTTCATTAGTTCCTCCCAGACAGACACTAGCACAGACTTTAGCGGAACATAAACCCGTATTTTTGGCTTTTTATCTGGATGATAGCAGCGATTCTAAAAGATATGCCATTTCCATTTCACGGGTACAGGAATTCTATGGTCGGGTAGCAGAGATTATGCCGATTAGTGTAGATAATATCCCACCTAAAGACACCTACGACCCAACAGAACCAGGATATTACTATACTGGCAGTGTTCCGCAAGTAGTGGTGTTAAATAAATCAGGTGAAGTAGTTTTGAATAAAAAGGGTCAAGTACCTTTTGAAGAGATAGACGATCAATTTCGCAAAATATTTGATTTATTACCACGCACTGAAACAGCACAGCTAAAGCGGCGAGCCTTCAATGAGTTCAGTAGTGAGTTAGCTAAATAACTTTTGGGGTAGGCCAAATTGGTCTGCCCTAATTTTTAGTGCTATCTGTTACTACATTTCTGCCGATGCCAAAGCATAATATTGAAATATCTGGGTTAACACTTTAGGAAATATTCATAGTCTATAGTCCGTTATCAATACCAAATGCCCAATAATTAACTGAAGTGTATTCTGATGTCTAAAGTTTACACCACTCAAGAGCTAATTCAAATTTTGGCAGCTGAACGCCAAGCTTGCCTCAAAGGAAAACGTCTAAAATTAGAAATAACAGTATCTGGCAATCCTGTAATTGACCAGTTTATCAGAACTGATGGATTGCAACAGTTCACTGCCTATCAAGATTTCAAAACTGCAATTCACGAGTATCAAAGAGAAAATCGAGTTTCTGGTATTATCTGGCGGGAAATGACAGTTAAAGGAAAAAGCTTACACTATCCCGAAATAGATACTGAGTTAATTGCCCTCGCTAGTGACTTAGAGATATTAAAAGCTGCTAAGAATTCTATCGTAAAATTTTGGTGTGAAGTCACTGTGGGGATGGATTTATACTTGAGTTTTAATAATAGTAAACAACACCAACAAATTGTCACATCTGATATCGAAAGAATTGTTCAAAGAACAGAGTGGGCAAGTTTGTGCAAGTGGGAAAATTCTAACTTTTTGGAAATGATTTTGCAGCTAGGATGGGGTAAACCAGAAGAAGCTTATTATAAACGAGGAAGACCGCGATCGGGTAGTGAATATATTCATGCAGTCAATCCTGGAAATCGTCCTATTGGTTGATTGAGACGTAGGGTAGGAATACTAAAACCCACGACCAAATGACGGACATAATAGTGTTTACTTTGCTTTCTCAATAAGGCACTCTATCTGTAACAGAAATTTCAACTGTACAGATAAGTAGTAGCATGAAAGTACGTGATGTAATCAAGAGACTGGAAGCTGATGGTTGGTATATTGATAGAACTAAAGGTAGTCATCGACAGTTCAAACATCCTGATAAACCAGGCTTAGTTACAGTCCCAGGTAAAATGTCTGATGACTTAGCCCCTGGTACTCTAAGTAGTATTTGGAGGCAAGCACAGTTATAAGGAGAACGGCAATGCAGTATGTAGTGGTGATTGAAAAGGCTGAAGGTAATTACTCTGCTTATGTCCCTGATTTACCAGGTTGTGTGGCTGTGGGTGAAACTTTAGAAGAAGTCAAGCAGATGATTGCAGAAGCTATTGAATTTCATATAGAAGGAATGTTAGAAGATAATTTACCTATTCCTAAACCTACAAGCATTGCTCATGAGGTTGAAGTTGCAAATTACAGCAAAATATAATTATAGAAAACTACTAAATTAGTACCAAATAATCCTTCTAGTATTTTATCAAGTTAGTTTTGAGAGTTTGTAGTAAACACTTTAGTGTTGAGAAAATAAGGACTAAAGTCCTTAACTACAAACTTGTTGACAAACAATGCTTATCGACTTTGTACTATGGACTCTTGAATAGAGTTGTCAAATGGAAGTTCTACTCTGGCAGGTTTCCAGCCTTCCGCCCAAGCAAGGCACAGATGACGGAAACGATCGCCCCGCACCTCAAAATTCGGGTACTGGTCGAAACTCGCGCAAGCCGGAGATAGCAACACCACACGCGCTTGATATTGCTTGGCTAATTCTGCGGACTTGGGAATTGCCCTTTCCATAGTTTCCACAATATGGTGTGTATGATAACCTACCTCTTGCAGACGTTTGGCAAATGCTGGTGCAGCAGAACCAATTAATAACACAGCAGCAGCTTTGGTTTGAATTTGTGCTAGCCAGCCACTATCATCACCTGCTTTGGCTTCTCCACCAGCAATTAAAATCGCTGGACTGTTAACAGACGCTAAACCAACTTCAGCAGCATCATAGTTGGTGGCTTTGCTGTCGTTAATGAAATCAACACCTTCCCACGTGCAGATATGCTCCAAACGATGGGCAACGCCAGGAAATTCCCGAATTGCACGCGCGATCGCATCACGATTAATTCCCGCTAATCTTGCTGTTGCTACTGCCATCAACAGATTTTGTTGGTTATGTTCTCCCACCATTCGCAAACTAGATACTTTCACAATCGGTTCTGGTGCAGAGGTTGCAGTCAATTTTTCCACAACCCAGCCGTCTTCGATATAAAAGCCTTTTTCGCTAATTAGAAAATCTTTTCCTTTAACACTTGTCCAATAAGCATCAGGCCAAGCACTTAAACCTAGCTGGCTCAAGTAAGCATCATCGCCATTGAACACTTGCAACTCAGACTGACGTAATAACTTAGCTTTGATGTTGTAATAGTTCTCTAAAGTCTGATGGCGACTAAGATGATCCGGTGTGAAAGTCGTCCAAACACCAATCCGGGGAGCAAGAGAAACAGAGGATTCTATTTGATAGCTGCTAATTTCCGCAATCACCCAATCAAGTGAAGAGTTAGGAGTTATAAGTGAGGAATTATCAAATGTTTCTCTTGCTCCCCCTGCTCCTCTTCCTGCGTGAGATAGCGCAACTTCACAAGCGGCGTAGCCAATATTACCGCAAGCGGGTGCATTTAATTCTGCTGCTTGGAAAATGGCAGCAATTAAAGCTGTGGTAGTAGTTTTGCCGTTAGTACCAGTAATTCCTACCCAAGGTAGCGATTGCAAATTTCGCCAAGCGAGTTCTATTTCCCCAATAGTTTCAATACCTAATTGGCGTGCTTCAACTAATACAGGAATATCCCAAGGCACGCCAGGACTAACGACTATTAATTGGGGTAAATTAACACCATTCAATTCTGGGGATTGTCCTAGTTTAACGGTTATTTGCTCGGCAGCAAGTTCTTGTTGTTGTTCTAGGAGGGTTTGGGAGGTGTTGCGTTTAGCGAGGCTGTCCGCACTGGCGGAATCGCTCAACTCTACCTCCCAACCTTCCTGTTTCAACAATCTCGCCGCAGCAACACCGGACTTTCCCAATCCAATAACAGTAGCTCTAGGCATAGATTGCAGCAGAGTGTCCCTGGTTAAGCACTCCCTATACTAGCGTTTATTGGCAAAAATTACACAAGTTTTTGTTGACCTACGCTACAGATTTTTGACGATCGCACCAAAGTCGGCTAAAACACGGGCATGATTGCGAACTAATCCCAGCAGATATAACCGATTACGCTTGATTTCTGGATCGGAATCCATAACTAAAACGCTATCTGGGCCATCAAAGAAGTTACTAACTGTCGGAGCAATTTTTGTTAGTGCTGCTATTAATAGTTGATAATTTCGTGTCTGCTGTGCTGCTTGAGTTTGAGGTACTGATTCAATTAGCGCATTATACAAGGCTATCTCAGAGGGTTTTTGGAATAATTCTTGACGAACTACGGTTGTTGGCTCTAGCTGTTTTGTATCTAAATCACCTTGGGCAGCTAATCGTGTAGAACGATTAACGGTTTCGTAGATGTTATCTAAAGTACTGTCGTTGCGGATTTCTTGTAAGTATAAGGCGCGATCGCGGACATCCAATAAATCTTTTAACGTCCGTTCTGTGTATTCTGGATCATTTTGTCCCAAAACTGCATTTACCAAGTCGTAATCAATCTGCTTTTCTTCTTGTAGTAAAGTGCGGATGCGTTGTAAGAAAAACTCTTGTAATGCTGTGGTTAATGATGCCTGGTCTTTGTGATATTTTGTTGCAAAGTCTGTCGCTATTTGTGCCAATAAATCGTCTAAATTTATCGGTAAATTATCAACCCAAGTAATTTTAACTACAGCATTAGCAGCACGGCGCAAGGCAAAGGGATCGGATGAACCGGAAGGAATTAAGCCTAAACCAAAGATACTTACTAAAGTATCTAATCTATCTGCCAAACCAACAATTTTACCTGTGAGTGTTTCAGGTAAAATATCACCGGCTCCTTTTGGCAAATAATGTTGAGAAATTGCCTTTGCAACTTCTTCATCTTCACCACTGGCTATGGCATATTTTTCTCCCATAATGCCTTGTAATTCTGGAAATTCATAGACCATTTGTGTCACCAAATCTGCTTTACATAATAAAGCAGCACGTTGGATTCTTTGGCTTTGGTCTTCTGCTAATTTTAATTGACTGCTAATTTGCTCGGTAATTTTAACTATTCTATCTACCTTGGCACGCACCGAACCCAATTCTTCTTGGAAAGTGACTTTTTCTAACTGGGGTAAAAAGCTTTCTATTGGCTTAGTTAAATCAGCTTCATAGAAAAATCTGCCATCAGCTAATCTGGCACGAATTACCCTTTCATTGCCGACGGCAATAATGTCTGATTTTTTTGGGTCGCCGTTAGAAATGGTAATGAAATTGGGCAATAATTCTTGCTGAAAACTCCCTGGTTTGAAGACAGGAAAATAACGTTGATGAGTAACCATGACTTCAGTAATTACCTCAGTTGGTAATTCCAAAAATTCTGGTTCAAATTTGCCGACAACTACGGAAGGATATTCTACAAGATTGGTTACTTCTGCTAACAAATCGGGGTAAATTACTGTATATCCGCCTAAATTCTCGGCTACTGCCTTTACTTGCTCTGTAATCAGATTTACCCGCTCTTCTGGATCAACGGTGACAGATGCAGACTTGAGGGTGGTAACATAATCAGTAGCTTGGGCAATTGTCACAGGTTCAGGATGTAAGACCCGATGACCTTGAGTCAAGCGATCGCTCTGAATCGTTTTAGAATCATTCACTAATTCTAGAGGCAGCACTGTCTCATCTAACAAAGCTACTAGCCAACGAATTGGTCGGGAAAACCTGGCATCTCCATTGCCCCAACGCATTAATCGCTTACCTTCTAAACCCCAAATCCATTGAGGAATTAGTTCTGTCAATATTTCCGCCACCGGACGACCGGGAATTCTTTTTTGCACAAATACAAATTCCCCTTTGTCAGTGGGGCGAACAGATAGCGCATCCAGTTCCACACCTTGCTTTTTGGCAAAACCTGCTGCTGCTGCTGTCGGCTGACCATTTTTAAAGGCGGCTTGGGCGGGGGGGCCTTTAATTTCTTCTTCTCGGTCTGGTTGCTGAGATGGTAGACCTTTAATCACTACCGCCAGCCGCCGGGGAGTACCATACACCTGGATACTTTCGCCCTTGAGGCTGTTTGCTTCCAGGGTTTGGGGAATGCGTTCCTGCCATTGCACTAAAGCATCACTGAGAAAACTTGCAGGTAGTTCTTCTGTACCAACTTCTAATAGAAACCCAGGCATAGGACACTGTTTTCAACTTTGCGTAGCTCAACTTTATCAGTTATTCTCAAGCGATCGCTCGTGATTTTTAGCTGAATCGGTCATCTAACTGGACAAAGAGAAAACCACATAGATATAGGACTTACGCATAGGTCACGCTTGCATCAAACCATAGAGAGCGCAGAGAACACAGAGGAATAAGAGTTAGAGAGGTTTTTTGCGTAAGTCTTAAGATAAATCAGGGATGGAAGTTAGGTCAGATTGGATTGTATACAAAAGAGCAGCTTGTCGTAAAACATCTCTATAAACTTGGCATTTTATACAAAACTTTATAAAAAAATTACTTATCTTTATAAATTCATTACATTATATACGTAGTTTTATGCGGTATTTACGGATATATATTTCCATCGTAAGCTTAAGTAGAACGGCAGAATAAAACTAAACTATATTAAGAAAAATGAACGAAGCTAAAACCCCCTTCCCTCCTGCCTCCTGTCTCATCTCTACTACAAGTATTTACGCCGTTTTACCTACTTATTTCAGTAAACTGGTGGGGTTATCTTTAACCTCATTATAAAAATTGAGTAAAAAAGAATGTATAGACGTAGCATTGTTAAATCTCTACAAGACGCAATGTACGACTTTTTTTTATTCTTATGGGATGGACATCTTGTCCGTCCTTTCTGGTATGGAAAGATGCCTACCCTAGAATGGAATCAAGGTTTGACAAAATTAAGTTGCACACGGCGTCTACAAGGATTCTGGATAACGCATATTTAATTTCATCAAATGTCTAATAATTCCTCATTAACACTTTTACAAAGCTCAGTGCTGAGTGCAATTAATTTTACTTTTATTCCAGCACTCATTACTCAGCATTCAACAGTGTTTTGGTAAGTGCCTTTAAACTACTTAAAAAGTAGGATTCTCTCTTATTAATACAATATTGATGATTTGTTTAAAAATACTTCATGTGCCAGTTTAAAAGGCGGAATGAGGGTTATATGCATAATACTGAATATAATGCTACAATTTTCCAAGTGTAAATTTAGGCATTAGTTCGGAAATTAACAAACCAACTATTGTCATAATTATCAGAAAATCAAGCCTATATTTATCAATAGCCTAACTTGTTTATATCAAGTGATATTTTTATTTGTAAATGTTCTATGCAGTGCAAAAATTATCTTTTTAAAAATATAAAAGTTTTGAATTTAATGTTTAACACAATTTTAATTAAAGAATTTTATAAGTCAAAATACAGTATTTGCAAATAAACGAAGTACAAAATGCTGGGATGAAAATCAGATATAAACAGTTTCTACCTCTGCCTCTTGCCTGCAAACCAGTAGCTTTGTACTTCATGCAAAAAAACGCTGTAAATAAGAAAAATAGCAGCCCTCACTGTCTATTTAAGTAAGTAATCCGATCGTCTCATGCTGTCTTCAGAAAATTCACAATATAGTTTATGCATATTCTAATTTATTCCTACAACTATCATCCAGAGCCAATTGGAATTGCTCCGTTAATGACTGAATTGGCAGAAGGACTAGTAAAGCGAGGTCATAAAGTGCGAGTGATTACGGGAATGCCCAACTATCCTCAGCGCGAAATTTACGATGGATATCAAAATAGATGGTATCTTACAGAACAAAAAAACGGCGTGACTATTCAACGAAGTTACGTCCGAATTAAGTCTAAACCAAACCTTGTGGATCGGCTGTTACTGGAGTTGAGTTTTGTTTTCACAAGCTTACCCCAAGCTTTTCAAGGTGGGCGACCAGATGTGATTATCTTAACAGTCCCGCCGCTACTAGGTACGTTACCAGCAACAATATTGGGCTGGTTATACAACTGCCCAGTAGTTCTAAATGTGCAAGATATTTTACCAGAAGCTGCTGTGCGTATCGGGTTATTAAAAAACAAGTGGATGATCCGAACTCTTGCAGCTTTAGAGAAATTTGCATATCGGACTGCACACACTATTAGTGTGATTGCTGATGGGTTTCGTGAGAATTTAGTAAATAAAGGAGTACCTGTTAATAAAATCGTTTGTATTCCCAATTGGGTAAATGTAAATTTCATTCGCCCGTTACCGAAACAGAGTAACTCTTGGATATCTAACCATCAACTAAATGGGAAATTTGTAGTACTTTATTCAGGCAACATTGCTCTAACGCAAGGTTTAGAGACAGTAATAGAAGCAGCCGTTTGTTTACGTCATATTAAAGATATTGTTTTTGTCATTGTTGGCGAATCAAGAGCATTGCAAAGGTTGCAGGAATATTGTCTATCAAATGGAGCAGATAATGTTTTGCTACTACCGTTACAACCGCGAGAAAAACTACCTGAAATGCTAGCAGCTTCTGATGTCGGGCTAATTGTGCAAAAGCACAATGTGATTTCGTTCAATATGCCTTCAAAAATACCATTGTTATTGGCGAGTGGTCGCCCAATTGTAGGTTCAGTTCCCGCCACTGGTACTGCTGCTAGAGCCATCGAACTCAGTGGTGGTGGGATAGTTGTTGAACCAGAATCACCGCAAGCAATGGCTGCTGCGGTGCATGATTTATATGCTAATCCTGCTCTAGGAAAGAAGCTAGGTAACACAGGAAGACAATTTGCCGAAGAAAACTATTCCTTAGAGCAAGCGCTCGATCGGTATGAGTGGCTTTTTTCTCATATTGTTAGCAACGGAAAATCAACCGTGGGTATCTTACCAAAATTCAATTCTAAGAAATCAGTTGTGGATGGTTGAACAGGATTGAGGATTTCTCACTCATTAGCCACACAAACAGAATCTCGATTGGGATAAATTAAATCACCCATTCGGGTGAGTTAAAGATCAACCGATCGGGTGAACTAACTGTAGGAAGTTGAGACTGATCAAAAATAGGAATCTAGAGAATATTAATCGATTGCACCTCGTTATTGGTGAGGATAACTTGATGATTATAGATATGAATTAATCAGTGTAGGCATAGCCCGCCGTACCCATACGGGGAAGCAAGCCACGTGAAGTGTCTCGTAGAGAAGGCATCGCTCCAGACTCTTCCTTAAGATCAGTATTCAGTACTACTCAAGAGGGATAAACTCATTTGTAAATAATATTAATCTCGTCTACTATGTGGTTATAATGCAAGCAAGCGCTTGCAAACACTCATAGAAAACTTAGCATCAAGTACGGCACAAACTTATGCACCTTTGATCTACAGCAACTAAGGTATTTGCAACGGCAAGTTTAACCACAGCGACAACGCGAGAAATTGCTCGTGTTGCTGCGGTCAATGAGGTAACTTTATTTCGTTATTTTCAGAACTAAAAAGCAACTACTAACTTGCTCTGATTACCGAAGCGATCGCTTTACAGGCAGAAGCTTTAGCTACCACAACATGAACCGTACTTTCTCTGTAAACCAAAGTACTGTGTTTATACTGACTAACAAAAAACTATAAATTACACTTTAAGAAATTGAACGGAGTTAAGTAATGTACAAATAAACCATAATGTGCTAATCAAAATTGATTTATTTTAGGTGCTAGACATGATGAGCGATCGCCCAAATACCCAAACATATTTTTCACCAACATAGAGAAAAAAGGCTAAAAAACCATTCAAATAATTAATGCTTTTTTAGCGAAAAGTAGATTGCCCAAGTCTAAATCCACAAGACGAGAAAACGAAGATGTCCCATTCTGAGTTCCCTGACTCTCCCCTTTCCATTGAAACAGAACAACCCGCTGTTACTGATTCTAGTCAAGAATTGCAAGAATTGCCACCGCGATCGCCTAAGCCACCTCGAAAACGGCGTTGGCCCCTGATATTAGGAGTCGTCTTACTAATTGCAGGTGTAGGTTTAGGTTGGCGCTGGTGGCAAACTAGTAATGCTAGCAAAGCACCAGCGGCCGGAGCAGATGCCGGTCAACCTAGAGCAGTTCCGGTCAAGCTAACGACTTTGCAAACTCAAACCGTGCAGCAAAGTTCGGAGTTTATCGGTTCTTTGGAAGCTCCAGGTTCAGTAATCATCAAGCCACAGGTTGAAGGACGAATTACCGAGATTTTCATCCAAGAGGGCAACCGCGTTCAACAGGGACAAGTCATTATTAGTCTGCAAAGTGATGATGTCCAAGCTCAATTGTTACAAGCTAGAGGCTCACTGCAACAAGCCCAGGCACGTCTTGCTGAACTCAAAGCAGGTACGCGACAAGAAGAAGTTGCCCAAGCTAGAGCGCAGTTAGCCCAAGCCCAAGCTCGCTTTAGAGATGCCCAATCGGGATCGCAACCAGAAGAAATTGCTCAGGCTGAGGCTCAAATTCAGTCAGCTAAATCTGATGTGGAACTAGCACAGTCACGAGCCAAGCGATACGCACAATTGAGAAAAGAGGGCGCAGTTTCTCAAGATACCTTAGAAGGATATGTCAAAGAACAGCAAAGTGCTGAAGCTGCCTTGGTTGTTGCCCAGAAACGCCTAGATCAACTCCGCCAAAGCAGAAAATCTAGTATCAATGAGTTAGGTGGTGCCTTAGAACAACAGAAACAAAATTTAAGACAACTAGAAAATGGTTCTCGTCCAGAAGAAATTGCCCAAGCGCAATCGCAAGTAACTCAAGCAGCTGCCCAAGTTCAAGCTGCCCAAGTCCAATTGCAATACACAAAAGTTTTAGCACCTTTCACTGGCATTGTTGGTGATATTCCAGCAAAGGTGGGAGATTATGTACAAAAAGCCGACCAACTCACTACACTGACTAGAAATGACTCTTTACAACTGAATATTTCCGTTCCCTTAGAAGATGCTAAAAAGCTGCGCTTAGGATTACCAGTGCAAATGCTAAACGCTCAAGATAATATCATAGCAAGGGGTAAGGTGAGTTTTATTTCTCCAAACGCTAGTTTAGATTCCCAGACAGTTTTGGTAAAAGCCAACTTTGGTAATTCAAGAAATCGACTGCTTAATCTTCAGTCAGTGCAAACTAGAGTAGTCTGGAACGAACGTCCAGGAATTTTAATTCCAGTTACAGCAGTATCTCGCTTGGGTGGAGAGACATTTGTATTTGTGGCGCAACAAGCGCCAGCAGAAAAGTCTAAACCTGAAGCGCCATCTTTGCTAGCTCAACAAAAGCCTGTGAAATTAGGAGTTATTGAGGGGAATAGTTATCAAGTTATCCAAGGACTAAAAGCAGGGGAGAAAATTGTTGTTTCCGGCATTCTTAATTTAACCAATGGCGCTCACATTACTCCTGAAACCCAAGAAGTTGGTAGTCAGAAGCCTTAGCTGAAGAGAAGATAAGGGTGCGGGGAAAGGGGGGACATATTTGGCTAATCCCTCATGCCAAATACCAAATACCCAACGCCCAATTTTTAAACTATGTTTGTTGACTTCTTTTTTAAGCGGTTAATTTTTGCGTTTGTATGTGCGCTCATCATACTTTTTATAGAATTAAGAAGTAAATCCGCTATCATTGAAACTCTAAAGCGAATTTATCAGCAAAGCTGACATCATCAAACGCGTCAAAGAAGGTATTATGTAGTATCAGCTTCACAAGGATAAAATTAGAACTAAGTAAGATTTTTCAAGTCAGCTATAAGACACTCTATAACTGGTTTAATCGATGAAAATTAGAGAGAATGCTAGGATTGTCTAAAGAAACCAGGAAGAGAATGTAAACCTAAATTTAATTACTAGCTCTTGGCACTTTAGCTACTGGTTTAACTCTTAAAGGAAAATTAAAACAGAAGTCAACGATTAAAATAAATAACTTATACCAGTTAGATTAACAAATAACTTCCTTGTATTAAATTTATGTGCAACTACAGCAGATATCTAAATAAATATTTAGATATCTGCTGTAGCACACCCTATTATGAAGATGAATGGATCCCTACAAATAAAACAAATTAAACAACTAGAGAAAAAATTGAATTTTCGATTGCAAAAATTATACAACGCCCTCAAAAATTCCATCTGGGCATAATCAGAGACCCGAATGTATAGTACGAATGTACACTGAAATCAAGACAATGGTAACAACGGCAGTCAATCCCTATCTAGATGGCAATTTTGCTCCAGTCCATGAAGAAATCACCACCGAAAAATTGCCAGTCATCGGTGAATTACCCCTTGACCTATCAGGAATGTTTGTGCGGAATGGTCCTAACCCTCAATGGACACCTATCGGTCAATATCATTGGTTTGATGGGGATGGGATGTTGCATGGTGTGCAAATTAGCAACGGCATAGCCACTTATCGTAACCGCTATGTGCAGACAATTGGATGGAACAAAGAACGAGAAGCAGGTAAAGCTATCTGGAGTGGGTTGTTAGAACCACCACAAATGGATAACCCCCACGGTCGCCATAAAAATACTGCTAATACTGCCTTAGTGTGGCACGCAGGTCAGATGTTAGCGCTGAACGAGGGAGGTAAACCTCACGCTATTAAACTGCCTGAATTAGAAACCATTGGTGAGTACACTTATAATGGCAAGCTGGTTTCTGCTTTCACGGCTCATCCTAAAGTAGACCCAGTTACAGGGGAAATGATCTTTTTTGGCTATTCTCTGTTGGCACCACCGTATCTGCAATATAGTGTAGTCTCAGCACAAGGCGAACTATTGCGGACAGTGCCAATTGAACTGCCAATAGGAGTGATGATGCACGATTTCGCCATCACTGAAAACTACACGATTTTTATGGATTTGCCGCTGACTTTGAACCCTGAAAGAGCGCAACGGGGAGAACCTCTAATGATGTTTGAGCGCGATCGCTCTAGTCGCTTCGGTATTGTACCACGTCACGGTGACAACAGTAATATTCGCTGGTTTGAAAGTCCTGCTTGCTACGTCTTTCATACCCTTAACGCTTATGAAGAGGGTGATGAAGTAGTGCTGATTGCCTGTCGCATGAGTTCTACTACTGTTTTGAATTTTGATGATTCGCAACCCGACCCAAACGCAAATATTCCCCGTTTGCATCGCTGGCGATTTAATCTCAGCACGGGGACAGTACGTGAAGAGATGTTGGATGATGTAGCTTCGGAATTTCCCCGCGTCAACGAAAACCGATTGGGGCGACAAAATCGATATGGCTACGCTAATAAAGCGGCAAATAGTCCCGTACCTTTATTTGAGGGTATCATCAAATACGATTTCAGCAATGGAAAATCCCAAATACATGAATTTGGACAGGGGTGCTATAGCGGTGAAACTGTATTTGCACCGCGTCCTGGTGCAACGGCTGAGGATGATGGTTGGCTGATGACTTTCGTCCACGATGAGAATTCAAACACTTCAGAATTAGTAGTAGTGAATGCCCAAGATGTGATGGCTAAACCTATAGCGCGGGTGATAATTCCGCAACGAGTGCCTTATGGGTTTCATGGTGCTTGGTTTGCCGGAGAATAGCTCAATGGCTAGTTAGAAACTGCGTCTACACTGATAAAACCCGCCTAAGCGGGTTTTAAATTCTTTGGCAGGTGGACTTGGTTCGTATAGCTGCGATTTCTAATCGCCAATTATATTCTCCTCTCTATTCCCTCAAATTATACCAATTCTTTAAAATGAGGCAATACATTCAAACTCCTAAACCCAGATATAGTCTAGCTTTCTTAATTACGAATTACGAATTAAGAAGCAAAACTGGTATTATTTATCACTATATCCTCCAGCGTAGTCAATTACGCAGATTGTTTTATATGATTTGTGAGTTCCATAAGCAACACCAGAGACTTTAAAAGCGCCGTTAAAAATGTTTTTTCGATGGCCGCGATCGCGTACACCATCATCAATAATTAACTGCATGACGATATCTTGAGCGCTGTTTGGCCCATAACTGATATTTTCACCTGCGGTTGTTTGCCATTTACCATAGCGGTTGATGCGAGTAAACGGGTTGCTACCATCGCTACCATCATGACCTATAGCACCTTTTGGGCCTTGGTCTTTTACGTGGTCTTTTGCTCCTAAAGACATACCTTTAGATGCACTCAAGGCTCTTATAGGACGTGCTGATTTCAGAAATGCGATCGCTTCATCAATTGCCTTAACTCCTTCTTGAGTTTGTAGATAAGTATTATTAGAAATTTTGACTCGGTTCCCCTGAAAGCGCTTTCTGTAGTTTTCCATAATTGGAAGGTATGCTTTAGGATTTGTTCTTACCTTATTTGTTTCAACAATTACCTGTTGTTCCAATGGTGAAAGGTAACTCACCTTTGCTAATAAAGTTGGGCTAGTTTGTACTGCTGGGTTAGAGTTGGTTACAGACGGATTAGATTGAAGCAGTTGATTTGAGCAGCCCAATATTAAGGTAATTGGCAAAAATACCCAAAAATTTATGCGACGCATCAATTACCTCACAATTTTTCTCTGGATTAATTTAGTGAATTAGAAGAAATAAGAATTTTCAACGCACAGATAAATCGTAAATGCTTCTGCTGTTATAAACGATATCATGACTGACTTAAGTAAGTTTGCTAAAGAAAGCGCAGATTAACGCGCCAATAATATTGATAAAGTTGCAATTGCCTTTGTTCCTGAAGTGTTACAAATCTATCACTTAACACCTGTTGTAACATTGAAAAAACGAAAACGTAAATAACAACAAAAATATTTTTTATACTTTCAAAAACCAGCGTTGCCGATACATCACAAAACCAACAGCCCACCACAACAATACGGTAACTAAGGCAAATAACAAAGAACCATTCAGCACTCCCGCCCAAGATGCGAAAAAATTCTGGTAAATCCAATTGTAGGTACTGGGAGCGTCTTTGCCAGTGCCAATAGTAGTTTTGACTAAAATTTTAATCAACAAAACTGATGCAACGAAAAGAGCGATCGCATTTAAGCCCATAATTTCAAAAGGTTTACTCCAGCGACGCATCAGCCGTACTTCGATAAGTTCATAACAAGCTGCTAGCAATAGTAACGCCCAACCTGTTGTAAATACTACATAAGAACTTGTCCACAGCTTTTTGTTAATCGGGAATGTCCACCCCCACGCCCAACCGATAATTAAGCAACCGACTCCAAATAATCCTAAACCGATACTTGTACGTGACTGTACAGGTTGAGTGCGTATCCATTGCCCAGTGAAGTAGCCAGCGAGGACGCTTACTATGGCGGGAATAGTACTGAAAAGTCCTTCTGGATCTCCCATAAAGTTGAAACCATCACCTTTATATAAATGTGCATTGGGAATAATCAGGCGGTCAACATAAGCACCGAAATTACCTTCTCGCGTCAAAACTCCCGCACCATATTCGGGCACTGCTACATACATCATCGTTAGCCAGTAGCCAATGAGTAGCACTGCTGCTAGTATCCATTGATGTTTGCGCGGAAGGTTGAGAACAGCTAGGGAAGCCAGCAGATAAGTAAGGCTGATACGCTGCAACACTCCCATAATTCGGATACTATTCAAATCAAAAGTCCAAATACCTTGATTCCAAAAGCCATTTAGTAGCAATCCCAAGGCAAAGAGAATAGCGGCGCGGCGCAATATCCGCCGGTAAATAGCCGAGGTTGGTTTATTGCCTTCGGTGTATTTTGACAGCGAGAAAGTCATTGCTACACCGATAATGAAGAGAAAGAAGGGAAATACCAAGTCCGTTGGCGTGCAGCCGTGCCAATCGGCGTGGGCTAAGGGAGGATATACATTATCTGCGACACCCGCCATATTGACGAGAATCATTCCCGCAATGGTAATGCCACGAAAAACATCCAGTGAAGTCAGGCGCATAGACGAAATCTTGTATTAGATGAGTATCTAAGTTACCCCGGTTGATGAAGGTAATCAAGCAATATTTATCGGTCTACTTGCTAAATATAGTTTTTCATCAAAGTTCCTGCCCATACTATCTTGTACAAATTAGAAGTACGCGATCGCACCCAAGCTACAGTTTTAGATATCGAAAAAGGATTGGTAGTACCAGAACTGTTAATAAAGCTAGATATACTCAAATTTCAGTCAATCTATTGCTATTTAAGTGTAAATGCAGTTGTCTTGTTACTTAACTTAGTATAAATTGCTATATACCAAAGCTGTGATTAAAACACAGCTAACTTTATTCAAGGCATACTTGCTTATATAAGAACTAAAAATATTGTGATTTTGTCTCATTATATCAAAGGTTTAATTACCAATTTAATTTGGGAATGAAAGCGAATGCATAGTCATTCACTTTCTATTTTGTTATGCGTGAAAAATATTACCAAGTTAATTAAAGCTAAAAAATTATATTTAAGGACAATTCTGATAAGTTTACCAAAAAATAATCACTCTAAAACTATAAATCAGTTTACTAATAAATTACTAGAAGCAAGCACAAATATTGTTTTCATAGATCCAAAAGTTATAGATTACCAAAACTTGCTAACTGGTATCACACTTGGCAGTGAAGTTGTTATTCTTGATGCCAATAGAGACGGTTTAGCACAAATCACCGAGTTTCTAGCCAAACGTGAATTCAATTCAGTTCAATCAATTCACATTGTTTCCCACGGAAGTGTGGGGAGTTTGCAACTAGGGTCAATTAACTTCAACCTTAGCAACCTGGATAGCTACAAAAATCAGTTACAAAAGTGGGCAAGTGCTTTAACTGATAAAGCTGACATCCTACTTTATGGCTGTGATGTAGCCAGTGGTGAAGGCACAAAATTTGTGCAACAGATTAGCCGAATTACTGGAGCAGATGTTGCCGCTTCCAATAACAAAACTGGAAGTGCAGCTTTAGGTGGCAACTGGGATTTAGAAGTGAAAACAGGGGAAATAGAGGCTTCCCTGGCATTTAAACCGGAAGTAATACAAGCATACCAATCTATTTTGCCAGCTAGTTTTACTGGCATATACTCTCAAAACTTCAACACATTAGCTGCTTCGGGAACATCTATTGCTTGGACTAATGATTCAACTATTTCAGGCTGGAAACAGTTGTACTCAACTTTGGCACGCTAACAGGGGCGGATTTGGGGACAATAACCGAAACTACTCTAAATATTGCTGCTAATGATTCGATTCAATATGGAATTTCCACCGCCACCTCAAATTTGATTGAAGGTAATAGCGGTACTCAAGCTGTTACCTTCACGGTTACTCGCAGTGGTGGTATTGGCGTGGCTAGTACCGTAAATTATGCTTTTAACGGTGCGGCAGTTTTTGGTAGTGACTATAACAATATTCGAGTGACGGGTGGAGGAACTGCTGCATCTGGGACTTTAAGCTTCGCTGTTGGGGAAACTACAAAAACAATTACAGCTGATGTCTTGGGTGACAACACATTTGAACTCAATGAAGATATTACTGTTATCTTGAGTAACCCCAACCTGACAACTGCGCCAGCAAATTCCACAATTACTAACAGTTTGGCTACAGTAAACATCATCAACGATGATAGCCAACCAACTATCAGCGTTGATGATGTCTCAGTTATTGAAGGTAATACAGGCATAACAACTAACGCTAACTTTACTATCACTATCTTCAATGCCAGTTATCAGCAAGTTACTGTCAATTACAATACAAGTGATAGTACTGTTAACGTTACTGACTCTGATTACAATTCTACTCAGGGTACAATTACTTTCAATCCTGGCGAAACCACTAAAACCCTTAACATTGGTGTCATCGGTGATAACAAATTTGAAACTGACGAAACATTTTCTGTCAATCTTTTGAGTGTGACAAATGCAACCGTCGCAGATAATTTAGGAGTTGCTACCATCATCAATGATGACAACCAACCGACTATCAGCATCTCTGATGTCTCAGTTATTGAAGGCAATACAGGTACAACAACTAACGCTAACTTTACTATCACTCTCTCCAATGCCAGTTATCAGCCGATTACTATAAATTACAACACCAGTGATGGTACTGCTAATGTTGCTGAGTCTGATTACAATTCGGCTTTGGGGACGATTATTTTTAATCCTGGCGAAACTAGTAAAACCCTTAGTATTGGTGTCATCGGCGATAACAAATTTGAAAATGACGAGACATTTTCTGTCAATCTTTTGAGTGCAACAAATGCGGCGATCGCAGATAATTTAGGAGTTGCTACCATCATCAACGATGATAACCCAACAACTGTTAGTATCTCGGATGTCTCAATTGCTGAAGGTAACACAGGCACAACAACTAATGCTAACTTTATCGTCACTCTCTCTGCACCGAGTTTACAGCAGGTTACTGTAAATTACAAGACGAGTGATGGCACTGCTAAAGTTTCTGACTCTGATTATAACCCTGCTTCCGGGACGATCGTTTTCAATCCTGGTGAAACCAGCAAAACTCTTGGTATTGGTGTCATAGGTGATAACAAAGCTGAAACGAACGAGACATTTTCTGTTAATCTCTTCAGTGCTACAAACACCACAATTACTGATAGCCTGGGAGTAGCTACTATCATAAATGATGACCAACCTCCAGCCATTAGTATTGCAGATGTATCAGTCAAAGAAGGCACAACAGGTATGATAACTAATGCTAAGTTTGTCGTCACTCTCTCTAATGACTTTTATCAACCGATAGTCGTAAATTATAGTACGAGTGATGGTACTGCTAAAGAATCTGACTCTGATTACAATTTCGGTTTCGCGACAATTGTTTTCAAGCCTGGCGATATCAGCAAAGATATTAGTATTGGCGTCAGAGGTGATAATAAAGTTGAACCCAATGAAACATTTTTGTCAATATCTACGGTGCAGCAAATGCCATATTTAATAATAACCAAGGAGTTGGCACAATCAAGAATGATGACTAATTGTGATTAAGCACAACATTAGCGATCGCTGCAATTATCCCAGCCCAGAATAGCCGCTAGAAAAATACTTATATTATTAAGTTGCAAGTTGTTAATTTTGGCGTCCAGGTTTTCAAGCTTAAAGTATTAATAATTACAAAAGCTATAGCAGGAGGCAGAAGGCAGAAGGCAGGAGGTAGAACTATTACTATTCCTAGCATTCATCTTTTAAAAATGTCCTAACCTATGTGACTACAGCTATATATTTATTTAGAGTGAGACTAGCATTTTAAAATTTAGATTAGGATATTATCAAAGAAATTTATCCGAAAATCAAATATTCGGTAAATTTACGTATGCGGTTTTAAGTCTTCTCAATGAATAGTAGAATTAGCCCATACAGGAGAAGACTGTGACGCTCTTAAATGAAGCTCAAGTAAAGCAACTAAAGGAAATAACCACACGCTTGCGACAAGTAAGACAAGAAAAATCTATCCGCATAGAAGAAATAGCCTCTCAGACAATGCTTCGAGTAGGTATTTTACAAGCTTTAGAAGAAGATCGATTTGAAGAATTGCCTGAACCAATTTTTCTGCAAGGATTTATCCGTCGTTATGGAGATGCTTTGGGGCTGGATGGAAATGCTTTATCGTACAGCCTTGTAACTAATGTTGTCTGTCATGACTCCAAAAATGCTTATCAGAATTCAGACAACAAACAAAATACATATATACCTCTGATTCTGACCTATCTTTTATTATTGGTTGGTGCATCTGTTGGTCTTCTTCATATACTTAATCCCCAGCTAACAGCTAAATCCCTGACTCCAGAAGACAACAATCAACAGTCAATAGTCAGTAATCAGATTAACAAATGACCAAAAACATAGAGGAAGTGGAGAGACGCGACGCCAGTCGCTACAACGGGGAGCCACTGCGTTGGACGAGTAATGCCCAGCTTGTTCGTGCAGCGTCTCCCCTTGGGAGAAGCAAGTGGCATTGGAACCCCCGCAACGCGCTGGCTCATTAACCCTTGTCTGTACCGAGTAAAACAAAAGAATTAATAACCAATGACAAATGACAATTTTCAAGATATTTGCGGTTTACGCAGATGCCAAGTAGTAGATTGTTCATAAGCATAAGCTACCTGAAACAGTAGGTCTTCTCGCAGCACATTGCTAATTAGCTGTAATCCTATCGGTAGCCCTTGTTCGTCAAAACCACATGGCAAACTTAAACTAGGCAAACCAGCAAGATTTACAGGAATAGTCATCAAGTCATTTAAATACATACTCAAGGGGTCAGTAGTTTTTTCCCCTGCTTTGAATGCTGTAGTCGGAGATGTGGGACAAACTAAGACATCAACCGCGCCAAAAGCCTTTTCAAAGTCTTGCTTAATCAAGGTGCGGACTTTTTGCGCTTTTATGTAATAAGCGTCATAGTAGCCAGCCGAGAGGGCGTAAGTGCCAATCATAATCCGGCGTTTGACTTCTGTACCAAAACCAGCTGCACGGGTACGAGTGTACATTGATAGGAGATTATCTGCATCAGGAGCGCGATACCCATATTTAACGCCATCGTAACGAGCTAGATTTGCTGATGCTTCTGATGGGGCGATGATGTAGTAGGTGGGTAAGCCATAACGAAAGCGGGGACAAGAAATTATATGAATTTCCGCTCCTAGACTTTGTAATTGATCTACTGCTTTGGTAACAGCTTGTTCTACTACAGAGTCTAAACCTTCACCAAAAGTTTCTTTAATGATACCAATTTTTAGCTGACCTCTGGGTTTGAAGTTTGGTTTTAAGCTAGCAGCATAGTTGGGAATCGCAACCTTCAAGCTGGTAGAGTCTTTGGAATCATAACCTGCGATCGCACCTAATAATATTGCCGCATCTTCTACTGTGTTTCCAAATGGCCCAATTTGATCCAAAGATGAAGCGTAAGCCACCAAACCATAACGAGAAACCAAACCATAAGTCGGTTTCATTCCCACCACACCGCAGAAAGATGCAGGTTGCCGAATCGAACCGCCAGTATCAGAACCAAGAGCAACTACACATTCTTGGGCCGCCACCGCCGCCGCAGAACCTCCCGAAGAACCACCTGGAACTCGTGACAAATCCCAAGGATTAGCTGTGACTTGATAGGCAGAGTTTTCTGTAGAACTACCCATTGCAAACTCATCCAAGTTGGTTTTGCCTACCATTACTGCCCCAGCATCTGCCAGTTTTTGCGTCGCTGTTGATTCATAAGGCGGCACGAAATTTTCCAAAATCCGGGAGGCGCAGGTGGTAGGAATTCCCTTGGTACACATATTGTCCTTAATACCCACAGGAATACCCGCTAGCAGCCCAATTTCTTCTCCTGCGGCAATTTTGGCATCCACAGCACCTGCCTGCTCTAATGCCTGATTTGCCGTCACGCATAAAAAGCTGTGCAATTTTGGCTCTAACGCTTGAATGCGCTCTAAAGCTTCTTGAGTAATTTCAACGGCAGAACGTTCTTTTTTAACTAGCTGTTGGTGCAACTCGCGGATGGATGCCATGATTACTCTCTTTGTGACTCAAATCATTGATTCTAGTACATATTGGCCAAAATTGGGTATTGGTTATTGGGCTTTGGGCATGGCTTATTCTTCTGTACTTGTCATTCCTCATTTATCTGACTAAGCGGATTAATATGTATTGAAATGTGTTTAATATACTTTTTAAAACAGCAAATACATGGCTATCAACCTTCTATTGAATAGTTTGTCAAAGTTTTCATATATATTGACTACTTTTGTGTAAGAGTATAGCAGTGTTTTCTAATGATATAATTTTGTATTACGCCTTATTAATACTACAAATCTCATAATTTTATCAATTCCACAAAATTTTTCGAGGTAAGGTAGGATGATAAAAATAGCCACACGGAAATATTTAGGCAAACAAAATGTTTATGACATTGGGGTTGCTCGTGACCATAATTTTGCAATCAAAAATGGCTTAATAGCTGCTAATTGTTTCAATAAATCCCATTCAACAGCCTATGGTTATGTAACTTATCAAACAGCATATTTAAAAGCTAATTACCCATTGGAATATATGGCGGCACTGTTAACAGCTAACAGTGGTGATACCGATAAAGTACAGAGATATATTACTAACTGTACAAATATGGGTATTTCCATAGATCCGCCAGATATTAATCGTTCTAATGTTGATTTTACGCCAACCGCAGGTAAGATTCTGTTTGGATTTTCGGCAGTGCGTAACGTGGGACAAAATGCGATCGCTTCTATTTTGGAGGCAAGAAATGAGACAGGAGAGTTTAAATCACTTGCTGATTTTTGCGATCGCGTGGATTTACGTGCTGTTAACCGCCGAACCCTAGAGTCGTTAATCTACTGTGGAGCCTTTGACAAAATTGAATCCAACCGCCAACAGTTAATTAACGACTCAGAATTAGTGTATGATTGGGCACAATCTCGCGCTAAAGATAGAGCCACTGGTCAAGGGAATCTATTTGATTTATTGGGCGACGGCTTTTCTTCGACTCAGAATAAAAGAGCAAGTAATGCCTTTGAAACTGCTCCAAAAGCTAAACCTGTGACGGATTTACCCCCACAGAAAAAGTTGCAAATGGAGAAAGAATTACTAGGTTTTTATGTATCAGATCATCCCCTGAAATCCTTACGACAAATAGCACCATTTTTGACACCAATTAACCTTTCGCAGCTGGGAGAACAAAGAGAAGATACAAGGCTTTGTGCAGTTGTGATGTTAAATAACGTCAAAAAAGTGGTGACAAAAAAAGGCGATCAGATGGCAATCTTGCAAATAGAAGACCTAACTACACAATTAGAAGCTGTAGTTTTTCCGAAAACTTATGAACGTATTAGTTCCCTACTCCAAGTTGATACGAGATTGATTATTTGGGGAAAAGTAGACCGACGTGACGAGCAAACTCAATTTATTCTTGAAGATGCAGAACCAGTGGAAACAGTACAAATGGTAATGGTGGAATTAAATCCCCAACAAGCAGGTAATATGGAAGATTTACATCGCTTGAAAACAATTTTACAAGACCATTCAGTAGACAAAGAAAAGGCAAAAATGCCAGTGATTGGAATTATCAAAACTGAAACTTCTCGTAAACTTGTTCGCTTAGGTTGGCAATTTTGTGTACAAGATTCTCGAATAACTGTTCAAGCTTTGCAAAACGCTAGTTTTCCTGCTCATATAAAATCCCTGACTGGTAGCTGACGCCAGCAGTGAAAAATCCACCAATACTGAAAAGCAGCTTAAGTATTAGTTTTATTAAACTGTCAACAGTAAATTGCCTTAAGTATTCAGGATTTTAATCGTTTTTTTAGTTACTTACGCGGATGAGAATTTCCTTGAGGTAGTGGTATCTTTTTATGCTAACACCCTTAAGGCTGTGACCGGGGGAAGGAGTTAGAACTTGATGATCGTCAACGAGCTACATAGATTTGTTTCATACTGTAAAAAAATTCAACCCCAAACTCACGAGGACATTCAAAAATTTTTTGAAGGAGTGATATTATTTCCTTATGATAAGGAACTTCTATTGCAAGCTTATTTATTTCTGAATATTAAAGAATTGTTTCCCTCGTGCGCTGAATTGCTGTTATTTGAAAAGTCTCCAATTTCAGATTACACAGATTTAGGTAAGTGTGATTTTGTTTTCCTGACTTTTAAAGGTAGTCTGTTTTTAATTGAAACCAAGTTTATTGATACAGAAGCAACTGGAGCAACAGAACGAAAAAGAAGAAATAAGCATAGAAACAAGGTATTTGAGCAAGTTATTACTTTAAAAGGTCGATTTAGCGAATATTGGAATATGAGGCTAGATCAATTAGAGTGCGGGGTTTTTACCACCGATGCAGAAGTTGCTTGGCGAGGAAATGGTGTGAATGTCACATCTAAATCAATATCTATAGATAAGCTCGAACAATGGCGAAGAAGTTATCACAGTCGTGAAAAGTTTTTATCTCATCAAGATGGGTCAATATTTGAGGAAAGGTTGAATTTGAAAGGTTGAACTAAGACCCAAATGTAGTTATGACAGTGAATGGTGTATGGGGCATAAAAGTAATTAACAATGCCACATACACCAACCCAGATAATTTATCTGGGTTTTCCTTCCCATCAATCTTTACTGCCAAATATAGATTAGGACAAACAAAATAATCCAGATAACATCGACGAAGTGCCAAAACAATGAGGTTGCATTTACGCCGTAGTGACCTGTATCGTAATTGCCAGGTAGGAAAGAACGTACCAAAATTATCAACTGCAACAAAATACCTGTGAAAACGTGCAAACCGTGGAAGCCTGTAAGAAGATAGAATGTACTACCAAATACGCCGGAGGTGAAACCAAAGGTGAGGCCCTTCCATTCAATCGCCTGTCCAACTAAAAAGTAAGTTCCCATCGCCATTGTTGCCAACAGAAACAGGCGAAATTTCACTAAGTCATGGCGTTGAAGGGCGCGTTCTGCTAAGTAAATTACAAAGCTACTAGCAACAAGAATTACTGTATTGATTGCTGGTTCTTTTACTTCTAATCCAGAAACACCTGCTGGCAGCCAATTAGGTGTTGTTGTTTTATAGATGGCATATCCGGCGAAAAAACTCAAGAAAATGACGCTTTCTGACAGCAGGAAGACAATGAAGCCAAACATTTTATTGCCTTCTTCGTCGTGGCTGTGTTCTGCGCTTGTATGGTGCAATTCTTCGGAATTGATATAGCTGTCCATTTTGCTTTTTGAGGGGGAATTTTAAACGCAAAGTAACGCAAAGGGAAGCGCAGAGGTACGCGGAGGGTTTTTGCGTCTTCCCGATACGTTTGGGTTTATTCTGGGAGGTTGGCTGTCAAGGGTTCTGATTTGCCGTAGCCGTAGGGTTCGGAGATGATGATGGGAATTTCTTCAAAGTTTTCTACTGGGGGTGGTGAAGAAACTAACCACTCTAGTCCAATTGCCCGCCAAGGATTATCAGGTGCTTTCTCGCCTTGCATCCAAGAAATCACCATATTGAAAATGAAGGGTAAGGTGGACATTCCCAATAGAAATCCGCCGAGGCTAGCGATCACATTCCAGAATTGATACTCTGGGGCGTAGGAAGCAACTCGGCGTAACATCCCTTGCAATCCTAATGGGTGCATAGGCAAAAAGTTGAGATTGGTGCCGATGAATGCTAGCCAGAAGTGGATTTTACCCCAGCTTTCCGAATACATCCGCCCGGTCATTTTGGGGAACCAGTGATAGATGGCAGCATACAAGCCCATCGTCACAGTGCCGTAGAGAACGTAGTGGAAGTGTCCTACCACAAAGTAAGTGTTATTCACGTGGACATCCACAGGCACAGAGGAAAGCATAATGCCTGTGATACCTGCGAAGACAAACATGATCAATGCACCCAAAGCGAACAGCATCGGTGTATGTAGTCGCAGTTTACCGCCCCAAATCGTTGCCACCCAAGCGAATACTTTAATTCCTGTGGGGACAGATACACACATTGTTGTCAGCATGAAAATCAACCGCATCCAACCTGGTGTACCGCTGGTGTACATGTGGTGTACCCAAACGATAGCGCTGACTACGGCAATCAAGATCGATGAAACGGCAACTACTTTGTAACCAAATAGGGGTTTACGTGAATAAACTGGGAAGATTTCTGAGAAAATCGCAAAAACGGGCAAAATAATCACGTAAACGGCGGGGTGGGAGTAAAACCAGAAGTAATGCTGGAACATAACTGGATTCCCACCCTTAGCGGGGTCGAAAAAGCTCGTACCAGCAGTTAGGTCGAGTAGCAGCATTACCGCACCAGCTGTCAGTGCAGGTAGTCCGAATAGTTGGATAATCTGGGCACTAAATACTCCCCAGACAAACATCGGCATCCGAAAGAATCCCATTCCTGGGGCCCGCATCTTCACAATTGTGGTGACAAAGTTGACTGCCCCCATAATTGAGGATACGCCAGATATTGCTACTGCCAAGAGCCAGATAACTTGACCATTAATTAAGTTACCTGTGGGATTCTGGAGACTGACTGGCGGGTAAGACCACCAGCCGGCTTGGGCTGGGCCACCAGGAACAAAGAAGCTACCCATCATCAAAATCCCGACTACTGGCACCATCCAAAAGGCGACGGCATTCAGGCGGGGAAATGCCATATCTCGCGCCCCAATCATCAGGGGTACTAGATAGTTGGCAAAACCAACCAGTGAGGGAAATGTCCACAAAAACAGCATCACAGTGCCGTGCATGGTGAACATCCCGTTATAGACGGTGCGATCGACTAAATCTGATTCGGGTGTCATCAGTTCTCCCCGCATCACCATCGCAAAGATACCGCCGACGAGAAAGAAGAAGAATGAGGTAACGAGATACTGGATACCAATAACTTTATGATCGGTACTAAAGCTGAAGTATTCTTTCCAGTTACTTGGAGATTCGTGCTTGGGCTTCTCATTCGGGAGAAGGATGCCTTCAATAGGAATATTAGTCATCGATTACTTTCCTTTTAACCAGGAGAATTGACTAGAACAGATGCAGCAGGTGGAACTGTAACCCAACCAGTTTTGACTGATTGATTGGATCTTTGAGCATACTCAGAAGCTGCTTGATTCTTTGCTGGGGATGGCTTTTGGGTTGCAGCTTGGGCTAGCCACTGCTGATAATTTTCAGGAGATTCAACGATTACATTCGCTTGCATAGTGGCAAAGTATGTGCCGCTATATTGGGAATCAGTTAGTCGGTATTGTCCGGCAAGGATGGGAGTAAATTCAAAGTCGATCGCATGGTTAGGAATAATATCCTGCTTGAGGCGGAACGCAGGAATATAGAAGCCGTGCAAAACATCTTGTGATTTCAGTGCTAAACGTACTCGGCGATCGCTTGGTAAATGCAATTCGGTACTAGTAATATCTCTTTCTGGGTAGTGAAAAACCCACGCCCACTGTTTAGCTAGTACGTCAATTTTCTCAACAGGTTCTGCTAAAGCGTTAGCTGGTGCTGCATAAGCTGATTCCATTGCCAACGGATTATGCAGATGAACTAGTTCTGATGGGCCTTGAATTCCCATTTGTTCATAAACTTGGTAGCTGTAGCCTGCAATCCAAAATACCAAGAGAATTGGGATTGCTGTCCAGACAACTTCTAGGGTGACATTACCTTCAATCGGGGGGCCATCAGTAAAGTCATCTTTGACTGCCCGATGGAAGATTACAGAATACATCAGAGTACTTGTTACTCCCAAGAAGATGAAGGCACCAAGGGTTACTAAAAAGCTAATCAAATCATCAATGAGTTGGGATTCAGCTGCTGCTTGAGGAGGAAGCCAAAAGTAAGCCTGCTTGCCGATCCAGAGACTGGTAGAAGTCACTGCGATCGCCCCTGTAAGCAGCGTCAAAATATTTAAAACCTTCTGGATTTTCATCATTTATTGGGTATTGGGCATGGGACATTAGTCATTGGTCATTAGTCATTGGTTAGTAACTTTAAATAAATGACAATTGACTAATGACTCATTTGAGTGTTGTATTCAGGTCTTGACCTAATCGCAGCAAATTATCTGCTGTATTGTGTACGCCAAATTCCGTGGCTAGTTGCGCTCCTAGTGTGCCGTGGAGGTACATAATGAAGATGATTGCTATGCCTGCAAACAGATATATCCATTGCACTTCTCTATCTGTCTGTTTATATTCTTGTCTGCCCCAAACGAAGCGTTGCCATCCTCTCCAGACGGTCATGCCAACAATCAGCGCTAATAACAACACACCACCCACACCATGCCAAAGCATAGTTTCCATTGCTTGTAATCCCCAAGCACTCTTGGTATCAGCTGGTGGTGCTGCCAATAGCATTTCGTAAAAGCCTGCTCCGACTGTGAAAAATGTGATGATGCTGGCAGCTAACGTGTTGTACCAGCCAACATCAAATAAGTTGTCACGTTCGACAGTAATTGCCAAAAATTTGAAGACCCATTTTTCAAAGGGAAACAGAACACCAACGATATCAAAGGTCATGCCAATGATGAACAAACCTATTGTCAGATGGACTAAGTTGGGATGAATGGGAATTGTGTAAGGTAATCCGTTTGCGCCTAGAGAATCGGTTAATTGGTTAATTAATTCTGATTTCATCGCAACACACCATCCTTTATTGCTTCCACAACTGGCACGGTATGCAATCCATATACCCAAACAAGTTCATCACCGAGATATACTTGTAAACCAACTATCAGAGTTAAAATTAGTTTGGCTCCCAAATAATAAATCGATACTTTTTGCGGATTACGGGCACGAATGACATAGCGCCAAGCTGTAATTGCTGTGATAATTCCTGAAAGCGACCAACCAATTAGCGTATGCAAATTTAGTGTTGATTTCGCTAGGCTGTAAGGCTGTGCTAATCCTGCTTCAAATTGACCAAAAATAATCGCGACGAAGATGGTGATCGTGGCAACTAACATATTCCACCAACTCACCTCAAAAAGACCGGATTTACCAGTAAAATAGGCAATTACATCGCAGAAGAAGGAAAACAACACCATCGCAATTACGAAGTGGACAATGATGGGATGAACCGTATCTGGATAAGGCAAATTGTGGTCGTTCAAAGATGTCAAATACTCAAGCATCGTCTTCTCCTGGACATATCTACCGCACTTTGGTTTATAAATTTCAGATTTTGGATTGGCGATCGCGCAGTCTTAACGAGTGTCTTTTAGATTTATTCCGTCCCAGACAAGATATAAACTAGAAGACCTAATCAAAAATCTAAAATCGCTAGTCAAACTTCAATAATTGATGGACACTCACTAACATCACCACAAGTATCCATCCATAATTGACTGAATTCTGTTCAATATCTGCGCGGTGCAATACGCTTAATCATGTCTTAGCTTTTTGTAGCAAGATTTGGTTAAATTGCTTACATGAAATAATTTTGGTTTTGATTCATTTCCTTATGCCAATAGTCTGCAACAGCAATTCTTGATGTAGCCAAATCAAATCGCTGTCGTTTGTTGATTTGTTTAACCTATCTTTTAGCTTAAGTAAATTTTTATGAATTGTCAAAACAATTAAAAGTAATATTTTAAAAGTTAGTTATCTAACAAAAAAATGTTTTTATAATGTATTTATTTTGGCATTTATTTAACTTTAAAAAAACTCCAAATATAAATTTTATCTGTAAGGTTTTTCACAATAATTAAATATTTGTTTGTGATGTAAATAACAAAAATGTTTGAACTACCCAAAAAGCTCCTTAAAATAAAAAAGGAAAAAATCAAGTTAAGTCAGAACCCAGAAATACAGTTGATTGCAACACGTTCCCTTTTTCCTCCGATATTATTTTCATAATTTCTTCATTTTTACCTTACTTCTGCTAAAGTGAGAAGATTATGAAATTGGTATAATGAGATTTAATATCAATAACTTTCAGATGCAACGACCGCAGTATGGACAAAAATTGGCTATAGCGTCTGGGCTGCTATTGGGGCTATGTTTGGCTGGGTGTAGCCCGTCAACCTCTAATTCTCAACCACAGTTAAGTCCAAACTCAGCCACAACTACCACCACAAATCTAGATAAAAAAGGTAAAAAAGTAGTTCTTACCACCTTTACAGTCATTGCAGATATGGCGCAAAACGTGGCGGGAGACAAGGTGATTGTTGAATCCCTCACCAAAATAGGGGCGGAAATTCATGGTTACGAACCAACTCCTAGTGATTTAGTGAGGGCGCAAAAAGCAGACCTAATTTTGAATAATGGTCTGAATTTAGAGCGTTGGGCACAAAAATTGTATAACAGCGTCCCTAATGTACCTCATATTACTCTAACAGAGGGAATTAAGCCTGTAGAAATTACGGAGGATGCTTATAAAGGAAAACCTAATCCTCATGCTTGGATGTCACCACAAAACGCCTTGATTTATGTAGAGAATATTCGCAAGGCATTAGTTAATTTAGATTCAGCGAATGCAGAGACTTATAATACCAATGCCAAAGCATACAGTCAAAAAATTAAAGAAGTTGATGAGAAACTGCGAAAAAGCGTGTCGGTAGTTCCAGTAGACAAGCGCTACATGGTAAGCTGTGAAGGCGCTTTTTCATACCTCACCCGCGATTATGGCTTAAAAGAAGCTTATCTTTGGGCAGTCAATTCTGAACAGCAAGCTACTCCCAAACAGCTAGAAAAAGTCATTGATATAGTTAAAAAAAATAAAATACCTGTAGTTTTCTGTGAAAGTACAGTCAACGATGGAGCGCAACGTCAGGTAGCTAGAGAATCGGGAGCAAGGTTTGGTGGAGTATTTTACGTTGATTCCTTGTCTCCAGCAAATGGTCCTGCACCAACTTATCTCAAGTTGCTAGAAGGTAATATTAATACTCTAACTCAGGGATTAGAGGAAAAATGAGCAAATATGTAAGAATAAATTTAATTATTTAAAATTGCTTGTAGTAGAGACTTTAATCCTATTTTTTTTCTCTGGAAAACGTTACGTGTTTGCAAAAAAGGCTGGAGTTGCTCACTACAAAATAATGATTAATCTTAGAGGTGAGTTTTAGTGAAATCTATTAGTATTGATGTTGAAAACTTGACAGTTGCTTACCACGGCAAAGTTGCTTTACATGGTGCTTTTTTGCAAATTCCAGCAGGTTCAATTAGTGGTTTAGTAGGGATGAACGGTAGTGGTAAATCAACCCTATTTAAGGCAATCATGGGTTTTTTGAAGCCAGTTATAGGACGAGTTTTGATTAATGGCTTACCGATAAAAAGTGTACAGAAAAAAAGCTTGGTCGCTTATGTACCACAGTCGGAAGAGGTAGACTGGAATTTTCCAGTCAATGTGCATGATGTGGTGATGATGGGGCGCTACGGATACATGAATATATTACGAATACCATCGGCGAAAGATCGAAGTGTTGTGAGGGAGAGTTTGGAAAGAGTGCAAATGTGGTCAATGCGCGATCGCCAAATAGGAGAACTCTCTGGTGGACAGAAAAAACGTGCCTTTCTCGCCCGTGCTTTAGCACAAGAGGCAACAGTTTTGCTATTAGATGAACCTTTCACTGGGGTAGATATCAAAACAGAAAAAGCGATGATTGACTTATTGCTGGAATTGCGAGAAGAAGGTCACACAATTTTAATTTCTACCCATGATTTAGCCTCTATCACTACTTTCTGTGACCAAGTAGTACTTATCAATCGTACTATTTTAGCTTATGGTAATACATCCGAAGTTTTCACAGAAGAAAATCTATCACGCACTTTTGGCGGTTCTCTTGGAGATTTATCTTTTAACAAGACTCAGATAATCCGTGGAAATCAAAGTGAATTTGATTGATAACTAATTAATATTGTTAAAAATATGAATACTCTTGCATTCTTAGACTGGTTAACCACACCCCTACAGCATGAATTCATGGTGAAGGCAATTTGTGTAAGTGCCTTAGTTGGGGTAGTCTGTTCTGTTTTATCTTGTTTTATGACCCTCAAAGGTTGGGCATTAATGGGAGATGCTGTTTCCCATGCAGTAATGCCTGGGGTAGTAATTGCTTATGTTTTAAATATCCCTTTTGCAGTAGGCGCTTTTGTCTTTGGAGTGGGTTCAGTTATTGCGATCGGTTATATCAAAGCGAAGACGAGAATTAAGGAAGATACTGTCATCGGGCTTGTATTTACAGGATTTTTCGCTCTGGGTTTGGTACTAGTTTCCAAAACTCCAAGCAGCGTAGACTTAACGCACATTTTGTTTGGTAATGTTTTGGGTATTTCTAATGAAGACATTATCCAAACGATTATTATTAGCGTTATTACTTTGGTAACAATAGCTATTTTACGCAAAGACCTACTATTATTTTGTTTTGACCCGACTCATGCACGTTCCATCGGCTTGAATACAGGATCGCTGCACTATATTTTACTATCATTACTATCGCTTACCGCTGTCGCCGGACTTCAGACAGTGGGAATTATTCTGGTTGTAGCGATGTTAGTTACTCCAGGAGCAACGGCTTATTTATTAACAGACCGTTTCGACCACATGATACTAATTGCAATGGCATCGGGAGTATTTTCTAGTGTTATGGGGACTTACATCAGCTATCATATCGATGGTGCAACAGGGGGTTGTATAGTTGTGTTGCAAACCTTGTTGTTTGTCATAGCAATGATTTTTGCACCTAAACATGGGTTACTGGTAAGAGCAAAGAAGCAAGAAAACACTGACTAATTCAGGATGAAATAGCTTTTGCTATTTACGTAACCCCCATTCCACAGGTGTGAGGGCTAGATAAGTGTCGTTTAAAATTGTGGTAATTGGTACTTCTTTGGGCGGATTATCAGCATTGAAAATTGTCTTGGGGAATTTACCAGCAGACTTCCCTGTACCGATCGCGCTCGTGCAACACCGTCATAAAGAGTCTAGCAACACACTCCAGGATTTATTACAAGAATCCACTTTGTTGAAAATTCGCGAAGTGGAAGATAAAGAGGAAATACTACCGGGACATATATACATAGCTCCAGCAGATTATCACTTACTGGTTGAACCAGGTCACTTTGCTCTTTCGACTGATGAGCCTGTTTCTTATGCTAGACCATCTATTGATGTGCTCTTTGAGTCGGCAGCCGATGTCTATATAGAGGAAGTTATTGGTGTAATATTGACAGGAGCAAACCAAGATGGTAAGCAAGGTCTTAAGAAAATAAAAGCGCGGGGAGGAATTACTATTGTACAAGAACCTGCCACAGCTGAAAGCGACATTATGCCAGAGGCAGCAATTTCTGCTATTGAAGTAGACTGGATTTTGACACTCTCAAACATTGCTTCCCAGATGGTCAAGCTTTGTCAATCATCACCGAAATAAACCGATGCAGATGGAATCCCAAGTCAACATCCTCCTAGTAGATGATAAACTAGAAAATTTGCTGGCACTAGAAGCAATCCTAGAAAAACTAGGGGAGAATCTCGTGAGAGCTACTTCCGGGGAAGAAGCTTTGAGGTGTCTGCTGCATCAAGACTTTGCAGTGATTTTGCTGGATGTACAAATGCCAGGGATGGACGGTTTTGAAACTGCTACCTTAATTCGCAATCGGGGGCGATCGCGTCATACTCCAATTATCTTTCTCACCGCCTTTAGTACCAGCGACCAAATGCTGTTTAAAGGCTATGCCTTGGGTGCTGTTGATTATCTGCTCAAACCATTAGACCCTAATATCTTGACTTCCAAAGTCACAGTATTTGTAGAACTATTTAAGAAAACAGAAGCCATCAAGCAACAAACAGCGCAACTGGTAGCTGTGAATACCGAACTCAGGCAAAGTGAAGAACGATTCCGATCGCTAAGTACCTGCTCACCCGTCGGCATTTTTGAAACTGATACCGAAGGCAACTGTAAATATACTAATCCCCGCTATCAGGCCATTTGTGGCTTGAAAGTGTTAGAGAGTCTAGAAAAGAAATGGCTAGAATCTGTTCATCCAGAAGATAAAGAACGAGCGATCGCTAGTTGGTCTGCTTACATTTGTGAAGGTCGGGAATACTCAGAAGAATTTCGCTTTCAAGCTGCTCACGGTAACATTCATTGGGTTCAAGTTCGTTCATTACCGATGCTTTCCAGTCAAGGAGACTTGTTGGGTTATGTAGGCACTCTTGAAGATATTACCGAACGCAAGCAAGCAGAAGAAGTCCGCGCTCAAGTGATTCGCGAACAGACGGCAAGACAGGAAGCAGAAGCCGCGAATCGGATGAAAGATGAGTTTCTAGCTGTTCTCTCCCACGAACTCCGCACACCTCTAACCTCAATGCTTGGCTGGTCAAAAATCCTCCGCACCAAGAAACTTGACGAAAAAGCCACTTCCCGCGCCTTGGAGGCGATCGAACGCAACGCTATATCTCAGATGCAACTAATTGAGGATATTTTAGATGTATCCCGGATTATCCGTGGTCAGTTGCGATTAAACGTATCGGCAGTGAATCTAATCTCGGTGATGGAGGCAGCTTTTGAGGCAGTGCGTCCCCTAGCAGAGCCAAAAGATATTCAATTAAATACTGTGCTGGATACCTCGATCGGGTCAGTCTATGGCGATACCGCCCGTTTACAGCAAATTGTGTGGAATCTACTAACTAATGCAATAAAGTTTACCCCTAAAGGCGGTAGGGTAGAAGTCAGACTGTCAAAGCATTTTGGATTGCCGATTTCAGACTTTCCTGTGGAACGCTACGCGAACGGTGTGAGTGCTACTTCCACAAGCCTTAATATAACCCAGTCGAACAATTTTGGATTTGAATCTCATAATGAAAATTTAGACTCTTCAAACACTGAAGAAAGCAATAATCCAAAATCCGTTTTGGAAAATTCTGATTATCGGGAGTCGAGTCTTAAACTTTCCCCAAAATCTCAAAATTCAAAATCTCACTATGCCCAAATTCAAGTTATCGATACAGGCATTGGTATCAGTTCCGAGTTTTTACCCAAAGTATTTGAGCGTTTTCGGCAAGCAGACAGCACCACAACGCGATCGCACAATGGATTAGGACTAGGATTAGCGATCGTCCGTCATCTAGTAGAACTACACAAAGGCGCAATCTTAGCCGAAAGTTTAGGTACTGGGCAAGGAGCAACCTTTACTGTCAGACTACCACTCTTACAAGAGAATAGGGGAAATCCAGAAGCAATAGGAAAAATTTCCTCCTCTGTAGCATCTACGCCCCTTGCTGGATTAAAAGTTTTAGTTGTAGATGATCAAACAGATAGCCGTAACTTTCTCAATTTTATGTTTGAGGAATATGGGGCTTTTGCCACTGCGGTAGCATCAGTTAATGAAGCGCTAGTAGTACTGGAACAAGCAAAACCAGATATCCTGATTAGCGACATCAAGATGTCAGAGCAAGATGGTTATACATTAATTAGGAAACTGCGATCTTTAGAACCAGAAAAAGGTGGACGCATCCCCGCGATCGCTTTAACAGCATACACGCGAGAGGAAGACCGCTTGGAAGCGCTAAGAGCAGGGTTTCAGCAGCATTTATTTAAGCCAATTGACCCCAATAAGTTGATTTCTGCGGTTGTCGATGTATTAGAACTGCCTATTGAAGTTCCAGTGAGTTGATTTGGAGTAGGGAGCAGGGGAGAAATCAATTCAAAATTCAAAATTGAAGATTCAATGCCCCATGCCCCATGCTCCATGCCCAATTAAGATGAAGTTAGAGCGTGTTTTTTGAGTTCGTTTAGAGAAACCACTTCCAAAGCTCTAGCATGGGTTGCTGAAAGTATTACAGGTGGAGCAACGCCAGCTTCTAGGGCTTCTTGCCAGCGAGAAGCACACAAACACCAGCGATCGCCAGGCTTCAATCCAGGAAAATTAGAATCAGGAACAGCTGTGCTGAGGTCATTTCCCCGCGATTTGGTGAACTCTAAGAATTCTGATGTCACTTGGGCACATATAACGTGCGATCCGAAATCTTGACCACCCGTACGACAAGAACCGTCGCGGTAAAACCCAGTCATGGGAGAAGTACAGCAAACCTCTAGGTTTCCATCAATTACATTTTTAGCGTCTGTCATTGTTAATTCGTTGTACTTGATTTTTCCACTTAATATAAGCTTATATTTATTGTTAATTTCATGGTTGAATTAAAATTGTGATCGCTGATTAATTCCCAAAAGCAAGGAATTCTAAAATCACTTATATCAAAATCGCTAAAAATAAATTTTTCAGCAGAATATTTAAGAGCGATCGCTCTTAGTTTAAATAAAAACCCCTAGTAGTTAGCTAGGGGTAATGCAAGTCAGTACTTTTCGCATGGAATGTATCTTACTCCAATACCATAACAACGCTCTAATTTACAGATATGCCATTTTGCCAAACAAAAAGCCCTCAGTAGGAAGCTGAGGGTTAATTTTTTTAGAATAGCGGTAATGTACAAAGCTATTATTCCCAGATAAATAAGCAAATAACTAATTTGGCGTAATACAGGAGCCAGTCTTTACAAATCAAAGTGGCTTCTGACCATCAGAATTTCTTGTTACCTTTTCTACAAAAGGCTGTATCAACAGAGGGTTAACCCGTTAAGCAATCAATATATACAGCAGTTTGCAAATGAAGAAGAGGGGGAATGGGCAAAGGGAAAAGGGGAAAAGGAACCCCATACTTCAAAGCAGGGGTTTCAAGTATGGACGTTGATTTTTATCGTACTGCGTGTCGAAAAAATCTTCTTTTTTGCTCTCCATCTTTAAAAAGAGGGGCTTTATACCCGTAGGGAAAAGTTTTTAATTTTTTCCCTTTACCCCTTACCCTTTCCCCTTTTCCCCTTATCGGTAAATGAGGTACAAATGCAGGACTCATAAAAAGTTTCTACCTCCTGCCTAAAAACTCGTAGCTTTGTACTTCATGCAAAAGAAAACCACTGTATAAATCAGATACCGATTCTCAAGAGCCATATAACCTAGATATGTAATGCCATACATAAAAATAACTTTGGCCTATTCTTGCCTCGTTGTTTGGTTTTCAATAAGTAAAGCTGATAACTCGTATCAGCTTTACTCAAGTAAAAAAGCTTGATTAAAAATTGTAAAGCAGTGTAAAGTAATCTCATAGGTGAAAACAAAACCGCCTAATACATAAATAACCGCAATCATAAAACCATGACAGCAACCTTACAACGTCGCGAAAGCGCCAACGTATGGGATCGATTCTGCGAATGGATCACCAGCACCAATAACCGGATATACATCGGTTGGTTCGGCGTAGTAATGATCCCAACCTTACTATCGGCTACCGCTTGTTTCATAATCGCCTTCATCGCTGCACCTCCAGTAGACATTGATGGCATCCGCGAACCAGTAGCAGGTTCCTTGATTTACGGAAACAACATCATCTCCGGTGC
>NZ_JBALDC010000041.1:0-84052 GCF_036917575.1 Nostoc sp. | reverse complement strand
TCTTCAGAAAGGTGATTTTTGGCTGGCATAAGTGGCTGATACTAAATTAATTATTTAATCTCTTATTATACAATCTAGCTGCCTAACAGCTTAATAGCCCCCTGCTCCCCTGCCTACACAACGATTGATTATTTTTTATAATTGGAAGTCCCTAAGTCCACTGTAATGGCATCATAATGACGTATCTGCTTGCTTGTAACCCACTAAAGATCCAAGTAATACAGGCGATACAGTCTTCAAAGAATAACTTTTTGTAATTGAGTTACAAAAACTCTTGTTTGGTGATATCATAAAGCTGATTGAAGTTACGAGTTCCGTAACCCATAACTCCATTACTGTATCTATTACTGTGCTATGTCTCCGTCAAACAATTTTCCGAAGTACAAGGATAAAAGGACGGAGGAATTTGTTGCAGGTAAAAGAGTAAAAGAGTTTCAATCTTTTGAGAGACAAGCTGACAAACGGCTAGAAATCTTAAAAGCCGCCACTAGTAAAGAGGATCTAATGCGGTTGCCTAGCAATCGCTTTGAGTCTCTAGGAGGGGATAGAAAGGGGCAGTATAGCATCCGAATTAACGACCAATGGAGGATTTGCTTTAACTGGCCAGAAGAATCTCTTGAACCCTTCAACATTGAAATCACTGATTATCACGCTTAGGAGATAAAATGACACGTCCACCTATCCACCCTGGAGAAATCCTTGCTGACGAAATTTATGAATTGGGTATATCCGCAAGCAATTTAGCGCGTTTTCTTGATGTACCTAAAAATCGGATTACTGAAATAATCAACGGAAAACGGGGAATCACTGCCGATACAGCTTTACGATTGGCTCAGTATTTTGGGACTAGCGCTGAGTTTTGGATGAATTTGCAAATAAATTATGAGCTTCGATTAGCTCAACAAGCAGAAGGCGAAAAAATTCAACAGACTGTTCGCCCTCGCCTATTAACTTCTTGTACATAGCTTACTTCTTAAAACTATTTCAGCTTTTGATAGGGGAGCGATCGCTTTTGCTCCTCTTTTTTACAAGTGAAGCATCCAGCCAAAATTTTTCACATTCCCGCAGCTGCTACCTAACCACGACCAATCCTGTTTATCAAGTCTGCCACGTCATCAATCGAATTTGCGGTGGAAACAGAAATATTGCGCGGTGTCCTAGTAACTGTAGCCATGTTTTTAATCAACCTATTTAGCCTTTGCTCAAACCCCTGTAACCAATAATTGACGTACTTCTACATTTTGTCGAGATCACGTTAATTAAAAAGTATTGAATACAGTTGATAAATTCCTCTAATTCTAAAATTAAATTAGTAGTACCTTTAAGGTTTTGATCGTTAGCTAGTTGTTCTAGTTTGTCGGCTGCTAATTATATAACTGTGGCTTTGATGTTGGCATTAGCACGTTTAAGGTAATGAGTTTATCGGAGTATTTGCCCAAAGTTATCAGATGCGATCGCTGCTTTAATTATTTCTAAACGCGGTTTAATATTCTCTACGCATATTTACAATAGATTTAATTCAAATTCTCGATTATTTCCTGATATGTAATGCGACTGTTACCAATCAATTGCTAAGTCAGTGGAAAGTGTCTATTCATAGACAACTCCTTCTTGTTGAGAAACGATCACACCTGTCCAATGCTCTAAAGTCTCAGCTAATTTTTCTTTAAATACTGGCTTACTCAAATAGTCGTCCATTCCGGCATTTAGACACGTTTGTTTGTCTTCTTTCATCACATTAGCTGTCATCGCAATCACCACAGGACGATGACCCGATGCAAAAACGTCCTTTTGCCAACGATGAATTTCTTTTGTGGTTTCCAAACCATCGAGAATTGGCATTTGGCAATCCATTAAAATCAAATCGTAAGGAATTTTTTCTAATAGCTGCAAAACTTCCTTTCCATTAGCAACGACATCGGCTTTATAGCCCAAACTCTGAAGTTGCTTTAGTGCTACTTTTTGATTCACTAAATTATCTTCGGCTAAGAGAATTCTTAACTTGAATTTAGTAGAGGAGTTAGGGGAAGAAGTCAGAATACTTGAAGTTTCTGTACTCAAAATTTCTTCTGTAGCTTTTAGACTCCTGCCTCTAAACCCTTGTTCTGATTCCGGCTGAGTTTCTAAAATATTTACGATTGCATCAAGAAGTCGTGATGGCTTAATGGGTTTAATTAAATAAGCAGCAAATCCGATTTTGAGCGCCTGTTGTACTTCATCCCGTTGATTAGTAGAGGCGAGCAGAATCAAAGGTATCTCAGCAATTGCAGAATTAACTTGAATTTGTTCTTTTATTGTCATGCTATTTGTTTGGGGTATTTGCAAATCAACCAAGGCAACATGATATGATTTCCCCTGCTCGCTAGCTTGCTGAATAACTTTAACGGCCGCAGCAATACTGTCAGCTCGCTCTACCTCAATTCCCCAATGAGTAGCTTGATGGGAGATAATTTTAAAATTAGTAGCGTTGTTATCCACTAACAATAAGCGGCAATTTTGCAAAAGTCCGCGTTCGCATTTTGGCTCAACAAACTTAACTTGTTTGGTAAAAAGCACCTCAAACCAAAACTTAGATCCATTGTCCATCTGACTTTCTACCCCAATCACTCCTCCCATCAAAGTTACAAGTTGTTTACAGATGGCTAATCCCAAACCAGTACCACCATACTTACGAGTGGTCGAGGCATCTACTTGGGTAAATGGCGTAAAGAGTTTGCGTTGGTCTTCAGGGCTAATGCCAAGACCTGTATCTGTAATGGCAAAATGGATGGTGGCTGTAGTTGGAGAAAGCGATCGCAATTCGGCTTGCACTAATACTTCGCCAGCGCTGGTAAATTTGATCGCATTGCTGATTAAGTTCATCAGAATTTGCCGCAGCCTACCAGTATCTCCTTTGAGTTTGGTGGGAACGTTGTGCTCAATCAGTGCAGCAATTTCTAATCCTTTATTATGAGCTGAGGGAGCCAATAATTCCACCACTTCTTCCACACAAGTCGATAAGTCAAAATCGAGAGTTTCGAGAGCCATCTCTCCAGCTTCAAGTTTGGAAAGATCCAAAATCTCATTAATTAAACTTAAAAGAGCGTCTCCACTACTCCGAATTGTTTCAATAAAATCTCGCTGTTCTGCGTCTAAGGGAGTATCTAACACTAAACCGGTCATCCCTAATACAGCGTTCATCGGCGTGCGAATTTCATGACTTATATTTGCCAAAAAGGCACTTTTCGTTTGAGAAGCTAATTCGGCTTGGCGACGGGCAATTTCAAGTTCTTGTCGCTGACGAGTTTCTGCTGTTAATAGTTGGGCTTGGGTTAAAGCAATACCTACTTGGTCAGCTATTTGCCGCAAAAGATCGGTTTCAAAGCTAGACCAGTGACGGGAATCGTCACATTGATGAACTATGAGTAAACCGCGAAGTTCTTCTTTAACAAGAATGGGTACAACTAAATTGACTTTCACCCCAAACTGTTGCATTAATTCCAGATGGCTTTGTTCAACTTCCAACAGATCCAAGTTAGCTAGTCCGAAAATCTTTCCTTGACGGTACTGCTGTAGATTGTACTGGTGGAGATATTCCGCTTGGAAGTAGGGGGCGGTGTTGTCTTGTTCTTTGATTGCTGGTAAGCCAGAAACTACCGCTTCAATAACGGTGTTTGCAGACTGATCTGGCAAAAGCTGATAGATTAAAACTCGGTCAGTTTGGAGAATCTTTTGTACCTCCTGGACAGTGATTTGGAGAATTTCTTCGATATCTAAAGACTGGCGAATCTTCAGGGTGATTTCGGTAAATAATTGCGATCGCAAATTTTGGCGTTGTATTTCTTCTTCAGCTTGTTTACGCTGGATAAATTGCCCCACTTGCTCGCCGATAGAATTCATCGCTTTGACTAAATCTTCGTCAAGCAGCTGGATTTCCCGGTTGAAGCAGGTAATCACACCAAGGATTTTGTTACCGCTACGGATCGGAAAACCAAAAGCTGCGTGTAGTCCTACTTGAGCAGCAATTTTGAAGTTAGGGAAATTAATATCTTTAGCGATATCAGCAATCCAAACCGATTCAGAAGTAGCCCAAACCCGTCCAGGTAGTCCAATTCCGGGTGCAAAGGTGGTTTGCCGCTTCAGTATTTCAAACTCTCGCATCTCAAGAGATGCTTTATGCCAGATATCGAGAAAGCGCAGCACATTTGCTTGCTCATCTATCATCCAAATTTCACCCAAATCCCATGCCAAACTCTCACAGATTCCTTGCAATATTTGGCGAGTAGCTTCGCTAATTGTGGCGGACTCTGCTAGGACGCGGGTTGCAGCATATTGTGCAGTCAGATGCTGTTGTATGCGTTTGTCATCGGTAATGTCAATACCAGTACCGACAATGTACTCAACACAGCCCTCATGGTCTTTTAAATTAGTATTCGACCAGGCAATCAGCCGCCGACTACCATTCTTCATTACCCAATAATTTTCGTACTCATTGAATAATTGACCAGCTAGCATCTGCTTGAAAGCTGCTTTGACCGGCTCCACTTCTTCAGGAATGAGGAACAAGTTCCAGCAACACCTACCTCTGACTTCATCAAAGGAGTAACCAGTCATTTGCTCGCAAGCTTGATTGAAACGAACGATTTGCCCTTGAGAATCGAGAACTACTACCAAAGCACCGACTGTATCAAGGACTGCTGAGATAAAGTTGCGTTGTTGATTTAAGGTTTCTTCTGTCTTTTTGCGCTCTATAACCTCACGATAGATCGAGTAGTAGACTATAACAAGAACGATAAAACTTAGGCAAATCGCGATCGCAAGGATTATAATTGTGTTGTGATCGCGATTCTTTGCGACTTGTGACTGCTGTTGGAGTTGTCCGTTAGACTCGTTTTCCATTTCATTGATCGTCTTGCGGATATCATCCATGAGATTTTGTCGATCGTTTCTCAGTAGTACTTGCAACGCCACTTCTAATCCCTTGTTCTGACGCAAGTTGATAGTCTCTTTTAGTTCAGTAAGTTTAGCCGTTATCAGAAATTCAAGCCTTGCAATCTGCTTTTGTTGATTCGGTCGGTCTGCTGTTAAACTTTTTAGCTTGACAATTTCTCGATCGACGTTACCAAGTGCTGTTTGATACGATTTTAGATAAAGTTTTTCTCCACTAAAGATGTAGCTACTTTGTCCAGTCTCAGCATCTTTTATCTGGGACTGTATTTCTTCTAGGCTATTAAGTTTTTTATAAGTGTTTTTTACTATACTGCGATTATCACTAAATAGTATTGTATTTTGATAAGAAACCACCCCAATCAGAACTAAAATTACCAACGACAAACCAAAACTTGCAGCAATCTTTTTGAAAAATTGCTTGCGTACCATCTGTGCCTGTTTGCCTTTCTTGGTAACAAGTACCAAACTTGCTAAATTTCGGCGCAATTCCAATTGCTTAATGACTTGACGACCTAAAGTTCTTAATGCCTCTATTTGTTCTGGATTAAGTTCTCGTGGTACGTAGTCAATTACACACAGGGTTCCAAGGGCGTATCCTTCAGGGTTAATTAAAGGTACACCAGCATAAAACCGAATATTTGGGTTAGATGTCACCAATGGATTTGTTGCGAACCGTTCGTCATATTTTGCATCAGGCACGACCAAAACATCAGCCTGGAGAATGGCATGGGCACAGAATGCGAAATCTCGGTGCGTTTCTGGGGCATCAAAACCGACTTTTGACTTGAACCATTGGCGATTTGTATCAATTAAGCTAATTGAGGCAATTGGAGTCTGACAAATATACGAGGCTAAACGAGTCAGATCGTCAAAGGTGGCTTCCGATGGCGTATTGAGAATCTTATACTGCAAAAGTGCCTCGATTCTCTGGGCTTCGTTATCAGGTAATGGTGCTTTCATCCTTGAGCTTTATCTACTTGGGGATTGGGGATTGGGGATTGGGGATTGGGGATTGGAGATTGGGGATTGGGGATTGGGGATTGGGGATTGGGGATTAAAAAAAAGTCCTTAGTCCTTGTCTTGTTTCTTACCATTCCCCGCTATTCAGTCTCCCCTACCCAATACCCAATCCCCAGTCCCTAGTCCCCAATTTGGTCAACAAACTTACCTTTAATTAATGACAATAGTTTAGTTAAAAGCGTTAGCGTAATTTTACTGAGTTATATGTTATTAAATAATCTGAATTGGTGAAATGATTAAGTCTCTACTGTATTTTTTGTGGGCTGGTTTATTGGAAATTGGGGGCGGCTACTTAATCTGGTTGTGGTTGCGCGAAGGTAAGCCGTCCTGGTTGGGCATATTGGGGGGAATTGCTTTAACTTTCTATGGGGTTATTGCAACTCTACAACCAACAAATTTTGGCAGAGTGTATGCAGCCTATGGCGGCGTATTTATCGCAATGGCAATGTTTTGGGGTTGGAAGGTAGACGGGGTAACTCCAGACCGCTACGACTTAATTGGAGTATGTTTAGCTTTAATGAGTGTTTTAATTATCATGTTTGCTCCCAGAACTTAAATAAAATTTTATATACTAGCGCGATCGCACGGGTGAGATATTTTTTCTCTGACATTGGTGTAGCCTTTGTCTTTTACACGCTGTTCGCATTCGTAGAGAAGTTTAAATCTGCTGTATATTTTGGGTAAATTCTCTGAAAATACTGGTGATACTTGAGAATAATTATAAATTATTACCAGTATTTTCCTTTGTAACAGTAGGTAACTAAAGATTTGGAATTTTGCCAGGCTTGAATAAAATACTATTCTTCTCTTTAAAAAAAAAGATGCAATGTAATGATTGCGTATTTATACGCTAATTTAAATCTTGACAACTACAATCCGGTTTATATTTTTGTTAACATCTCAAGAAAATTCAGGTTAAGTAACTTTCAAGACAAAAATGTGTCCATAAAAGTAATCAAATGTAGTTAAGGATACAAATCATTGGTGCTTAGGAAGAAAAAAAAGTGTTGAAGAAAGTTGTGATGATTGGAGCTATCACCCTACTATTTTTAGGAGGGCCGTTGATGGGCAATGCTTTTGCCCAAACCCCAACTGCTGCCCCGCCTACTGCTGATACTGGAGACACAGCATTTATGCTGATTTCAGCAGCACTTGTGCTGTTAATGACTCCAGGATTGGCGTTTTTCTATGGTGGATTTGTGCGATCGCGCAATATCCTAAACACATTGATGATGAGCTTTGTGTTAATGGCGATCGTCGGAGTTACCTGGATTTTATGGGGCTATAGTCTTGCCTTTGCACCAGCTTTACCGTTCATCGGTGGATTGCAATGGTTCGGGTTGAATGGTGTCGGGTTAGAAGTAACCGATTATCTCAAAGGGTCAAACCCGCCGGAAGTCGTCTCTTATGCCGGAACCATACCCCATCAGGCATTCATGATTTATCAAGCCATGTTTGCCATTATCACCCCAGCCTTAATTTCTGGAGCGATCGTTGAGCGGATGAGTTTCCGCGCCTATTCGCTGTTTGTCCTCTTGTGGTCAACCTTTGTTTACGCCCCTCTGGCCCACATGGTCTGGGCAAAGGGTGGATTCTTGGGTTTGTATGGTGGATTAGGTGCCCTCGACTTTGCAGGCGGCACAGTAGTTCATATTAGTTCTGGCGTTTCAGCCCTAGTAGCAGCGATCGTCCTTGGGCCTCGGAAAACCCATCCCGATCGCCTTAGCCCGCCGCACAACGTTCCTTTCATTTTGCTGGGTGCTGCCTTACTGTGGTTTGGCTGGTTCGGTTTCAACGCTGGAAGTGCCTTATCTGTTGCTAGTGGAACCTCTGGTAATATAGTCACAAATTTAGCAACAACAGCCTTTGTTGCCACCAATACAGCGGCGGCGGCAGCAGCTTTAATGTGGCTAATTTTAGAATCAGTTTTACGCGGGAAACCGACCGCAGTCGGAGCGGCTACAGGAGCTGTTGCTGGCTTGGTGGGCATCACTCCCGCCGCCGGATTTGTCACACCTTTATCAGCGATTTTAATTGGTTTCATCACCGCCTTTGTTTGTTTCTATGCGATTAGTTTCAAGCATAAGCTGCAAATTGACGATGCTTTAGATACTTATCCCGTGCATGGCGTTGGCGGTACAGTCGGGGCAATTTTAACGGCCATTTTTGCCACGACTCAAGTCAACGGAGGAGGTAAAGACGGTGTACTGCGTGGTAATTTGGGTGAATTGGGAGTTGAACTAGTAGCAATTGTCGTTGCCTATATAATCGCAGGTGTTGGTACGTGGATTATTCTCAAGATTATCGATGCTACAGTCGGGTTGCGAGTCAAAGAGGAAGCGGAACTTCAAGGTTTGGATATCAACGAACATGGTGAAGAAGGTTACAACTCCGAGTTTGGCGATCGTCCTACTTAGTAATGAGTGCTGAGTGCTGAGTGCTGAGTGCTGAGTGCTGAGTGCTGAGTGCTGAGTGCTGAGTGCTGAGTGCTGAGTGCTGAGTGCTGAGTGGGGAGCGGGGGAGAGTTATTGTATAAGTTCTTTCCTCTGTGCCCCTCTGCCTCTTGTGCCCAATGCCCAATTTATGATTGTGTAATTTGCGATCGCTAGCGTTAAAATTTGATTCAAACAATTGGTAAATTTCGCTAGTCGTGTCTACTTCTGTTAAAACCTTTCCTATCTGGGCATTATTCTCGCTGTTAACCAACGGCATCCTAATGTTGGCGGTCATCCTGCTAATTTGGCAACAGCAGAGATTGGCCGCTTTTTTTGGGATAACGACATCCTCAGAGCCAATCAATCTGAATAACTCACCGCAAATTGCTACACCTGATTTAGGTCGCCGTCATCAACTTACTTATCAAGAGTGGCTAAATATCCTCAACCAAGAAGCTAAGGTCGCCGCTGACCAACATCCTCCGCATTTAACTATCCTGGCGGGAGATTCTCTGAGTTTGTGGTTTCCCCCTGAATTATTACCTGAAGGTAAAAATTGGCTTAATCAAGGAATTTCTGGCGAAACTAGCAATGGACTCTTAAAAAGATTAAAAATATTTGATCGCACCCAGCCAGAGGTGATTTTTGTGATGATTGGCATTAATGACCTAATTCGGGGGATCAGCAATGAAGAAATTTTAGATAATCAGCGGCAAATTATCGATTACATACAAAAGACGCATCCCACAGCGCAAATTGTTGTCCAATCGATTTTGCCACATGGGGCAAAAGAAGCAACTTGGAAAGGACGAGATAAACTTCTAGCTGTTGCCAATAGTCGCATTCGCGAGTTAAATCGGCAACTGCAAAGCATATCTACCAAAAAAGGTGTCAAATATCTTGATTTACATCTTCTGTTTACCAACAAGCAAGGAAATCTCCGCCAGGAATTTACTACTGATGGCTTACACTTAAGTCCTGAAGGCTATATGGTTTGGCGTTCTGCATTGCAGATTTATAGCGAGATTGAATTAAAATCCCAGCCTCAACGTCCTGCGAAAGAAAAAGGCTAAAGCCCAAAAAGAAGTAATATCTTTGAAGACAACTCTATATCAATCGCGTCTAGGCGCGAGAAAATAAGCAATAGTGGTTTAAATAGAAAAATCTAATGGATACAAAAGCTTTTAAGCGCAACCTCCAACATTCAGAAAATTACAATCGCAAGGGCTTTGGTCATCATGCAGAAGTTGCCACCCAGTTACAATCTGAGTATCAGAGTAACTTAATTCAGGAAATTCGCGATCGCAATTACACTCTACAACAAGGTGATGTAACAATCCGACTAGCACAAGCCTTTGGCTTTTGCTGGGGTGTAGAACGGGCTGTGGCTATGGCCTACGAAACTCGTCAGCACTTCCCTACAGAACACATTTGGATTACTAACGAGATTATCCACAACCCTTCTGTAAATCAGCGGATGCAGGAGATGGAAGTAGAATTCATTCCCATTGAAGGAAAGAATAAAGACTTTTCTGTTGTTGGAATTGGTGATGTAGTCATATTACCCGCTTTTGGGGCTAGCGTTCAAGAAATGCAGATACTTCACGATAAAGGCTGCAAAATTGTTGATACTACTTGTCCTTGGGTATCTAAAGTTTGGAATACAGTAGAAAAGCACAAAAAAATCGATTATACATCAATAATTCACGGTAAATATAAGCATGAAGAAACAGTAGCGACTAGTTCTTTCGCTGGCAAGTATTTAATTGTGTTGAATTTGCAAGAAGCAGAATATGTTGCTGACTATATTATCAATAGTGGCAACCGTGAAGAATTTCTGACAAAATTTGCTAAAGCTTGTTCAGCAGGATTCGATCCCGATCGCGATTTAGAAAGAGTTGGCATTGCTAACCAAACTACTATGCTTAAAGGCGAAACTGAGCAAATCGGCAAGCTTTTTGAGCGGACTATGTTACAGAAGTATGGTCCTACTGAGTTAAATCAGCATTTCCAAAGCTTTAACACTATTTGTGATGCCACTCAAGAACGGCAAGATGCCATGCTGGAATTAGTAGAACATAATTTAGATTTGATAGTAGTAATTGGTGGGTTTAATTCCTCGAATACTACTCAGTTGCAACAAATTGCCTTTGAGCGAGGAATTCCTTCTTATCATATTGATACTGTTGAACGCTTTAAATCAGGATATTTTATTGAACATCGGCAATTAAATGGGCAGTTAATAACTACAGAAAACTGGCTGCCTGATGGAAAAATTGTTGTGGGAATTACCTCTGGTGCTTCTACGCCAGATAAGGTGGTAGAAAATGTGATTGAGAAGATTTTTACATTAAAAGCAACAGCAGCGCTGGTTTAACAGTTTTTAGAAGGATTTGCAAATAAAAAATATTCAATTACTTCTTGTGGGGTGGGCATCTTGCCCGCCTTACACAAATAATCGATTTCATTATTGGCGAAGTACCACACAAATATCAGTTATCAGGAACTAATCTTCAGTGTTTGAATAATTTGAAAACCTAAAAAAAATGTCTGTTTATCAGCAAAAATGAGTGAGGTGCAATAACCATATTCTCAACCTCCTGCCTGGAAGCGAGTAAGAGACTATGATATACCTCATCTGATTAGGAAACTTTATATTTATTCACACATCACGTGCTTTGAAAAAATTATAGATAGCAAGGCCAATAGCTATAAGCAACACTGCGTGAATTAGATTTCCGGCAATATGAAGTGTCAGTCCTAATGCCCAAAAGGCAACCAGTATAACAACAATACCCCAAAGTATACTAAACATATATTTGTTCTGAATCAAATCAGCTTTAATTTGTTCAAATATTTTACTCCCTATCTTCACTTTTATTCTATTTGCCTTAAAAAATATTACTTTGCGCCATAACTCAAAGTGACTTGGTATGCTTAATCTTTCGTTACTATTTAATTAGATAAAGCTAGCGGCTCTGGGCTGTCAATTAACTGTCCCCATCATTACCTCAAGCGACAGGATTGCTCTATAGTCGGAGTCTCTTCGAGTTGCACCATTATCAAAACAGCAGGTGCATCGCCTACTGTTCCAGATAAGTGACCTTTATGACCTTGTGCGTCTGCTTTTGTATTCTGATCTTCTCCAAATGAAATTTCGCCAGGGCCCATTTCGACTCGCTGTCCGTCCATAGTCTCCACAAACCAGCGTCCTGACAGTGGGATTATCCATTGAGGCTTGGGATTTTCATGCCAGTTGCCAACCCATCCCACGGGTAGCACACTAAAGATGATTGTGGCCCCCGACTGTTTCAATTTAGAAAGCCACTGCGGTGAAGTATCTGGGGCTATGCCTTTTTCAATAAAGTCCTCAATTTGACAACGGGATTGGTGACTTATACCGTCGCGATCGCTCCAGACGTGCCAGTAGTCAATTGTTGGTTTATTTGATGAGTTATCCTGCATAAAATTGCTCTTTTTTATTATGTAAGTAAAAATAGTCCATATTTTCTAAGCACTAAAGTACTTATTACAAACTCTGAAAACTTGCAATAATTACTACTAATTAACCGCAACAGTATAATTGCGTTCTTCCCATTTACTGCTTTCAATCCAGAAAAAGGTAAAGCTGATTGGCTGTTGCTGGTTATCATAAACAGAAATATCTGCAAAATTCACTCCTAACTTTGTGGAAGTAGAAAGCGTATCTTGTGTGGTTTGCCAATTATTATCTGACCAATGCAATTGAAAAGATGCTAAGGCGTCAATTCGCAATGTCTGACCTTTTTTAACTTTGTCTACTTGACGGTTAAATTTCCAAATTTCCAATGATTTACACTGCTTTCTTTCACCTAGATAGCGATTTGCCACCTCTGGAATAAAATCAAACACCTGTCCGTCATGAGTTGACCGTAGCAGCTTGATATACTCTGCGTGTGCCCACATTAAAGGCATGGCCGAACCTGTTGGTTTTCCTAAAAACATATAGATATCAGGTATATCTGCCTCATCCCAAACCTGTTCTGGTAGCAAACAAGTATCTGAAGCAAATCCTTCCATCGCCTTGATATATGTTTTGACATCGCCACCAGCAGCTAGTTCATAATGTCCTCGTTCTCCTGCCAACAACGGCCAAGCGCGTCCTTTACCCGAACTGACATAAGGATTTCCGTCTTTTTGCTGACCGTAGCCGTCGTGGTTGTAACGATGCCAACAAGGCCCAACTGGTGTATCTACTTTCAATACTGCATCAATTACTTTCACAGAATCAACAATAATTGGGTCATCTGGTTTACGAATTCCATAGCGTACTAATTGCAGAAATCCGCCATCGACAATTTCCTTGGCTGGAAATTCTGCTGGTTCACCAGCTGGTTGACTGGTGATGAAAACAGTTCCTTGGTTAGGATTGTCGTCGGCTTGAGGATTATTAATATCTGAAGGAGTAATTCGGATATAATGCCGTTTGATCCCAGGAACTAAAGTTACTTCAGTAGTTACTGTCCAAGCTTCGATGTGAGATTCTAAAAAATCTGCATATTCTTCTATAAACTTTGCTGTTGTTTCATCTCCACGTTGACGAACAAATTGAGCAGCACAGATTAAGGCGGCAATATTGGATGCTAGTGTTGATGGTGAATAACCGCTATTTTCTTCCCAGCGTTCTTGTTGAGTAACCGGGCCGTTGCGAATTAAATAACCCGCCGCCCGCAGAACCATCGGATAAATATCGAATTTTAAACAAGTTTTCTGTTGGTGCAATAGCCATGCTAACAGAATCGGAAATGCCACCTCATCTAGTTGGATACCCTTCCAGTAAGGTTCACCATCAACCCAGAAATTTTGGGCAAAACCGCCATCTTCCTGCTGACTAGTGGCGAGATAAATTAGCGATCGCACTGCTGTTTCTGTTTGACCGGCAGCCACTAAACCTGATGCACTGCTTACCATATCCCGCGTCCAGACAAGGTGATATCCCCCTTCGTCTTGGTCATTTTTGGCTTCACCCCAAGGGATGGCAAGAGATGCAATTAAAGCACCTGGATAAAGTTTGTCTTCATGTGCTAACAACAAACTAATGCTGTTGTGATACAACTTCCCATCATTGTATGAAACATTTTCTAACGGTAGGATATTGCGGCGCGATCGCTTCCACTGTTCGTTGTATTGCTGCTTCTGCTGTTCAAAAGGAATATTCAGCGATTGAAATAATGTAGAAATTGCATTGTGCAGGTTTGTACCAAACGCCAGCCCTAAAGTAAACTCTTTAGTGCAATCTAGATTTAGTTTTCCAGTCAGAGCAAGGTTGCCATCTACAGCACTATCAAATTCCCAATCCATCTGGAAATTATCAGCTAAATCTGTCCAGCCGTCACTCTTACCGACGTAACCACAGGAAAGACGGGTAAAGGGAACTGTTGCACCCAACGCCAGCCATGTTCCTTGTTTCTCGGCTATCAGAATCCGATGCCCAGCAACTTCTATAGCGTAACCATTATTACCCATACCTCCAACTTCCAGATGCGGCGCACACAAAGCATATAAATGGAGTTGGGAGATAAAATCATCCTCTCCTGTTAATTTTGTGTGCTGTAAGATACAGGATAAATGCGGGTCAGCAATCACTTCTTTGATTACGGCATAACGTCCTTGGGGATCGGAATTAGTGATGCGGTATCCTAAACCATAAGTCCACATCGGTTCCACTTTCGATTTTAGATGGCGTTTCTCTTCGTGGAAAAAGCTTTTACCATCAGAAATTAGATACTGCAAATCTCGAATTTGCGGCCTATCTACTGTCGGATGGTAGACTTCAGTCACAACACCATCCCAGATAGTAAACCAAACGCGACTAGAGGTAGAGTAAGCTGTTCCGATTCCATCTTTATTCGCTTGAGTCCATCGAGGTTCAATACCTGGCGAACCAAAAGCTTCTGCTTTACCAATAATTTTTGCCATATTTTCTTGTGTCGATAAGTTTTGAAGATTTATTTATCTGATTAAAAATTTATCAAACAGAATTCAGGAGTCAGGAGCCAGAATTCAGAATTGAATTCTGTGTGACTGGCGGATGAATAAGTGGGTTTAAGACCCCCGCTAAATCGAAGATTTAGCGGTCTACAATGAGTGGCGGGTCTGAATCCCCCACTCATTGATTCTGACTCCTGAATTCTGACTTCTGAATTCTTCTTCAATGATTTTGTGAAAATCTGCGAGCAGCAGTGAAGGATTTTGCTTCAATAAAAATTTGTTTGATTTCAGGATGCTTTTGACTAATTTTTACTTCTAAACTTTCTACTGTTAATGCTATTTCCTCACCTGTCAAATTTTTAGAAAATTGAATTTCTAAGTTGAGTAATACTTCTTGGGGAGCAAGCTGCATTGTTAATACCCGGATAACTTCTTGTACTCCTGGTTCAGTTTTTGACAAAGAGCGGATATTGGCTATAGTTTGAGGATTAGCACTTTCACCAAGTAATAATCCTTTACTTTCTCTCGCTAGTATCACTGCTACTATAGCCAAGATAACGCCAATAATAATTGAGGCAACGCCATCAAGATAAACATTATTAAATAGATGTCCTAAATAGATTCCGATTAAGGCAACGAATAAACCTAAAATTGCCGCAGAATCTTCAAATAATATTGTAAATACTGTGGGGTCTTTACTGTTTTTGATTGCTTGCCAGAAATTTTGTCTACCCTTGGTCGGCAAAAACTCTTTTAAAGCTATAGTCCAAGAAAAACCCTCCAATAATACAGCAACACATAACACAATATAATTCCATTTTGGATTTTCTAAAGGGCTAGGATGAATTAAATGAGCGATTCCTTCATAAATTGACATGCCGCCGCCAATGGCAAAGATTAGGATAGCAACGATGAAAGTCCAGAAATAAAGTTCTTGACCGTAACCAAAAGGATGGCTATCATCTGCTGGCTTTTGGCTTCTGCGAATTCCTAGCAAAAGCACCAGTTGATCGCCAGTATCTACCACAGAATGAATCCCTTCAGATATCATGGCGGAACTGCCAGTAATAGAGGCAGCAATAAATTTAGTAATAGCGATCGCTAAGTTAGCGCCCATTGCTGCAAATATCGTTTTATGAGATGAATGAGATGCCATGAGAGTAAATAATAATTATGCAGAAACTTCTAACTCACCATCCAGATAGATAATCTTTCCATTAAATTTGTTCGACATCATGCCAAAATATTTCTACAGCCAAATATTATAGTTTATTGCAATCAAATCCAAGATTAACAGTAACTTTTGTCGGCATTATCTATTAACCATTGTCTGCAAAACCTGGATACAAGGTCATACCACCGTCTACAAACAGTGTTGTACCATAGACATAATCAGAGTCATCAGAAGCTAACCAAACTGCTGCTTTGGCGATGTCTTCTACCTCTCCAACACGTTTTGCAGGAATCAGTTTTAGTAACTCCGCTTCTGCCTCTGAAGTATCCCAAGCTGATTTATTAATTGGAGTTTTGATTGCACCAGGAGCAATACTATTGACGCGAATTTTATGGGGTGCAAGTTCTTGAGCAATACTTTGCATCATCATATTTATACCGCCTTTACTGGCAGCATAATTAACATGACCTGCCCAAGGAATTACTTGATGCACTGAACTAATGCAAATAATCTTACCTGCGGCAGATGAAACTTCAGGCTGTACACCCCGCCGCAGAAATTCTTTTGCAGCTTCCCGCGCACACAAAAATTGTCCTGTCAGGTTTACCCCAATAACTCTGTTCCATTGGTCAAGAGTCATATCTACTAAGGGTGAATCTTTTTGAAGACCAGCATTGTTTATTAAAATGTCAATAGTGCCGAATTGTTCGATCGTCTGGCTGAACATCGCCTTTATTTCGTCTTCTTTGCTGACATCAGCTTGAATAGCAAATGCTTCACCATTAGCCGCTTTGATCTCATCAACAAGTTCTTGAGCTGAATCAGCTCCCGAATGATAATTGACGGCTACTGCTGCACCTGAAAAAGCTAGATAGCGAGCGATCGCTTCACCAATGCCAGAACTAGCACCTGTTACAAGTGCTTTTTGACCTTTGAGCAGGTAAGGGGAATAGCTCATAATGCTTTCAATATTTTTAAAACTTGATTCGTTGTGAGTGTCTGAATATTCGGAAGACTTTCATGAGCTTAGTTTTTGCTTTTTGGACTAGTCTTAGCTTGGCGATTTTAATTGTCAAATCACTAAGCTATTTATGGATAAAGCAAAATCTTTTTATGATTTTAAGAATGTTTATTATTTTTTTAATCTATCCAAAGAAAGATAATTAGCATATTATTCTACTAAATGATATTTCAATTGTTTGTCCTTTGTGTGGCAATGGGATGTTTTTCTTTTTAAAATTTGTAAAATAGTAAATTTCAAGCTAATATCAATCTCAATAAAAATCTATGGTATATTCAAAGCAAGTTGGGTTATCGGTTGAAATAAAATTTTTAGTCGAGCGAATCTAAAATATAAGATGCTCTAAATTAAGAAAATCATATATAACACGTTAAAATTTTTTTAGCTGGCTCTAAAGTTTATCAGTTGATTGGCTATTGTAAAATCTCCTATTTTATCAAAAAAAATAAATGATTATTTTTGATAAATGGAAATTTATATAATATAAATTAAAAAGGTAGTTATGTTAGTAATTTTTGACATTTTTGAAAAATAATTGCTGAAAAAAGTAAGTATGCAAAAAGTTGTTTATTTCAAAAGTTACTTTAAATATTTCAGTGCATCGGAATTTTTCAATGTTTTTTAATTGGTTGATTTATGGCGTTAGCACAGTATTCTTGAAAATATGAATAATGCGTTAGGCGGATGGAAATTTCATGCAACGCATCTACATATTTAGACCTATAAAGGAGAAAGCGATGCCTGCTCTGTCTCTGAATAACCAAAATTTACCATACCCTGACCCTCTACACCCGATCGTTGTCCATTTCATAATCGCGATGGTGCTTTTTTCTTTCGTGTGCGATGTGCTGGGCTATTTCACCCGTAATGTGCGTTTATTTGAGGTGAGTTTCTGGAATATGTTTGTAGCCTCAGCAGCTATCTTTATAGCGGTGATTCTTGGTCAGTTTGAAGCAGGTCTGGCGAACATTTACCCAGCAGTCCAACCAACACTGAATTTTCATACGCTGATGGGTTGGTCGCTGGCGGCTATTGTTGTTGGCATTACAGCTTGGCGTTTCGTGATTCGCAAACGCACACCACGGAAAGTACCGCCTGCTTACCTTGGTGCTGCAACCTTTTTAGTCTGCTTAGTGTGCTTGCAAGTCTATCTAGGAAGTAAGCTAGTTTGGGTGTATGGTTTACATATTGAGCCAGTTGTGCAAGCGATGAAGCAGGGAGTTTCACCATGAACTGGCAACTGATTGACCAGTTGAGATTGAAGCTGAATGCTAACGGATTACCTTATGAGATTCCGATACATCCGCAACTGGTGCATCTAACATTGGGTTTATTCATTCTTGCTATTATTTTTGATATTGCCGGAGTGCTTTTTGCTTTAGAAAAACCAATCTTCAAATTTTTGGGTCTGCCTACCCTGCGTTCTGGTTTTTTTGATGTCGGCTGGTATAACCTCATAGGAGCAGCTTTTATCACCTTTTTCACAGTTGCAGCTGGTTTTTTCGAGCTACTGCTGGCAAATCCACCAATCGATCAAAAGAGCGTTTGGGGGTTAACTGCTGGTTGGACAATGCTTTTGCATGGTTTGGGTGGCGTTTTGCTGTTGGGAGCGATCGCAGCCATGACAGTATGGAGAGGTTTACAACGCTATCGCTGGCGCAAAAATGCTTCTAGGCAGGTGCAGTGGAGTTACTTGTTAGCAGGTATTGCAATATTGGGCATCTTGTTTGTCCACGGAACTTTGGGAGCGCAATTGGGAGAAGAGTTTGGAATTCATGTTACTGCTGCAAAGTTACTCCAAGAAGGTAAAAACCCAAATTTACTACTCAAATAATCAAGCGGGAAGTACTCTTACATGAAATTGTGATGTTTAGTGTTTTTGAATATGTATTAATGGCGTTTTATGTAGCAGTGCTGCTGATTGTCAGTCGGTGGATTGGACAACAGGCGTTTTCTTGGATGCCTCCCCAGGCGACAGCAGAAGCACAACGCGTAGATGATTTATTTAGCTTTTTAGTCTCAATTGGAGCATTCATCTTGCTGGGGCTGGTTGGTGTTATTGTGTATGCCATAGTTTTCCATCGCGCCCGACCGGAAGACTACAGCGAAGGACACCCTTCTAGAGGTGATGGGAGGCTAGAAATATTGTGGACAGCTACCCCAGCTTTGTTAGTAATATGGATTGCCTTGCAAAGCTTCAATATTTATCAGCAATTAAATATTCTCGGTCTAGACCAAATTGTGCATTTGCACGCGCCCTTAGAATCTGCACCCGCCTACGCTGCAACCGTTAGCGATGTCCCCAAACCTGCATCTGAAACAATAGATGTTTTCGTTAAGCAGTCAGATTGGTCTTTTCGCTATCCAAATAATCTTACTAGTAAGGAATTACATTTGCCGATCAATCGCAGCACTCGCTTAAATATGCAAGCACAGGATGTAATTCACGGTTTCTACGTTCCTGAGTTTCGCCTAAAACAGGATATTGTGCCAGGGCGGAAAATTGACATTGTGCTAACACCCATTCGTCCAGGTAAATATCGACTAAAAGATTCTCAATTTAGTGGTACTTACTTTGCCTTGATGGAGGCAGATGTATACGTTGAATCTCTTGATAAGTATAACCAGTGGCTTGCTCAAACGGTGTCTAGCGAAAGTCGGAATGCTCAAAATCAGGCAGTTGCCGAAAATATCCAACCACCAAAGACATTATTTAAAAGCGGCTGGCATACTTTCACACCTGTCCAACCTGCGATCGCCAATCAAAGGAAGATAAATAATGACACATGATATGAGTGAAGCTATAGCCAAGAATAGAGAACCGGAGAATAACTGGCGGGAATATTTCAGCTTCAGCACCGACCATAAGGTAATCGGTGTTCAGTACATGGTAATGACCTTCATTTTCTTTCTTCTCGGTGGGCTGTTGGCGATGATTATCCGGGCTGAGTTGCTTACCCCGGAAGCAAATTTAGTCGATCGCCCCCTCTACAACGGTTTATTCACCATGCACGGGACAATCATGATTTTCCTGTGGATTATTCCCTTCAATGCAGGTCTTTCTAACTACCTAGTGCCATTGATGATTGGAGCGCGGGACATGGCTTTTCCCCTGCTCAACGCCATCTCTTTTTGGATTTTGCCACCAGCAGGTCTTTTACTACTATCTAGCTTCTTACTACCTAACGGGACTGCACAAGCTGGTTGGTGGTCTTATCCACCAGTTAGTCTGCAAGTTCCAGGAGATCAGTTGATTAACGGTCAACTTATTTGGATAGTTAGCCTAGTACTAATCGGCATCTCCTCAATTATGGGGGCTGTCAACTTTGTTACCACAATCTTTTGGATGCGATCGCCAGGGATGACATTTTTTAGAATGCCCGTCTTTGTCTGGTCAGTTTTTAGTGCCCAGTTGTTGCAACTGATTAATTTGCCTTCTTTGACAGGTGCATTAATACTGCTGTTGCTTGACCTCTCCTTCGGTACACAATTTTTTAAACCTGAAGGAAGTGGCGATCCGATTATCTACCAACACTTATTCTGGTTCTATTCTCATCCCGCAGTGTATATCATGGCGCTACCAGCCTTCGGTATTATTGCGGAAGTTCTACCAGCCTTTTCTCGCAATCCTCTATTTGGCTATCGGTCAGTTGCTGTTGCTTCTTTAGGTATCGCTGTAGTCAGCATCTTCGTTTGGGTGCATCATATGTTTACCAGTGCTACCCCCGACTGGATGCGGATGACCTTCATGGCCACCTCGATGTTAGTTGCCATACCCACTGGTGTTAAAGCATTTGCTTGGACTGCCACCATTTGGAGGAGCAAATTGCACCTAGAGACACCAATGCTATTTGCAATGGGAGGTGCAGCGATGTTTATTTTTGGCGGTGTCACTGGTGTGATGCTTGCCGCCACCCCATTTGATATCCACGTCAATAATACTTACTTTGTAGTAGGTCACTTCCACTACATCGTTTTTAATACCATCACAATGGCAATCTTTGCCGGAATTTACTTTTGGTTTCCCAAAATAACTGGCAGGATGTACGCCGAGGGTTGGGGTAAACTGCATTTCTGGTTGACCTTTATTCCTGCCAATATCACCTTTTTCTCTATGCACCCATTAGGTTTGCAAGGGATGTTACGCCGAATTTCTTCCTACGATCCCCAGTATCAGGGTTGGAACGTCATCGCTAGCCTGGGATCGTTCTTACTGGGAGCATCGACACTGCCATTTATTGCTAATATTGTCGGTTCCTGGCTATATGGAGTCAAAGCAGTTGATAATCCCTGGCACGCTACGGGATTGGAATGGACAACTTCCTCACCACCTCCGCGAGATAACTTTGAAGAAATTCCTGTTGTCAACAGACCTCCTTACGACTATGGCGATCCAAAATATTCATTCGTGGAAAATTCTAATGATGGTGAGTCAAATCGGTAGGGACTGGGGACTGGGGACTGGGAAGGAGATATAGTTATAAATTCTTCAATGCCCTGTTTGGCCAATGCCCAATGTCCAATTCTTAATTCCCAATGCCCAAAATTATGCAACGTGGCAACATTCATAAAGATGAAAGTCCGATCCGTTTTGACCAGTGGCGGCGACGCTTACCGAATTGGTTACAGCGCTTTCTGCCAAGTGGTGGCGGAAGTCATGAAGATCATCATGGCAAAGGAATGTTTGGATTTACTGTGTTCCTGTTGTCAGAAAGTATCATTTTTTTGAGTTTTATCTTTACTTATGTTGTTTTACGACTGAATACTACTAACTGGCTACCACCCGGTATTTCTGGCCCAGAATTGTCTAAGCTCGTAATTCTTAATACGGTAGTTTTACTTTCTAGTAGCTTTGTGATTCAACCAGCAGAAAATGCCCTCAAGCGTAATCAACTGAGTAAATTTCGCGGGTTATGGCTGATAACGATCGCAATGGGAACCTACTTTTTAATTGGTCTATTAATTGAGTGGAAAAATCTTGATTTCAAGATTACTACAGGATTAGTTGGTTCTACATTTTATTTATTGACAGGTTTCCACGGGTTACACGTTCTGGCTGGTGTTGTGCTTCAGATAATTATGCTGATTCGCTCATTCATTCCAGGCAATTATAATAAAACTCACTTCGGTACAAGTGCGACTACGCTATTTTGGCACTTTGTTGATGTAGTTTGGGTCTTCCTTTTCTCGCTTATCTACCTTTGGCGCGCATAAAGATTTTCAGTTCACCAAGTATTTTCAGGAGTAATTTAATGAACTTATTATTGCAAGATATACCAGCCTCAGAACTCGCCCCAAAATCAGTTCAAGAAACACCAGCACCAGGTAAAGACCCACTCATTGCACAAGGTTTACAAAAAGAGCAATATATCGGCATTATTGGGCTAGCGATCGCTCTAATTGCTGCTGTGGGATTTTTTAGTCGTAGAGTCGAATACGCTATTGCTTTCGCTTTATTCCTCAGCATCATGTTAATTGCGTTATTTTTATTTATATAGCAGATTGATCATTGGTCATTTGTCATTTGTACTTTGGCAAAATTAAGACTTTTACCTCTTTATTTGCACCTCTGCGTGAGACAAAAAATCTGATTTAAATGCTTAACATCCTGGCGAAATCATCATTTGACAATACTTTGGAGATATTTTATGAACAGCCCAGTTTACCAAACTGTGATTGTCGGTGGTGGTTTCACCGGCTTATTTACAGCCTTACACCTAGCTCGCGAACATTATCCTCGCTCTGTAATTTTAATCGATCAAAATGAACGCTTTTGCTTTAAGCCGTTACTCTATGAATATTTCAGTGGCGAGATGGATGATTTTCAAGTAGTACCGCGTTTTGTGGAATTGCTTAAAGGCAGTGGTGTCATCTTTGTTCAAGATGCAGTGGAATCGATAGACTTGCATGAACAACAAGTCAAATTAGCTTCTGGAAATTCCTACAATTACAGTAACTTAGTATTAGCTTTAGGTAGTGTTACTAGTTATCAACATCTTGAAGGTGCTAAAGAACACGCTTTTCCTTTTTGGACAGAAGCAGATGCGATCGCTCTTGAGCGGCATTTAAGCGACTGTTTGCAAAAAGCAATCAAAACTGAAGATCCAGAGCAACGTCGTCAATTGCTAAGAGTAGTTGTAGTTGGTGGTGGTGCAAGTGGTGTAGAAATAGCAGCTACGATAGCTGATTTACTACCACATTGGTATACTGCTATGGGAGGAAATTCTAGTGAAATCCGTGTGGTATTGCTCAATCACGGTAAAGAAATCCTCAATGGTGATGTTAACGCTCCTTTGCGTGCAATCGCTGAGAAAGAATTAAAAAAACGCACAATCTCAATCGAAATAATTACGGGAGCAGAAGCCACTACTATTCATGCCAACGCTGTTGAATTCAAGCGTAATGAGCAAATTGAAACATTGCCAACATCTACCACAATCTGGACAGCTGGTACTTCTATTCACCCACTAATTAAAGATTTACCAATTTCCCAAGAACATCGCGATCGTCACAACCGCCTTTTAGTTACTCCCACAATGCAATTACTCGACTTCCCAGAAGTCTTTGCAGGCGGGGATTGTGTAGCAGTTCAAGATAAATCACTACCGCCAACAGCTCAAGTTGCTTATCAGCAAGGAGCCAATATTGCTCGAAATTTGAAAGCATTAGTTTTAGGTGAAGACCTCAAACCAGTAAAGGTAAATATACGCGGAACTCTCTTAAAATTAGGGTTAAATGATGCTGCTGCTAACATTTTTAATGTTTTGGAAATTACAGGTGAATCCGGGCATTTAATCCGTCAAGGCACTTATTTAACGCTATTACCAACTCCAATTCATGATTTCAAAGCTGCTAGTGATTGGCTAGATGAAGAGATTTTTCACCATCACCTTGATCCTAATAATGTAGGTAAAAAAGTTGTTCAAGCCGTGGAAGTAGTTGGTGCAGGAGTTCTAGGCGTTTTAGCTGCAAGAAAATTATTGAAAATGCTGGGAAATGAAGAGAAAAAAGATTAGAGACTGAAGGCTAAAAGGGGCTTTGATTGATGACTATGCCTACTCATAGTAATAAACAGGTGCAAAGAATTCGAGCTATTGGCTTAACAGTGACAAACTGCGATCGCTCTTTAAATTTCTATCAAGAAGCACTGAATTTTAAATTAGTTTCTGACGTTACTGTTGAAGGGCACAATTTCAGCGACTTAGAAGATGTAACTAAAGCAAAAATTCGGATTGTTACCTTACGACTTGGAGATGAATTTATCGAGTTGATAGAGTATCTCAATATTCAAGGTAAACCCATTCCCAGCGATTCACGAAGTAATGACCTGTGGTTTCAACATCTGGCGATTGTAGTAAGTGATATGGATGGCGCTTATGCTCACTTGCGTTCATTTCCCATTGAATCAATTTCAGTTGCTCCCCAGACAATACTACCTGATAATCAAGCATCTGGTGGTGTCCGCGCTTTTAAGTTTAAAGATCCCGATGGCCATGATTTAGAGTTAATTTGGTTTCCGCCTGATAAAGGTAAAGATAAATGGCATCAAAACAACGATAGCTTGTTTTTGGGAATCGATCATAGTGCGATCGCAGTTTCTAATACTGAGCAAAGTCTACACTTTTACTGCGACCTTCTGGGAATGCAAATTGGTAGCCGCAGCCTTAACTGGCGTGCAACTCAAACTCGCTTGGATAACTTACCAGAAGCGAAAGTGAGAATTACAGCCCTGCAACCAGTTGAAAATGGTGTAGGAATTGAACTGTTAGACTACATTTTGCCTGGAAAGGGCCGTCCGATACCAAGTGACTGGAAAAGTTGCGATATTGCAAGTGTGCAAATTGAGCTTGTCGCCAATAATATTGAGCAGCTAATAGATAAGCTACGGCAAAATCAGATACCGATTGTAGATAACTCTTTTTCTAATAAGCAAGGTTATTTAATAAAAGATCCTGACAAACACACTATTTTACTCATTGCAGAATGATATTAGGGAAATTTTCATAAATCAGAGCGCAATTTCAGACGACATAAATTTTAATAGATTTAGTCATGCTTTTGTCACAATTTTGCAATAGCTTTGTCAATACAACGTGTAATGCTATAGCTCTGGCTTGGGAAATAGTCTCAGACTAAACCCACACAACAGAATCTACAGAAGAGAATCACTTAAGGTGCAGTCCCTTATGAAGATGACTCTTCAAATAGAAATTGCAAAATCTCATACAGTTGGAAGGAACAATAAGATGAATTGGAAAGTACTTGCTTTGCTCCCTGCATTGACTCTAGCGGCTGCTTTGCCTGCTTACTCTTTAACTAATAATAAAAGTCAAAATACAACGGCTACTACTACTCACATTGCCCAAAGTACTCAGCAAGGCAACATGATGAAGAAGCCTAATGCTATGCATAAGCCTAATGCTATGCACAAGTCTAATAATATGGCAAAGCGTAGTACTGGTAATGTATTAACGGTAGGCAGCAGGGGAGAAACAGTGAAAACTGTTCAGAATTCTTTAAAGCAGCAAGGATTTTATACAGCAAGTGTAAATGGTGTCTTTGATAATAAGACTCGTGCAGCAGTGATGAAATTTCAGAAGTCTAAAGGATTAAGAGCAGACGGAATAATTGGACACCGGACTTTAGCCGCTCTTAAATAAAATGGTTTACTAATATCCTCATTGCAAAAATGTCTTAAAGAGAAAAGGCTAGGAAATAAATTCTAGCCTTAAATTTTTCACAAAGCCAAGCGGATTGAGAAATAATGTATGTTTCAGCGTCCAAAAATTAAAGCATCAAGTGAATAAGCACCGGGGCCTAAAACTGCGATCGCAATCAGCATAACGCAGTACATAAACGCCTTTTCCCAACTTGGTGGTTCACCTTTTCCTAAAGGGCCTTTATACTCTTGTTCAGGAATTAAGTATGGATCTTGGGCTACAAAAGGCTTACTTCCAGAAATATCTAAATATATCGCAAAAATCATTGAACAGAGAATTGGCAAGGTTGATAAGAGTGTCAGAAATCCAATGATTAGAAAAATTCCGCCACCTAACATCGATGCAGCCGATAAAAAGCAAAGAAAGACAGGCGTTTTTAGAGCATCAGCCCACTGTTGAAGATGCGTTATCTTGGGATAGCCGTGTAGGATAAACAACCAGCCAAGACTAACTCTGAGTAGCAAAAGTGCCAATCCTGGAAATCCGTCAGAATACACAAAAGAGAGTGAACTTAACAAGTGTGGGCCTAATTGGGGGAAACTAAATGCAGCCATAAAAAAGGCGATCGCTACACCCAGCCCAAATTGATAAATCATAGTTGTACACCACGGGTATTGAGGTCGATAGCATATAAAGAATGACCAGCTGTGATAAATAAGCGATCGCGTTCCTTACCACCAAAAGTTAGGTTAGTGCTTGTCTCCGGGATGAGAATTTTTCCTAGCTTAGTTCCGTCTGGGGCGTATACTTGCACGCTGTCTTGAGAACTAATAAAAATATTGCCATGTTCGTCAACCCGAAATCCATCTGGTTGTCCTGGATCGATGACTGCAAACACACGCCCATTTTTTAGATGGCGATTATCTACAACTTCGTAGACGCGAAGATGATGAGGCCCGCCAGGAATATTAAACGCAGCTGTATCTGAAACATACAGTAAACTTTCGTCTGGACTGAAAGCCAGCCCATTCGGGCGCACCATATCCGTTACTACAGGATAAATCTCACCAGTAGTAGGGTTAAAGCGGTAGACGTAACTTCCAGGTTGTTCCTGTTCGCCGCCATAACCTTGGTTTGGTTCGGTGATTCCGTATGGCGGATCGGTGAACCAAATCGTGTTGTCACTTTTGACTACCAAATCATTTGGACTATTCAGGCGTTTGTTTTGGTAGCGATCGACTAAAACCTTCCATTCACCATCGTGTTCGCGTCGGATAATAGCACGCAGTCCAGAAGAACAAGCAACCAGACGACCTTCCAAGTCACGGTAATTACCACTTTGATAATCAGATGGGTCGCGTATAACACTGACATTATTCGTAGAATTCCAGTGTAATAGACGGTTGCCGTGAGCATCGCTCCACACAACACTATCATCTTCGTGGAAGTAAACAGGGCCTTCGCTATGGACTGCACCGTTTGTAAGCTTTTGCAGTGAAGCACCTGGGCGTACTAAGGCACAGATGCGATCGTCAGAAATTTCAATGGTTTCAGGCATCAGAATCTCCTGTTATTTAACTTGGTTACTGGCGATAAATGGCAGGTTCAAGTTAATACCAATTTAAAAAGTAATATTTATAAAATTTTTCCGCATTTTTATAAATATTAAATATGCTTAATTTACATCATATATAAACCAAAATAAAATTCAATTGAAATACTACCCCTCTCTTTAGATATAAATAAGAATTAATTCCTTAGGTAGAATCTAAAATCTAAAATTGGCAACATCTCTGTAACGCTAGTTATGCCAATCCATCTATCACCAAATTTTTTCTCAATTCTCAGTTAAAATAAATTTTTCAGTTTATCTATGTCTAAAGGCTGAACTTATCATCTTAAGAGATATACCATCGATAAGTTGAAAAAATCAGAGTTTGTGACATAAAGTAAAATTTAGAAAGAAAAACTATTTAAAGATTTTTCAATTAATCGGTTTGGTGTAAATTGTTCTTCATCTAATAAATAGCTTATGGCTCTTGGTCAGTTACCGAATTTTCAAGAATTGGTATAGCTCTTATTCTTAATTTAAAAGTTGATTATGAAACGGATAGAAGCAGTTGTTGGTAACATCAACGATTTAAATGATGGCGAAATGCGACAAGTGTCTGTCGGCGAGACAGAGGTTTTACTAAGTCGTATAGATGGAAAGTATTATGCTGTCGGCGCACACTGCACTCATTATAAAGCGCCACTGGCTGAGGGGGTACTAAGTGGACATCATGTTGTTTGCCCCTGGCACAATGCCTATTATGACGTAACAACTGGCGACCAACAAGAGCCACCTGGTTTGGATTCTCTAGCTTGTTATGAAGTACGCATTGAAGGTGAAAATGTCATTGTCAGCGTACCAGAGGAAACTAACGGATTGCGATCGCCGGCAATGGCACAATTCGACCCTAATGTTGATGGGCGGACATTTGTGATCTTAGGTGCAGGGGCGGCGGGTGTCCATGCCGCAGAAACTTTGCGAGTAGCTGGATATCAAGGGCGAATCGTGATGATTACTCAAGATAACAAGCTACCTTACGATCGCACCAAGCTGACTAAAGACTACTTCATTGGGAAGACCTCCGCAGAGGAAATGCCCTTGCGATCGCCTGATTTTTTCAAAGAACACGCGATTGAAGTGCTGTTGAATAAGCGAGTTGAACAGGTACAAACAAAGAATAAAGCGATCGCTTTTAGCGATGGTGATTCATTAACCTATGATGCCTTACTAGTAGCAACAGGAGGAAAACCACGCCAGCTAGATATTCCTGGTGCAGACTTGCAAAACATTTTTACATTACGCAGTTTTAGTGATACCGATCGCATCTTGACAACCAGCAAACAAAAAGCACAAGCAGTAGTTATTGGTTCTAGTTTTATCGGTATGGAAACAGCAGCCGGGTTGAGTCAGCAGGGCTTAGAAGTAACTGTTGTTTCACCAGATTCTGTACCTTTTAAGAAAATTCTGGGCGAGGAAATTGGTAAATTATTTCAGCAAGTCCATGAAGAAAACGGCGTTACCTTTAAGTTTGAGCGAAAAGCGGTGCAATTTGAAGGTAGCGACAAGGTTGAAGCTGTAATTTTAGATAATGGCGATCGCTTAAAAGCAGATATTGTAATTGTCGGAGTTGGTGTACAGCCTGCAACAGACTTTCTTCAGGGTATCGATTTGCATCCCAAAGATAGCAGTGTTGTGGTTGATGAATACTTGCGTGCAGCCGATGGCATCTACGCCGCAGGTGATATTGCCCGTTATCCCGATTGGCGGACAAACGAATCGATTCGCGTTGAACATTGGCGAGTCGCAGCACAGCAGGGGCGAATTGCCGCTCAGAACATGACAGGGAAAGCAGTCAAATTTAGAGGGCTTCCTTTGTTCTGGACAATGCAATTCGACTTTCCGTTGCGCTACATTGGACACGCTGAAAGTTGGGATGAAATAATTGTAGATGGGGATTTGCAAAAACAAGAATTTATCGCTTTTTATCTGAAAAACAATCAAGTCTTGGCAGTTGCAACCAGCCATCAAGATACAGAAACAGCAGCGCTCTCAGAATTAATGCGCTTGAACCAGATGCTAACTGTTGATGAATTACGGCGTGGTATAGCTGATTTGATTCAGAGAGGACAGCCTAAAGTTAGTAGTAAGCGTTAGGGCATATATGACAAACATCACTGAGCGCTATGACATCATCATTATCGGTACGGGAGCAGGTGGAGGTACACTAGCTCACCGCCTCGCACCTACAGGTAAAAAAATTCTCGTGCTGGAACGAGGCGACTTTTTACCAAGAGAAAAAGATAACTGGAATCCCCAGGAAGTCTATGAAAAACATCGTTACCACACCGATGAGCAATGGTATAACAAAGAAGGCAAAGTTTTTAAGCCTCAGACAGGTTACTGGGTTGGCGGCAATACTAAACTCTACGGTGCAGCCTTAATTCGATTTCGAGAACGAGATTTTGAAAGGGTAATTCACAAGGGAGGAATTTCTCCAGAATGGCCGCTCAAGTACTCAGACTTTGAGCCGTATTACACACAGGCAGAAAAGCTGTATGACGTACATGGTGAAGCAGGAGAAGACCCAACGGAACCACCTCGCAGCGAACCATATCCTTATCCACCAGTAAGTCATGAGCCGGATATGCAGTTTCTTGCTGATGGTATCCGCGAACTGGGTTATTACCCATTCCATCTACCACTGGGATTAAAGCTTAATGAAAGCGATCGCACCAAGAGTCTGTGCATTCGTTGCGATACTTTTGACGGATACCCCTGTCTGGTACACGCAAAAGCCGATGCCGATGTCAACGCCATTCGTCCTAGCCGCGAGATGTATGCTAATTTTACCCTTTTAACTAATGCCAAAGTCTTGCGGCTGCATACGAGTGAATCTGGGCGAGAAGTGACAAAGGTAGAAACTGAAATTGCTGGGGAAAAACATTGGTTTACAAGCGATATTGTCGTTGTTGCTTGTGGTTCTATCAACTCAGCAGCCTTGCTGTTACGTTCTGCTAACGATAAACATCCCAACGGATTGGCAAATAGTTCCGATCAAGTGGGACGCAATTACATGAAACAGCTGGAAACCGCTATAGTTTCCATACACCTAGAGGCGAATCACGCCAAATTTCAAAAAACGATCGCTGTCAACGATTTTTACTGGGGAGAGCCGGATTTTCCTTATCCGATGGGCATGGTGCAAAATACTGGCAATGTATTAGCGGATATGATTCCGGCAGAAGCTCCACCACTCATGGCTCCATTTGTCAAGCTGATTCCTCATTTGGAACGAAATTTGCTAGCCGAGCGCTCAGTTGGTTGGTGGTTGCAAACAGAAGATTTACCAGACCCAAATAATCGGATTCGTGTGGTGGGCGATCGCATTCATGTTGATTATACATTGAACAATATTGAAGCAAGCGATCGCTTAATTCATCGTTGGACATCTGTACTCAAGTCAATTCCTCACTCGGCTAAAAACGTCCTGCCATTTAGCATTTATCCTCGCACTCAAATACCAGAACAAGCAGTTGCTCATCAATGTGGTACTTGTCGATTTGGTACAGATCCCAAAACATCAGTACTTGACCTCAATTGCCGTACCCATGATGTCGATAATCTGTACGTGGTAGATAGTAGTTTCTTTCCCTCAAATTCAGGTGCTAACCCGACATTAACGATTATGGCTAATGCGTTGCGCGTTGGCGATTTGCTTGCAACAGCGTTTCGCTAACGCCTAATAGCTGAACCATACCAATAATGATTATTTAATTTGTAAAAATAAAAAGGGCAAACACTATGACAAATAATGAACAACAAATTACACCACAACAGCAACCAGAAATTCAATCTCAACAAAACGAGTCAGAAGGAATACAATCGCATCCATTGGCTACAAGTCTAGGTACTGTGGGAGGTGGCGTTGCCGGAACCGCATTGGGACGCTCCATTGGTGGTAAAGTGGGTGCTGCCATTGGTGGGATTGCTGGGGCAATTACTGGTAGTATTGCAGCCAATAAGTTGGTAGAGTATGCTGAAGAATTAATTGAAGAAATCCAGCCGATAAGTGGATTAGGATTAGGAGCAAATCATAAACCAATTGAACTACCCACTCACTATTCTTGGGAAGAATTACAAGCTTTATCAAAACCTTCAGCAATTTACAAGGTTTGAGAGGGTTTAATATCAGGTTTGGTTAAAAAGAATCACCCCTCCCCAACCCTCCTCAATGTGTTGGGGAAGGGGCAATATTTTAAGTTTCTACCCTTTATAAGGGGGGATTAAGGGGGGTCTATTCCTCAAGATTCGCTAGAAAATCCTCTAGTACTTGATAGCAATTGTTCGTAATCTTTTGGTGTATCAATATCGATATTCCCTAGTGGAAATGGGATAGAAAAAACTTCATTTAGGTTATTATTAATAACTTTTTTTGCGCCTGAAGTTTCTTTTAAAGTAGCAAGCTCTAAAAAAAATGCCTGATTAAATAAAGCAGGTACACCTAATGTATCTCCATATTCACAGGCAATAATCGGTTTTTTTGTCAAATAATATGTATCAACAAGTTGATTAATAATTTGGTGAGAAACAAATGGCTGGTCGCAAAGTGTAATAACTACTGCTTCTATTTGTTGTGGAAGATTATTTAAAAATTCAATACCGCTCTTGATTGAAGCACTCATTCCACAAGCCCAATCTAAGTTTTTAACTACTCTAACGGGAAGTTGTTGAATTTGAGGATGAATCTGCTCTGCATTGGCTCCAAGTACTACTACCACAGGTTGACAAACTGATGCGATCGCCATTTCTGTAATATATTGCAACAAACTACGTCCTTGGTAAAACAATAGTTGTTTCGGTGTACCCATCCGTGTAGATGCGCCAGCAGCAAGAATCATAATCGCTACGGTTGATTCTTCGTTGTCTATAGCAGTCATAAAAACTATGTGGTAAGTAGCAAGTTTGAGTTGCTTTCATGAGATTGGTGAATCGGTTGATTGCGATTTCTTAAAAAATTACCATTGCGGTTTTTTAGCACTGCTTGAATTTCTGCAATAATCGCGATCGCTATTTCTTCAGGTGTATCTGCTCCGATGTCAATGCCAATCGGGCCATGCAATCTAGTTAATTGTTCAGTAGTATAAACTATTCCTTGCGAACTCAAATCTTCAAGCAATCTTTCAGTACGCGCCTTTGGGCCTAAAACCCCTATGTATCGTGCAGGAGATGACAGTAACGTTTTCAATATTTCCAGGTCATCAAGGTAATTATGCGTCATCACTACAGCAACTGTGTTGGCATCTATAAATACCTGTTGATGTATAATTTCTCGCCGAGTCAGAATCACATCACAAGCTATTGTAAATCGCGCTCTAGTTGCCTCATTAGCTCGACAATCAACTACAGTAACGTCCCAACCTAATGCTTGAGCAAACTGGGCTACGGGTACAGCATCATAACCTGCACCAAATATTATTAAAGGCGTAGGTGGTTGGATGACTTCAATAAAAACTTCGGCACTGCCTAAAGGTAACTGATAGTTTTTTACACTAGATTTTTGATTAGTAAAAGTTGCTTGAGTATCTGCAATCAAAGATTGAATTAAATTCGGATCTTTGATATCAGTGATAATTTTACCATTTGGATACAGCAGCAAACGAGATCCAAGTTTTACATCTACCCTGCCTTCAAAGGCAAAAACTGTAGCAATAATACCCAAATGTTTTTTATGAAAGCACTCCTGTGTAAAAGCGATCGCATTCGGAGAACTTTCTGTTTCAAGACGTTCAATCAGAACTTGCACTGTTCCATTGCATCCCAGACCAAAGCCCCAAAGAATATCTTCCGAGGCGGTGTTATCGTAAGTCACAACAATTGGTTCGCCGTCTGACATTCGTTGTTGAGTATGCTCAAATACGTCATTCTCTAAGCAACCAGCGCTGATTGTTCCAATCATCCGACCTGTATCTGCCATCAACATTTTGGCACCCGGTCGGCGATAGGTTGAACCTTGAGTTTTAACTACAGTGGCAAGAAAAGTGATTTCACCATTTTTTTGACTTGACTCGAAGCCTTCTAAAATTGCTTGTAATTCGTTCATTTGATTGCTGATTTTTCTGTTTTTAGCAGTTTATAAACTTGAGTAACAGTCCCAATGAAAACAGTGTGATGACTGTGCGATTGTACATTGCTGCTAGTCTCAAATACTCCTTCTATTTGCCGCCCATTAATGATTACAGTATATATGTTAGATTGAGGTGCGTTGTTTACTGCCGCAGGCATCGTGGTCTTATGCTATCCAAGATAAGCAAAAACACTAATGAAATCATGCTCCGCAGGATAGTTGTCAAATTTAGTCATTTATCTATTATAAGAGTTAGCACGGAATATTGATTTCCGTGACTAAAGTTTTGGCAAAGTACTTTAATTATTCCAAAAGTATTAATTTGAGACTCTTTATTTTCATAAGAAGTCTATTTTGTTCAATTAAAATATCTATCTACAGGCTGAATTTAGTTTGAACATCAAAGTCTGGATTTTTATGAGCAAACCATGCCAAAAATGGATAAATAGTAACCCAAGTTGCATGATTATCAAGTTGTAGGCGCTTACCAGACAGGGAGCTTTCATCGACGGCTGGGTATTTTATTACTGGTAAGTGCTTAGGAAAAACGATATTTTTCTAGCAATTGAGCAATTGCTTTTCTCTCTTGTGTACCTCTAGGCACAATACGATCAATAAAAGGTGAAACCCTTATCAGTAATTTTAGTTTATACCAATGAAAACTCAGTAAATATCAAGCAATAGGATAAATATTAAGCTTGGGTTAAGAAATTTAATTTTAATTGTAGAGCATGACACTTTATACTTTAAAAGATGAATCAAATTTCATATAAATTGCTATTTATTTGTGATAGCAGCAGTTGTTAATCTTCGCTGAACACGAGAGCGTTTGTCTTTAATGTTACCGGAGGCATCGCAGCAAAGTAACTTAAGAAACAAGAAAAACCTATTCTTTTAGAAGTAATGAAAAATAGCAGCAAGAAGCAGGTTGACTGCGTAGAAAAGCTGAAGGTACTGGCAGATGAAACTCGTCTAGCAGTATTAGAACTTCTGATCGACAGTCCCAAACACGTGGGAGAGATGAACGCAATTTTGGGCTTGGAACAAAGTCTGCTCTCCCATCATTTACAAGTTCTGCGTTGCTCCCAGTTGGTTGTGCGATGTCTACGACGGGCTACGCCTACGCGTGATGGGAAAGCAGTTCTCTACCGCTTGGCTCCAGAGGTGGAAGTAACTAATGGCAAAGCTTTGAAAGAAAGCTGATTGTGACGCATAACCTAGCGCATCGCGGATCGAGTTGCTCTGTTCTGGGTGCAGTCAGGTGTTGGACAATTGATTGAGTCAGGTTCAGTGCAGCAAATTTTTGAGTATCCCCAACATCCCTTGACAGCAGCTTATGTTACGGGTGCAAGAAGTTGATTTAAAAAATATAGAAATAGAGAATTTTATGTTATCATTCGTGCCGCAGGAAATGAAAGACCCTGCTCCTTATAATCTTTTGACAAGCATTGTTGCTCCTCGCCCAATTGCCTGGGTGTCCACAATCAGTGCCTCTGGAATTGCCAATCTTGCCCCATACTCGTTTTTCAATGCAGTAGCAGGTTTTCCACCAACTATCATGTTCTCAGTTGCATACCGTAGACATGAGCCAAAAGAAAAAGATACGTTACGCAATATTCATGAAGTTGATGAATTTGTGTGTCATGTGGTGGATGAAACACTGTCTCAGGCAATGGTTCAAACCGGAACAGAATTTCCTTATGGAGTTAACGAGTTTGAAAAAGCAAACTTAAAAGCTATTCCTGCTACAGATGTCCGACCATTGCGGATTGAAAACTCACCAGTGGCAATGGAGTGTAAAGTCACACAAATAGTTTCAGTGGAAGGAACCAATAATGTGATGGTATTGGGTCGAGTGTTACGATTTCATGTGCGTGAAGACCTATACCGCCAAGATTTGGGGTTAGTTGATACTGTAAGGATGCGGCCGATTACGCGCTTAGGTGGGCCAGTTGAGTATACAAAGATTGGGCAACTATTTGAGATGACAACTCCAAAGGTATGATCGGATGTTAATTGACCACAAAGAAAAAGGTACAGAGCAAGTAATACCAAATTTGGTAAGTGTCTTTTTCATTAATATTCAAAATTTTTAAGATTATCTCACCTTACTCAAATTCTAAAATCAAAAACCAAAAATAATTTAATTGTTTCACAACACCAAAAATTTTACCCAATGCCCAATGCCCTTCAGGAGTGCTGAGTAAAGAAATGGAGAATCTCACTTCTTTACTCTAAGCCAAGGAACTCGAAACGGGCTAAACGCCCCGCTTTCGCTAACGGAACTGTTTTGCCCAATGCCCAATTCCAAATTCCCTATTCATTCATGTTACGGTAAGTCGCAACAGCAGAAGGCGATATCCGGTTCAAATATCGGAAGATCCAATACTTAAATATGGTATCTAAAATCACCGGAAATGTAGCGATAAATAAGAAGATAAAATTTCTATCTGCTGGTAATCCCCAATGGCGTGATACTCCTTCTAGCAGTACTTCCCAGCCATGAGGAGAGTGGAATCCTACAAAGATATCAGTAAACAAAATAATGATAAATGCCTTGGCACTATCACTAAGTCCATAGACAATATTATCAAAGAAATCTTTTAGCACAGCAATAGAAGACTTGCTAACTAGCAAAAGCCAGATAAAAGCAACTACCGATAAAATATCTGCAAAAATGTTTTTGATTGCACCAGAGCTTTCGTGACGAAATTCTTCAGCCAGTTCTTTTGCCTTATTTTTCATTTCAGTTTCCATCTGCTCAGGCGACAGTGGAGGAGCTTTGATAATGAAATTTTCAAACTTGAGCTTTTCTTCAAATCTTTGTAATTCTAAAAGGGCTTCCTCTTCCATTTCTGAATTGATAAATATCTCCATTTCCTGAGTGTTTCTAAATCTCTCAATAATTGGGCCGACTACGAAAGTTTTTGCTATTTGATGCGTTAGAAGTGGTACAATAATTAATAATAAAATAAACCTAAGAGATATTATTGTTCTTTTTTGAGTTTGACGAAAATTCTGAATTACTTCTTGTTCAGAATTAGGGTCTAATTCAACTTGCAGACGACTGATAGTACTTAAAATAGAGCGAGGTAAAACACCTGTTGTATCAGTTTTACTCTTGGCTTTTGGTTTATTATTTAAGTCTTGATTTGATATTTTGGGTGGTAGTGTTGGAGTTTTGACGAGCAGCGATTTGTCGTCAGATATTACAGAGTTAACTGGTATTGGAGGTTTGACTACTAAAGCTTTAGAAGTTGTTTGATCGAAACTTGTTGTGTATTTTGATGTAACTTGATCGATATAGTTTAGCTTTTCCAAAACTAAAGAAGGACTTAGATACTCTATACCTGCTTTTTGGGCAGCTTTTTGATTCTCTTCATTTAGAAACCAACGGCTTCCTCTAAACTCCGTCAACCGCATCCTGGTAATTTTTAATAGCTTGTTGAGGTCTGACTCAAAATAATCCATCACACTGCTACTGTACATGGCTGAGTCAATGTCTATTTTATTACCATTGAAATGCTTATCTTCGATTTCCTGAATCTTTAATGCTGCATCGTAAGCTTGATGTAAAGAACGTTCAGGAGTCTGTAAGTACCATCGATAAGCAGCAAGTAAGAAAGAATAGATTTTTTGACTAAAAACAGAGTTTTTCATTGCAGACAATCATTCAGCATTATTTGATGACTATTAACCTTAAGTTAACGCACGAGGTATACTAACAAATCTACAAGGAGAAAGTTTGTGGTTTCTCATTCGGTTTGGATTGTTGGCACTAGCCGCAGTGGTAAGACGGCTCGCTTGGTAGAGCAATTTTGTAATTGGGTTAAATCAGAAAATTCATATATTGAATCATTTTATACGAAAAAATCAGGACGAAAAAAAACTGGTCGTATACCGGAATTTTTAGATATTAAACAGACAGAGCCGGGAGTTTTAGTTTTAGCTGCCAATGATGATAATCGTCGAGAATTAGGAGATATAATTGTTACATCTACTTTGGGTAAATATCCGGTTCGTGCCAAGACACCACTAGGTTTTTTTCAAGATGAAGTTGTTTTATTTTGGCCGTTGTTAATTAACTCGTTGAACCTGAAGGCCCAGTTTCCGGTAAGATTGCGACCAGAAACGGAGCAAGAGTTAGCAACCAAACTTTGGCGTCCCCAATTAGACGAAGAAATTTTACGTCTTGCGGGAGTGAATGAATCTCGCTTGGTGCGTCGCATCTTGGACTTATTACAATTAGCAGCTTATAGTGGTATACCTTGCGAAGATATTGCCCGGATTTTAGCCAAGGGTTTTGGGGAAAATACCACAACTTTAGAGCCGGAATTTTTGGCATCTTTGCTACTAGATTGGCGTAATTGGTGTTTAGAGAGGGGGTTACTAACTTATGGGATTATTACCGAACTTTACAGTCAGCATTTGTTAAGCGATCGCCATTACCAACAGCACTTAACTAAACGTTATCAGGCAATACTAGCGGATGATGTCGATGACTATCCAAGCGTCGCGCGTCTTTTGTTTGAGTTGTTATTAGATCGCGGTGCAGTTGGCGCGTTTAGCTACAATCCTGATGGTGCGGTGCGATTGGGATTGGGAGCAGATCCCAACTACCTAGAAGGGTTAGCAGAGCGTTGTCGGGTAGAAATCTTGAATGGGCCGCCTCCAGAGTCTCTGAGCGAACAACTAACTGAACAGATGGTGGAATTAGTCACTTCCCCGATGGTACTGTTGAGTTTACCAAAAACAGTGCATTCAATTCAAACCACCTCCCGCGCCCAATTATTGCGGCAAACAGCAGAGGTAATTGCTAATGCTATCCAATCACAGCAAGTGCAACCAGAACAAGTGGCGATTATTGCACCAGGTTTAGATGCGATCGCTCGTTATACTCTAGTAGAAATCCTCGTCAAGCAAAATATCCTAGTAGAATCGCTAAATGACCAACGTCCCCTAATTAGTTCGCCCGTCATTCGCGCCTTACTCACCATACTGGCACTAGTTTATCCCGGCTTGGGCCGACTCGTAGATCGGGATGCTGTTGCAGAAATGCTAGTTGTATTGAGCAGGAAACAACAACCACCTGAAAACTCTATAGACGCGATAAATCGCGTTTCTACTGATATTGACCCGGTACGTGCTGGTTTGATTGCAGATTACTGCTTTGTACCCCATCCCGATCGCCCCAACTTGCTACCAGTGTCAGCCTTCGAGCGCTGGGATCGAATCGGCTATGCAGCGACTACAGCCTATAGTGAAATATTACAGTGGTTAGAACAGCAGCGATCGCAACAAGAATTGCGGTTAATTCCTAGTCCCATTTCTCTTTTGGACAGAGCAATTCAACGTTTTTTGTGGAATGGAAGTAATCTTCCCTACGAACAACTAGCAGCATTACGGGAATTACTAGAAACCGCTCAACATTACTGGGAAATTGACACCAGATTACGACAAATTACCCCAGTTGAGACAACACCTCAGACAACTATTATTGAATTCATTCAATTACTGCGACGTGGGACGATTACCGCTAACGCCTACCCTGTGCGTCCCATTGGTGGAGCGAGAAAGGCTGTCACCTTAGCAACTATATTTCAATATCGATCTAGTAGGCGATCGCACCAGTGGCATTTTTGGCTGGATGCTGGTTCACCCCTATGGGCGAAAGGTGGTGCAGCGACTTTGTTCGGTGCGCCGTTTTTCCTCCGAAACAGATTAGGCGAACCTTGGACAGCAGAAGATGAGAAATTAGCAGAAGAACAACGACTGCAAAGGATTTTGACAGATTTAGTCTCTCGTGTATCGGGGAGAATTTATTTGTGTCACAGCGATTTAGCTGTGAATGGACAAGAGCAATTAGGGCCGTTGTTACCCTTAGTAAATGCTTGTGTGACAGTTATTTCTGAGGCTAATGTTAATTAGACTTCTTGGCATTGTAGGGAAAAGGGAAAGGGATGTAATTTCCCCAAACCCAGTAACCTTTACCCTTTCCCCAACCGGAGAGCAGAAGTTATATTACTATCGATCAAGGAGGTTGACTCATTAGTGCAAATTAGCTTAAGTTATCTACGTAATATATGATATAGCCGTAGTCACATAGGTTAGGACATTTTAAAAAAGTGAAAGCTAGGAATAGTAATAGTTTTACCTCCTGCCTCCAGCATAGCTGCCTTCTGCCTCCTGCTATATTTAGATAATATATGACTATATTAATTGTCTCCGGCGTCCTTGCACTTGTAGTCGCTGGATTAATGGTAGGGAACGAAATCACAGTCGGTTTTTTCGTCCACCCGCAGCTATGGAAGCTCGATGACGCTACACATGTTAAAGCAGTCCAACCGCTAGCACGTATATTTGGTGCGTTCATGCCCTTCTGGTACGCTGCTACCCTTATCACTTCATCTTTTTTTACTTATCAGTTGCATACTCTCTCCAACCCCATATTTTTCTGGTTTGCCATTGCAGCCACCGTGATCTGGCTTGTTAGTATTATCTGTACTATCGCTGCTCTGGCACCAATTAACGACGAGGTTGCTAAATGGAATTTGGGGAACTTACCCAAAAACTGGAAAGAAAGGCGTAGACTTTGGGATAATCGTCATGCAATTCGGGTGATTGCATTGCTTATCGCATTCATTTTCCTGACAATTGCGTGCGTTGGAAGGTAAACTCAAGCCATTCATATATGCACGAAGCTGTCTACCCATCCTTTTAAAGGATAACGGCAGTCAGGTTACTAGACCGTTACTATAGTCAAAATAGCCTGTATTAATACTTCTAGCTCAATTGGTTTAGAAATATGCTGTTGAAATCCGGCGGCTAGTGCTTGTTGTCGGTCGATTTCTCCGGCATAAGCAGTTACGGCGATCGCTGGAATTTCTCCACCTCGATCGGGTGACTGGTTTCTAATTTGACGAATTAGTGTGTAGCCATCCATATCGGGCATACCAATATCACTAATTAACAAATCAAATTTTGCTTGCTCCAAACTGTTTAGAGCATCATGTGCTGAGTCCGCTTCAGTCACTTGTGCGCCGTACTGTTCTAGCACGAAGGCAATGAACTCGCGCGAATCTTTGTTATCGTCTACAAGCAGCGCTTGTAATCCATTGAGATTGAAGTCTGAGCGATCGCCATCGGCAGTATTATCTTGATTCAATTTTGAAGCCGCGAGCAATGGAAGTTTAACTGTAAACACTGCTCCTTGCCCTTCTCCAGGACTGGCTGCTTGAATAGTTCCGCCGTGCAATTCCACCAAATGACGCACGATCGCTAACCCTAATCCCAACCCGCCAAATTTTCGCGTCGTTGTCCCATCGGCTTGACGGAAGTAGTCAAAGACGTAGGGCAGAAAGTCACTAGAAATACCCCTACCAGTGTCGCTGACAGTGATTTGAGTGTATTCCGTAGGATGAGTATCTACTTGATCATTTATACTTTCTAACCGCACCTCTACTCGACCACCCTGTGAGGTAAATTTAATTGCGTTAGAGAGTAGATTCCAAATAACTTGTTGCAAACGACCAGAATCACCCAACACTTGTCCAACGTTCGGTTCAAATATTGTTTGAATCTGAATGGATTTAGCTTCAGCAGCCAGCCGCACGGTTTCAAGGGCAGCTTTGATGGCAAAAGTTAAACCAACTGGAAGTGTGTTTAAACTCAATTTACCTTGGAGAATACGCGAAACATCGAGCAAATCTTCGATTAGTTGTGCTTGCAGTTTGGCGTTGCGCTCAATGGTTTCGAGGGCGTACTGAGTTTTAGCTGCGTCTTGGTGACTTTTTTGCAGAATTCTTGCCCAACCTAGAATCGGATTCAGGGGCGATCGCAATTCATGGGATAGTACTGCGAGAAACTCATCTTTAATGCGGTTGGCTTGCTGCGCTTGTTCAGTCTGTTGCTGCAAAGAAATCATCAGTTGATTGAGGCGATCGTTCTGCTCTTGCAGCAAGGCTTCTGCTCGTTTGCGTTCGGTAATATCAGATAGGGTGAAAACGGCACCTGTGAGAGTCCCATGCTCATCAAGTACCGGGTCGATCGTTTTGGCAAACCACCGTTCTTGCGACTGTAATTCGAGTCTTTGCCGTTGATGAGTTTCTTTTGCACGGCGAAAACAAGCGCCATCGCCGATTCCCAATTCTGCGCCCATCAATTCATGGTGAGCACAACCCAAGATTTCGTGGGAGGGCTTGCCAAAAAGCTTGATCATCGCTCGATTACAGCGCAGAATTATCCCTTCTGAGTCTACCAAAGATACGCCATCTTTCATCGAGTCAAAGGTGGTTTGCCACTCCCGCGCTGAGGACAAAGCAGCTTCCTCCGCCCGACGAATTCGTAGGAGCGATCGCACAGTGGCAAGCAGTTCAATCGGTTCAACGGGTTGTGCTAAATAGGCATCAGCACCACTGTCCAAGCCTTCTGCTTTATCTTGACTTTGGACAAAACTTGCAGAAAGGTGTAGCACAGGGATAAAAGCCGTTTCGGGGTTTGCCTTAATTTGCCGACAAACTTCAAAGCCACTGATATCTGGTAGTTGCACATCTAAAATTACTAAGTCAGGCTGAAAGTTAGCAACGGCTTTTAATCCTGCCGCTCCGGTTGGCGCTTCTTGAACACCAAAACCTGCATTTTGCAAAATACGGCTAACAACGTAACGATTGGCTTCGTTATCGTCAATATGTAGGATCGTAACCCGTGGCTCAGACATGACTATTTTCTTCCTTGAGAACAAGTCCGGCTTTCACGAGCGCATCTTGAAGTTGAGCGATCGCCGTCCTTTGAGAGCCTGTTTCTTTGGAAACAATCGCAATGCTTTGTTTCGCTAACCAGTTCTGCGCTTCTGCATCCAGTTGAGCAGATGAGTGGACAATCACAGGAATTGACTGAGTGAGGGAATTGTTCTTAAGCTGCTTGAGTACATCAAATCCGCCAATCTCTGGCATCTCCAAGTCCAACACGATCGCGTTTGGCTGCTCTTGTTGTGCCAAATTTAATCCTTCTTGTCCGTTTGCGGCTTCTAAAACACTCAACGGTGTATTTATCAATAATTGTTTCACAATATACCGATAAGCGGGGTCATCGTCAATTAACAACACTTTTTGAGGCTTGTTCTCAGTAATTAGCGTATTCAGTTTGTTCAACAACGGCAATCTGTCTACTGGCTTAATTAGAAAACCGTCTGCTCCTAGTGCCAGTGCTTGCTTCTCGTTATCAATGATCGTAATCACGAGTACAGGGATAGTGCGAGTTGTTTCATCTCCTTTGATTTCTCGCAAGAACGTCCAGCCGTTTTGCCCCTCCAGCAGAATATCTAGGATAATCGCCGTCGGTCGAAATTGTTGTAAGGCAAGCCTTGCCTGAGCGAGGGTGCGGGTGGCAATCAATTGATAGATTGATTCTTGAAGGTGCTTTTCGTAAATAAATAGAGTTTCTGGATGATCTTCAACCACCAAAATGGGCAGGCGAGTTGACTCAACTAATACGATTGGTTGCAATCCAGTGGTCAATTCGGTGGCATCTGGGTAGACAATCGGAATCAATGCTGTAAAGGTAGAGCCTTCACCAGGCTGACTTTTCATCGAAATGGTGCCGCCGATTAGCTCTGCTAGCTTGCGCGATAACGGCAATCCTAACCCGGTTCCCTTCACCTGCTTTTGCAGAGGTGACTCAATTTGCATAAAATCCTCAAAAATCCGCTCTTGATCGGCGGGAGCAATGCCGATGCCCGTATCAGATACAGAGAAGGTCACGCTATGACCCGTTTGTACAGCGCTGACGCGCACCTCTCCCTGCTCGGTAAATTTAAGCGCATTCGAGACAAAGTTTCTCAAAATTTGAGCAACTTTTCCCTCATCGTTATAGAGCGGCGGAATCCCTTCAGGTTCCTCGACAATCAGCGCTACAGAGGAGCCTTGAACCAATAATGGGCGTAGCATCCCCCGTAGCGTGCCAAACAAGTCACTCACTTCAAAAGAACTGGGATGCACTTCAATTTTTCCAGCTTCCACTTTTGCCAAATCCAGCAAGTCATTGACCAATTCTGATAATCCGCTTGCCGCCTTTTGGATGAATGTCACCTGCTTTTCTTGCTCAAGGGTCAAATCGCCATCCATCCGCGCCAGCAGCATCCGAGAGAGGGAGAGAATCGAGTTGAGGGGTGTGCGAAACTCGTGGCTCATGTTCGAGAGAAAGCGGGTTTTTAGCTCGTTTACCTGTTGCAGAGAGCTTGCCTTCTCATCCAGTTCTGCATAGAGGGCAACCACACCGCGATTGGTATCTTCCAGTTCTTGATTGAGTTGGTTCAGTTCTTCCTCACGCTTGCGTAGCTCTGCCATTGCCCGGAGTAATTCCTGGTTCTGCTGCTGGATTTCTTGATAGGGATTTTCGGGCGATTGCCCAATTACAGTTTCTCGAATCTGCTGCAATTGCAAATCGGTGAAAGTAGGCGTGCGCTTTGACAACCTTTTGCCGATTATTACCGTTGTTCCTTGCTTCGGCGGCGATTCAATCTCGAAGAAATCCATTAACTTGCGGGTGCCGACGATGCCTAGCCCCATTCCTGTTTTAGAGGTGTAGCGTCCGCTCAAAATGTCTGCTAAATCAGGAATGCCCCCACCTTGATCTTGAATCCGAACCAAAAACGCCTGAGGCTCTCCTTCCACACAGAATTCGACCGTTCCGCCTTTGCCATATTGAAATGCATTGCGGGCAATTTCGGAAACTGCCGTCGCTAATCGCGCCCGGTCTTGAGCATCAAAGCCCAACTGCTCGGCGATCTCACGAGTTCGTTGTCGAGCTTGCACAACATCCTGTTCGTACTGGATGGCGATCGTAAAAATGCTTGTCATTTGCCCATTCCTTTGGCGACTAACACTGTCACATCGTCTCGCTCTCGATTAAAGTCTCGATATAGCACGCCTGCAATCAAACTGGGATGTTTTTGCATCAACCCTGGATAGCGATCGAGCTGCCACTTAACGCCTAATCCGTCAGAATGCATAATTAAAAGTCCGTTGGCATACCAAGAATAGCTAAACTCTTGAATTTTGAGGATTTCATGTCCGACCGTGCCAGTGTGAGACAGCAGATTGTGATGCTCAGTAAAAGAGAAAATACTGGCAGCAATATTGCCAATTCCAGCAAAGCAAAGAGACTGTTGTTCAAAATCGATTTCGGCAATGGCGAGTGCTGCTCCGCGTGTACTTCGCAAAGCAGCGTGGGCAGCTTCGACGATCGCACCAGGAGAACGCTGATAATTTTCTTGAAACATTCTCACGGCTGCTTCCGAAGCACTAGCAGCCGCAGGCCCATGCCCTAAACCATCGGCTACTAACAACAGACTGCGACAATCATCGACTTCACAAGCCCAGGCATCTCCAGAAACTTCTTCTCCTCGTTTGGGCAAACAGATTGCTCCAATTTCTAAAATCTTTTCAGACAGATGAGGTGCTGGGCCTAGCCAGAGGTGAGCCAAAAGCGCTGTTCCTTGGTTGGGAATGGAGTAAATTTCAAAAAAACCAGAAAGGCGACGAATTGCCCCCATTCCATTGCCTAAAGTTCCGGCTGTGGAAAAGCCATCTTGCAAACACTGATCCACATCCACCATTCCCCGTCCTTTATCTAGCGATAAGATTTCAATGCCGATTCTGGAATGTTGCTCAAGCGATCGCAGCAGCACTACTCCACCGTGGGCGTGCTGCACCAGATTGTTAGCAACCTCTGTCACCACAATACCAACCTTGCTCCGTTCAGTTTCTTTAAAGCCGAGCTTAGTTGCCAAAGCGATCGCAGCTCGACGAGCTTCTCCGGTCTGGCTGGATTCAGTAATTGTAATGGCAACAGATTTTCCCATTTTATTTCCATCGTACAATTGTTACCTGTGTCCCTTCTCCTACCACAGACTGAATTTCAAACTCGTTGGCAAGTCGTTTGGCACCACTCAGCCCCATACCCAAACCGCCCCCGGTGGTGAACCCATCCCGAAGCGCCAACTCAATATCAGGAATTCCCGGCCCTCGATCTTCAAAGGTTAGCCTGAGTCCTCGTCGTCTTCCTTGTTCAAGAGTTTCTAGTTTTACTGTGCCGCCTCCACCATAATCTAGGGTATTGCGAGCTAACTCACTAGCGGCAGTCACAATTTTAGTTTGGTCTACTAAGCCAAAGCCAATCTCCACGGCAAGCTGGCGCACGGCCTGCCGAACTAAAACTACATCTGTAGAAGATTGAATATTAATCGTTTCAGTCTTCTGCATCGTCATCTGCACGCCGTTTGGTGGCAGTGATTTGATTTGTGGTTTGATTGAGTGACGATCGCAACAATGCCATACCCTTTTCAACGTTTAGGGCAGTGCGAATTCCTGTTAGCGACATCCCCAATTCCACTAAGGTAATTGCTACAGCAGGCTGCATCCCGACAACAACTGTCTCAGCATCCAGCACCCGTGATATTCTGGCGATGTTGCCTAAAATCCTCCCAATGAAGGAATCAACAATCTCTAATCCAGAAATATCAATCAGCACACCCTGAGCTTGAGTTTGAGTAATGCTGTTGGTCAGGTCTTCCTGTAGCGTCAGGGCAAGGCGATCGTGCATATCTACCTGGATCGTCACCAGCAGGAAATTGCCCATTTTCAGTATAGGAATGCGTTCCATTTCCTATCCACCTATTTGGATTGAGAGTGGGTAATGGTTGCTCCCAACTGTTTTAGTGCCGTGAGAAAGGCATCGGCTAACGTTGCTTTGGTGACTACATTAGTCAAATCAATGCCAAGATAAACGATGGTTTGGGCAATTTGAGGACGAATGCCACTGATCAGACAATCGGCTCCCATGAGACGGGCGGCGGTAACAGTCTTGAGCAGATGTTGAGCAGTTAAGGTATCAACAGTGGGAACGCCGGTAATGTCAATGATGGCAACTTCCGAACCGGTTTCGACAATTTTCTGCAATAACGACTCCATCATTATTTGAGTGCGGGCACTATCCAGGGTGCCGATTATCGGCAATGCCAAAATTCCCTCCCAAAGTTTAACCACTGGGGTAGACAGTTCCATTAACTCTTCCTGCTGTTGCAAAATCACTTCTTCCCGCGTCTTTTGATACACTTCAATTGTCAGCAATCCTAGCCGATCCAGTAAGTTTGTGGCTATCCAGATATTGTCACCCAATTCAGTGGGGTCTTTAAATTGCTCACGCATTCGCTGGAAGAGGGTTTGCTTGAACGAAAAGACGAATGTAGCCGTTTCTGATGGCGTGAAGCCATTTTGCGATCGCGATCGAGAAATGCTAGTTAGCATCTCCCGCATTTCCTGCCACTGGGCTGCTTGAATATTAGTAAAGTTGCCCCGCCCAACGGCAACCTTAAACAAACTCAAGAATTCTTGGCACTCCTCTTTTAGCTGGGCTTCTTTAATCAAGCCTCTGCGAATATTGATCACAGCTAGTTCCTGAGTCCACTCTGACAGCAGTTCTGTCTCGAAGGTTTCTAATATCTCTGATATCTTACTTTCACTCATCGTTTCTGTAAGGGGCAACCGCTTTCATTAGTTCAAAATCAGTGTATGACGATTCAGCCCAAGGTGAAAGGAATGATTACAAAAAGCCTAAAAGCTTGCTAGATATGAAGTGCGATAAATTGGGCAGACATAGAGCCATTGCCAAGGTTGATTGAGAATCGGCAAAAAGTTACAAAAAAATGCGAGCGTCTAAAAAGTGTATTTAATGTAAATTTCGAGACTGTGGTTGAATGGGAACTGGAGAACGAGAAGGTACTTTATCGCGCCTTAAGAGTAAAGGAATACTGAAAAATCCTAAAATAATTACTACTCCAGTCATTATCCAAACCATTAACCTATTTGGTCTATAGTCGCCTCGTTCAATTTGCCAGAAAATTTGGTTGTATCGCCACGCAGCTAAGGCAATAGTCGAAATTCCAAAAATTACCAAAGCAATACCCAAATTTTCTGAGTTAGATAATGGACTTACCGGAGGTTCTTGTTGAATAATCGCAATATTCAACTGACGCAGAAATATACCAAATCGCGCGATCGCAAAACCAAAGCCAATTAATGCAATAGAAGTGCGTAACCAAGCCAAAAATGTACGTTCGTTCGCCTGATGCTCTCTTTGACGGTCAATTTTTGGTATTTTATCCATGAGTATCTTCTGACGCCAATTTACCTTTAAAAGTATTTATAATATCCCTGTTCTGTCACTCATCGAAAACTTTTGCCATTTCTGAATTCTAGAGTTTTTGTATAGCAGGCGTAGGCGAGCATTTACCGCAGGCATCGCGCAATTATTTTCTAATAACAAATACAAGACCGATTTTTTTACAATAGTGTAGCTTGTATTGATTGCCTGATCAGACTTAAGCGCGATCGCCCTCCCGGAAAGTGACAAAAGAGGGCTAAAAAGCGTGTTTAACTTTTTAATGAAACTGAATTTTGGAGCAGGTTATTGTATTTGATGTGCGTAGACAACGAAGTGGCGGTTTTTTAGTATACATCGCACTGCACTTTCGACAGCAGTGCATGATTGATTGTCCCTCAGTAGAGGAGTTGAAGGGATGGCGATAGTAGACTTCAAGTCAAGTGGTGAATGACCAAATAATCACTAACGGCATAATTCGTAATTAAATGGGTACAAGGAAAGAGCCAAAAATACAGATATGGGAGTACCTGTAAGTGATGGCTTCAATCTTTGATTGTCGCAAGTATAAAGCTTTATATTTAGCAACCTGCCTACTCCTTGACTACTCTTGTGAAAATATTTCTGACTTGCTTACAAAGCTCTATTCAAAAGGTAGAGATATAAGATCAAGCTTAAAAAATTTGACTTTGCTGAATTAGGGGAATGCGAATAACAAACTCAGTACCAACTCCTGGTTGAGAAATGCATTCTAGAGAACCATTATGTCTTTGTGTGATAATTTGGTAACTAATAGCCAGTCCCATCCCCGTACCTTGTCCAACGGGCTTAGTTGTAAAAAAGGGATTAAATATTTCTTTTTGAATATCTTCCGGTATTCCCAGTCCATTATCAGCAATGCGAATTGTGACTTGATTTGGCGTTAGTAATTGAGTACGAATATAAATTCGGGGATTATCCAAAATATTGTGTTTTGTTGGCCAGCGACCTTTTAGTATTGAATCTTCTAAAGCATCGATCGCATTCACTAAAATATTCAGAAATACTTGGTTTAACTGCCCAGAATAACATTCAACCAAAGGAAGGTTGTCGTATTCTTTAATTATATCAATTTGCGGGCGTTGATCGGTAGGTTTAAGGCGGCTTTGGATAATCATCATTGTACTATCAATTCCCTCATGGATATCAACCGCTTTCATCTCAGCTTCGTCTAAGCGTGAGAAAGTCCGCAAAGATAGTATAATCTCTCGAATCCGCTCTGCTCCCATCATCATCGACTTGAATAATTTAGGGAAGTCTGACCTTAAGAAATCTAGTTCAATTTGATTTGAAAACTCCTCAATTGCCTTGACTGATTGAGGATAATGTTTTTGGTAGAGGTCTAAAAGTGAAAATAAATTTTGGGTATATTCATCAGCCGGTTTGAGGTTGCCGTAAATAAAGCTAACTGGGTTGTTAATTTCATGGGCAATTCCAGCTACTAATTGCCCTAAACTAACCATTTTCTCATTTTGAATTAACTGAGCTTGAGCCTGCTGTAGGTCTTTGAGAGTTGCAGCGAGTTCTTGCTTTTGAGTAAAAGTTTGTTTGAGTAATTCTGCCTGCTGCAATGCTATACCTAATTGAGAAGCAATTTGCGTCAGTATATATACTTCATCTGTTTGCCATTTTCGAGGCAAATCGTTCTGGTAAACTGCTAGCAGCCCCCAAAGTTGTTGATTTTGATAAATAGCGGTAATTACATAAGCTCTTGCCTGATATTGCTCTAGAATGGAGAGGTAGCACTTACTAAAGCCAGCACTGTAAATATCGTCACAAACGCGATAGGTTTCATTTTGAGAAAAGCGTCCTCCTCGTGTAGATTGTAAGTAAGTATCTACAATTGGAGGAATAGATAAGTTTTTCAAGCTACATTCACTGACATTTTCTACTAATTCTGGTTGATGCACCTGTTGCTGAATCAGAGATAACCACCCTTGTGCTAAGGATTCAGATACAATTGTTCCACTCCAATCGGGATTGAAACGATATAAAATTACGCGGTCAGAGTTAAACAATTGTCTAATTTCTTGAGTGGTTGTTTGGAAAATATATTCTAAATCAAGAGACTGACGAATTTTCTCAACGGTAATAGCGATAATTTTTTGGGATGACGCTGCTTTGAGGAGTACTTTTCTTCGTAAGAGTTTCACAGATCGGGAACTAGCTTTTTCCGAGGAGTTTCGAGGTTGTAACAACATTTTTTATAACCTTTTAAAATAATTAATAACTAATTTAGTCTAAGATTTAAAAATAACTCTTAAATCCTGTTTAAAATTTTGATGAAGAATTCAAAAATTTAGTTGATATAATTAAGTCTCTCCGCAACGACTATCTTTAATTTTTTGAGCAATCAATTTTAATTTTACCAAGTTGTAGCTATAATTTAGCTTTTTCAAAACAGCTTCATTAAAAATGTTAGAAAGCAAATTATTCTAAAGATAGGATGTAAAATTCAATTTTTATAAAATCTAATATTTACCATAGATAGCTTTCGCAGATTGTATATAATTAAATCGTGTTAACGCTCAAAACTTGAAAATCATATTTTTTATCTCTAAACTATCATCCATTATCTCAAACCCTGATTGCTAGGTTGAGCGAAGACATATAAGCATTCTTTAAAACCCTTGTACTGACTGAGTTTTAAATTTACGGACAAGTCTATTGCACTAATCTCAAGTTCCTGCGTGCAAATTCTCAAGAGAATAGTGTCGTGAGGAACAAAATTATTTGAATCAGGACTTACGCAACTGGCACAATCGACCTCGGTGCGCCTTCGCTGCACATTCGATATCAACTAAAGTATTAATACTTACAGCACCAGAGATTGCAAGAATCTTTACAATAGTAAATAAGGTAAAGATATATATCAGAGTCAAAATCAATGGCACTATTCGGATTTGGCAAAAAAGCAGTTATGCCCACACCTGAGGAAGCTTTATCAGGAAGGGCACAATCTATGTCAGTAACCGCTACGCATTATGTCAACAAGAATCCCTTAAAACCTCCTTTTCCCGATGGATTAGAAAAGGCAATTTTTGGCTTGGGCTGTTTTTGGGGTGCAGAACGCAAATTCTGGCAACTTAAAGGAGTTTACACCACCGCAGTCGGTTACGCTGCTGGGTTCACACCTAATCCTACATACGAAGAGGTATGTAGTGGGCGAACCGGACACAATGAAGTGGTGTTGGTTGTGTTTGATCCCAAAGTGATTAGTTATGCCGAACTGCTCAAAGTCTTTTGGGAAAGCCACAATCCCACCCAAGGAATGCGTCAAGGTAATGATACCGGCACTCAATACCGTTCGGGAATTTATGTATATTCCGAAAATCAAAAGCAGCAAGCAGAAGCATCGCGGGAAGCTTATCAGCAAGCCCTCAACGATGCAGGTTATGGCAAAATTACCACAGAAATCTTGGATGCGCCGGAATTCTACTACGCTGAAGCTTACCATCAGCAATACCTGGCTAAGAATCCCAATGGGTATTGTGGTTTAGGAGGGACAAATGTATCTTGTCCGGTGGGTGTAGTTGAATCGCAAGTTAGTTAGTAGTTAAACGAAGTAGGGGGGACGTGGGAAACATGGGAGATAAGGGAAATAAGGGAGACAAAAGGGAATTATTGAATAAATCTCTCCCTTGTCTCTTCTCCATGCCCAATGCCCCATGCCCCATGCCCAATTAAAATGCCGATTTGAGTATAGCGATCGCTCGAACCCACATCATAATACTAATCGGCCCTCCAATTAAAATACCAGCGATCGCCCAGCCTCTTTGATGCGCTTTGAATTGTTCAATACTGCGCCAGCGTCTACTTTTCCAAGCCCATTCATTGCCTTTTGCACCGAATGCGATCGCGAGAAACAACGAAAACTTTGGTATAAAACAGAATACCCCACACCAGACTTGATTCGTCCACATCCACAACCAAGGCATGAGAAATGCCCCCCAATTCCAACCGAGAATTTCCTCTGGGACTGTTTCATTGTGATTATTTATCCCACATCCAGAATTGTTGATGATTTCTTTTAGCGGCAAAAGCTGATTTTTGTTTGCAGATTTGACAGTTAGTCCCGATTTTAGGGACTTCAGCGCAACGCTAGCACTAGTAAATCTTTGTTCGGGAGCGGGTTCTATCAACTTTTGTAGCCAACTAACAAAACTAGGACTGAGGTTAACTCGGTCTGTAAATTGTAGTCGCAAATCCTGCTGGGGTAAATCAGAGGGAGAAGTTCCAGTGAGCAAATGAATCAAAGTTGCTCCTAATGCATAGAGGTCTGAAGCTGCAACTGCTCGACCACCAAATTGTTCCATTGGGGCATAACCATAAGTACCAACAACAGTAAAAGTAACGCCCTCTCTTGCCGCTTTATCTTGAACTGCACCAAAATCAACTAAATAAACCTGATTATCTTCCCCCCAAATTAAATTACTCGGTTTAATATCTCTATGCAACACCCCAGGATTCAATTCATGTAGATAGGTGAGAATATTTAAAACCTCAACAGCAATTTTTCTCGCTCGCTTTTCACTAAACCTTTCGCCAATAGCAAGTTTTTCCTTGAGTGACTCACCAGGAATATATTCTTGTATTAAGCCAAACCAGAGTGTGCGATCGTCGATACAAAAATAATCTATATATCGAGGAATGCGGGGATGATTTAGCTGTTTAAGAATTTGTGCTTCCCTCTCAAAAAGTTTCAAGTCATCCCACTGGACAGTACCGCCAAAGGCCAAAAGTTTGACCACAACGGTCGAATTTTCGCCATCAGAGGCTTGTAAATCCAATGCTTGCCAAGTTTGACGAATTCCATTATTGCCGAGTTGGCGCTGAATTTGATAACGATCTTGTAATATTTGTTCTGGTTGCAGCATCTTAACACCTGCTGACAATTTACGTTGATCTAATTCCCTTATATTCAAGCATAGTCATTATTTAGATAAACTGTGGCAGCCTAATAATTTTTTGAAAAAAAAGTACCTAAGCCCTGAGAAAATTTAGAACACTCAATGAATTGAAGAAGAGTATTACCGCAAATACCTGGAGAAATCGACAATTATTTGACGGAGATATTTCAAGAATATTTAGAAGACAACGATTCCGGCGCGTTGTGAGCATCCTTACGCGTTTTCGCCTGTATACAGAAAATTAATGAGATAGCCGATATCGAAGACTATAGCAGGAGGCAGGAGGCAGGAGGTAAAAATATTACTCTTCCTGACATTCACGCTTGTTATTATGTCCTAATCTATATGACTACGGCTATACTACTAACTTTCTTCAGCAGGGGAGACAGCAATATGAGCCAGAAGTTAGCACCAGCAAGAGTACTAACACCAGGAAAAATTTTAAGTCGAGAATTAGAAGCCCGTGGCTGGACACAGAAAGATTCAGCAGAAATTATAGGGCGTCCAGTTCAAACCATCAATGAAATCATTCGGGGAAGCAAGCAAATTACACCTGAAACAGCTATCGAACTTTCTTAAGCCTTGGGTACTTCTTCAGAGTTTTGGACAAATCTTCAAGCAAAGTATCGGCTTCATCTTAGGTCATTCTACAGATAATTTTTGCGATAGTAAACTTGATATTCCGCAGATAGCAGAGGTTCCCACCAATGACGATGATTGAGATACCATTCAACAGTTAAACGTAAACCCTCAGCAATTGTTACTGAAGGCGTCCAACCAAGCTGAGTTTTAATTTTGTTTGCATTAATTGCATATCTTCGATCATGTCCTTGTCTATCCTTAACAAAAGTAATCAACTGCTTTGCTGGTTGTACTGGTAAATCAGATGCTAATTCATCCATCATCTGACATAAAAGTTGGACGAGGTTAATATTTTCTACCTCATTATTGCCACCAATATTGTACGTTTCTCCTGGTTTTCCGTGATTGATTACTACATCTAAAGCACGGCAATGGTCGCCCACATAAAGCCAATCGCGGACATTTTTCCCATCACCATAAACAGGTAATGCTTTCCCTATCAAAGTGTTGATACACATCAGGGGAATTAGCTTTTCAGGAAACTGGTAAGGGCCGTAATTATTAGAGCAATTTGTGATAATAGTTGGAAGTTGATAAGTATGATAATAAGCCCGAACTAAATGATCGCTACCAGCTTTTGAAGCTGAATAGGGACTATTGGGAGCGTAGGCTGTAGTTTCACAAAAAGCTGCGTCATCTGCGCTCAGGCTACCGTAGACTTCATCAGTAGAAACGTGCAGGAAACGATAATTAGATGGCTGTGCTTTCGCCTGCCAATGTTGCCGAAAAGCTTCCAACAGCGTGAAAGTTCCGACCACATTAGTTTGCACAAAAGCAGCTGGCCCAAGAATCGAACGATCGACATGAGATTCAGCAGCAAAATGGGCGATGGTATCAATATTTTCTGTTGATAATAACTCGTCTATAGTGGTGCGATCGCAAATATCCCCCTGCACAAACCGAAAATTATCTCTACCCTCAAAGGGCGCCAAATTCAGACGATTTCCCGCGTAGGTAAGAGCATCTAACACTACCACGCGATCGTCTGGATAAACCTGACACCAATGATGGACAAAATTCGCCCCAATAAACCCCGCACCCCCAGTAACTAATAACCGCCGATTCATTCAATTTCCTCTCTTCTCTCTGTGATCTGTGCGCGGCAGTTGCTACCCTTCTCCTGACAGAGACGCGCAAGGGACGGGAACGCTAAGAGCGAACAAGTCTCTTAACCGCAAGGGCGCACTGCCTTGCCTCTGCGGTTCGTTTTTATTATTTGTATTACTTAAAATATTTCTTCTTCAGCTTCCCATATATCTTCTGAGCGAGTAATTTCGCCATCCGGATTTTTGTCAAATCCTTAATATTAGATGTTTGATAAATTTTGTGGTCAAAAAACTCATTTAACTCATCTAAAATTACTTGGAAACGCTTAATAATATTTTCAGTCCGATGCCCAACCAAAAAGTCTTCAGATAAGCTAAAACTTTCTGAAGATTCAATCACTTTCAAAATACGTTGCACATCATATTCTTGAGAATATCCAGCAATTTTATAGCAATTAAATCCAGGGTCTAAGTAATCAGCTAGTCCACCGTTGACACTAGAAAATACTTGACAACCACAGGCAATAGCTTCCATTGGTTGTAAACCAAACCCTTCACTAACACGCTGTTGTGCCCAATACTCAGCCGAATCATATAGGTAAACCTTAGCTCGGTTGAATAATCCAGGTAAATCCTCTATATAAGAGTCAACAACCAATACTTTACAACGTTTTTGCAACGCTGGAATCAATTCTTTTATTAAATACTCAGAAGACTTACGAGCTTGAACTAAAACATCAATATCCCGTTCTAAACCTAAATTTTGAAACTCATCAGAAATTTGATTAGGCAAATAATAAATCAGAGAATTAGGTGATTTTTCTCCCCAATATCCCATTGTATAGCGGCTAACAGTCATAATTGGAATACTTGCAGGTAGTCTAAATGAATAACCTGCACTATGTGCATGGTAAACGACATTGTATTGCTTAAGTTTAGCCACGAGTTGAGCTATATCAAATCCCCAACTGATCACAAAAATTACATCGTTTAAATTTTTCTCTTTTAGCAAATCATCAATAAAAAGCTTATCTTTTTCGCGTTGACGATAAGTTACAACATCAGCACTACAGAAATTCTGAGCGAGATTAAGTGCTTTTAACTCAGCCCAAAGACCACCACAGGCAAATTTGCTATCTGTACCGGGGAGTAAGAAGTAAAGTTTTCTCATAATTTTATTAGAGGGGTGGGGAGTGGGGGAGTAATTTTGAATTTTGAATTTTGAATTGTTTCCCCCTCTTGCTCTCTTCATTCTTGCCAGCCAACTTTAACAAAATGTGCCTCACGCCCCCAAACGTCGCGTGTACGGGTAATATTTTCAATTGCTAGGTTAAAAGGAATGGCAGTTGTTAAGTAACGCTGTGCCATAGAACCTAAATCAGGTGCGAGTTCTGTGGCTGTCGTTGCCGCTACCCCCAAACCTATAAGTTGCTCGATTGGTCGAAATGGTAGCAATAGATGCACACCGACAGCTAGCCCAGCCGTTAAGAGCATTGCTACTAATAAATTTGTGCCACAACGGGGATGTACAGCCAAATCCCATTCTCCACTGGTAATGCGATATCGAGCAAGTGTGACTGCACGCCGCAAATCACTAATATTTACCTCACCATAGAGATAGAATCCCTGCTCAGTAGATAAACCGCCTAATAGTTCATTATCTAGTTGAACGTTTGTGGATTCTGTTGGAGCAGGATAGGCGTTTTTTGACTCGCTAAGAACCCAAACAGTAGCATGTTCTAAGGCATGAACTTGCCGCAGCATCAAAATTTCTTTCAACCCTGGAATAAACGATAGCTGTCTGAGTAAGTCGGCATCCTGTGTCGGTTGCCAAAAGTCTGAAGATTGGTCTTCCAAACTTGGAACCCTTTCAGATACAGGTATCATAAAATCAAAGTTAAAAAATTCAAAGGGAGACAACCTACCCTGAAAAGAAGCGGAAGTATTCATTGGAACACTACTCCCAAAGCCGATGGGGCAACATAGATTTCTTTCAAATGTAGCGCTTGCACCACTGAATTGTTGCTAATTTTTGTAGATGATTGTTTAGTTAGGGCATGGGGCAAAACAATTCCGTTAGCGAAAGCGGGGCGTTTATCCCGTTTCGAGTTCCTTGGCTTAGAGTAAACAAGTGAGATTCTCCACTTCTTTACTCAGCACTCCTGAAGGGCATTGGCATTGGGAAGAGACTTGGGGACTCTTGAGAATTGGGGACAAGGGGAAGGGAAAGACTTGTTGCAAGTTCTAACTTTAGTCACCTTGTCACCTTGTCCCCTTGTCTCCCTAGTCCCCAGACCCCAGTCCCCAATCCTACATCTGTTGTGCTGAATTTGGAAAAGAATTCTGATCTTTATAGTTTCCGAGTCCAAGGGTCCAGCTGGCTCCAATAATATAAACTCCGGCTGAGTGAAGGACTCGGAACTTCTGGTAGAGTGTTCACACTGACACAAAGGTGTAAAGAGGGGAACAATCAGTAAAACTCAAAACTAACTTGTAATTTACTACACCAAAGCAATTACGCTTCTACTAGTAAATTATTTATTCAATGTGGTCAGGTAAAGTACAACAATTCACATCATTCAAGCAGACTTTGCCCCACTGTAAAGCCCAGCGGACAAGGGCTACTCGATTTTCTGTCTCGGTCTTAGTGAGAATGTTACTGATATGGTTATCTACTGTACGCTTGCTAATCTCCAGTTTTCCTGCAATCTCTTGGTTAGTTAAGCCAGCGGCTACTAAGTCGATAATTTGCAGTTCTCTGTCTGACAGACTAACGGGGGTCTCAGACTTGCCACCAGCCATGACTATTTCTATCCTCCCTTGGTATATGTACTTAATCACTCTTTCTAATTCTAGAAGATTCTTTTCTTGGTAGGGGTTTCAAGTGTTAACAGTAATATGATTGTCAATATTTTCTTTGGATTTCAAGTTGGCAAAAATATAAACTACACGACATTTTAAGTAATAAATATAGCTCATTTTGATAAATATGTCCTCTACGGACTTATCCAAAATAAGCGAGGATTAGAAGCATATACAGGCTATAGAAGTAGTAAAAATTGCTATTTAATTCTATGAAGGACTGGCGACAGATTAGCAAAAACTATTGTAGATTTTATACTGTAAATTTCTAATTCTAAATCTAAATCTAGAATTGAAAATGAGATGAGCAATCCCCGTGTTTTGTGCCTTGGTGAAATTTTGTTTGATTGTTTAGCCGATCAATTAGGGCTAAAGCTAGAAGAAGTGAAATCTTGGACTCCCTACCCAGGAGGGGCACCAGCTAATGTAGCCTGTGCTTTAGTCAAACTGGGAATGTCAACGGGATTTATCGGAGCCGTTGGCGAAGATGAGCCAGGGAATGCACTGGTCAAGCTATTACAAGATGTAGGTGTAGAAACGACGGGAGTACAACGCCATCCCACAGCACCAACACGGCAAGTTTATGTTACACGGGATCTGGCTGGCGATCGCACCTTTGCCGGATTTGGTCAGTACGATACCGCAGAATTTGCTGATACTCGCCTGCAAGCTAAAAAATTGTCAGATTCGCTGTTTCAACAGGCAGATTTTCTAGTTTTGGGTACTTTAGAATTAGCCTATCCTGAAAGTGAAGAGGCAATTCATCGCGCTTTAGAGTTAGCAGAACATTACGACTTAAAGATTATACTAGATGTCAACTGGCGTCCTGTATTTTGGAAAGAGCCAAACATTGCCCATCAAAAAATTCCAGAATTATTTAAGCGAGTTGATTTCCTCAAACTTTCCAAAGAAGAAGCTGAATGGCTATTTGAAACCGCAGATCCCGGAGCTATCACTTATCGTCTAGCTTCAATTGAAGGCGTACTGGTGACAGATGGGGAAAACGGCTGCACTTATTGTCTGGGTGAGAACGAAGGCAAATTACCCTCGTTTTCTATCCCTGTAGTTGATACAACTGGTGCAGGAGATAGCTTTTTGGCAGGTTTCATCCACCAACTAAGTCAGTATGGTATCCACAGTTTGCGAGATGCAGAAACCGCAAAACGCATTGTCACTTATGCCAGTGCTGTTGGGGCACTGACTACTATTAAACCAGGTGCGATCGCTTCTCAACCTACTGCTGCTGAAGTCGAAGCTTTTCTCGCCGCACATCAACTTTAGGAACTAGCATAAGCCACTGGGATATCAGCCACCAAAGGCTGATACTCCCAACTAGAAAATGGACGAAAATCCTTATGCCATTCTGCGGTCATATTACACAATAAACGTAGTTGGAGAGGTGTCGGGACTGGGTTAACGCGCTCAATTTTTACTTTTAAAAGTTCTAAATTATCCTCAGTGCATAAGAGCAATGCACTGAGATCAGATGGATTTTAAAATTTGTTAGCTAAATACAGCAGAATTCAGAATTCGAGAGTAAAACACGCTTTATACCTGTGTAACAGACGAATCGTTATCTATCTCACTTTCCTTAAAATCTGCTGTATAACAGTTCACCTGTTTGTAATTGATTAATTCGTTCAGTTGCACAAACACAGAAGTGTCGCAGTCTATGCGCAAAAAATATGAAATCTTTATACTTCTATTATCTGCATAAACAGTAATACTGATATCTATAAAATTAATAGAAACTATACATTAGCTTAAGGTATGGCTAAAGCATTATGAAAAACATTACAAAATGGCTTTTGGGCTTGGCGATTGTTCCTGCAAGTTTAGTATTGGCATCTAGTCATGCTAAAGCCAGTCAAATTGCTGGTGAGTGGTTCTTTGGTCTCTGGGATTGTAATATTGATGGTAGACCAGCCAAAATGCAGTGGAAAGTAGTCGATGACCCACAAACTAGTTGTAATGGTGATGTTTGCTCTACTACTTCTGGTGTCCGTCTCGTTGGGCGGTTTAGTGATAACGGTAGTGCCTGGGTTCCTTTAGGAAAACGTTTTTCTAGCACACAAAGACAGGATTTAGGTATTCGTTATTTAGGTGCAGAACAAGATAACTGGTATCTCAAATACAACATTCTTACTAAAATCGCAGATGGTTGGACGACATGGCGGGGTAAACACTACCCACTACAATGTCGTAATCGCAGATAAACATTTGCTAAATTATGCAAAATATGTAAATAAGCTCAGGCTAATTTTGAGTAATAAACACGCCAGTACTAGATTTTTATTTACAGTTATTTTCAGGTAAATAGACCACGTGGTAGGGGCGCAAGTACTTACGCCTCTACAACAGATGTGGTTCAAATACTTGAATTCTGGTGTAACTTAACAGGTTAATACTTTAGTTAGCCTGAGCTTGCTGCCACAGAGTCTCAACAGTTACAAACTTATAACCTTGTTGTAGGAGTTGCGGAATCAGAATTTGAATTGTGGCAGCAACATCTTGTCCACCACAAGCACCATCATGCAAAACAATTATTGAACCATTTTTCACCTGCTGCATAATTCGCTCTACCACTGTGGTGACACCTGGGCGCACCCAATCTTCTGGTACAACGCTCCACATAACTGGGCGGTAATTCCACTGAGAGAACAATTTTAAAGTAGCAGGTGTAAATAAACCATTGGGAGGGCGGACATCTCGCACTTGTTCAGGTTGTAGGTTGCAGGCATTGTAAATGGCAGCTTGGGTTTTTTCTAAACTTTCCTTCAGGTCATTTGGGGAAAGCATGGGAAAAGAGCGATGATCGTAGCCATGCAATCCGATCCAGTGTCCGCGATCGCTAACGGCTTTCGCAATAGCTGGCCAACGGTTGACGCAAACACCTAACCAAAAAAAACTCGCTGTAATCTTGTAACGATCTAACACTGCCAAGACTTCGGGCGTGTATTGCAGATGGGGCCCATCATCAAATGTGAGTGCGATCGCTTTAATATGAGAATTTCCACCCCAAAGGCAGTTGGGAAAACTCGGCTGGAGAATGCGGTAGAAAATTGGGAACAGGGGAGCTAGTTGCATTTTGCGTTTATCTGCTGCTGACAACTTTTTGTAGGTTTTGCTTAGGAAACTGCGATACCACCCCAATACAATGCCTTAATATTCTACCCAAATTGGATTCCTTCGCAGACTAGACCTTTTATCAAGAAAGCGCAAAGAGTGGGGATGCTTTGTAACAAAATCTGTAACAGCAATGCTATTTGAGCTATTACTCGTCTAAATTGATGAGAAATCTACGGGAAATCCCTGAATAAAAGGGTAATGTTGCTCAAAGATATACGAGATTATCAAATTCTATTTCTTGGCTTGTTCCTAGTCTTGGGAATCGGTACACGAGATTGGACGCTGCGACCAGAATTAGTTGGGGTAGCGATCGCCACTTGTCTTGCAACTCAATGGATATTGTCATTAGTCATTGGTCACTGGTCATTAGCAGACAACATAGACGCGCCAGCGGCTTCCCGCAGGGTAGGACAAAGCCCAAATCTTCGTAGTGCTTTAATTACCTCACTGGGACTCAGTTTACTATTGCGAGCTGACCACTGGACAACAATGGCAATAGCCGCAGCAATTGCGATCGCTAGCAAATTTATCTTCCAATTTGGCGATAAGCATTTCTTCAATCCCGCCAATTTTGGCATCATATCTGCCTTGATTCTCACTCCCGATGCTTGGGTTTCGCCGGGACAATGGGGTGAAGAGTGGTGGTATGGGCTATTATTTCTCGGTACTGGCGGGATGATTTTGCAGCGCATCGGTCGCTGGGACACCACAGCAGCTTTTTTGAGTGCTTACTCTTTGCTAGAAGCGATTCGCAACCTCTGGCTGGGTTGGACTTGGGATGTTTATTGGCATCGATTGATGAGCGGGTCTTTGCTGCTGTTCGCCCTATTTATGATTACAGATCCGCGATCGATTCCCAATTCCCGAATTGGACGTGTAGTTTGGGCAGTTTGTATCGCTGGCTTAACTTTTATCCTGCGAAATTATTTCTTTGTTTCTACAGCAGTTTTCTGGGCGCTGTTTGCTCTTGCACCGTTGAGCATCTTGCTAGATATTCTCTGGTTAGCCCCAAGGTTTGCTTGGCAAGAAGGAGATGAAGGAGCAGGGGAAGCAGGGGAGGCAGAGGGAGTAGGGGTAACTTCTTACTCAGCATTCCTAACTCCTAACTCACCACTCAGCACTAAAAAAGTAGAGGTATAAAATGAAGTTTTTTCGACTTTTAACACCATTATTGTTAGCAATTGTAGCTGTTTTGTGCTTTGCACCCGCAGCTTGGGCATTTTGTGGATTTTATGTAGCCAAAGCTGATACAAAACTGTATAACAAAGCTTCTCAAGTCGTAATAGCGCGGGATGGCGATCGCACTATCCTAACAATGGCAAACGACTTTCAAGGCGAAGTCAAAGATTTTGCAATGGTAGTACCAGTGCCAACGGTGCTGCAAAAAGAGCAAGTTCGCGTCACTGAACCGAAGATTATCGAGCGCCTAGATGCTTTTAGTGCGCCGCGATTGGTAGAATATTTTGACTCAGATCCTTGTGCCCCAGTTTACGATAGAGAGTTATCAGCAGCACCAGCGTCAGCAGCACCGAGAAGTGAGGCGGCGAGTGCAAGGGGCGATGCTAGTTTAGGTGTGACGGTCGAAGCACGTTTTAACGTTGGCGAATACGACATCCTGATCCTCAGCGCCAAAGAATCTGGCGGATTGGAAACTTGGCTTAAACGCAATGGCTACAAAATTCCTAAAGGTGCGAAACAGTTACTTCAGCCTTATATTCGCTCCTCTATGAAATTCTTTGTTGCTAAAGTCAACTTGGATAAATTTGAGCAATCTGGCTACCAGTTTCTCCGTCCGCTACAAATTTCTTATCAATCGCCTAAATTCATGCTGCCAATTCGTTTGGGCATGATCAATGCTACAACAGAGCAAGATTTGATTGTCTACATTCTCTCGCCCCAAGGACAGGCAGAAATCACTAACTACCGGACGGTGAAAATCCCATCTGATGCGAACATTCCCTTATTTGTCAAAGATGAATTTGGTGAATTCTACAAATCCATGTTTCAAACTATCTACACCAAAGAAGACAGGAAAGTTGGTTTTTTAGAATACGCTTGGGATATGAGTAGTTGCGATCCTTGTTCTGCTGAACCTCTAACTCCAGAAGAACTCAAGCAAGCAGGTGTATTTTGGCTTGATGATAATTCTACAAGTAATCTGCCAGTACCCCCTAGCTTTCGTCGTCCCTCTCCTAGGAGTAACGTCTTCATCTCTCGATTGCATGTTCGCTATACCCGCGACAAATTCCCTGAAGACTTGATATTTCAACAAACTGCTAACACTGAATCTTTTCAAGGACGCTATGTTTTGCAACATCCGTTCCAAGGGGAACTCAAATGTCAGGCTGGTAGAGAATATAAGCAGTCTTTACCCAAACGTTTTGAACAAGAGGCGCAAACTCTAGCTAAACTAACCAACTGGAAAATCCAAGATATTCGCAACAAAATGAAGTTGAGTATAGGTAATCTGCAATATTCTTGGTGGGAAAATTTCTTATCCTGGCTGAGATTGTATTAAGCAGGGTGGGGAGTGAGGAGTAAGAATAATTCAAAAAATCAAATTTGATAATTTCCTTTACTTATTTTTTAGTAAGAATTCAGGAGTCAGAATTGGTGAATAGTTAAAGAGTCAGCACATTTGATGAATAAATATACCAATCATTCTAAATTACTGATAAATTCTGACTCCTGACTCCTGAGTGCTGAATTCTTACATTTTTATTAGCTAATAAGTCTTAGGATATTGTTAAAAATACTCCTCACACTATCTCGAATAATTAATAGTCAAATTTTTAGCAATTGCCAGAAGTGACTTGCTTCAAGTATGAGTGTGACAGCCCACACAAAGATACTGATGCCAGCTGCGGCGGCTGCAATATCCTTAATCATCCCAATCCGGTTATCCTCTCGTTCTTCCACAAAATCACATAAGATTTCGATCGCACTGTTAAATAATTCGGCAACTAGCATCATCCCCGTTGCTAGTAAAATCAGAGTGACATCAACCCATTGCCGAAAGATAAATGAGAAGCCTAGAACTGGAACTGATAAAACAAGTTTGTAGGCAACGCTAAAGTCAGAGATAACAGCGACATAAAGACCTGTGAGAATAATCTTCAGCTTTCGGATGGGATGATAACCCGGTATGCGGTCTTTTTTATATTTTTTGCGATCGCTCATAGTTTTGTAACGAGAAAACATATATTTCACTTTCAAGCTATTGTGTCAGAAGTCAGACGTTTACTATAGGACTATGATTTGATTGCGTGAAAAAACTTCTTACAACTCGAAAAGCCTGATTCCCTACTTTCTACTCCCTACTCCCCAGCTATTGATATCTTAAGAATCTCTGTCGCTGAAGACTAGGGAGTGTCTAAATCTAAATTTTATTTACTTCAGAACCTCAAATCTCCCAATAGTCTATGCCCGTTCCCCACTTCCTTTTAAAAAAAATCCAGTATCTTGACGAAAGGTAATTTTTTAGGGTGTTGTTATACGCAATACTAAGATATTCTTGCTTTCTTGATCAAGATTGTCATGGTTCAATTCGATGAACAGCTACGCCGCTTAGTTGCAGAAGCCTGTAGACACCAACCTGGAAGCCCTCAGCGTCAGAAGCTGCTCACGCAAATTATTCGTTTGACAGCAAGTAGACTCTGGAGGGAACCTACTCCCTACTATCAAGACGCACTACAACAAACTTGGTTGTATTTCTGTCGCAATGTTTGTGAAGGTTTGACAGGCCAAACCTACGATCCCAGTTATGGCAGTGTGATCACCTGGCTGAATGCTTACCTAAGACGGAGACTACAAGACTTTTACCTTAACCAGAACCGAGAACAAGCCACAACAGTCTCTCTGAAAATTTATCAATCTACATCCGGTGGAATAAGTGAAACTATCGATCCTGTAGATAACCTACCGGCTAGCCCCCAAGCACCTCCGATTTTGGAAGACTTGGAGATATGGGCGAAGACAGATTCGGATGGAGAACTGTGCGGTACTTACATTAAAGGGCGTCCAGATGTGAATTGTCAGGTGTTAATTCTCAAACGCTTACCTCCAGAAGTTAGCTGGAAACATTTATCTGAGGAATTTGGGTTGTCAATTCCGACATTAAGCAGTTTTTATCAACGCCAATGTTTACCGCGCTTGCGTAAGTTTGCAGAATTGGAGGGATTATTATGATCGGTGCTATTAGCGAATAGCTAGGGTTAAGCCAGTGCTGAGTTAGAAGTAGTACTGATGAATCTTCTCACTTTCAGCCGAGGTATTCATTCCTCGAAATTAATTTTATGCCTAAGCCTAGTACCGCAAGGCAAAAGTCACGCATAATTGTATCCCAAGCTCTTGTGTTATTTGAAATAGTAAATTTATTTACGCAGTGCTGTAGTAGTTAATTTTACTTTTTACTCAGCACTATTTCGGTGGGTTTTTGTTTAAAGTTTGCGATCGCCTTTGAACTATACTTTGCTAATCAAGTTTCACTGCGATCGCAACAAAATTGTGCAAGCTCAAAGATTTGGTAAGGGATGGGAATGGTAACATTACCTTGTTAGCCTATAGTTTATCCTATGTGTTTCTGCTTATCACCTCTTGTCATTGCTTATGGCTAAAACAACTAGGATTTTTGGCGCGAATTCTGTAAAGTTTAAAAGCAAAAGTCGGGAAACAGCAAAAACGTGCTGGCTCACTTCCCTAGCTCGCTTTTTACGTCTGCCTTTGTACTTCCTGGTCGCTTTGCTATCCATTGTCGGTTCACCAGTGCTAGCAAAAGTTCCTAGCTCAATCAATTCTTCATCCCAACTGTCAATAAATCTGACATCGCTGGCTGTGCCTACTGATGCCGCTTTACTTTTAGAGCAGGGCAAAGTTTTATACAGTAATGGCAACTTTGCCAAAGCTATAGAAGTGTTACAACAGGCTGTCCAAATATATAAGCAGCAAGGGGAGAACCTCAAACTAGCAGTGGCACTGAGTAATCTTTCCCTAGCTTACCAGCAACTCGGTGCATGGAGTCAGGCGCAGCAGGCAATTACAGAAAGCTTAAATTTACTCCAAGGATTGGATGAAAAGCAAAATCTGCAAATACTTGCCCAATCACTAAATATTCAAGGTCGTCTGCAATTGGCAAAGGGGCAGTCCGAGGCGGCTTTGGCAACTTGGCAGCGGACAGAAGAAATTTACAAACAAGCAGATAATCAAAGTGGCGTGGTGCAATCGCTAATCAATCAAGCACAAGCATGGCGCACCCAAGGATTTTACCCACGGGCAATCAAAACACTCGCTCGAATAAGTCAGACGTTAAAATCTCAACCCGATTCTATAGAAAAAACGGTGAGTTTGCGATCGCTCGGTGATACCCTTTTGGTATTGGGCGATTTGGAAAACTCACGCCAAGCCCTAGAAGAAAGTCTGAAAATTGCTCAAAATCTCCAATCAAAGGCTGATATTGCGGCTAGTCTATTCAGTTTGGGAAATAATGCTCGTAAACAAAACCACAAGGAACAGGCGATCGCCTATTATCAACGAACAGTCGCAGAATCTCCCTCACTTCTCACAAAAGTTCAAGCACAACTCAATCACCTGGGACTACTGATTAAAGATAAAGAATGGGCAAAGGTTCAAACTTTTTTGCCATCAATTGAGTCTAAACTAAACCAACTCCCCCTCAGCCGTGCGAGTATTTACGCTCAGGTTAACTATTCACAAAGTTTGTCAAAAGTCAAGAGTGGTGTATTACAAGCATCCAGTCAGAGTTTTTACTCAGGATTCAGTACAAAAGACTCAGCAAAGTTACTCGCTAGTGCCATTCAGCAATCCCGCAGTTTAAAAGACAAGCGGGCAGAAGCTTATGCTCTGAAGAGTTTAGGCGGCTTGTACGAAGAAACCAGACAGTGGGCAGAAGCGCAAAAGCTGACGCGGGAAGGATTAGCTTTGGCACAGAGTAGCAATGCACCAGAAATTACCTATAGCTTGGAGTGGCAGTTAGGTAGATTGCTTTGGGCACAAGAAGATATTGATGGTGCGATCGCCGCTTATGATGCTGCTGTAGACACTCTTGAGTCTCTCCGCAGAGATTTAGTAGTCAATAAAGATATAGTCAACCAGGATGTACAATTTGACTTCCGCGACAGTGTAGAACCCGTCTACCGCCAGTCAGTAGAGTTACTACTGCAATCTCAAAAAGGAAAACCAAATGAAGAAATATTGGAGAAAGCACGAGAGCGGATTGAAGCACTCCAACTAGCAGAATTAGACGACTTCTTTCAGGATGCTTGTTTGCAAGGTCAGAAAGTAGCTTTAGATCGAGTAGTAGACAAAGATAATACCAAGGCTGCCATCCTTTATCCAATTATTCTTAGTGACGAACTCCAGGTAATTGTCAAAATTCCTAAACAACCTCTGCAAAGCTACAGTACCAAGATTTCCCAAACAGAAGTAGAGAAACTCTTAATAAAACTGCGAAGAAATCTTGTCGATCCAACTGCTACTAAGATCGTCCAAACCCAATCGCAAGAAGTTTACACCTGGCTGCTTAAACCCATTGAGTCACAACTGCTAAAAAGTGGCGTCGATACGTTAGTGTTCGTCCTAGATGGGCCATTACGCAATTTACCAATGGCAGCTCTCTATGATGGTAAACAATACTTGGTAGAGAAATATGCGATCGCCCTGAACGTCGGTCTACAACTCCTTGACCCAAAACCGCTGGTAAAACAGCAGCTGAGAGCACTAACCGCAGGACTGACTAAGCCGCCGCCAGGATTTCCCAAGTTTGCACCATTGCTGGCGATCAAATCTGAATTTGACGGTATTGCTAAAGCAGGAGTTTCGACAACCAGCCTACTGGATGGAGATTTTAAGAAAAAGAATTTGGAAAGTGAAATTGGTGCTGCTTCATTCAACATAGTGCATTTGGCAACCCACGGTCAGTTTAGTTCCCGCCTTGAAGAGACTTTTATTTTAGATTTTGATGGTCAGATCAATGTCAGAGATTTTGATACTCTTTTCCGCAGTCAAGGTAAAACCGTAGTAGAATTATTGGTTTTAAGTGCTTGCCAGACAGCAACAGGAGACAACCGTGCAGCACTCGGTCTAGCAGGAGCCGCTGTCCGTGCTGGGGCACGTAGTACCATAGCTTCCCTGTGGCAAATTGATGATCAATCAACAGCGATGTTTGTTAGTGCCTTTTATCGAGAACTCAAGAGTGGCAATACCACCAAAGCCGAAGCAGTCCACCGTGCGCAGCTACAATTACTTAAACATCCCAACTATAGAGCGCCAAGCTTTTGGTCTGCCTATGTATTGATTGGCAATTGGTTGTGATTTCAGGAACCTATCTTTGTAAGCGATCGCTCAAATTGTCTGCTCAAAATTTTGCAACTTATCTGCTAGTTAATAAACTGCTTTTAACAGATTGAAGCTGATTATACTAAAAGTATAAATACCCAAAACCTCTATCTTATATATTATCTCAATATATAATTGCTTAATTTTATGTAATATTTTTACCTAATCGCCAGTCCCAATTTTCTTTTTCCAGTATTCAATTTTGTGGCATAAATTTATTGAATGCGGGTGATATATACATAGCAGCATTGAACCCTAGAAATTGACTTATGAATGACTTTTCCTATCAGCTAGATGATTTCGCTTTAACATTGCCGATTTCCCAAACAGCTCGCATAACTGCCCAGCAATTTGCTAACCAGCAACCAAATCCTGAAAAAGCAGAGCAAGTCCGGCTGAATACTTTAGCTGTATGGGTGGTGAATGACTACTTGCAGATGATGGATATTTCTACCGATCTTCAAGCTAGTGACAGTTGGAACCCGATCATGCGCCTGTGTGGGGATGTTGCTGATTTAGAAATGCCCTCAATTGGGCGTCTGGAGTGTCGCCCTGTCCATTTGCATCAGCAGATATGTTCTATTCCTCCAGAAACTTGGGAAGAACGGGTGGGTTATTTAATCGTTCAATTTGATGAATCCCTCGAAGAAGCAAGGCTACTTGGTTTTCTCCCTAGTGTAGTAACTCAAACAGTTCCTTTAGCGCAACTGCAACCATTGGAAGCATTTATTGACCATATTTGGCAACTGCGTCAATCTCCAGTTAATTCATTAGTGAATTTGAGTCAGTGGTTTGCTGGTATATTTGAGACTGGCTGGGAGACTATTGAATCGCTGTGGAACGTGCCGGAACTCAGGCCAACTTATGCCTTTCGCAGTGTTGAAACTTTGGAATTAGATGCCCTCAAACAACCAGAATCAATTACTAAACGAGCAAAAGTGATTGATTTAGGTATCCAAATCCACAACCAACCTGTGATGTTGATTGTGGAAATTAGTCCCGAAAAAGATCGACAAACTAGTATTCATCTCCAATTGCACGCCACTGGAAATCAAATCTACTTGCCATCAGGAGTTCATCTCACTGTTATAGATAGTTCAGGAGCAATATTTCTCGACGCTCAATCTAGAAAATTAGACAACTACATTCAGTTACAATTTCGTGGTGAACCTACAGAGCAATTTAGTGTTAGGGTAGCCTTAGACAATACCAGTATCACCCAATATTTCCAAATTTGAAATATGTAGCTATCTTCCCTCTTTGTCGTTAATTTATTAAGTGATAACTGATTAACTAAAAATTAAAAATTAAAAATCCAAGCCAGCTTTTAGGGATTTTGAAAAAATCTGTAGACGCATCTGGGACTTGCGATCGGACATTAGAACAGGGCACGATCTTGTACAGAGAGATAGCGACGGTTATGGGTAAATTAGTGGCGATCAAATTTGGAGAGGGTAGTTTTGAGCAAGGGTTTGCTGTCACCCTCCAAATTGGTGAAGAAGACCAGCACGCTGCAACAGAAATCACTGGCAGGCTACCTTCATTTCCGGAAATGCCGCTCTATTATAGTCATTGGCGGTCTAGTTATCGGCAGATAGGCAATCGTTATCGCCTCCATGCTGACCAAATGCAGGTGACGAATGTATCGATGGTTCAAGACTGCGAAAACACTTCTCATATTTTGCGGGCACGCTTTAATACCTGGCTGCGAGCAGAAGAGTTTCGCCCTTTAAGGGAAAAATGGTTAGAAAAATTATCGTCTAATGACGAAGTACGGGTGATTCTACAAACAGAAAATAGCCAATTGCAGCTATTACCCTGGCATTTGTGGGACTTGTTAGAACGTTATCCCAAAGCTGAAATTGCTCTTTCTTCACCATCTTATGACCGCACTCACAAGCCACACACTCTCAATGAATTAGTCAATATTTTGGCAATTGTGGGCAATAGTAAGGGGATTGACACCCAAGCCGACCGAGCTTTATTGCAACAGTGTAGTAACGCAGAGGTGAGCTTTTTGGTAGAACCACAGCGTAAGGAATTGACTGAGCATCTTTGGAGAAAAAACTGGGATATTCTCTTCTTTGCCGGACACAGTTCCAGTCAAGGAAATGGCGAAAGTGGACGAATTTACCTGAATAGAACCGATAGTCTTACCATTGGCGAGTTAAAGTACGCTCTCAAAAAAGCTATTGATAATGGTTTGCAATTAGCTATATTCAACTCCTGTGATGGATTGGGATTGGCGCGAGAATTAGCTGATTTGCAAATTCCTCAAATGATCGTCATGCGCGAACCTGTGCCAGACCAGGTTGCCAAGGAGTTTTTAAAGTATTTTCTCCAAGGCTTTGCTGGTGGCGAGTCTTTATATCAAGCGGTACGCCAAGCGCGGGAACGCTTGCAAGGACTTGAGGATAGATTTCCTTGTGCAACTTGGCTACCAGTGATTTGCCAAAATCCGGCGCAGATACCACCGACTTGGGATAAATTAAGGTCTGCAAAATCTGAAGATGAAGATAAAGCAAGTTTACCTTTGTCTAACAAACGCAGATTTAAGAGAACTGTGTTATCCAGCTTGGCAGTTACAGCTTTGGTTTTTGGGGTGAGATTGGTGGGATTGTTGGAAAATCAAGAAATTCCAGCCTTTGACCTGATGATGCGATCGCGCCCCGTAGAAGAACTCGATCCGCGACTGTTGATCATCACAATTGACGATGACGATCTCGCTACTCAAAGACAAAATGGCGAGTCCTTGATTGGAGCTTCTATTTCTGAAAAATCTCTCAATAAACTCTTAGCAAAACTGAATCAATACCATCCCCGCGCGATCGGCTTAGATATCTACCGTGATTTTAAGGCCAAAGAGCCAGATTTAATTACTCGTCTCCAGCAAACTCAGAACTTGGTTGGCGTATGCAAAGGGAGCGATCGCACAGTAAATATTAAAGGTATTAAGCCACCGCCAGAAATCCCCCCAGATTTTTTAGGATTCAGTGACTTTATCCACGATCGCGATGGAGTTATTCGTCGGCATCTTCTGTTCATGAATCAGGAGACGACATCATTGTGTTCTGCTGAATATTCCTTCAGTTTACAACTAGCATCCCTTTATCTGCGCCCTTTAGGAATTCAAACACAGTTCACCCGCGAAGGATATTTGCAGTTGGGTAAGACTATTTTTCCGAATCTGAAGTCTCGTACTGGTGGCTATCAAAATATTGATGCTAATAGCGGTCAAATCTTACTCAACTATCGTTCTTCAAAAGAAATAGCCGAACAGGTAAAACTAACGCAATTTTTATCTAGTCCAATTAACCCTAACGCCATCAAGAACCGGATTGTTCTGATTGGTGTGACTGCAAAGGGGGATTCTCCAGACACTTGGCCGACACCTTATGGCATTCCTTTAGATGAGCAAATGCCAGGAGTACTGGTACAAGCTCAGATGGTCAGCCAGATCCTTGGTGCAGTTCAAGATGGGCGGCCTTTGCTGCGGGCTTGGTCGTGGTGGGCAGAGGTAGTCTGGATTTGGGGCTGGTCTTTGATTGGGGGAGTTCTGGCTTGGCGCAGACTTTCGTTACCCTGGTTGGTATTGGCAATCGGTGTTACTTCTAGCGTTTTGTATGTAGTTTGCTTTGGTCTATTAATTTCGGGTGCTTGGGTACCTTTTGTACCGTCGGCTTTATCGCTCGTAGCGATGGCGAGTTTGATGTCAATTTATAATCATTCAAAAACAAAAGTCCGGGTAGGGAATGGGGAAGAAGCAAGGGTGCAGGGAGTAGGGGAGAAGTTGCTGTGAGTTTTTCCTCTCTGCTTTTCTGCCTCTTTCAATCTAAAATCCTAAAATCATAATAAGGTCAGGTTTCTATGAATTTAAATTCACAACCGATAAAACTGTTTTTAGTAGTAGCTTTTAGTTGTACAAATTTATTAGTTAGCCTGACTCCAATACTGGCAAAACCAACTCCTAATCGCTCTAACGCTAAAACAACCCTTGCTCAAGCCACAACTTTTACTCAACCTCCAATTCCACCTGGCTCCTCTCCTGGAGGTCGCGTTCGTGGTGGAGCAAAGCGCGGGGGGCCTAGTGGATGTCCTTCACCTAAAATTGACTTGACTGCTTTAGTACCCTTTACTGAGGAAGCTAACTCTGTAATTAATGTCTGGGCACAAACAACAGTAGAACATCCAAGTTGGTTTTTCTATGTGCCATATACTAAAGATTCGCCATATACAGTTGAATTTGTGTTGCAAGATTTAAACGCTAACCAGGTATACAAAAAAGCGATCGCTCTACCGGATAAGCCTGGAATCGTCCCCGTTTCTTTGCCTAGCACTGCTCCCACTTTAGCGGTAGGCCAACAATATCGCTGGTTTTTCACCATTAACTGTGACAAGCAACAGAATGCTCCCCCAACTTATGTTGAAGGGGTAATAAAACGAGTTAACCTCAGTCAACCAACAGTCAAACAACTAGAAACCGCAGAACCTCTAAAGCGCTATGCTCTTTATGCCCAAAATGGAATATGGTACGAGGCACTGACGACGTTGGCTCAACTGCGCCAAAAAAATCCTCAAGATCCAGCCCTGAAAGCAGAGTGGCGAAATTTGTTAGGCAGCATCCGCTTGGATGATGTTGCCGAAGAACCCATTCTTCCAGAAACACCTTAAACTAGGAAAATAATGTTTACTTAAGCGAATATTTGATAGTAGAGACATTGCAATGCAACATCTCTACAGAGGTGTTGTTTAGTTTGCAGCACCCACTAAACCATTGTGCCTGAGCAAAGCGATCGTACTTGGTTCACGACCCCGAAAAGTTTTAAACACCTCCATTGGATGCTTGCTACCACCGAGTGCTAGCACCGTATTGCGATAACGCCGACCTGTAGCTTTTATTGCTTCTTCATTTTCTAGCCCAGCTTCTTCAAAAGCGGCAAAAGCATCAGCACTTAGTACTTCAGCCCATTTATAACTGTAGTAACCTGCTGCATAACCACCCTCAAAAATGTGCCCAAAAGAACATAATATTGAATCTTCTGGAAGTGGTGGTAAAACACTAGTAGTCTTGGCTATACGACGACGTACATCTGCTGGAGTTTCATTGCTACCAGAACGATAGCGGTAGTGTAGTTCTAAATCAACACTGCTCAGGTGAATTTGGCGTAACATACCAGTACCACTCATATAATTACGCGCCGCTAGCAGCTTTTGATAATAATGCTCTGGTAGGGCTTCTCCAGTTTCGTAATGTTTAGCCATGCCAAACAAAGTGGGTCGCTCATAACACCAGTTTTCCATAAATTGACTGGGTAGTTCCACTGCATCCCATTCCACATTATTGATACCTGCGGCTCCAGTATAGTCAACCTTAGTGAGCATGTGGTGCAATCCATGACCAAACTCGTGGAACAAAGTCTCTACTTCATAGAAAGTCATCAAACTCGGCTTGCCATCTACTGGGGGAGTTTGGTTACATATCAAATAAGCTACAGGCAACCGGATGGCAGTTGTACCATTTTCAGTTTTGGCACGATTGATGCATACATCCATCCAAGCACCACCGCGTTTTTCTGCTGGACGGCTATAGGGGTCTAAGTAGAAGTAAGCGATGGCAGAACCAGTTTCATCAGCTATTTGGAAATAACGGACATCTTCGTGCCATACTGGGGCTTGACCATCGGCTGGAGTTACAGTAACACCAAATAGCCGCTTAACAAGTCCAAACAAGCCATCTAGCACTTGGGGAAGGGGAAAGTAAGGACGTAATTCTTCAGCGGTAAAGGCAAATTTTGCTTCTCGTTGGCGTTCTGCCCAAAAACTGATGTCCCAATGCTTTAAATCTTGATATTCTTCTCCATAAGATGCAGCAAAAGCTTGGAGTTCTTTTAAGTCTTTGACAGCAGCATCATAACTGGCCTGGCGTAGTTCTTCTAATAGTGCTTCGGCTGCCTCAACATTAGGAGCCATTTTACTTGCAAGGCTCAACTGAGCAAAACTCTTAAAGCCAAGTATATCTGCGAGTTCTTGCCGTAACTCCAAAATACGCACAATTAACGGGTTATTATCTAAATCGCCACTAGAAGCGCGAGTGATATGAGCTTTGTAGAGCTTTTCACGCAAATCTCGACGGGTGCTGTGTTGCATGAAAGGGCCGTAGCTGGGGAAGTCTAAAGTAATGCGCCAAGGGCCATTCTCTGGTGTGGCGTTCTCTTCTTTTGCCGCACGTGCAGCTTGAGCGGCTAAACTCACCAAACTTGGTGGTAAACCGTCAATTTCTGCTTTTGTTGTCAGGGTTAAGCTAAAGGCTTTTGTGGCATCAAGTACATGGTTAGAGAATTTGGTCGAAAGTTCTGCCAACTCCATCTGAATGGCATTGAAACGCTCTCTTGCCTCTCCTTTTAAGCCAACACCAGAAAGTTCTGCATCTCGAATAGCAGCTTCTACAATGCGCTGTTGGGCTAATTCTAAAGTTAGCCAACTATCACTGCTACGGAGTGCCTTAAAAGCATTGTAGATGGGTTGGCTTTGACCGAGTTTGTTGATAAATTGTACAACTAGTGGCTGTACAATTTCATGAGCTTCGCGCAGTTCCGGGCTATTTTTAACACCCATTAAATGATTTACCACCCCCCAACTCCAGGTAAGCCGTTCTGTCAGCTTTTCTAAGGGTTCTACTAAACCACTCCAAGTCGGCTGTACGCTAGTCTCTAAGGTGGCAAGTTGCTGGTCAAGTTCTGCTAGCAACTGATTAAAGGCTGGTGCTACTCGTTCTGGTTTAATCTCTGCAAAGGAAGGTAAACCAGTGCCTTGGAGTAAGGGATTATCGGAAATAATGGTACTTGCACTCATAGTTTTGTGTGACTGCGAACAAAAAAAATCATTGTTGATTTTTATTTATATATCTTCTAATGTAACGATCGCTGTGCTATTTAGTATTGCGATTCTGGCAAAAAGGTAAAAAAACGATAATTCCTCACAAAAGTATCAGGATAGGACTATTTTGTTTAATTTATGAAGTTGCGATCGCATATCGTAAGTGTTTCTGCTCATCGCAAAGTGTATTCATTTACCTAAATCTAAATAAAGGCGATGCCAAGGGCGGGCTACGCCAACGCCAAAAGACACGCTTGCGTACTATGTCAAACAGCTAACTCATCCGCCGTCAGCATGGGCGTTACCTGGAAAGCGCAGTTTCAGCCTAAGAATTCCGCGTTTTCAAGGCGTGGAAGCGTACAAATTATCTGAGGGTAAGCGAGTGTCTTTACCAAACCAAAAAGGAGGCTTCATATTTCCATATTTATGATATTATTTGGCAACTCATCTTTTTACTCATAAAATCGAAGACAAGATCAAGGTTAGTAGAAAAGAGTCCCTAAATTAATGAATACGTTAATCAGTCAGGGTGGAAGAGCTATCACTAAATTTCAGGTGGTAGACCGGATAAACGATATCGCTTGGCAAGCTCATCAAGGCAGCGTTGCGGCGATTATTCAACTATTGAATGAAAAGCTAGCCCACTCTTGTGTCAGAACTAGAGCCATTTTTTCTGATGGTGTCTTACAAATTCTGTGCGAAGCAGCTAAAGTAGAGCAACTAGAGCAATCTCCCCTAGTAGAGCAAATCCAGCAAATTCTTGAGTCTATTGCCCCGCGTTACATTCGCCGTGTTAAGATCAACAGTCGGATTGTTCGAGAACAACAATTGTTGTGGTTAAAAGAATTAGATAGCGATCGCGAAAATCAATTGCTTTGGTCACAGGAAATTACATTAATTCAGCCCAATATTGTCAAGCAATTAATTAAAGATATCACAGAAGCTCAAGCTGAACTAGGAAAACCAAATTATCCTAAAACTCAAGTCTCTCGTCCTTTAGTACTGATTAACAAAGAAAAATCCAAAAATAAACCTAAAACAAAGATATTAGCAGCTGGTTTCTGCTCGCTGTTGTTACTTAGTTGGGTTGTTTATGCCCAGCTAGGTAATAAACTAATAAATGTGATACAACTAGAAACTTCCAAATTTTTAACTACAGAAAATACTAACAACAGGAAAGCCCAAACAACATCCCGCGCTCCTAACAATAGCTTTTCTGAGCCATCCGACGATCCATTTCAAATATCTGTGCGAATTGCCAACCAAGCTTCTGCATCTGGTAAAACAGCTACAACCTCAACTCAGTGGTTAGAAATTGCTGCTAAGTGGCAACGGGCTTCAGATTTAATGAGTACTGTACCACAAACCTACAGCCGTTATCAAGAAGCTAAGATTCGTACTCAACTTTATAAAAAATACAGTGAAGCGGCACAAAAAGAAGCAGATAAGAGCAAGTCTTAATTTTTTGTGATTGGAATTCGATTAATAATTAGTATTCCAGCATAGGTAATGGATTATTTACTTTACTTCTCGCGCTTCACTCAAGCGCGTAAAACGAATTTCAATGGCTAAGGTTTGTTTTGGGGAATAAGAGCAAATTCCCCACTTGATAATATCAGTTGTGCCACTGAATAGGCGCGAAAGAGTTTTTAATAACACATATTTAATTTCTGGATGAGTAAGTTGGTGGGAGAAAACACAACTATCTTAAGAAAGATAAATGAAGCTAAAGTCTTTTCTCTCCTGCCTCATTTAAACTACAAATATTTACGCCGTTCTAGTCATGTCTAAAAAAAAATCGACCTTATTGTGAATAAAGTCGATTGAATCAAACGGATTAATTTGTGGAGTCAATCTAAAATTTAAAATCTAAAAGGTGTATATCCCCTAACTCAGAAGTTCTCCTGTTTCTTGCAGGGAGTGCAAGCGGCGGTAAATACCCTCGTGACGCAAGAGTTCATCGTGGCTACCCACTTCTACAATCTTTCCTTGCTCTAGAACAACAATTTTATCAGCTTCCCGGACTGTGCTTAAACGGTGGGCAATAACGATTGTGGTACAAGTGCCCTGAATCGATCGCATCGCTAGCTGAATTGAACGCTCAGATTCATAATCTAAACTAGAGGTGGCTTCGTCAAAAATCAGCACGTCTGGTTCTACTAACAACGCCCTAGCAATTCCCAAGCGTTGTCTTTGTCCTCCAGATAGCCTGACACCTCGTTCCCCCACAACGGTATAATAACCTTTAGGTAAGTGCTGCACTACTTCATCAACTCTGGCAATTCTACAAGCTTGTTGAACCTGCTCCAAACTAGCATCAGTTCTGCCGTAAGTGAGATTATCTAATATAGTACCGTTGAAAACATCTACTTCTTGGTGAACGATCGCTAATCTCCGTCTATACTTACCGACATTCAAAGTGCGAATATCTTGACCATCAATTAGAATTTGACCTTCTTGAGGTTCAAAATATCGCAACAGCAACTTCACGAAAGTAGACTTACCAGAACCGGAACGCCCCACTAATGCCACTGTTTGGTATGGCTCAATCAACAAGCTGATATCTTGCAAAACTTGATGGTTGGCATCATATCCAAAACTGACGTGTGACAACTCAAGTTTTCCGGTAAACTTTAATGGTGATTGTGTCTGACTACTCTCTTCTAAAAGATTAGCTGAATCAGATGCAGTTGGCTCTTGCAGAAATTCGTGAAACCGCAGCATCGGAGAATAACGACGCGCAAAAACTTCTGCCAAGTTACTAATAGGTTCTAATTCGGCATAAGCCATGCTAGAAAGAGTTAAGGTCATGACAAAATGACCGAGAGAAATTTTTCCATTTACTGTTGCTGCTAAAGTCAAACCCAGAATTGTAAACACACAAAACTGAATCACGGTTCTTTGCCAAGTACCCAGTTTTACATAACCTTTATGGATGCGATAATCAAGCACCATTAGTTCACGAGCTAAACGTTGCTTTTGCCGTTTCAGTTCCCTAGCTTCTGTAGCAAATGCTTTCACCGTTTTGATATTGGTGATTAATTCAGAAGTACGGCTTTCGGTGTTCTCTCCATATTTATCCAGACGACTTTCGTACCCAATTATCTGTTGTAAATTCTTCAAGCTAAAGCTGAGAATAATTACAAAGGAAATTAGATATAAAATTGCAATCCGCCACTCAATGAACAAGATAAATACAAAAATTCCCAATACACGAGCCAGTTTAGGAATTAACTGTCCGGCAATTTCAGGGTAACTAAAAGTGTGGTTAGAAATACCTCTAGCTACTCTTCCGGCAATACGTCCAGGATTATTTTCATCATAAAATTCTAGTGGGAGAGTAAGAACTTTGGCGATCGCTGTTTCGTTGTTATCTCGACGCGATCTAAAAGCTATATCCCAATGAAACCAAATGGTTAACCAGGCTTGTGTTGGCGCTCTCACTACAGTGACAACGAAAATTAAACCCAGCAATACACCCAAAGATAGAGTTTTATTAACTGGGTAATTAGTTATGTCTGAAAAACTTGCGATCGCACTTTCAAGTGGTTTATCCAAAGGTTGATTAGACAAAACGTTTAAAATCTGCCCGATCGCGTAAGGTACAACTAAATCAATAATTTCGTAAATGCTAGATGCTGCGATACTGAAAACACCCAGCTTCCAGTAAGAGCGAAAGTAATTGACAGTATCTTGAAATTTTGCCATGATGCACACCGTCCAAGAGCGCGATCGTAAACTTGGAATTTTTATACTACAAATGTATTACAAATCAGTCAAGAGCTAGATGATAAATCACTCTTTGGGAGTAGTTAGTAGTTCTTGAGGGAAGAATTCGAGGCGATAGCGGTAGAGAGCAACTGGTCGAGAACCAGCTTTGAAGTAATCTGGATCTTGGGGTGAAAGATAGACAGCAGTAACTTGATCTGCTTCAATCGCCGGATTAGATGTTGAAAGTTTATGATAAGCCGTAGTAGATTCTACAGAGTTTAAATAAGGGCGTGAACCGCCTTTAAATAGTTGTTGAAACACTTCTGTGGTGACAAACTTGCTATCAAGGGTAGTTTCTGTGGCCCGTGCAGTCACAATGGAAACTAGTTGGCGACTGCTACGTAAGAACGTAATTTGACGATTAGGTGAATCTGGATCTACTTTAACTAATAACACTGCTTCATCACCTAAATAAGCTCTCGCCAGATTCAAGCTATTGAATGCTCTATCTGCTACTAAAATTGGAGATTTGTAATCTCTCTGAGGAAATACTTTTAACCCAGCAATAGATGGTTGCTCTTTCACAAATCTTACTAAAAAACTCACAGGCTGATTTAGTTGTCGGCGATTACCCTCAAACCCCGGTGTTACAATTGGTGCTAAAGGTGCGGCTAAATCTACCAAGGTACTTGTAACTTTCCAAGTACCAGCCATCCATTTAGGGTAAACCAAATCACCCGAAGCTGGTTGTACTGAAGTTAATTTTTCCCACTGAGGAAAATTTGCTAACCGTTGAGACAACTCTCCTGCAATAGCTTCACCACCGCACGATAGGAAAAAAAACAGCAAGCAAAAACTCCAAATTCTCTTCATTACAAGCATTAGCAGTTTTGGTTTTAACGTTTATTATTTATCGAGAAAAAATCAAGTAATTTTGTGTAAAAACTAAAACTTTGTAGTAAGATAATTAACCCGACAATCCCAAATTATAGTGACAGCATGACATTGGCACTAGGTATGATTGAAGTTTATGGCGTTCCTACAGCAGTGGAAGTAGGAGATGCTATGTGTAAAGCTGCCCGTGTAACCCTTGTTGGTTATGAAAATACTGATTTGGGACGAATTACCGTGTTAATTCGGGGAGTTGTGGGCGAAGTAAATGTAGCGGTGACAGCAGGACTAAAAGCAGTGCTGCGAGTTAACGGTGGCGAGGTACTTTCTAATCACATTATTCCCCGCCCTCACGAAAATTTAGAATATGTTTTACCGATTCATTACAGCATTAATATCGAACAGTTCAGTGCAGATATTCGATTTCCTCCACCTTTATCAGTTTAGCTCTATTAAAGTTCTGCTGGTAAAGGTTGCCAAATATCCCCATACTGCTCTTTTAAAGCTTGCCAAGCTTCCACTTGTCCTGGTTCATATTCTCCCGGTTTACCCCATTGCAAAAATAGACTTAAAGCAGGTTCTTGTTTATCATCTAAAAACCGAATTGCATAAGTTGTAAAATTACCCCTTTTCGCTTCACCAGTTTCAAATTTTACCTGAGTAATTTTGTCCATATTCAAATGAAACTCAAAACCTTCAGTATGCATATTCGCATACTTCCCTTTAGGCAATTCTGCATAAAATAACTTTTCTATCTTACCTCGTGCTTCCAATACAGCAGCGCTGCTAGTAACGATTAAACGCAAAGTTCCCAACGTCTCACAAGCTGCTAAAAATTCTTTCAATGTTGTGGTCATTTGTCATTTGTCCTTTGTCATTTGTCATTTGTCGTTGGTTAAACGATGAGTCCTAACTAATACCCATTCCCTATTTTTCATATTGTTCATAAGCAGCGACAATGCGCTGAACTAGAGGATGGCGCACAACATCTCTTTGGGAAAATTCACAAAAGGCAATGCCTTCAACGTGTTTTAAAATTTGTAAAGCTACTCCTAAACCTGATTGTTGGTGAAGTGGCAAATCAGTTTGTGTCATGTCGCCTGTAATCACCATCCGCGAACGGAAGCCCAAACGAGTCAAAACCATTTTCATCTGAGCAGGTGTAGTATTTTGAGCTTCATCCACAATTACAAAGGCGTTATTGAGGGTGCGTCCCCGCATATAGGCAAGTGGTGCGACTTCAATCACACCGCGTTCCATTAAACTGGGTACTTTTTCTGGGTCGATGAATTCATAAATAGCATCGTAAAGTGGGCGAAGATAGGGATTAACTTTCTGCTGTAAGTCTCCAGGTAAAAAACCGAGTTTTTCGCCGGCTTCGACGGCAGGGCGAGTTAAAATTAGCTTTTCAAACTGGTTGGCAAGGAGTGCTTGGACGGCAACAACAACAGCGAGATAAGTCTTGCCAGTACCAGCAGGCCCAATTCCAAAAGTAAGATCGCGTCTGCGGAGTGCGTCGATATATTGGCGCTGGCGAAAGGTTTTGGCACGGACTTCTTCACCTCGGCGACTTTTGGCGAGAACATCTCGCTGTAAATCTTGCAGTTCTCCTTGGCGATCGCTATCTATGGCTTGACGAGCTGTTAAAATATCGGCACTGGAAATAGTATTGCCTTTAATCCAGAGGTCTTCAAGCGATCGCACTAATCGAGAAGCCAGATCAATTTGCTTTTCGGTACCAGAAATCACTAATTCCTGTCCGCGTAGCACTAAAGCGGCTCCTGTTTGCTGAGATAAGATTTTGAGATTTTCTTCTCCATCTCCGGTAAGAGCGATCGCACTGGGAATATTCGGCAGCTGAATTGTTAAAGCACCTGCCATAGTATTTCGTAATTGGTGAGGATCTGTGTTTGACAAAGGTTAATCTTTTCTCGCTAACGGCGAAATTACGCTTTTACTACTTACATTGTGGAAAAATTTTTGTAATAAATTAATCACTTATAGGGGCGTACAGCTTGCCCTCATCCTCTAATTCCTTATTACCAAGATGTGTGTACACGGTAGCATATTGGCAGAGGGGCTGGGGGTGAAGGCAAAACTCATGCACTCAAAAGATTTCATCTGAAGTTGACACCAATGCAAAGCTGTACGTTCCTACTAGTAAAGAGTCCAAAAAAAGATTCAAAAATCTTTTTACAAGTTTCCATCTTTACAAAAATTCTGAGCGGAGGTAATAACAACCGCTCAGATTTGCTCTCTAGTTTCAACCTAGCGGAGGCGGGGTTTAACAATGGGTTTAGGCCCATCATTTCCACGCGGTTCTCTCTTAATCGGCGGTGGCGATCGCTCTTCTGTCTCTTCATCAAAAGACATACCCTCGCGGCCCGGAGTGGTGCTGCCGTAGATATCCAGGTATGTTAACTGCCCTGCTGCGGCTGCGGCTGCGGCAATTACGGTGCGAATCGCCTGAATATTGCGTCCCCCTCGACCAAATACTTTTCCTTTATCTGTGCTTTCAAAAGCGATGCGAACCCAAACCCGGTTGAGGGCATGAGAAATTTCACAATCGACGCTTAATGTCTCTGGAGATTCCAAAAACGGCTGCACCAAAAACCGAACTAGCTCAACATAGTTGGGGCTAGCTGTTGGGAGTTTTGTTCCGATATTATGATGCGGCTGTTGCACTGACCTGCTCAAAAACATTAGCTTTTACTAGAATGCGACGAACAGTATCAGTGGGTTGAGCGCCTTGTTGTAGTCGCTTGACGATGGCGGGAACGTCTAGTCGCACTTCATCAGTTCTGGGGTTGTAGAATCCCAACTCTTCTAGGGGACGGCCATCACGGCGAGCGAGGTTGTTAATGGCGACAATGCGGTAACTTGCTTCCCGCTTTTTACCGAATCGTTTCAAGCGCAGTTTGATCATGATTGAAGAATCATTCTCCTAATTGGTAAGTATGCCGAAATGCTAATTTTAGCACTCGTCTAGCATTTGCTGCTATTAGTCCTTTGTCATTTGTCATTTGTCATTAGCAAATTACCCATGCCCTGTGCCTAAAGATTGCCAAAGCCTTTTTTCTTTTTATCTTTGGGTTTTTTCTTTTTCGTGGCTGGGGCTCCATCGTAACCTCGCCATCCGGGGGCTGGGGGACGATTACCAGCACCGGCAAAGGCGTTGCCCATGCCGCCACCGCCGAACATTCCTGGCATTCCAGGAAAGCTACCTTGACCCATTTGCTGCATGAGCGATCGCATTTTTTGGAAATCACCCACCAGTTTAGTCACATCTGACTCTCTATAGCCGGAACCAGAAGCAATCCGCCGCCGCCGACTGGGAGAACTGGCTAATAAGTCGGGATCATGGCGTTCTTGGCGAGTCATGGAGTTTATCATCGCCTCACAGCGCTTCAGCTGGGTTTCTCCCTGTTTCAACTGATCGTCTGAAAGCTTATTCATCCCTGGAATCATCTTGATGAAGCCTCCCAGAGAACCCATGTTCTTCAGCATCCGCAATTGCTTGAGAAAGTCAGTAAAGTCAAACTTCGCTGACAGAATTTTCTCCTGCATTTTCTCAGCATCGGCTAAATCAAACTCTTCCTGGGCTTTTTCTACCAGGGTTAGCACATCGCCCATACCGAGAATCCGTGATGCCATGCGATCGGGATAAAACGGTTGCAGTGCCTCGACTTTCTCACCCACGCCCACAAATTTAATCGGCGCTCCCGAAATCTGCCGCACTGAAAGCGCTGCACCACCACGGCTATCACCATCTAATTTGGTGAGAATCGCCCCAGTAATGCCAATCTGATCGTGGAAGGTGCGGGTAAGATTTGCGGCCTCTTGACCAGTCATCGCGTCCACCACCAACAGAGTTTCATGGGGTTGGACGGTTGCTTTGATCCGGGCTAATTCCGCCATCATATCTTCGTCAATTTGCAGGCGTCCAGCAGTATCAATAATTACTGTGTTGACACCTTCTGCTTTAGCCCGTTCTACACCTTGCCTTGCGATTTCTACAGGATCGGCGTCGCTTCCTAATTCAAATACTGGTACGTCAATTTGCTTACCCAACGTCACCAACTGATCGATTGCTGCTGGGCGATATACGTCTGTCGCCACCAACAAACAGCTACGCTCTAATTTACGGAGATGTAAGGCTAACTTAGCGGTAGCTGTGGTTTTACCAGTACCTTGCAACCCAGCCATCAGCACAATGGTAGGCTGTTCCTGGGCTTCTGCTATGGGAACATTCTCTTCTCCCATCACCTGCACCAGTTCATCATGAACAATTTTGATGAACTGTTGATCAGGTCGCACGCCGGTAATCACCTCGGCTCCTTGTGCTTTGGCTTCGACTTCGCTAATAAAATCTTTTACTACCTGGAGATTGACATCTGCTTCCAACAAGGCGCGGCGCACTTCGCGCAATGCATCTTGAATGTTGGATTGAGAAATTTTGTCCTGTCCCCGCAGTTTTTTCCAGGCTGATTCTAAACGGTCAGATAGAGCATCAAACATAATGTAATTACAGGTAGTTCGCCAATGAAGAATTCTAAACCGCCGATGAATGCGATTTGGAATTTCCGCTAAAGTTTAAACGTGCTATCTACCAGCTTAGTATTTTTCACCGCGACTGTAGCAACCAGATACGGATTGGGGATTAGGGACTGCCGCGATCGCTAATTCGTAATATTATCAGTTAGGTAGCTACGGTAGCCAAGATGTCGCAGCGAATCAAAGTATACTCATACTCGATATACCACTCGTCAAATTCATATATTGGTATTACTCTTGCCGAAAAAGCATTGCAGGGTTTACCTGTTGATATTGAACGACGACCAATTTACATACCAAAGGAGCGAGGTATAAAAGTAGCTGACCTCCAAGGACGAAGTGAAAGCGCCCTGTTATCGTCGTATCACAAAGAAGATTGTTTACGATGGGCAAAAAGGTACGGTATTGAAATTCGGCTCAAGGAGTTTGAAGAATTTGGTAGATGGATCAAGCGCTGGGAGAAAATGAAATTTGGTCGTGAAGAACTTCCCGCCAGAGCGTATTACGCTGCTTGTGGAACCGGGAAGGAGCATCTGCTTGATGCTGCCTTCTTTCGAGCGACGTATATTGACCTACTTGATGTCAACGATGAGTCTGTGATTAAGAAAGTTGCAAATGATGTTGGGCTGAATGGCGATCGCATTCTTGAGTTAATTTACGGGGAAGCAGCCAAACAAGCAGCAGTGGTAGCTTTGGCAGAATACGAACAGTTTGGCTGTCCCGGAGTCCCGACTTGGGTAGTGGAAGGCGAAAGATTTTGGGGAAAGGATCGTGTAGATTGGGTAACAGAAAAGGTAAAACAATTAATTATTTAATATTCCTGTAACCAAAATAGTACTTAGTGCTGAGTAAGTTGGGTACATAGCAGCCTAACTTCAGTTATGAAAAATCAAAAAACTGTAAGTATCCCTCTTCTGTCACTTTCCGGTTATTCTAAATAAAAGGATTAGAAGAAAAAACTCTGCAAGGGAGGTAGGGCAATGGATGTAGAATTACA
>NZ_JBALDC010000040.1:0-74814 GCF_036917575.1 Nostoc sp. | reverse complement strand
AACTATTGCCTCTGCAAGTTCTGACAAGACGGTGAAGTTGTGGAATCTCAAAGGGCAGGAATTACAAACTCTCAAAGGGCATAGCAGTTCTGTCTATAGTGTCACCTTCAGCCCGGATGGTCAAACTATTGCCTCTGCAAGTGATGACAAGACGGTGAAGTTGTGGAATCTCAAAGGGCAGGAATTACAAACTCTCAAAGGGCATAGCAGTTCTGTCAATAGTGTCGCCTTCAGCCCGGATGGCCAAACTATTGCCTCTGCAAGTTCTGACAAGACGGTGAAGTTGTGGAATCTCAAAGGGCAGGAATTACAAACTCTCAAAGGGCATAGCAGTTCTGTCTATAGTGTCACCTTCAGCCCGGATGGTCAAACTATTGCCTCTGCAAGTGATGACAAGACGGTGAAGTTGTGGAATCTCAAAGGGCAGGAATTACAAACTCTCAAAGGGCATAGCAGTTCTGTCTGGGGTGTCGCCTTCAGCCCCGATGGCCAAACTATTGCCTCTGCAAATTCTGACAACACGGTGAAGTTGTGGAATCTCAAAGGGCAGGAATTACAAACTCTCAAAGGGCATAGCAGTTCTGTCAGGGGTGTCGCCTTCAGCCCCGATGGCCAAACTATTGCCTCTGCAAGTTATGACAAGACGGTGAAGTTGTGGAATCTCAAAGGGCAGGAATTACAAACTCTCAAAGGGCATAGCAGTTATGTCAATAGTGTCGCCTTCAGCCCCGATGGCCAAACTATTGCCTCTGCAAGTGATGACAACACGGTGAAGTTGTGGAATCTCAATTTGGATGATTTAATGCTTAAGGGTTGTGCTTGGGTGCGCGATTATTTGCAAAATAACCCCAATGTGAATGAGAGCGATCAGCATCTATGTGATGATATTGGCACACGCAGGTGAGAAACTTCTCCCTACCTTGAACTAAAGTTCAAGTCTGTCCCTCTCCGAGTCGGAGAGGGACGATTTTGCGTAGTAAAACCAGGGAGAGGTCTTTTGATTAGATTTTAGTAATAAGCGATCGCCTTTATAATTTCAAATGATGGTGCGCTCGCTTTTGCTGTGATTTGAGAAAGTGCGATCGGCTGTATGATTTGATGGTGCGATCGCTCTTGCTGTCATCTCAGAAACTGCGATCGCTTATTAGATAGACCTTGTTTTACTTTCCAATTCTGGTGTATTAACTTTGAGTTTGCAATAACCAAGTTTCTAAATCGCTTAAAGCCGAAAAATCAAGTAAAGCCTCAGCCAAATCATCCAACTGTGTTGAGTCCAAAGCTTGTATTTTCAATAACTGTGCAGGTGGTACACTTCCAACCTTACGCCGAAGTAGTCGCATAACAATCGATAAAGCTTTTTCCTGCTGGATATCTTGATAAATTACAGATTCGCGCATAGCATCACTAACCTTGATTTTGTGCTAACCAAGTTTCTAAATCGGTTAAATCCGAAAAATCAAGTAAAGCCTCAGCTAAATCATCCAACTGTGTTGAGTCTAAAGCTTGAATTTTCAATAGGTGTGCAGGTGGAACAGTTCCAACCTTACGCCGAAGTTGTCGTATAACAATCGATAAAGCTTTTTCCTGTTGGATATCCTGATAAATTACAGACTCGCGCATAGCATCACTCCGTAATAATCTTTTAATCAGTTCCTTGTTTAATACTAACCCAGCTAATACTGCTGTTGACGCAGCAATATTACTTTGTGTTCGGGCATTATTTATTTGCTTAATAGCTTGTGCAACCTGTTGTAATGTTCGTGTTTTATCCTCAGTTTGACTGAGGGTTGCAAACGGTAACAAACCAGGAGTATTTAAAAATATTTCGCTGGGTTGCTCCCAAGGACGAATAACGCCGAATTCATGACGGGTATTTTCTAAAATAAAAGCTGTTTGCTGGACTAATTCGGATGTGGTGGGTTGCAGGTAAATGACAACTTGATGCATCCGCTTTCGGGGAAATCTGCGATACACCCTTAACCGATAATCAGTCATCCGAAAGGGAATCTCGGCTTTTGCTTCGGTTTTAAATTCGATATGCAGAACAATTTCATCTGACTGTAACAGAATTAACGCATCTGCTCGAATCGGTTCAAGAGATAATTCTGATGGACTGAGTTGGGTAAGTGCAATAGATTCGCCAAGTAACCAGGTGGCAAAATCGGCTGAAAATGACTCTGCTAAAAAGCGACAGACGTTATCAAACATAGACAGGTATTATATCAGCAAGATATTTGCCACACAATTTGAGATTTTGGATTTTGGATTGACCAAACAGATTTTAGTAATGAGCGATCGCCTGTATGATTTGTGATGATGGTGCGATGTCTACGACGGGCTACGCCTACGCACCATCATCAGCTAGACACAACGAACAAGCAAAGCCTCATAACGAAAATCATGATTTTGTTAATGAAAATCATGAGTTTGTCAATGAAAATCATGAGTTTGTTAATAAAAATCATGAGTTTGTTAATGAAAATCATGAGTTTGTTAATAAAAATCATGAGTTTGTTAATGAAAATCACGATTTTGTCAATGAAAATCATGATTTTGGTGACGACAGCTTATATATTTGCGTGTGTAGGCGTAGCCCGTCGTAGACATCGCTCTTGCTGTAATCTGAGAAAGTGCGTTACCGAACAGCCCGTCATCAACATCGCTCATTCATCACCAATACTACAAATACTTCTGCAACAATAACCCTAACTTTTCCTTCGTCGCTGCTGGTGCTTTATCCAACTGAGTCAAAATCGCATGTTGCAACGCCGAATGCGCCTCACTCGGCGGGGGATTTTCACTCAAGCGCCGCACAGTTTCTTGAATCACCCTTTGAGCATTCACTGCATTCCGCAGCAAATTGCCAATCACTATCTCCACAGTCACAGTGTCATGGTCTGGATGCCAACAATCGTAATCTGTTACCAGCGCTAAAGTTGAGTAGGCAATTTCCGCTTCCCTTGCCAACTTCGCTTCTGGTAAATTCGTCATCCCAATAATTGTTGCACCCCAACTGCGGTAAAGATTCGATTCTGCCTTTGTGGAAAAAGCAGGGCCTTCCATGCATACATAAGTACCGCCGCGATGGAGAGTAACTTCTGGTAAATTGAGAGATGCGATCGCATCTGCCAACACAGTAGCCAAATTCTGACAAATCGGATTGCCAAAGGCTACGTGAGCCACAATTCCCTCACCGAAAAACGTTGAAATCCGATTTTTTGTTCTGTCGATAAACTGATCTGGCACTACCATATCCAATGGTTTCGCCTCTTCCTTCAAGGAACCCACAGCACTAGCTGAAATTAAATATTTCACACCCAATTGCTTCATCGCATAGATATTAGCGCGAAATGGTAACTCAGAGGGTAAAAGCGTGTGATTGCGACCATGACGCGCCAAAAAGGCTACTCGTGTACCATCCAAAGTCCCCAGAATCAAAGCATCTGATGGTGAACCAAAAGGAGTTTCGACTCGCACCTCTTCGACATCTTTGAGGGCATCCATTTTGTAAAGACCGCTACCACCTATAATCCCAATACTAGCTTGAGCCATGATTCTGAACCTGTTTTTTACCGATCTGCTCAGTTATTTTATCGAAAAGGGGAGTAGCACAAAAGGTAGCAAACAAAGCGGTGTCTATTTAGAAATTTATTTAACATCTATTTTATTTTCAATTTCTCCTTCCTCTAAAGCAGGTTCTTCAAGCGTAAACTCATCAATAAATGTAATTATTACTGCTGCCGCAGGCACTGCAAGCAGGATACCAATAAATCCAAATAGCTTACCCATTACCAAAAATGTCACAATCACCATCACTGGATGGATATTAACTTGCTGACCCATCACCAAAGGCTGAACAACATGGGCATCTATTTGATTCATTATTAAGAAAAGTACTAGTACAAATACTAGCTTTAACGGTGAAATACTCAATGCTACTAAAGCTGGTAAAAAAGTCCCAATAATCGAACCAAAGTAAGGAATTATTTCAAATAAACCTGCAATAATTCCGAATGGCAGAGCTGAGGGAATCCCCAAAATAAAAAGTCCAAACGTTGCTCCAGCCCCCAGAAATATCATCGCTATCCCTGTCCCAAAAATCCAGCCCCGCAATCTTGTCTCGCAAGCTTTAAGAATTCGTTTAAACTGCTGATGATGTCGCCTTGGTACTAATCTTAAAATCCCTTTCACTAACGAATTAGGATCGTAAGCCATGTAAAGCGCTAGAATTAAGGTCGCTATCAAATCCACAGTCAAACTTAAAGCTTCACCTAAGAAAATTGGTACTCCACTTAGTAACTGATTGGTCAGGTTCCGTAATTGTATAAGTGCTTGGGAAATGTCTGGAATAAAAGTGAATCTCTGACGTAATTGCTCAACATCTGTTGTCAATCTATTAAGATAAGTTGGTAATGTTTTAATTAATTTTTGAGATTCAAAGGTCACACTAGGTAAGACTACAGTAGCTAATACTACCAAAAATCCGATGATTAATCCAATTAGTAGCAGAACAGCAACATCCTGTGATTTAACTAACTTTTGCAAAAACTCTAATAACGTTCGCAAAATTAAAGCAATCAATGCTGCAATCGCTAAAAGTTCTAATACTGGTAAAAGTTGGTACAAGATGTAAAGTACCACAGCCAGCATTACCGCCAATGGTGCACCACGACTTAACTGCGACCATCCATTGTCTGTATCTCTGGAATTTGCCATTACTATTAATTACTCTTCTATTTTCATTTTTCAAATTTAGTACCAGCAAGGGCGCAAAATTTTTATCTTTAACAAAACAGAATTCAGGAGTGATTTTCAGAAAATCTACGCTGAATTCTCAAACTAATGTATTTAATTTAACTAGTTGTTCAGTTCCTAAAAGTGCCAGAAGTTATTTATTCACACATCACGCGCTTTTAAAAAATTATAGATAGCAAGGGCAATGGCTATAAGCAATACTGCATGAATTAAATTCCCGGCAATATGAAGTACTAGTCCTAATGCCCAAAAAGCAACCAGCACAACAACACCCCAAAGTATACTCAACACATATTTGCTCTCAGTCAAGTAAGTTTTAATTTGTTTATATATTTTACTCCCTAGCTGCACTTTTTATCCCAGACTCATCAAAATAGACAACTTTTAAAGTTTGAGACGCGTTAACCTTAGACTTACGCAAAAATTATTTAATTTTTTTTTGTTTATGTCCTTTGTAGTTCCTTTTTTCATCCTCTTGGATATGTTGCCATCTCTTCTATAAAATCAACTTGCACACTTAGGATATTTCCAGTAATTCCCCAATTATTCAAGGGTTGATTACTATATATTTAACAATCAAATTTCTGATAATTTTTTAATAGTAATGATTAGTTTTTAAGTTGATTGTAACCATAGCGTGTAGTTGATGCTTCATGTATACAAATGTTAAGTATACACACTCCTGAGCAGGAAGAGAAAGTAAGGGTTATACTTTTGAGAAAAGACTTGTTTTGTAAGAATTCAGCACTCAGGAGTCAGAAGTCAGAATTTAAAAGGAATGCAGTACGATTGGAAAATTTATGTATAAAGTATTATTCTGATTCTTTAACTATTCTGACTCCTGAATCCTGCCTCCTGAATTCTTACCTTGTTTTAACCCCTACTTTTAACATTTTCATAAATCAATGACTCTCAATTTTCGGTTTGCGATAGTCAGTGACTTACACCTGGCACTTCCTCACACAATCTGGGATCATCCTAGTAGGTTTCATTTGGTTGAAGTCAGTATCTCGGCGTTTAAAAGTGTATTAGAACATTTAATACAACTCGATTTAGATTTCTTGTTGTTACCAGGAGATTTAACCCAGCATGGCGAACCAGAAAACCACGCCTGGTTGCAACAATGTTTAGCCCAGCTACCTTTTCCTGTCTATGTTGTTCCTGGCAATCATGACGTTCCTGTGCTGTTGGCTAATCAGCAATCAATTGCTTTTGCAGATTTTCCCTACTATTACATGAAGTTTGGCTATGACGATCCACAGCAGATTTACTACGTTCGTCAGTTATTACCTGGAGTTAAGCTGATTGGACTGAATTCTAACTCCTTTAACGATCAAGGTGAGCAGGTGGGGTGTTTGGACACTAAACAGCTACAGTGGTTAGAAGAGGTGCTGGCGGCATCTGGTGATGACTTAGTTTTGGTGATGGTGCATCATAATGTAGTAGAACATTTGCCTAATCAATCGAACCATCCACTGGCAAATCGCTATATGTTGTCCAATTCAGCAGAACTATTGCAGCTGCTAAGGCGCTACGGAGTCAAGCTAGTATTTACTGGACATTTGCACGTTCAGGATATTGCTTACTCAGATGGAGTATATGATATTACCACTGGTTCATTAGTGAGCTATCCTCACCCTTACCGAGTGCTAGAGTTTCATCGGGATAACCAAGGTAAAGAATCGTTGCAAATTTTATCCCATCGCGTAGAGTCAGTGCCTGAGTTCCCCGATTTGCAACAGTCATCACGACAGTGGATGGGCGATCGCTCTTTCCCTTTTTTAATCAAATTACTAACTCACTCTCCATTAAACTTACCATTATCACAAGCAAAAGAATTAGCTCCTAGTTTGCGCGACTTCTGGGCAACTATTGCCGATGGAGATGCGGTGTTAGATTACCCTCATTTTCCCCCAGAAGTGCGGCGCTATATTCAGACATATAGCGCATCACAGCCCCATCCAGGCATCGCCACTACTGGAATGACTCTGATTGATAATAACAGCACACTTGTGCTGAATAAAAGTTAGGAGTTACAACGTGATTCAACACTCAGCACTCATTACTGATTTTGGCGACAAATTCCAAATGCTGAGGTGTAGGCGTGTAAAAAGGTTCTGCCACCAACAGGGCCGATTTCACCGCCACAGAAGAAGCCACCTATAGGAATATCGTTAAGGTAGCGCTGAAATAATTCAGAATCAAAGTTAGGTTTACCATAAAGTCCTTCACCTCGTCCCAGACAAGAAAACATCAAAGCAGCTACGGCAGAGGGTTCAGATTCTCGTTGGTGTTGATAACTTTGGAGGAGTAATTCCAGGTCTTCAGCAGAGGCTTGGGCATCGCGGAGGTGGAATTGCAGCCTTTGACCGGGACGGACGCGATCGCCAATTGCGATCGCCCCAGCATTTGGATCGACTCCAAGAATACCACGAATTAAAAAGTCTCCTTGCTGCAAAGCCAGCTTAAATTCATCCATTGCCACACCAACAAACAGAGAGTGCTGTGCTAAAATTCGTTCTTGTTCGCTGAGACTAGCAATCAAATCTCGTAACACCACCAATGGCACTTGCTCATCTAACTCTAGGATGATATTGCGATCGGCTTTTGTGACTTGCAATGGCTTGCCAATTGGTCGGCATCCTTGGGCGACAATCGTTTCTAAAACAATATTGCCAGTCAAAGCTATACCAACAGTCCCCTCCCGATACAAGTTTTGCTGTTTCTCGCCGTTAGTATCGTTACAAAAAAGAGCAACACGACCACCCATACCTCCACCACTAGCCTGTCCTCCGACGATCGCCGATCCTGGATAAGCAAAATCCAGCCCTTGCAACAAATCGTTGATTCCAGAAGCAAAAGAACTAGACAGCAAGATGAACTGCGGTTTCGGTGATGGTGGCACACCGATCAAATCAAGCCAAGCATCTGGCGAACTATCTAAGTCAGGTAATTCTTCAGCAACGATATGAAAAACTTGAATTTTTACTCCTGGAAGGTGTGCTAAAGTCAAGCTGATAGCTGGTTCAGCTTCCAATTCTTGGGTTTCTCCGCTAACTGTCGTCCCAATTACACCACCACCACTACAGCCAATTAGCACAGGCACAGAAAGTTTTTCAGCTAACAAAGGTAATAGTCGGGAATACTCACTCGTAAAAGCAGACGAAATGAACACCAATCCTAGATCCGCAGGTGCTTTTAACGATGAAACAGCTCGTTCTACCACATCTGTAACAGCGGCTTCCAGAGAATGACGGGTTGATAGGGCATTTGCCCACTGCATTTGGTCTGCCATGAGTTTTCAGCTTGTTTCTCTTTTTAGGCTAGTAGGTTTTGACTTTTTATTTTGGGAAGAATTGCATTTTACAAGAATTGATGCCAGCCCTTTGTCTCCTCCATCCCAAGAAACTGGAGTTGTCATTCCCTAATATAGGCATCTAAATATATTGTATGATTATTTATCTATGCTACTAATTCCATAAAATCTTAAAAAATAAAGGTAAATGCATTATAGATGCGCTAGCTTGCTGTATTTGTTATAAATCAATAGGCTAAAAAACTAACTTACCATCGACTGAATGGTTAGAATGGTTAGTAATCAAGCGAAAAACTGCCATTTCTGAACATTTTCTATACTAGTATTAACAACACATAACGAGACTAAAGCAATGACCAACGTCCAAAAAACAATAAAAAGCGACATCCAAGAGCAAATCCAAGAAGAAGTGGAACAAGCGCGTACTGTCTGTGATACTAGCGGTAGCAACTCACCAGAGTGTGCTGCTGCTTGGGATGCAGTAGAAGAATTGCAAGCCGAAGCTTCCCACAAGCGCCAAAGCAAGCCAAAAAACTCTTTAGAACAGTATTGTGATGACAACCCAGATGCTATTGAATGCCGGGTTTACGACGACTAGAAATTAAGGTTTCTGGATTTTCTATTGTTTGGTTAGCAAACAACCAGGATTGACTAAAGAAGACGCCCAGAGTGGGGGACGCGGAAACTCACCAATATCCTCCACTTGCAAGCGTTTTATTGAAAGCCTCCGATTTTAGTTGTGGAAAAAATAAACTCTTTATTTGAATCAATAGGCTTTTTCCAAAGGGATAAGTTGCGATTTTCATAAATTAAACAACAAATTAATTGGCAGTAGGGGCGTACAGATGTACGCCCCTATAAATTTTTTGTAATACTCGTGACTTCTAGTCATACGAGGTTCAATAAACTATTATCAAGAAGAATTCAGGATGAATTGGACTCTGACTGACTCCTGAATAAAAGGGTCTAATACCCCTGCCTTATTTAGCAGTCTACAATCAGGTAGTGGTATAAAACCTAACTTGATCTATTAGAACTCCTGACTTCTTTTTTATCTATTGTTTGAGACAAAATATGGACTATGATATTAGGTTTCGACCTTTCGTCTGGATTGATTACCGACTAGCAGTATTATTCCTGGTAATTATTCCGCTAATTCTTCTAATTTGGGCATTTGTACAAAAAGCAGAAAGTATACAACGCCTATTGGCTATATACTGGCGAGTATCAAGCTTAGTGGCAATCACAGTTTACTTAATGATTGCCCAGTATCCAGTTAGCTTTATCTCTGGCTTCATAGGTCTGATTTTAATCCCGATTTCGTTGTGGTTCTGGGTGGATATCAACGACGAAATTGAGTATCAAACCAATGGATCTTTGAAATTGATTTTTACCTCTTGGCGCTGGGCGACAACTGTTTATTGTTTTTTGGGCACACTAGCCTTTATCCCTTTTTTAGGTTGTGCTTTTTCTGCCAATATGCTGAAGACTCCCTATTGTCGTGTCTGGTTTGAGGTTCCGTTACTATTCAAAGAATATTTTCATGCTAACAGCAAGGCTGAGTTCTTAGGTTTTCTTGGCATAACTAGTTTAGTAATTTATGTGCTTTACTTAAGCTATTTTGTTTTGATTAAGCTAGGCAAACAGGGACGTTCAGCCACACCACAATAACTGTCGCTGTGCTACTTAACTCTACTTTTAAAAACATGAATTCCATTGGCAAGCGACTGGAACAATACACCGCTAAACGCAGCAAAGAAGTCCTAATTGTAACGGTGGAAATTGCTGATGAGCAAGATACAATTGCTATTTTCAAAGGCTTTTCCAGTTCTTTGATGCGCCCTACAGCATTTGATGCAGATGTACCAGTTTTACCAGATAGGGCAAACATCCTCAACATTGATCGAGTCGCCAGTCCTTACAATCCTGAAGCACCTCGTTATATTCAACAAGGACTCTCTTGGGAAGCTATGGAAGCTCTATTATCAGAAGTGGGAGTCTAACTAATAACTAATTCGTAATTCCTAACATAGAGCAGTATGGCGATCGCAGTTAAGACAGACTGGTTACACTGTTAGCATTATTGGATGGGCTTAGATGCAACAGTCACAGAATGCAAACACGCCAAAACAATTGAGTCGAGAACAACGTTGGGAAATTGTACGAACTTTGCTACAACATAGCAACTTGAGCAGCGAGGCAAAACAGGCATTCCACCAAGCTTATCCCAATGCACCAGAGGAGATGGAGTTGGCTTCAAATGGAGATATAGAGGCAATTCTTGCAGCAGTTGAGGAGCTAGAATCGATGTTTAAAGGTGGTCGGAACTATTATCTTGACTAATTTATGAATTACCACGACATTATTACGATTGAACCTGGAAAACGCAGTGGTAAACCCTGTATTCGGGGAATGCGAATTACTGTTTATGATATTTTGGAGTATCTTGCTGGTGAAATGACTGAAGCAGAAATCTTAGAGGATTTTTCTGAATTAACTTCCGAAGACATTAAAGCGTGTCTAGCTTTTGCTGCTGATCGTGAGAAGAAGTTATTTGTGGTATCCCTGTGAAACTGCTTTTAGACGAAAATCTGTCTGATCGGATTATTTCACAGATTGTAGATTTGTATCCTGATTCAGTACACGTTAAAACTTTAGGGTTAATCAACACAGACGATCTGCTTATCTGGGAGTACGCTAAAGTACACGATTTTGTAATTGCTTCCAAAGATTCTGATTTTCATCAGCGCAGTCTTCTATATGGTCATCCACCTAAATTTATCTATCTCCGTATTGGCAACAGTCCAACTTCTAAAATTGTCCAAATCCTGCGAGATAACTTTGGTATAATCAGCCAGTTTGGAGGTAGCGAAGTGGAAAGTATTTTGGTGTTAGCGTAGGTTGAAAATAAGGCATAAAACCGTTTTGAAGAATTATTTTGACTTTTAAATTTACAAAATGTCCCGTTCTGGATACACACTTCCCGTCTTTGCCTGTGCTGCTGCTGTTGCAGCTTTACACTGGTTACGCGATCGCCAACCCCTAAGCATAGCATCTATAGATTTGATTGAACCCGCTCAAATTGCAGAAATCCCTATTGAACAGGTAGCAGGATTATCTGAGAATACAGCTTTGGCGATCGCTCGCAGCGATCCTGGTGATAATCTTGACCTGACCATAAATACACCGATTTGGGCATTGGTGGAGTGGAGGGAAGAAGGTGAGGCAGTAATTATTAAAGGTGGGGAAGGAATTGGTAAGCAATTAAATGCTGATGACAAGCCAGCTATTTATGCTTATGCTCAAAGGCTATTGCAAGAGAATTTGCAACGAATATTAGCACCTGGGGAAAAAATCACGGTGACGATTATTTTACCCGAAGGGCGATCGCTTGCTGTTCGGACTTCAAATTCTGCTTTTGGTGTGGTTGAAGGACTTTCCCTTTTAGGCACAACCGGTATTTCTCAACCTTTGAGTACACCAGATCAGCTTGCCGTTTTTCGAGCTGAATTACAAAATAAAGCCAGTCGTTTTGAGAGTTTAGTATTTTGTATCGGGGAGAATGGCCTAGATTTGGCGCGTAAACTAGGGATTAATCCCGAACAATTGGTCAAAACTGCTAACTGGCTTGGGCCAATGTTAGTAGAAGCTGATGTGCTGGGTATTAAAGAAATCTTATTATTTGGCTATCACGGTAAGCTAATGAAACTGGCTGGCGGGATTTTTCACACCCATCACTACTTAGCTGATGGACGGCGGGAAATTTTAGCAGCCCACTGTGCGATCGCAGGTTTAAAATCACCTGATATCCAAGCTGTGTTTAACAGTGCAACTGCTGAAGCAGCACTAACACACCTAAAATCCATAGATACTGAAACTGGTAGTGATTGGGTAAATCAAGTTTACAGTGCGATCGCCGAAACTATCGATGTTCGTTCTCAAGAATACATCCAAAGCCATAGCGAAAGTGGCAAAAAAGTAACAGTCTGTGGCTCTATTCTCTTTGATCGCGATCGCAAAATTATCGTGAAGAGTAAAACTGCTGCTCTGTTGATGGGAAAATTATGTTAATTTATTATGAATAATCGTAAACAATCCAAACAAATAATTCTTTAAGCAACCACTCTCGGGTAGATTTATCGTTTTAATACCATCTCCAACTCCGAGGTTTGACAAATGCACTGAAACTAGCGTTTGTCAAAGCTTTCTATACCATTATCAGCCTGTATAGGCTGGATAATAACATCACCATAGACCACAAAGCATCTATTTATCCTTAACAGAGATAATTCTCCCGTCATGAATACAGCGGTGACTCTACCAACAGAACAAGCGCCCCAAACATTGGAAACTTTTGGGCGGCTTGATCGGCAATTGATTGTAATTTTGGACTTTGGCTCTCAATATTCTGAATTGATTGCCCGTCGCATCCGCGAGACTCAAGTATACTCCGAAGTTTTATCCTATCGCACTACTTCTGAGCATTTGCGCCAACTTAATCCCAAGGGAATTATTCTCTCAGGTGGCCCAAGTTCAGTTTACAGTGACAACGCTCCCCATTGTGACTCAGAAATCTGGAATTTGGGAATACCCATTTTGGGTGTTTGCTATGGGATGCAGTTGATGGTAAATCAACTCGGTGGGGAAGTGGTAAAGGCCGATCGAGGTGAATACGGCAAAGCCTCATTATACATTGATGATCCTACAGATTTACTCACTAATGTTGAAGATGGCACTACCATGTGGATGAGTCATGCAGACTCAGTTATCCAAATGCCATCAGGGTTTGAACTGCTAGCACATACAGAAAATACTCCTTGTGCTGCCATTGCTGATCACGAAAGAAAACTTTACGGTGTTCAATTCCATCCAGAGGTGGTACATTCTCTTGGTGGTATAGCATTAATCCGTAATTTTGTCTACCATATCTGCGATTGCGAACCTACTTGGACAACAGCGGCTTTTGTCGAAGAGGCAATTCGAGAAATTCGCGCCAGAGTTGGAGATAAACGGGTGCTGTTGGCGCTGTCTGGTGGAGTGGATTCTTCTACCTTGGCTTTCTTGCTGTATAAAGCGATTGGCGAGCAACTGACTTGTGTGTTTATCGATCAAGGCTTTATGCGGAAATATGAGCCAGAGCGATTGGTAAAGCTGTTTCAAGAGCAGTTTCACATTCCTGTAGAGTATGTTAAGGCCCGCGATCGCTTTTTGGCTAAAGTTGCTGGGATTACAGATCCCGAAGAAAAACGCCGCCGCATCGGACACGAATTTATCAATGTATTTGAGGAAACATCCAAGCGCCTCGGTCACTTTGACTATTTAGCTCAAGGAACTCTTTATCCAGATGTGATTGAATCTGCGGACACCAACGTTGATCCCCAAACTGGTGAGCGGGTAGCGGTGAAAATTAAGAGTCATCACAATGTTGGTGGTTTGCCCAAAGACTTAAGATTTAAATTAGTGGAACCTCTACGGAAACTATTTAAAGATGAAGTCCGCAAACTTGGACGTTCCATTGGTTTACCAGAAGAAATTGTTCAACGGCAACCTTTTCCTGGGCCTGGTTTAGCAATTCGGATTCTGGGGGAAGTTACATCTGAGCGGCTAAGTATTTTGCGCGATGCCGATTTGATTGTGCGGCAAGAAATTAATCAACGCGGTATGTATCATGATTTCTGGCAAGCGTTTGCTGTATTGCTGCCGATTCGTAGTGTTGGCGTTATGGGAGATCAACGTACTTACGCCTACCCGATTGTTTTGCGGATTGTTACCAGTGAAGATGGCATGACTGCTGATTGGGCGAGAGTGCCTTATGATGTCCTGGAAGTGATTTCTACTCGAATTGTGAATGAGGTAAAAGGGGTGAATCGGGTGGTTTATGACATCACCTCAAAGCCGCCTGGAACCATTGAATGGGAGTAATCAAGTTTTGGATTTGACTTATAGCAGGAGGCAGAACTATTGCTAACTCTCTTCTTTCATCCCATCCTTATGTCCTAACCTATGTGACTACAGCTATAACTAAAAGCTTATTACTTTTTGCTATGGTTCAGATTCACAAACAGCAGTTTGCAAGTTAATAGTTAGGTATATTACTTCTAATTCGTAATTTCCGATTGGAGGCGAAGCGTCTTCAACTCTGCTTTTACTGTATTTAAAAATGACAATGCCGACCAACTCGTTTTAAAATTCGGCATTGTCTATTTTTTTGAACTTTCGGTTTATTCAGAGTACAAATGCCGCAAAATCCCCTATCTGCTAAAGTTTAAGTAACTTTATACCAATTTGCTAAATAAGCCAAGGAGAAAAAGTAATCATTAAATACAAGCTTACAAAGAAATAGTATTACTACTTTTAATTTTTCAAGTTCTATCAAAATCCAAACTAGTCAGTAATTAGTAAGATTATGTCTGAACTTAAACTATTCGTTCAAGTTAATTTGTAAATGTAAAAGAATTGAAAAACTTACATAATTTTATTTAGTCAATAATGATAAATGCCAGTGAATAATTAACCATCAATTGGATGGTAACTAGATAAATTGAGTTATTGTCTAGAAAAATCGGCGCGATCGCAGTAAAATTACCAATGGTATGGTGACAGAGAAAAAAACAAACCGCTCATTGGAAATATATTTCATTCGATCAACATTGATGGAGATGTTATGGAACCTGCTCTTCCCCTTGCTGGCTTAAACATCCTCGTAGTTGATGATGATGATGATAGCCGCTTTTACATTACTACTGTGTTAGAAACTGATGGAGCCACCATAATGGCAGTTGCATCAGCAGCGATAGCATTGAAAGTATTACCTGAGTTGCAACCAGATGTCTTGATTTGTGATATTGCTATGCCTGATGAAGATGGCTACACGCTCATCCGTAAGATCCGAGCATTGAAGCCTGATATTTATGGAAAACTTCCTGCGATCGCTTTAACTGCTTATGGCGATCGCGAGTATCGTAGCCGTGCTCTAGAAGCGGGTTTTCAGACTCATATAGCTAAACCTGTCGAGCCAGGAGAACTAGTTGCGATTGTTGCAGAATTGATTGCTTCTTATAAGAATTAACACAAAGATGCAGTTATTTGTCGGTTCTTATTTGTTATTTGCCTCATCTCTTCCCATGTTCCTCATCTAAAAGTGAATTGGTTATTTACAGCTACAGGTTTGTTTGGGTATAAATCCGCTCGTGTTAGATAGAAGTTTTTTCATCTTCACACTAACCAAAATTCAGCTTTGATTAAAAATAAACAATTATGACCTGATCCCACTATTCTAAAAATCTCTAGTTGTTGTCGTTAAGTATGTTTCAGAATCTTAATTTGTCGTTTTCACTTTTCAATAAGCTTAAGTTCTGTCGCACAAATATTATTAGTGGAATAAGTTCATACTCATCAGTATAATAGTTTATTAACAAGCTTACCCCCATGTCTTATATCTATCCCATGCGATACAAAATTGTCATCACAAAAGGATACTATGAGCAATAAAAAACTTACAGGTAAGGTGGCATTGGTAACAGGCGGCTCACGCGGTCTAGGGGCGGCGATCGCTAAACGTCTTACCCAGGATGGGGCGCGTTCAAAAGTCAAAAGTCAAAAGAATTATATGCCAAGCTCTTACGCCATTTGAAATGGTGAGACAGTCCGCAGAAAGGGGGTTCCCCCCATGAGGAACTGCCGTTAGCGTAGCGTTAGTGAGCCTGCGTTCGCGCAGCGTCTCGTAGAGAGCGTCACCCGTTCGCCCTTGGCGTTCCCGAAGGGTAGGGTATGTTTATTTACGCCATGCTGTATTGGTGGTCTTTGAAGAAGACACCGATAACTATCAAAGTGGGATTCAGAACTCTTCTTCCGGTAATATAAGTACTTATCAAGAAGTTTTAAATAAAAAAATATGTCTTCAATTCCTTTAACATTGAACTTAATTGAAGGTTCAGTCTCCTTTAGCTTTTCACCCCAAGCAGCACGAGAATTAAAAACAGCAACGGATCAACTGATGGAACGCCTGAAAGCGATCGCCGCTAAACCCACTCCTGGCGGTGGTAGAGTCACTCCCCAGCCTCCCTTAGAATATCGTTATACGGGTGAAGTATTTTTAGAAGTTTTTTGTAATCCTAATATCTGGCCAACGCCCTTCGCAGCTAAAGTTTTGTTGACTGTCCGCAATGTCAACATTCGTTTGACTACTGAAGCTGAACTTACTCGCATCATTGAAGACATTAATCAATATTTAGAGCGAGTAGGATAATAGTTCATCCGATTTTTCTATGCTTTTCGAGATTTTTTCAGGAAAAATACGATTAATTTTGGATTTTGTGAAGGTTGAGCCAATTGCTGGCGGAGGTTCCCTTCGTGGTCGTAACTGGTAACGGTTAGCCCGACTTAGCAAACTTTTCCAAATAGATTTTAGCTTTAAACAGCAAGCAGGTTATCACTTACTGAAGGTAAGCGATGCAATAAATTGGGAGTCAAAAGTGAAGTTCCTACACTTCTATCGGCTCAATGTGGGAACTTCACAGAATCTACATACTAAACTCAAGCCGTGACACCAGATGTACAGAACAAATGGTTTTGATGCCTTTTTTCACTTGAAAAGTTGTATAAATTCAGACTCCAATACTTCTGTGTTAATCAAAAACGCAAAATTCTGTATAGGGCAATGCTCATTAAAAACCAGAGATTATCCTCCTGATTGAATGTTGAATCGTTGATGGTACCATCCACACATCAAAAACGAACTCCCAATCCCAAACCGAAACCAAACATTGATTAGTCGTTGTCCCACTGTTCGCGACCAATTAGGTCGCCAATGCGATCGCGTAACAAAAAGTCACATTTCTCTAATTCACATTCAACGCAAACCCACTCTCTGGCTGGGATGTATTGGCAGAGGGTATATATTGGCTGTTGTCGGCTAATCATTCCCTTTTGTACCAGTCGGCGTGCTTCGTCTTGAATCACATCTAGAGAGTAGTAATTAATAGAAGGCACCGTATTCACACTCATGTTTTTACTCACAAATTAACACTTACGATAGTGTTCCCGTTAAAAATTAGGAACAAACATTACAGAAATTATACTTATGGCTACAATTTTGTAGTTTGCTATACGGAACTATTTTTATTTTGACGCTACATCTCTGGAAAATATCTCAAGAAATGTTAAGAAAGTCAACGAATCCTGACATTTTGGAAAAATCCGCTTTACAAAAAAAATTCCGAGTAGTTAACTTAACCTGCTTATTAGCTCGTATGACTTTGATGCCACAAGTCTGAAAGTCCTGCTGTTACTGTGTATAGGCAAGATTTGGTGGTTAGTAAGAGTTTATATCGCGATGGCTTACATATCAAAAAATCACCTTAAAAGTTGGATCTATAACTGCTGGTATTCATCTAAGGTAAACAACACAATAATATTTGTCAGTTATTTTTGTATAAACTGTTGCAAAACATAACGGCTAAAGTATACTATCAAGGTTTTTACCATAGCATCTGTTAGCAATTTCTTAAGTAAGCCCATAATTTCTTAGTTAATTTCAGCACTAAAAATATCCAGTTTTCTTTTAAAAAACATCTGTAAAAGGGTGGAATAATACTCTGATTCATAATTAGGACACACATAAACAAAAGTGAGAATACAGAATTGCTAAATATTCCGCCTCTCAAGGAATAGAGCTTTAACAAAACAAGGAAGAATATTTAAACTTTGTTTCGCCCGCAAGAAAAGAAGTGTACTGCTGAATTAGGTTATGTTTACATTAAAACAGACGCGATCTAGTCACGTCTGTAAACTGTTTGGCGGATTTGCTGAGATTAATTGTTCTGAAGTTACATTGTTGTTTTAGTTACTTATTCGGAAGATTCCTGATCATTTGGAACAGTGCTGTCTTCTACTGCTAGCAGATTTTCTGGTGGACGATCATGGTTAAGTTGGTTTAGTAATGCCAATACCTTATTACCACGTTCTATGGAGCGATCTTCGAGAAATATTACTTCTGGTGTACGACGTAGCCGTACCCGCGCCCCAAGTTCGCTACGGACGTAACCCGTGGCTGACTTTAAGCCTGCCATTGTTTCTACCTTAGCTTCATCCGTACCATAAATGCTGACATAAATTTTAGCGTGTTGGAGATCGCCGGAAACATCAACATCAGTAACACTGACCATTCCAGTACCCACACGGTCATCCTTAATTCCGTTAAGCAGCATTTGGCTAACTTCCCGTTTGATCAGTTCAGCAACGCGGGAAACTCGACGATTTGTAGCCATAAAAATCTTGCCTCATCACAGAGGTTGTACGACAAAAATAAATGAAAGTTGGGTAGACAGTACTTAGCGGGAGCAACGCCAAGAGCAACCGTCTGTGGGGTATAGCCCCGATATAACGCAAGTCTAGATTGTACTCAAGCCCAGCATTGCCCGTAAAGTGAAAGTAAGGAAAACTAGGCTGCTCACAAATAAACCCAAGATAGCGATCAAGGTGATAGGGCGTTTCAACAATGGCACTAATGGCGCAAAAGTGTTCAGAAACAAGCCTAAGACTATCGTAATTAAGTATCGGGGGTAGCGAAAGACGTTATCCCAAAATCCGTCAAACATCTGAATCTAAACTGCCTTGTTATATACTTACGTTTGTTTTGATATGCTTTATCTACTCAATTGTAATATATGCGGCTGGAAAATTAGCCAGTTAATCTAAAATTTGGTTTGTCGGTTATATTGGCTTTATTTAGTCATAATTATTTTTAGTTAAATTGTAAATAAATGGTAATTCAAATCCCTAACGAAATTAGCCCGCGTCCATTTTTGAAGTGGGCAGGGGGTAAAAATCGGTTAATACAGCAATATATTCCTTATTTTCCCAAGAGTTATAAAAATTACTATGAGCCATTTTTAGGTGGTGGTGCTGTTTTTTTCTATCTCCAACCAAATGCAGCGATTTTAACTGATATTAATGCCGAACTAATTAACACTTATTGTTGTGTTAGAGATCGTGTTGAGGAATTAATTTCTCTATTAAAAGAGCATAAAATCCGACATGATAAAGATTATTACTACAGTATCAGAAACAACTCTGGTGGTAGTGATATAGAAAAAGCGGCTCGTCTAATTTATCTGAATAAGACTTGTTTTAATGGTCTTTATCGAGTAAACTCACAGGGCAAATTTAATGTACCTTTAGGCAGATATAATAATCCCAATATTTGTGCTGAGATTTTACTTAAATCAGCCTCCGAAACGCTTTTCCATGCAGAAATTAAGCAAGCAGATTTTACAGAAGTCCTAAATCATGCGACTAGCAGTGATGACTTTGTATTTTTTGATCCGCCCTACCATCCTATCAGTGATACTAGCTATTTCACTGCTTATAGTCAAAATTGTTTTAGTAAAAAAGACCAGGAACTTTTAAGAGATGTTTGTGCAGAGTTAGCAAGTCGTGGTGTCAAAGTTATGATATGCAATTCTAATAGTGAATTTATTAGAAAAATTTATAGTGAGATCAATTTTGAAACTTATAAAATTAAAGCAGTGCGTTCAATTAACTCAAATATAAAAAACAGAGGGATGATTGACGAACTATTAATTACATCTTTTAAAGATTTTTATTTGCCCAAGCAATGAATCTGTCTAAGCTATAAACTGCCAATAAATTCTGATTATCATTAACTCTTGCTTTCAACCATTTGCTTGCACCTTCTCGCATACCTTCACCACCTAAAATTACGATAGTTGGTGCAGGGTAATAGTGCTGAATATTCATGTTCAAGTAAGGAAACTTTTCATCAACGGAACCGGGGCTTTCTTGCCATTTGCACTCGAAAATTAAACCAGATGGCATTACAGATGAGCCAACAACATAAAAATCAACCTTTAGATACGTATGATAAATTCCAGTGCCAATATAAACTTCTTTGCCATAACGTTTTGGCAATAAAGTAGCATTTAATATAAATTCTTTTTGAACATAATTTCCTACTTGGAAATAATTATGCCCATGCAAGATTGCTTCTACATTTGCTTCTAAAATATTCCCAGATTTATTTGCCCGTCCGCCTTGAGTCAGAGCCATCTTCAATCCCTCTGCCAAAAGTCCTGCTTATTATAGGATTTCACAGAAGTAGTAAAAAAGGGTCAATTACTTAATATGAATTTTTGATTTTGGCTAAACGTGGTTGGATTAATAAGTAAAAAATCTGAATTTATTGGTATTTTTGTACTAAATAAATACAAATGTATTAATAATTTGCGTAAGAACGAGTTACAGTTCTTCAGATAATAGTTAAAATAATGGATTTATCTATAGTCTCAAAAACCAACTATTGCAAGCAACTACGCCATTTTTCTAAATATTGGGAACAATGGAAAACAGCGTAGACAATAATCTCCTGTTCATAAACTCGTAAAAAACGACGTAGGGAAAACGCCTGACTGTAGCGTGGCGATAAGTTTCATGAATAATCTAATATGTGCTGGGGTGACGCTGAATTAAATTCAGGCAGGCATTACAACATTTTTAATAACTGCAATTTAGCTTGGATAAATTTTAGTGATTTCGTCTTGGCTTCAACCTGTTTGAGCTTCAGTATGACCGTTGCGGATAGCCCATGCTAGTTCTAAAAGTTGAGTCCAGCGCTTTTGCAGCTGTTTGGGGGTGCATTTAATGGCTTTAGCGATCGCAACGTCGTTTTCTCGTGCAGTTTTTAACTGTAATATTTGCTGTTGCTGTTCTGTGAGTTGATTCACAAAGATTTCCCACTGCTGGCAAGATAAACCCAATTTTTGCTCTAAACCCGCGCCTAACCATTGATGTACTAATTGCCAGTGGTGTTGTTTGGCAAACTTTTCTACATGATATTTAAACCGTTGTTGGAGATAATCGCGCTGACGGCTAGTTAAACCGAGAATTTGGTCAATTTCTGGGGCTGAAAGGTCTTGAAGTTTCAAACTGAGGTAATTCATACAATCAGATTGACCTTGAGACTCCAGATATTTCATCAATTCAGTGATGACGCGATCGCGTTCTGATTCTTCAGATGGATCGAAATTAGTTTGGGCAATCATTTGCGATCGCAGCTGTTGCACCGCCGAGTTACGTTGGTAAGATTCTGCTTCTTCACCCTTAGCAGACTCTACCGCCATTTCAATATCCACGGTAGTTTCTTGGGGCTGACGACGAGCAAAACCTTGAGCGCGCAAGATAATCAATTGCTGATTTGCACCACCAGGTAAATTGATCCGGCGTTTGGCATATTGCTCTGTAAAAGCCATGTATTCAGCTAATTGCAGCTGAGTACGCGGCGTGTGATTCTCTGGTAGTTCGTTTTCTCTACGGAAAGCTTTGATTGCTTCGATATAAAATGCTTGTAAAAAATCTTCAATCAGGCTGTAACGAGCATCAAAGCCCAACTCTGAACCAGACATAGTTACATGACGGTAGACCATAGCACCCAAATTGCTATGTAATTCTACCCGCCCTTGCTTGGAACCTAGTTGGTAGTAACGTAAGCATTTTTGCATCCGATGCCTGCCCAACGTCATTTGCCAGGACTTGATTTCCCCAGATGTTTGAATGCGGGAGCTTTTGTCGCAAATGCGTTCTACTTCTACGGCTATGCGCTTTGCTAAAGCTTCTACACACTTGGGTGTTGCTTTCACTTGCGCTTGCATTTCCTTAGACAGCAATTGAATCAAGCGATCGCTGCTGCTATCTGAAAATTCTTCAGTTGAAATGTGATTCTCAAAAATGGGTGTAGAGTTTGGTAGACTGACGACGTTAGCTTTCATGACTTTTCCAGTAGTATTGCACCGTAATTACAACGCAGACACAGCAATCAAGACCGTCCAAGGCTGGAGAATCTTTAGGCATTCATCCATCAAGACTTGCCGTATATAATGCTCACATCTAAAGCTCATATATTAAAACTATAGGAAATACGAAAGAGTTACAGTTATGGCAATGTGTCGGTTTCGTTCACAAGCCACCATCTCAACGCTGGCACACGAGTACCCGCCATTTTTTTAAACTTGTCAAATACCTTACTGTGTCAAGTGTTGCCACCATCCTCTTATATCTACTGCCTCACCGAACAGTCAATCCTAGACATCGCTTTTAAATATGACAATTTTAAAACTGGAGTGATTTTTATCACAATTTCCGAAACAAAGAGGTGCGCCTGTGAAGTGGAATTTTTATACCCATGCTGCTGCTGTTTCCCAACCTAAACCCCTCCGTATAATTGCTGCTTCGTCTCCGGTCAGATCCAAGATAGTAGATACTTCAAATGTAGGTTCCTCACCAGTGTCTACAATTATGTCTACCAACTTGTCCAAACGATCGAATAGCTCTACCCGCGACTGAATCGTTTCAGGATTTATCCGAATCATGCCATTATCTAGTTCATCTGATGGCAGATGTGCTGAAGTTGAAATAATCGGATTGCCTAACGCTGCCAGCAATTCCAAACATACAGTATGGTTTGGTACTCTAATTCCAGTAGTTTTCCGCTTGGGGCTTTGCACCAATCGTGGTACCAACTTCGTAGCTGGGAGCAAAAACGTGTATGGCCCTGGAATTAGGCGTTTCATAATCCGATAGGCTGTGTCACTTACGAAGGCATAAGTTGCCACATTTGAAAGTGAGGGACATAAAAATGTCAATGGTTTATCGTTTGCTAGCTGTTTAATTTGCCGCACTCGTTCTACCGCCGACTTAGCATTCAAATCACAACCAATCGCATAGACTGTATCAGTAGGGTAAAGCATGACTGCTCCACCAGAGAGCGCCGACTTTACTTCCTCTATTCGGCGAATTTGAGGATTATCCGGATGAACTGGGAAAATTTTTGCCATAGGACGGGGATTGGGATAAGGGGTAATGGGGACTAGGAACTGGGAATTGGGGATAGGAGAGAATAAAAAATGATTCTTGACTAATGACTAATAACTAATGATTAATGACTAATTTTTTATGAATAAAATTGCTTATCTTCAATGTCCGACAGGAATTTCTGGTGATATGTGCCTGGGTGCTTTAGTCAGTTTGGGTGTTCCTGTGGAGTATTTAATTGCAAAACTTAATGGGTTGGGTATTGAACAGGAATATCAGTTAAAAGCAGAACTTGTTCAACGGAATGGTCAGCAGGCGACTAAAGTCCATGTAGATTTAGTACACGACGATCGCCATCACCATCATCACCACGATCGCGAACACAGTCACCATCACACACGCCATTTGCCAGAAATAGAGGGGATGATTATCAAAGCGGCGTTACCACCACGGGCAGAAGCTTGGAGTTTGGCAGTATTCCAACAGCTAGCAGTAGCAGAAGGGGCGGTGCATGGCATTTCGCCTGAAAAAGTTCATTTTCATGAGGTGGGTGCTATAGATGCGATCGTAGATATTGTGGGCACTTGCCTGGGGTTAGATTGGTTGGGGATTGAAAGCAATAACGAAGGATTGCCCCTACTTTACTGCTCGGCGTTTCCAACTGGTGGTGGCACTGTTCGGGCTGCACATGGTCAGATGGCAGTACCAGTACCAGCGGTATTAAAGCTGTGGGAAATGCGGGGTTGTCCAGTTTATAGCAATGGTATTGACAGAGAATTAGTAACACCAACAGGAGCGGCGATCGCCACTACTTTGGCAAGAGATTTTGGTTCGCCACCTGCGATCGCTATCAAGCAGATAGGACTGGGAGCAGGAACCATAAATTTACCCATTCCCAATATTTTACGCCTCTGGTTGGGTGAAAGCGCTAGTTTACAGGCAAATTTCAGTGATTTGGAAGCTACTAGCTCAAACTTGGAAACCATTTCGGTATTAGAAACCCAAATTGATGATTTAAGTCCACAAGCGATTGGCTATGTGTTTGAGGCGTTGTTTGCGGCTGGGGCGCTGGATGTTTTTACCCAAGCGATCGGTATGAAAAAGTCCCGTCCGGGGATTTTGCTAACTGTGATTTGTCATCCAGAAAATTTACTCAGTTGTGAAGCGGTTATTTTCCGCGAAACTACAACTTTGGGCATTCGGCGAACAACTCAGCAACGCGCCATTTTACAACGGGAAATTCAACAAGTGGAAATTGAATATGGCAAAGTGCGTGTCAAAATAGCATGGAAAAAGCAATCACCAGAAAAAGTTATTGCAAATGTGCAGCCAGAATATGAAGATTGTGCAGACTTAGCCCGAAAGCATAAGATTCCTTGGCGCGAAATTCAACGACTGGCGCTACAGCGTTGGTATTTAGTCAATGGCTGATAAGTTTGCGATCGCAACCCCATATAGTTTTATATTTTGATGTGCCGCATCAATTAAACCTCGTAAATCTTTTCTTTTACCAAATCGTTCATCTACACCAAAATAGCGAATTAGTAAAAAGACCCAATCTACCGTTAAGGCTATACTCATCAAAGGTTGATTAAAGATTTATGCAAGTTTAAAGAAAATTTTATATCCCCGATTTCTTTAAGAAGTCGGGGATATATATAGGACTCATATTTGATTGCGTGAAAAAACTCAGTACACCTTTATTCCTTTTTCCCAGTCCCCAGTCCCTAGTCCCTAGTCCCTAGTCCCTAGTCTCTAGTCTCTACGAATAATTTAGGAATCAAATCGGATTGCTATATTACCACGCTATTTGCGATCGCTCTTGGACAACTCGCTGATACACTTGTTCTGTTTGATTGGCTAATTTCGACCAGCTAAAGCGTCGCTCTAAATCCTCATAAGCATTATCTATCAGCCATTGGCGATAACCTGGATTTTTCAACACTTCTAAAATTCCCCAAGCTAAAGAATCAGGATTGTTTACCCAAGTGACAATGCCTGTTTTGGTATGTTGCACCACTTCAGGAAAACCACCAGTATCAGAAACTACTACAGGTACACGAGAGGCAAAGCTTTCTAAAGCAACAATCCCAAAGGGTTCGTAAAGACTCGGAAACACCGCGCAGTCTGCAACAGTTTGAAATTTATCTAAGTATTCATCGGAGAGAAAACCGGTAAAATAGCAATGATGCCAAATTCCCAAATTCCAGGCTTGGCGCTTGAGATGGTCAGTATTCCCGCCACCAACGATCACAAATTTAACATTACCTCCCATTTGGTAAAGGATCTTAGGTGCAGCATTGAGTAATATTGGTACACCCTTTTCGTAGGTCATGCGACCGAGGTAATAAACGATTTTCTCATTGTCTGTGGCAAATTGGCGGCGAAAATCTAGTGGATGAAAATCTACGTGATGCTGTTTCTTTTCGGCTCGGATACCGTTATAAATGACATCCATTTTATCCCAAGGACTATGCAATGCTCTTTCTATTTCTTGGCGCATATAATCGCTACAAACGATAATCCGCCAAGCGTTGAAAGCTAACAAGGTTTCTTTGCCATTTATATAACCTTGAATATCAGTGTTAATACCGTTACAGCGTCCGTATTCTGTAGCGTGAATTGTGGCAATTAGTGGTATTTTAAAATTATGCTTGAGAGCGATCGCAGCATCTCCAACTAACCAGTCATGGGCATGAATTAAATCAAAAGGCCCGTCTTCTAAAATCAACTTACCACCGTGATCTCCCATACTCAAGTTGAGATTGACTACCCAGTGGAAAAAGTCATTACTATATGCCACTGGCACTCGATGTATCTTTACTCCTTCAACTACCTCATACATCGATGCGTGACCAAACTCTGCTGTAATCAGGTGAATTTCATGTCCTAGCTTTACCAGTTCCGGGTATAACTCCGCCACGTGTCGCGCAATTCCCCCAACAATCCTTGGTGGAAACTCCCAACTTAGTACCAGTATCTTCATCTACAAGCCTCCCCAACACTTTATAAATATCTAACAAACTACATTTACCTAAAAATACAGGTCTGACCAGTGTAGTGAGTACTTTTACTAAAATTTTTTGATTTTTTAACAGTAACAGAAGGTAGGGGGCAGGGGGTAGGGGGCAAAACAGTTCCGAGTTCCGAGTTCTGAGTAAATTAAGTGAGATTTCCCACTCAGCACTCAGCACTCAGCACTCAGCACTTTCAAGTCAGGGGCAGGAGGAACCTACCCTACGCGCAATACATGATTTAGCTGAATTCTATTAGCTTTGATCCAAGCGCAGTACTGCCATAAAGGCTTCCTGGGGTACATCTACAGTACCTACAGATTTCATCCGCTTTTTACCTTTTGCTTGCTTCTGCAAAAGTTTTTTCTTGCGACTGATGTCACCACCGTAGCATTTGGCTAGCACATCTTTCCGCAGAGCCGGGATATGTTCGCTGGCAATAACTTTACTGCCAATAGATGCCTGAATTGGCACTTTGAATTGATGGCGGGGAATTAATTCCTTGAGTTTTTCTGCCATTGCCCGCCCAACGTTGTAAGCTTTATCTCGATGTACAATCATCGCCAAAGAATCCACAGGATCGCCGTTAATCATGATATCCAGCTTCACCAAAGGATTTTCACGGTAGCCGATGAGGTGATATTCCATACTGGCATAACCGCGCGATCGCGATTTCATCTGATCGAAAAAGTCAGTCACGACTTCCGCCAAGGGTAGCTCATAAGTGAGGGTGGTTCGTCCTTGGGCGAGATATTTCATATCTTTGAAGATCCCCCGACGATTTTGTGACAACTCCATCAAACTGCCGACATAAGTTTCCGGGGTAATCATCTCAACTTGCACGTAAGGTTCTTCAATTCTTTCGCGATCGTTGGGAGAAGGCAAACGACTAGGATTATCAATGTACACTTCCTCACCTTTCAGGGTAATCACCTTATAAACCACTGAGGGGGCTGTAATGATTAAATCTAGGTTATACTCTCGCTCTAGACGTTCTTGGACAATTTCCATGTGCAGCAAACCCAAGAACCCGCAACGGAAACCGAACCCCATCGCGCTGGAAGTTTCTGGTTCGTAGTGCAGCGCTGCGTCGTTGAGTTCCAGCTTTTCCAAGGCTTCGCGCAAATCTTCAAATTGATCGGCATCAATGGGGAACATTCCGCAAAAAACCATCGGGTTCGCTTCTGCGTAACCTGGTAAGGGTGCATCTGCTTTCGCCTTACTGAGGGTAATTGTGTCTCCTACCCGTGCATCAGCTACAGCTTTAATTGCCGCTCCCAAATAGCCGACTTCCCCAGCGTGCAGTTCTTCAACTTGCTTTTGAGTCGGAGAAAGGACACCCACTTCATCAATTTCAAATTCTTTACCAGATGCCATTAAATGGATGCGATCGCCTTTTTTAAGGGTGCCATCCATCACCCGAAAATACACAATTACTCCCCGGTAACTGTCGTAATAGCTATCAAATATTAACGCTCGTAAGCGTTCATTTATCGTATTTGGTGGTGGCGGTATCCGTTCAACAACTGCTTCTAAAATCTCATCAATACCAATTCCTTCTTTAGCAGAAGCCAGAATCGCCCCACTGCAATCTAGACCGATAATTTCTTCAATTTCGCCAATTACCCGTTCTGGTTCAGCCCCTGGCAAATCAATTTTATTCAAAACCGGGATAATTTCCAGGTTATTCTCTAAAGCTAAATATACATTAGCCAAAGTTTGCGCCTCTACACCTTGGGACGCATCTACTACCAATAGCGCTCCTTCACAAGCAACAAGAGAGCGGGAGACTTCATAAGAGAAATCCACGTGTCCCGGAGTATCAATCAAGTTCAGCACATACTGCTGACCATCTTTGGCTGTGTAGTTCATCCGGGCAGCTTGCAGCTTAATTGTAATGCCGCGCTCCCGTTCCAAATCCATATTGTCGAGAAACTGTTCCTTCATCTGTCGGTCTTCAACAGTGCCAGTAGCTTGTAGCAAGCGATCGGCGAGGGTTGATTTCCCGTGGTCGATGTGAGCAATAATACAAAAATTGCGAATGCGAACTGCGGGAACGTCAGTCATATACTATCTTTGCCTTAGCAGCAACCAAAGTTAAAAGGGCAATTTACTTAATGTATTTTAATGCTTTCTTAGCCAAGACGCTCCGCTTTTAGTGCTGAGTTCTGAGTGCTGAGTGAGGAGTTAAAAGTTAAGAATTAAGAGTTAAGAGTTATTATTCTTCCCCTGCTCTCTTGCTCCCCTGCACCCCTGCCTCTTTCCCCTCTTCACCCCATCTTTAACTTTCGAGCTAAATAGGTGGCCATTTAAGAATATTATGAAAGTCTATTTGTCGCTGCTAGTATTCAACAGCTAGGAGCGTACAATAAATGTAAATAAGTACATGTAGAGATCGTGTAGGGTTCATGGGTAATTGCGACTAGTAATTGCCTATGAGCGCTGATTTATTAGCAAAACTTCTAGAGCTATTGTCTAGTCAGTTATATGAAAAATGCGATTTAAAACTTAAAGCTGTTACTTTGGTGCTATTTCAGGGAAATATTTAATTGTGCACTTGAAAATTTTTTTGCGAATTAGCCCAAATAATGAATATAACTACTTTACAAAGCTTTAGACAAAACCAATTCCAAGAATTTAGAGTATATAAACCTATGAATATGAGAGAGAAAACTACCAAAGCGGAAAATACACAAGCCGATAAGGTAGAAATTGCTGTCCGCCTAGACTCCGAGTTACTAAAGCAAATTCAGCATCTCACCAATGACCCAAGTAAAGTAATTGAGGTGGCGATTCGCCAGTGGTTACGGGGTGAACTCCTCAGAGATGACGAACTAACGCGTACACCTGTGCGTACTTCTGTTCCTCCTCGCGGTGAATGGAATGATTGAGGCCATTATTTAACTAGTCAATGCAAGTTAAAAAAAGTAAAGTTTGCCAATCTGGTTTTCAAAACACCAAAAAATACCTTATAAAACACAAGAAAGCTGTAAAAATTTATGTATAAATTTCAGCGGCTTTAGTAAAATTACGGTCGGATACTCTTTGTCTATCCAACTCAATTAATGACTATTACTGCCAATTCCCAATTGTCGAATGTATTTTCCCAAAACCTGGAATCCATTACCAGTAATACTGATGGCTCATTACCAACTCTAGGAGCTGAATTGGTTTATACGCAAAATGGGGCAGGACACTATCTGACCTTTTATTGGCAGTATAGCGAACTCCTGGGGTTAAATACTGAAAAAATAGTTGACGACCTAAACCAGACTCAAACCTTTGCCCCGGTGGATAAGGTTACTTATTTGGAACGATTGCACCGAATTTTGACAAGTTTGGTACCAGAAAGGTTTCAGTGTTGGTTTAGCTATCACAAGGAATTATTTGAGTTGGACTTAGCGATTAGTCCGATTATGCCGAGTTTGGGAACAACTGCCACTACAGTTTTAGTGATGGGACGGTTAGTACAAGCGACACTCAACAAAAAACAGGCGTGTGCGGCAGCAAAAACGCCCACACAAATAGAGTTAGCTTTACGATCGCAACAACACCAAAAACTCGTAAATCGCATTACCAGAAATATTCGCCGGACATTGGATTTGGATATTATTTGGCAGCAAACAGTTGACAGTTTGGGGAAAGCACTGCGGGTAGAACGCTGCATTATTTGTCCTTATCAGCCCTCAAGCTCAAAAGTGCAGGTGAAGGCTGAGTATCGCCAGCAAGAACTCAAATCAATGCTTGGCTTAGATATAGATATAGCTTCTGAGCCTGCCTTTGCTCAAGCCTTGGCAACCCTAGAACCAGTTATGATGGAAGTGCCTGGATACAAAGAGTCTGGGCGGCAGAGAACTTTGGTAGTTGCGACTTGCTATCAAGACCAAGCCAATGGATTGGTTGCCTTGAATTGGCAGGATGAATGCTATACATTAACAGAACTGGAATTAGAACTGGCAAAAGAAGCAGCAGATCAATTGGGAACTGCGATCGCTCATGCTACTTTATATGAAGAATTAGAAATAGCGCGTCAAAAAGCCGAAGAAGCTTCCCGCCTCAAAAGCGAGTTTCTAGCTAATGTATCCCATGAAATTCGTACCCCCCTTAACGGTATGATTGGCTTTTTGAAGCTGATTTTAGAAGGGATGGCAGACGATCCAGAAGAACAAAATCAGTTTTTGGCAGAAGCTCATCACTTATCGATACATCTGCTAAATATCATTAACGATATTTTGGACATTGCCAAAATTGAAGCTGGGAAAATGGAGCTAGCTTACGCTCCAGTCAAGCTAGATGAGCTATTCAGCGCTGTAGAAGGTTTCATGCGTCCCCAAGCAGAAATGAAAAACCTCAGCTTCCAGATGCAAATGCCTGCTACCTCCGATGAAATCATTGTCCAAAGCAACTACCAACGGTTGCTACAAGTAATGATCAATTTGGTAGGTAATGCGATCAAATTTACCCATGAGGGTGGCGTTACCGTCAGTGCCGATTTAGTACTCAAAAAGGCAAACTTTCAAGAGCAGCAATTTCCTGGGATGGTGAAAGTACGTGTAGCAGATACTGGTATTGGTGTTTCCTTAGACAAACAAGATAAACTGTTTCAATTATTCTCTCAAGTCGATGGTTCCCGCACTCGCCAGTACGGCGGCACAGGTTTGGGATTAGCAATATCTCAAAAGCTCGTGGAGGCAATGGGCGGCGAGGTACATTTTTATAGTTTGGGCGAAGGACTTGGCTCAACAGTCACATTTACCGTGCCACTATATCAACAACCAGTTATGGTTTCGTCTAATGATGGCGACTCAACAAGTAGTGCTGAGTGTTGATTTAGTCATTGGTCATTGGTCATTTGGAACATTACCAATACTGGGTTTTGAGATTTTAAATTTAAATTTTTTGAGCAACTATTATTTAATAACTAAATTTAAAATTGGGAAGAGTTCTTTCCATAACCATTAAAGTTATATAATTATAGATTGGGTTGAAAAACGAATGATACTAAGAAAAGCCCTTTTAACTAGTTGGAGCAACGGCTGTATCTTAACTGAATGCCATTCGGTTGAAGAACAAAATACAACAAACGCTTAAATATTGGCTTTTGCTCGACTTTACTCCATTTACGAGAAATAGATTTTTGACCCTTTTTTACAGGGAGTGTACTGAGGAGCCTAAAATCCTGTCTTCCGTTGGACTGCAAAACAGAACCTAAAGGCTAGAGTAAAGTAGGAGGCTCAAAGGGAAACAAAGTTTCAGCTAATCTAATCTCAAGTTGCTAAAATCAGCAGTGGTTTAGTCAAAAGTCATTAAAAACTGACACCTGACAATTTATCGGCAACTAGATTTAGGATCGATTTAACAAAGCTGGAAAATAAAACTTTGGATAATGGTTAATGAGTAAGGGTGCATTGGTGATAGGGATCGTTATTATTTTACTATGCCCCATGCCCCATTCTCCATTCCCCATACCCATCCTTAACTTAGCAGGTCTAAACTATGGAACTCACAATTGACAACGTTGAAACAGTCTTAGATGAAATGCGCCCTTATCTCATGTCTGATGGCGGCAACGTGGAACTCGTAGAACTTGACGGGCCCGTTGTAAAACTGCGGCTGCAAGGTGCTTGTGGTTCTTGTCCCAGTTCTGCAATGACCCTGAGAATGGGTATTGAGCGTCGCCTTAAGGAAATGATTCCCGAAATTGCAGAAATTGAGCAAGTGGTGTAAAAGTTAGGAGTTAGGAGTTAGGAGTTATGAGTTTTGAATCAACTCCTAACTCCTTATTCTTAACTCCTAACTATTCTTATGTCCCATCCTCTCTACATTGCTTTTATCTGGCATCAACATCAGCCGCTGTACAAATCTCCTGGCAGCGGCGTTTCGCTATCTCCAAGTCAGCAGTACCGCCTACCTTGGGTACGTTTGCATGGAACTAAGGATTATCTGGATTTAGTATTACTCTTAGAGCAATATCCTAAGTTACACCAAACGGTGAATTTAGTTCCATCGCTGATATTGCAACTTGAAGATTATATTGCTGGCACTGCTTTTGACCCTTATCTCACAGCCAGCTTAACGCCAGATGAACAACTCACCTACCAACAGCGCGAATTTATTATCCAACACTTTTTTGATGCCAATCACCATACCTTGATCGATCCTCATCCTCGCTATGCCCAGTTGTACCAGCAAAGGCAGGAAAAAGGGCAAGCTTGGTGTTTGGCAAATTGGGAGTTGTCAGATTATGGTGATTTGCTAGCTTGGCACAATTTGGCTTGGATCGATCCGCTATTTTGGGATGACCCAGAAATTGCTGCTTGGTTAAAACAGGGTCGGAATTTTACTTTAGGCGATCGCCAGCGCATTTATTCCAAACAGCGAGAAATCTTGAGCCGAATTATTCCCCAACATCGGAAAATGCAAGATGCGGGGCAGCTAGAAGTTACCATTACGCCTTACACCCACCCGATTTTACCTTTGCTAGCTGATACTAACTCCGGTCGGGTAGCTGTGCCCAATATGACATTACCTAAACAACGCTTTCAGTGGGCAGAAGATATTCCCCGCCACTTGCGGAAAGCTTGGGACATTTATCAAGACCGCTTTGGACAGATACCTCGTGGTTTGTGGCCTTCAGAACAATCAGTAAGTCCAGCAATACTTCCAGATATTATTAACCAAGGATTTAAGTGGATATGCTCAGATGAAACCGTCTTAGGGTCGACGCTGAAACATCTTTTTCATCGGGATGGAGCGGGAAATGTGCAGCAACCAGAACTGCTGTACCGACCCTATCGCCTCCAAACCGCCGAGGGTGATTTATCAATTGTGTTTCGTGACCATAGATTATCAGATTTGATTGGCTTTACTTATAGTGCAATGCCAGCAAAACAGGCAGCAGCAGATTTAGTGGGACATTTGCAAGCGATCGCTAAAATGCAAAGAGATAGTCAAAGCGAACAACCTTGGCTAGTTACCATCGCTTTGGATGGCGAGAATTGCTGGGAATTTTATCCCCAAGATGGCAAACCCTTTCTAGAAGCTTTGTATCAAAGTTTGAGCGATGAACCCCACCTCAAACTTGTCACCGTCTCCGAATTTCTCGAAGAATTTCCAGCTACAGCAACTATTCCTGGAGGACAACTACATAGTGGTTCTTGGGTAGATGGCAGTTTCACCACTTGGATTGGCGATCCCGCCAAAAATCGTGCTTGGGATTATTTAACAGAAGCAAGAATTATGCTCGCAAGTCATCCCGAAGCGACGGAAGAAAACAACCCCGAAGCGTGGGAAGCATTGTATGCCGCAGAGGGTTCCGACTGGTTCTGGTGGTTTGGTGCAGGACACTCTTCAAATCAGGATGCCATCTTTGATCGGTTGTTTCGAGAACACTTATTTGGTATTTACAAGGCATTAAATGAACCTGTACCGCCCTATCTCAAGCAACCAGTGGAAAACCACCAAGCACAGGGAAATCACACCCCACAAGGGTTTATTCATCCCGTGATTGATGGTAGGGGTGACGAACAAGACTGGGACAAAGCTGGACGCATAGAAATCGGCGGAGCGCGGGGAACGATGCACAATAGCAGCGTCATCCAGCGACTTTGGTATGGAGTCGATCACCTGAATTTCTATTTGCGGCTGGACTTCAAAAGTGGCGCTGCACCAGGGCAGGATTTGCCAACAGAGTTGAATTTGCTGTGGTTCTATCCAGAAAAAGCAATGGTCAATAGCCCAGTTCCCTTGGCAGATGTACCAGATGCAGCCCCACTTAATTACCTTTTTCACCATCTTTTAGAAGTTAACTTGCTAACGCAATCGATTCAGTTTCGGGAAGCTGGAGACAATCATCAATGGCATCCCCGTTTCAGTCGCGCTCAAGTAGCTTTAAATAGTTGTTTAGAGTTAGCAGTGCCGTGGGCAGACTTGCAAGTTCCGCCAGATTCTCCTCTACGCCTGATTTTGGTGCTTGCAGATGAAGGGCGTTTTTCCAACTATTTGCCAGAAAATACTTTGATTCCCATTGAGGTACCTTAGAACTTAATACCTTTGGTTTTGCGAAATACCAATTAGGGGCGTATATCTGTACGCCCCTAATGTTGATTTATTACTGGAATCTAGACTAGTCAGGAGTGCAAAACTCCAAACCTTAACGGCAATTGATGTAGATCAAACCCTGATAATTACTGGCAGTCATCATATTTATGAAAACCCTTAAGTAGAAAAAATCCTGTCAATTCCTGTTCACTGCAATCAAGATTTGAAAGTTGGAATCTTGAAAGCTTTAATGAAAATAGCCCAGCTATCTGAAGAAGATTTACTTTAATTTCAAATTACTGCGAGAATGCAAGGTGCGATCGCTAAAGTGGCTATTCTTTAAGCAGTAGTTAAACAATAGTTATTGTTGTGGAGAGCGATCGCGCAATTTCACACCTCCCCTCATTTTCTTTTTTAAAGTGAACTATATTGCTTCTGAAAAACAGAAAGCTATACTTGGTCTTGCTGCTCAAAAAACTTATTACAAGGCTGCCCGCTCAGAACAAATTATGTCAGACAATGTTCATGCATCTCTACAATCCTCGGTAGTTCAAATAAGCCAGTCAAGCAATAGTAGTTTCAAAACTGAAAAGGTTTCCAGTGAATTTGAGGTATTTATTTCCTATCGTACTAGCCCCGATCAAAGTCTTGCAGTTGCTCTTAAAGAACTGATTGAGGCAGCAATAGAACCTCGACCTCACGTTTTTGTTGCTGGGGCAGGTGGTCTACGTCCATCTAACATCGGTTACAAACCCCAGATACAAGCAGCCGCACAATCTTCACGAGCATTTATTGCTATCATTACTCAGCAATCCAAGGAACGTGAGTGGCTTTTCTTTGAAGCTGGAGCTGCTTGGGGACGCAATCAGTTGTATGCACCCTTACTAGTTGGTACAAGCCCAAGTGAGCTAGCTAGTACTATGGCTGACTATCAAACAGTGCGAGCATCTGATCGAGAAGAAGTTAAAAATCTCTTAATTGCAGTCGCTCAGGCGGTCGGTGGTAATATTAAGACACGTTTAAGTCAACGATATCAAACTTTTTCTAAACAAATTGAAGCTTATCAAAAAATAGAGATTATTGAAGAAAACATAGAACAGTCTTCATCTCTATCAGAGCTTGTTGAAGAAAACATAGAACAGTCTTCATCTCTACCTCAAGCAATTAAGCTTTTGCAACGTGGAGAAGTAGAGAAAGCTAACACGATATTTGATCGGCTTGAAGAAACTGCATCCACCAACGAAGATAAAGCAAATATTAAAATTGTGAGATTGCTAAATAGTGATCGGGAAGAACGTAACCCTCTAAAGGAGCTAGAGTCGTTAGCTCCTGAATTACGTAATACTTACCATTGCCAGTTTTGGCTTGGCTTATTTGAATCTCGTGTTGCTGCTTCCATCTCCTATTATGAAGAATGCCTACGTCTAGCTACAGCCAAAAATGCTACTTTATTTTCTAACCCGGCAACTCTTTATTTAGCTAAGAAGAGATTCAAAATCGGTGAGCAAGAGATAGCACTTAACAACTTACGACAAGCAATGGTAAGTGAAGATAGAGACCTTAGAACTGAAACTGTAGAAACGTGGCAAAATCTTGACCAAAAGCCTCACTTTCTTGAGAAACTAGTTATTTTATTAACTGGTTTAAGCGATAAAGCTGACTCTTCAATTATGCTCAACGCCCTCACAGAGTTGGCTCTCGATCATAAATGGTCTTCTTTGCTTACTTATTTCGCTCAATGTGCAGATCAGGTTGATGTTCAAGGAACTGCTGCAAATAATCTAGGGCGTGCGTTTTCTGAATTAAAACTTTATTCACTTGCATATCTTGCGTATGCTAAAGCAGCTGAAGCTGGAATATCTGTGGCTAAGGTTAATATTGCAAATCTTCATTTATGGAATCCTCTTCCGGCTGCTGGTCTTAAACTTTTAAAAGAACATACAGGAACTTACGACGCTGCTGACGCTGGATATCCATACCATATTCGGGCTGAACTTGAGCGAAGTGTCCAGAAAGAGCATAAAAAAGCAGAAGAGCTATATAAGCAAGGGTATAAAGTTGCCGAGATGATAGGTCATTTTGGGTGGGAAGCGATTCGCAGTAACAAGCTCACTCTAGAAGGCAAACAAATTGAACTAGAATCTGGAATAGTAACTATCAAAGGAAGCGAACCAAATTGCCTCAAGTTCATTACAAATGATGAAAAAGTTTACTTAGAACTAAAACGTATTGGTCGTACTATCGGACTATGGCAAGCTGCCAATACAGACTCATTTACAGCCCTTTATTGCTTTACAGAAACAGGTTATATGCTTGAGTTAAGTGTACATTTGACAGAAATCACTATAGAACCCATTCTTAAAAAATATCCAATTCTCTATGTAGCTGAGGCATTAGTGCAATCGCCTTCAACGTAGTTTGGGTTTCTTGAATCAACTCAACACTTGCTTCTACTCAAACCCTACTACTTCGGCTAGGGGAGCGATTGCATTCCCAATTCAGGGCAAACGCATCTAAATTACTCTTGATCACAACGAAGGTTAAGAACCAACGAAAAAATCAGGATTTCGCGCTTAATTATTTTTTAAGCCCCAAAGCGATCGCCTAAAATTTTCGCAATAAGCAAGAGTTAATGACATTGTTTTTAGTTCTATTGAGAATAGACTTTGCTTGTTGACATGATGCGGCCGCCCTGATTCCCAATTTTGATCATAAGATGAGTGCTTATTGTGCAGGAATGGTGGCAAAATCTAAAGCAGAATTAACTCAATCAGTATATTGTGTTTTTGCTGAGTGCGATTTCCAAATGATTTATAAATATTCAAAAAAGACTTCAGGTACTAATCTGAATTCCCCAGATTTCAAGCGAGATATATCTATCCATAACGCTCTATGTTTATGATGTGGCGATTCGGAAAAAATTAAACTTTCCAGTTGATAAAATTTGGAATCAACAAAGTCACATTGAAAAAGCTGAATAATTTCATGACCTTGCCTACCATTAAATGTAAACAGGTTCTCTATACAACCGAGATATTTAATATTTGTTAAATCTGCCTGAATTTCCTCTTGAAACTCTCGTTCTAAGGCGGCACGGCTGGTTTCGCCAAATTCGACCCCGCCGCCTAAAGCCCGATAAAATGTTTGTTGTTTTACGGGATCGTAGCCTTCAGAAAGAAATATGCCATCGCCATTCCGAATTAGCCCCAAAGCTATTACGCGAATTTCGCCTGCTTTATTCATTTTTATAATTAATTCTCATAAATAGACTGAGGACGACTTTCGCTATCCTCAATAGGCCAATCTGGATTTTCGCCACCGATGTATAATTCTTCAATGGTGACATATTCCTGATTTAGTTGAGTGAGGGCATTGATTAAAATATCCAGAGCGATCGCATCACTGGTTCCTAAGTCAAACCAACAACGTCCCCATTGTCCCTCATATTCAAATTCACCAATGTTATGCATCAATGCTAGTAGGCTTTTGTCATAGCCTTGTTCATCATAATTCATGTAGCTGATATCGAGTCCAGTGTCCTGCACCTGGAGATTCTCTGCATTAAATGCACCCAATTTACCCAGATAAAACCAGGAATTGAAAACTTCTTCTACATATTGCTTTTCACGCGCAGAAGGATTTGTACTGAATTTCAGCCAAATCCACACATCAAAAGGATTAATTTCGCGGAACTGAATCTCCATTTTGGTCTAATATCTCAATTACTCTCTTGGAAATAAGCATATCAAAATGGGGAATAGGGCATAGTAAAAAAAACTTAATCGCCAATGCCCAATTATCCAGGATTTTTAAGACTAACTGCACTTCTGCGTTCGCGCTCAATTTGTTTGACTAAATCGCCTGGTAGTTGGGATTTTTTAGTCAATGCTTTGTCAAAATTAGCGATCGCTTCCTGGAACATCTGCTGGCTTTTTTCTTTTTGCCCCAGTTGTTTAAGGATTTGGGCTTTGAGATAATAAATTTCTGGATTATCGGATGTGGTTTGAATCGCCCGATTCACATACTCTAGTGCCTCTGGATACCTTTTTAAATCTCGGTAAGCAAGAGCAATACCCCGATCCACTAGATATTGAGGAGAAGCATTTTGTTCTAAGCGTTGAATTGCCTGATCTGGGCTAGCAAAAGGCAAATTAACCGCCAATAATAAATCCATATAACCTTTGATTAAATTCAGTTCTGGATCGTTGGCAGAAATCGCTTCGGCTTTGTCTAAATATTCATAAACTTGTCGCAGCCGACTCAAGGCTTGGGGTACACCGTTGACTGTACCTTGACGAGTGATAACTACTGCACCTTCTAAAAAATGACCAACAGCAGTGTATAAATTACCACGTAATGGATCGCTAGGAATCAGTTTTTGTCCTGTTTCTAGAGTTTTCTGACTATAGGTGTCAAGTTTAGCCCAATCCTTATTTCCGTATGCTAAAGATGCCTGCATAGCATAAGCTAGAGGTTCATTTGGCTCTTTGGATAGTGCTTGTTCCAGATAACGAGCTGCTGCTGGATAGTTACCTTGTTGAAAAATCGCTTTAAAAGCTGCTTCTGTTTGGTCGCCAATTGGATGAGGTTCGCGATTGCGAAATGGATCGCCAGCCAAAGAGGGATTTACCCACAAATTAAGTGCGAACGCAGTTGCAAAAGCAGTCTGAGCAAAGGTAGTGAGTTTAGCAAACACTACTAATCGAGGCGAATAAAACCTTTTAATCATTTTAACCCTCAGAATAATTGCGGTTGAAATAGTTGTATGTGTTACTTAGAATGCAAAAATGGTTAATTTTAACTTACCTCTGCTTCAACCAAAATTTTCTTATATATTGGTAATCTTTCTATGTTTCTAGGCTTGCTTTAACCATTATTTCAGGCTTAGTCTGCCACAATAAAGAAAAAGTGAATAATTCTTGCTGCTAAATTAAGGTGTTAATCCAGGTAATGCGTTATAAATTTTTCCAGAATTTTTCAGATCCTCTCAGTGTAGCTAATCAGTAATTTGCTGACTTTTTGGTAATCTTAACAAATGCTTTATCTCCGAAATGTAAATTATCATCCGACAGCGTGTCCAACAGCGATTCTCAAATCGATCAATTTAGAATTAGCACCCCAGCAGCTAGGTCTGATTATTGGCCCGAGTGGTTCGGGTAAAAGTACCTTACTAGAAATTTTGTCGGGACTAGCCGAACCCACTACTGGCGCTCTCTTCTGGCGGGAACAAGAACTTATAGCCGAACAACTACAACAATTAGCCGGGTTGGTATTTCAGTTTCCAGAGCGACACTTTTGTGGTGGTTCGATTTTAGAAGAATTGCGTTTAGGACATCCTGAGTTAGGATCAGAACGAGTCAGACAGGCGCTGAGTGAAGTGGGATTAGAGCATTTATCGCTATCTGCTGCCCCTTATGCTTTGAGTGGTGGTCAACAACGACGTTTAGCTTTGGCAGTGCAATTAATTCGCCAGCCAAATTTACTGTTATTGGATGAACCCACAGCTGGTTTAGATTGGTCAATGCGTCGGCAACTGGTAAGTTTATTAGCGAAACTGAAACAAGATTGGACATTGTTGATCGTGACACACGATGCTGGGGATCTGTTAGCGATCGCAGATCGATGCTGGACACTCAACCACGGTGAATTACAATCAGTAGACCCAAAGACACTAGAATCCAAAGTCAATGAACCTTTACCAACGGTGTGAGAGGAGAGCAGGGAGACAAGGGGACAAAAAGAATAACCATACTCCATGACAAATGACAAATTTATTGCCTGAGATGGCAGAAATCTGGCAGCAAACTCTCAATTGGCAACCTTCTGTCCAACAGCAAACGCAACTTCAAAAGCTTTATGAGTTAATCCTAGAAGGTAATCGCCAACAAAATTTAACTCGGATCGTTGAACCCCAAGAGTTTTGGGAAAAACATCTCTGGGATTCTCTGCGGGGAATTGCGCCCTTGTTATCAGCAAATTTTTACCCTGCTTCTCCCGCTATCATCGATATTGGTACAGGTGCGGGTTTTCCGGGTGTTCCAGTAGCAATTACTGTACCTAATTGCACAATTACTCTTCTCGATTCCACTCGTAAAAAAATTATTTTTCTCGACAATATATTAAATGAACTTGCTCTAACCAATGCCAAAACTATTGTTAGTAGAGCGGAAGAAATTGGTCAACACCCACAGCATCGACGAGCTTATGATATTGCATTGATCCGTGCTGTAGGGGCAGCCTCCGTCTGTGCAGAATATACTTTACCACTCCTGAAACAGGGAGGTTTAGCCATAATTTATCGCGGTAATTGGACAAAGGAAGAAACCACAGATTTACAAAATGCTGTTAACCAATTAGGTGGTGTGATTGAGTTAATTGAAAAATTTACCACTCCTCTAAGTGATAGCATCCGTCATTGCCTTTATGTGCGTAAGGTAGCAAATACAGCACTTAATTTTCCTCGTGCTGTAGGTGTACCTTCTCAAAAACCGCTTTGAGGAGGAATCAGTGCGAGAAAAAGGCGTTGCTGAGTGAAAGGATGAATTAGCCACATAAAATGACTTCTCCCCTCTTGCGGGGAGAAGGTGAGCAAAAATCAAAATAAATTGGTAAAAGTAGCAGTTTATAGTGTTGGAGATCAGCGTGTGGTGACAACGTGTGAACGGAGTTCACAAAAACAATTTCAGGAGATGGAAAACTTTTGTCGGTTGACGAAGCAATCAAGGTTTGAGTTGACGTTTTTAGACTGACGATTGCGAACACTTGCACTGCGTTTTTCATTAAAAAAAAACTGGCAGCAGAATGTTGTTTCTGTAGCCAGTTTTTAAGCCCCTATAACTCTAAATTATTGTCTGGTTTCAGGCAAATTTACTTGCTGCTGCAAACCGCTTATTAATTTCATCCCAATTAACCACGTTCCACCAAGCGTCTAAATAATCGGCACGGCGATTCTGGTAATTGAGATAATATGCATGTTCCCATACATCATTACCCAAAATTGGATATTTACCTGCACTTAAGGGAGTATCTTGATTGGCTGTAGTTGCCACTTCCAACTTGCCACCCTTGTTACGCACTAGCCAAACCCAACCACTACCAAAACGACCAGCACCAGCCTCGTTAAACTGTTTTTTGAAAGCTGCAAAAGAGCCAAAATTTTGATTAATTGCGGTGGCTATATTCCCTGTTGGTTCTCCCCCACCTTTCGGCTTCATAATTTGCCAGAACATTGAGTGGTTGACATGACCACCGCCATTATTACGTACTATTTTGCGAATATCTTGTGGTACGCTGTCAATTTTTTGCAACATTTCTTCAACAGTTTTGCCTTTGAGTTCTGGATGTTTGGCTAACGCTGCATTCAGGTTTTTCACATAAGTTGCGTGGTGTTTATCATGGTGAAATTGCATCGTTTTGGTATCGATGTGTGGTTCTAGTGCTTCGTAAGCGTAAGGTAAAGGTGGTAGTTGGATAGCACCTGGTGTACTTGCCGTTGTATTTGCTGCTGTATTTGGTGTTGTATTTGCTGCTGTATTTGCTGCTGTATTTGGTGTTGTGTTGGAAGTTGCAGTGTTTCCCTGAGAAGATTTCTCTGCCGATGCACAAGCGTCTAATGCAAAAGCACCAGCACCCGATGCAAGTAAAACTAAGAAATGGCGTCGATTAATAGTCATATAAGTTTTTACAACGAATCTATTGAGTCTATATTGCAGTTTTCATTTTCTTAGATTTTGGCTACAAAAAATTAGAAATTAGCGATTACTTCTGGCAGTTTAAGAAACTATTTATAAAATTCTGTCCCCAGTTTTGGGATCGAATACAAACAAATGATTTAAATCGAGCTGTAGAGAAAGGCGATCGCCTAGACGAAGACGCATATTACCGCCTACTTGAATATTCAACATCACCTCCGAACCAGGTAAACTAGCACGAATCAAAGTTTCTCTTCCCAAAGGTTCCACAACCTTAACTTCAACTGATAATAGTCCTGAGTTTTGAGTACTGTTAGCGGTAGCGGGAGGATCAGCTCGTTCTGAATCAGTGTTGATTTTAATATGCTCTGGACGAATCCCTAAATTAAAACTATGTCCCTGACGCAAGTGTAATTTTTCATTTACAACGGCTGGAATCGCTAATAACTGTCCACTCACATCAAAACCATTGTTTTGATAGATTCCAGGCAAAATATTCATTGGCGGACTGCCTAAAAAACCTGCCACCATTTGATTAGCAGGATTTCCATAAATAGTTTGGGGATCGCCAATTTGTTGAATACGTCCTCGATTTAGGATGACAATTTTATCAGCCAAAGTCATCGCTTCAACTTGATCGTGGGTAACGTAAATAGTTGTAATGCCTAATTCTTGATGTAACTGTTTCAATTCTGCCCTGGTATCATCGCGCAATTGGGCATCTAAATTAGACAAAGGTTCATCAAGTAAAAACACTTGTGGTTCACGAGCGATCGCTCTCCCTAATGCTACTCTTTGTTGCTGTCCCCCTGAAAGTTGTTTGGGTTTACGATCTAGCAAGCGATCCAGAGAAAGGGCTTGCGCCACATTCATCACCCGTTCTTGAATGATTTTTCGGTCAACCTTCCGCATTTCCAAGCCAAAGCCGATGTTTTGCGCCACACTCATGTGAGGATAAAGAGCGTAGTTTTGAAACACCATCGCCACATCTCGTTGTCTGGCTGGGATATTATTCACCAAGCGATCGCCAATATAGAGTTTGCCAGATGTAGCGGTTTCTAAACCGGCGATCGTTCGCAAAATTGTAGACTTACCACAACCCGATGGCCCGACTAAAACCCAAAACTCGCCATCAGGAATTTCAAAGCTAATGTCCTCAATTGCGGTGACGTTATTGAATCTACGCTTAATATCTTCTAGACGAACGTTTGCCATTATCTGATTTGATATTTTTAGTTTGGGATCATGTGGCAAGTAACCTCCAACTCAGTACTAGGGGCTTTTATCCGCCCCTTTTGAGGAACTGTGAGGCTGCTTTGTAAGTGCAGAAACTTGATTGTCCTGCACAACTCTAATCAGAAATCTTAGAGCTTCATTAACAGCATCGGCATTGGGAAAAACCTCTGCAACATCAGGTTCTAAACGAATTGTTGTTTTACCAAAGCTCTTTCGTTCAAGGCCGAATTTTCTGACTCTTAGGCTTTTTAAGTCATACTCTGAACGCAAATCCTCTTCCATTTCTGGCTTATTCTTCTTCATATACTTCTCGCTCGGCTCGCGTTACTTCTCTTGCACTAATGAGACGAATCGAATTTCCCCTTTCCGTATACGACATGATTAGTAAGCGTCCCTGATTTGACTCTCGAATAATAAGGTAACGCTCCTCATCATCAGAGTGGTCTGGATCATAGAAGTCAACATAAAGCGGATCGTCGAAAACAGTTTTGGCTTCTTCAAACGAAACCTGATGTTTTAAAAGATTTATTGCCGCTTTATTTTCGTCCCACTCAAACTTCATGAAATTATTAAATCACTACCTTTTGAATACCGATAAATTCTGGTATTTTTTTCATCAATTTTTGTTTATAAACAAAGTTCAATTACTTCTTTTATGTTAACCATCAACTTATCAATTGTTTCCCCTTGACTGTAACAGGCTTGTAGCTGAGTTACTTCTCCGACATAGTAGCCATCTTCATCCCGTTCAATAATGACGTAGAATTCTCTGTTGGTGGGATTGATCATAAGTCTATTTGTCCGTAGGCTCAAAATTATTTTTCTGGATTTTTAGACCAAGCTGGGTGAGAAAGTAAAGAAGCAAAAACTCGTACTCCGCGAAGTTGATTAGAAAGGGGTAAGTGACCTTTAGGCGCACTTAAATCCCAGGTAAACTCGTTAGGGTATCGCGTCCAGTTATTACCTGCCTTCCAGCCAATTTTCGGCCAGAAATTCTCCCAATTTTTACCCAAACTCAACCAGATTTCTCGCTGCACTGAAAAACCAAATTTACCTTCGGAGTAGACTAACCATAGGTTGTTAATGGTTTGTAAGTCAACAGACGAGGTATTTTCTACTTCGGTAAAATACAACCATTTTCGTTGTACAGCCGTTGGCCCTGATAGTTCGCACATTTTTTCGATGGTGACGCGATCGGCTGCTTGGAAATCTTGAGCAGCAAGTAGTTGTTGCAAAGAATTGTAATTAATCCCGCACTCTGATTTTAGAGGTACAATTCCTTCAGGAAAATAGGAACGCAAAAATTCTTTGGCTTGAGGTGCATCAGAGTTGTAAAGCATTTGGTAGGCTTTGCCGTCAATCCAAGTCACTGGGTTATCACGTCGTTTCAGTAAAAATTCCATCAACACGTTTAATCCCTCATTACCCAACTCAGCTAATTGTGGGATTATCTGTTGTTGGACTTTTTCAGACCCAGTGATTAACAGTATTCGGAGAGAGTCGATGTCATTAGCAGGGCCTGATAAAATCATTGGGTCTGTCATGCCATTCTTGTGTTAACGGTCAGTGAAAGAGCGGTAAGCTATCGGGCATTCTCTAAAGTGAAGTACTGATAGCGAAAAGTAGTTTACTATTTTTGATCGTACAAAATTGCGATCGCTTCACTGAAATCCCACACTTAATTCCCAAATAATGTACAAGGGGAATAAGGGGAAAATCTGCGGATTGGGGACTGGGGACTGGGGACTGGGGACTGGGGGAACATGGACAAGAAGGGGAATTATTTAAAAAATCACTCCATTGTCTCTTCCCAATACCCAGTCCCCAATACCCAATACCCAGTCCCTAATATACAAGCCTGCCACATCAGGATTTTTTGACTAGCAGTGTATCGATTAGGAGTGTGTGAACGATGTACGAAAAGATTACCCCCCCCGGAACCGGAGCAAAAATCACCTTCAAAAATGGTGAACCAACTGTACCGGACAATCCAATTATCCCCTTTATTCGTGGCGATGGTACAGGTATAGACATTTGGCCTGCTACCCAAAAAGTGCTAGATGCTGCGGTAGCCAAAGCATATAAGGGTCAGCGTCAAATTAGTTGGTTCAAGGTTTACGCTGGTGATGAAGCTTGTGATTTATATGGTACTTACCAGTATTTACCTCAAGACACTCTTACGGCAATTGAAGAATATGGTGTAGCTATTAAAGGGCCTTTAACTACTCCCGTTGGTGGGGGAATTCGTTCTTTAAATGTGGCACTGCGACAAATTTTTGACTTGTATGCCTGCGTGCGTCCTTGCCGTTACTATGCAGGTACGCCCTCACCCCACAAAAATCCTGAAAAGCTAGATGTAATTGTTTATCGGGAGAATACAGAAGATATTTATTTAGGCATTGAGTGGCGACAAGGTAGCGAAATCGGCGATCGCTTAATTAAAATTCTCAATGAAGAACTGATCCCCAGTACCCCAGAACATGGGAAAAAACGCATCCCTCTTGATTCTGGTATTGGCATCAAACCCATCAGTAAAACTGGTTCCCAGCGTCTAGTTAGACGTGCGATTAAACACGCTTTGCTATTGCCCAAACACAAGCAACAAGTGACTTTGGTGCATAAGGGCAACATCATGAAGTACACCGAAGGCGCTTTCCGCGATTGGGGTTATGAACTAGCAACGAGCGAATTTCGCCAAGAAACTGTTACCGAACGGGAATCTTGGATTTTAAGTAACAAGGAAAAAAATCCAAATATTTCCTTGGAAGAAAATGCCCGCGAGATCGATCCGGGGTTTGATGCTCTCACTGAAGAGAAAAAAGCGCAAATTGTCAAGGAAGTTGAAACTGTTCTTAACTCAATTTGGGCAACCCACGGCGAGGGAAAATGGAAAGATAAAGTTTTGGTGAATGACCGAATTGCTGACAGTATTTTTCAACAAATCCAAACCAGACCGGATGAATATTCGATTTTGGCGACGATGAACTTGAACGGCGATTACTTGTCTGATGCCGCCGCCGCCATTGTTGGAGGATTGGGAATGGGGCCAGGAGCAAATATTGGTGATTCTAGTGCCATATTTGAAGCTACACACGGTACTGCACCGAAACACGCCGGTTTAGATCGGATTAATCCTGGTTCAGTGATTTTATCTGGTGTGATGATGCTGGAATTTATGGGTTGGCAAGAAGCGGCAGACCTAATTAAGAAAGGTTTAAGCGATGCGATCGCGAGTAGTCAAGTCACTTACGATTTGGCCCGATTGCTAGAACCGCCAGTTAAACCCTTAAAATGTTCTGAATTTGCCGAAGCAATTATTCAGCATTTTGGTTAAATACACTGGTGTTAACTTAAGTTCTGGTGAATAGAATTCGCACGCTAGCTTCAAGTCTTTTAACCTGAGATATTGCAGCATTGTCAATTACCTCCTAAACTCGACTTTATCCATTTTTTCCCCAACGCGATCGTTTCAACTGAAACCTTTATGGAACATTAGTTTTACTTTTTTAACTTCATCGATAATCTGTGAGGTGGAAAAAGTATTTGCTAATAAGCTAGGGTTTTTGCCGGATAATGAAAACCGAGTCTTAATTTTGGATAAAGTCGAGCTAAGATACTGTTTGAAAAGTCAGACAAATGGTAAAAAACCTCTCTCAGTATACGCTGTGAATAGATAGTAGACAGTACTGAGAGAGCAACATGAGTAAAGCATACTCTAATTTTTGGTTTCAATCCCTAATAGGGATTTTAGTTAATTGCAATTAAAAGTTAATTTAAGGTTGTCTCAAAAACAAAAAGTTTCAATCCCTAATAGGGATTTTAGTTAATTGCAATTAATTGTTTTTGAGACTCAGGAATAGGCATTGTAATGTTTCAATCCCTAATAGGGATTTTAGTTAATTGCAATTTGTTTGACGGAACAAAAAGCTATTGAATATCTGTTTCAATCCCTAATAGGGATTTTAGTTAATTGCAATATTTAATTGATAAGGTGATTCAAGACCCAATAAAAGTTTCAATCCCTAATAGGGATTTTAGTTAATTGCAATAGGAGGTAGCAACCCTCATCATATTGTGATTTTTGTTTCAATCCCTAATAGGGATTTTAGTTAATTGCAATGGAACAATGCTCGATTACCCGGAGTTAGAACTAGTTTCAATCCCTAATAGGGATTTTAGTTAATTGCAATTTCAGCCATTGACGCTGAATGATATTTTATCAGGTTTCAATCCCTAATAGGGATTTTAGTTAATTGCAATTATCCCTGTCTGGTCTTCAAGGATGACATTAAAGAGTTTCAATCCCTAATAGGGATTTTAGTTAATTGCAATCGCTGGCTTCTGAAAGCGCTGCTGTATTTGGTTTTCAAGGTTCAGTTGCGCGAATGAACGAATCATAACACAGGGAATAGTAATATTACAAGATACAAATCGCTGAAAACCAGTCCCCATAAGGTGCGCGGATGGGTTGAAAGTACCATTGCCCTCAAAGTCTTGTATAGATGGAGCGTACAGCTTTTTTTACGCCTTCTGATTTTGTACACCTACCCATCCGCGCATTTGGCAAGAAAATTAGTCTAGTTACCGATCGCTACCACCATTAAAATAAGCGATCGCCTAATTCTTGCACACCTTAATTTATCAAATCAGGGAACACTTCTTGCACAGCAGGATGCACTAAGCGATGATTCTGCACATTCACACCTTTAGCTAATACTGGGTTAACTTCCAGTGCTAAAATTCCAAAATTCGCCAACTGGACAACATAAGGTAATGTACTATTATTAAGTGCCTGAGTTGCTGTCCAAGGTACTGCTCCTGGCATATTAGGAACGCCATAATGCACCACACCCTCTTCAAGGTATACCGGATTTGTGTGGGATGTAGGGTGTAAGGTTTCTATGCAACCGCCTTGGTCAACGGCAACATCAACTATTACCGAACCAGGACGCATTTGCTTGACAAATTCGCGAGATACTAGTATAGGCGCTCTACGTCCTAACACTAAAACTGCACCAATAAGCAAATCGGCTTCAATGACTGCGGCTTCAATATGAGCAGAGTTGCTGTAAAGCAATTCGACTCTAGAGCCAAAGAGTGTTTCTAAATAAGATAAGCGCTCGACACTCACATCTAAAATCTGTACGTTCGCACCCATGCCTACAGCAATTTTAGCTGCTTCTGTGCCGACAACACCGCCACCTAAAATTACTACTTTGCCTGGTTTAACTCCAGGCACACCGCCCAAAAGTACACCTCTACCACCTTGTTGACGTTCTAAGAATCTGGCCCCAAATTGTACTGCTAGCCGACCAGCAATTACGCTCATGGGAGTGAGTAAAGGTAATCTGTTAGCACCAGGTTGTTCTACAGTTTCGTAAGCGATCGCACAAGTGCCACAATCAATTAAATGCTCTGTCAATTTGCGATCGGCTGCTAAATGTAAATAGGTAAATAATATCTGCCCTTTTTGCAAAAATTTATACTCAGAGGTCAGAGGCTCTTTGACTTTAACAACCAATTCCCGATTCCAAGCCATTTCTGATGTAGGGACAATCTCGGCTCCAGCAACTCTATAATCATCATCAGAAAATCCAGCACCATTACCTGCTTGCGTCTCGACACAGATGCTATGACCATTTTCTCGCAGCACCCGCACGCTAGAAGGACTTAACCCTACCCGAAACTCTTGATCCTTATTTTCCTTGGGAACGCCGATTTCCATATATCGCCTCAGATAATTTTTTTTGTTTAACTGTAGCCTTCCAATTTCAAGCTTGCTACTTCCATCTTGTTAGTTCCGTATTAGAGATAGCTGGATTAGAAATACCTAACTTCTGTTCTAACTTTCTCAATTCAATCTGAGTAGCCCAAACTCTTACCCTTGACTATTGCCCCAGTATTTATACAATATATAAATAATAGTAACAATTTATTAAAAAAACGATTGTATACAGCTTACTACTAGTATTGTATTAAGCCAACCTTGCGGAGTTCGTAACGAGGGCTAAAGTTTTTACTACAAAGTTATTCATCTACCAAAGTTGATGTGGTGGATTAGTAGGAGGCTCTTGCTGAATTTATCAAGTCATTTTGGCATTCAAGCACTGCAATTAACTTTTAAGCTATCCTGACTTTTTATGTCATCTGTAAAAATTCAAACTCTCTCTTTTAAAAAGAGAGATTTAGAGAGAAGTTTTTCAGATACCATGAAAAGTAAGTAGTAATTATACCTACATTCCTTGACTTCTACCAGAAGTCTGATATCAAGTCCCGTCTGCCAAAAAAAGGTTTCTGAAAAACATGACACAAACACAACCAACAATTACACCTAAACTAGAAGAGCCTAAGTTTGGCTTTAACGAATATGCCGAACGCTTGAATGGTCGAGCTGCAATGATTGGCTTTGGTTTGCTGCTGGTGATTGAATATACAAGCAATCAAGGGGTGCTATCATGGCTGGGTCTGAAGTAATGCCATCAACAAGCACGATCTTGAAGTTGTAAGCTAGTAATTAAAAGAGTTTCAACCAGCTGGAACAACCAGTTGGTTTTAACTTCAATATATTGATAGCGGAGTACTTCGCCCTAAATAGATTAATTAAACTTATTCATAAATAACTGCCCTAGAATGTAAGTAAGAGAGGAATTTAAATATTTATTAGCAATCAAAATATCATAGACTTGCAGCTAGTATATGCAAGGCGATTAATGAGTAAATTTCCTCCCCCTACTAAAAACAATCATGAATTAGTGTCTGCCTTGAATGAGAAAGGCAAATTATGGGTGAGGTATTCTTGGTAAATATACACAAAAGGTGAACTGGAACTAACCAAGCTGTGATGAATGCTGTATTACCTCGTTTTTTGAAGTCAACCTACCGAAAAGAGCCACTAATCAGTGTATTGATAACGATGGGTGTTATGGATGCTATGATTGGCGGATTGAATGATAGCTGGTCGTTGTTTGCTTTTGGTTTGGGAACGGCAGGGATAGCGCTAGGCTTTAAGTTGTGGCGTTTTCAGCAGCGTCGTATTTTACCAGAGGAGCCTGTAGTGCAACATTATTTGCCCTCTCGTTCTTCTTCTACTGCGCCTTTACCAATGTTAAGCGTTTCTAAGAAAAAACCACCTCTTTAAGATATGCAGAGTTATTACTTAAATAACTCTGCAAAATTTATTGGGTTTAACTGTATTTATAAAAGTGAGGAAAAAGAGTGAGTAGTGAGGGAAGAGGTGGCGGTAAATTTCTGCGACCAGATATTATCCTGGCATTTATGGCAGCTGTGGCCCTTCCAGTGATTACTTGGGAAGGGTTTTATATTCATCAAGCTCATGCTGCTATTGAAGTAACGCCAAACTTCCCAGCTAATACCAACTTTGCTAATGCTCAACTGCTTTACACACTCATCGGACATAACGGAACCATTAAATCCCTTGCTTTCACTCCAGATAGCAGAATTCTTGTGAGCGGAGGTGCAGAAAACGAAGGTATAATTCGCCTGTGGAATTTAGCAAAGGGTAAAAAGTTAGCGACTATTAACAAAGCACACAAAGAAGCCGTAGAATCTTTAGTAATTTCACCAGATGGGCAAACCCTGATTAGTTGTAGCGATGACGATACAATTAACCTCTGGAACCTGAAAAATTTAAAATTTAGCCGCTCTTTTGTCGGACATACCAGTAACGTATTATCTTTAGCGGTGTCTCCTGATAGTAAAGTTCTCGTCAGTGGAGCTTTAGATGGGATTCGTCTCTGGGATTTGCTACAGCAGCGTCCTCTAGGGACTATAGTACGCTTTGATAATTCGATTTATACTTTAGCTATCAGTCCTGATGGACAGACCTTGGCTAGCGGTGATAATAAGGGTGTAATCAAGCTGTGGAACTTGAGTACTGGTAAATTAATCAGTCAATTGGCAGCTCATTCCGATGTTATTAGTGCTGTAACCTTTACGCCAGATGGACAAACATTAATTAGTGCTAGCCACGATCGCACCATAAAACTGTGGAATATTAATACTGGAGAATTAGTCCGCACTTTTACAGGACATAATAACTGGGTAAATGCGATCGCCCTTAATCCCGATGGACAAACTCTTGCTAGTGCCGGCAGAGATGGGATTAAGTTGTGGAATTTAACTACAGGCGAGTTAATAAATACACTGAATGGACATTCAGACTGGGTAAGCGCGATCGCTTTTAGTCCAAATGGTAAAATTCTTGCCAGTGGTGGATTTGATCGACAAATCAAGATTTGGGGGATTCCCACAAAACGTAATCAAAAATAATCGTCAAAAAGTAGACTATATCCCCGATTTCTTTTCAGAAGTCGGGGATATTATTTTTACACTCTTTTTAAGGCTGATTGACTCGCCATCACTCAACTTTTTATATTATGCAGAAATTCAGGCGATCGCTAATGCCAAAATATTTCCCCAATCATTTCCTGTATCTGCTAAACTTTGGTCTTGCCTTTTTAAAATTTTTGTAGTAAAAAATCAACCAAAGCTCAAATCAAATTTTGCTAGAACTAGTCAAAATCAATCATGGTAGCAACCAACAGCGATGTCTACGACGGGCTACGCCTACCCCAAATTTTGAAGAACTGTGAATACTTGATGAAAATACAGCCGAACTAATATTTTATCCAGCAAATTACTGTAAGTATAAACATAGGTAATTTCAAATCATCTGTGCAGTTACTTGCTCTCTAGATGGGAACAATTTCTGAACTTAGACAATCTTAGAAATGGTCATTGTTAGTAAATACACTCAGTTAAAAGTCACGAAATTTTGTGAAATCAAGGTTTGTAGCGCTCAAGCGTTATTTGTAAATAGGATAACTTGCTACATAAATGATGTTTAATTTTCCCGAACTGCTTTTGATCCCCATTTCGATAGAATGACTAAGCAGAACCCTAAAACTAAAAACCGCTTTTGACTGCGACGCCCATGAATCAATTGAACAATGGTTTTACGCTATTTTTAAGTCTGCTAGTCGAGGCGATGCCTTTTTTGCTTCTTGGGGTTTTATTCTCCAGTTTGCTGCTATTTTTTGTTGATGAGCGCAAACTAGTAGAAAAAATGCCCAAAAATCCGTTGCTGGGTGCTTTAGTTGGCAGCGCGATCGGCTTTTTATTTCCGGTGTGTGAGTGTGGGAATGTACCGGTAGCGCGGCGATTCCTGATTCAAGGAGTACCCACACCAGTGGCAATTGGTTTTTTGCTAGCAGCACCAACAATTAACCCAATTGTAATTTGGTCAACTTGGACAGCATTTCGAGATCAGCCAGAAATAGTGGTCTTAAGAGTCGTATTTTCCTTAGCAATTGCCACAATTATCGGGTATGTTTTCAGTTTTCAAAAGGATTTAAATCCCATAATCCAACCTGCGATCGCTCGTTATATGAAGTTTAATCCACCCGCGCAGCCTGAAACCAAACGCCGTGGTAAAACTTACCAAGCACAAGAGGAAGCAACAATACCAAATCTCTTGCAATCTGGGACTTATATCTTAGGAGGAAAAGCAGGTATACCTCTACGGATAGATGCTAATTTCATACCACCTACTACAGTCTCTACTTCCAATAAACCGCTAGCAGCAAAACTGCGCTTAGTTGTGGATAATAGCATCCAAGAATTCCGAGAACTCGGCGGAGTCATGGTTCTTGGAAGTGCGATCGCTGCTGCGATTCAAGTCCTAGCTCCCCGTGAATTAATTCTCAGTTTGGGTGCTGGGCCGATTACCTCAATTGTGGTCATGCTGATATTAGCGGTAGTCGTGTCAATTTGTTCTACAGTTGATTCTTTCTTTGCCCTATCTTTTGCCTCAACCTTTAGCAGTGGTTCATTGTTGGCATTTCTAGTGTTTGGCCCAATGATTGACATCAAAGGTATTGGTTTGATGTTATCCATTTTTAAACCCAAAACAGTTTTTTACTTATTTGCTTTAGCAGCACAATTAACATTTGTGTTTACACTTTTCCTAAACTTGCACGTCTTTTAAAAAATTATTTGTCATTAGTCCATTGTTAATAACCAATGACTAATGACCGATGACTAATGACCAATGACTAACAAAAATCCCAAATCTAGAATCCCAAATTTATTACTCCCTTGGCTCGATGCTCTAGCAATTACAGCTTGGGGCACTTTGATGTTGAGATATTGGCTAACTAACAAGCTGAACCTGTTAATTCATCCAAATTACATTTGGTTCGTAGTTGTGACTGGTATCAGCTTGATTGTTATTGGTTTCTTCAAGATGCAGGAACTTTGGCAACGTCGTCGCCGTGATGTGACGCCAAACGCTCCGCATATTAGTTTATTTCCCCCTGGTTGGGGCAGTACTTTGTTGTTGACTACAGCGATTCTAGGTTTTATTATTACACCGCAAGTTTTTGCCAGTGATAAAGCACTCCAAAGGGGGGTGACGGCTGATTTATTGGGAAGCACACGTGTCAAACCTCAAGCCTTTCGGGCTACTGTTCGTCCAGAGGAGCGATCGCTTGTAGACTGGGTACGCACTGTTAATGTCTATCCAGAGCCAGACACATATACAGGACAAAAAGTCAAGGTGCAGGGATTTGTCATCCATCCCCCGGATATAGGAAAAGAATATTTGTTTTTAGCTCGATTTGTCTTAACTTGCTGTGCAGCAGATGCTTACCCAGTGGGATTGCCCGTTAAACTCCCAAATAATCAAGAGCCTTACTCTGCTGATACCTGGCTGGAAGTAGAAGGACAAATGGTAACAGAAAATTTGGCAGGTAAACGCCAACTTACCATTGCCGCTACCTCTCTCAAAAAGATTCCTCAACCCCAAAATCCTTATAGTTATTAGTTGTTTGTTGATGACAAATGACTAATGACAAATGACTAATAACAAATGACTAATGACTAAATCTAAAGCATTTATCCAACCACTGGATCGTATAGCGATCGCACTAATGCTACTGCTGAGTGTGGTGATTGGGTTAATCATCTTGCAAGGTGATGTGGTAACTGCTCGTGTCCGGGAATTTACCTGGCAAAATCAACAAATTGGGGCAGAAGATAATTCTTTCACCCTCACCTTCAGCCGCCCAATGGAAGTAAAAAGCGTCGAGGATAACTTGAAAATCGAGCCACCCTTAGCAGGTAAATTCAGTTGGGCAGGGCGGCGGATGGTTTATACACTGATAACACCAGCACCTTATGGCACAAATTATAAAGTGCAGTTACAGGGAGCTAAAGATAAGTTTGCGGAGCAAGAAGGCAAAAATCGTGTCATACAGCCTTTTACAGGTAGCTTTCGGACACGCGATCGCGTTATTCTTTACATCGGAACCGATAAAGAAGAACAGGGACGGTTAGTTCTTTATAACTTAACCCAAGAGCAAAAAAGGGTACTTACCCCCAAAGACCTGATAGTAATCGACTTTGAGTCATTTCCTGATGGGGAGAAAATTTTATTTTCTGCTCGCGCCGCAAACAATCAAGACTTACTTTCAGCCAAACTGTATACGGTGACAACAGGCGTTTCTGCTAAATCTGGACAAAAAGCAGAATCAGAAGGCAAAGTTGACCTAACTTTAGATAGTAAAGATTATCAAAACCTGAAATTTGACTTATCACCTGATGGGCAAACTATTGTCATCCAGAGGGGAAATAAAACTAATCCTGGCGACTTTGGACTATGGTTTATGCCAGCAATCACTGATGGTTCAGCAGAAAAACCCACCCCGAAACGTCTAAAAAGCCAACCAGGGGGAGACTTTATGGTGACACCAGATAGTAAAGCTGTAGCAGTTGCCCAAGGACAGGGAGCAGCGATTTTACCACTGCAAGGTGATGCTAGTAAACCCCTGGATTTTCTGCCGCAGTTTGGTTTGGTACAGGCTTTCTCCAAAGATGGCTCTCAAGCAGCGATGGTAAAGTTTAATACAGATTACACGCGGGATTTATTTTTGGTGACAAACCAAGGTGTACAGAAACAGCTATTAAAAACAACAGGCTCAATTCTCAGTTGCCAATTTGACATCGCTTCACCCACCCTCTATTGCTTGCTAACACAGCTAGTATCCAAGGAACAATACATAGAACAGCCCTATGTGGTAGCAATTGATTTGAAAACTGGGCAACAGAAACCACTGTTAGTACTGCCTCCGGCTCAACGGAATGTGCAAATGAGTTTATCTGCCGACGGTTTGGGCTTGTTATTTGACCAAGTAGTACCGCAGACAAACACAACAGCATCATTACCCGCAAATACTTTGAAAACCGATGACGGAGATGTTATTGCTACCAGTAGCCTGTGGTTAATGCCTCTGTTACCCATCGCCGATGCTGCGACTGTTGAAATTAGACCAGAACAACTCCCCTTAGCCGGATTTCATCCCCGGTGGCTACCTTGAGCGAATAATTAATTCGTAGTTCGTAATTACGAGTAGCAATAACTTTAGGATGGACACCACTACAAACATCAAATTTAGGTTGCCTCGTTCCCAGTCTTGGACTAGGAATTTTCCTACAAGGTATGTGGTTAAAATAAATTAAACCTGCTGTAATTATAAGAATTACGAATTACGAATTACGAATTAGTAATTATTTGTTGATAATTTGTCCAAGCTTGCCAAAAAATATAAATTGATAGTATTCCTAAGAAAATGCGAAGCACTAAACTCACGGTGGAATCTGGCAGTTTAGGCAATGTGCGAGTACTCATCTGAACCCCTAAAAGACCGCCACATCCCAAAACTATACCTTGAACAAACAGAATATTTCCTTCTAATGTATGACCTGTGCAGGCAGCTAAAGCAGTGATGACAATCACGCCCAAACTAGTCTGAATTGCTACTTTAATTTCTTCTCCCAGTAGCAGCATTTGCAGTGGAACCATAATCGTACCGCCACCTAAACCGAATAAACCTGCTAAAATTCCTGCTGCTCCCCCAGTGCCAATTTTAGAAACTAATGGGTTAAATACTGGTGCTGTATTCTCAATTCCCTGGAAGGATAGTTGCTTGCGAAGCTCAATCAGATAGATATTAGCAAGTAGTATGATGCCAAATGTAAAAAGTATTATATAAGATGGTATTTTATTGGCGAAATATACGCCTATTCCAGTAGTTAAAAAAGCTGGAATTCCCAAATAAATTACTCGTTTAAAGTCAAAGTAGCCCATCCACCAATTCTGTAAACTTCCAGAAATTGAAGTAATCACAATAGCAAGGCTACTAGTTGCGATCGCTTGAACAGGAGTATAACCTAGTGTGACTAAAAGAGGAATTGTGATAATACCGCCACCTATTCCTAAAAGTCCAGCTATGACTCCAGATATTAAACCCCCACTGATTAAAATCAACCAACTAAAATCAATCATAAATAATTATTTTTCTAGAGAATTGATTTGGTGTGATTAACCTTGTACTGTCACCGGATGGCTAACAACACCTCCATAGAGCAATCCACAGTCATTCCACGGAACAGTAGTTGGTTGTGTATTACCTAAATTGTCAGTAGCACGAGCCTGGAGAAAATATTCCCCAGGAAGTGGGTTCCATTCAATGTCCCAGCGTACCCACGCAAATGGAAAATTTGGTTCTCTCAGTCGTGCAAATTGCCAAGTTTTGCCGCCATCTAAACTGACTTCTACACGGATAATTTTTCCTTTTCCAGACCAAGAACGTCCACGTAGTAAGTGGGTTCGAGCAGAAAGCGTAGCGGGCCAAGCCAACTCAAAAGCACTCTTAACATTTTGATAGGTAATCAGCTTACCTTTATACGGTGCGATCGCTGGATAATCTGCACCAACCAGCACCATCTGCTCTGTTACCCACTGTGTATATATCGGTGTTTCGGAAACCTCAATCCGCTCAATCCATTTAACGTTGGCGTTTCCTCCCCAACCAGGGAACAAAACACGACACGGCTGACCATGATCTGGAGGTAATGGTTCTCCATTCATGGCGTAGACGACGAGGGAGTTATCTGCTAATGCTTTGCTAATTGGAACTACGCTACTGAACTTGGATTTATGTTTTGAGTCCAGTGAATCTACATCTGCACCCTCAACGAGTACGTCTTTTGCAGTGGATTTCAGTCCAGCTCGCTCTAATAACATCCCAAGTGGTACACCAGTCCACTCAGCCACACCAATAGCCCCAAGTCTCCACCGTGTTCCAGGGAGTGGGGTGTTGTAAGCTTCTTCAAAGAAGCGCCGACCATTGGCAGCACACTCAATAGCACAAGTGACTGAAATCGATGGCATGGCGATGATTTCATCGTAGGTAAATTCACAGGGGGCAGAAACGCCAGTTCCATGAATTTGCAAACGCCATCTAGATGGGTCAAAAGGGGGAGGTGTACTACGGTTGTGAACATAGAACCAATCATTTGGTACTAAATAGCCACGCCCATACATCGCTTCCCAGTTCATTTCTAATGTGCCTTTGCTATGAGAGATATACCCTGGTGGCAATGGCTTAAGTATTTTACTGCCTTTAGTTTTAACAACTGTCTGACTGTGAGCGAGTGCAGGTTTAGCTAACCCTCCGATGGCTGTTGCACCAACCATAGTAGCTAGTATTTTCAGAAAGCGCTGGCGCGAAATACCTGCATCTGTACTTTTTTGCCAGATGCACTGTTCAACCCGTGCCTGTAGATAATCCTCGTGGTCAAAGAGGTTTTCATCGCTCAAGCTATTACCTCCTTATAATTTGTACTTCCTAATTAAGAAACAGAAAATGAAGCAGGGGAAAAGTTGCAGTCAGTCTTTCCCCTCTGTACTGCCTCTTTCAATGCCTTAAAAAAACTGGCTGTTTATTGCTGTCCAAACACCAGTCATCTGATCTTGTGTGTAATCGGGCAAATAATGAGCCAATCCGTTTTTAGCTATTTGAGCGATCGCATCTATAAAGCGATCGCAATCTTCTAATGTATTATATACAGCAAAGCTGGCGCGGATAATACTAGGAATATTGCGTGTAATTCCTCTGTCTACTTCCTGAGCAATTTCCCAGTCTTGCTCGTCTGAAATATTCTTGAGTTTGCGAATGTATTCATAAGTGCAGAAAGCCCCAGCCCGAATGCCAATGCCATATTCCTGTGCCAGAATTTCTGCTACTAAGCGTCCATCAAACCCATCAAGATCCAAGGGAATAACATGGGCTAAATTATCTCCTCGGATATGTACTTTTACACCAGAAATAGCTTGAAGTCGTGTGAATGTGAAGTCAACTAGAGAATGTTCATAATTAGCAATGCGATCGCGCCCTACTGCTTCGATAATTTCAATCGCCTTGGCAATGGCGATCGCACCCATTGCGTTTGGTGTTCCAGGGTCATGGGCCCGTTCTGTATAAAAACGCTTGATCTCCAGGTTCCTGGTGATATAAGGCAGATTTCCACCCCCGATTTGATAAGGGTAGGAGCTATCAAAAAATTCCTTTGGCCCTAGCAAAACTCCGGTTCCATAAGGGGCATACATCTTGTGTCCAGAGAAAGCCACAAAATCTAAATGACATGGGTCATCATCTGCACGCATATCGACTCGTTCATGCTGAATTAACTGACACACATCAGCGAATATTTTTGCACCATACCGATGTGCTAAAGCTGCGATTTCATAAATTGGCGGTCTGTAACCTGTAATTGTGGAAGCACCTGTAATAGTTACTAACTTAATTTGCTCGGCTTCGGGGAGATTTTGGTGTGCCTTAAAGATATCTTCAATTTCTGCAATACTTACACTTCCATCTGGCTGCGTTCTGTACTGCACAACTTCGTCTCTAGTAACCCAAGGCAGCAGGTTAGATGAATGCTCGATATCAGAAACTAAGATTTTCCCAGGTTTTTTTGCCCAAAGTGTGGCGGCTCCATTAATTGCTTCTGTAGTATTCTTCGCAAAGATTACATAGTTATTTGCAGATGATCCCACAAAGTCCCGAATAATGTTCCGACTGGCATCATATTCTCGTGTAGTGATGATCGACTTTTGCCCAGAACCTCGATGTACACTGCCATAGGTATCAAGCATTTCATCCACGTACTGCTTGAGGGTTGCAAAGGGTGTGGTTGTAGCTCCATTATCCAAGTTGACGTACTTGACATAGTTTCCGTTAAGAGTTTTTACCTTAAAAGATAGAGACTCATCTGTAAATAAGGGTCTAATTTCTTTGTCCCAAAAGCTGTCACAATTTTCTGCAAATATCGGGAATTGGACAGCTTCTTGCTTGATTGTTGCATTTATTGCAAGTACGTCAGTCATCTTTAGCACCTCTACTTTAATTTTGTATTTTTTAGACAAACATAACCGCCACAAAGCTTTACTTCGTGACAAAATAATATCAATTGCCAGTAACCATAGTCTCTATTATTACTTTTATTCTAGTAGAAAACTCGGTCATAATAATTATTCTTTAATAAAATAATAAAAAAGGATATTCGTATCTACACTTAACTATAGTGTTTGTATTGTTATTAAATACACGATGTAAACAATATTCAGAAGCAGTCAAGTATACTTTAAACAATTTTCTTGTAGTCATTAAACAAACTTGATGCATTGAAGACAAGTTGATCGAAAAAGTCTCTCACTAACTAAGACTATAATTGCTTGCTGGGACTGTATTTAAGGATAAAAAAGCTTCTACTGATTTGAGATTGCTCTTTAAAAAAGCTTTATTAATTAACTTAGACTCATTGTTACTTCTTCAACATTGCTTTATACGTATTTATTCGCAATTGTCAAGCTTTAATGATATTAGAGCCATTACAGAAGCTCTTAGTTGTTTGCTGACATTGAATAGCGATCGTCTAGGAGCGCAGAATTATCATCTAATAGTAGATAGTTATACGGACATCTATCCTAAGTAATAAATAAATCAGTATAAAAATGTATTGAAGGAGACATTTTATATTTATGTCTTAAGACAGATGCGGTTATGACCAAAATATAAACCAAAGCAGTTTTTGGATCTAGACAAATTTCATCAGCCAGTAGCAAATGCAATTTAGTTTTTAACGTATTGGATTTCTCCCCTCTGTTGCCTATCCTCAAAGGCGGATCGAGTTCTTTTTCTGTTTGCTTTATCTTGACGGGAAAGAGCATCATAGTGTTATAACGGCATCAGTCTAGATACAAAATAGGGAAGACCAATTGATAATTAATTACTGGTGCTTGGAGAGAGTTACACTTAGCTTCTAGAGCAAACCCTGATTAGACACGAGTTGATAAGCAATGCTAATGCCAGCACTGCTGAATATTTTTAAGCAGGTGAGTCAAGAGTGATGAACGAAGCTGACACCTCAAACAAGGGGGCTGTGATGGAATCCCTAAATTCTGCTAATTCGCCACAATCAGAACAGGCGAATTGTCCCTTTTACTCAGTTGTGCCTAATGACAATATGACAGTTAAAAAACTGCCACTCCTCATGCCAGCTGAAGATACACAATTTTTACAAGATACTACCCAGCAGGACTGGGTTGCAGAGCCTGAAAGCGGCAAACAAGCACTTATTGACTCGGAATTTCAGAAATTGCTGGCATTGAACGAAGAATTAAGTGCGGCTAACAATAAATTGTATGAACAAGTAGAGCAGCTAAAAGACAACCTAGCCGAGTCAGAAAAGGTTTTGCAGTGGCAGAAAACGCGTTCTAGCGTTAGTGAGTCGATGCTCAACCAACATACTCAGGAATTAGCTGCGGCTCAAGAACAGATAAAATCTTTATTTCAACAATTAGAAACTGCTGTACAAACTGTTCAACGTCAGGAAATTTTTACTGATACTTATAAAGCACAGCTACAAATTAGCCAACAACGCCTTGCCCAGTTAGAGCGAGAATGTTCGTTGCTACACACTAATAACAACGAACAATCTCAGCAGTTATTGCAGTCAGAAAATGTTTGTCGGGAGTTACGTACAAGACTGATGCGACAACAACGCCAGACGCTGCAATTCAAAGCAGCTTTGGAAAAATGTCTAGATACATCGGTTCCTAGCTACGACTCTTTAGAGGATGCTGCAAAACATCCTAAAGACATAACTACTAGCCAAGGAAGATTTTCTAGAAAAGCTCGGTCTTTGTTTTCTAACGCCCAGCCAATTCAACCTTGGTCAGCAGAAGAAGAATCCTTGAGTAAAGATTTAGATAATTCTTGGGGCGAACCTTCAGCACCAATCCCATTCCAAAAAAATGAAGCCCCTACGACATCGGCATCATCTGCTTGGAACTGGACAGTTAATAAAGACACGCCAACACCAACACAACCCCCATCATCTCCAAAAGTTGATGATTCTCCAGATACACCAGATACAACTGAAGCGGTTTCACCTTCGGATTCATCAAATTTAGATCGGCAATTGGATAGTTTAATCCAAATGTTTTTTACCTCCCAGCCTGCATCTACATCACCACCACCTGCTGCGAAAACGGATGTTAGTGATGCTCCAATTTGGGAGACTTTAGCAACAATCTTAGAAGACGATGAGGAACTAAAAAATCCACAGGACGTACAGATGGAAGCAGAAATTAATCCTCCTGCAACTACCTCTACTTCTTGGAGGACGGATTCTATGCTTTCACCAGCCAATGACTTACTAGTTTCCTCGACTCCATCTCACACCGAAACGCCTGTCGGAGAAACTGAAGACTACTGGTCAGAAGTTTCACAATTGTCAGCAAGTAATTTGTCCTCAGAGTCATTAGGTGATAACACTAATGATGATAATTCACCTTCACCAGTAGTTTATCCCCAGCGTCCACCCAAGGGGCGTAAGTCATTGGCATCTGTAGAACTGCCGAATTTTCGCCCCAAGAATTAGGAGAGACGCGATTAATCGCGTCTGTACAAGAGTTGGAAATAGGGAGTCAAGTAATTTATGCCCTATACCCAATGATTAATTCAGAATCCTTGCTTCTGACTTCGGAATTATGGCTTCTGGGTTGGTTTTTGCTACCTGGCTGGGCGATCGCGGTTTGCCTGTGGCGATCGCATAATTAATCGCCAATAACCACAGCCACAAGCCTGGATTCCGGGGTTCTAGCCAAAAACCTACTCGGTTCAAGAAGCGTGAGAACCACGGACTTAATAAAGCACTAACCAGGGCATGACGACCGAAGTTGAAATAACTACCAAGCCATCGCACTAAATCTCTAGGGCCAGCAAGTTCCCAAATCCATAAAAGCAAGGCAGGATTTTTATAAGCGGCTTTCAGTGCTAAACGGTTAAAGGTTAACCAATCACATCGGTCTTTGATGAAGTTATCTGCCACCTCTAGCGGTTCGTCTGCTAATAGCCCAAAAAAGGTATTGAGCATGGCGTTAATTCGTTGCGGTGGTAAAAATTTCCCTGTGGGTACCATCATGCCTTTGGAAAAGAGCCAAGTCACGGAAACGTTGGTTTGATAGGCGCGAATTTGGTTTAAGTGGCGGAAACTCAACAACTCATGTTTGAGGGCAGTATCCAACAGCGTTGTTAAGCGCTCTAAGTTGCGAACTAAGGAACCAAAACCTGTGAAAACGAGGGGAGATTGGAGTGATGCCGCATCACCGATCGCTATCAATCGATCGAAGGCAACTGTGCGATCGCGACTTCCCACACTAAAATGCCCTGGTATATACCCAAATGTCGGCTTCTTCCACACCAATTTGTCCATATCGCATCTGCGATACTCTGGCAAAATCGTGAAAAAGTCCTCGTACATCTCCAGCAAAGAACCAGGATTTTCAGCATTAACTTCGTGGTAATGAAATAAATAAATCGTCAGTTCATCATCTGCTGCGGGAAACAATTCCCAAATTAACTGCCTTCCCCGTGAAATATCCCCATGACTATAAAGAACGTCCCCATATTGGGAATCCCATACTCCCGGCTCAAATCCGCTCTCAACTGCCGCTCCCACTGTTGGACAGACACTATCAAAGGCACGACCACCATTTAATTGCCAAGCGATCGGGGATGCAGTTCCCATTGCATCTATTAGCAATCGTCCACTTACTTGCTTCTCAATCTGACTGGGCAAGTGCTTGACTTGTAAAACTACCTGTGATATATCAATATCTGCACGGATAAACTCTGTTTCATCCCAAATTTCACCGCCTGCGGCTTGCAGTTTTTGCCCACACATTTGGAGCCATTTTTCGGAATCCAAGCCTAAATTTAGGACTGTGGGTGTGTGGAGGATGGGCGATCGCAGTTTGACTGGATTATTAGCATCAAAAAACTTATTAAATCCATCTTTGTATTCCCTGGCAATGATGGTTTCTAACTCAGCGGGGGTGATTAAACCCAAGTTAACTAAGCTTTGAATCTCGTCGCGGGAAATATTCCATTCTCGGTTCATCCGCCCAAAGGGCATTCGTTCCACCAGCAAGACTTTGTATCCCAGTTTCGCCATTAGTGCTGCATGGATTACGCCTAATGCGCCGCCAATATAGATGATGTCGTACTGGGAATTAGGGATTAAAGATTGGGTATTGGGATTACCTTTTCCCCAGTCCCCAGTCCCCAGTCCCCAGTCCCTTTGACTGGAAAACACCACTCGACGCGGCTGCTGCGGATTCTGCACCCCTTCGCGCCATCGTTGTTCCCACCAATAGGCACGAGTTAGGTCATATTCACCGTTGGGCATTTTCTGAAAATACTTGACGGTAAGGGGATAAGTAGAGCCGAGTGCGGCAAATATTGATTGCTGGGATAAATCAATTGCTGGCGGTTCTGGGTAATGATGCGGAAAACGGCTTCTGATTTCTTTGGTCAAGCGTTGCAGAATTTGTTTTTCACTGGGAAAGGGTTGTTCTGACCAGCGAAACACTTTCAAGTAGGTAGTTCGTTGCACCGACCAGATAAATACCGAAAGTTCTATAGACAAGTTTTCGGAAAAAGCCACTCCAGCAGGTGTGGTGCTACTAGCTATTTTAAGGCGAAAGCCTTCCGAGGTAAGCACTTTTTCTCCATTTCCAGGTTCAAAATCTGTTTGTAACCAACTACGCACAGATTCTATATCTGGAGTTGGAACTTCTAAATAAAGTATTTCTTTCATTTTTTCCTGACATCTCCCATCAATTTATTCACTAAGACAGATTTTCTTAAGACATAAAGTAAGGTACACTCCGCCCTATTAGTTTCGTAAAGATTCAGTGAAGAAATTTTAAGAATTTGTCAAAGTTATTGTTCATTTTGTATTTCTGTAAACCCACGCCATGAATTATCCCATTCCAGACAGTCCCCAAGAAATTATCGCTCTGCGACAACAGCCAATTGATGAAGAACTAGTTGCCAGTGCGATCGCTGGAGTCATTAAAATTGTCCGCGCTCAGGGTCAATCTTTGGAAGAATTGACCGCTCAGTTGTTAGCAGACGATCCACTCCTGGATCAGCAACAACGTCGCTGGTTAACTCAATTAGTTGCCCAATCCTGGGAAAATTTCTCCTAAAACCTTGCATTAAGACGAAGTTTTGGTTGCAGGATGAGATTTCTGGGTCTATACTTAAATGTTGGCGATGCCTGCGGCGGGCTGCGCCTACGCATTTTTAGTATAAGGGTAATAATAATGGTCAGTATGTAATTGGTAATTGGGTTGTTATTTTTGCGTTCATGGCATAGAAGCCACTAAATTAACCATATCAGCGTTTTACGTTGCTTATAAATTTTACAACGTTCTGAAACGGAAAGACTTTTGGCGCAAAGCAAAGGTCTTTTTTTTGGGAGCAATTTTTATACTGTTTGAGCAACACCTCAGTACATAAATTCAGTTGAGCGATCGCTAACCAAGTGAGTAAAAATAAATACAACTATCCTAAAAGCCTTGACAAGGAATAATCGTAGTCAGCGGCTCTAGCCATTTAAAATCTTATGCAGAGCGATAAATCGCTGACTACGAACAAAAGTTTTATCTTAGATTTAATTATGTCTACCTACTTATCTACAGACGATCGCTTTCAACCCATCAACCTTTTTGAGTACGAACAGCTAGCAAAAAAACATTTGTCTCAAACGACACTTGATTACTACAGCAGTGGTGCTTGGGACGAAATCACATTGCGAGATAATCGTGCTGCTTTTGAGCGAGTCAAGCTGCGACCTCGGATATTAGTCGATGTGAGCGATCGCAATCTAAGTACTTCCATTTTAGGAGAACCCCTGCAACTACCTATGTTAATTGCACCGATGGCTTTTCAATGTCTAGCCCATCCAGACGGAGAAGTTGCCACAGCTTTAGCTGCTGCATCAGCTGGTGTGGGCATGGTGTTAAGTACAATGGCAACAAAGAGCATTGAAGAAGTGGCGACTGCGTGTAATCAGTTTCCAGATTCTCTACGATGGTTCCAGCTTTATATCCATAAAGATCGGGGATTAACTCGCGCTTTGGTAGAAAAAGCTGATAAAGCAGGCTACAAAGCACTTTGTCTCACTGTAGATGCACCCGTTCTCGGACAGCGCGAGAGAGATAGACGTAATGAGTTTGCCTTACCGCAAGACTTACATCTGGCTAATCTTGCGAGCATCTCAGGGCTAGATATTTCCCATGAAAAAGGTGAATCTGGGTTATTTACCTATTTTGCCCAACAGCTCAACCCAGCAGTCACTTGGGACGATTTAGAATGGTTGCAGTCATTATCTGGGCTACCTTTAGTCATCAAAGGAGTTTTACGCCCAGATGATGCTGTGCGGGCTGTAGAATATGGAGCCAAAGCAATTGTTGTTTCCAATCATGGTGGCAGACAACTTGATGGTGCGATCGCTTCTTTAGATGCCCTGACTGAAATAGTAGCCGCAGTCGATGGTAAAGTAGAAGTCGTGTTGGATGGAGGCATTCGTAGAGGCACAGACATTCTCAAAGCTCTGGCATTAGGAGCAAAAGCAGTACTGATCGGACGACCTATTTTATGGGGACTAGCGGTAGCCGGACAAATCGGCGTATCTCATATCATTTCACTGCTGCAAGATGAGTTAAATGTAGGAATGGCCCTTAGCGGCTGTGCCAAAATACAGGATATTGACCCTAGTTTATTGAACCTGCCACGCCTTTAAGCTGGAGATTCTGAAAACTATTATTCCAGCAAAACTTTGAGAAATAATTTTCATACTTGTTACAAAATCTCTTAATTTAGTGTATACTAGTTAAGATTAGATATAAGGGCGGGTGGCGGAATTGGTAGACGCACCACACTCAAAATGTGGCGGCCTTACGGTCATAGGAGTTCGATTCTCCTCCTGCCCACTACTAAACAAGTTGCTAAAGAGGTAAAAAATTTATGCGCCTGAAAAGATGGGAATCTCCCCGTAAAGAAGGCAGAAATGATAAAGGTAGAGGCGGTTCTGCTAGGAAGCGTCAACTGAAAAAGCAAAGGCAAATGTTACGCCAAAAACTTAAAGAAAGTAACAAGCCAGACAATAACAAAAACGAGAGAGCAGGGAAAGATAAATTTATCTTTCCCTTATTTTTTGGGCTTTTATTTCAGAGAAAAATAAAATCTAGAGATTTTTCATCAGTACAGAGATTAAATTAAATCTGTCATAAATTTGTAAATTGTAATCAAAAGTTATTAGCCGTTCTTTAACATATACTAATTTTAATTCAAGCTCTTAAGCGCATATTTACGTATAAAATCAGCAGACTAAATAACTAGCATTTTACTTTCTTACTTAAGAAGCTAAGTACTATATACTACTTAATATACAGCATTTATCTAGGAATTTATTGCAATTGTAATGCTTGGATGAACTAACTAAAAATCAATTATGAAGGAAGTATGAATTTTGTCAAGCAATGTCTAAAATCCTTAACATAAAACAGTAAGCTAAGACACAGCAGCAAATAATTCTAGTATTACCGATTAAGCTAAAAGTATACTAAAAGCCAATTGCACCTCCACGTGTTAACTTCCAACAATGACACAAGCCTACAAAAAGTCAGGAGTCATCCAATCCGAATTATTAAATAATTTGGATTGGTTTGGGTAATCTATGAATTGTTTTCTTGGATACAGGAGTTATTGATGGTGGCGAGAGTGCTTCTACCTACTAAAAAAGTGCTTGATTTTCCTATTACTGCTTTACGGTTTGACCAGCAGATACAAACAATACTGAAGTGGGCAAGTAGGCGTGAAAGCAAAACTGTGTATGTAGCCAATGTACACATGCTTATTGAAGCCCATTGGAATCCAGAGTTTGCCACCATATTGCGAAATGCAGATATAGTTACTCCTGATGGTATGCCTCTGGTATGGATGATGCGAAAAATGGGAGCATTTTGCCAAGACCGTGTGGCAGGGATGGATATTTTTTTGGCATTGTGTCAGCGAACTCAAACACAAAATCTAAGCATTTTCTTTGTAGGTTCCCAAACAGAAATTCTGTCTAGGATGCAAAACAGATTAGAGAAAGAATTTCCGCAGATAAAGATTGCGGCGATGGAACCTCTACCCTTTCGTCCTCTAACGGAAATTGAAGACGAAACTTTGGTTAAAAAGATTAACTCTAGTGGTGCTAACGCTGTTTTAGTTTCTCTGGGATGTCCCAAACAAGAAAATTGGATAGCTCAACATAAGGGCAAAATACAAGCTGTAATGATTGGACTGGGTGGAGTTTTCCCAGTTTATGCCGGAATTCATAAGCGGGCACCCCGCATAGTTCGAGACTTAGGACTTGAATGGCTATATCGATGGATTCAAGAACCGCGCCGACTTTGCGGCCGCTATGCAAAGACTATTCCACTTTTTATATGGCTAGCTACTAAACAACTATTATCATCAAGTCGGATTGCAGCAGTTTTCCTTCACGAGACTGGGGAGTAAAGAACAAGAAATAGGTGAGACGACATCTAAGGCGTTTACCCATCAAGTAAAGCAGATTTTAGATGCCAAGGAAAGAATTTTATGCCTTAAGCATCAAAAATCAAGGAGTCAACCTCAACAAAATGATCAAAGATTCTAAATGTAAAGATTCCGACTCATCAATGTCCTGCTGTAAAAACCCATTATCTGAAATCAACTATTAAAGTACTTGACATTAACCCAAGACTAAGTGTTATACTAAGCATAGTGAAATTGTTGGGGCGTCGCCAAGTGGTAAGGCAGCGGGTTTTGGTCTCGCCATCCCTGGGTTCGAATCCTAGCGCCCCAGTTAATCTAGAATGCAGGTTTTTCAAATTGCATTCTAGATTTTTTAATTGCATTTTTAAGATGTATCTCAGTGCATATAATCCTGTAAACGTTACTTGTCAGAGGATTTGAGAGCTTGATCTAGAGTTTGCCTGGCTAGTTCTGCTTTAGACCGCGCTTCTTGGTAACGCACATTTGCTTGAGCAAAATTTTTGAGAACTTTAAAACCTTCCTTGAGTCGAGTAATTTCCTCTTCAGTCACCGACTCATCAGTGAACAGAATATCAATAGCTTTGCGAATTTCCAACGCTTCAGATCGTGATTCCTGAACTTTCAGCTTGAGCGTTGCCAAGTTACTCAGAATCTGGACAGCTTGTGTAATTGTATCCTCACCATTAGCAGTATCAATAGTTGACTCTTTTACCTCAATTAATTGTTGAGGGCCAAATCCTTCTTCCAGTTCCGTGGGTAGCTTACCTGCATCCATCAGTTCCATTAGCTGATCCATTGCTTTATCACGGGCTTTAGCTGAATCTTTTCCAGAAACAGTAAGGATAATTTCTGGGCTTTGAGCGAGAGTGTATTGAACCATATTTGAGCAGAAAATTTGCTGATTTAATCAAGCCAAGGCAAGTAATTATATCATTTTGCGTGTCAGACTATTGTTGATTGTGTAGTCAATTCAAGGTTTCAGACCGAACGTCAACACGTAGTTTGGGAAAGTTTAGTGGTTCCGACTTTACTCAGCTACTCTGTGGGAAGGAAGCTAGAGTGGGAGTTGAAATTAAAGTCTAAAACTCTCTTCTCTACCAAATGCTGTGCAAACAATTTTGAATTTTGAATTGTTACCTCATATCATCCCTGCTAAGTCACTCAAAATAAAACTTTATACTTAAGAAAAGGGAATAAGTTTTAACAGGAGGGGAGAGCAATGGCTCCCAGTCCCACCATCATGCAAGCTGTGGAACAACTGGGCTACCGTGTTACCGTTGGTGATGTGGCAACTCAGGCAGGATTGAACGTCGCTGAAGCTAATCAAAGTTTGTTAGCCCTGGCATCTGATGCTGGCGGACATTTACAGGTAGCGGATTCCGGTGATATAATTTTCCTTTTTCCACAAAATTTTCGAGCAATTTTGCGTAATAAATACTTCCGTTTACGATTGCAGGAATGGTGGAAAAAGGTCTGGAGTGTTCTGTTTTACCTGATTCGCATTTCTTTTGGAATTTTCTTAACTGTTTCCATCGCCCTGATAACTATTACTATCTTTATTATCATTACTGCTGCTAATTCAGACCGTAACGGCGACAATCGGGGCAGTAATTCCGGCGGTGGCGGGTTCTTCTATTTTCCAAATTTATTTTGGTATCTTAGCCCAAATTATGACACCCACTACCAGGAACCGCAACGTGGAAGCCGGGAAGAAAGCAATCTGAACTTCTTTGAAGCTGTATTTTCGTTTTTGTTTGGCGATGGTAATCCAAACGCCAACTTAGAAGAACGTCGCTGGCAAGAAATTGCTACGGTGATTCGGAGTAACCGTGGTGCAGTGGTGGCAGAACAAATTGCCCCATATTTGGATGACATTGGTCAGGGATACACAAGAGAGTACGAAGATTATATGCTGCCCGTTCTGACGCGATTTAATGGGCAACCAGGAGTAAGCCCAGAAGGACAAATTGTTTATTACTTCCCAGAGTTGCAGGTGAGTGCAGTTAAAAAGCGCCGTCATGCAATATCAGATCACTTGGAGGAATTTCCCTGGCGTTTTAGCGCTGCAAGTTCCGGGCAAATTATGCTGAGTGCTGGGTTAGGGATACTAAATTTTGTTGGTGCTTTAGTACTGGGAAGTTTATTGAGGGATGGAACTGTTGCTGTTCAATTAGGTGGACTGGTAGCTTTTGTACAAGGAATTTATTGGCTGCTATTGGCTTACGGAGCAGGTTTTTTAGGCATACCGTTATTGCGTTATTTCTGGATTCAGTGGCGTAATCGCCAATTTGGCGATCGCAACCGCGAACGGCTTTCCAGAGCAAGGCAATTGGCCAGTCCTGATGCACCTTTGCAACAAAAAATTGACTATGCCCAACAATTTGCCGCAGAAAAAGTCATCGGCAACGAAGATTTAGTGTATTCTAGCGAAACTGACTTACTCGACCAAGAAGTTGAACGTTCTGCACAAATTGACGCTGAATGGCAACGGCGGTTAGAACGTGGGAGTGGGGAATAGGAAGCAGAGGGGTAGAGGGGCAGGGGGGCAGGGGACAAGGAGATAAACTCAGTACTCCTTTGCCCAATCCCCAATCCCCAATCCCCAATCCCCAATCCCCAATCCCCAATCCCTGATTACTTCGCCTGAATCGGTGTTAGGGCTACACCTTGATAATAATGTCCCAAAATTTGCAAATGGTTCACTCCTTGCCGAGCCAGATTGTACGCCCCCCACTGACTCATGCCTAAAGCATGACCGTAGCCAAGTCCTTGCAGTACAAAACTACCATCGCCTCCTTTGGTGACGGTAAAGCGGGTACTTTTTAACTTGAGGGCTGTTCGTACTTGCTCGCCCTGTAGCACCTTCGTGCCCTTGTTGCCGACAATTTTTAAAACTTTAACACTGCCAAAAGGTGAGTATGTTTCTGGAATCATCGCCGTCACACTGCCCACCTCAGGAAATTTAACGCTAATTTCACTGGGCGAGAAGGTTTTCACCCAATTACACTCGCGGATATTTTGATCGTAGTCTTGAACAGCACGTAGATAAGGTTCGCTGCTTCCCCAAACATCTTCTACGTTTTCAGTGTGTCCGCCAGAACAAGCGTGGAAGACTGAGAGAATAATTCGGTTTTTGTAAGTTAGTACCTGCCCTAGAGTAGAATCCACTGCGGTGTAAGTAGCAGGAGATTCACTAATGACACCTTTGTAAATTTGCCAGCGATCGGGCGTATTACCTAAATCATAAACGGGATTATTTCGTTGTTTTTCCCGTTCGTAAAGGGCATAAGTGCGGGCTGCGATCGCTTGGGCTTTTAAAGCTTCTTGGGGCCAGCTAGCATCCATTTCGCCACCAAGAACGCTGTAGAGATATTCTTGATCGTCAACCCAGTTAACGGCGGTTAAGCCTTTTTCTGTGGGGACAACTAGAGTTCTGCCCCGATACCAGCGATCGCCAATATAAACAAATCCCTTGCCAGTTGGCTCAATCCAAAATAAACCAGACTGCCACTTATCTAAAGCAACTCCGCCAGGAACGGCTTGAGCATAATATGCACTCATTGCTGGCAACTGTCCAAGAGTCCGGCCAGTACTATCTTTAACGATCCCAGTAGTGGAACTACCCACTTTTACCTGATTAACGCCCCTCTCAATTGCCACACGTAGGATTACAGACGCTTGGGCTGGAGCAACCAAAGCTATCCACAAAAAGATACTGACCCACCAATAACGTATTTTAATCTGAGAAAATAAAGAGCCTAAGTAAAGTTGGAATTTCATACCGATCATCTAATCACACTAGTATCTAATTGACGCTCTGGATTATGGCATCTACTACTTTAAGATGAGACAGTTCTCCAACGCAGGAGGTTGCCACCTCTTACTAATTATGCATTTTGCTTTAGCTATAAGGTATTAAGTGAAGCGGTAGGAAGCAGGGGAGACAAGGGGACAAAGGAGAATTATTAGTCATTCACAAAAAATCATAGCTTGTTCTCAAATAACTGAGCTTAATGAGAGTTAACTTTGACTCAAAAAGAGTTTTGCACCGCGGACTAAACTAAACTCCAGTTGTCAATAAGACTCTATCTATAAGAAGGTCAAAGCTCTTAGCTGTCTTGTCACCCCCTCATAAATTCCAATTAAGGCGCAAAAAAATTCCGTTTAGGAGCCATTTTTTGGACTGAAATCCTGTATTGTACTAGCAAGAGCAAGTTGAGAAATCTTCTTGACTAGCAAGCAAAAATATTTGCTCTGTTGCTAACGCCTGCTTAATTTATTTTGGTGTGAGGAAAATATGTGGAATTTGCAACTGTCATTGTTGGCGGCTACTTTGATGTCGGTATTTTTTGCACAGACTGTATTAGCACAGGAAGTTAGTAAGAGGCAAAATCTGACAGACAACCAAGAAAATCAGAAACACCAGATAAAATTGCCAGCAACTCATGCAAATAGGAGGATTAAGCAATTAAGCGAGCTAGAACCAGTTTTTACTAGCGCGAGAATGTTATTGGTGCAGTCGCCAACACCCACATCAGAAATTGTCCAAGTTACAGCTGTCAAAGCAAACCCCACCTCTAAAGGCGTGGAGTTGATTTTACAGACATCAAAAGGTCAACAGTTGCAGCTAGTAAATCGCTCCAGTGGCAATAACTTTATCACTGATATTCCGAATGCCCAACTGCGCCTGCCGTCAGGCGATGCGTTTACATTTCGCTCAGAAAAACCAATAGCGGGTGTTAGCGAAATCACGGTGACAAACTTTGATGCCAATACCATCAGGGTGAGTGTTACAGGCCAAGTGAATTTGCCAGTTGTGGAGTTGTTTGATAGTCCTGATGAGGGGATAATTTTCTCTGTTGCAAGTGCTGCATCTGCCACGTCATCACAGCAGCAACCGCAAACACAACCAAACCAAACTAGTCAGCCACAGAATCAGACACAACCAACTCAACCATCAGCTTCGGGTGATGAGCCGATTGAGTTAGTGGTGACTGGGGAACAAGATAATTACCGTGCCACAGATGGATCAACTGCTACCAGAACTGACACTCCTCTACGCGACATTCCGCAATCGATTCAGGTAATCCCGCAACAAGTCTTGCGCGACCAACAAGCGACCACCATTCAAGATGCCCTTAGAAACGTGAGTGGAGCGAATATTACACAGATTCCCGGTTTTCAATCAAGCAACTTTGTGCTTCGAGGTTTTGCTGGTAGTTATCTCAGAGATGGTTTGTTTGATGCCAACAGTTCTCAATCAGCTGATCTGGCTAATATTGAGCGAGTGGAAGTTCTAAAGGGCCCAGCATCAGTGCTGTTTGGTCTAGGTTCTCCAGGTGCCACAATCAACCTGATTACAAAAAAACCGCTTCCAGATCCTTTCTATCAGGTCGATGCCACCGTTGGCAACTACAGCACTTACCGTGGTGCGATAGATTTATCTGGACCCTTAAACGAGTCCAAAACGGTGTTGTATCGTTTGAATGCCTTTTACCAATACAGGGGTAGTTTCGTCGATTTTCAGAACAGCAAAAGTTATTCGATTGCCCCGGTGGTAAGTTTGATGATTGGCAAAAGAACAAAATTAACTCTAGACGCAGAATATAGGCATTCGCGTGTCGATGGGTTTAACTTGGGTCTACCAGCTCAAGGCACGGTGCTTCCCAACCAAAATGGTAAAATCCCCATCAACCGAAGTACTGGTGAGCCTAATTACTATTATCAGTACAATACCAGTAGCCTTGGTTACAATCTGGAGCATCAATTTAGCGACAACTGGTCGCTCCGCAACGCCTTTCGATTCTCCTACGTGCGTGGTAATAGTTTTCGATATGTGGGCAGTGAGATTCTAGACGATAACCGTTCCCTAGATCGCCTTATTATAGCTGAAGTTTTTGATAATTATAGCTATAACCTAACAACCAATGTGATTGGCAAGTTCTTAACTGGTCCTGTTCAACATCGGTTACTTTTTGGAGTCGATCTCAGTCAGGGTGGATACCCACTGTATACCAGTGAGTTCGGAGAAGCGGCAGCATTTGACATATTTAACCCCGTGTATCGTCTGCCACCACGGGTTCCTGTACCAAATGATGATCCCAGTAATTTGGGTTCTTCTACTAGATTAACCGATCAACTTGGTATCTACATTCAGGATCAAGTCAATATTGCCGAGAATTTAAAGTTACTACTGGGCGGACGGTTTGATCTTTTTAGACAGAGGAATGCAGATATACTTGCCGATACTTCAGATTCCCAAAAAGGTGATGCGTTTAGTCCTCGTGTTGGCATTGTCTACCAGCCGAACAAAGCCATTTCGCTTTATGGCAGTTATAGTCGCTCCTTTGCTCCGAACGGTGGCAGAGCCTTTGATAACAGCCTATTTGACCCACAGCAAGGCAGACAGTACGAAGTTGGTGTGAAAGCAGATTTGAGTACAAGTCTTTCTGCCACCCTCGCTTTTTACGATATCGTACTCAACAACGTTTTAACAGAGGATCCAAACCATGCTGATTATTCGATTCAGACCGGTCAGCAGCGTAGTCGAGGCATTGAATTGAATCTGACTGGCGAGATTTTGCCGGGATGGAATATCTATGCAGGCTATGGTTACACCGATGCCCGCATCACCAAAGACAACACCTATCGCGTTGGGAATCGGCTGTATAGTACACCAGAGAATGCCCTTAACCTGTGGACAACTTATGAATTTCAAAGGGGCGGCTTGAAAGGCTTTGGGGTTGGGTTGGGATTGTTCTACGTCGGAGAGCGAGAAGGAGATTTATTGAATAGTTTTCGACTGCCAGATTATTTTCGCACTGATGCGGCTCTGTTCTACAAGGGTGGACAGTTCGGGGCACAGCTTAATTTCCGAAATCTGTTTAATATCGATTATTTTGAAACGGCTGCGGATATTTCACGTGTGATTCCCGGTAGTCCGTTGATGGTCGAAGGGAGAATTTCTTGGAAGTTTTGAGTTTACGACTTATGCCTGGACACCATACATTAAAGGGATGCTCCCACTATACATTCCTTCGGGAGCATCCCACTTTGGCGAAAACATCAAATAGTGAGTGTTCCATTAAGGTAAGCACAACGGACAGAAAGTACCGAATTAACGTTCTCAATTT